>NZ_BMDG01000011.1 GCF_014635665.1 Isoptericola cucumis
CCCTACCCCGACGTCATCACCACGCCCGGCGTGTCACCGGGGACCCCCCTCATCCGCGAAGAGCCCGCAACAGGTCGCGCGAGGACGACGCCCGCACGAGCGCCGCAACTTCCAGGCTTCTACTCATCTGCTTCCCTTTAAGTAGGACGAGGATCGACCAATCAAGGCTGCAAACTGACAAAAGAAGTGCCGGTCGCCAGAGTAGGTTGCATCCCCTTCGCCGAGCCCATCGACGGTCGCTAAACACCGAGCTGGTCTGACGGCCTGAGGGCTCCGCAATAGCGACGGGCGCGAGTCAACGCCACGTAGAGCACGCAGTGTTCCTGTTCGAGCGGACGCAGTCCCTGCGAGAGGATTCCCTCTTCCGCTGCAGTGAGCGCGACGCCCACGCGATCCCACTCGCACCCCTTGGCTTGATGAACCGTCAGTCCCGGAATCAAGGCGTCACGTCCCAACCGCGTGCGGAGTCGGTCGATGTCAGCGGCACGTTCGCGTTCGTTCGCTTCGCCCAGCCTGCTCGGGCGTCGGCCGGCGCCAACTTCGAGCGCAACTGTGCGGAGCAACTCCAGCACGTCGTGTGCATCGGCTCCTTCCCTGAGCGTTGACAGCACAGGGAGAAGGAACTCCTGCTTCGTTTGCTCCGCCATCTCGGGGTCGACCCGCAAGACCGTGTACGCCGCCTGCTTCCCGAACGACGGTCGTCCCAAATTGGCTTTGGTGACTTCGTCGAGGAGGAGGTTTAGCATCGCGTCTGTTGCGTTCTGAACGGTCCGAAACGCGAGGGGCAGGACGTTGTCCCCGACGGTCCACAGCCGGGCCCAGTGGCGCCCGATAGCCACGTCGACGAGACCGCTTGTCGTTGTTGGAACCTGGACCCCTTGGCCGTCCCGTAGTGCGGAGGCGAGACCCGGCATCTGGTCGCCCGTGAAGCGGAATGACTCCGGCTGCTCGTATGCCGCGAACGGGAAGGCGTCGAGCACGAGGGCGACCTTCTCGGGTGTGGCGCCGCGCCACTCGTAGAGCGCCTGCCACGGATCGCCCACCAGGGTGACGTCGAGGCCCTCTTCCGCTGCGAGGCAGGCGACTGATAGGTCGAGCCGGTCAGCGTCGTAGACCTCGTCGATCACCATTGCCGAGAACGAAGCGGCAAGCCAGGACTTGAGTTCATCTTTCACGCCGTCGAGTGCGAGGGCTTCGAGGAGGATGTGCCGTACGTCTTCGTGGCTGACCCGTCCAGCCTCGAGTACGGCGCGGTGGTCTGCCGCGGAGCCGATCCCTGACTGTGGCTTCCCAATGCGGGTCGACTTGCTGGTGACGAGTCCTGACGCGTCCAGTGCAGCGTGTCGCCGGTAGCTTCCTGCGAGCAGCCACCGGTAGCCCTTGACTCCTTGGTAGGTGTCAAGGACCTCGAGTTCGACCAACCCTCCGGGCCACTTGAGCATGCGCTTCCGTAGCAGGTGGTGAAGGGCTCTGACGTGGAGGTCGTCGAATGTCGTTATGAGGCTCGGCAGGGCACCCGCGCGCGAACCCCATCGCCCGATGATGCGCTGTCGCAGTTCCCCGACGGCCGATCGCGTGAAGCTCAGGGCTAGTACGCCCCGTTGCCGATCAACTCGCGCGTGTCGCAGGTACCCGACGCGTTCGGCAGCAATCGTTGTCTTTCCTGACCCTGGGGCAGAAACAATGTTGACGAGGCGATGTTCAGAGGCGGCAGCGACGATCTGTCGATCGGTCAGGACAGTTCCCATCGTCAGGCTGGTGGCTCGTCATCGTCCACAACCTCGGTATCCGCTCCGAGTTGGCCCCTGAACAGCCAATCGAACATCGCCTTGAGGTGTGTGGGAACGACGAACTGGTCCGGTCGGTCCTGGATCGCGGCGGCAAGCTCGAGCGCGAACTCCGCCTTGTCACCCTTACCCGGTTGTGTGTGAAATAGTTGATCGACGCTCTCGTCAGTCGTGGTCGGGAGGGGGCGGCCGATCGCAGTTAATGCCTTGTCGATGAGTGTTTCGTTGCCGGGCACGAGCGTCGGCTCCAGCGTTGGCTGAGACCAGAAGACCTGGAACGTAGTCGGATCAGCAAAGTCGCTATGCCAGGGCGGAGGCGTCGCAGCCGGCATGGAGTCACCCGGCTGCGCCGGTCTGAGATCGGTGTCTGAGAGGACAGCCACCTGACTGACCAACTCGTGGCCGGGCGTAGCCAGCAGCCTTACCGGCCAGTCGCCCACACGGTTTCCCAAGGGGACTATAGACAACGCATCAACGAAGGCGAGACGGCTGGCGCCACGGGTGGCGTCGGCCATCGCCCACGCCCTGCCCACCTCACGCAGGAGTGCTGCCTCCGTGATGCCCTCCACGAGGACGACTCGTTCAGCAAAAAGCGCGCTGGACCGGCTGGCATCCAGATGTAGGCGTGTCATCCGATGGATCTTCTTCGCCTGGGATGGAGGCCACGGGATGCTTGCGATTGCGCGGCTGACCGGAGTCCCGTCGACGTCGCGTCGGACGATGACAAGGTCCTCTGGACGGCAGGCAGAAATCAGGTCGCTTGCGTGTGTCGAGACGATCACTTGGAGATCTGGGCGAGTCATCGCGGTCTGTCGCAGATAGCGGATCAGCCCCTGCTGGAGCTGCGGGTGGAGATGTGCTTCAGGCTCCTCAATGAGGACCGTCGCGTGGAAGGTGTCAGGGAAGAAGGTGTCCTGCTCGAGCTCGGCATCAAGGTCAGCTTCAGCGATGCGCCGGCGCGCCCCTTCCGCGGATTCTCCGTCCAATGCATCCACGTCATCGGGGTCGAGATCCCCCGAACTGGCCGCATCTAGCACTTCCGGCGCTGACGGCGATGAGGCAAGGGGTGTCGACGAAGGATCCGGGATGCCCGCAAGTGTCACCGCGATGTGAAGCAGGTTTACGTATCCGAGGCTTGCCGCTTCGAGCCTGACGGCGTCGCGAGGGTCAGGCATCACCCCGAGCAGAATCTCGAGGACCCTCGCCAGGTATGCATCGTCGACGCGCTGTGTTCCGATGAACGCGTGATGTTCGCGGACCCCACCGGTGAGCGTGCGCAGGGCCTGGGCGATCCGGCCTTCGACGTCGGCGATGAGCTTCTCCTTCGTCAAGGAGCTAAGCAGGGACTCTGCCTGGTTTCGCACGCTCGCGAACCCGCCACCGGAAGGGTCACGGAGCTGCTCCGCGCGCAGCAGCTCAAGTAGGACACGGGACTCCCGTCGTGATAGATCGTCGACCGGGTTCCGCAGTGCCGGTAGGTAAACGAGTCGAAGTTGGTCGAGTCCTTGCGGGCGCGAGTCAATGGTGGCGGCGCGGACTCGACCCAGTGATCGCTCCAGCCCACGAGACCACGTGGGGGCACCGAGACCACGGCGCTTGAGCGCTTGCCCGAGGGCTCCTTCTCCTGCGGGATTCTCCTCCATCGAGTAACTGACGTCGATCGATCGTGGCAGCGTTCCGAGAGCAGCGGCGTCGGGAGCCTGAAGTCGTGGGAACCGGTGCGTGTGTGCCCAGTAGATCGCGTCATTGATTGTCGTCTTTCCCGCGCCGTTCGGCCCGAGCACCAGGCTGAACCGGCCTGGAAACTCACAGGTCATGGTCGAGTCAGAAGCGGCTCGAAACCCTCGGACGGTCACTCGCTTCAGGTGCACAGGTCCTCACACATCTTCGTTCGGCTCCGACTGTTCCCACGCCGGGCGGGTCGCCCGCGCAGTTTGTTGACCGACGCGCACGACCCACGGCCTACGGCACGACCTGGACGATATCTGTGTCGATGGTGCACAGCGGCGGGCGACGCGGGTGAGATCCGACGTAGGCCAGCTTCTGCGCACCGCTCGGCGTCACCGGGTGAACCCCTGGGTCTGTTTGCCTCTCGTGACCTTGAGAACGAGGATAGAGCCATGCCAAATGAGTAGACGCCAGTCGTTCTAGGCGGTCATTCGGTCGTCTTGCCGAAGCGCCACCAGGGTCGACGGGACGCCGTGCCCGGTTCGGCGAACTCCGGAGCGATGGTCGACGTCGTCGGCAGCTCTGACGGGAAGCCGATCAGCGCACGGACCTCGGGCCAGTCCGCCCGCCGCCATGCGTCGAAGAGTTGGAGCGTCGCTACTACCGGGACCTCGAGGGAGTCGACGAACGCCTCCCTCTCGTAAACAGCAGAGGAACGCTCGGCCGGAGGCCGCTTGTGCTGGTGATTGACGATCAGCGCGGCGCCATCGACCGGGACGTCCGGCTTCACCTGAGGCCAGGTCCGCAGGTGCTTGAGCGGTGCGTCAACGAGGCGTTCACTTGCGTTCCCGCTCGCCGACTTCACCTCGACCAGGATTCGGCGACCGCCGCGCTCTGCGAGGAGGTCAGCACTCACTGTGCCGAACTTCTCGTCGAGCCTCACCACTCGAACATCGGCGTCGATCAGTACGCGTGCGACTGCATCCTCGAGTGCCTCGCCCATGCCGAACAGGAGCGGATCACGCACCAGCCGAGCCGCTCGGCGCGCAGCGTCGAGCTGCTGTTCGAGATCGAGCTTTTCCTTCCCGTACTGCTCCATGATGATCGCGATCCTGGACGTCAGCTCGCGCTCAAGCTCGGTCTGAAGACAGGGTTTCGCGTCGACGTACTTGCGCAGGCGAGCAGCCGCGGTGGGGACGAGATCTGGGACCGCACGCTCAGTGAGCCACTGCAGGATCGGCAGGTACGAAGGAAGCGCCGGCAGCATGTAGTGGTTGATCTGCCCCTCAGGACAAGCGCCAGCGTCTCTCCATACTCCGGCCACGACCTTCGCGTCCGGCGTGATCAACAACGGCGTCCAGGTACCGATGAACCCGCCTTCTTGCGGTCTCCTTGGCCTGAAGGCGACCCACTCGACGTCCTCGGAGTGCTCGTTGAGGATCCGTAGCGCGAGATCGCGATCCGTCGACGTGAGGTCGTCGGCCAACCTCGGTGGGCGCGCCAAGCGGATCGGGTCGCCACAGATGCTGCGCGAGTGCGGGCCGAGGTACGGCATCTCCACATGCTCGGTTCGCCCGAAGACCGACCGGAACGGGACGTCGTCGGGCGTCGGACCTATCGTAGAGATATACAGGGCACGCTCACCGCGCGCGTGGGCCCCTGTCTGGAATCGACGCCACTCGTCAGCACCCTTATCCGCGAAGTTGCTGGCCTCGATCGCGGCAATCGCAGTGCTGGTGTCATCGCCAATCCACCGCGGCCGCAGACCGACACTGGCCCAGTCGAGCCCTTCGGAGACGACGCGCTCCCGCTCCTCGCGATCACCCGGAACCAATGCCGCCTGAAGGCGCTCACGCTCGTCCCACCAGGAAGGCGGCCGAGCTCCGACATGCACATCAAGCAGCTCCTGCACGGCACGGAGCGTACAGCGAACCACCGACGGCAACGACCCGTCGGAGCATCGGACCTTGCGCGGCAGGGCTGCGCTACTCGTCGAACCAGTGCGCAGCCGTTGCCAGTTCGAGCAGCGGCCTCGTCCTCTTCGCCAGGCGCACTGTCAGAAGGTCACTGGCCATCTGCACGATGTCAGGCGGCCATCGGTGCGGCTCTTGCAGGACGCTTCGTGCAAGGGAGAAGGACATGGCCGCCATGTAGGACTCGTTAACCCACTCGCCGGGCGGCAAGCAACTCCGCGAGTCCTGGAATACCTCAACCTTCACCTTCCGCGTACCCGGCGCCCTCCGCAACCGCCTGGACGACGGCGTCGATGAAGTCCGTCCTGGTGAACTCGGGTGGGTACAGCGGAGCCGGCGACAGGGCGTGAGTCTTACGGCGGGCGCTGCGGAAGTCGTCTCGCTGTCGGGCGGTGAGGCCAGCACGCATCTCGACGGCGATGACGTCGCGGAGTTCTTCAGTCCGGAGCGCATCGCGCAGGCAGTCGGTCGTCACCGGGCACTCGGTACAGAGTGCCCGCTGAGCGTGCCGGTCGTCGGCACCCTTGGCAACGAAGTGTGGGTCGTCCGCACACGCCGCGCGCCGATGCCAACGCGTCACTCGCCGGCGCGCCCCTGCCGACTCCAGCAAGATGCTCTGTCGCAGGAACGGTGCTCGTCGATCGATCTCGCGGCGATCCTCCCGGCGATGAGCTGGTCATGTCCCAAGGAGGTCCCGAATCGCCTCGCCGAGCTGATGGTGGCGATGGCTATCGAAGATCGCTCGTGCCGGCGCGGTCGTGCGTGCAATGCGGTTCAGCAGGGCGGACTGCAGGAGCATCGCGCCGGTGTCGGCGAGCAGGGCGACCTCGTAAGCGTCGTACTGGCCGTTGGGCTCGTGCTTGAGCAGGTTGTTGGTGTTCCAGAACCGGCGGGACCAGGCCATCGAATCCCCGACGAACTCGGAGAACGGAGCGCCCACTCGCGCCGCTAGGTTGGCAGCGAACTTGCCCTGGCCCAGGGAACTCTGTGCCCACTGAGCGGATCGGCGGTGGGCCGAGACCCAGTACTCGATGGCGGCCGCGATCTCCATCAAGCGGGTCTCGACGTTCTGGAGTCCGTATCGGTGTCGTGCCACGAGGGGACCTGTGGCTCGCGGGTGAGCGTCGGTGAGTTCGATCCACCGCCGCAGTCCGGCGAGGCCCCCGATGGTTCTCAGGTTGAAGCTGGGGGTCTCGGTCATGGATCTCGGGGGTCGTGCCCCGTCGGGGCGTCGCATCAGTCGGGCGGTCCACCACGTCGGACTGTCCATTGGTGGCTTCTTAGAGTCCATCGTGACCCGCCCACCATCGGCGACCACGAGGCCGTCGTAGGCCAAGCTCACAAGCCCCTGGATCGACTGCAGGGGCGGGATCAGGTCGGTCCAGTCTGCTGGGCGCGACGCGCTGATCTTGAACTCAACCGGGGCATAGACAGTGCGGCGGTCCGCTGGGCCGTCTACCTGCCAGTGCGTCGATAGTTCGAGCCGCCGGCCTCTGCTGAGATCCTCGCTCTGCGGTTCTGCCGCCTGCACGGTAATCGCCAGTGAGTTGAGTCGGCCTTTCTCGTCCTTGGACGGCGAAGTGCTGGAGCCGGCAACGCCAGCCCAGCCAGCGATGCCAGGGAAGAACGCGGAGACGTCGAGGAAGCCGTCAGACCGCAGATCCCGCAAGGGAGCGCCGGACACTACGCCATGCGTTCGGTAAGTGCGCGTCGCGACTCGGTAGCCGCCGTGCGTGGTGGCGAGACGCCCGTGATGCACATCAAGGAACAGCGCGCCGCCCGCTGAGGTCGCAGCTGCCACTGAGCGAGGGAGGGGATTCTCACGAAAGGGGTCGGCGTGCGGGTCAAGGAGGTCGAGCACGAGCTCTCCGTCGGCGGACAGGTGCACGTGTCCGGGCATCGCCAGATCGAGGGTGTCGAAGTCTTCGACAGCAGTCCAAAAGTAACCAATCGCGCCACTCACTAGATCGGTTAGATTCGACATGCATGCAGCCTAGTGGGGCTTCGCGAACCTAGCCTTGAGGCGTCCCCTTGCCTGCCGACATCTATGCGGTCAGCGACGCGTCATGCATCGACGGATCGTCCCGCGAAGTCGTTCACCGCGCCCCAAGCGCGTTCAGTAGATCCCTCAAGGCGAGCGTGAGCTCGTTGTGGGCGTGGATGTAGAAGATGTCGGTCATGTCGTCCGGCCTCACGTCGTCGAAGGCGGCGAGCAGCCGCGCTGCCAGCTTCATCGCCTCAGGCAGCGTCACGGGTGCGTCGGGTCGTGCCACAGTCAGGTGGGCGCCGGTCGGCTGTCCGAGTCGGGTAACGGGTACTTGTCCGCCGCGAAGCCGGTGCTCGTGGATGGCGTCCTGAGCGACACGGCCGAGGTTGGCGATCTCGATGTAGTTGATCATGGCTCCTCCGATCAGATGTTCTTTGTGAGATATCGGCTTTCTCTGTCGACGGCGAAGATCAGCAAGGGAGCGTGGCCAGCCTCGTCAGCCGTCATCGAAGTCGCCTGAAGTGGAACGTGAGGCCGTCCGCATCCGGGGTGATGGTGACGTCAGGGTGCAGGTGGGAGATGGCGCGAGCCGCGGCCCGCAGCTGCTCGTGGAAGCGTCGCTCTCGGCTGGAGCGGCTTCCGAAGGTCTCGGTGAACTCGCGGTAGGTGCTGTGCCATCGCAGGTCGTCGCGTTGTTGACGTTCTCGGCACGACCACAGGTAGAGGTCGGTGCGCAGAGGTGAACTGCCGAGCAGCTTGAGCACGTGCAGGTCCACGGGTACGGGTGCGCTGGTAATGGAGGTGAAGAAGCCGCTGGACAGCGTGATGGCGATCTCGGTGTCGTCTCCGTTCGCTACCCAGGTGCCGTGCCGTGTCGAGTCGAAGGTGTAGTGCTCAGCGATGGGGAAGGTCGTCCCCTTGACGGCTGTGCCGTCTGCTCGGGCAGTCGAGTCCTGGATGTGGACGGTCGCGCCAGCGAGACGGGCGAGCTGGTCAGCGAGTCGGTGCTGGCTGCGGCCGTCGATAGCCTGGCCGATTGCCCGAGCGAACTCGGAACGCGAACTTCCGGCCTTGAGATGACGTGATCCGGTCGCGACCGCGGTGGTAGCCATCCAGGCGAGTAGGCGGCGTGGCAGTACTCCGTAGGGAAACAGATCGCCGCCCATGAGGCTGCCCGAAGGCGTGGGGTCAATGGTGGCGATGCGACCGTCGTGCTGTTGTTGCCATCGGGCGAAAGGGCCGGGGTCTCGGTAGGGGAGCATGAACTCGGCGAATACGGCCGGGTAGTAGCCCGGGGCGGTGGCCCGTCTGCGGTTGGTCGGGGCGGGTTGAAGGCGCATGGGGCTCCGGGTCTACGTGTTGGTGATCGAGGCGAGGGAAGTCGCGGCCTGCGGGCTGAGGGCTGCTTCGAACTGTCGATAGGCGGTGCGTGCTGGCCGGTCGGGAGGGTCGGGCCATCCGGGGCTGGTGCTCAGCAGTCCACCTGCCACGTGGCACCACAGCCAGGTCACTGCGTACGGCAGGGAGGATTTGCGCGTTCCGGGCCGCTGCGCCGAGGACCACGGCAGGAACCAGTCGGGGTGCTGGGCCTTTTCGTGTACGAGGTCTTCCAGGTGGCAGCGGTCCTCGTGCAAGTCAGAGACGATGCAACGCAGGGCGCGGTCAAGGTCGCGGGCGGCGAGCGGGTTGCGGGTGCTGATCGCTCGGGCGGTGTTCGTGCCGTGCTGGGGAGGCACGCCGAGGATGTCGGCGGCCGCTGCCCAGGTCAGCGTGGGGTCATGGTGGCGGACGAGGCACAGTGCGAGGAAGTGTCGGGGCGTTTCGCCTCTGGTGCGGAACAGGTGGGCCGCGTGCCTCTGGTAGACCGGCTCGGGCACTGCTTGTGGGATCCGGTCGATGTCAACGACGAGGGGGCTCGCTCGTAGGGCGTGGCTGATGCGCTGGTGGGGCGCGAGGGCGGTCATACACAGGCGTGTCAGGGTCGGTGTCATCCGGGTGCGGTCGGCGAGCCAGCCGAGCCGGGAGTCCGTCGTCGTCGGGGCCGCCATGATCCAGGGATGCAGGGCGGCTGCCGCCTCGTCGAGATGCTCGTTGGTGATGATGGCCTCGGCGGTCGCCAGAGCTCGGGATCTTGTCGTCGGCGACGTGGGCGGGTGCACGCTCCATCGCACCGGACCGTGCTGACCGATCGGGTGCGACCCTGCGGGACCGCGTTCGGTGGGTGTGGTCTTCCGCCGAGCGCTCTCGGTCAGTAGGTCTTCTCGCCAGCCGGCCAAGCCAGCGCCACCTGGGGTTGATGCGAGGGCGAGGAGCAGGACGGTCAGTGCCCACACGTCGAGGAGGTAGCTCGACGGAGTGCACGGAGACCCGAGCACGGCCGGTGCGGCGCCGCAAAGCGCGATGTCGTGGCGGGTTTGGCGGGTGATGCACGCATCATGGGCACGTTGAGGGTGCAGGGCGCTGAGATCGGCGTCGCAGTGGCCGTAACCGGGAAGCGGGTTGAGGCAGCGAGTCCCGGGCGCCGGACGCAGAGCGGTGTGGGGGTGGTCGAGAAGGCGGCGCCCGCAAGCTGGGCATTGTTCGACCAGATAGCAGCCGTGCCGGGTGCACACGGTCGTGCTGGGCAGCCTCCACTGCAGCTGCCAGAAGCCATCGTCAGCAAGACACTGGGGGCACGCCGCAGATCCCGTCGCGCGGATCCATCCGCGAGCCGCGACGCGCCGCCACGTCGACCAATGCTCGGGATCGAGGTCGCGCAGCTCGACAAGTCCGGTGCCGTCGAACCGCTCGACGGTCGCAGACCGGACAACGGCACCGCTCACGCCAGCGAGCTCGGCAACCCGGGCAACCACGCGGCCGGTGGGCTTGATGCTGAGGAAACGAAGCGGACCAGCGTCCTGGGTGATCAGGGAGGTCAGCTGGCCCGACGACATCGCATTCAATGCAGCCAAGTGTTCGAGCCAGTCCTGGATGCACTGGCCAGGCTGCGGGGCCGTGCGTACGGGCAGCATCAGGCGCTCCGGTCTTGAGCGGGGACTGCGGGCGACGGAACGTTCACCGCGGGCGGGTCGACGGCGTGAAGGTGCTCATCGACGGCGTCCAGCAGCTGGAGGCGCTGCTCGGGGTTGAGGGCTTCGTCGAGCACGCGGACGTCGGCCAGCGTGACCTCGTTGGCCGGACCGGGCGTCAGGTGCAGCCTGCACCAGGCGGCCAGGACGACGTCGCTTGCGGGCGGCAGGTTGGGGACCTTGCGACGCAGACTCGTGAGCAGTCCCGTGGGGGTGGCGAATCGTTGCCGTAGGTCGTGGTGGTCGACGAGACCCTGTCCGATCAGGTGTTCGGCGGTACGCGCCACGTGCGCTGCCCGCATCGCGTCGATGCCGGCGTCTTGGAGCGCCCGGTGTCGACGGCTCCGTGTCAGAAGACCGAGGTCGCGCCGCGCGCGAGCCTCGGCGCCGGGGTCGTGCCATCGTCCGGACAGCAGGATGTGCAGGATGACGGCGCGGCGCTCCAGCTCTCGGCGATAGTCGCGGGTCGGTACGAGGGCGTCGGCTTCCTCGACGGGCCAGGCTGGGAGGTGTCGAGCTTGGATGCCGGAGGTGCGTTGCAGGCGCTGGATGGTCTTGATCAGGGACGCAAGTACGGGTTGCGTTCGTGAGCTCGGGACGTTGGGCAAGGCTGGGCGCGCAGCCCAAGGCACTCCGGCGTTGTGCCGGCGCACGAGTGCTCTGGCTGCGTCGCTGTGGTGTCCGTCGAGTCGCTCGACCGCTTCTCCTTGCAGCTGGCGTTGGCGCTGTGGATCAGCCAGTGCTCTGGCGCATTCGAGGACGACGATCGCGGCGTCGCTCGGCGTGGCTGGCGGGCGTCGACTCCAGTCAGTGCGAGGTTGCGGCAGCTGCGTCCGCAGGTCATGCTCCCAGGCGGGAAGTTTCGGCCACTGCGTGTCGGACGACGCGGCGACGATCTCGCACAGCAGGTAGAGGTTTGCGAAGCGGCGCTGAACGCTGCCAGAGCGGAGGCGGTCGGGTTCGAGGTCCTGGGCGATCAGAGCCTGCGCCTGCCGGGCTGCCGTGTCTGGCGCCCCGATCTCCGGCATGCCGTGGGCGTCGGCGCCGCTTGTCGAAAGCAGGGAGGGGCACTGCAGGCACAAAGGGTGTAGTGCGAGGTGCCAGCGTCGTAGCACTGCTCCACCTCGCCAGGTGCACCGAGGGCATCTCCAGGGATACCGGCCGTGTATCCAGGTGCGCTGCGTCCGCCCCGTTTCTCCGATCAGTACTGGCGGGTAGGTCGACAGCGTCAGGGCCGTCACCTGCTCGGGAGGTAGGTCCAGTAGTTCGGCCAGGCGAGCGGCGGCTCGGTGTTCGGATCGCAAGCCTCCCGTCGTGGGTAGACCGAGTTGATGAGGGTGCAGGCCGTTGCTGGCGGCGACCCGGGTCGTCAGGGACGAGATCGTCTCGTCGTGCTCGGGCGCCGGGCGTACGGGTAGCGCTGTCATGGGGCGTGCACCTCCACGCTCGCTGCCTGCGCGGCGCGGGTTGTGACAGGTTGGCGCAGGCGGGGTGCGGCGGCCTGTGCCCGTCGGGACAGCTGGGAGCGTTCCAGGTCGGCGGTGCGTATGGTCCAGGTGTCTTCTTGCGCGGCGATGTATGCGGCGTCGGCGATGAGCCGGGCGACGTCGCCGAGGTATCCCTGGGTGAGTCTCCAGACGCGTGGCGCATGGTGCCCGGCCAGAATCCCTGGCATGGCCGTCGGGAGATAGGGCAGGACGAGTCTCTCGACGCCGGCGAGGGTGGATTGCCAGGTCGCGACCTCGACGGGAGTGTCGATGGTGCAGGCCTTCAGGCTGATCGTGCGTAGCCGTCCTGCCATCTGGGGGTCGTGGAAGATCGCGCCGTCCTCGAGGTTGGCGCCCACCAGGACCATCGTCGCTCCGCGCTGTCCGAGCATGGTGTTGACGTGCTTGAGGTGATCAAGGACGTCGCGGGCGTCCTGGTGCCGGAGGTTGAGCAGATTGGTGTCGTCGACGACGAGCAGCCGCACCCGGTGGGCGTCGAGAATGCGGTGGATTCGCGCGGTCAGGTCGTGAATCGCTCCGCTGATCGGGTAGCCGAAGTACTGCAGCAGCTGGATGTTGAAGGCACGCACCTTCGACGCCGCCCCGAGGTCGAGCCAGACCACGGGGATTTCGTCGGCGACGATGCCGACCTCTCGATGCCAGGTTGGCATCTGGCTGTGGTGGAGACGGTCTCCGATGATCTGGCGGTACTGATCTTGCGCCCAGGTGCGCACCAGCGTGGACTTGCCGACGGCGAACGGAGCGCTCACGGCGATGACGTCTTTGGCGGCCGGTGTGCTGACGGCGTTGTCCTCGACGAGGTCGGTCAAGGTCGTACGCGCCTGGACGATGGCCGGTGTCTCGAAGCGGAGGCTGCGCATCCATCGTCGGCGGTGTTGGAGGTACCTCGTGCGGCTGCTGTCGCTCATGGCGCGCAGCTGCGTGATCGCCTTGACCGGCGGAGCGATGAGCGGTTTCGCTCGGGCCTGGTCGTGCCACAGGCGTGCGGTCATCAGTCCTCGCCCTCCCGTACTTCCGGCGTGTAGGGCCAGGACTCTGCCCACATCGAGTAGGACTCGGTGGCACGGGCGACGGTCGGTGCGTTGACCGCGGCATGCGGTGTCGTGATCTCGGCGACCGCGCGCGCGATCTCCGCTTCGGCATGGTCACGGCGCGCGGCCTCATGGCGGAGCGTGGCCGCGGAGAGCCGCTTCTTCCAGTCTCGGGGGACGGTCGCGAGCAGACTGCCGAGCTCGGTGATGATCTCGTCCTCTACGGAGGCCTGGGACAGGCGTATGCCCGACTTCCGACGCAGGACCGTGCCGCGGATGTGCTGGACGAGTGTCGCGGTCATCGGGGCATCGACCAGGTGGGCCTTGCGCCAAGGCACCTCGACGATGCGGTCGGTGTCCGGGTGCCGGAACCACACGCGACTGACGTCGTGCGGGTCGTAGTGGAAGGGCATGGCACGGTCCTCGGCGCGAAACGTGCCCTTCGGGACCGAGCGCAGCCCTTCCAGCTCTGGGCTGTCGTAGGTCAGGTTCGACAACTCAACCCCGGACTGGCCCACTGTGGCCCATCGGACCGGCAGGAAGTCGTAGAGCAGGTCTGGCCGTTGGGGAACGTGTAGTCGTCCGGTGATCTTGAGCAGCGCGTCGAACATGTCGATGGGCCGCATGTCGATGCGTTCAGTCCCGGGCAGTTGCAGGCCCTGGTGCGGGGTGCGGTGGTAGTCCAGGACGATCCAGCGGCGCAGGAACTTCTCCAGCTCGGGCCCTGTGAGCAAGGCCGTCGCGTCAGAGTCACCCGTTCCCACGGTCCGACCCCGTTGGGCGACGTTTCGGCCCTTGTAGCCTGGAAGCTGTTGCAGGCCCCGCTGCAGGGTCTCGTGATAGCGCTCGAGGATGCCGTTGTCGAGAGGCCGGCGCGTGCGCGACAGGGGTAGGTCGATGCCGAAGCGGTCCAACAGGTCTCGGAAGACCTGCGAGACGAAGATCGAACCGTGGTCTGCACGAACTGACATCGGTCGAACGCCGGGCACCACGTGCTCGCCCTGCATGCCGGGCGCGGTTCGCAGCGATCGGCAGGTGCGCGGACAGGTCACCTCCACACCCGAGCAGTCCGGATCCGCCTCCGGGTCGTCCGGGAAGAACTCGATCCGCTCCGGCACTCCCGCCCATGCCCAGTCGGACACCTCGGTACCCGCCACGACTTGGGAGAACGGTCGGAGCACGTCGTACATCAGCAGTGACGCATCGTGCGAGTCCGCACTCATCGGGACCACGCGCAGCGCCAGGATCATGCGTGTGGCCAGGTCCATCGCGGAGATGATCTCGACCGAGCAGGCGCCGCCACGCACCGGGCACCAGACCATGACGTCGGAACGTGTGACGTCGATCGCCACGACCTGCCCGGGAACCATCGCCGCATACGACTGGGTCCCGGATACCCCTCTGAGCTTGTTGGAACGTTGAGCACGGGTCGTGACACCACGAACTCTCATCAGATGCGCGACGAACCGTCCCGAAGCTCGCTGCGGCGCCGCGATGTCGTGACCCGCCTCGTGCAGGCGCACCTTGATACGCCGGTGCACTTCCCGCAGGTTCACAGTTGACGCGTCACCGTCGAACTCACTCACGACCTCCTGCGCCGCCTGGCGCCAGACCAGCGGGATCGTCGAGAACACCTCGGTCGAGCGGGACCGACGTTGATCCACCAGGCCGAGCAATCCTCCCTCGCGCGCGGCCCTCACCCAGTTCTGCACTGTCCTGATTCCGATGGTGCCGAGGTCCCGGCCCCCGGCACGGTCCGTGGATGACTCGTGTCGCAGCAGCTTGGCCATCCGCTCGCATCGGGCCGTCAGGCTGACACCCGATGCCGGATCGAAGGTGCTGTTGGGCTCTCCATCGAGGGCCAGGTCGGCATGACCACGACGAAACCCGGTGACGATCTCCTGGACGACACCAAGCCGGAAGAGCGCCTCACTGCGCACGTCCTCGCCGAGTCGTACCCACTGCCCAGCGAAGCTCAGCAACGCCGGCTCCTCGAGTCCCCCGGCGTCCAGCGGTTGCATCATCGTCACGTCAGGCCAGGACACCCATTCGACCCGCCCGTGGATGTCGCGTAGCTCGATGCCCTGCACGTCGACATGGACCACAAGGGCCGTTCCGTCCTCCGTCAGGACCGTGTCGCCGACTTGGAGAACGATCCTGTTCACCTTCATCGCCCCGCTCCAGCGAGCCGCACGACGCTGTCCGCGGTGATGCGGGCATCGAGGTCGACGACAAGCTCTGACGTCCACAGCAGATGCCACATCAGCGCGATCGTGTGCCCGTCACCGGAATCGAGCTGCAACAGCTCTGCGACTGTCGCGCGCTTCCGACACGCCGCCTCCAACCGCAACCGAGCGCCATGGTGTGGCCAGGACGGCTCCTGACGGAAGGACGCCAGCCACAGCATGTTCAACCGTCGCGCGTCGTGGGCCGTGTCGTACAAGGAGTACTCCCAGCCGACTTCGGTGCAGGCCTGTTCGGTCAGGCGGGCCTTGTGCAGGAACTTCTCGTCCCTGCGTTCGGACGGCCTGGCGTCCCAGACCACGATCCGGCCGTCGTCGTGTTCACACGCGACGTCGGGAACGTGCCGGGCTCCGTCAACGAATGTCATGAGGGCCGGCTGCGCGACGATCCACACCACGCCAGGGTCGCGATCGAGCTCACGCGCCAGCTCGTACTCCAACCCGGATTCCAGGATCAGTCGAGTTCCCGTGGTCTGACAGTGTGCCTGGACCGGCGCATGGCGCGACATGGAGTCCGCCACCGGTCGACGGACTGGTGTCAGATCTCGAAGAATCGGTGCACCAGCCTTCCAGTCCCACTCAAAGTCCTGACCTGCAAGATCTCGTACACGCCAAGAGACACACGTTTCAGGTGCAGGGCTGCTCCAGTTGACGGACACAGTGTTTGAGGCGCATTCTGGACGTGCTGAAGACATAGGAGTACCCCCAAGTGAGCGGCGGGTGTTTCTTTCCAGCGGACCGACAACGTCCGCGGTAGCGAGGCGACCGGGTCCGAGAGCTGCAACTCTCGGGCCCGTTTCGCGTCCTCGGCGTCCTACGCCGATCGACGTCAGACCATGCGGTCACCGTCCTCGGCGGCGAATCCCCGCCGGAGCACGTCGGCCATGACGACTCGGACGGGACGGCCCAACTCTCGGGAAGTTCGATAGATCCGCTCAGCGAGCGAGGCCGGGATCTGCGTATCGATGCGCACCGCATCATCGGGGCAGTGCTCACGCAAGCGCGTTGGGGGACGACCGGTACGCGCGGACGGGATCACGATCGGACCCTTCGTCTGCTGAGACATCCCTGCTCACCCTCCCCGACTCACCACCAATGGACCCAGCGGGATCGGGTGGTAAGTCCGAGGCCAGTCTCAGGCGGTCAGTCCGAGACCACGCGGTGCAAGCAGCGCGTAGACACCCGATTGCTGAACCGGGTATCCGAAACCAGTATGGCGGCCACCACCTGGCATCTCAAGGGGTCACGCGGACCAGTCATCCGGGCGGCGAGGAAATTAAGGAATGCTTCATCGCCCTAGTAGCACCACTTAAGCAACCTACCTGTAAGATTCGGCAATCTTGGCTGCACGTCGACAATGAGGCGAGTCAGACCTGCATGTCGACGAACCGCGAGTAGTGGCCCTGGAACGCAACGACGATGGTGTCGGTGGGGCCGTTACGGTGCTTGGCGACGATCAGGTCGGCCTCGCCGGCGCGTGGGGACTCCTTCTCGTAGGCGTCCTCGCGGTGCAGCAGGATCACCATGTCGGCGTCCTGTTCGATGCTGTTGTGGACGGCGATTCCATTCGCGATGAAGTTGTGCGTGTCAAGAACGGTGGCGTCGAAGACTTGCTTTTCGCCCACCGACTCGATCGCGACCACCTCGTCCCACAGCAAGTCGTTGACCGCCATGATCTCGAGCTCTTCGCTCTCGAGCACCTGGGCGATCTTGCCGAGGCGCTGGCGAGACGGGCTGTGCTTCCACAGGGTGCTGCCGCAGAACTGTGTCCCGAGCGCCGCCGCGAACTGGCGATGGGTCATGTCACGCTCGACGAGCAGTTCACGGACGTCGTCCCACACCTGGCGGGGAATCGTGTCGACGTTCGTGTTCGCCTGCGTGTCGCGAATGATCTGCAGCAGCTGGTCGGCGTTGCCACCACGGTCCCCGTGCACGCCGATCTCCTGAAGGAAGCGGCGCTGGTCGTCCACCCCTGAGATGTCCAGCGTGTATCCCTGTCGGTGCGCGCCCTTGAGAGTGGCGCGGCGGATCCGAGTCGAAATACCGAACCGGAGAAGCAAGCGCGAGAGCCCGTCGACGAGCGCGCGTGATGTTGACGCGTAGTAGATCCGCCCGCCCCGGCCGTTCTTGTGGACGGTCACAGAGCCGTCGGTCGCCCAGATGTGCTTGATGAAGAGTGCGATCTGACCCTTCGGCAGGTGGAAGACACTCGTCGGTATGAACTTCTCATGACTCCTGGCGCCGAAGAGGCCCAGGTCGTCGAGCCATTCCGCGATCGGGTTCCGCTTGCCGTGAGTCAGCTGGAACGGAGCGGGAAGGCGGAGCGTGGTCACACGCGCGGCTGCATAGTCGTCACGTACCGGAGTGATGCCGAAGGCTCCTGCCGCGTCGGCCACCGCAGTCAGGTTCCGCTCGTCGACTGACGCGTATCGGATCGGCTGGCGCTTCACGAACGACCCGTCACCGATCAGGTGGGCGAGCATCACGACCTTGCGGTCGTCCCACTCAGCGTTCTGCTCCGGTCCGGGCACGTGGCGGGGTACGCCGAGGCGGGAGCCGACCTCCAACTCTCCGAGCGGTCGCCATCCCTCGTACGTGAGGAACGGGTGGTTGGCGGTGGCTTCGATCTCCTTGCCCGACGACAGCCGCAGCTTGTAGACGGGCTTCACTCCGGTCGGGAAGACGTGCGTCAGGTGACGGCGCACGTACTGGAGCCGGTCGTTCAGCGCCCACACCGGGACGTCCTTGGCGTTGAGCGCGAAGAGCTCGCCCATCGTGGTCTCCGCACCGGTGTCCGCGCGCAGGATGCGGGTGTCCTCCGTGAGGCACCCCGACTCACGCAGATCGGACATCGCGGGCTTCTTGTCCTGGCGCTGCTCGGGGCCTCGGTTCAGCTGCGAGAGCGCGATGACCGGGACCTCGATCTCCTTCGCGAGGAGCTTGAGGGCACGTGAGAACTCGGAGACCTCCTGCTGCCGCGACTCGACCTTCTTGCCGGACGTCATGAGCTGCAGGTAGTCGATGACGACGAGCTTGAGGTCGTGCTTCTGCTTGAGCCGGCGGCACTTGGCGCGGATCTCGGTGAGCGACATGTTGGGCGAGTCGTCGACGAACATCGGCGCCTCGGAGATCTTGCCCATCACCTTGGCGAGCTTCTGCCAGTCGTCCTCGCCCATGGAGCCGTTGCGCAGCTTCTGCAGGTGCACGCGCGCCTCGGCGGACAGCAGACGCATGGTGATCTCGTTGCGGCTCATCTCCAGCGAGAAGACCACCGACGTCTGGCCGTTCTTGATCGACGCCGACCGCGCGATGTCAATGGCAAGCGTCGACTTGCCCATGGCCGGTCGGGCGGCGATGACGATCATCTGGCCGGGGTGCAGGCCGTTGGTGAGGCGGTCGAGGTCGGCGAAGCCGGTGGGGACGCCGGTCATCCCCTCGCCGCGGTGCCCGGCGGCCTCGATCTCGTCCATGGTGCCGCCGATGATCTCGGCGAGCGGCAGGTAGTCCTCGCTGGTCTTGCGCTCCGTGACGGCGTAGATCTCGGACTGGGCGGTGTTGACGATGCCCTCGACGTCGCCGCCGTCGGTGGCGTACCCGAGCTGCACGATCTTGGTGCCGGCCTGCACGAGGCGGCGCAGCACGGCGCGCTCCTGCACGATGCGGGCGTAGTAGCCGGCGTTGGCGGCGGTGGGGACGCCGGCCATGAGGTCGTGGAGGTAGGGGGCGCCGCCGACGCGAGTCAGCTCGCCGCGCTTGGTCAGCTCGCCGACGACAGTGATGGCGTCGGCGGGCTCGCCGCGCCCGTACAGGTCGATGATGGCGTCGTAGATGGCCTCGTGGGCCGGGCGGTAGAAGTCGTTGCCGCGGATCTGCTCGACGACGTCGGCGATGGCGTCCTTGGAGAGCAGCATTCCGCCGAGCACGCTCATCTCGGCGGCGATGTCCTGAGGAGGAGTGCGGTCGAACCCGGCGCCTGACGACGACCCCGCGTAACCCGCCTCGAGCTCCTCGATCGACATGCCCACCTCGCTCCCCCGGCGCTGCCGGCACTCGGGCCCGACGTTCGGACCGTCCCCCGCTGTCAGGACCTCGTTCTACTCTGAGGCACCGACACCGGGCCTGACGCTAGGCTCGCCAGCCACCGTCCGCAACGAGCGTTGTGGACAGGCGTGTGGATGATCCTGTGGACATCGCCCCCATGCTGTGCACAGGCGGTGGACGAGCATGTGCACAACTGGGGATATCTGCTGTGTACAACGCTCTGCAGGCTTGTGACCTGCGACAACGCTAACCCCAGGCTGTGGAGGAGAAGAAGTTGGGTGAGGTGCGACGCACCCCTCGTGAGGGCGGAAGTCCAGACGACGGACAGCACGACGACACCCCGGCTTCATCGTCGACACCGGACGGCCACCGCCCGGACTCCTCCCCCCGAGGCACTATCCACAGGCCTGGGGACGAGCAGGAGGGTCCCCGGCCCGACCGTCGCCGGATCGACCGCGACATCCTCGCGCTCGCGTGGCCGGCGCTCGGCGCCCTGGTCGCCGAGCCGCTGTTCGTCCTCGTCGACAGCGCCGTCGTCGGTCACCTCGGCACCGCCCAGCTCGCCGGCCTCTCGCTCGCCTCGACCCTCCTGCTGACGCTCGTCGGCCTGTGCGTCTTCCTCGCCTACGCCACCACGGCCGCCGTCGCGCGCCTGGTCGGCGCCGGCCGGACCCGCGACGCCCTGCAGTCCGGCGTCGACGGCATGTGGCTCGCGCTCGGGCTCGGCGCCGTGCTCGCCTCCGTGCTCGCGGTGGTCGCCCCCTGGGCGGTCGGCGCGATGGGCGCCACCGACGACGTCGCCGTCCACGCCGTGACGTACCTGCGCTGGTCGGTCGTCGGCCTGCCGGGCATGCTCGTGGTCCTCGCGTCCACCGGGGTGCTGCGCGGCCTGCAGGACACCCGCACCCCCCTGTGGGTGGCGTCCTCCGGCGCCGTCGTCAACGCCGTCCTCAGCGTCGGCCTCGTCTACGGCGCCGGGCTGGGCATCGCCGGCTCCGCGATCGGCACCGCGGCGACACAGCTCGGCATGGGCGCCGTCCTCACCGTCGTCGTCGTGCGTGGCGCCCGCCGCCACCACGCCTCCCTGCGCCCGCACCGGGCGGGGATCTGGGCCAACGCCGTCGCCGGGGCGCCGCTGTTCGTCCGCACCGCCTCGCTGCGCCTCGCGATCCTCCTCACCGTCAGCGTCGCGACCGGCCTCGGCGCGACCGCCCTCGCCGGGCACCAGGTCGTCAACAGCCTGTGGGGCCTGGCCGCGTTCGCGCTCGACGCCCTCGCCATCGCCGGCCAGGCGCTGGTCGGCCACGGGCTCGGCGCCGGCGACACCGTGCGCGTGCGGGCCGTGCTGCGCCGCTCCCTGCAGTGGGGCGTCGGCGCCGGCGCGGCGATCGGCCTCGTCCTCGCCGTCGCCGGCTGGTGGATCGCCCCGCTGTTCTCCCCCGACCCCGACGTGCGGGTCGCGATCACCGTGGGCCTCGTCGTCTGCGGCGTCCTCATGCCGATGGCCGGCTGGGTCTTCGTGCTGGACGGCGTCCTCATCGGCGCCGGCGACGGGCGCTACCTCGCGTGGGCCGGGATGGTGACGCTCGCCGTCTACGCGCCGTTCGCGCTCGCCGTCGGCGCGTGGGCGCCCGACGGCGCGGTCGGGCTCGCCTGGCTGTGGGCGGCATTCGCGGGGGTGTTCATGGCGGCGCGCGCGCTCACCACCGGGCTGCGCGCCCGCGGCGACCGCTGGATGGTGACGGGCGCGTGAACACGACCGTCAGCCCGGTGACGCGCCGGTGACGGGCACCCGTCGCCGCGCACCGACCATGAGCCGGTAGCCGACGCCGCGCACCGACGACAGCCGCAGGTCCGGCACGGCACCCAGGCGCTTGCGCAGCCGCTTCACCGCCGACACCACCGGGTCCGGGTCGCCCAGGTAGACGGTGCGCCACACCGTCCGCGTGAGGTCCGCGAACGACCACACCCGGTCCGGCTCGGACGCGAGCGTGGCGAGCAGGTCGAACTCCCGCATCGACAGGTGGATGGGGCTCCCGCCGGCCGTCACCTCCCGCGCGGCGAGGTCCACCTCCAGCACGCCCAGGACCAGGCGGTCCGGGCCGTCGTCGGCCGGGGCCACCCCCACGAACCGGCCCGGATCGGCGGCGGGCCCCTCCGGCGCCCCGTCGACCTCCTCCGGCGGCGCGAGGAGCTGGCGGGCACCCTCCGCGTCGGGCGTCGCGATCACCGCCGCACGTCCGCGGAGGAGTCGCGCGACCTCGCCGACCCGGTGCAGCGGCAGCCCCACGCACAGCACGTACCCGCCCCCCTGCTCGGCGGAAGGAGCCTGGGACATCGCCGTCCTCCATCGTTCGTGCAACGTTTACTCAGGTACCTATCAGACCCTCGGCGGTTGTGCGCGGCGACCGACCTTCCGTTGACCCGTCGCAGACCCGGAACTGACCGTGAACTGACCGGCCCCCGCCCTTGTCCCGGCGTCCGGCGCCGGATGGGCTGGAGCGGGGCACCCGACCGGGCGCCCCGCACCGACGTCGCCGCCGACCGGTGGCGACGCTGCCCACGGGAGGTACCGTGCACGCTCTGCACCTCAGGAGAAGGAGATGGGCCGCGACCGGAACGGCCCTCGCGCTCCTCGCCGCACCCGCAGCAGTCCTGGCCCCGGCATCGGCCGCGGACCTGTCCACCACCACGTCCACCGACACATCCACCGCCACCTCCACCGACACCGACACCGCCGTCGCGTCCGACCCCGCGCTCGTCCCCGCCGACCCCCTGCCGGCGCCCGAGGACAAGCTCACCGCGAAGGCGGAGAAGGCGCTCACCGGCGGCCCGGCGGACTTCTGGCTCGAGCTGGCCGACGCGGCCGACCTGTCGGCGGCGAAGGACGTCGCCGACTGGGCCGATCGCGGCCAGCACGTCTACGACGCGCTCACCGCCGTCGCCGACGCGTCGCAGGCCGACCTGGTCAAGCAGCTCGAGGCCGCCGGCGTCGCCCACGAGACGTTCTGGATCTCCAACCGGATCCTCGTCACCGACGGCACCCTCGGCCTCGCGACCGACCTGGCGGCCTCGCCCGAGGTCAGCCGCATCAGCACGCCCGTCGTCCTCGAGCCCGTGGAGCCCGTCGAGCGCGCCAAGTCCGGGGACAAGGGCACCCAGGCCGTCGAGTGGGGCCTGGAGGCCATCAACGCCGACGACGTGTGGGCGCAGGGCTTCACCGGCCAGGGCATCACGGTCTCCAACATCGACAGCGGGGTCCAGGCGGACCACCCGGCCCTGGCCGCGCAGTACCGCGGCCTGCAGGACGACGGGACGGTGTCGAACGACTACGCCTGGTTCGACTCCTCGGACGCGTGCGACGGCGCACCGTGCGACGGCGACGGGCACGGCACGCACACGATGGGCACGATGGTCGGCGACGACGGCGCGGCGAACCAGATCGGCGTGGCCCCCGACGCCGAGTGGATCGCGGCCAACGGCTGCGCCACGTGCTCCGACGCCGACCTGCTGGAGTCGGGCCAGTGGATCCTGGCGCCGACGAGGGCGGACGGCTCCGACCCCGACCCGGCCCAGCGGCCGCACGTCGTCAACAACTCGTGGGGCATCGACGCCCCCGGCGTCCTCGACGACTTCATGGCCGAGGAGATCGCCGCGTGGGAGGCCGCGGGCATCTTCGGCAGCTGGTCCGCCGGCAACATGGGGCCCAGCTGCACCACGACGTCGTCGCCGGGCGCGAACGAGGCGACCTACGCGGTCGGCGCGTTCAACGCCGCGGGCGACATCGCGTCCTTCTCCTCGCGCGGGCCCGGCGAGAACGGCGTGGTCCAGCCCAACATCGCCGCCCCCGGCCAGAGCGTCCGCTCATCCCTGCCCGGCAGCGGGTACGGCGTCTACTCCGGCACGTCGATGGCGGCCCCGCACCTCGCCGGCGCGGTCGCGCTGCTGTGGAGCGCGGCACCGAGCCTCGTCGGCCAGATCGAGGAGACCCAGGCCCTCCTGGACGCCTCCGCCCTCGACGTCGACGAGACCACCTGCGGCGGCACCGCCGACGACAACAACACCTGGGGCGAGGGCAAGCTCGACGTCGCCGCGCTCCTCGCCGCCGCGCCCGTCGGGGACACCGGCACGGTCGCCGGCAGCATCACGGACGCGGACGGCGCCCCGGTGGCCGGCGCGACCGTGACCTTCGACGGGTCGAACGACCGCACCGCCACCACCGACGAGACCGGCGCCTACGAGGCCGTCCTCGCCACCGGCGACTACGCGGTCACCGCGAGCGCCTTCGGCTTCCTCGACTCCGCCGCGGTCGACGTCACCGTCACCGCGGACGAGACCGTGACGGTGCCGATCGTGCTGACGGCCGCCCCGCGGCACGCGGTCACCGGCACGGTGGCCGACGCGGGCAGCGGCGACCCCGTGCCCGGCGCGCTCGTCGAGCTGTCCGCCCCGGTCGAGGGCGTCACCTCGGGTGCCGACGGGTCGTTCGCCTTCGCGGGCGTGCCCGAGGGCACCTACACCCTGACGGTCTCGGCGGGCACCTGCGCCGAGCCCTACCGCACGGAGGTGACCGTCGACGGGGACGAGGTCGTGGACGCCGCGCTCCAGCGGTTCGCCGACGACTTCGGCTACTTCTGCGCCACCGGCTCGGCGGGCGCCGCCGCCGGCGACACCCTGCTCGAGCTCACGGGCGACGACGCCGCCACCGAGGTCGAGCTGCCGTTCGCGTTCCCGTTCTACGGCGAGTCGTACGACTCGGCGTTCGTCTCGACCAACGGGTTCCTGAACTTCCTGGGCTCGGTCACGAGCTACTCGAACGGGGCCATCCCGGGTGCGAGCGCGCCGAACGCCGGCGTCTACGCGTTCTGGGACGACCTGCGGGTGGACGAGGAGGCGGCCGTGTACACGGGTGCCACCACCGTCGACGGCACCGACGCGTTCGTCGTCGAGTGGCGCAACGTCCGCAAGGTCAACCCGACGACCGACCGGCTGACGTTCTCCGCGACGCTGCTGGCCGACGGCCGGGTCGTGCTCGGCTACGGCGACCTCACGGACACGCCCACCGCCACCGGCAGCTCGGCGACGGTCGGTATCGAGGACGCCTCGGGCGCCGTCGCGTCGCAGTTCTCGTACAACGACGCGGCGCTCACCGACGGCCTGTCGGTCACGTACGACCTCGCCGACATGGGCGTCGTCACGGGCACCGTCCGCGACGGGAACACGCGCGACCCGCTCGAGGGGGCCACCGTGACGCTCACGTCGAAGGACGACGGGGACGTCAAGGTCGCCACCACCGGCGCCGACGGCGTGTACTCCGCGATGCTGCCGCTGGAGCGGTACGGCATCGTCATCGAGGCGCCCGGGTACGAGGCAGCGGCCCGGAACGCCTCCCTCACCGAGGACGGGCAGGTCGTGACCCGCAACGCCGCCCTCGGCGCCGGCATGCTCGAGGTGAGCAAGGAGTCGTTCTCGGCCTCTCCGGCGATGGGCGGCACCGCCACCCGGGCGTTCCAGGTCACCAACACCGGCACCGTGCCGGTGGCGGTCGACCTCGGGGTGGCCGACGGCGGCTTCGAGGTGCTCGGCGGCACCGACGCCGCCGACGACTCGGCCGGCGGCGTGATCTCGCACGTCGACGGCGACGCGACGGTCCCCCGCTCGGGCGGCTCGTCGCTCGGGAAGGCGGACGGCGGCCGGCCTGCCGGCGACGGCAAGGACGGGCTCTCGACGTCCGGCGCGAAGGCCGGGACGATCAGCCCCGACGCGTCCGCGATGCCGCTGGAGGAGACGACCCTCACGCACTCCGCGTCGCAGGACATCGTGGCGAACAACTCCGTGGCGTGCAGCAACCAGGTGACCACGCAGGACAACGCGTACCTGCGCACCTTCACGCTGAGCGACTTCGGCATCGACGGGGCGTTCGACGTCTCGGCGGTGTCGTTCGCGGTCGAGGCCGCGCGCGTCGCCCAGCCGCTCACCGTCAACCTGTACACGCTCGAGGGTGACCTCGTGTACGACAACCTCACGCTGGTCGGCAGCGCCGAGGCGACGGTGGGCACCGACGCGGGCGGCACGGTCGTCACGGTGCCGGTCGTGGGCGAGGTGCCCTCGGGCGGCACCCTGGTGGTCGAGGTGGACGTCCCGGCCGGCGGGTGGTTCTTCGTCGGGTCGAACGACGCCGGCCAGACGGCGCCGTCGTACCTGCGGTCGGAGGGCTGCGACATCCCGGAGCCGACGGACACCGCCGAGATCGGGTACCCGGGCATGCACATCGTCATGAACGTGTCCGGCGAGGCTGCCGGGGGCTCCGGGGTGGAGTGGCTGGACGTCCAGCCGCCGAGCTTCACCCTGGCACCGGGCGCGACCGTCCGCGCGGCGGCGACGCTCAGCGCCATCGTCGACCAGCCGGGCGCCTACGCGGCCACCGTCACCGTCGGGGGCGACACCCCGTACGCGGCACCGACCGTCGAGGCGCTGATGAACGTCAGGGCGCCGAGCGGGTGGGGCAAGCTCACGGGCACCGTGACCGGCGAGGGGGCGGCGCTCGAGGGCGCGGTCGTGCACCTCGACGGGCTGGCGTCCGACACGACGCTCGTCACCGGAGCGGACGGCACGTGGGCGCGCTGGATGCCGCGGGCCAACGGCCCGCTGCAGCTGGTCGTCGCGGCGAACGGGTTCGTGCCCACCGTCCGGACGGCGCAGGTCGTCGCCGGGCAGACCTCGGTGTACGACGTCGACCTGAAGCCGCTGCCGTGACCGCCCGAGCAGCGACCACCCGAGCAGTGACCGCCCGCGCCACGGCGGCCTGAGAAGGAGGGACGACGAAGGCCCCGGCCCCTCGAGAGGGGACCGGGGCCTTCGTACGTCAGTCGTCAGGCGTTCAGCCGGCGACGACCGAGACGGCGATCTTGGCCGACACCTCAGGGTGCAGGCGGATCTTCACCGTGTAGTCGCCGACCGTCTTGATCGGCTGACCGATCTCGATCTTGCGCTTGTCGACCTTGGGGCCGTCGGCCGCCTCGACCGCCGCGGCGATGTCACCGGTGGTGACGGCACCGAACAGGCGGCCGGACTCGCCGGCGTGCGCCGACACGACGACCTTCTTCGCCTCGAGCGCCTGGGCCGCGGCCTGGGCGTCGTCGAGCGTGGCGATCTCGCGGGCCTTGCGGGCCTTGCGGATCGCAGAGATCTGCGACTCCGCACCCTTGGTCCACGGGGTGGCCAGGCTGCGCGGGATGAGGAAGTTCCGGGCGTACCCGTCCTTCACGTCGACCACGTCGCCGGGCTCACCGAGACCGGTGACCTCGTGGGTCAGGATCAGCTTTGCCATGATTCAGATCCTCTCCGGTCAGCGGGCCGACGACGAGTACGGCAGCAGGGCCATCTCGCGGGCGTTCTTGACGGCCTTGGCGATCTGGCGCTGCTCCTGCACGGAGACGCCGGTCACGCGACGGGCACGGATCTTGCCGCGGTCGGAGATGAACTTGCGCAGCAGGGCCGTGTCCTTGTAGTCGACGGACTCGATCTTCGCCGTCTTGAGGGGGTTGGCCTTCTTCTTGGGCTTGCGCACCACAGGCTTCGCCATGGTGTTGCTCCTTCTCAGGTGCGGTCCTGGCGCCGGTCAGCGGCCGCCGTGAGGCGACCGGCACGGGTGCCGGGACGAGGTGATCTGGGGATGGGGCGTGCGATCAGAACGGGGGCTCGTCCGAGAACCCGCCGCCCGAGGACGCCGGACCTGCGGTCGCCCACGGGTCGTTCGCCTGACCGCCGCCGGAGGAACCGAACCCTCCACCGGAGCCGCCGCCCTGAGGGCCGCCGAAGCCGCCCCCCTGGCCGCCGCCACCGCCGAAGCCGCCACCGCCACCGGAGCGCTGGGCACGGGTGACCTTTGCCGAGGCGTACCTCAGCGACGGGCCGACCTCGTCCACCTGCAGCTCGAAGACGGTGCGCTTCTCCCCCTCGCGGGTCTCGTACGAGCGCTGCGTCAGACGGCCCTGCACGACGACGCGCATGCCCTTCGTCAGCGACTCGGCGACGTTCTCCGCGGCGTCGCGCCAGACCGAGCAGGACAGGAACAGCGCTTCGCCGTCCTTCCACTCGTTGGTCTGCCGGTCGAACGTGCGCGGCGTGGACGCGATGCGGAAGTTGGCGACGGCCGCCCCTGACGGGGTGAAGCGCAGCTCCGGGTCCGCAACCAGGTTCCCGACGACCGTGATGACGGTCTCACCAGCCATGCCAATGCTCCTTCGTTCGTCCGTTGACGTTCGTTCGCGACTACGTGGGGGATCCCATCACGCGGCACCGACAGGCGCCACGTCCGGGAGGGAGAGTCGGTTCTGTTGTCTCAGCGGGCGTCGGTGCGCAGGATCTTGGTGCGCAGCACGGCCTCGTTCAGGCCGAGCTGGCGGTCCAGCTCCTTCGCGGTGGCCGGCGTCGACGTGAAGTCGACGACGGCGTAGATGCCCTCGGAACGCTTGGTGATCTCGTACGCCATGCGGCGACGGCCCCAGATGTCCACCTTGTCGACGGATCCGCCCTCGGTCGAGATGACCGACAGGTACTTGTCCAGCGACGGGGCGACGGTGCGCTCCTCGACCTCCGGGTCCAGGATCACCATCAGCTCGTACTGACGCATGTTCAACCCACCTCCTCTGGTCTCAGCGGTCACGGTCGTTCCGTGACAGGAGGGTTCTTGCGTGCGTCGGCCGTGTCGTCGGTCGCCGTGGGGCGACCGTCGGGGCACAGCCAGTCGACCAGGATACCCGCGTCGGGCGGTCACCTGGAAATCGTGCGGTCACCCGCCGCCGAGCGGCCAGCCGGGTTCGTCGTCGTTGCCGCCGCCGTTGTTCCCGTCGTCGGTGGGGTCGTCGGTCGGGATCGGCGGCTCCTCCTCCTCGGGGCCGAGCGAGACGACGAGGGTCACGGTGGAGCCCTGGTCGACGCTGGAACCGCTGCCCGGGTCGGTCGCGATGACCGCGCCCGGCGCCACGTCGTCGCTGTAGTCCTCCGTGACGGCGACCTCGAGCCCCTGAGCGCGCAGCTGCTGCTCGGCGGCCGTCCGGGGCTGTCCCTCGACCCCCGGGATCACCACCTGCTCCGGCTGCTCGGGCTCCCCGGTGGACACGACGAGGGTGATGGTCGAGCCGACCGGCACCTCGGTGTTGGCACCCGACGTCTGGAGCACGCGCCCCTTGGGCTCCTCGCTGTTCTGCGCCTGCGGGGAGGCGACGAGGCCCAGGGACTCGAGCTCGGCCGTGGCCGCCGCGACGTCCTGCCCGGTGAGGTCCGGCACGGTGACCAGCTCCTCCTCGGTCTCCGTCGGCGTGGGGTCCGGGGTGTAGGTGGGCTGCGGCGGCACGTACTCGGGGAACTCCTCGACGTCCATGCCCTCGGTCGCGACCGCCATGAAGTCGGTCCACGCGCGCACCGGCCACGAGCCACCGGTGATCCCGAGGCCCTGCGCCTTCCACTCGCCGAACGGGTCGATCGTCTCCTGGCCCGCCATGAGGCCCTCGTCGAGGTCGAGGGTCTCGTACTGGCGCAGCCCGACGACGGTCGTCAGCTGCGGCACGAAGCCGGCGAACCACGCCGAGCGGTTCAGCTGCGAGGTGCCGGTCTTGCCGGCGACGGGGCGGTCGAGCTCCAGCGCGGTGTCGCCGGAGCCCTCCTCGACGACCTTGGTCATCGCCTGCGTCGCCGCGGCCATGTCGTTCGGCTCGAAGACCTTCTCCTGCGCCTTGGGGCCCTCGTAGACGGTGGTGCCATCGAGCGTCTCGACCTTCTCGACCACGTGCGGGGTGGTCTTGTAGCCCTGCGCGGCGATCGTCGAGTACGCCCGGGCGAGGTCGATCGGGTACACGGACGCGGTGCCGAGCACGTTCGACGGCTCGGCGCCGATCTCGGTCTTCTTCCGGATGCCCGCCCGGTGGGCGACCTCCTCCGTCGTCTCGGGGCCGATCTCCTCGTTGAGCTCCGCGTACGCCGTGTTCACCGAGTTCGCGGTCGCCTGCTCGAGGCTGACCTGGCCGTAGTCGTAGTACCCGAAGTTGTCGACCTCCCAGGGCTCGCCATCGTCACCCTTCGCCTCGGGGAAGAGCTTGGGCGAGTTGCCGTCGTACGTCTCGTCCAGGGTGTGGCCCTGCTCGAGGGCGCCGATGAGCGTGAACGGCTTGAACGTCGAGCCCGCCTGCATGACGTCCTGCGTGGCGGTGTTCAGCGACTGCTTGACGTAGTCCGGGCCGCCGTACAGGGCGCGCACGGCGCCCGTCTGCGGGTCGACGGACACCAGCGACATCCGCACCTTCTTGCTCGCGTCGTCGGGCAGGGACTTCGCGACGTCGACGGCGGCGTTCTGCAGCTTGGGGTCGATCGTCGTGGTGATCTTCAGCCCGCGGGTGTCGAGCTCCTCCTCGGTGTACAGGCCGTCGGGGTTCGACTCCGACTTCACCAGCTCCTTGCGCACCGCGCTCAGCAGGTAGCCCGCCTGCCCGCCGCGCCGGTTGGAGGCTTCCTTCTTCTCCTTGAACTTGGGGAACTCCGCCTTCGCCAGCTCGTCGTCGGTGATGTACCCCTGCTCGTGCATCTTGGTGATGCTGCGTTCCCAGCGGGCCTTCGCCTGGTCGAGGTTGATCGACGGGTCCCAGTTCACCGGGGAGGGGATGATGCCGGAGAGCATGGCGGCCTCCGACGGCGTGAGGTCCTTGGCGTCCTTGCCGAAGTACTCCTGCGACGCCGCCTGGATGCCGTAGGTGCCGCGGCCCCAGTAGATGGTGTTGAGGTAGTTGCCCAGCACCTCCTCCTTGGGCTGAGCCTGCGCCACCTTGAGCGCGATGATCGCCTCGCGGGCCTTGCCCGCGTACGACGTCGTCGTGTCGAGGTAGTAGCGCTCCACGTACTGCTGGGTGAGGGTGGAGGCGCCCTGCGTGCCGCCGCCGCCCACGTTGCTCAGCGCCGCGCGGACGATGCCCTTCGGGTCGACGCCCTTGTTCGTCCAGAACGTCTGGTCCTCGGACGCGACGACGGCGTTGCCCACGTACGGCGGCAGGTCGGCGAGGTCGACGATCTCGCGCTTCTGCTCGGCGAACGTGCCCATCTCCTTGCCGTCCGCCCAGTAGACGGTCGTCGCCTGGTTGTTCACCTGGTCGAGGCCGTCGGGGATGGTCGTGGTGCTCCACGCGGCCACGAACAGGCCGGCGCCCAGCGCGGCGCCCGTGAGGCCGGTGCCGACGACGATGCGCCAGGAGGGCAGCCAACGCTGCACCGGACCCTTGTGGGGCCGCGGGTAGTTCCAGAAGCGGCGTCTCCTCGCCACGTGAAGCCTTTCGTCGTGCGGGACCGGGGCGCTCGTCTCGGCGCACGCCAGCCTGCGGACCAAGGGAACACTAGGCGATGCGACTGCCCGCGCGGGAGCCTCAGGCGCCTCGGGCGACGGTTCTTGCCGACCATCCCCATGCCCCTGGCGCGGGCTTCGCGGAACCTTCACATCTCGTCGCCCCGCTGGTGCGCGCGTTCCCGTTGCACCGACATGACGGCACGTCCTATTCTCACGATGTATCGACTCGATAGGTCGGTACGGAACAGTCGGTCCCACCGGGCGGGCGAGGGCGAGCAGAGGGGGACGTCGTGCGCAGCAGGTCTGCCGTGCTCGAGACCGCCATCCTCGGCCTGCTCAACTCCGCCCCGTTGCACGGGTACGAGCTGCGCAAGCGGCTCAACCTGCTGCTCGGCTCGTTCCGTGCGTTCTCCTACGGCACGCTCTACCCGGCGCTCAAGTCGCTCGTCGCTCGCGGCCTCATCGAGACCACCGAGCCCGAGCCGGCGGCGCCCGCCACGAGACAGGCCGGCCGGCCCGCGCGGTCGACCGGCACGAAGGCGCCCCTGTCGGGTCGCCGGGGGCGGATCGTCTACCGCCTCACGGCGGACGGCAAGGAGCACCTGCAGACCGTTCTCGCGACGTCGGGGCCGGCCGCCTGGGAGGACGAGAACTTCGACGTCCGCTTCGCGTTCTTCGCGCAGACGGACGCCGAGACCCGCATCCGTATCCTCGAGGGCCGGCGCACCCGGCTCACCGAGCGGCTGGAGGCGGTCCGGGAGTCCGCCGCACGCACCCGCGAGCGGCTCGACGAATACACCCTCGAGCTGCAACGCCACGGGCTCGAACAGGTCGAGCGCGAGGTGCGCTGGCTCGACGGACTCATCACCACGGAACGCGACCGGGCCCTCGGCCGCGACCGCGACCACAACGCCGGGGCGCCAGGCGCCTCGGCCCAGAGAAGCAAGGAGCGAGGATGACCTCCGTCCGCGTTGCCATCGTCGGTGTCGGAAACTGCGCGTCCTCCCTGGTCCAGGGAGTGCAGTTCTACCGGGACGCCGACCCGGCAGACACCGTCCCGGGTCTCATGCACGTGCAGTTCGGCGAGTACCACGTGCGTGACCTGGAGTTCGTGGCGGCGTTCGACGTCGACGCGAAGAAGGTCGGCTTCGACCTGGCCGAGGCGATCAACGCCTCCGAGAACAACACCATCAAGATCGCGGACGTGCCCCCCACGGGCGTCGTCGTCCAGCGCGGCCACACCCACGACGGCCTCGGCGACTACTACTCCGCCACGATCGACGAGTCGGACGCGCAGCCCGTCGACGTCGTGCAGACGCTCAAGGACGCGAAGGTCGACGTCCTCGTGTCCTACCTGCCCGTGGGCTCCGAGGTGGCCGACAAGTTCTATGCGCAGTGCGCCATCGACGCGGGCGTCGCCTTCGTCAACGCGCTGCCCGTGTTCATCGCGTCCGACCCCGAGTGGGCCAAGAAGTTCGAGGACGCGGGCGTGCCGATCGTCGGCGACGACATCAAGTCGCAGGTCGGTGCCACCATCACGCACCGCGTGCTGGCCAAGCTGTTCGAGGACCGCGGCGTCGTGCTCGACCGCACGTACCAGCTGAACGTCGGCGGCAACATGGACTTCAAGAACATGCTGCAGCGCGACCGCCTCGAGTCGAAGAAGGTCTCCAAGACCCAGGCCGTCACCTCCAACCTCACCGGCGCGCTCGGCGGGAAGACGGAGGACCGCAACGTCCACATCGGGCCGTCGGACTACGTCGCCTGGCTCGACGACCGCAAGTGGGCGTACGTGCGCCTCGAGGGCCGCGCCTTCGGCGAGGTGCCGCTGAACATGGAGTACAAGCTCGAGGTGTGGGACTCCCCCAACTCGGCCGGCATCATCATCGACGCCATCCGCGCCGCCAAGATCGCCAAGGACCGCGGCGTCGGCGGCCCGATCCTGTCGGCGTCGACGTACTTCATGAAGTCCCCGCCCGTGCAGATGGAGGACACCCACGGGCGCGAGCAGCTCGAGGCCTTCATCCGCGGCGACATCGAGCGCTGACCTGGAGCGCAGCGGAGGGTGAGGGCCGAGGAACGAGGCACTCGCCCGTAGCGGAGTGCAAGGTCGGCGCGACCAACAGGATCGAGCGCTGACCTGGAGCGCAGCGGAGGGTGAGGGCCGAGGAACGAGGCACTCGCCCGTAGCCCTGACCGCACGCACGACGACGGAGCCGGGTACCGATCGGTGCCCGGCTCCGTCGTGCCGTCAGGAGGCCAGGCGGACGACCGCTCCCCCGGTGGCGACGGACTCCTGCGCCGCCGCCACGACCCGCAGCGTGCGCAGCCCGGTCCGTCCGTCGGGCCCGGGGGTGGCCCCGGTCCGCACGCAGTCCAGGAAGTGCTCGAGCATCAGGGCGTCGAGGTTCGCCCCGAAGCCGAGCCACGCCTGCTGCGTCCCGCCGGCGACGAGGCCGTCGACGCGCGCCCCGAACGGGTCGATCTCGACCGTCCCGCCCGTTCCCACGACCTGCAGGGTGAGGCCGCCCCAGGTGGGGGCGCCGTCGGGCACGGACCAGGAGCAGTCGACGGTCACCTCGGCGCCGCCGGCGTACGTGATGCTGACCAGCCCGCCGGTCTCGGCCCGCACGCGCGGGTCGTCGCCGTGCAGCACCCGGTTGGTGACGGCCCGCACCGCGACGGCGTCCTCGCCCAGCAGGGCGTCGAGCAGGTCGGCCACGTGCACCACGTGGTCGGCGAGCGCCCCGCCGCCGGCCAGCTCGGGGTCGGTGAACCAGGCCCGCCCGGCGGGGACCTTGCCGTTGTTGGTGCCGGTGCCGCCGAGGACGGTGCCCAGCGCGCCGGCGTCCACGAGGCCGCGCAGAGTGGCGAACTCGGGGCTGAACCGCACCGGGTACGCGGTCATGAGCTGCACCCCGGCCGCGTCGCAGGCCGCGATCATCGCCTCGGCGTCGTCGACCCGCGTGGCGAGCGGCTTCTCGCACAGGACGTGCGCGCCCGCCTCCGCGGCGGCGAGGACGACGTCGCGGTGCCGGGCGTTCTCCGAGCAGACGATCACCACGTCGGGACCCCAGGCGAACGCCTCGGCGTAGGTGTCGACGTACGGGGCCCCGAGCTGCTCGGCGAACGGGCGCCCGCGCACCTCGTCGGCGGGGGACGTCGCGGCGTCGGGGTCCGCGGTGATCAGCTCGACGTCGGGGCGGTCGCGCAGGAGCCTGACGTACGACGCCGCGTGCACGTGCGCGAACGACAGGACGGCGACCCGCAGGGGGGCCTCGTCGGGCGTGGCGTCGGGCGTGGCGTCGGCGGACGGGACCACCGCCGGCTGGGTGGTGCTGTTCATGCTCGGCTCCCGGTGGTCGCGAGGTCGGCGGCGTCTGCGTCGAGGGGTGCTCCCCCGAGCTCGCGCACGCGTGCGGCGGTGTCCAGCGCGACCGGCGCCCCGGACGCGATCGAGGCGAGGGCCGCCTCGGCGATCTCGACGGCGACCACGCCGTCGACGGCGCTCACGCGCGGGTGGCGCGGGTGGTCCGGGGTGAGCGCCCCCGGCGAGGCCGCGAACGCGGTCGCGAACTCGCGGATCTCCGTGAGGTACGGGCTCTCCCCCGCCGCCGGGGCCGGCCGGTCCTGCCCGCCCGCGGGCACGGGCGGCAGGTCCGTGCGCACGCCCCCCGCGCCGGCGGAGTCGAAGCGCAGCACGCCGTCGTCGCCGGCGACGTGGAACGAGGTCCGGAACGTCGTGTGGGGCGCGCCCCACAGCCCCCGGACGTGGGTGATCGCCCCGCCCGCGTGGGTGAGCACGACGTGGGCGAGCGTGTGCGGCAGGCCGCCGTCCTCGACGTCCCGCCGGGTGGCGTGCACGGCCGTGACCTCGCCCGCGACCCACCGGGCGATGTCGAGGTCGTGGATCATGAGGTCCATCACGACGCCGCCGGACTGCCCGTCGTCGGCGAACCACGGCGACCAGGTGGGGAACATCCCGCCGCGGGCGAAGCGCAGCACGGCGGGCGTGCCGACGTCCCCCGCACGCACGGCGGCGCGCATCAGGGCGTACTCGGGGAAGAACCGCACCACGTGCCCCGGGTAGAGCTGGCGGTCGGCCGCCCGGGCGGCGTCGAGCAGCGCGGCGCCCTCCGCCCCGGTCCGGGCGATCGGCTTCTCGCACAGCACGTGCCGGCCGGCCGCGAGCGCCGCGGTCGCGACGTCCAGGTGCGTGGAGGTGGGCGTGACGACGTCCACGACGTCGACCACGTCGAGCAGCTCCTCCAGGGAGCCGGCCACCCGGGCGCCGTGCGCGGCGGCGAGGTCGGCCGCGCCGTCGTGCGAGTGGACGACGAGGTCGACGCCGAGCGCGCGCCACGCAGGGGCGTGCGCCTTCGCGATGCCGCCCGCGCCGACGAGGCCGACCTTCAGTGCCGACGGTGCCGGTGGTGCTGAGCGTGCTGGTGTTGCTGGCCGTGCAGACATGGGGCTCCCTACTTGAGTCCGGAGTGGGCGAGGCCTTCGATCACCCGGCGCTGCATGACGACGAACAGCAGCAGGATGGGGGCCATGGCGAGGGCGCTGGCCGCCATCATCACGGGGTAGTCGGTGGCGGTGCGGCCCGCGAAGGTCGCGATGCCGGCCGCCAGCGGCATGCTCTCGGCGCGGGTCGAGACGACGAGCGGCCACAGCAGGTCGTTCCACGACCACAGCACCGTGATGATGGTGAGCGCGCCGAGGCTGGGCCCGGCGAGCGGCAGCATGATGCGCCAGAACACCTGGAAGGGGTTGGCGCCGTCGAGCCGCGCCGCCTCCTCCAGCGAGTCGGGCACGCCCTTGAAGAACTGCATCATGAGGAACGTGCCGAAGGCGCTGAAGACGCCGGGCGCCGCGATGCCGGCGACGGTGTTGAGCCAGCCGAGGCCGTTGATGATCTGGTACTGCGGGATGAGGTAGACCTGCGGCGGCACCATGAGGATGGACAGCACCAGGGCGAGCAGCACCCCGCGCAGCGGGAACCGCATGCGCGCGAACGCGTACCCCGCCATCGAGCACAGCACGAGCTGGCCGACGGTGCGGATGACGGTGATCGACACCGACACCCAGAACTCCTGCAGGAACGGCAGCTTGGAGAAGACCTCCGCGTAGTTGCCCCACTGCAGCTCCCCCGGCCAGAAGGTGGGGGGCACGCTCATCACCTGGGCGTTCGTGGACAGCGACGTGAGCAGCTGCCACACGAACGGGAAGACCATCACCACGCCGCCGGCGGCCAGGAACAGGTGCGCCCAGCCGTTGGGCGCGTGGCGTGCGCTGCGCCGGCGGCGGGCCGGCGGTGCCGGGCGGGCGGACGCGCGGGCGCCGGCGCGCGGCGGGGCGGTCGGGGCCGCCGCGGTCGCGGCCGCGGACGATGCCTCAGGCATAGGTGACCCACCTCTTCTGCATGCGGAACTGGAGCAGCGTGACGGCGCCGACGATCAGCAGGATCACCATCGCGATGGCGGCGGCGAAGCCCTTGTCGTTCCTCAGGAACGCCTCGTTGTAGAAGAGGTAGACGAGGGACTGCGTCTGCTGGATCGCGGGGTTGCCCTGGCCCATGAGGGCGTACAGCAGGTCGAAGAGCTGGAACCCGTTGATCACCGTGATGACGCTGACGAAGAAGACGCTGGGCGTCAGCAGCGGCACGGTGACCGACCGGAACTGCCGCCAGGCGGTCGCGCCGTCGAGGGACGACGCCTCGTACAGCTCGGGCGGGATCGTCTTCAGCCCGGCGGACAGGATGATGATGGCGAACCCGAGCGACGTCCACAGGCCGACGATCGACACGGCGACCAGTGCGAAGCCGGGCGTCGACGTCCACGCCGGCCCGTCGATCCCCACCAGGGCCAGCGCCCAGTTGAGGATGCCGAAGTCGCCGTTGTAGATGAGGCGCCAGACCATCGCGACCGCCGTCGGCATCGCCACGTACGGCATGAAGTACAGCACCCGGTAGAACCCGGAGAACCGCAGCCCGGGCCGGCTGAGCAGGCTCGCGACGAACATCGCGATCGGGATGCCGAGCAGCACGATGGCGGTGTAGACGAGCGTGTTGACCACCGCCGTCCCGAGGTCCGGCTCGTCGGCCAGGCGCCGGTAGTTCTCCGTGCCCACCCAGGTCTGGCCGCCGAACGCCCCCCACTCGGTGAAGCTGAAGTAGCCGGTCTGGACGATCGGCCACAGGTAGAACAGCACGACGCCGAACATCGTCGGCAGCACGAACAGCAGCGGCCACCAGCCGTCGTGCCCGCGCCGGGCGCGCGTCGGTGCGGTGGCGCTCATTCCTTCGCCAGCTCCTCGTCCATGGCGGTGGCGAGCTCCTTCGCGACCTCCTCCACGGGCCGCTCGCCGGAGAACGCCTGCGGCAGCAGCTCGTTCTCGAGGGCGTTCCACGCCGCGGTGTTCTTGGAGATCGGGTACGGGAACGCCATCTCGTCGGCCGACTCGAGGAAGACCTCGATGCCGAAGCTCGGCACGGAGTCGACGAACGCCTCCTGCGTGCCGTCGTAGGCGGGGTTCGCCACGCCCATCTCCGCCTGCGTGCGCTGCGCCTCCTCCGAGCCGAGGTAGGACAGGAACGCGTTGGCGGCCGCCTGGTTCTCGCTGTCCGCGGCGACGACGTTCGCCACGCCGTGGATCACGGTCGCCCGCTGCTCGGGACCCTTCGGCAGGCGCACGATCCCGAAGTCGTCCTTGTGCTTGGAGTCCTTCATCTCGGCGACCGACCAGTTGCCGGACGTGAACATGGCGGCCTTGCCGGAGTTGAACCAGATGTTCGGCTTCGTGTCGGACAGCTGCTGCAGGCTCGGGGACGCACCGCTCTCGACGAGGTCGGCCCAGAACTGCAGGCCCTCGATCGACTCCGGCTCGTCGTAGCCCGACGTGGTGCCGTCGTCGGAGATCATGAAGCCGCCGGCCTGCAGGATCGTGTCGTAGTAGCTGCTCTGCCCGGCGCTGTTCAGCTCGGTCACGACGCCGTAGACGCCCTTGTCGGACAGCTTGTCCGAGATCGTGTTCGCGGCCTCGCTGAAGTCGTCCCACGTCCACTCGTCGGTGGGCACGTCGACGCCGGCGTCGGCGAAGAGCGCCTTGTTGTACCAGAGCGCGACGGTGTCGAAGTCCTTGGGGACGCCGTACTGCTCTTCCTCGAACGTGTACAGCTCGTTCAGCGCGTCGGGGTACTTGGACGGGTCGAGGTCACCGCTGTCCACGAGCCCCGTGACCGGCTGGAGCAGGTCGTTCGCGGCGTACAGCTGCACGTTCGGGCCGTTCATCCAGAACACGTCGGGGAGGGTCTTCGACTCGCCCTGGGTCTGCAGCTTCGTGAAGTACTGCTGGTAGGGCGTCAGGTCCACCGTGACCTTGATGTTCGGGTACTTCTTGTTGAAGTCCTTGATGTTCTGGTCGATCGCGGGCTTCTGGTTCTCGTCCCAGATGGCGTAGGTGATCTCGGCCTGGGCGTCGGTGGCCGCGACGGTCGCGCTGTCGCCGGCGTCGTCGCCGCCGCCCGAGCACGCCGTGAGCGCGAGTGCCACTGCGGCGACGCCCGCCAGGGACGCGCTGCGCATGAGGTGCTTCATCAGTGGTGCTCCTCCGGTAGGGATCGGTACCTCAGTCCCCGGGCTTCCGTGCCGCGGGGTCGACGACGTCGTCGAAGTGGGCCGCGACCTCGGGGGTCACGGGGTGGACACGCTGCGGCGCCGAGCCGGCCCGCAGCGAGACGGTGGCGGCGATGCCGGTCGCGACGGCGTCGCGGGCCATCACCGGCGAGGTGGTGATCGGCGTGCCGTCGGCCACGAACCGCAGGAACTCGTCCACGGTCAGCCGGTCGGCGTCGTGGTGGCCCGGGCCGCCCGCGGCGATCGGGTACTCGACGTCGCCGCGCTCGGAGAAGCCCGTGCGGCGGTTCCACACCCGCACCGAGCCGCCGTCGCCGTCGCCGAAGTTCTCCAGCCGGCCGCGCGTGCCGATCACGGTGTAGTTGCGCCAGTAGTCGGGCGTGAAGTGGCACTGCTCGTAGCTGGCGAGCACGCCGTTGCCGAGCCGCATGAGCATCATCGACGTGTCCTCGACGTCGACGACGGGGTGCAGGCCCCGCTGCTCCAGCGGCGGCCAGTTGTCGTAGGAGAACCAGTCGGTCATGAGCTGGCCGGTGCGGTCCTCGCGGTCGGTGACGCGGCCGTACACCTGCAGGTCGCCCATGCCGACGACGTCCCGCGTCGTGGAGCCGGCGAGCCAGTGGATGACGTCGATGTCGTGCACGGCCTTCTGCAGCAGCAGCCCCGTGCTGCGGGCGCGGTCGGCGTGCCAGTCCTTGAAGTAGTAGTCGCCGCCGTTGCCGACGAAGTGCCGGACCCACACGGCCTGCACGTCGCCGATCTCGCCGCGCGCGATGACGTCGCGCATGGTGCGCACCACCGCCATGTGTCGCATGTTGTGGCCGACGTACAGCTTTGTCCCGGTCGCGGCGGCGGCGTCGAGCACCCGGTCGCAGTCCTCGGTGGTCGTGGCGAGCGGCTTCTCGAGGTAGACGGCGACGCCCGCGCGCAGCAGGTCCTCGGCGATGTCGGCGTGCGTGTCGTCGGGGGTGCACACGAACGCGGCGTCCAGGGTGCGGCCGTGCGCGTCGGGCACCAGCAGGTCGCGGTGGTCGGTGGTGAACGCCGCCCCCGGCCCGAAGAGCTCGTGCGCCCGGTCCTTGCCCGCCGGGTCGACGTCGACGGCGCGGACGACGTGCGCGGGCACGCCGGTGCGGCCCGCCCACTGCGCCATCCGGGCGCGTGCGCCGACGCCCACCACCGCGACGCGCAGCGGCTCGCGCACCTGGACGGTCTGCACCGGTGCCGCGGCGGCCTGCTCCTGGGAGACGGCCGTGCCGGCGTCCTCGTCGGGCGCCGCGGCCGTGCCGGACCCCGCCGCGGCGGGGCCCTGGGCCCGCGCGGCGTCGGCGAGCGCCTGCGCCAACGACGTGGCGGGGTCGGCGGCCCGCAACGAGGGGGCGCCGATCTCCGCGCTGCCGAAGACCGCCTCGGACCCCACCTCGAGCGCGCGCACGAGCGCGCCGAGCGCTGCGCCGTCGGACGCGAACGCCGAGGTCACGAGAGGTGCCGCGGCGCGCGGGTGCACGATGCGGTCGACCTCGGCCTGCAGCGGCGCCCGCAGCACGTCGCCGGCGCGGGACAGCCCGCCGCCCAGGACGACGCACTCCGGGTCGACCACCATGGCGAGCGTCGCGACGCCGGGGGCCACGCGGCGCACGTACTGCTGCAGCAGGGCGAGGGCCGCGCCGTCGCCCTCGCGCGCCCGCAGCGCGACCTGCTCGGCCCCGCCCGCCTGCTCGATCTCGCCGAGCAGGCTGCCCTCGCACCAGCCGTCCCAGCCGGTCCACGAGAAGTCGCCGACCTCGCCCGCGGCGAACCGGTTGCCGCGGTAGACCCGGCCGCCGAGCACGAGTGCCGCGCCGATCCGGTAGCCGAGCTGGACCAGGACGACGTCGTCGGCGAGCCGGGCCGCGCCGAGCGCGTGCTCGGCCAGCGCCGCCATGTTGATGTCGTTCTCGACGACGACCGGGTGGTCGCCGCCGGTGGACAGCCGCGCGGAGAGGTTCACCCCGGTCCAGTCGGCGATGGGCAGCGACAGCCGCACCCGCTCGCCGTCGACGATGCCGGGCACCGCCGCGGCGACGGCGGCCAGGCGCGAGCGCGGCGCGTCGACGCGGTCGAGCAGGTCGCGCTGGACGGACCGCGCGATCTCCAGCCGGTCGACGCCGTCGAGCGGCTCGTCCACCGTGCGCCGGACCACCGACAGGACGCGGCCGGCCAGGTCGGCGATCATCCCCGTCACGGAGTGGACACCCAGGTCCAGCCCGACGACGTAGCGCGCGTCGGCCGCGAACGCGTAGTGCCGGGCGGGCCGGCCGAGCGTCCCCGCCTCGGCGCCGGGCACCTCGCGCGCCAGCCCCTGCTCGACGAGCTCGGAGACGATCGACTCGACGGTCGGGCGGGACAGGCCGGTGTCCTTCGCGAGCGCGGTGAGCGTCGTGGCGGAGGTCCCGCGCAGCACCTCGACGCAGCTGAGGGTGTTGCGCCGGCGCACGTCCGCGACGTGCCGGTCTGACGCTCCCTGCGCGTGGCGGACCATGCGTCCCTCCTGTCGGTGCCGAGACGCGATGTGTTCTGGGGCACATCGTCGTGCGACTTCTGGAAGGTACCTTCATAAATGGAGCGCCACAAGCCCCGAACCGGAAAATGATGCGTTCGACGATTAAGCAGGCGGACTTCGGAACCCTCAGGTGCGGGCGAAGACCCCCACCGCGTCCCACGCGACCCAGCCGCCGTCGGCCACGACGAGCTCGATCTCGTTCGCCCCCTGCCGCAGCCGCGCCGCCGGGACGGCGAGCTCGTGGTACGACCGCACCAGCGCCGTCCCCGGCACGGTGGCGTCGCCGTCGCGCGAGCCGCGCGTGCCGCCGGGCGGGAGGTCGACGTCGGCCAGCGCCGCGCCGCCGACCGAGACCCGCAGGGTCCCGCCCAGCCGGGTGGTGTCGACGAGCCAGACGGCGAGGTCGTGGTCCCCGGCGGGCGCCTCGGCGAGGTCGAACCGCCAGCGCGCGGTGTACGCCCGCCGTCCCGCCCACGCGTCGCCCGGTCCGGGCAGCAGGTACGGCCAGGCGGCCGCGGGCGTGTCGGTGCCCTGGACGTACTCGACGACGGCGTCCGGGTACGCCGCGGGGATCTGCGCGTACCCCGACGGGGCGAAGCGGTGCTCGAGGGTGCGGCCGTCGAACTCCCCGATCGTCGCGACGGGGCGGCCGGTCGCCACGACCGACGCGCTCGAGCTCGCGACGAGCGGTTCGCTCGCCCGGCCGGTCCGGCCGGCGTCGGACACCGCGAGCACGCGGTACGTCCACGTCTCCCCCCGCGGGTCGACGTGGTGCACGAGCTGCGGATACACGGTCTTGGCGACGAGGTTCCCGGGGCCGGGCTCGAAGCGGCCCTGCGAGCCGGGCACCGCGTGCACCCGGTAGTGGTCGATGAGCGGGTCGAAGCCGAGCGAGCGCCACCTCAGCGCGGTGCGGGCGATCGCGGGCTCGGCGGCGAGCCCGGTGACCAGGGCGGGACGGGGCGAGGGGCGGACGGGCACGGTGACTCCTTCAGGCCTGGACGAGGCGGGACCGGCCCGCGGGGGTGACGAAGCGGGCGAGGACCTCGCGGGGGGCCGCGTCGTCGGCCTCCACCCAGTCGACGTGGACGAACGTCGAGGTCATCTGCTCGGGGGTCAGGGAGACCGTGAGATACCCACGGCGGCCGTCGTAGAGCTTCACGTAGTCGTGCTGCAGCCAGTCGGGCGCGTAGTCGTCGAGCGGCGCGCCGTCGCCGTCGGAGGCGACGGACGTGCAGATCAGCTCGACGCCGACGTTCTCCGAGGCGGGGTCCGCGAAGTCCGCCCGCAGCTCGGTCGCGACGGCGTGGTGGATGTCCCCGGACAGGACCACCACGTTGCGGCTGCGCGCCATCGTCTCCAGCAGCCGGTCGCGGGCCGCCGGGTAGCCGTCCCACTGGTCGGTGCGGTCGTCGGTCACGGCGGTGAGGACCACCCCGCTCGCGACGACGTTCCACGTCGCGGGGCTCTCGTCGAGGCGCCGGGTGACCCAGCGCTCCTGCCGGGCGCCGAGCATCGTGCGGGCGGGGTCGAGGCGGTCCTCCTCGGTGGCGGGCACGGGGTCGCGGTGCTGCCGGGTGTCCAGCAGCGAGAACCGCGCGAGGCGTCCGACGTCGAAGCCCGTGGTGATGTCGGTGTCCGGGCCCGTCGGCAGGGCCTCGACGTCCACCGGCAGGTGCTCGTAGAACGCCCGGTAGGCGACCGCCACGCGGTGGGCGAAGGTCGCGTCGTCGAGGCCGTACGCCGAGCTGCCGCCCACGTAGTCGTTCTGCACCTCGTGGTCGTCCCAGATCGCGACGGCCGGCACGCGGGCGTGCAGCGCCTGCAGGTGCGCGTCGCTCTTGGTCAGGGCGTACCGCAGCCGGTACTGCTCCAGCGTCTGCACCTCGACGGCGTGCTCCGGGTCCACGGCGACCCCCTGCCGCCAGAGGTTCGCGGCCGTGATCCCGTACTCGTAGACGTAGTCGCCCGCGAAGACCACCAGGTCCAGGTCCTGCTCCGCCGCGAGGTGCCGGTGGGCGGTGAAGTGCCCGTGGTACCAGGCCTGGCAGGACACGACGCCGACCGTGAACCGGTCCGGCGTCGCGCGGGCCGAGGGCAGCGTGCGGAACCGTCCGACGGCGCTCGTCGAGCCGCCCGCCCGGAAGCGGTAGAAGTAGTCGGTCGCGGGCCGCAGCCCGGTGACCTTCGGGTGCACGGCGTGCGCCAGCTCCGGCTGGGCCAGGGCGTGCCCGCGGCGCACCACGTGCCCGAAGGCCTCGTCGGTGGCGACCTCCCAGTGCACGCCGAACCGCTCGGTCGGCATCCCGCCGTGCCCGTCCGGGGCCAGCGGCTCGGGGGCGAGCCGCGTCCACAGCACCATCGAGTCCGGCCGCGGCGTGCCGCTCGCCACGCCGAGCCGGAAGAGCTCGCCGGACGGCGGCGGCGCGGCGCCGGCCGTCTCGGGCGCGCTGATGCCGAGCGCCAGCGTGGCGGCGCCGAGGCCGCCGAGCTGGAGCACGTGCCGGCGGCTGAGGGCGGGGGACGTCGAGGTCATACGGCTCCTTCGAGACGCGGTCGTCCACGGTGCCGGGCGTCGTCGCCCGTCGTCGCGGACCTGCGGGGCACGGGGACAGCCGTGCCGGTACGGCTATGCGCGGATCGTCCCGGAAGGATATGAATGATCGGACAATCCGTCCTGTCCAGGAGGCGAACCCCCGTCGCCGGCACCGTGACGTCCGCCTCCCCGTGCGGGGGCCGACCCCAGGGCACCGCACGCCGCCGACGCCATAGGCTGTCGCGGTGAGTGCGAACGCGGGTGTCATCCCGGAGCTCCGGGCGCTGCTGCGACTCGAGGGGTTCCGCAAGCTGTTCGCCGTCCGCCTCGTCTCGCAGGCCGGCGACGGCATGTTCCAGGTCGGTCTGGCGTCGCTGCTGTTCTTCTCCCCCGAGTCGCAGGGCACCGCCGCGGCCATCGCGGGCGCGTTCGCGGTCATGCTCGCGCCGTTCACGATCGTCGGCCCGTTCGCGGGCGTCTTCCTCGACCGGTGGCAACGCCGGCAGGTCCTCGCGTGGGGCAACGCGGTGCGCGTCGTCATCACCCTCGGGATGGCGGCGCTCATGCTGTCCGGCGGGGTGACCGGTTGGATCTACGCGCTCGGGCTGGCGGCGCTGTCCGTCAACCGCTTCCTGCTCGCCGGGCTGTCGGCCGGGCTGCCGCGCGTCGTCGAAGGGCCCCTGCTCCTCACCGCCAACTCGTTGACCCCCACGCTGGGCGCCGGCGCGGCGTTCGTCGGCGGCGGCATCGGCTTCCTGCTCAGCCTGATGTTCGAGCCCGGTCGCGTGAAGGACTCGTCCGCCCTCGTGTGCGCGGCCCTCGTCTTCGGCGTCGCGTCGCTGCTCGCGCTGCGGCTCGGGCGCACCCGCCTCGGGCCCGACCGGCCCGCCGAGGGCGCCATCTCGGGCGAGATCGTCAAGGTCGCCCGCGGCCTCGCCGACGGCGCGCGCTACCTGGTCGCCCGGCGCACCCCCGGGCAGGCGCTGCTGGTCATGGCGACGCACCGCTTCCTGTACGGCGTCGTCTTCATCGCCTCGATCCTCATCTCGCGCAACCTGCTCTCCCCCGGCGACCAGGCCACCGGCATGGCGACCTTCGGCGTGGTCGTCGCCCTCACGGGCGTCGGCGGCGCGGGCGCCATGGTGCTGACGCCGACGATCTCGCGCCGCACGGGCCCGCAGGGCTGGATCGCGATCATGCTGCTGCTCGCGGCGGCCAGCCAGCTCCTCATGGTCACGACGCCGGCCCGGGGCGTCGTGTACGCCGGCGCCGCGCTGCTGGGCCTGGCCGCCCAGGGCACCAAGATCGCCGTCGACACGATCGTGCAGCGCGACACCGAGGACGCGTACCGCGGGCGCGCGTTCGCCTTCTACGACGTGCTGTACAACGCGGCGTTCGTCGGCGCGGCGGCGCTGGCCGCGTTCACGCTGCCCGACACCGGCTGGTCGCGCGCGGTCTTCGTCGGCCTCGCCGTCGCGTACGCGTTGGCCGCCCTCGTGCTGTGGACGCGCGGTGCACGCACGCCTCCGGGGACCGATGCGGAGGCCGGTGCGGGGGCCGAGCCGGGGACCGATGAGTCCGGCGGAGAAAAAGAGTCGTCCCCGTCGCGGGAATATCGCACGATGGCGAATGGTCGTACAGGGTACGGTCCCGCCTCCGGGCGACCGCACCGAGGGTGACCGACCCCTCTGCCCTCGACCGACACGACGACGTCCGCGCCTCGGCGCCCGGACCGCCCTTGCCTGAGACAGGGTCACCAGCCCTGGCACCCCGAGCGGAGACCACCGTGCCACCCACCCGACCGACCACGACGAGACCTCAGGCGCCGACCACCACCGCCGCGGGCTCCGCTCCCGCCGCGGACAAGCTCTCGCGCGAGAACTTCATCATCATCGCCCTGCTGCTCGGCTCGGCGTTCGTCGTCATCCTCAACGAGACGACGATGAGCGTCGCCCTCGCCCCGCTCATGACCGACCTGGGCATCACGGCCAGCACGGGGCAGTGGCTCACCACCGCGTTCATGCTCACGATGTCGGTGATCATCCCGGCGACGGGGTTCCTGCTGCAGCGCCTGGGCACCCGCGGCGCCTACCTCCTGGCGATGTCGCTGTTCAGCGCGGGCACGCTGCTCGCCGCGCTCTCCCCCGGCTTCGGGTGGCTGCTCGTCGGGCGGATCGTCCAGGCCTCGGGCACGGCCATCATGATGCCGCTGCTCATGACGACGATCATGACGATCGTCCCGCCGGCCATCCGCGGCAAGGTCATGGGCAACATCTCGATCGTCATGGCCGCCGCCCCGGCGCTCGGCCCGACCGTCTCCGGCGTCATCCTCAGCTCGCTGAGCTGGCGCTGGGTGTTCGGCATCGTCCTGCCCATCGCCCTGGCCGCCCTGGCCCTCGGCTTCCTGTACATCAAGGACGTGGCGGACCGTACACACACGCGCCTCGACCCGCTCTCGCTGTTCCTGGCGGCGATCGCGTTCGGCGGCCTGGTCTACGGCCTGTCCAGCCTGGGTGAGGCCGCCCGCCACGCCCCGCCGGTCTCGCCGTGGGTGCCGATCGGCGTCGGCGTCGTCGTGCTGGGCCTGTTCGTCTGGCGGCAGCTGCTGCTGGCCCGCTCCGACCGGGCGCTGCTCGACCTGCGCGTCTTCTCGTCCCGCGGGTTCACCGTGTCGCTGTCGATCATGGGCGTGGGCATGCTCGCCATGTTCGGGTCGCTCATCCTGCTGCCGCTCTTCCTGCAGCAGGCGATGGGCCTCGAGCCCCTGGCGACCGGCCTCATCGTCCTGCCTGGCGGCCTGCTCATGGGCCTCCTCGGCCCGACGGTGGGGCGCCTGTACGACCGCGTCGGCCCGCGGCCGCTGGTCACGCCGGGCGTGAGCGCCGTCGCGATCGCGCTCGCGATGTTCACCCAGGTGCACGCGGACACGTCGCCCTGGATGATCCTCGGGCTGCACATGGTGCTGAGCCTGGGCCTCGCGTTCATGTTCACGCCGCTGTTCACCTCGGCGCTGTCCTCGCTGACGCCCCGGCTGTATTCGCACGGGTCGGCCGCCATCGGCACCGCCCAGCAGCTCGCGGGGGCGGCCGGCACCGCGATGTTCGTCGCGGTCATGACCAGCCGCTCGGTCGCGCTGGCCGCCGAAGGCGCGACGCCGCAGGTCGCGCTGGCGGAGGGCGTGGGCGACGCGTTCGTCTGGGGCACGGCCATCATGCTCGTCGCGGTGGGGCTGTCGTTCCTGGTGCGCCGGGTGCCGGCCCTCGACGGTGAGCAGGCGCCCGTCGCGCACTGACGGGCGTGCTGCGCCCGGCCGCCGTCACCTCCGGCCGGGCACGTCAGGGGCCGTCGACCGCTCGGTCGGCGGCCCCTGACGCATCCCGGCGACCCGGAAGGCCGGCGCCAGGGCGGCCACCACCAGCGCGAGGACGGCCGGCACCGCGAAGGCCCAGCGCAGGCTCGCCACCTCGGCCACGGCTCCGATCAGCCCCGCGCCCAGCACGAACCCGACGTAGTTGAACAGGTTGACGCGCGCCACGGCTGCCCCCGACCCGTCCGGGTCGAGCCGGCCCGCCACCGAGAACGCGAGCGGCACGACCACGCTCAGCCCGAGCCCGGTCGCGGCGAAGCCCACGACGGCGGCCCACGGCGCCGGCGCCACCGCGACCAGCGTCAGCCCGGCGGCGCCGAGCAGCCCGCCCGCCAGCACCGGGAGCACGGGCCCGAACCTGGTCACCGGGCGGTCGGCGGCCAGCCGGCCCACCATCTGGCTGCCCAGGTAGGCCGCGAGGCCGAGGGGTGCGACGTCGGCCGCGCCGTCCAGCGCGTCCTCGATGTACTTGGTGGACCAGTTCGACGCCGCCGAGTCGGCGAGGTAGACGATCGTCACCGCGATCCCCACCAGCAGCAGGGGGCGCCAGGGCACCCCGCCCGCGGCGCCGCCGGCCACGGCGACAGGTTCTCCGGCCTCCGCCGCGCGCGGCAGGAGCAGCGGACCCGCCGCCACGTCGACGACGACGGCGACCGCCGCCACCAGCCCCAGCCCGGCGACGAGCGACCAGCCGAGCGAGTGCGCGAGCACCGCCGCCAGCGCCCCGAGGATGCCGCCCACGCTCCACGCGCCGTGGAACGAGCTCAGCAGGCTGCGGCCGTAGCGCCGCTCGACGGCGACACCCTGGAGGTTCATCGTCGCGTCCACGACGCCCAGCAGCAGGCCCACCACCGCGACCACCGGGTAGAGCATGGCGACCGACGGCGCCAGCCCGGTGGCGAGGATCGCGACGGCGACCAGCGGCCCGCCCAGCCGCAGCAGGACGGCGCTGCCCGTGCGGGGTGCGAGCGCGCCCGCCAGCACGCTGCCTGCCCCCGCGACGACGGGTACCGCGAGCAGCACCAGCGTGAGGGTCCCGTCGGACATCCCCAGCCCGCGCTGCAGCGTCGGCACCTGGGCGAGCAGCCCGGCGAAGCACATGCCCTGGACGAGGTAGAACGCCGTCGCCCCGGCGCGAGCCCTGCGGTCGGTCGCTCGGTCGGTCGCTCGGTCGATCCCCACGGGCGCACCCTCCGGCGTCGGCGGCCGCACCGTCGCGGCCGCGCCCACCCTACTCAGCGAGCGGCCCGGCGCCAGGGGGCAGGGGCCAGGAAGGAGGCCAAGGAGAAGGGGGCGAAGGAGAAGGCGAGGACCCGCTCAGGCCTGGCGGGCGGCCCACCAGGCCCGGAGCTCCGCGGTCGCGGCGTCCTCGCCGAGGGGTCCGCGCTCCATCCGCAGCGCGAGCAGGTGCTGGTAGGCCGCGCCGACGTCCCGCCCTGGCGGGATGCCGAGGATCGTCATGATCTGCGTGCCGTCGAGGTCGGGCCGGATGGCGTCGATCTCCTCCTGCTCGCGCAGCGCGGCGATGCGGTTCTCCAGGTCCGTGTACGCGTCGGACAGGCGCTGCGCCTTGCGCCTGTTGCGCGTCGTCGAGTCGGCGCGGGTGAGGCGGTGCAGGCGTTCCAGCAGCGGCCCGGCGTCGGTGACGTACCGGCGCACGGCGGAGTCCGTCCACGCGCCGTCGCCGTAACCGTGGAAGCGCAGGTGCAGCTCGACGAGGCGCGCCACGTCCTTGACCACCTGCTTCTCGTACTTCAGGGCGCGGAGGCGCTTGGCGACCAGCTTCGCCCCCACCACCTCGTGGTGGTGGAAGCTCACGCCGCCGCCGGGCTCGAAGCGGCGCGTCGCGGGCTTGCCGACGTCGTGCAGCAGGGAGGCGAGGCGCAGCACCAGGTCGGGGGCGGGCACCGGGCCGTCGGGGCCGGTCTCCTGCGCGATCGCCTGCTCCAGCACGGTGAGGGAGTGCTGGTAGACGTCCTTGTGCCGGTGGTGCTCGTCGATCTCCAGCCGCAGGGCGGGCAGCTCGGGCAGCACGTGGTCGGCGAGGCCGGTGTCCACGAGCACCTCCAGCCCCGGGCGCGGCCGGGGCGCCAGGAGCAGCTTGCTGATCTCGGCCTGCACCCGCTCGGCGGAGACGATCTCGATCCGGGCCGCCATGTCGACGACCGCCTGCCGCGTCGCGGCCTCCACCGTGAAACCGAGCTGGGCGGCGAACCGCGCCGCGCGCATCATCCGCAGCGGGTCGTCGTCGAACGACCGCTCCGGCGCGATCGGCGTGCGCAGCACGCCGCGGGACAGGTCGGTCAGCCCGTCGAACGGGTCGACGAACGTGAGGTCGGGCAGGCGCACCGCCATCGCGTTGACCGTGAAGTCGCGTCGCGACAGGTCGCCGTCCAGCGTGTCGCCGAACGCGACGACGGGCTTGCGCGACGCCGGGTCGTACTCGTCGCTGCGGTAGGTCGTGACCTCGACGACGACGTCGTCGGTGCCGCTCCCGCCACCGGCCCCGCCGCCGCGCGCGAACCGCCGCGCGCCGATGGTGCCGAACTCCTTGCCGATGTCCCAGTGCGCGTCGCCCCAGCGCGCCAGCAGCGCCTGCGTCTCGTCGGGGGAGGCCGACGTCGCGAAGTCGAGGTCGTTGCTCGCCCGGCCCAGGAAGGCGTCGCGGACGGGTCCGCCGACGAGGGACAGCTCGTGCCCCGCGGCACGGAACACCTCGCCCAGCTCCACGGCGGCCGGGGCCATCTCGGTCAGCACGGTGAGGGCGCGGCGCAGCAGGGCTGCGGGGGCGGGAGGCTCTGTGGTCGGCACGGCGTCCCATCCTCCCAGATGCGCCCCGCTGCCGCCGCGCGACCCCCCGCCCTGTGGCTCCCGGCGCGGGGCGCGGCGCACTGTGACCGGGCGTACGAGGGTTCCCGCGCACTCGGTAGGGTGGGCGCATGTCTTCCCCGGCACCGGTCCCCGGCCCCCGCAGGGGGCGCCCGGCCGCGCCGGTCCCCGTCCCTCCCGGCGGGCACCCCCTGCGGGTCGACCCCGCCCGGCTGGCGGGACAGCCCGGCGCTGCGCACCCGGGCGTCGTGGGTGCCACGCCGTCCGGGACGACGGCGCACCTGCCGGTCGTGGAGGAGACCTCCGCCGGCGGGCTCGTCATCGACACCACCCCCGACGGCCCGCAGGCCGCGGTGATCGTGCGGCGCAACCGCGGCGGACGGCTCGAGTGGTGCCTCCCCAAGGGCCACCTCGAGGGCGCCGAGACACCGGAGCAGGCCGCCGTCCGCGAGATCCGCGAGGAGACAGGCATCCTCGGCACGGTCCGCACCGAGCTGGGCGTCATCGACTACTGGTTCAGCGGGGAGGACCGGCGCGTGCACAAGATGGTGCACCACTTCCTCCTGCGCGCCGAGGGCGGCACCATCTCCGCCGAGGGCGACCCCGACGGGGAGGCGGAGGACGCCCTGTGGATCCCGGTCGCGGACCTGCCCGCCCGGCTGTCGTACCCGAACGAGCAACGGCTCGCCGCGATCGCCGGGCAGCTGCTGCGCCGTCGACCGGACATCGTCGCACCGGGCACCAGCGCACCGGGCGGCGAGGCCGCCGGTTCCGTCGACCCCGGCCCCGTCGAGTGAGGCCCGCCGCGTGACCCTGTCCAGGACCGCGGGCGCCGTCGCTGCGCTCGTGACCTTCCTTGCCGCCCTGCTCGTGACCGCGCTCGTCACCGGCGGGATCGCGCTGCCGTCCGCCGACGCTCCCGCCGGCTCCGGCGGGAGCGTGGCGACCGACGACCCCGGGGCCACCGGGGTCCCGGCCAGCGCGCAGGACCTCCCCGCCACCCCGCCCGCGGCGCCGAAGGACGGCGAGGTGACGGTCGACCTCGTCGACGACGTGCCGTCGGTGGCCCGGCCGGGCGACACCGTGACCCTCACCGCCCGGGTGACGAACGGCCGCGACACCGCGCTCACCGGCGCCGAGCTGGAGCTCGGCGTCCACTGGCGGCCCGTCACGTCCCGCGACGAGCTCGCCGCCTGGGCCGAGGACGCCGACACCAGCACGGTCGCTCGCCAGCTCTCCGAACCGGTCGACCGGATCGCCCCCGGCGAGTCCGCCCGGGTCGAGCTCGAGCTCGACGTCGACGTCCTCGACCTGGGCTCCGACGCCGCCTGGGGGCCGCGGCAGATGTCCGTGCGGCTGAGCGACGACGGCGTCCCCGTCGACGTGCTGCACTCCTTCCTCGTCTTCGCGCCCGACACCGAGGCGGCGCCCGACCCGGTCGGTGTGAGCGTCGTCGCCCCCGTCACCGGGCCGGCCGTCGACCCGCTGGAGCCCGACGCCTACGCCGCCGAGCTCGCGGGGCTCACCGCCGACGGCGGCCGGCTCTCCGCCCTGGCCGACGCCGGCACCCCGGCCGGCTCGTCCCCCGGGATCACCCTGGCCGCCGACCCCGCGCTCGTCGCCGCGGCGAGCGCCGGCGACGCCACCGCGGCCTGGGCCACGCGGCTCACCGACGGCAGCGTCACCGAGGTGACCTCGTTGCCGGCCTTCGACCCCGACCTCGCCGCCGTCGCGCACGCGGACCTGTCGCCCGGCGAGACCGCGGCGGCCACGGACGCCGCCCTGCCCGAGGGCTGGCAGACGCCCGAGACGTGGTCCGGCACGCTCGCGTGGCCGCAGGGACGGCCCGACGTCGCCACGATGGCCGCGGCACGGGACACGTCCGCCGACCACGTGCTGGTGGGCGAAGGCCTGGCACCCGAGGGCGCCGCCCCCGCGTCCGCGCGGACGGCGGTCACCACGCCGGGGGGCAAGGTCTCGGCCCTCGTCGCCGACCGCCACCTGTCCGACGTCGTCGGCGGCATCACCGACGACGCGGCCGCCCCCACCGCGACCGAGGCAGCGCAGCGCCTCCTCGCCGACACCGCGCTGCTCGCTTCCCAGGCCCAGGAGGTGCGCGACGACGACGCGGCCGCGCTGCACGTGCTCGCGGCGCTCCCGCGCGAGTGGTCGCCCGACGCGACGACGCTGCACCGTGTCCTGGAGATGCTCGACTCCTCCGGCTGGTCCGACGTCGTCCCGCTGGCAGAGACCATCGACACCCCCGCGTCCCGGACCCCGCGCACGGGCCTGCCCGGCAAGGACGTCGCCCCCGGCGAGCTGGCGCCCTCCGCGGTGCGCGAGCTCTCCGCCGCCCAGCGCGCCGTGGCCGACTTCGCCACCGTCGCGACCGACCCGGCGGAGCTCGCCGGCGACGTCCGACGGTCCCTCACGGCCCCGCTCGCGGTCGCGTTCCGGTCGGCCCCGGACACGCGCGACGACGCCGTCCGGTCGGCGGTGACGCAGGCCGACGAGCTGCGCCAGGGGATCACCGTCGCCGAACGGTCCACCGTGACCCTCATCAGCGACACGGGCGAGCTGCCCGTCCTGGTCCGCAACGACCTGCCCACCGACGCCTCCGTCACCGTCGTGCTGCGCCCCGACGACCCGCGCCTCAAGGTCGAGTCGCGCCCCACCGTCGTCGTGCCGGCCGGGCAGTCCACCAACGTGCCCGTGCAGGTGCGCGCCATCGGCTCCGGCAACGTCGACATCCAGGTCGAGGTGCTGGCCCCGAGCGGGACGGCCGTGGCGGAGCCCGCGGACTTCTCGGTGCGGGTGCGGGCCGGATGGGAGACGGTGGGGACCGCGGTGGTCGCCGCGGCCATCGGGGTGCTCTTCCTCGCAGGGATCTGGCGTACGGTGCGACGGGGCCGCTCGCCGCGGCGCACCACCGGCGAGGAGGTCGAGCCGGCTGCGGCCCTGCCGGACGCCACGCCGCCCGGCGGTGTCCCGTCGTCCGCTCGCGGACTGTCGCCCGGCGCGACGCCGGTCTCCCCGTCCCCGTCCACCGAGCCCGGCCCGACCGACCGGTCCGTCCCCCCGGAGAACCATCACGCATGACGCCCGCCCGCAACGCCGACCACGGCAAGCGTCCGCCCCGGCACGCCCGCGCCGGGCGTCGGCGCGGGGCCGGTGCGTCGTCGTCCGTGAGGCCGGGCGCGGAGTCGGGCATGGCGGCCGCGGGCGCCGTGCCGGGCGCCGACGAGTCGGCGGCTCCCGCACCACCGGGACCTGACGACCCGGGCCACGAGGCGCCGGACGGCACGGAGCCTGGCGGCGAGACGGCGGGGTCGGCGGCGTCGGCCACCGACGGCGTGCGACGTGCCCGGCTGGGGCGCAGCTCGCTCGTCATGTCCCTGGGCACGGCCGCGTCGCGGGCGTCCGGGCTGGTCCGGTCGATGCTGCTCGTCGCGTGCGTGGGCGCCACCGGCACCGTCGCCGACGCCTTCGACATCGGCAACAAGCTCCCGAACATGCTGTTCGCGCTCATCTCGGCCGGGCTGCTGCAGGCGGTGCTCATGCCGCAGATCCTGCGCGCCATGAACGCCCCGAACTCCCGGGTGCGGCTCGACAAGCTCATCAGCCTCTCCGGGCTGGGGCTGCTGCTGCTCACGGCGCTGCTGGTCGTCGCCGCGCCGCTCATCGTCCTCGGCTTCACGCTCGGCGACGACTGGACCGCCGAGGGCCGGCACCTCGCCGTCGTCTTCGCGTACTGGTGCATCCCGCAGCTCTTCTTCTACGGCCTGTACATGCTGCTCGGCCAGGTGCTCAACGCGCGCGGGAAGTTCGGGGCCTACGGCATCGCCCCCGTCGCGAACAACGTGGTGTCGCTGCTCGGTTTCGGCGCGTTCCTCCTGGTCTGGGGCCGCGCCCCGGACCGGGGGATCTCGGACCTGTCCGCGTGGAGCACGTCGGAGACGACGGTCATGGGCGCGACGGCGACGCTCGGCATCGCCGCCCAGGCCCTGGTGCTCGTGTTCGCGCTGCGCAGCTCGGGCTTCGGCTGGCGGTTCCGGCTCGGCTTCCGCGGGATCGGGCTGCGCTCCGCCAGCAAGATCGTGGGCTGGACCCTCGGCGCCGTCGTCCTGGAGCAGGTGGGCGTCCTGTACCTCACGAACATCCTCGGGCAGGGCGCCCAGGCGGCGGTCCGCGCCGGGGAGGTCACCGCCGGCCCGGCCGCGTACACCCAGGCGATGACGATCTACCTGCTGCCGCACTCGCTCGTCGTGGTCTCCATCATCACCGTGCTGTTCCCGCGCATGACGGCTGCCGTGCACGCCGGCGACCTCGACGCCGTCCGCTCCGACATGTCCCTCGGCCTGCGCTCGGCCGGCATCTTCTCCGTCTTCTCCGCCGCCGTGCTCGTGGTCCTCGCCGTCCCGCTCACCGCCGCCCTGCTCCCCACCCTGGGCACCGACGGGGTCGGTGCCATCGCGCCCGTCCTGCGCGCCATGGCGGTCGGCATCATCGCGCTCGGCGCGACGGTCATGGTGCGCCGCATGTACTTCGCGTTCGAGGACGGGCGCAGCATCTTCGTCATCCAGGTCATCGCCACGGTCTCCCTCGTCGTGGCGCTCTGGGCGGCCGTCAGCGTGCTGCCCGTGGAGCTGTGGGCCGTCGCCGCGGGCGGGTCGTTCGCCCTGTCCACCTGGGTCTCGGTGCTGCTGCGCATCCGCGGCATGCGGCGCAAGCTGCACGGCATCGACGGCCCCCGGGTGATGCGCCTCTACGTGCGCGCCACGATCGGTGCCGTCGTCGCGGGTGGGCTCGGCTGGCTCGTGGTCCGCCTCATGGACGGCACGGACCTCACATCCTGGGGCCACGCACTGCTGGTCACGGCCGCCGGGGGCCTCGTCATGCTCGCGGCCTACGTCGGCGTGCTCAAGCTCCTGCGGGTCCGGGAGCTGGACGACGCCCTCGCCCCCGTCCTGCGCCGGCTGCGCCGATGACCCCACGGGTCCGGCGTCACCCTCTCGGCACCGCAGCGGTGACACCCCGTCGCGGTGCTGCCTCCCGAGCCGTCCCGCGCCCGTACCATGGTCCGATGGACCGGAGGACACCCTCCCCCCGAAACCCCACCGAGGAGACCAGGTGAGCACCGCCCTGCCCGGCACCGTCATGGTCGATCGTTACCGACTGTCGCAGATGGCCGCGTCCGACCTCGCCGCAGCCGAAGCCTGGGAAGCGCACGACCAGATCCTCGACCGCGCCGTCCGGGTCACCTTCATCGACGGCCCGCAGGCGTCCGCGGCGCTCGACGCCGCGCGCCGCGCCGCGCTCGTGTCCGACCCCCGGCTGAACCGGGTGCTCGACGTCGGCAGCACCGACCTGGGGTCGGGGCCGCGTCACTACATCATCAGCGAGCCCTTCCGCGGCCAGACCCTCACCGAGATCGTCTCCCACGGGCTGGTGGACGACCAGCAGGCCCGCGCCATCGTCGGCGAGGCCGCGGCCGCGCTCGAGTCGGCCGCCCAGCGCGGGGTGCACCACCAGGCCCTGCGCCCGGACACCGTGCGGGTCGACGGGCATCGCGTCGTCGTCACCGGGCTCGGGATCGACGCCGCCCTCGCCGGGCGCGACCACGGCCACGGCACCGCGGCCGCCGGTGACGCCGCGGCCGCCTCTGACGCCCGCAACCTCGTGGCCCTCGCCTACTACGCCCTGACCGCCCGGTGGGCCGGCGACTCCCTCGAGGAGCCCTGGGTCGCGCCGGACACCGTGCGGCCCCTCCCCGCCCAGACGGACGCCTCGGGGGTCGTGCCCGTGTCCACCCTGGTTCCCCACGTGGACCAGGGCCTCGACCAGCTCGTGCGCCGCACCTTCGGCGCAGGGTCCCCGGACGTGCCCACCGCGCCGAGCGACGTCGTGGCCGCGCTGGCGCCGTGGGGCGAGGTGTCAGTGGTCGCCGCGCTGCCGCAGTTCGTCCAGCCGTCCACCGAGCCGCCCGTGCGCTCGTCGGTGCTCGGCACGGTCCCGCCCGGCTCCGGCCGACCTGGCACCCCTCCCCCAGCGGCGCCCGTACGTCGTCCCGCGAGCGGCCGCATCGCCCGCGGCACCGCGGCGGGCGCAGCCGGCGCGGCGGCCGGTGCCGCCCTGGGCGGCGCGACGCAGTCGATGCCCCCTGCCGGTGACCCGACAGCGGCACAGCCCTCGTTCGGCGATCCTCAGGCGACCAGTGCGCTGCCCCCGCAGCCCCCCACGCCCGCAGAGCCCGGCTACGGGACCGCGGGATACGGAGCGGCACCCGGCGGCGCCACGCAGGTGCAGCAGCCCGTGCAGCCCGCCCAGCCCGCCCAGAACGGCCACGCACCGGTGCCGCCCCCGCCGCCGCCCAGCGGCCCCGAGGGCCGTCCCAGCACCGGGAGCTTCGCGTCCACCCCCGCCCCGCGTCGCCGCGGCGTCAACCCCACGCCGATCGTCCTCGGGCTCGTGATCGTGCTCGTCGTCGCCGGTGCGCTCTGGGCCTTCACCCGGGCGACGGACCCCTTCGAGCCCCCTATCGCCGAGAGCCCGTCCCCGACCGCCCCGGCACAGCAGGGCGGGTCCGACGGCGGCGAGACCACGACCGAGCCCGCACCGGAGGAGCCCACCGAGGTGCGGCCCGTCATCGAGTCGGGCGACCAGCTCGACCCCGAGGGCGGCGACCAGGCCGGGGAGCACCCCGAGGCGGTCGACCTCGCCTACGACGCCGACCCGTCGACGTTCTGGTACACGCGGCAGTACGCGTCGCCCCAGTTCGGCGGCCTGAAGACCGGCATCGGGTACGTCATCGAGCTCGAGGAGCCGGCACCGGTCTCGACCATCGAGCTGCGCACCAACTCCGAGGGCGGCAACGTCGAGGTGCGTGCCACGACCAGCGGCGAACCCACCAACGGAGACGTCCTCGCCTCCGGTTCCTTCAGCGGGACGACGAAGCTCGAGCTCTCCGAGGAGACCGTCGCCGACTCGTTCGTGCTGTGGGTCACGGAGCTCCCAGTGACGAACGGCAAGAACTACCTCGAGCTCAACGAGATCGTCATCTCGTGACCTGCTTCCCGTGCCGGCGGCGCGGGGCAGGCCCTTTCATGGCAGGGGAACATCGGCACCGCCCGAGGTGTTGAGCACGGTGCATCAGGGATCAGCAGACGAGCAGGAGACAGCGTGAGCGACAAGGTGACCGCAACGGCGGGCGAGACGACCATCCACGACATCGTCATCGTCGGCTCGGGCCCAGCGGGATACACCGCCGCCGTCTACGCCGCGCGAGCAGGTCTGGCGCCGGTGGTGGTGGCCGGGTCGGTCACCGCCGGCGGCGCACTCATGAACACCACCGAGGTCGAGAACTTCCCCGGGTTCCCCACCGGGATCCAGGGCCCCGACCTCATGGAGGCCATGCGCGAGCAGGCCGAGAAGTTCGGCGCCCAGGTCCTGTGGGACGACGTCGAGACGGTCGAGCTCGACGGGCCCGTCAAGACGATCGTCACCGGCGGCGGCGAGACCTTCCGCGCGCGTGCCGTGATCCTCGCGACCGGTTCGGCGTACCGCGAGCTCGGCCTGCCCGCCGAGAAGAAGCTCTCCGGTCGTGGCGTCTCGTGGTGCGCCACCTGTGACGGCTTCTTCTTCCGCGACCAGCACATCGCGGTCGTCGGCGGCGGCGACTCTGCGATGGAGGAGGCCACCTTCCTGACCCGGTTCGCGTCGAAGGTCACCGTCGTGCACCGCCGCGACTCGCTGCGCGCCTCGAAGATCATGGCCGACCGCGCCGCGGCCGACCCGAAGATCGAGTTCGCGTGGAACAGCGAGGTCGCCGGGATCACCGGCGACGACAAGGTCTCCGGCATCACGCTGCGCGACACCGTGACCGGCGAGGAGCGCGAGCTGGACGTCACCGGCCTCTTCGTCGCCATCGGGCACGACCCGCGCACCGAGCTGGTCAAGGGGCAGATCGAGCTCGACGACGAGGGGTACATCCTCGCCGAGGGCCGCTCCACCCGTACCAACCTGGCCGGCGTCTTCGCCTGCGGCGACGTCGTCGACCACACCTATCGTCAGGCCATCACGGCCGCCGGATCCGGGTGCTCGGCCGCGCTCGACGCCCAGGCCTACCTCACCACCGTGGCCGACGCCGCGGGTGAGCAGGACCTGGCCGGCACCGTCGACGTCCCGAACCCTGACGGGCTTCCCGCGGCGCTGGACGGCGCCCTGGACCCCGTCGCCCGCTGAACTTTCCGACACCGACCGAAGGAGCGAGTCATGGCAACCGTCGCCGTCACCGACGACACCTTCAAGGCCGAGGTTCTCGAGTCCGAGATCCCCGTCCTCGTGGACTTCTGGGCCACCTGGTGCGGCCCCTGCCGCATGGTGGCGCCCATCCTCGAGGAGCTGTCGGACGAGTACGAGGGCAAGGTCAAGATCGTCAAGCTCGACACCGACGCCAACCAGGCCACCACGATGGCCTACGGCATCACCTCGATCCCGACCCTCAACGTCTACTCCGGCGGCCAGGTCGTGAAGTCCGTCATCGGCGCCCGCCCCAAGCGCGCCCTGAAGGAAGAGATCGACGCGGTGCTCGCACCCAGCGCCTGATCCTCGGACCAGCCGTCGAGTCGGCCGGGTCTGTTTCACGTGAAACAGGCCCGGCCTTCGTCGTTCTCAGGACCAGGGGACCATCGCCCTGGGTCATGGGTGCCCGGGCCGGAGTCATGAGGGCCCGACCGGTATCGGCCGCGCTTCCGGCGCACCGTCTGCAGCGTGGCTGGTGAAGCCTCACGCATTTCTCACGGAGGCGCCTCGCTACTCCTCCCGGCTGTTCCTCCCGACCTCTCCTCCCCCGGCCACTCCTTCCCCGGCCCCTTTTTCCCCCAGCCGCGCCTCCCCTTTTTTCCTCGTTCTTTCGGCCGACGGCCCGCGCGGGCCGCGCTCCCATCGAGGGCGCCACCCTCCTCCAAGTCCCCCGCCCGGCGCTCCAGCCGATGGGCTGACCTGGACACGACGACCAGCGCCACCCCGAGGATGAAATCGGGGACGCGGGACATGCTGCCGCCCGTCGGGCCCTGCTCGAGGTTTGCCCGCACGCGAGGCGCATGGGACTGCGCCGGTTCCAGCTGGATATATGCGGATATTCCCCCACGACTGTGTCGCGGGACTGAACGACGCCCGATCGAGCAAACCTCGGCGGCTTCGACCGAGCCCTCCAGGAAGACCGGAACGCACTAGATCGCACCGCATCGCACCGGAAATGTTCCCCGGTGGCTCGACTACTCCCCCGGACACGGGAACCGAGAGCAGTCAGCGCCCCGGCACCCGGCACCCGGCCCAACGATGCACACCCGCGGACATCGCGCCCGGACATCCCGCCGACCTTGTCCCACGGTTCCGGTTTCACTGCCGCCGCGCGGTGCTGCCCATGCGTTGTGCCCACACCTGGTCGCCGAGCGACTTCGCCGCGTGCCAGTACTGGAGCATGTGCGCCGCCATCCGTTGAGCCCCGGGCCCTTCTCCCATGCCCCTCCCCTCTCTCTCCCCACGCCTCGCGCCACGTCCCGCCCGACGCTCTCGACAAGAGCTCCGCAACCTGGTGTGTGAGACCGGCCCACATCCCGCCATCCCCTTCGGACGGGACTCTGCGACCTGGTGTCGGAGCGGATCACATCCCCGTCCAGACGACCTCCCGGCGAGATCCACTCATATAGGCCTCGGCTCCCCCGCGCCCGGGCCCCGCCGCTGGCGTGCCGCGAGGTCCGGGTCGCCTGGTGCCGCCTGTGGCCCGGCACAGTTCTCGGCGTCGCCCGAGCACGTGGCTCCCCCGTCTGGAGCTGCGGTTGACCCTGCGCTCCACCTAGCAGCCGAATCGCCACCTCCCTGCGCGCGCCGGTAGAGAGCGGGTCGACGACCCGTGCTGCTGCCGGGGTTCGCGGGCGTGGCGCGCACTCTCGCCTGCGCCACCGACCAGGGCGCATCGATCTGCACGCCCCAGTCCGCACGGCACGAGTATCCGGTCGTTCTCGGAGGTCACGGCCCCGTGTGCCGGACGCCGTGCCGCGCTCACCGCCGACCGGATGCACCCACGCTCAAGGGGCCACCAGGTGCGGCGTGGCGTACGTACGAGGAGGCGGACCCCACTCCGCTCGTCAGGCCATGCGACTCCCGGAGGTCTTCTCGTTCGGATCGCCGTCCGGCAACATCGACCCCCTTCCCGGTCGTGCTGTCGAGGCCACGCCCCGCGGGCACCACAGACACGATGTCCCGTCGGCATACCGCGCCATTTCCGCTCGTCGCGAGCACGAGCACAGTGCAGCCCTGGAACGTTCCCGGCTGCCGACTGATGCATCTGAAGCTCTCACCCACCGTCGGAGGCCGGCACAGCAAGTGTCATGCGTGGCGCCGGATGATCGACTCCAGATCTCGCTCTGTCGTGCACCGAGGGCCCACCATCGGTGGAGCGCCCCTGCGGTTTCACGTGAAACGGCGCGCTCGCTTCTCCCGTGGTGGTGACGGCAGACCACGGTCATCTCGCGGCTGACTGGCGCCTTCGGCGGGACATCGCCGCCTGCTGGAGCCCCCGCCCTCAAGGTGCACGACGAGAACGACGCCGGGCGACCCGCTCGACTCCGAGGCCTCACCCGACGGGTGCCCCGCCAGTCCAGGACAGTCAGGCACCGCCTGGGTGGCTGTGCCGCCAAGGCCTGGTGGGACCGAGCGTGACGCCCCGGGCGACCGGGGCGGGAGACAACCACGATTGCCCAGGGGCACGGGCGTTGCAGGGCCTCCCATCCCCCACCTGACCAGCAACGTTGGCGACTGACCACAAGAAATGACCGCCTAGCTCTCCCTCCGCTGACAAGGAACGAGGGCGTACGAGCGCCGTACGGGCTGCCATCGTGAGCTCCTCGATGTTCAGCCCCGCCAGGCACTGCCCAAAGTGCGCCGAACGTGTATGGCGACCCGGCCCCCGCCATGTCCCGAAGCCCTCGTTCGGAGCGTCGGTCGAGGAGTTGAGCGGAGCGTCGGTCGAGGAGTTGAGCGGACCGGCGCGTGGGCGTCCGGGTTCGTTGAGCACCTCCAGGTGAGCGTTTGCGACGACCCACGCGACAAACCACAGGGGCCGCCGGACGTTTCACGTGGAACGTCCGGCGGCCCCTTGGCCTCGTGTCAGCGGCGCAGCAGCCCGGGGTCCTCCGGCGCGATGACCTCCAGGATGCGATTGAGGTCGTCGACCGAGGCGAATTCCACCGTGAGTCGTCCCTTCGACTTGCCGAGATTGACCTTCACACGTGTCTCGAACCGATCGGAGAGACGCGACGCCAACTCGTCCATCGCCTCGCTGCGCTGACCGGCGCGCGGTGCCCGCCGCGCCGCCTTCTCGGCGTCACCGCTGGTCAGGAGGGTGACCACCTCTTCGGTCGCCCGCACCGAGAGCCCTTCGGAGACGATCCGCTGCGCCAACCGTTCGATCTCGGCACCGTCGGACAGCCCGAGCAGTGCACGCGCATGGCCCGCTGAGAGCACCCCGGCCGCCACCCGGCGCTGGACCAACGGGGGCAGCTTCAACAGCCGCAGGGTGTTGGAGATCTGCGGCCGCGACCGTGCGATCCGACCCGCCAGCTCCTCGTGCGTGCATCCGAAGTCGTCGAGAAGCTGACGGTACGCCGCTGCCTCCTCAAGCGGGTTCAGCGCGGCCCGGTGCAGATTCTCCAGGAGCGCGTCGCGGAGCATGTCCGAGTCCTCGGTGGACCGGACGATCGCAGGGATCGCATCCAGCCCTGCCGCCTGCGCGGCGCGCCACCGACGCTCCCCCATGATGAGCTCGTAGCCGTCGGGCCGGTCCTTGTCGGGGCGGACCACGATGGGCTGCAGGACGCCGATCTCCGAGATCGAGGCCACCAGCTCGTCGAGCTCACCGTCATCGAAGACGGTTCGTGGCTGCCAGGTGTTCGGACGAATGGAGTCGACCAGGACCTCGGCGAAATGCGCCCCAGGGACCGGGACAAGCTCTGTTTCACGTGAAACAGAATCGTCAGTACCCGCATCGACCTGCGTGGTCGGCTCATCGTCCTGTCCAGAACCGGACTCAGGCTCGGACGGCGCTTCCGGCACGTCCGTTGCGGCGGCGGATCCATCGGTCTCCGACACGGTGATGCGCGTGATCACACCGAACGGGGAGTCGGTCCCCCTGTTCCCCGACGGCGTAGAGGCTCCGTCGTCTTCGTTGACGTCCGCGCCCACGCTCGAGTCGAGGATGGCATCTACGCTGGTCAGGCCGCCGGTCGGCGCTGCGGTCTCCGCCGGTGCCAGGTCCGTCGGGTCGAGTCGTGAGCCGTCCGCGCCCGTGCGGATGCTCAGGCGTCCGCCGGCGATCGCGGAGTCCCAGGACGCGGTGCGTGCCTTCGTGCGCGGCTGGCCGTCACCGTTCTCGCGGTCCTCGGAGCCTTCGTCGGGGCGGTCCGCCACCGCGGTCGCCGACGTCTTACCGCTCCCGGACTTCTCCGACGCCGGGAAGAACACGTCGACAGGGCGGTCAGTCTCCGGACCAGAGGGGATCAACGCACCCAGCCCGCGGCCGAGACCGCGCTTCTTCTGACTCATGCTCGTGCCTCCTGCACCGTGGGGTGCTGCGACCCCGTCGTCGTCTGTCCAAGCTTCCGGGCATGCGAGCGGCGATGCCGGTCCCCGCCGCTGGAGCGCATCACTGCAGGTGAGCGCGCTTTGGTGCGCGCTCCGCCAGCTCTCGAGCCGCTTCCAGGTACGCCAGTGCACCCGTCGAGCTCGGATCGTAGGTCATGACGGTCTGCGCATGGCTCGGAGCCTCCGAGATCCGCACGGACCGTGGGACCGTCGTTCGGAGGGTCTGTTCCGGGAAGTGCTCACGCACCTCCGCCGCAACTTGCTGAGCGAGGTTGGTCCTGCCGTCGTACATCGTGAGGAGGATCGTCGACACGCGCAGCTCAGGGTTGAGATGTGCCTTGATGAGCTCGATCGTCTTCAGCAGCTGGCTCAGCCCTTCCAGCGCGTAGTACTCGCACTGGATCGGAATCAGCACCTCGCGGCCGACCACGAAGGCGTTGAGGGTCAGCAGTCCGAGACTCGGGGGGCAGTCCACGAGGACGTAGTCGATCTGCGGCTCACCCTGCGCGACGCGCTTCTCCAGGTACGAGTCCAGCGCCCGGCGAAGCCTCGTTTCACGTGAAACCAGCGAGACCAGCTCGACCTCGGCGCCAGACAGGTCGATGGTGGCCGGCACTCCGTAGAGTCCGGGAACCTCAGGGCACTCCTGGATCGTGTTCTCCAGCGGCTCGCCCTCGATCAGCACTTCATAGATCGATGGAGTCCCCGCGCGGTGCTCGATCCCCAGCGCGGTCGAGGCGTTCCCCTGTGGGTCGTTGTCGATGACGAGGACGTTCAGCCCTGACTGGGCGAGGCCGGCGGCGAGGTTCACCGTGGTGGTCGTCTTGCCGACGCCACCCTTCTGGTTCGCCACCGTGATGACGCGAGTCTGATCAGGCTTGGGGAACTGGCGACCCTGGAGGTCGATGCGTCGGCGCGCGTCGATCGCCAGCTGTGCCGCCAACGGCGTCGAGTCGTCCGCGACCGGAACGGACGCCACGAGGGCTGCGCGGTGGGCGTCGATACCCGGGGGCAGCCCGCCGTCGGCCCACTCGAGGTGCGGCCGTGTTTCACGTGAAACAGCACGATCTGCCGACGGGAACTCGCCGCCCCGAGGGGCGTCGTCGACGTGTTCCGTGCTGGTGCTCACGTGCCACTCCTCCGGTTCGTCACCTACTGCCGCCAGGATCCGGCGTCTCGAAGAGACGAGTCGCCTCCAGGCTCCGCGCTCACTCTACGGTGTGGCACCGACCCGGTCTGCCCGAAACTCCGTCCTGTCGGCAACCCGCCCGATCCGGGATCAGGCAGGCGTCCGAGTCGGCCGACCGAAGTGGACCTCAACGGGCCCGACGCCCTTGTCCGGCTCGCACCGCTGCAGGTCACGCCCGGCGCGCGGCGGAAACCGTCCACTCCTGGCCGTCCCTGGGAAAGCGGGCCAGGGTCAGCCCCGGCGAACCCGCAGGATGGTGGTGGGCTCGACCCCGTCGACCGTCACCCCGTCGAGCAGCTCTGGCTCCGAACACCGGAAGGAGCGCAGGACCTTGCGGGCCGGCTCGATCTCCTGGGCGACATTTCGTCCCTTGAGCACCACCATCTCGCCGCCGGGCCGCGCGAGGGGAAGGCTCATCCGGGCCAGCTTCGACAGCGCTGCGACTGCTCTCGACGTGACGACGTCCACCTCGAACGCGCCGTGGAACTCTTCCGCCCGGCCACGCTTGACCTGGACGTTGTCCAGCCCGAGGTCGCCGCTGACCTCGGTGAGCCACGCGGTGCGGCGCTCCATCGGCTCGATGAGATAGACCTCGGCCTCGGGACGCATGGCGGCGATGACGATGCCCGGCAGGCCCGCGCCCGAGCCGACGTCGGCAATGCTGGTTGCCGCTGACAGGTACGGGAGGACCGCCGCGGAGTTCAGGAGGTGGCGCTCCCACAGGCGGGGCACCTCCCGCGGGCCGATGAGCCCACGCAGCTCACCCTCAGCCTGCAGCCGATCCGCGAAGCCCGCGACGACGTCGTATCGGTCGCCGAACAGGGCGCGCACCTGATCGCTCGCTCCCAGCTCGACGTCCGCCTGCCGGTCGGGCTCCTGCTCCTGCTCCGCCATCACTACTCTCCTCCTCGGGCCGCCGTCGCCGTCACGCCGGCGGCCGCTCGTCCTGCCGGGGCCCCCACGACACGGAGGACGCCCCGGCCTGTCCAGCACGAAGGCCCGTCGTTTCACGTGAAACGACGGGCCCTCGAGGACACGTCACTCAGAAGCCGTTGCCGGCTGGACCACGACGTAACGCTCCGGCTCCACGCCGCGCGAGTCGCTCACGAGACCGGCGTCCGCGACGACGTCGTGCACGACCTTGCGCTCGAACGCGTTCAGGGGGTCGAGCTCGAGCTCCTCCCCCGTCTCGCGGACCTGTGCCACCGCACGCTCTGCCAGCTCCGTGAGCTCGAGACGCCGAGCGGCCCGGAAGCCCGCCACGTCGAGCATGAGCCGGCTCCGCTCCCCCGTCCGCGTCTGGACTGCCAGGCGGGTCAGCTCCTGGAGCGCCTCCAGGACCTCGCCGTCACGACCGACCAGCGCCGCGAGCGAGTCCTGCGGCTCGGCGACCACCTCGACCGCGGCGCGGTCGTGGCGGATGTCGAGGTCGATGTCCCCGTCGAGGTCGGCGATATCGAGAAGCTCTTCGAGGTAGTCGGCCGCGACCTCCCCCTCCTCCTCGAGGCGGCGGGTGCGGTCCGGATCCTGTTCCACAGGCGTCTGCGTGCTCATGTCCGTCGTCATGGTCCTCTCGGTGCTCAGCGTCGCTTCTGCCGGTTCTTGCGCTTGGGCTGCTGCCGCTGGCCCTGCGGCTTCTCGGGCTCGGGCGCGGGCTCTGCCTCGATGGCACCCTTCGCCGCGGCCTTGCGCGCCTGCTTCTCCTTGAGCAGCCGCTCGGCCTCGGAGCCGGGCGCCGGCATCTTCTTGATCGTGTAGAACTGCTGCCCCATGGACCACAGGTTCGAGATGACCCAGTAGATCAGCACACCGACCGGGAAGTTCACACCCGAGATCAGGAAGATCACCGGGAGGATGTACAGCATCATCTTCTGAGTGCTGGCCATCGGCCCCTCGAGGGCGGCCTTCGGCATGTTCTTCATCGTCAGCTGGCGCTGCGTGAAGAACATCGTGGCGCTCATGATGATGATCAGCGCGATCACGACGACCCGCGCCGTCATGTCGTCGGTGGTACGGAACACGTCCGAGAGCTGCGCACCGAAGAGCGTCGAGGTCTCGATGTCACCGGCGATGCGCTGGTCGATCGGCCCGATGGCGTCGCGCGAGCCCTCCGCGATCGGCTGCAGGTTGTTGAGCACCCGGAACAGGGCGAAGAAGATCGGCGACTGGAGCAGGATCGGCAGGCACGACGCCATCGGGTTGGTGCCGTGCTTGCGGTAGAGCTCCATCGTCTCGCGGCCCATGGCCTCGCGGGACGCGGGATCCGTCTTGCCCTTGTACTTCTTCTGGACGGCCTGCAGCTCGGGCTGCATCATCTGCATGCCGCGCGAGGCCTTGATCTGCTTGAAGAACAGCGGGATCAGCGCGATACGGATCACGACGGTGAGCGCCACGATCGACAGCACCCACGCGAGGCCGGCCCCGTCCTGCATGCCGAGGGTGGTGAGGACGGCGTGCGACCCGTACATGATCCAGGCCACGACCCACTCGATGGGGTAGAGGATGGTGTCGAGCATCCCGATATGTCTCCTTGGTCGGAAAAGCTGATTTCCCGGCGGCGCGATCCGGGGAGGTCAGTGGCGAGGGGCGCCGCGGTGCTCGTGATCCGGCACGTCGTCGTGCGTGTGCTTCGGACGAGCAGGCGGCACATCGTCCACGCCACCAAGGCTCCAGGGGTTGCATCGCAGGATGCGCCACAGCGCGAGGCCGGTCCCCCGCAGCGTCCCGTGCGTACGGATCGCGATGATCGCGTACTGCGAGCAGGACGGGTAGTACTTGCAGGTGGGCCCGGTCAGCGGGGAGACGACTGCCTGATAGACACGAAGGATCCCGATCAGGACCGTGGTGGGGAGGTTGCGCAGTGCGTCGCGCCCCAGTGCCGGTGCGCTCATCGGCCGTGACCCGCGGGGGCGGTCAGGCGCCGGACCGCGCGCTCGACACAGCGGTCCAGGTCGCGATCAAGATCCGCGTACGTGGCTCCGGCGGACGGCGGGAGGGCGCGGACGACGACACGCGCCCCGGGAGGAAGCGCACCGAGGTGGCGCTGCGCGGAATGCCGCAGCCGGCGCTTCACCTTGTTCCGATGCACTGCGTTCCCCACGGCTTTGGATACGACAAGACCGACCTGTGGTGGACCATCCTCCTCCGGATCGAGGAAGAGGTGGACCACCACGGTCGATCGTCCTGCACGCGTGCCGCGGCGCACCGCCCGTTCGAAGTCGACGGAACGGCGCAGTCGGTGCGCCGCAGGCAGCACGCGTCAGGCAGAGAGCTCGACGCGACCCTTGCGACGGCGGTTCGCCAGGATGGCGCGGCCGGCGCGGGTGCGCATGCGCAGCCGGAAGCCGTGGGTCTTGGCACGACGGCGGGTGTTCGGCTGGAAGGTCCGCTTGCTCACGAGGTACTCCAAGGAAAACGTCGGGGAGGCACACCGTCAGTTCCTCGACGATGCAGGGCTACAGGTCGGTGTGCGCCAGGGCGACGCAGGATGCCGACTGACCGGCCCGAGGACCGGCAGCCCGCATAAGGGCGCGCGAAAGGACCTGGACAGGCTGTCTGACGTTACGCCGCCGGGCCCCGTCAGGTCAAACCCGGGCCCCGGGCCTGCCCGCCGCCGGTTGGCTACGATGACGAGGACCTCACGCACCTCGGCGCGACGTCGCGCTCACTGCCCGGTACGGTCGTCCCCCACAGGGTTATCCACACCTTCCACAGCATGTGGACAACTGTGTGGACGGACGCCGATCGTGGCAGACTCGCGGCTTCATCGCCACCCGAACGACCATCCCTATCGACAAGGACGACAGCCCGTGGCCCAGCCGGACGAGAACATCACCGACGTCTGGGCGCACACCCTCGCCACGCTCGAGGCCAGGCCGGACATGACGGCCCGCCAGCTCGCGTTCATCAAGCTCGCGAAGCCGATGGCGATCCTCGACGACACCGTCTTCATCGCCGTCCCGCACGAGCAGACCCGCACGTACCTGGAGACGAGCGTGCGCGACCAGCTCGTCTCGGCGATGGCGTCGACCCTCGGCCGCGAGATCCGCTTCGGCATCACCGTCGACCCGGAGCTGAGCAGCGACAACCTCACGGGACCGTCGCAGGACTACACGGCTCCGCCGGTCGACCAGGACGTCCCGGACGAGCACGACGCGCCCGTGCTCCCCCCGAAGCCGAAGCCGTCGGCCGAGCCGACGCGGCTGAACCCGAAGTACATCTTCGAGACCTTCGTCATCGGGTCGTCGAACCGCTTCGCGCACGCGGCTGCGGTCGCCGTCGCGGAGGCTCCGGCCAAGGCCTACAACCCGCTGTTCATCTACGGCGACTCGGGCCTCGGGAAGACCCACCTCCTGCACGCCATCGGGCACTACGCGCACAACCTGTATCCCCACGTGCGGGTGCGGTACGTGAACTCCGAGGAGTTCACCAACGACTTCATCAACAGCATCGGCGAGGGGCGCGCCGGCGCGTTCCAGCGGCGGTACCGCGACGTCGACGTGCTCCTCATCGACGACATCCAGTTCCTGCAGGGCAAGGAACAGACGATGGAGGAGTTCTTCCACACGTTCAACGCCCTGCACAACGCCAACAAGCAGGTCGTCATCACCTCCGACGTCCCGCCCAAGCAGCTCAACGGGTTCGAGGACCGCCTGCGGTCCCGGTTCGAGTGGGGCCTCATCACGGACGTCCAGCCGCCGGACCTCGAGACCCGCATCGCCATCCTGCGCAAGAAGGCGGCCAGCGAGCGGCTCGACGTCCCGGCGGACGTCCTCAGCTACATCGGCTCGCGCATCTCCACCAACATCCGCGAGCTCGAGGGCGCGCTGATCAGGGTCACGGCATTCGCGAACCTCAACCGGCAGCAGGTCGACCTCGCCCTCGCGGAGATCGTCCTCAAGGACCTGATCACCGACGACGACACCGCGGAGATCACCCCGTCGATGGTCATCGCGCAGACGGCCGCCTACTTCGGGCTCACGATCGACGACCTGTGCGGGTCGTCCCGCTCGCGGGTGCTGGTCACGGCACGCCAGATCGCCATGTACCTGTGCCGGGAGCTCACCGACCTGTCGCTGCCCAAGATCGGCCAGCAGTTCGGCGGGCGCGACCACACGACCGTCATGCACGCGAACCGCAAGATCGCCGGCCAGATGGCCGAGCGGCGGTCCACGTACAACCAGGTGACCGAGCTCACCAGCCGGATCAAGCAGCAGCACCGCGGCTGACACGCCGACGTCCAGACCGGTCCGCTGGATCCCTCCGACGCCCCGCCGGGCCGCCATGTGCGTGCCCGACGGGGCGTTCGCGCGTTGTGGACGGGGGCGATCCACAGTTCTGCCCACAACGACGCCGGGAAGTTCCCGGCGTCCGCGCGTCGTCGTCCCCAGCCCTGTGGACCGACATGGTGGACAAATCGCTACCTGCCGCCCTCAGCGAGATGCACACCTGTGGACAACCCTGTGGACGGGTGTGGACCGACCGCCGGAAATCGTGGACGACGATCCCCAGATCGGTGGACGGCTGTGGGTACAGATCCCGTCGCCCACAGGTACGCCCGTTTCTCCACAGCCTCGCCCCCACCCGTCTCCACAGCAACGGCAGCGTTCTGACCTGCGCAAACACCGGTTTCCCCCAGATTCCACAACCCCGATGACGATGACGAACGATGTTCTAGAAGGAAATCCACCTCACCTTCATCAGGCCACGAGTGCCGGCCACCCGCTTTTGCGTGCCCTCCTCCACGACCCGGCTCACGAGCCCGCACCGAGCACGTGCCGAGGACGGTCCCACTCGCGTAGGGTTTGGCTCGGACGACCGCCCTGTCTCCCTGGCGCCGGCACCACGCGGCCCGGACGACAGCCGCGGCATCGTCCGTACCGACCGACAACTCGAGGAGTGGGATGAAGTTCCGGGTTGAGCGTGACGTCCTGGCGGAGGCCGTGACCTGGACGGCGCGCACGCTTCCCACGCGACCGCCGGCACCGGTGCTGGCGGGAGTCCGCATCGAGGTGGACACGGCGGGCACGATCGGGCTGTCCAGCTTCGACTACGAGGTGTCGGCACGGTCCGAGATCCCTGCCGAGGTCTCCGAGCCCGGCACGGTGCTGGTCTCGGGGCGGCTGCTCGCCGAGATCTCCCGTGCGCTGCCGCACAAGCCGGTGGACGTGACGCTCGAGGGCACCAAGGTCGTGCTGACCTGCGGCGCCTCGCGGTTCACGCTGCTGACGATGCCCGTCGAGGACTACCCCGCCCTGCCGGCCATGCCGGAGCTCAGCGGCACCGTCTCGGGCGACGCCCTCACGCACGCCGTGGCGCAGGTCAGCGTCGCCGCCAGCCGCGACGACACGCTGCCGCTGCTCACCGGTGTACGCATGGAGATCGAGGGCGAGCGGATCACGCTCATCGCGACCGACCGGTACCGTCTCGCGCTGCGCGAGCTCGTCTGGACGCCGGCGACCCCGGGCTACTCCGCGGTGGCGCTGGTCCGCGCGCGCACGCTGACCGACGTCGCCAAGTCGCTGGGCAGCGGCGGCGGCCTGGTCAACATCGGCCTGTCCACCGGCCAGGGGGTCGACCTCATCGGCTTCGAGGCCGGCGGCCGGCACACGACGTCGCAGCTCGTGGACGGCGACTACCCGCCCGTCCGCCGCCTGTTCCCGGACGCCACGCCCATCCACGCCGTCGTCGCCACCGGTCCGCTCATCGAGGCCGCCAAGCGCGTGTCCCTGGTCGCGGAGCGCAACACGCCCATCCGCCTGTCGTTCACCGACGGCCAGGTGGTGCTCGACGCCGGTCAGGGCGACGACGCACAGGCGTCGGAGGCCCTCGAGGCCGTGCTCGTCGGCGAGGACATCCAGGTCGCGTTCAACCCGCAGTTCCTGCTGGACGGGCTCGGCGCGCTCGGCACGGACTTCGTCCGCCTCTCCTTCACGCACCCGAACAAGCCCGTCGAGTTCACCGGCCAGGAGTCGCTGGACGGCGAGGACTCGTCGGACTACCGCTACCTGCTCGTGCCGATCCGCTTCGCCGGCTGACGCCCACCGCGCCGCCGTCCGTCGTCCACAGCCACCGCTCGGGAGGAACCATGGTCAGCCACATCGGTCTCGTCGGCCTGGGGAAGATGGGCCACAACATGCGCGAGCGGCTGCGCCGCGGCGGCATCGAGGTGACGGGTTACGACCCGCGCCCCGAGGTCAGCGACGTGGCGGACCTGGCCGCGCTGGTGGCGGCACTCCCCGAGGGGCGGCGCGTGGTGTGGGTCATGGTCCCGGCCGGTGACCCGACGCGTGGCGTCGTCCAGGAGCTGGGCGGCCTGCTGGCGACGGGCGACATCGTCATCGAGGGCGGCAACTCGCACTATCCCGAGGACCAGGCGCGGGCGGCGGAGCTCGCGGAGCGGGGCATCGGCTACGTCGACGTCGGCGTCTCGGGCGGCGTGTGGGGCCTGGACAACGGCTACGGCCTCATGGTCGGCGGTGACCAGGAGCTGGTCGAGCACCTCATGCCCGTCTTCGACGCGCTGCGTCCCGAGGGTCCTCGCGAGGAGGGGTTCGTGCACGCCGGCTCGGTGGGCGCGGGCCACTTCGCCAAGATGGTGCACAACGGCATCGAGTACGGGCTGATGCAGGCGTACGCCGAGGGGTACGAGCTGCTCGCGGCGAAGGACATCGTCACCGACGTCCACGGCACGATGAAGGCCTGGACCCGCGGCACGGTGGTGCGGTCGTGGCTGCTGGACCTCATGGTCAAGGCGCTCGAGGAGGACCCGGCGCTGCACGCGATCGACGACTGGGTGGACGACTCGGGCGAGGGCCGGTGGACCGTCGACGAGGCGATCGACAACGCGGTGCCGCTCCCGGTGATCTCGGCTGCCCTGTTCGCGCGGTTCGCCTCGCGTCAGCAGGAGTCCCCGGCGATGAAGGCGGTCGCCGCCCTGCGCCAGCAGTTCGGCGGGCACGCCGTACGGCCGGCCGGTCCGGCCTCCCCCGGCGGGAGCCCGCTCGAGCCTCCCGCCTGACCTGCGCAGGAGCCTATGTACGTCTCGCACCTGTCGCTGCTCGACTTCCGGTCCTACGCCGCGGCCGACGTCGAGCTTGAGCCCGGCCCCAACGCCTTCGTCGGCCGCAACGGCCAGGGCAAGACGAACCTCGTCGAGGCCATCGGCTACGTGGCGACCCTCGGCAGCCACCGCGTCGCCACCGACACGCCCCTGATCCGCGCCGGCGCCGAGCGCGCGGTGGTGCGCACCCGGATCGTGCGGGCCGACCGCGCGTCGACCGTCGAGCTGGAGATCACCGCCGGGAAGGCGAACCGGGCCCGCGTCAACCGCGGCCAGGCCGGCCGGGCGCGGGACGTGCTGGGCATCCTGCGCACGGTGCTCTTCGCCCCGGAGGACCTCGCGCTGGTCAAGGGCGACCCGGACGGCCGCCGCCGTTTCCTGGACCAGCTCGTCGTGCAGCTGCTGCCGCGCGCCGCGGGCCTGCTGTCGGACTACGAGCGCGTGGTGCGCCAGCGGTCGGCGCTGCTGAAGTCGCTGCGCGGCGCGCAGCGCGCGGGGAGCGCGCCCGACCTGACCACCCTCGAGGTGTGGGACGCCAAGGCCGCGCAGCTCGGCGCGCAGATCCTCACCATGCGCCTGGCTCTGGTGCGCGCCCTGCGACCCGAGGTCGCGGCGGCGTACGAGCAGGTCAGCGACGCGGACGGGGACGCCGAGCTCACCTACCGTGCGACAGTCGCCGAGGTGGACGGCGGCACGCACGCACCGCCCCCCGAGGAGCTCGAGAAGGCGATCCTCGCCGCGATGTCCGAGGTGCGCGCGCAGGAGGTCGAGCGGGGCGTGAGCCTCGTGGGACCGCACCGTGACGACCTCGTCCTGACGCTCGGCGGCCTGCCCGCGAAGGGCTACGCGAGCCACGGCGAGTCCTGGTCGTTCGCGCTCGCGCTCCGCCTCGCGTCGTACCGCCTGCTGGGCGGGGTCGGGGCGGACGCCCCCGTGTCCGCCACGGCGCAGGACGACGTCTTCTGGGACCCCGACCACGGTACCGACGCCGACCCCGTCCTCGTCCTCGACGACGTGTTCGCCGAGCTCGACGTGCGTCGCCGGGAACGGCTCGCGGAGCTGGTCGCCCCGGCCCGCCAGGTGCTCATCACCGCTGCCGTGCCCGAGGACGTCCCGGCGCAGCTGCTGGGCGCGCGGTTCGAGGTCACGCCGGGGCAGGTGCGTCGTGCGTCGTGACGTGCCGGACGACGGCGCGTCCCCGCGGGACGACGGGCTCGATGCCTGGGTCGATGCCTGGGTCGATGCCAGGGTCGATGCCGGGCTCGGTGTCGGCCCGGACCTCGAGCCCGACGATGAGCCCGACGACGACCCCGACGACGAGGCGCTGCCGGGCGGGCGGCGTCGCCGCGACGGCGACGTGCGACCCGTGCACCACCGCACGGAGCTCACGCCGGCCGTCGAGGTGGCGCGCGAGGCGCTGAACCGGGCCAAGGCGGCCGCCCGGGCCAAGGGCTTGCGTCCGGGATCGCCTCCGCGCCGCTCGCCGCTCGCCGAGCCGCACGCCCCTCGCAAGGGGCCGGGGGCGCGGGACCCGCAGCTCATGTCGGACGTGCTGGCCCGCCTGCTGCGCGACAAGGGCTGGACGTCGGACGTGTCCGTGGGCGGAGTCATCGGCCGGTGGCGCGAGGTGGTGGGCGACCAGGTGGCCGACCACTGCCAGCCGGAGACGTTCGAGGAGAAGGTCCTCGTCGTGCGCGCCGACTCCACGGCGTGGGCGACGCAGGTGCGCCTCCTGGTGCCGACGCTGCTGCGCCGGCTGGCGGAGGAGGTCGGCGAGGGCGTGGTGGAGCAGGTGACGGTGCTCGGGCCCGCGGGCCCGGGTTTCCGGCGCGGCCGACGGTCGGTGCGTGGCCCGGGGCCGCGCGACACCTTCGGATAGGCCGAGCACGGTCCTGACGATGACGAAGGGCGCGCCCGGCGATGCCGGACGGGCCCTTCGTCATCGTGCAGCGGGTGATCGGCTCACCGTGCCGGGCCTCAGCCCTCGGCGTTCCGCATCCGGCGGCGCAGCCAGAAGAGCGTCGCGCCGCCGCCGAGCAGCAGCGCCGCCACGCCGGCCACGGCGCCGACCGTGGCGCCGGTCCGGGCGAGCTCGGGCCCTGCGTCGGCCACCTCGGCCGGGGCCGGCGGCGTGTCGTCCGCCTGCTCGATCACGTCGGCACCGCCCGTGCCGACCGGGTTGGCGCACTGCGTGGACGCCTCCGGGTACTCCACGATCGTCGAGTACGTCGGGTTGACCTCGAAGAGCACCTCGACGCCCTCGCGGGTCCAGGCGTAGTTCCCGTCCGTCTCGACGTACGACCCGTCCCCCAGCTGCTCCCAGCCCGGCCACTGCAGCGGCGCGGTGTCGGAGGCGCCGGGCCACAGCAGGCGGCCGTCCAGCGGGAGGTCGGTGACGACGTGGTCGTCGCCGTCAGGGTTGAGGAAGGTCACCGTCAGCGGCGTCTCCTCGTCGGTCTCGGCACCCTCCGGCAGGTTGACCTCGTAGGCGAGGTACGGGACCTCGGACTCGCAGACCGCGGCGATGTCGCCGGGGACCAGGGCGCAGTCCTCGGCGCTGGGAAGCAGGTCCTCGAGGGGGAAGACGGCGTCGCCGTTGTCGTTGACGACGTAGCCGGCGAGGTCGTCGCCGAAGGTGTGGCCGGCGGTCGGCGTGGCGATCACGCCGGCGTCCGAGGCGAGGTACGTGACCTCCTCGGTGGCGACGGGCAGCTCGATGTCGGACGAGTCGGCCCCGCAGACGGTCACCGCGGCGGGCGCGACAGGCACCACGACCTCGTCCTCCTCGACCGGAGGCTGCGTGGGCTCGCCGCACGCCTCACCTGAGGGCAGGACGACCCCGAGGTCCTCCAGCTCCTGGTGGGTGTGGTCGACGAGGTGGCCGTCCATCGAGGAACCGTCCGGGAACGTGATGTTCTGCGGCATCGTGTACTCGTCCGGGCCACCGCTCACGAGGTCCTGCTGGATGCCCCAGTCGGTGCACACGTCGGCGTCGGCCAGGAGCTCGGCGACGAGGTCAGGATTGGGCAGCTCGTCGTACCAGTAGGAGCCGTCCTTCTGGGCAGGGAGCGGCAGCGTCTTGGTGCCGAGGAGGGTCTGCAGCCCGGAGTTCTCCCAGCGTGCGTCCTTGTCCTTGCCGCTCCACTCGTTCGCAGGATCTGCGTCGAGCTTCTCGTACAGGTAGATGCCGACCTGCGCCTCATCGACATCGGGCTCGGCGCCGGGGCAAGGGTCGGTGAGACCCGGGGCGCCCGTCTCGGGATAGGTCTTGTCATACGTGTCGTCGTCGTGGGCGTCGACGACGACCTCCCACGAGTGGGACGTCGAGCCGTCGAAGGTGAAGGTCTCGTCGAACGAGCCCTGGAAGTCCTCCGAGGCCACCTCGCGGTCGTCGATCGTGACCGTGACCGTGGCGTCGGGGTACGACTTGAGATCGACGTGCAGGCTGTCGCAGCTTGCCGTGACCGTCGGGGTGTGCGCGGAGGCGGGGGCCGCGGTCGCGACCAGCATCCCGCCGAGGGCGAGCGTCGACGCTGCGACGCCCGCCAGGGTCTTCTTCACCGGGGGTGGGTCCCTTCGTGTAGTGACACCGGGCGCGCGTGGGCGCCTCGGGGTGCGAAACGGGGAATCACGGTGTATTAGACCAGCAAACGGGCGATAAAGGGAGGCCTTGCGAAAAAGGTGCGTAGGGTATACATCGCCGTCGTTCGACCCGGGTCGGGGCGGGCGCGGACAACGCTGTCGGCGCCTGTGGACAACCGTGTGGAGAACAGGGGCGTGACGTGTGCGACCAACTCGTGGAGAGATTCGCTCCAGGGCCGGTAATCCGCCGGTTCTCCGCCCTCGGCAGGTAGACTGGGACGGTCATTCCGGGTCGTGCCCCGACCGCCGGTGAGGCGCTGGACGCCAGGCTCGTCGAGCCTGGCGGACGATCGTCAGATCGTCGTTCCGCGCAGCATGGCGGCGGCTCGTGCCCGGAACCTGTGAGCCGCGCCGTTCCTTGCCTCCGGGCACCGGTGCGTGCACGACGACCGAGGAGCAACCCCGCCCGTGGCAGACCGAACCGACACCCCCCGTCCTCGTACTGCCGCCACCGACGGAGCCCCAGGACCGGGGGCCGGGTACGACGCCGGCAACATCACCGTCCTGGAAGGCCTGGAGGCGGTCCGGAAGCGACCGGGCATGTACATCGGTTCGACCGGTGAGCGCGGCCTGCACCACCTGGTGTACGAGATTGTGGACAACTCTGTGGACGAGGCCCTCGCCGGCCACGCCGACACCATCCAGGTGACCCTCATGGCCGACGGCGGGGTGCGGGTCCAGGACAACGGGCGTGGCATCCCGGTCGCGATGCACCCGACCGAGGGCAAGCCGACCCTCGAGGTCGTCATGACGATCCTGCACGCCGGCGGCAAGTTCGGCGGCGGCGGCTACGCCGTCTCGGGCGGCCTGCACGGCGTCGGCATGTCGGTGGTGAACGCGCTGTCCACGCGGTTCGTCTCCGAGGTCAAGCGCGACGGTCACCGGTGGCGCCAGGAGTACCGCGACGGGGGCGAGCCGGTCACCGAGGTGGAGCGTCTCGACGAGCTCGGCCCGGACGAGACGACCGGCACCACCCAGACCTTCTGGGCCGACGACTCGATCTTCGAGACCACGGACTACGACTTCGAGACCCTGCGCTCCCGCTTCCAGCAGATGGCGTTCCTCAACAAGGGCCTGCGCATCACGCTGACGGACGAGCGCAGCGGGCACGCCGGGACGGACGACGAGGTGACGGGCGCCCCCGAGACGGCCGTCGCCGACGACGCGGTGCGCGAGCCCGTGGACACCGGGGCGGACGGCACGGACCAGGCCGGCGCCCCCCGGACCCGCACGGTGACGTACAAGTACGACAACGGTCTCACCGACTACGTCGCGCACCTCAACGCCGCGAAGAAGACCGAGCTCGTGCACGCCGAGATCATCGACGTCGAGGCGGAGGACGCCGAGCGCAAGATCTCCATCGAGATCGCGATGCAGTGGACCAACGCCTACAGCGAGTCGGTGCACACCTACGCGAACACGATCGCGACCACCGAGGGCGGCACGCACGAGGAGGGCTTCCGTGCGGCGATGACGACCCTGGTCAACAGCTATGCGCGGGACAAGGGGATCCTCAAGGAGAAGGACGAGAACCTCACGGGCGACGACATCCGCGAGGGCCTCACCGCCGTCATCTCCGTCAAGCTCGGCGAGCCCCAGTTCGAGGGCCAGACCAAGACGAAGCTGGGCAACACGGAGGCCAAGACGTTCGTCCAGCGCGTCGTCCGGGAGAAGCTCACGGACTGGTTCGACGCGCACCCGAACGAGGGGCGCGACGTGATCCGCAAGGCGATCTCGGCGTCGCAGGCCCGCATCGCCGCGCGCAAGGCGCGCGAGGCCACGCGACGCAAGGGCATCCTCAGCTCGGGCGGCATGCCTGGCAAGCTCAAGGACTGCCAGTCGAACCGCCCCGAGGACTGCGAGATCTACATCGTCGAGGGCGACTCCGCCGGCGGTTCGGCGGTACGCGGGCGCAACCCGCACAACCAGGCGATCCTGCCGCTGCGGGGAAAGATCCTCAACGTGGAGCGCGCGCGGCTGGACCGCGCGCTGTCCAACGCCGAGGTCCAGGCCCTGATCACGGCGTTCGGCACGGGCATCGGCGAGGACTTCGACATCGCCAAGCTGCGGTACCACAAGATCGTGCTCATGGCCGACGCCGACGTCGACGGCCAGCACATCTGCACGCTGCTGCTCACCCTGCTGTTCCGGTACATGCGCCCGCTCATCGAGCACGGGCACGTCTTCCTGGCGCAGCCGCCGCTGTACCGGCTCAAGTGGTCGAACGCCCCGCACGACTACGTGTACTCCGACCGGGAGCGCGACGCGTTCCTGGCGGAGGGGCTCGCGGCGGGCAAGCGGATCCCCAAGGAGAACGGGATCCAGCGGTACAAGGGCCTCGGCGAGATGGACTACACCGAGCTGTGGGACACGACGATGGACCCCGAGCACCGCACGCTGCTGCAGGTCACGATGGACGACGCCGCCGCGGCGGACGAGATCTTCTCGGTGCTCATGGGCGAGGACGTCGAGTCCCGCCGCAGCTTCATCCAGCGCAACGCCAAGGACGTCCGCTTCCTCGACATCTAGCCGGCCGTCGACGTACAGGTCATCCCTGCGTCGATGTACAGCAAGAACGAGGACGAACGGGACCCGCGCCCTGGCGGCGCAGGAAGGTAGAGGTAGACGGTGACGGACGAGACCCCCGGCCCCGACATGACGGACGGCGTGCCCGGCGACGAGGCACCCGAGACGGTCCAGCAGCCCGAGGGCGCGGTCGCGGTGCACCACGGCCGGATCGAGCAGGTCGACCTGCAGCTGGAGATGCAGCGCAGCTATCTCGACTACGCGATGAGCGTGATCGTGGGCCGCGCGCTGCCGGACGTGCGCGACGGCCTCAAGCCCGTGCACCGGCGCGTGATCTACGCGATGTACGACGGCGGCTACCGCCCCGACCGCGCGTTCTCGAAGTGCTCGCGCGTCGTGGGCGACGTCATGGGCAAGTTCCACCCGCACGGCGACACGGCGATCTACGACACCCTCGTGCGCCTCGTGCAGGACTGGGTGCTGCGGTACCCGCTCGTCGCCGGCCAGGGGAACTTCGGCTCGCCCGGCAACGACCCGGCCGCCGCCCCGCGGTACACCGAGTGCCGCATGGCGCCGCTGGCGCTCGAGATGGTCCGCGACATCGACAAGAACACCGTCGACTTCCAGGACAACTACGACGGCCGCACGCAGGAGCCCGTCGTCCTGCCCGCGCGGTTCCCCAACCTGCTGGTCAACGGCTCCGCCGGCATCGCCGTCGGCATGGCGACCAACATCCCGCCGCACAACCTGCGCGAGGTCGCGGAGGGCGTGCGCTGGCACCTCGACAACCCGGACGTGAGCAAGGAGGAGCTCCTCGCCGCGCTCATGCAGCGCATCAAGGGGCCGGACTTCCCCACGGGCGCGCAGATCCTCGGCACCAAGGGCATCGAGGAGGCGTACCGCACGGGCCGCGGCTCGATCACGATGCGGGCCGTCGTGAACGTCGAGGAGATCCAGAACCGCATCTGCCTCGTCATCACCGAGCTGCCTTACCAGGTCAACCCGGACAACCTGGCGTCGAAGATCGCGGACCTCGTCAACGACGGCAAGATCCAGGGGATCGCGGACATCCGCGACGAGACCTCCGGCCGCACCGGCCAGCGCCTCGTCATCGTGCTCAAGCGCGACGCCATCGCCAAGGTCGTCCTCAACAACCTGTACAAGCACACGCCGCTGCAGGACAACTTCGCGGCGAACATGGTGGCGCTGGTCGACGACGTGCCCCGCACGCTCAGCCTCGACGCCTTCGTGCGGCACTGGACGACGCACCAGATCGAGGTCGTGCGCCGGCGCACCGAATACCTCCTCAAGGAGGCCGAGGACAAGATCCACATCTACGAGGGCTACCTCAAGGCCCTCGACGCGCTGGACGAGGTCATCGCACTCATCCGCCGCTCCCCCAACGCGGACGACGCGCGCACGGGCCTCATGGAGCTCCTGGACATCGACGAGCAGCAGGCGAACGCGATCCTCGCGCTCCAGCTGCGCCGGCTGGCCGCCCTCGAGCGCCAGGCGATCCTCGACGAGCACGCCAAGCTGCGCGCCGAGATCGACGACTACCGCGACATCCTCGCCAAGCCCGAGCGGCAGCGCGACATCGTGCGCGAGGAGATGGACGACATCGTCGAGCGCTACGGTGACGAGCGCCGCACCACGGTGCTCCCGTACGACGGCGACATGTCGATCGAGGACCTCATCCCCGAGGAGGAGGTCGTCGTCACGATCACGCGCGGCGGCTATGCCAAGCGCACCCGCACCGACAGCTACCGGGCGCAGCGCCGCGGCGGCAAGGGGGTGCGGGGCGCGGCCCTGCGCGAGGACGACATCGTCCAGCACTTCTTCGTCACCACCACCCACCACTGGCTGTTGTTCTTCACCAACCTGGGCCGCGTGTACCGCGCCAAGGGGTACGAGCTGCCCGAGGGCGGCCGCGACGCCAAGGGCCAGCACGTGGCCAACATGCTGGCGTTCCAGCCGGGCGAGCAGATCGCGCAGGTGCTCGACCTGCCCGACTACGAGGCGGCCGACTACCTCGTGCTCGCCACCCGGCGCGGCCTGGTGAAGAAGACCCGCCTCGGCGAGTACAACTCGCCGCGCTCGGGCGGGCTCATCGCCATCAACCTGCGCGAGGACGAGGACGGCACGCCCGACGAGCTGGTCGCGGCCCGCCTGGTGAATGCGGACGACCACCTGATCCTCGTCTCGCGCAAGGGACAGTCGATCCGCTTCCCCGCCGACGACGACACGCTGCGACCCATGGGCCGTGCGACGTCGGGCGTCACCGGCATGAAGTTCCGCGAGGCCGACGAGCTGCTCAACGCGGACGTCGTGACGCCGGGCACCGACCTGTTCGTCGTGACCGAGGGCGGCTTCGCCAAGCGCACCGCGATCACCGAGTACCGGGTCCAGGGGCGCGCCGGCTACGGCATCAAGGTGGCGAACCTGGTCGAGGCTCGTGGAGACCTCGTGGGGGCGCTCGTCACCGAGGCGGACGACGAGGTGCTGGTCATCATGGAGCGTGGCAAGATCGTGCGCTCGGCGGTCGGCGAGGTGAACCTCACCGGGCGCACCACGCAGGGGGTCACCTTCGCGAAGCCCGACAAGGGCGACCGGATCATCGCCGTCGCCCGGAACGTCGAGCGTCGGGAAGTCGAGGAGGCGGTCGCCGCCGAGTCGGTTAGCGTGGACGAAGAGGCCGCCGACGAGCACGAGAGCAGCAGCGGGGACGAGGACTGATGAGCGAGAACAGCGCGTCGACCCGGACGTCGGGTGCGAACGCGACGCCGGTGCCGGCGCCGCCCGCCGCGGAGCCGGAGATCGACGACCAGACGCACCGCAGGAGCCCGGTGCCGTCGTCGTCCACGGGCGCCGCGCCGGGCGAGCCGGCCAGGGTGCTGGGCACGGTCTCGGCGGGCGCCGCAGCCTCCGCCGAGGCCCCCGGGTCCGCGGGCACGGGCGCGTCGCCCGTGAAGGACGGCGCCGTCAAGGCGGCCGCCGCGGCGCTGGCCGCGGCCAAGTCCGCGGCCAAGAAGGTGCAGTCCGTCATGCCGGACCCGGCGCGGCCGCAGGAGGGCGAGGCGCCCGCCGCGCCGCAGGAGCCGCGTCCGGAGATGCACTACTCGAGCGGCGACGTGCACCCGGCCGTGGCGACGGGCATCGGGACCGCGGGGGCGGCGAGCGGCGTCGTCCGCGACGCCGGCCCGCGCCGTGTGCGCCTGTCGATCTCCCGCGTCGACCCGTGGTCGGTGATGAAGCTCGCCTTCCTGCTCTCCGTGGCGATCGGCTTCATGACCGTCGTCGCGACGATGGTCGTCTGGTACGTGCTCAACGACATGGGCACCTTCCACACGGTGCAGGACTTCCTGCAGGAGACCGTCGGCCCGCAGACGGTCAACATCGTGCAGTTCATCGAGTTCGACCGTGTGGTGTCCCTGTCGGTGCTGATCGCCATCGTCAACGTGGTGCTCCTGACGGCGATCGCCACCATCATGGCCATCCTGTACAACATCACGGCCGCGCTGGTCGGCGGCGCGCACCTCACGCTCACCGACGAGTGAGCGCGGCGCCGCCGGAGGCCCGCCCGACCGGGACCGACGTCACACCCGACGACGACGGTCCCGGTTTGGGGGCGGGTCCCGCGGTGCGGTAGTGTTCCGTGCTGCACGCGCTTCACGCGCAGCACCCCCGGGGCTATAGCTCAGACGGTTAGAGCGCTTCCCTGATAAGGAAGAGGTCGGAGGTTCAAGTCCTCCTAGCCCCACTCCAGGCCGCACGGCCCGGGCCCTGACAGGCGCGGCCACGCGGCCGCGACGAGGAGGCTGAAGATGAAGAAGCTGTTCGTCCTCCTGCTCGCGCTCGGCGCGGGCTATCTCGTCTGGCGCCGGCTCAACGAGGACGCGGCCGACCGGGACCTGTGGTCCGAGGTCACCGACACCATCGACTGAGCAGGACGCGGGTCCACGCCGACCCGAGCGGCCGCCCAGGCAGCCAGGGGCCATGGCGCAATTGGTAGCGCACCTGCTTTGCAAGCAGGGGGTTAGGGGTTCGAGTCCCCTTGGCTCCACCAGCTCGACACGACGACGCCCTGTCCTCCTCCGGAGGGCAGGGCGTCGTCGTTCCTGGTGTGGTCGCGGCGAGGGTGCGCCGGACGGGCCGACCGATCAGCTCGTCGAGCCGGCGTCCTTGTCGGTCCCCTTCGCCGTGTCGTTCGAGGAGTCCTTGTCGGCACCGTCGTCGGCCCCGGCCTTCGTGTCGGTCGCCGACCCGTCGGCCTTCCGCGCCGTCGAGCGGGTGCGGCTGGTCGCCTTCTTTGCGGCCTCGGTGACCTTGTCGCCGACGTCCTCGCTCAGCTCGGCCGCCTTCTCGCCGGCCCGCTCGGCAGCCTCGCGCCCGCGGGCGACGGCGTGGCCCGCGGCCTCGCCGACGGCCTCGGCCGCGTCCTCGACGGCGTGCCGCGCCTCGCGGGCGGCCCCGTCGAAGTCGGGGCGGGACGTCTGCTCCCACGGCTCGGCCCACGGGTCGTTCTGCGGCTGGGCCCGCCGCCAGAAGGCGTAGCCGGCGCCTGCGGCGCCGAGGAGCAGCAGGGTCCACAGCAGGCCCTTGCCCTTGCGGGAGCTCTTCTCGGCCTCCTTGGCGGCCTTCTCGGCCGCGGCCTGTGCCTTGGCCGCCTCCTTCGCGGCACGCTTGGCGGCCTTCTTGCCCGCCCGGCCGGCCTTCTCGGCCGCCTCGTGCGCGGCCTCGGCAGCCACCGTGCCGGCCCGTGTGGCGGCGTCGTTGAAGGCGGCGACCACGCGCGGGAGATAGTCGTCCACGATCCTGTCGTGCGCCGTGTCGACCATCGGGCCCGCCTTGTCGGCCGCCTTCTCGATCCGCGGCGCCGCGGCGAGCACGCTGTCGCGCCACGCCTTCTCGGCACGGGGGACGAGCCACTCGAGGAACGAGTCGACCCGCGGCTCCGCCCAGTCCTTGGCCTGTGACGCGGCGTCCTTGGCCCCGCCGGCCGCACGCGAGCCGACGTCGACCAGCACCGCGGCAGCCTCCGTCGCGGAGTCCTTGATCTTCTCGGTGTCGACCTTCTCGCCGAGCGAGGAGGCCAGCTTGGAGTTGAAGTCCTTGATGTCCTGGGCACTGTCGCCGACGCTCTTTCGCACCATGGACCCACTCTGCCACCAGGTCACGAGCCACGCAGTGGTACACGCCCCGGACGCCGGGACGATCCGGGAGAGGGAGTGGTGAGAGGATGTGCCCATGTTCGCAACCCTCCACACCACGGCCGGTGACATCCGCATCGAGCTGCTGCCGAACCACGCGCCCAAGACCGTCGACAACTTCGTGGGGCTCGCCAAGGGCACGAAGACGTGGACGGACCCGCGCACCGGCGCCGAGCGCAACGACCCGCTGTACGACGGGGTGATCTTCCACCGCGTCATCGACAGCTTCATGATCCAGGGCGGCGACCCCCTGGGCACCGGTACCGGCGGCCCCGGGTACGCGTTCGAGGACGAGATCCACCCCGAGCTCGCGTTCACCGAGAAGTACATCCTCGCGATGGCCAACGCCGGCAAGCGCCGCAACCCGGTGACGGGCGACCTCGAGGGCACCAACGGGTCGCAGTTCTTCATCACCACCACCGAGACGCCGTGGCTGACCGGCAAGCACACCATCTTCGGCAAGGTCGCGGACGACGAGTCCCGCGCCGTCGTCGACGCCATCGGCACCACCCGCACGCGCCCCGGCGACCGTCCCGTCGAGGACATCGTCATCAACAGCGTCACCATCGAGGACTGACCCAGCAGCACGCACGGCAGGTCGGACGGCCGGGGTCGAGGATGTTTCGTCGCAGTCGCGTTCACGCGCCCCAGGGGGCGCTCCACTTCGGGAAAGATACGACTGCGACGAAACATCCTCGACCCCGGCCTTCTCCCCGGCCGCGCTGACGTTCCACCGCCCACGGAGGGCTGAGCCATCTCCACACCCGAGCCGCAGCCGGCCGCCGGCCCGCCCGTCTGCCCCCGGCACCCCGACCGCGTGTCGTACGTGCGCTGCCAGCGCTGCGGGCGGCCCACCTGCCCGGAGTGCCAGCGCCCGGCGCCCGTGGGGATCCAGTGCGTCGACTGCGTGGCGCAGGCCGCCAAGGCCGTGCCCACCCAGCGCACCGCGTTCGGCGGTGCCGTGCGCGGCGGGCGTCCGGTCGTCACGCTGACCATCATCGGGATCTGCGTGGTGAGCTGGGTGCTGCAGCTCGTCACCGGCGGGGACTGGACCCAGCGGTGGGCGTTCGCGCCGGTCGTCGGGATCGAGGAGCCGTGGCGGTTCCTCACCGCCGCGTTCCTGCACTCCAGCAGCGTGCTGCACATCCTGTTCAACATGTACGCGCTGTGGCTCGTAGGGCCGTTCCTCGAGCAGGTCTTCGGGCGGGGGCGCTTTGCCGCCCTGTACGTGCTGTCCGCCATCGGCGGGTCCGTGGGCTACCTGGTGCTGGCGACGCCCACGATCGACGGCGGGTGGGCGACGCCGGTGGTCGGGGCGTCGGGCGCCGTCTTCGGCCTGTTCGGCGCGATCATCCCCGTGCTGCGCCGCATGGGGCGCAACGCCACCCAGATCGTCGTGCTCATCGCCATCAACATGGCGATCCCGTTCTTCGTGCCCGGGATCGCCTGGCAGGCCCACCTGGGCGGTCTCGTGGTGGGGCTGGCCCTGGGCGCGGGCTTCGCGGCCGCCCCGCGGGAGCGTCAGGCCCTCGTCGGCTGGCTGCTCCCGGCGGTCGTGGGCGTCGTCCTCGTCGCCGTGACGGTCTGGCGGTACACCGCCGTCGGGTGGATCTGACGGGCGCGGGCGGCGGCCGCGGAGCCGCCCTCCGTCCCGTCGTCCACAGGGTTGCTCACACCTGTGGAACTACACCTGTGGAAGTCTCGGACGCCGCGTTCCAGGCCTTTCGGGAGTGCTCCCCGGCCTACTTCCAGCGCGTGGTGAGGCCGAAGCCGGCGATGATGAACACGAAACCGACGGCGAGGTTCCAGCCCCCCAGCGCGGGGATCGGCAGGCCCATGCCGGGCGCGGTGAGGTAGTACAGGACGATCCACGCGAGGCCGATCAGCATGAGCCCGAGCATCGTCGGCACCAGCCAGCGCGGGTTGCCGCCCTGCGGCTTGGCTGCGACGGGCGGCGTCGGCTTCGACGGCACGTCCTTCTTCTTGCGAGACTTCGACTCGGGCACGGGAGCGGCTCCTGTCCGGGCGGGCTGGGCGGCGGCCGGGGGCTGGGCGCCCGCGACCGTCGGAGGTTGTGTCGACTAGCGTAGTCGTCGAGAGAACCGGCCCGGGACCGGACGGCCGCCGGCCGGCCGGCGCAAGGACCAGCAGACCGACCCGAGGGGGGCGCGCATGAACCGTCGACTGCGCTCGGCCCTGTCCGTCGCGAGCGTCCTCGCCGCGGCAGGTCTGCTGTTCACGGCCAGCGCCCAGCTCGCCGACGCGGGTGACAGCCGCCAGCCCCAGGACCTCGCGGAGCTCGTCACGGCCGAGTCCGACCGGGTGACCGAGCTGACCGACCGCATGAACTCGCTCGAGGCGCAGATCGAGGACCTCGGCGAGGAGGCGAGCTCCGACCTGCCGCGCCGCGGCGAGAAGCTGACGTCGCGCGAGTCCGTGGTCTCCGGGTCACGACCCGTCGACGGGGCAGGCCTGCGGGTCTCGCTCGACGACGCCCCCGCCTCCAGCCAGTCCATCTCGGGCGTGCGCGCCGACGACCTGGTCGTGCACCAGCAGGACGTCCAGCACGTCATCAACGCCCTCTGGGCCGGCGGTGCCGAGGCGATGACCCTGCAGGGGGAACGGGTCACCGCGACCTCCGCGTTCCGCTGCTCCGGCAACATCCTGCTGCTGCACGGGAAGGTGTTCTCCCCGCCGTACGTCATCGAGGCGGTGGGCGACCCCGACGCGCTGCGCTCCTCGCTCGACTCCTCCCCCGGCGTCGCCGTCTACAAGCAGTACGTGGACTGGGTCGCGCTCGGCTGGTCCGTCGAGGAGGCGGACTCCCTGAAGCTGCCCGCGTACACCGGCAGCTCGGAGCTCAAGCACGCGACCGTCCCGGACGGCACGGACGTGTTCTCGTGACCCGGCGCGGCGGCCCGCCCGGACACGCGCGGGCGCACACCCGCCGCGGCGCGGGCAGCACGGTCGTCGGTGTCGTGGGCGAGCTGTTCATCACCGCGGGCGTGCTGCTCGGGCTCTTCGTCGTGTGGCAGCTGTGGTGGACGGACGTCCAGGCGGACCGGGTGCACCAGCAGGTGCTGGCCGACCTGGACTGGGCGGAGCCGCCCGTCCAGGACGCCGGACCCGACGTCGCCCCGGAGCGGCACGACGAGCCGCCGGTGCTGGCCGAACCCCCCGAGGGCGAGGTCTTCGCGAAGCTGTACGTGCCGCGGTTCGGCGCGGACTACGTCGAGCCGATCGCGCAGGGAGTCGACAAGGCGACGATCCTCGACCGGCTGGGCATCGGGCACTACCCCGGCACCGCCATGCCCGGAGACCTCGGCAACTTCGCCACCGCCGGGCACCGCACCACCTACGGCAAGCCGTACCACCAGGTCGCCGACCTCAAGGAGGGCGACCCGCTCGTCGTCCGCACGGAGAAGACCTGGTACGTCTACCGCGTCACGTCCCACGAGATCGTCTACCCGTGGGAGGTCGACGTGATCTCCCCCGTGCCGGGGCTCCAGCCCGGCGACGAGATCCCCGAGCTGACCGACCGGCTGCTGACGATGACGGCCTGCCACCCCATGTACTCCGCCGCGCAGCGGTACATCATCCACGGCGAGCTGGACTACTGGGCGCCCGCGAAGAAGGGCGTCCCCGCCGAGCTGCTGGACGCGGGGATCCTCACGGACGCTTCCGGCCCGGCCGGCGACGGGAAGGTGGCCTGATGTACGGCCTGCTGTGGCGCGCTCTCCCCGGCCCCGCGTGGCTCCGGGTGCTGATCCTGCTGGTGCTCGCCGCGGCCGTCGTCGCCGCGTGCTTCGAGTGGGTCTTCCCCTGGGTCTCCGAGTACGTCCCCATGAACGACAACACCGTCGAGGCGAGCACACCGTGATGACTGACACCGACACGACCGGCACCACCACCGGCACCACCACCGGCGGGACCCCGTCCGGGCCGCGGATCCTCGTCGTGGACAACTACGACTCGTTCGTCTACACGATCGTCGGGTACCTCGACCAGCTCGGGGCGCGCACGGTCGTGGTCCGCAACGACGCCGTCCCGCAGCCCGACGACGCGGGCGTCTACCGCGACGCCGACGGGACGCCGTTCGACGGTGTGCTCGTCTCCCCCGGCCCGGGCACGCCGAAGGAGGCGGGCGCGTCGGAGGACGTCATCCGCGCCTGCGCGCGCTCGCGCACCCCGATGCTGGGCGTGTGCCTCGGCCACCAGGCCCTGGCCGAGGTGTACGGCGCCACGGTGTCGCACGCGCCGGAGCTCATGCACGGCAAGACGAGCCTCGTCGAGCACGACGGCACGGGCGTCCTGGCCGGGCTGGGGTCGCCGTTCACCGCGACGCGCTACCACTCGCTGGCGGTGCTGCCGGAGACCGTGCCCGACGTGCTCGAGGTGACCGGGACGACCGCGTCCGGCGTCGTGATGGCGGTGCAGCACCGCGACCTGCCGCTGCACGGCGTGCAGTTCCACCCCGAGTCGGTGCTCACCGAGGGCGGCCACCGCCTGCTGGCCAACTGGCTCGCCGTGTGCGGCGACGCCGGCGCCGTCGAGCGGTCGCGCGGCATGGCACCCCTCGTCCACCAGGGCTGATCCACCAGGGCTGATCCACCAGGGCTGAGGAGGCGGCGCCCTCCGGGCGGCCGCCCCCGCGAGGGCTACCCCTCGCCGCCGAGGCCCGGCAGCTCGATACCGGGGGCGGTCTCCTCGTCGGTGGGCTCGTCGGTGGGCTCCTCGCCCCCGCCGCAGCTGTCGTCGCCCGGGCCCTCGGAGACCGTGAAGCTCACGTCCGAGCCCATCTCGAGCTGCGTGTTCTCCTTCGGGTCCTGGTCGATGACCACGCCCTCGCAGACCGTGTCGGACGGGGCCGTCGACGGGACCGGGTTGAGGCTCCAGCTGCCGATGAGGTCGGTGGCCTCCTGCTCGGTCAGGTCGACCACGTTCGGGACCGTCGTCATCTCCGGCTCGGGCTCCTCGGCGATCACGATGGTGACGCGCGTGCCCTGGGTGACGGCCCCGGCGGACGGGCTCTGCTCGATGACCGTGCCCGGCTCGCCGTCCTCGCTCTCGCGGGTCTCGATGCTCGAGCTGAGGTTGAGGTCGGCGAGGGTCGACTCCGCCTGGTCCTTCGTCCTGCCCCGCAGGTCCGGCAGGTCCACCTGACCGGTGGACACCACGAGGTCGACCGTCTCGCCCTCGTTGATGGCCTGGCCCGCCTCGGGGTTGGACGTGATGACGCGGCCCTCGTCGACGCTCTTGTGGTTGCGCTGCGAGACCTCGCCGACCACCAGCCCGGCGTCGGTGATCTCCTGCTCGGCCTGGTCCTGGGGCAGGCCGTTGACCTCGGGCACGCCGATGGTGTCCGGGCCGGCGGAGAACGTCACCGTGACCGTCGAGCCCTCGTCGACCATCGCGCCGCCGCTGGGGCTCTGCCCGAGGAAGGTGCCCTCCTCCTCGGTGGACTCGGCGTCGAGCTGCTCGTCGTAGAGGAGACCCGCGTCGGTGATCTCCTTCTCGGCCTCCGCCGGCGTGACCGTGGCGACCAGCGTGGGCACCTCGACCTGCGTGGGCGTGTCCGGCCGCATGATGAGGAAGGTGATGATCGCGGCGACCGCGAGCACCCCGACCGCGATGAGGGTCCACATCAGCCCCTTGCGGCTGCGCTTGCCCTCGTCCTCGCCCTCGGGCGTGCCCTCGCCGGGCGTGGCCGTGCCGGTGGTGTCCCACGGTGACGCGGGGTCCATGACCTGCGTGGCGCCGCCCGCCCCCATGACCTGGGTGGCCGCGGCGCCGGCCGCGGCCGCGCCGAGCAGTGGCGCGGTGACGTTGCCGCCGCGCAGCGCCGAGTCGAGGTCGGCGCGGAACTCCGCCGCCGTCGAGTAGCGGTCGTCGCGGTCCTTCGTGAGCGCCTTGAGGACGATGCGGTCGAGCACCTCGGGCACGTCGGACGCGAGCTCGCTGGGCCGCTGCGCCGCCTGCCCCACGTGCTGGTACGCGACCGCGACCGGCGAGTCGCCGATGAACGGCGGGCGCCCGGTGAGGAGCTCGAAGAGCACGCAGCCCGTGGAGTACAGGTCGCTGCGGGCGTCGACCTGCTCGCCGCGGGCCTGCTCGGGGGAGAGGTACTGCGCCGTGCCGATGACGGCGTGCGTCTGCGTCATCGTCGCGGCCGAGTCGGCCATGGCACGGGCGATGCCGAAGTCCATGACCTTGACCGCGCCGGTGGGCGTGATCATCACGTTCGCGGGCTTGATGTCGCGGTGGACGATGCCGGCCTGGTGCGAGTACTCGAGCGCGCTGAGGATGCCGGCCGTGATCTCCACGGCCTCCTCGATCGGCACCGCGGCGCCGTCCTGCAGGATGTCGCGGACCGTGTGGCCCTCGACGTACTCCATGACGATGAAGGGGACGTGCGACGTCGCGCCCTGCGGGTCGGTGTGCGTGTCCTCGCCCGTGTCGTAGACCGCGACGATGGCCGGGTGGTTGAGGGCGGCGGCCGACTGCGCCTCGCGCCGGAACCGGGCCAGGAAGGACGGGTCGCGCGCCAGGTCGGACCGCAGCACCTTGATCGCGACGGTGCGACCCAGGCGCGTGTCGTGCCCGATGTGCACCTCGGCCATGCCGCCGCGGCCGATCAGCTCGCCGACCTCGTACCGGCCCGCGAGTACACGGGGCGTGTTGTCCACCACTCAGTCGTCCTTCTCGGTCGTTGTCGCGCGCGAGGCGCGCGACGAGTCTCGGTGCATCATCCCAGAGTCCGGGGAGACGCTCGCGCGAACGTTCGTCGTGCCGGGCAGCGTCGGCGCGGGGCCGCGCTCCCGCGGCGCTCCGGCGACGCCTGCCGTGGTGCGGGCCGCCGTCGGCCCGGCTGTCGCAGCATAGGGGGTCGCGAGGGCGCCGCGGGTGAGGGCGGGCACGACGAGCAGCGCGGCCGCCGCCGCAGCCGCGTCGTCCGGGGCGGCGATCGCCTGCACGAGGGTGGCGAGGAGCAGCACGACCAGCAGCCCGACGAGGGCCAGCAGCGGCCACGAGAGCCGCCCCAGCGGTCCGAACCGCTGGCCGGTGGTCGTCGACGTGCGCTTGGGGGTCGCGGCCGACGACGCCCGGGAGGACGTCGCGGCGGGCGTCGCGCGCTGCGCGTCCGCGCCGGTGCGCCGCGTCTGCGGGCGCCGGGCCTCCTGCGCGCCCGCGCGCACGTCGCGGCGCAGCGGGTAGGCCCGCACGGCCGGCTTGTCCGGACCGAACGGGTCGGGCGCGGCGCGGTCGGCCTCCGCCTGGTGCGCGGCGCGGGCGGCGTCGACCGGGTCGTCGACCGGCGTGGCGGGGCTGCTCGACGCCGACGGTGCGGACGGCGGGACCGACCCGACGGGGGCGAAGGGTGACGGGACGCCGCCAGGGCCGGAGTCGGTGGGGGCGGCGTGAGCGGGCACGGCGCGGGCGGGCCGGCCGGCGGCGCGCGCCGACGCGGCGCGCCGGGCGGAGCGCGACCGCGCCCCGAGCGGGTCCTCGGCGATCTCGCGCGCCAGGGCGTCGAGCTCGTCCGCGAGGGCGGCGGCGGAGGCCGGGCGCTTCCCGGGGTCCTTCTCGAGCATGCGCTCGATCACCGACGCGAGGCCCGGGTGGACGTGCGACGGCAGCGGCGGCACGGTCGCGTTGACGTGCGCGACGGCGATGTCCACCGGCGTCGACCCGGTGAAGGGACGCTTGCCCGCCGTCGCCTCGTACGCCACGACGCCCAGCGCGTACAGGTCGGAGGCCGGTGTGGCGGCCTGCCCGACCGCCTGCTCCGGCGACAGGTACTGGGCGGTGCCCATGACCATGCCCGTGGCCGTCATCGGCGCCTGGTTCGCGGCCAGGGAGACGCCGAAGTCGGTGATCTTCACGCTGCCGCCGTGCTCGAGCAGGATGTTCCCGGGCTTGACGTCCCGGTGCACGACCTTCGCCAGGTGGGCGTGGTGCAGCCCGCGCGACGTCGCCGAGAGGATCGGCAGCAGCTTGCGCGGCGTCACGACCGGCTCCCGCTCCAGGAGGTCGGCGAGCGGCTCGCCCAGCACCAGCTCCATCACGAGGAAGCCGGCGCCGTCCTGCTCGCCGTAGTCGTACATCTGCGCGATGTTCGGGTGCGACAGCGCGGCGCTGTTGCGCGCCTCCGTGCGCAGGCGGCGCAGGAAGTCCTCGTTGCCGGTGTACTCCTCGCGGAGCACCTTGACGGCGATCTCCCGCCCCAGGTATGTGTCGTCCGCGACCCAGACCTCACCCATCCCGCCGACGGCGATCCGGCGGGTGAGCAGGTAGCGCTCGCCGAGCGCCAGCCCGGAGGACGGCCTCATCCGTTGAGCACCGCCTCGATGACCGCACGCGCGATCGGCGCGGCCACGGCGCCGCCGGTGGCCTCCGACGTGCCGACCGAGCCGCCGCTCTCGACGACGACCGCGACGGCCACCTTCGGGTCCTCCGCCGGGGCGAACCCGGTGAACCACACGTGCGGGGGCAGGCCCTCGCCGTGCTGGGCGGTGCCGGTCTTGCCCGCGACGGTCACGCCCGGGATCTGGGCGGACGTGCCGGAGCCGTCCTCGACGACGCCGACCATCATGTCGGTGAGCTGGTTCGCCGTCTCGCTGGACACGGAGTCCTCGAGCTTGCGCGGCGACGTCTTCTCGACGACCTCCAGCTCGGGGTCGCGGACCGTCTCGACCGAGTACGGCGCCATGAGCTCGCCGTCGTTCGCGATCGCCGCGGACGTCATCGCGACCTGCAGCGGCGTGGCCGCGACGTTCCACTGGCCGATGGCGGCCTGGGCGACGAACGCGTCGGCCCAGCCCTCGTCGTCGGGCGGCGGGAACGCGCTCGGCGTGGTCTCGAACGGGACCTCGAACGGCGCGTTGAAGCCGAACGCCGACGCCTGGTCGTACAGGGCCTCGTTGCCGAGGTCGACGCCGAGCTCCGCGAAGGCGGTGTTGCAGGAGATCCGCAGCGCGTCGGCGAGGCTCATCTCGCCCGTGGACGAGCACGACGTGCCGCCGTAGTTGCCGATGCTGCGGTCGGTGCCGGGCGGGGTGTAGCGGTCGGGGGCGTCGAGGGACGTGCTCTCGTCGTAGTCGCCGCTCTCCAGCGCGGCCGCGGCCGTGACCAGCTTGAACGTCGACCCCGGCGGGTACCGGGTCGCGGTGGCGCGGCTCTCGAGCGGACGGTCGTCGGAGCTGGCCAGCTCCTCCATCGCCTTGTTCGCGGCCTTGGAGTCGTGGGTGGCCAGGTCGTTCGGGTCGTAGTTCGGCTTGGACACCATCGCGAGGATCTTGCCGGTGGACGGCTCGACGGCGACGACGGCGCCGCGCTGGTCGCCCAGGGCGTCCCACGCCGCGCGCTGGGCGGCGGCGTCGATGGTGAGCTCGACCGACGACCCCTGCGGGTCGCGGCCGGTGAGCGTGTTCCGCAGCCGGTCCATCCACAGGGCGTCGGCGCTGCCCGAGAGGAAGTCGTTCTCGGTGTCCTCGATCTTCGACGTGCCGCTGACGATGGAGAAGTAGCCCGTCAGCGGGGAGTAGAGGCGGCCGTCCGTGTACTCGCGCTGGTAGCCGAACTGGTCGTCGATCGGCGTGGACTGCGCGATCGCCTCGCCGTCGACCACGATCGGGCCGCGGTCGGTGCCGAACTGTGCCCAGATCTTGCGGACGTTGCGGTTGTCGTCGTTGAGCTCGTCGGCGTGGAAGAACTGGATCCACGTCGTCGAGACCATGAGCGCGAGGAACATGACCATGACGACGTTCGCGAGCCGGCGCAGGGTCGTGTTCACAGGTGCTCACCTCCGCTGCGGTGGTCGGGGTCGTGGGGCGCGCGGCCGACGATCTCGGTGGGGTGGGACGACGGCGTGGCGCCGGCGGGTGCGTCGGCCGCGGACCTTCGGACGGGGGTCCCCGCCGCCGGCGTGCCGGCGGCCGGGGTGCTGCCTCGTTCGTGGCCGCCCACGACGATCGGGTCGTGCATGGCGCCGCCGGGCGCGACCGTGCCCCGCACGGGCAGCGCCGACGGGCGCCGGGCGATGTCGGAGACGCGCAGCAGCAGGGCGATCACGATCCAGTTCGCGAGCAGGGACGACCCGCCCTGCGCCATGAAGGGCAGGGTCAGGCCGGTCAGCGGGATGATCCGCGTGATGCCGCCGATGACGGTGAACACCTGCAGCGCCATCACGAACGCCAGACCGCCGGCGAGCAGCTTGCCGAAGCCGTCGCGCACCGCGAGGGCGGTGCGCAGGCCGCGCTGCACGATGAGCACGTACGCCAGGAGGACGACGAGCAGGCCGGTCAGCCCCAGCTCCTCGCCGAGCGAGGCGTAGATGAAGTCGGAGAACGCGAAGGGCACCAGGTAGGGGTCGCCCTCGCCCCAGCCCGTGCCGAAGAGCCCGCCCGCGGCCATCGCGAACGTGCCCTGCACGATCTGGTACGACCTGCCGGAGTTGTACAGCTCGGCGTCGAACGGGTGCAGCCAGACGTCCATGCGCGCCGCGACGTGCGGGAACACGCTGGAGGCGACCAGCGCCCCGGCCGCGAACAGCACCAGGCCGATGATGATCCAGCTGAACCGCGCCGTCGCGAGGTAGAGCATCGCGACGAACAGGCCGAAGAACAGCAGCGACGTCCCGAGGTCGCGCTCGAACACCAGGACGCCCAGCGACGCCGCCCACACGATGATGATCGGCCCGAGGTCGCGCAGGCGCGGCAGCTGCAGGCCCAGGATCTTCTTGCCCGCCAGCGCCAGGGTGTCCCGGTTGGCGACGAGGTAGCCGGCGAAGAAGATGGCGAACGCGATCTTCGCGAACTCGGCGGGCTGCACGGAGAACCCGATGTTGATCCAGATCCTCGCGCCGTTGATCTCCCGACCGATGCCCGGCACGAGCGGCAGCACGACGAGCACCAGGCCCACGACCATCGCCGTGTAGGTGAGCCGGCGGATCCACCGGTGGTCGCGCAGGAACCAGATGATCAGCATCGCGACGACGGCGCCGAGGCACGTGTACATCAGCTGCGACGACGCGCTCGCGCCGTTCATGTCCGCCTGCTCGAGCCGCAGGATCATCGCGAGGCCGAGCCCGTTGAGGAGCACGACCGCAGGCAGGATCACCTGGTCGGCCCACGGGGCGCGCAGCCGCAGCACGACGTGCGCGCCGAGCGAGACCAGGGCGAGCAGCCCGCTCGTCGTCCAGAAGCCGTCCGGCAGCTCGCCGGAGATGCTGCGCCCGACCATCGCGAACGCGAGGATGCCCCCGGTGAGGGCCAGGATCAGCAGGAAAAGCTCGGCCAGGCGGGTCGGACGGCGTTCGGTCGAGGAGACCGTGCGCTCGCCCGTCGTCTCGACGGTGCTCACTCCTTCGCACCTCCGCCCGAGGCCGCGTCGGTCTTGGTGTCCGTCGTCGCAGCCGTCTTGTCGGCGGTGGTGCCGGCGGTCTTCTTGTCCGCGGGCTCGCTCTTCTTGGTCGGGGTGGGCGTGGGGGTCGGCGTCGGGGTGGGCTCCGGCTCCGGCTGCGCCTCGTCGATGAGCCGGTCGGCGCGCTCGCGCGCCTCCGCCTCGGACGAGGCCCGGATGGACCCGTCGAGCTGGCCCACCCAGTAGTCGGGCAGGTCGTCGACCGAGGTGCCGGTGAGCTGCACGGGCGTGGACAGCGTGAGCGGTCCCGCGCTGGCGGGGATGCCCTGGTACACGGCCACCTCGCCGTCGGCGACGCCGACGTAGTACTGCTCCTGCGTCCAGCCGTAGGCCCACCACAGGCCGTAGCCGACGCCGCCGAGCACGACCAGCACGACGAGCACGACCAGCCACGGGCGGCGCTTGCGGCGCGGGCGCACGTCGTCGTCGACGCCCTCCTCGTCCTCGTCGTCGGGACCGCTGGTCACGACGCCCGCCGGGTCGTCGGGGTCGGCGTCCTCGGCCGGTGCCGGGTCGTCGGCCCCCGCCGTGAGGTGCTCGGGCAGGTCGCCCATGGCGGCCGCGCCCACGATCTGCGGCGTCTGCGTGCCGTCGCCGTCGGCGTCGGGGACCTCCGCGGCGGCCGGGGCCGCGTCCGCGGCCTCGGAGTCCACGACGTCGGCCACGACGACCGTGACGTTGTCGGTGCTGCCGGCCGTCATCGCGAGCGTCACCAGCAGCTCGGCCGCCTCGTCGGGCGTCTCGCACTCGACGAGGACCTCGGTGATCTGCTCGGGCGGGACGAAGCCGGACAGGCCGTCGGAGCACAGCATCCACCGGTCGCCGCCGCGCGCCTCGCGCACCGACATGTCGGGGGTGAGGTCGACGTCGAAGTCGCCGAGGACCCGCATGACGACGTTGCGCTGCGGGTGGTGCTCGGCCTCGTCCGGGGAGATGCGCCCGGTGTCGACGAGGTGCTGGACGAAGGTGTGGTCGACCGTGACCTGCGTGAGCCGGCCCTCGCGCAGCAGGTAGGCGCGGGAGTCCCCGAGGTGCGCCATCGCGAGCGTGGTGCCCGTGTGCAGCAGCGCCGTGACCGTGGTGCCCATGCCGACCAGCTCCGGGTCGGCCTCGCTGGCGCGCACGAGGTCCTCCCGCGCCCGCTCGACGGTGTGCTCGAGGTCGGAGAGGGCCTGGTCCGGGCCGTGCGTGAGCTCGTCCAGGGGTGCCAGCGCGGCGATCGCCAGCCGCGACGCGATGTCGCCGCCCGCGTGCCCGCCCATGCCGTCGGCGACGACGAGCAGGTGCGGCCCCGCGTAGGCGGAGTCCTGGTTGGTGGAACGCACCAGGCCGACGTCGGAGCGCGCGGCGTAGCGCAGCGTGAGGGTCATGGGGCGATCACCCCTGGAGCTCGACGACGGACCGGCCGATCTGCACGCCGACGCCCGGCGCGAGCGGGATCGGTCCCGAGACCTTCGTGTCACCCATGAAGGTGCCGTTGGTGGACCCGAGGTCCTCGACGAACCACTGGTCGCCCTGCGGGAAGATGCGCGCGTGCCGCGAGGAGGAGAAGTCGTCGTCGAGCACGAGGGTGCAGCCCGGGGCACGGCCGATGAGGATCGACGCCGAGGACAGCGGCAGCGTCGTGCCCGACAGCGGCCCGGCCGTCACGACCAGGCGGGTGGGGGCACCGCGCTTCGGCTTCGACGGCGCGGCCGCGGGAGCCGCGACGGCGGGGGCCTCCTGCTCGCGGCGACGCTCGGCCCGCGACGCGCGGGGCGCACCGCGGGGGGCCAGGTCGCGGCGCAGCACCGCGATGGCCGTGAGCACGAACACCCAGAGCAGCACCAGGTAGCCCAGCCGCAGCAGGGTGAACGTCAGCTCGCTCATCCTCGGGAGATCACCAGTCCTCGGTCGGCTGGCCGGCAGAGCTGCCGGTCCAGAACATGATGCGGGTCCGGCCGATCGTCAGCGTGTTCCCGTCGAGCAGCGTGGCCGCGGGAACCTGGTGCCCCTCGACGAACAGCCCGTTCGTGGAGCCCAGGTCGGTGGCGACGACGCCCTCCGGCGTCACGCGGATCTCCAGGTGACGTCGGGAGACGCCCGGGTCGTCGACGACGATGTCGGCCTCGGCGTCGCGGCCGATGACCGTGACGGGACCGGTGAGCAGGTAACGCTGGCCGTCGATGTCGATGAGGGGGTGACGGGTCGACGGCGCCGCGGAGGTGGCGGGCGCGACGTTGCCGCGCACCGTGGCCGAGCGGAGCTGGAAGCGGCCCCCGGCGAGGTCCTCGTGCTCCTCGAACGAGACGCTCACGGGGCCGACGAACGCATAGTGCTGCGACACCGCGTACTCGGTGAGGTTGGTGGCGAGCTCGTCGGCCAACGTCTCCGCGCCCCATGCGTCGATCTGCGAGAAGTCCGGCGTGGACAGCTCGATCGTGAACTCGTTGGGCACGACCGTGCGGTCGCGCCCCACCACGGCGGCGCGGTCGTCGATCTCACGGCGCAACCGGCTGGCGAGCTCGACGGGCTTGAGCTCGCTGTTGCGGCCGACCTTCGCGAACGCGTTGTTCATCATGCGCTCGACACTCTTCTCGAAGCGCTCCAGAGCGCCCATGCCACCTCCTTCCGTCAGCCCGAACGTCCGCGGGCAGACTATCTAGATCGTAGGCAGCGGCGCAGCACGTCCTCCCCGCGCGGTGTGGATTTCCTGCGAACGCTCAGCGCAGAAGCGGGGCCGGCCGGTCACGGGGGGATCACGACGACCTGCGCGGCCGCCCGCCCGGAGGGTGCCCGTACGAGGGGTCGGAGCCGGGGGCCGAGGCCGCCCGTCGTGCCCCTCCCGGGGCGATTGGGGAGCACCCTCCTCGCCGTGCTAATCTTCTGCGGCACGCGCGAGTGGCGGAATAGGCAGACGCGCACGGTTCAGGTCCGTGTGCCCGAAAGGGCGTGGGGGTTCAACTCCCCCCTCGCGCACGTGGCACGAAGGCCCCGGCTCATCGAGTCGGGGCCTTCGTCGTTGCCGGAGCAGCGGTGCGGCTGCAGGACGGAGGTGTGACGGTGTCGGTGCTGGCGGCCGGACGGCGGCACTCGGTCGGTCGTCGCGCGGACGGCACCGTGGTCGCGGTGGGCCACGGAGTCGCGGGCGAGTGCCGGGTGGAGGGCTGGGCCGACGTCGTCGCCGTGGCGGCGGGCAACGTCCACACCGCGCCCAACACCGGCCGGTCGCACACGGTCGGCCTCCTGGCGGACGGCGCCGTGCTCGCGACGGGGTGGAACGGCGACGGGCAGTGCGACGTCTCCGGGTGGCGCGACGTCGTGGCGGTCGCCGCGGGCTGGCGGCGCACGCTCGGCCTGCGCGCGGACGGCACGGTGGTCGCCGCCGGGCGGACCGCCGAGGGAGCGTGCGACGTGCAGGCCTGGCGGGAGATGGTGAGCGTCTCGTGCGGCGACTGGCACTCGATCGGGGTGCAGGCGGACGGGCGCGCACTGGCGGTCGGCAGCGACCGCCGCGGGCAGTGCGCCGTCGACGGCTGGCGGGACCTCGTCGACGCGGCCGCCGGGTACCTCCACACCGTCGGCCTGCGGGCTGACGGGCGGGTCGTCGCGACGGGCGAACGCCGGACGGGTGCCTGCGCCGTGGACGGCTGGCGGGACGTCGTCGGGCTGGCCGCGGGGAGCTACCACACTGTCGCGGTGGCGGGGTCGGGGCGGGTCGTCGCGGCCGGGGACAGCTCGCTCGGTCAGTGCGACGTCGGCGGCTGGCGCGACGTCGTCGCGGTGTCCGCGGGCTCGACCCACACGCTCGGCCTGCGCGCCGACGGCACGGTCCTCGCCGCCGGCGACGACGCCGACAGGCGGTGCGACGTCGGATCCTGGACGGGGATCGGGCCTGGTCGGGGCTGACGTCGTCTTCGACCGTCCGACCCGTCGTGCCGGGCGCGGGTGGCTCAGGGCGGAGCGATCCCGACGGGTTTCGACCTGCGGGTCCGCAGTCGGTGGCGGACCCGGATCGACAGGGCCTCCAGGAGCTCGTGCGTCGTGTAGACGGAGGACGCGCCCTGCGCTCGCGACTGTCCGAGGTCACCGCCGGGGCCGGTGCCGTCCTGGGCGGTCGTGACCCCGCGGGCGGACCGCCGCTGCGCCTTCACGGTGCCGAGCACGGCCCCCGTGAGCGCCTCGACCGCGAGAGACGACGGCCAGCTCTCGTCCAGGCGCGCCGTCTCGTCCCGGACCGGGCGCGCGCGGTGCAGGTTCTCGAGGTCCCCCACGATCCGCACACCGGAGTTCGCGATGCGCTTGGCGTAGCGCCCGCCGTCCTCCACGGCGAGCTCGGCGGCCCACCGCGGCATCCGCACCCGTGGTTCCTCGTCGTCGGGGACCCGCTGCCCGAGCACCTGGGCGACCGCTCCCCGCACGACATACAGGTACACCGGCCACGGCACCTCGGGCATGCTGGACAGGGTCGCGTTGAGCCGCCGGAACAGCTCGGCCTCGGGGAGCGACATCGACCGGTTCGCGTCCGCGCCGTCGGCGACCACTCCGGTCAGGGTCCTCGCCGGCAGGCCGAGCAGGTCCTCGAACGCGTCGGTGAGCAGGTTCTTGTCCGCCTCGTCGGCGATGATCACCGTCACGTTCTCAGGTCCCGCGGCGTCGGCCCAGCGCTCCACCAGGCCCGCCAGGTCGAGCGTGCGGGCCAGGCGCTCCGGGATCGGCGGCCGCGTGCGGCCGTAGACACGAGCCAACCAGTCCTCGAACGTGACCGACGCCCCGCTCTTGAGCCGCTCGACCCACCTGGACGGCAGCATCGCGGCCGGCGAGCGCAGCGTGATGACGACGTGCGCTCGTCCGTCACCCAGCTGGTCGACGAACTTGCGCGCCATGGGTGCCGAGGCGGAAGCCGCCGACTCGTGGCTGACGAGGACCCGCCTGGAGGGCTCCGCCTCGATGTCGGCCATGAGGGAGGTCCACTCCGACGCCGGCGGGACCCGGGTCGCCTCGGCCCTGCTCGCCCCCAACGACGTCCGGGCATCACCCGAGACGCTGATCAGCGGGTCCGGCATGCCCATGAACGCGCAGAACTCGATCCGATGGTTCTTCCTGGTGCCCGGATAGAGCACGCCCGCCTCCCGGAGAGCGGGCCGTGCTCGGTGCGCCGCAGCCTGCAGCGCGCTGGTGCCGGTCTTCGGCGGACCGATGTGGAGCAGCCGTGCCCCGGGCGGAAGCAGCAGTCCTCCACGTCTTTGTGGCTGAGACATGGTCAGGAGTGTAGGGGAATGTCTCGCTCGTCCCCTCGAGGCGGGCGCGCGAGTCGTTCGGCGCGGTCGGCTGTCCGCCGGCGCACGGTGCCGGGATACTGCCGACAACCTTTTGCCCCCGGCCGGCGTCTGTGTTCCATGACTCCACGACGTAGGCGGTTGACATGACGAGCGACTGCGCGCCGGCGCTGCTGGGCGAGCGGGACGACGAACGGGTCCGGGTCGTCGCGGCGGGCAGCACGCCGGCGGAGCGCTTCACGGCCTTCGCGGCGGCGAGCACCCCGGCGCTGTCCCGGATCGCGTACCTCCTGTGCGGCGACCGGCACCGCGCCGGCGACCTGGTCCAGCTCGCGCTGGAGCGGACCTATCTCGCGTGGGGGCGCGTCGGCGACGGCGACCCCTTCGCCTACGCGCGGCGCGTCATCGCGACGGCGCGCATCGACGGCTGGCGGCGCACGCGCCGCGACGTGCTGTCCGACCCGGCGGACCTGCACCCGGCACCCGTCCCCGACGGCACGCGCACGGTCGTGGACCGCGACGCGCTGGTGCGGGCGCTGCGGAGGCTGCCCGAGGCGCAGCGGCGCGTCGTCGTCCTGCGCCATCTCCTCGACCGGTCGGAGGCGCAGACCGCCGACGAGCTCGGCATCTCGGTGGGTGCCGTGAAGTCGAGCGGGTCGCGCGGGCTGGCGAGGTTGCGCCAGCTCCTGGGAGCGGACGGCACGGGCGAGACGACACCGGCGAGGAAGGGGACGGTCCGATGACCATCCAGGACGATTTCGTGGCAGAGCTTCAGCACGCGGCCGGCCAGGTCGGCCCGGTCGCCGGCCTCGACGGCAGCGCGATGGGACGACGCGCCGTCCGCCGCGGTCGGGCGCGCCGGGGGGCGCTGGCAGGCGCGGCGGCGCTCGCCGCGGTGGGTGCGGTCGTGGGCGCGGGCCTCCTCACGGACGGCCCGGCGGCGATCAGCCCCGCCGCCTCCGACGTGCCGGAGGGCTGGACCCCCGTCGCCGTCGGGGGCGTCCGGCTCGCGCTGCCGCCCGGGCTCGAACCGGGCGCCGACGGCGTCTGGGAGGGCACCCAGGACGAGGGCCGGCAGGACTTCGTGCAGGTCCAGCCCGCGGACGACGGGACACCGCTCGCACCACCCGGGTCAGGGCTCACGCCTGCCGCGGTCGACGTCCCGGGCGCCGAGTCGGCGCAGTACGTCACCGAGACGTCCGACGACCCGGCCGTGGCGCAGGACTTCACCGGGACGCTGCATGTCCACCTGGGATCCGGCGCCGTGGTGCAGGTCGTCGTGGTCTGGGGCGAGGCCGACGAGGGCGAGGACACCTTCGCCGAGCTGGTCGGCACGGTCTCCGTCGACGACGACTCCCCCGCCCTGCCGGCGCCCGACGCGGTCCCGGAGCTCCAGCCGCTCGCGGGGTACGTCCGGGAGGTCCCGGACGGCTGGCGGGAGGCCGAGCTCACCGGCCTGGGCTACGCGTTCCCCGCCGGCTGGCTCGAGGACCGGTCACCGGCCGGCGTGTTCCCGGCCGGCTCCACGGTCCGCGCGACGAGCGCCGACGGCGCGTCCCGCCTGTCGGTCACCCGGGCGGCCGACTCCGCGGGCTGGCCCGCGTCGATCGCGCCGTCGAGCTCGCACCCGGCGTCCACCTTCCCCCTCGACGGCGCGGACGTGGTGCAGGTCGAGACCCGGACCGCGGACAGGGCGCGCACCGTCACGGCGAAGGTGCGGCGCGAGGGCGGGCGCGGGTACCTCGTCACGGTCGAGACCCCGGGGACGGCCGCCGGCCGCACGCTGGCGCTGCAGGTGCTGGGCACCCTCGGGTTCGTCGCGGGGTCCGAGGAGGTGCCCGGCCCCGACGAGCTCCCGCAGCTTCCGACGGCGGCGGTCCCGCGGGACTGGACCGAGGCGCGGTCGGGCGGGCTGCGGCTCTCCGTCCCGCCCGCCTGGACGGCCGGGTCCACGGCCGGCGCCGCGGTCTGGACGTCCGGTCCGGAAGCCGGCCGTGCACAGGAGACGGTCCGGGTCTCGCGCGGGACGGTCGTGGACGGTGTCGCGCCGGCTCCGTCCGGGTACCGCCACGACGTGCCGGGCGCGGACCGGGTCGTCGTCGAGGTGGGCGAGCGCGCCGGGCGGGGGGACGCCGTGCAGTTCGTGGGCACGGTGGAGCTCTCCCGCGGCGACCAGATGGTGGTGGTCGAGTACGCGGGTCCCCAGGGCGGCGACGCGGGCGAGCGGTTCGGCATGATCGTGCGGTCGCTCGCCCTGACGGGCGGCTGACACCCGGCTGACACCCGGCTGACACCCGGCGGGCCGGTGCACCAGGTGCGCCGGCCCGCCGTCGCGTGCGAAAACGCTGGTGGGCGGAGGCGTCGCGCGTCACGATGGTGCGCACCATGGACACGGTCGAGATCGCGTGCGACGAGTCCGGCTTCTCCGGGACGAACCTCCTGGACCCGCGCTCGCCGGTGATCGCGCACGGGAGCGTCGACCTCACTCCGGCCGAGGCGGCCGAGGTGCTCGCCGTCCTGCGGTCCCGGTTCGGCCACCGCCGGACGGCGGAGCACAAGGCCCACCTGCTGCTGCGGCCGGGTCAGCTGCCCGCGCTCGAGTGGTTCCTGGCCGAGCTGGACGGGCGGGCGCACGTGCACGTCGTCGACAAGCGCGCCTTCGTGGCCGCCCGGGTGGTCGAGCTGTTCGCCCACGAGCCGTCGTACACGGACGGGACGCGGCTGGGCCGGGACCACCGCGCGGCCGTCGCCGCGCTGCGCCCGCGGACGGACCTGCTCGAGGCGTTCGTCGCGCTCACGCACCTCAAGCACCGGCGGCTGGTGGACCCGGTCGCCGTCGACCGCTTCCTCGGGGCGGTGCCGGACGACGTGCCGGACGACGTGCCGGAGCTGCGCGCCGTGACGAGGTCGCGCGTCGAGGCCGTGCTGGCACGGCTGGTCGACGGCGACCCGGCGATCCCGCCGCCGCTCGAACCGCTGGTGCCCGCGGTCGCGGAGACCGTGCTGGCGTGGAGCGCCGGACGCCGGTCGGTCGCCGTGGTGCACGACGAGCAGAGCGCCCTCACCCCGCAGCGCACGGCCCGGCTGGCGGCGAGCCTCGCGCAGGCGGTCGCCCCGGCGCCGCCGCCCCTGCTCGGCGTGCGGCAGGTCGACTCGCGGCACGACCCGCGCGTGCAGGTCGCCGACCTCCTGGCCGGCGCGGCCCGGCAGGACGCCACCCGGCAGGACGCCACGCGGACGGCGTCCGGAGCGACGCCGCCGGCCGTCACCGCGGGAGCGTCCCGGCGATCCGCCGACGGAGCACGGGGACCCAGTGGTCCCCGTACGCCCGCTGGAGCTCCGGCAGCCGCCAGTCGCGACCCGTCACCCGGCCCCGGCAGCGCGGCGACCCGCACCGGCAGTCCAGGACGAAGCCCGGGTCGTCCGTGATGGTGGCGTAGTCGAGGGTGAGCTCCTCCCCCGCGGCGACGTCGCGCCGGGCGACGAGCGTGTACGGGTCGGCCCACCACGTCGTGGGCTCGCAGCCGTGGTTGCCGGCGTGCAAGGGGTCGCCCTCCGGCAGGACCAGGTTCACGGCCTCGCCGACCGAGACCGTGTCGACGTAGGTGCCCGACGTCGCCGCCGCGCGGAAGAGGTCCGCCAGGCCGGCGTCCGACACGAGCCGGCCGCCGAACCGGGCGACGAGCTCGCCCGACAGGATCTGGTCGCGGGCGAACAGGCCCTCGCCGTCGATGTCCGACCGGCCCACCAGGGCGCGCGGGCTGAGCCAGGTGTCGGGTCGTGGAGCAGGAAAGGCCGTCACGGTGCCGACGATGCCGCGCGTCGGCCGGCCCCGGCAAGGGCGTCCGCCCGTAGCCCTATCCTCCTCGGATGGCCCTCGACCCCACCACGCTCCGGACCCTCGGAGCCGCGATCCGGCAGGGCTCGTTCGCGGCCGCGGGCCGGGAGCTCGGCTACACGGCGTCCGCGGTGTCCCAGCAGATGTCCGGGCTCGAGCGGTCGTTGGGCCTGCAGCTCTTCGAGCGGCACGCCCGCAGCGTCGTGCCGACGGAGGCGGCGCAGTACCTGTACGAGCGCTCCGAGGACCTGCTGGGGCTGGTCGACCAGCTCGAGGCCGACGTCGCGCGGCTCGCCGCGGGGCAGGCCGGCCGGCTGCGCATCGGGAGCTTCGCGTCGGCGGGCGGGCCGATCGTGGCCCAGGTGATCGCGCGGTTCCTGGTCCGTCGCCGTGACGTCGAGATCTCGCTCGACGAGGGGGAACCGCACGAGCTGTTCCCTCGCGTGCTCGACGGCGACCTCGACGTCGCGCTCGGCTTCCGGTACGACCTGGTGCCGACGCGGTGGCCCCCGGACGTGGTGCTCACGGAGCTGATGGTCGAGGACCTGTACGTCGTCGCGCCCCGCCGCCACCGGCTGGCGCACGCACGGTCCGTCGGCTTCGGCGACCTGGCGCCCGAACGGTGGATCGCGAACCGCGAGGACACGGCCGCCAGCCGCTGCCTCGTGGCCCTCGCCGAGGAGGAGGGCTTCAGCCCGCGCATCGCCTTCCGGAGCAACAGCTTCGGGACGGTCCGCGGGTTCGTGGCCGCCGGGCTCGGCGTCGCGCTGCTCCCCGGGCTGGCGCACGAGCCGGACGACGACGAGATCGTGACGCTGCCCGTGTCGCGGCCGCTGCCGCGACGCCGGATCGTCGCCGCGACGCGCCGCGTGCACGACAACCCGCTGACGGACGCGTTCCTCGCGGCGATCCGCCAGGTGACGGCAGGGCTGTCGGCGAGCGACCGCTGACTGCCGCCCCGCGTCGTCCGTAAGCAGTGCTGGCGTCGAGGGCGCCCAGGTCTGGTCGAAAGCCCCTGTCGCCGGCCCGCGGCGGGTCAGCAGACTCGACCTCAATCGATGGCGATGCAGCAGCGGTGCTGCGGGACGGGGATGCTCGGATGGACAGCAGCACCACACCTTCGGTCGTCGCGTTCGTGCTCTATCTGGTCGTGATGCTGGGCATCGGCGTGTGGTTCATGCGACAGAACGACAGCGTCGCGGACTTCGCCATCGGCGGGCGCCGGCTCGGGACCTTCACGGCGACGCTCAGCGCGAAGGCGACGGACTCGAGCTCCTGGGTGTTCCTGGGGCTGCCCGGCGCCTTCTACGTCAGCGGCATGCAGAACGTCTGGATGATCGTCGGCCTCACCGTCGGCTTCTACGTCAGCTGGCGCCTCGTCGCCGGCCGGCTGCGCGAGCACTCCGAGCTCGGCTTCGACTGGCGCAGCGGCCGGCGGTCCGAGTCCGTGACCCTGCCCGCCTACCTCGCCAACCGGTTCCACAGCGACTCGCTGCGCCTCGTGTCCGCCGTCTTCATCATGGTGTTCTACGTCGTGTACCTGGGGTCCGGCCTGGTCGCGACGGGCCTGATGTTCGGCCAGGTCTTCGGCGTCTCCAACACGACCGGCATCCTCATCGGAGCCGGCGTCGTGATGGTCTACTCCTGCCTCGGCGGGTTCCTCGCCTCCAGCTACACGGACGTCGTGCAGGGGATCCTGATGTTCGTGAGCCTGGCCGTCGTCTCGGTCGTGGCGCTCGTGAACGTCGGCGGCCCGGCGGCGCTCGCCCAGGGCGTCGCCGACGCGAACCCCGACCTGGCGTCCCCGTTCGTCGAGGTCGCGCTCGAGGGCGGCGAGTGGGTGTCGGGCAGCTCCGTCGCCGTCGTCGCGATCGTCTCCGCGCTGGCGTGGGGCCTCGGCTACTTCGGGCAGCCGCACATCCTGGCGCGCTTCATGGGGCTGCGGACGTCGGAGTCGACGAAGAGCGCCCGGCGGCTCGGCGTGTTCCTGTCGGTCACGCTGCTCGGCTTCGCGGGTGTCATCGGCATGCTCGCCGTCGTCACCTTCGGCCCCGGCCTCGACAACCCCGAGAACGCGTACGCGGCGCTCGTCGACGCGCTCCTGCCGTCGTGGATGGTCGGCATCTTCCTCGCCGGCATCCTCGCCGCGATCATGAGCACCGCCGACTCCCAGCTCGTCGTGGCCGCCACCACGCTCTCGGAGGACTTCTACCGCGCGTTCGTGAACCGCGCCGCGACGGACCGGACGCTCGTGTGGATCAGCCGGGTCACGGTGATCCTCGTGTCGGCCGTCGCCGTGGCGATCGCCCTGCGCGGGGGCACCGTCCTCGGCCTCGTGTCCTACGCCTGGGCCGGGTTCGGCGCCGCCTTCGGTCCCGTCGTCCTGGCGGCCCTGTACTCCCGGCGCACGACCTGGGTCGGGGCGCTCGCCGGGATGCTCGCCGGCGGGATCACCGTCGTCGTCTACCCGCTCGTCGACACGATCGGGCTGTACGAGCTCGTGCCCGGCTTCGCCGCCGGACTGCTCGGCGTCTGGGTCGGCAACCGGCTCGGACCGGCGCCGTCGGAGCAGGTCAGGGCGCAGTACGACGCCGTCCGGGTCCCGGCCCCGCACGCCGAGCGCGTCCCCGCCGCGTGAGCGGGACGACACACAGACAGCACACCCACCAGCAGCACACAGGAGGATCGATGGGACAGGTACGCACCGAGGTGGTCGACGGCTGCGGCATCGTCACGCTGGACAACCCGCAGGCGCTCAACGCGTGGAGCCAGGACATGCAGCGCGCGGTCGGGACGGCGGTGGCCACGTTCGCCGCGGACCCCGAGGTCCGCTCGGTCGTGCTGACCGGGGCCGGAGACCGTGCCTTCTGCTCCGGGCAGGACCTCAAGGAGCTGGCCGGCTTCGGCGTCGACGACGTCGCGACCTGGCTCGACACGTTCCAGGACGTCTACGAGACGATCCTGTCCTGCCCGAAGCCGGTCGTGGCCGCGCTCAACGGGGTGGCGGCCGGGTCCGGCTACCAGCTCTCCCTCCTGTGCGACCTGCGCGTCGCCCACGAGGGCGTCCGGATGGGACAGCCCGAGGTGAAGTCCGGCATCCCCAGCATCACCGGCATGTACCTGACGTGGCAGTCGCTCGGGCACGCGAAGACGGCGGAGCTGATGCTCACCGGACGCCTCGTGGACGCGCAGGAGGCACGCGACCTGGGCCTGGTCACGGAGATCGTCCCGGCGTCGCAGGTGCTCGCGCGGGCCATGGAGCGGGCCGCCGAGCTCGCCGCGCAGCCGAGCCACGCCTTCCAGCTCACCAAGCAGCACCTCTTCGAGACCCTGCGCCCGGGGCTCCGGGCGGCGTTCGCGGCCGCCCTCGACATCGACAAGGCGGCCTACGCCGAGGGCGAGCCGCAGGGCACGGCCCAGAAGTTCCTGTCCCGCGGGCGGGACGCGGCCACGACCCCCGCGTCATGAGCGTGACGACCACGCAGGTCATCGCCGGCCGGGACGTCGCCGAGGAGCTCGCGGCCCTCGCGGCGCACCGGCCGGACCGCCTCTACGCCGTCGCGGGCGGACGCCGCGTCACGGTCGCCGACCTCGACGCCGCGGTCGACCGGGTGTGCGAGGTGCTGGCGGACGCCGGGATCGGCCAGGACGCGCGCGTCGCCGTCGCGCTGCCGAACACGGTCGAGCACGTCGCGACGGTCTTCGCCCTCCTGCGCCGCGGTGCGCTCTGGGTGCCGCTGAACCCGCGGCTGAAGGGGGCTCCGCTCGCCCACCTGCTGCGCGACTCCGGCGCGACGCACCTGGTGGCCCAGGACGGCGCCGACGTGGTCGGCGCCGTCGCGGCGGTGTGGCAGGAGGAGCACGGCGCGGGCCTGGACGACGGCGCGGTCCTCGCCGTCGACGACGCGTCGCCGGTGGCCGCCGAGGCCGGCGGTGCCGGCGGGCGTCCCGGCACGGTGACGCGGCTGCAGCGCCTGCCCGGCGCACCGGGCGGGGCGGTGCCCGGTACGAGCCTGCTCCTCTACACGTCGGGGACGACCGGCCCGCCCAAGGGCGTCCGGGTGAGCCAGTCGATGCTGCGGGCGGCGGCCGTCGGGGCGCTCGAGGTCACCCGAGCCCGCGCCGGCGACGTGCTGTACGTGTGGGAACCGATCTTCCACGTCGGCGGCGCGCAGACCCTGCTGATGCCGCTCTACGAGGACGTGTCGCTCGCGCTGGCGCGCCGCTTCAGCGCGTCCGGGTTCTGGGCGGACGTCGTGGCGACGGGCGCGACGCACGTCCACTACCTCGGCGGCATCCTGCAGATCCTGCTCCAGCGCCCCGCCTCGGAGCTGGAGCGCCGGCACCGCGTCCGCGTGGCCTGGGGCGCCGGCGCGACGCCGGCCATCGGGGAGGAGGCCCGCCGCCGGTTCGGGTTCGCCGTGCACGAGTGCTACGGCATGACCGAGACGTCCAGCATCGTCACCGTCAACCCGGACGGCCCGGACCAGGGTGTCGGGCGCCCGCTGCCGTGGTTCGAGGTCCGCGCCGGGGACGGGGCCGGCGGTCCCGGGGAGATCCTCGTGCGGGCCGCCGTCCCCGGGCTGCTCACCCCCGGCTACCTGGGCAACCCGGAGGCCTCGGCGGCGGCGCGCGACGGCGACTGGTTCCGCACGGGCGACACGGGCCTCCTGGACGCCGACGGGAACCTGCACTTCCACGGCCGGGCGAGCGACAGCGTCCGGGTCAGGGGCGAGAACGTGTCCGCCTGGCAGGTCGAGGACGTCTACGGTCGGCACCCCGACGTCGACCGGTGCGCCGTCGTCGGCGTGGCGGCGGACGTCGGCGAGCAGGAGATGCTGCTGCTGGTCGTCCTGCGCGACGGTGCCCGCACCGACCTCCGGTCGGTCGTCTCCTGGGGTGCCGACCAGCTCGCCCCGTTCCAGGTGCCGCGGTACGTCCGTGCGCTCGACGGCCTGCCGCTGACGCCCAGCCAGCGCGTGGCGAAGCACGAGCTCCCGCGCGGCCTCGACGGTGCCGTCGACTGCGCGGCGGGAGGCTGACGGCGCAGGTCGCGCTGTGTTCCCGGCGCACGTGACATCCTGGCGTCGGCGGCACCACCGAGCACAGGAGCACAGATGAGCACCGGGACCCGTGGCCGGGGGTCGGCACCGATCCTCGGCACCCTCGAGGCCCACGGCAGCATCCGGTCCCGGGTGCGGGAGACGTTGCGCGAGGCGATGGTGGCCGGCGAGCTCGAGCCCGGCGCCGTCTACTCCGCGCCGGTGCTGGCCCAGCGGCTCGGCGTGTCCGCCACGCCGGTGCGCGAGGCGATGATGGAGCTGACGCAGGAGGGCCTGGTCGAGACGATCCGGCAGCGGGGCTACCGCGTCGTCGGGCTGAGCGACCGCGCGCTGGACGAGATCCTGCAGCTCCGGGAGCTCATCGAGGTGCCGACGGTGGGCCGGGTCGCGGCCCTCGCGACGCCCGAGCAGGTACGGGCGCTGCGCCCGCTCGCGGACCGGATCGATGAGACCGCCTCGGCGGGCGAGCTGCAGGAGTTCGTCGCGGCCGACACGGCCTTCCACACCGAGGTGCTCGCGATAGCCGGCAACGCGCGGCTGGTCGAGGAGGTGCGCCGGCTGCGCGGGATGTCGCGGCTGCTCGGCCTCCAGACGCTGCACGAGGAAGGCCGCCTGGTCGCCACGATCCGCGACCACCACGACCTGCTCGACCTGCTCGACGCCGCGGACGTCGGCGGCGCGGAGTCGTGGATGCGCCGGCACCTGGCTCACGTGCGCGGCATCTGGTCGGGCAGGACCGCCGGCGGCAACTGAGGGATCGGTCCCCTGAAGCCCTTGCGTCCGCGATTGGTGCAATTGTACGTTGCACCGCACAGACACCGAGGCCGGCGACGCTGCCGGCCGGATGGGAGCAGGCGCGTGACCTCGCAACAGTCCACGATCGGCAGGCCGGCCACGAACCTGCGGGTCCTCGTCGGCAGCCTCTCCGGCAGCGCGATCGAATGGTTCGACTTCTTCCTGTACGCGACGGCCGCGGCCCTCATCTTCGACAAGCAGTTCTTCCCGAGCGACGACCCGGCCGTCTCGCTGATGCTGTCCTACCTGTCGCTCTCCCTGACGTTCTTCATCCGCCCGTTCGGCGGCATCGTCTTCTCGCACATCGGCGACAAGATCGGGCGCAAGAAGACGCTGGTCATCACGCTCTCGCTGATGGGCGGCGCGACGGTCGCGATCGGCCTGCTGCCGACGTACGCCCAGGTCGGCGTCCTCGCGCCCGTCCTGCTGATCCTGTGCCGCGTCGTCCAGGGGCTCGCGATCGGCGGCGAGTGGGGCGGCGCGCTGCTGCTCGCCTACGAGTACGCGCCGGAGCACCGCCGGGGCTTCTTCGGCTCCGTGCCGCAGACCGGCGTGACGATCGGCATGCTGCTGTCCACGATCGCGTTCGGCCTCGTCAGCACCCTCCCCGCCGACGCGTTCTCGTCCTGGGGCTGGCGCCTGCCGTTCATCGCCTCGGTGGTGCTGGTCTTCGTCGGCCTGTGGATCCGCAAGGGCCTGGCCGAGACGCCGGCCTTCCGGGAGGCGAAGGCCCGCGGCGACGTCGCGAAGCTCCCGATCAAGGACACCCTGCGCGACCACTGGCGCTCGGTGCTCGTCGCCGTCGGGGCCAAGGTCGTCGAGACCGGGCCGTTCTACATCTTCGCCACGTTCGTCGTCAGCTACGCGACCGGGACGCTCGACATCCGCCAGTCCGTCGTCCTCAACGCCGTGAGCGCGGGCGCCCTCGTCAGCACGCTGGCGATCCTGTGGATGGGCACGGTCTCCGACCGGCTGGGCCGCCCCCGGGTCTTCCTCGCAGGGTCCGTGCTCATCGCCCTGTTCGCCGCCCCCTTCTTCCTCCTGCTCGACCTGCGGGTCGACTGGGCCGTCTACGCGGCCGTCGTCATCGGCCTCGGCGTGGTGTGGCCCCCGGTCACCGCGACGCTCGGCACCCTCATGTCCGAGACCTTCACGACCCGCGTCCGCTACACCGGCGTGACGCTCGGCTACCAGATCGGCGCGGCGCTGGCCGGCGGCACCGCCCCGCTGCTCGCGACCTGGTTGCTGGCACGGTTCGACGGCGCCTGGTGGCCGATCGCCGTGTACCTGGTGGTGCTCGCCGCCGTGGCGATCGCCGCCGTGTCGCTGTCGGGCCGGGTGGTGCGCTCCGAGCGGGCGAAGATCGAGGCGCGCGAGGGGGTGGTCGTGTGAGCGGGCTGCCCTTCGTCGACGCCGCCGAGGTCCGCCGGCGCATCTCCCCCGACCGTGCCCGGCGGCTGGTCGAGCAGGCCCTGCGGTCGGGGTTCGACCCCGCGGACGACCCGGCACGGGTGCCGGTCGACGCGGGCGCCGGGCACTTGCTGCTGATGCCGTCGGGGATCGGCGACTGGGTGGGCGTCAAGCTCGCCTCCGTCGCGCCGGGCAACCCCGCCCGCGGGCTGCCGCGCATCCAGGCGGTCTATCTCCTCCTCGACGCGGAGACCCTCACCCCGCGGCTGCTGGTCGACGGGTCGAGCCTCACCGAGCTGCGGACCCCGGCGACGTCCGCGGTCGCCGCCGACCACCTCGCCGCACCCGACGCGCGCCGCCTGGTCGTCTTCGGGTCCGGACCGCAGGCGGTCGAGCACGCGGTCGCGATGTCCGCGGTCCGAGACCTGGACGACGTGGCGCTCGCCGGCCGGAGCCCCGACCGGCTGACGGCCGCCGTCGCCGGCCTGCAGGACCGCGGGATCGACGCGCGCGCCGTCGACGGCGCCGAGCAGGTGGCCGCCGCCGTGGCCGGCGCGGACATCGTCGTGTGCGCGACGTCGGCCGGCGAGCCGGTCTTCGACGGCACCCTGGTGCGCGACGGCGTGTGCGTCGTGGCGATCGGCTCGCACGAGCCGGACCGGCGGGAGCTGGACGAGGGCCTGATGGGCCGCTCCCTGGTGGTCGTGGAGGACCGGGCGACCGCGATGCGCGAGTGCGGCGACGTCGTGCTCGCCGTCGACGCGGGCGTGCTCACCACCGACGACCTGGTGCCGTTGGCCGACGTCGTCAACGGGCGGGCCCGCGTCACCGACAGGCCGAACGTCTTCAAGGGCTCCGGCATGTCCTGGCAGGACCTGGCCGTCGCGGTGGGCGTCGTCTGACGCCTGCCGGGGGTGCCGCCCCCGGCGCCCGGTGAGCGCGCGCGGGGGGAGGAGCGAGCGCCACCCTCTCGCGCCGCCCTCGGTCGCGCCCCAGCATGGGTGCCATGGACCTCCACCTCACCTCGGGTGACGGCACGCCGCTCGTCGCGCGCCGGTCGCCCGGGACCGGCGTGCCCGTCGTCCTCGTCCACGGGTCCGGCGGCGGGCTCCACAGCTGGGACCCGGTGGTCGCGCACCTGCCCGACGACGTCGAGACGTGGACGTACGCGCGCCGCGGGTTCGCGCCGAGCGGGCCGTGCACGTCGCCGAAGACCTTCGACGACGACGCCGACGACCTCGCGGCCGTCGTGGCGGCCGCCGGCGGGCACGCGCACGTGCTCGGCGGCTCGTACGGCGCGACCGTCGCCCTGCACCACGCGCTCGCGCACCCCGGCGGCGTCGCGACGTTGTCGGTGTTCGAGCCGCCGCTCTTCGCCGCCGGCCCGCGGCTCGTCCCCGTGCTCGGCGAGTACCGGGCGCTGGCCGACGCCGACCGGCCGTCGCAGGCCGCGCTGCTGTTCGCCCGCGACGTGGCACGTCTGCCCGAGGACCTCGTCGCCGCGGCGCCCCCCGCCGCCGACGGGCCGCCGAGCGACGAGGCGCGCGCCGAGATGGTCGGCAACCTGCACGACCTGGAGGCGATGGCGGCCGACGACGGCGACCTGGGGCGATGGGCCGGCATCGACGTCCCGGTGACGCTCCTGGAGGGCGCCGAGACGTGGTCCCCGATGCCGGAGACGATGGACGCCCTCGCGATGGTGCTGGCGCGGGTGCGGCGCGTCCGGTGGCCCGGGCAGTCGCACTTCGCGGCGTTCACCGCGCCGGAGCTCGTCGCCGCCGCACTCCTGGAGACGGTGCGGGGCTGACCGGCGGGCGAACGACGGGCGAACGCTGGGCGAACATCGTCCGACCCCGCCCGACCAGGGGTGCACGGGTGGCCATACTGCCGCTGTGTACGACGAGATCGCCTCCATGGCCAGGCACATCGCACCCCGCGGCGGCACCGGGCTCGCGGGCGTCGTCGGCGACCTGGCGCAGCCGGTGATGGTGGTCGGCTCGGCGGTGCCCGTGGGACAGCTCGAGGTGATGTTCCGGCGGCCGGACGTCGCCTGCGTGGCCGTGCAGGACGACGCGGGCTCCGACGCCGTCGGCCTCGTGACGCGGGCGGGCCTCGCCGCCGCCCTGACCGGGCGCCTCGGCTACGGGCGCGCGGTCCTGGAACGGCGTCCCGCCGCGTCCGTCACCGACTGGTCGCCGCTCGTCGTCGACCCGGGGACGCCGGTGTCGCAGGTCGCGACGCAGGCCATGGCCCGCGCGGGCGCGCGGCGCTACGACGACGTCCTCGTCCGCGGCCCGTTCTGGGGCAGCGCCACCACCGCGGACGTCATGCGCTCGCTGGTCAGCGCCCTCGCGGACCGCTCGACCCACGACCCGCACACCCGGCTGCCGACGCGGGCCGCGACCTGGCAGTCGCTGGCGCACCGGTGCGACCTGGTGCGCGGTGGCCGCACGCGCGTCGTGCTCGTGCTGCTCGACGTGCGCGGCATGACCGCGCTGAACTCCGCGCACGGTCACGACGCCGGGGACGTGGTCCTGGCGGAGCTCGCCGGACGGCTCACCGCGGCGCTGCCCCGCGGCTGCGAGGCGGGCCGGGTCGACGGCGACCGGTTCGCCGTCCTCGCCACGCTCCCCGCGCTCGACGACGTCGACGCCGCGGCCTCCGCGGACGCGCTCCGCCAGCACGTCGTGTCGCACCTCGCGGAGCCGTCCGGGCAGGTCGCGCCGGCCGTGTGGCCGGCGCTGCACTCCGCCGTCGTGTGGTCGGTGGCGGGCGCCGCCGACGCCGACGAGCTGGTCTCCGGCGCCGAGCGGCGGCTGCGCCGCGCGGGCGCGCCGCTCGCCGCCGCCTCCTGACCGCCCGTTCGTCGCGCCGACGCACGTTCGTCGGCACCACCGCTCTTCGTCCCCACCGCCCATCGGGCCCGCCGCCCGGGTCGTCGTCCGACGCCCGGGCCGTTCGCCTGCCCGGGCTCCCCAGGAGCCGGCACGCATGCTAAGTTCCCGCCATTCGATATATACAAACGATGGAGAGTGGCTGGATGTTGTCGAGTGCCCCTGTGACCGTGGACGACCGCGTCCTCGCCGACGTGACCGTCGAGGTGGCGGACGCCCTCGGCGAGCAGGCCGCGGAGATCTTCGCCGAGGCGATGCGCCGCACCCTGCGCGACGCCGTGGTGCCGGACGACGACGGGACGGTGTTCGTCCTGACCGGCGACATCCCGGCGATGTGGCTGCGGGACTCCGCCGCGCAGCTGCGCCCGTACCTCGCGCTGCTGGGCCGCGACCCCGGCCTGGGCGACACGGTGGCCGCCCTCGTGCGGCGCCAGAGCCGGCAGATCCTCGACGACCCGTACGCGAATGCCTTCAACCGCGGGCCGGACGGCGCGGGGCACCAGGGCGACGAGACCGCCATGACCCCCGGGGTCTGGGAGCGCAAGTACGAGGTCGACTCCCTCGCGTTCCCGCTGCAGCTCGCCCACCAGCTCTGGCGGGCCACCGCACGCACCGACCACCTCGACGACGCCTTCCGCGCCGCCGCGGACCTCGTCATCACGACGCTGCGGACCGAGCAGGACCACGACGCCCGCTCGACGTACCGCTTCCGGCGGAGCGACTGCCCGCCCAGCGACACCCTCGAGAACGACGGCCACGGGACGCCCGTCGCCGTCACCGGGATGACGTGGAGCGCCTTCCGCCCCAGCGACGACGCGTGCGCCTACCACTACAACGTGCCCGGCAACCTGTTCGCGGCGGCGGCCCTGCGCGACCTCGCCGACCTGGCCCGCGGACCGCTGGGTGACGAGGCCCTCGCCGCCCGGGCCGCGGAGCTCGCGGACGAGCTCGACGCCGCGACGCGACGGCACGGCGTCGTCGAGCACCCGACGCACGGCCGGATCTACGCCTACGAGGTCGACGGCCTCGGCCGGCACCTGCTCATGGACGACTCCAACATGCCGAGCCTGCTGTCGCTGCCGCTGACGGGCGGCACCGCGCTCGACGACCCGCTGTACGCCGCGACCCGCGCCTTCGTCCTCTCCGACGACAACCCGATGTATGTGCGGGGCGCGACCGGCGACGGCCTCGGCAGCCCGCACACGCCCCCGCGGTACGTCTGGCCGATCGCGGCCGCCGTCCGCGGCCTGACCTCGACCGACGCCGAGGAGAAGCGCGACATCGTCGCCGCGCTGTGCTCCGTGAACGCCACCCGGGGGCGGATGTGCGAGGCGTACCACGTGGACCACCCCGACCGGTTCACCCGGGAGTGGTTCAGCTGGGCGGACTCGATGTTCTGCGAGCTCGTGCTCGACCTCGTCGGGTACCACGTCCCCGGGGCACCCGGGGCTGAAGTGTCCGGGCACGCCGCATAGGCGGACGTGCGGATCGGCAAAGGAGGCGATCTGAACCATGACGGTGACGACGGCGGCAACGGCGCCGCCGGGCAGGGACGCGGCGAGCGCGCCCCCGCCCCACGAATCACGCGGACCCTCACGGCAGTGGCGGATCCAGGAGCGATGGGGCTGGCTGTTCGTGGCCCTCCCCATCGCCCTGTTCGCCGTCTTCGTCGTGATCCCGGCGGGCATGGCGCTCGTCATGAGCCTCACCAGCTACTCGGTCATCGGCGACTCGCAGTGGGTCGGGCTCGACAACTACCGGCGGCTGTTCCTCGACCCCTACTTCTTCATCGCGCTGCGGAACACCGCGTACTACACGCTGCTGTTCGTCCCGCTGGGGATCGTCGTCGCGCTCGCGACGGCGCTGCTGCTGCACCGCAACGTGCGGGTGTCGACCCTCTTCCGCACGTTCTTCTACGTCCCGGTGGTCTCGTCGACGGTCGCGACCGCGACGATCTGGTACTGGCTGCTCAACCCCCAGTTCGGGATGTTCAACGTCGCTCTCGGCTGGTTCGGGATCGACGGCCCCGCCTGGCTGTACGACTCGAGCTGGGCCATGCCGGCGATCGTCATCATGAGCGTCTGGGCCGGCTTCGGCACCAACATGATGATCTACCTCGGCGGCCTGCAGGGGATCCCGCCGCAGCTCTACGAGGCGGCCCGCATCGACGGCGCGGGCTGGTGGAACCAGCTGCGGTACGTCGTGCTGCCGAGCCTGTCGCGCACGACCTTCCTCGTCTCGACCCTGCTGGTGATCGGCGCCTTCCAGGTGTTCGACCAGGCCTACGTGCTCACCAAGGGCGGTCCCGGCAACTCCACGATCACCCTCGTCTACTACATCTACACGCAGGGCTTCGGGAACCTCGAGATGGGCTACGCGTCCGCCATCTCGTTCGTGCTGTTCGCGATCATCGCGGTCTTCGCGGTCATCAACGCCCGCATCACGGGGAAGGACAACACATGAGCGCCCAGACCGCCCCCGGCCTGCACCTCGCCGCCCCGGCCGGCACCGCTGTCCGCACCCGCACGCTGCACACCACGCACAAGACGCCCGCCCAGCGCGTGGGCGCCGCCGCCTGGTGGGTCGCCGTCGTGATCGTCGCGATCCTCACCGTCTTCCCGCTGTTCTGGACGCTGGTCACGTCGCTCAAGCCGGCCGGCGACATCCTGTCCGGTGCGCTGGAACTCGTCCCGCGCACCGTCACCCTCGAGAACTACGAGCGCGTGCTCACCGAGGTGCCGTTCGGGCGGTACTTCCTCAACTCCATGCTGCTCGCCGTCGCCGGCGTCGTGCTGAACCTGTTCTTCGGCTCCCTCGCCGGGTACGCGTTCGCGAAGCTGAAGTTCCGCGGCAAGCGCGCGCTCTTCGTCACCCTGCTGGGGTCGCTCATGGTGCCCGGCATCGTGACGATGGTGCCGTCGTTCCTCGTGCTGCGCGCCATCCCCTTCGCGGGCGGGAACAACCTCGTCGGCCAGGGCGGCGTCGGCCTGCTCAACACCTGGTGGGCGATCATCCTGCCCGGGGCCGCCGGCGCGTTCGCCGTGTTCTTCATGCGGCAGTTCTTCTCCTCCATCCCGGACGAGCTGGGCGAGGCCGCCCGCATCGACGGCGCCTCGGAGTTCCGGATCTTCGCGCAGGTCTACCTGCCGCTCGCCAAGGCAGGGGCCGCGGTGCTCGCGATCCTCACCTTCCAGGCGGGGTGGAACAGCTTCATGTGGCCGCTGATCGTGCTCAACGTCCAGGAGATGTGGACCGTGCAGGTGGGCCTCGCGTCGTTCGTCACTGACTACGCGACCGACTACGGCCCGCTCATGGCGGGCACCGTGATCACCAGCCTGCCCGTGCTGCTGCTGTTCGTCTTCGCCCAGCGCTACATCATCGAGGGGGTCTCCCATGTCAACTCGCGTTAGTCGTCGCGCGGTCCTGCGGGCGCTCGCGGTGGGCGCCGGTGCCGGCGCCCTGGCGTCGTGCGCGGCGCCGAACCAGCCCAGCTACACCGACACCGGGGCGCGGCGCCTCACCATGTGGGGCAGCTGGTCGGGCGACCAGGCCGCGCAGATCCAGACCCAGCTCGAGGCGTTCAACGCCGCCCAGCCCGACTTCGAGTTCCGCTACGTGCCGCAGGGCGCGCTCGAGGAGAAGATGCTCACCGGCATCGCGTCGGGCAACGTGCCCGACCTGGTGCTGTGGGACCGCTGGCAGACGGCCAAGTACGGCCGCCGCGGCGCGCTCCAGCAGATCGACTCGTGGGCCGCGCGCGACGGCGTCGACCTCGGCGCGTTCTACGACGAGTCCGTGCGGGAGATGAGCGTGGGCGACCAGGCGTTCGGCCTGCCGCTGATCGTGGACACCCGCGCGATCTTCTACAACAAGCAGCACCTCGAGGAGGCGGGGGTGCAGCCGCCGACCACGTGGGCGGAGCTCGCCGACGCCGCCGAGGCGCTGACGGTCCGCGAGGGCGGCCGGCTCAAGCGCGCGGGCTTCGAGATCCAGGACGTCGGGCTGTTCAGCATGTACCTGGGTCAGGCCGGCGGCCGGCTCCTCGACGACACCGAGCGCTACACGGCGTTCGACTCGCCGCAGGGCCTGGAGGTCCTCGAGTTCTGGGACGAGCTGCTGCACGAGCGCAAGGTGTACGAGCTCGGGTTCTCCGACGGCATCGACGCCTTCGCGCAGGGCGCGGTGTCCATCAAGTACGACGGCCCGTGGAACTTCCCGGTCTGGGACGCGGTCGACGGGCTCGAGTACGGCGTCGTGCCCGCAGTCACCGGCCCGCAGGGGGACGACGGCGCCTCCATGGGCGGCTTCGGCCTCGTCATCCCCACCGACGCCCCGTGCCCCGAGGGGGCCTGGGAGCTCATGAAGTGGTGGGCCGTGGACCAGGAGAACAGCCTCGCGTTCGCCGAGATCAGCAAGAACATCCCGGCGAACATCGAGGCGTCGCGTCGTGCCGTGAGCAGCGTCGACGAGCGGTTCGCCCCCATGGTCGAGACGATCGAGGTCGCCACGATCCGCCCGCCCGTGCCCGGCTACTCGGACGTCGAGGGCCTGGCACTCATCCCCGCCCTGCAGCAGGTGATGTCGGGGGCCCTGACCGGCCCGTCCGCCCTCGCCACCGCCAGCGCCCAGGGCGACCGCATCCTGGAGGCCAACCGATGACGACCACCCTGCCCGGCGCCCGCGGCGTCCTCACCTGGGCGGACCGCGCCGACGTGGCCCAGCACAGCCTGGACCTGCTCTACGGGGCCCCCGAGCCGCAGCTGCTCCACAACGCGCACCCCGGCACCGACGACACCACGTTCAACTACTGGTGGCTCGCGCACGTGGTCGACTGCCGCCTCGACGCCTACGGGCGCACCGGAGACCCGGCGTGGCTCGACGCCGCCCGTACGACGGCAGCGAACGTGCGCGGCCGCAACGACGGCAGCCTGTTCAACGACTACTTCGACGACATGCTCTGGTACGCCCTGGCGCTGCTGCGGCTCGCCGACGCGACGCCGGACGACGTCGAGCGCGCGGCCGTCGAGGGGGACGTGCTGGCGCTGTGGGAGCACGTCGTCGACCACGGGTGGAACGACCACCACGGGGCGTCGCTGTCGTGGCGCAAGCAGCAGCCGTCGTACAAGAACACGCCGGCCAACGGTCCGCTCGTGATCCTCGGAGCGCGGCTCGGCCGCCGCACGGGCGAGCCGCGCTACCTCGAGCGCGCGGCGGAGGCGCTCGCCTGGCTCGAGGCGCACCTGGTCGGTCCCGACGGGTTCGTCGAGGACGGGCTCGGCCGCGAGGGCGGGGACGCCGTCGACACGCACTGGCGGTTCACCTACAACCAGGGCTTGTACATCGGGGCGTGCGTCGAGATGTACAGGTCGACGGGCGAGCGGGACTGGCTGGACCGCGCGGAGCGCACCGCCGTGACGTCCGTCCGCGAGCTCGCGACCGGCGGGGTGTTCCGCCGTGAGGGCGAGCTTGTCGACGACGACGTCCCCGACACGGCCGGCGGCGACGTCGGTCTGTTCAAGGGCGTCTGGTACCGGTACGCCGCGCAGCTGCTCGACGAGCGGCCGGTGCCGGAGGTCGCCGACCTGGTGCGGTCCAGCACCGACGCGCTGTGGGCGCACGGGCTCGTGCCGTTCGACGACGTCGCCCGCCCGGACGGGGCGACGCGCACCGCGGCCGACGTGCTGCGCGGGGCGGGCGTCGTGCTCCGGCCGGGCGACGACTGGGCACGACCGGCGCCCACGCAGGTGGGCTACTCCACCGTGCTGAGCGCGATCATGGCGCTCGAGGTGCGCGCGCTGCTGGACTGAGGGGACGGCGGGGCCGGGCTACCGCGCCGGCCCCGTCGACCCGCCCTCCACGATCCGCACCGGCACGGTCTCCTGGGCCACGTCGCCCTGCTCCCCCAGCTGACGCTCGACGAGCTCGAAGGCGCGCGTGCCCAGCGCGTGCTGGTCCTGCTCCACGTGCGTGAACGGGACCTCCGCGTCCACGAACTCGGGGGGAGCGTCGAAGCAGACGATCGACAGGTCGTCCGGCACGGCCCGACCCAGCCGGCGCGCGGCCTGCAGCACGAGGCGGGCGGAGTGGTACTCGGTGACGACGCAGCCGGTCAGGTCCGGGTGCTCCTCGAAGAACTCGACCAGGCGGGCGACGTCCTCCTCGGGCGGCGTCCGCGAGCCCGGCACCACGGACCGCACGTCCGAGTAGACCTGCGCCTCCTTGAGCCGCACCTCGTGCGCGGCGTGCGCGGCGACGACGCCGCGCCGCCGCTCGTCGATCGTGGAGACCGTGCTCGGGGACTGCACGAGCGCGATCCGCGTGTGCCCGAGGTCGAAGAGGTACTCGGCCGCGAGCCGCCCGCCCGTGACGTTGTCCGAGGTGACGGTGCTGACCGGGGTGCCGGTCAGCGTGCGGTCGACGATGACGATGGGGAACCGGCGCCCCACCAGCGACGCCACCGTCGGGGGGATGTACCGGGAGGACGACGGCAGCAGCACGAGCCCGTCGATGCCCCGCGCGAGCTGCTCGGTGATGAGCCGCTCCTCCAGCTCCGGGTCGCCGAGGGACGTCGCGACGACCACGTGCGCACGGTGTGCCGACGCCTGCAGCAGCCCGCCGAGCAGGTGCGACCCGAACGCGTCGTCGAAACCGGGCACGATGTACCCGATCAGCGGGAGCCGCGTGCCCGGGGCGTCGTGCGCCGGTGCGTCCTGGCCGGGCGTCGTCGAGATGACGACCGTGCCGATGCGCGGGCGGCGAGACACGAAGCCCTCGTCGCGCAGCATGTCCAGCGCCCGCTTGATGGTGATGGCGCTGACGGAGAACTCCTCGATGAGCTCCGCCTGCGAGGGCAGCCGGTCGCCGACCCCCAGCTCACCGCCGGTGATCCGCGCCCGCAACGCCTCGTGCACCTGGGAGTACAGCGCCTCCGTCATGCCACTCCCGCCATCCGACCGAATGAATATGGTGCGTGCACCGTGTCCATTGTGGCGCACCCGTCGCGATGGTGTGAGGGTGATCCCGTTCGACGTCGCAGGTCGAGACCGATGGAGCTCTGATGACCAGCAGGCCGCGCCCCCGCGCGCTACGTCCCGTGTTCGCCGTCCTCGTCGCCCTGGCGCTGGCCCTGCCGGTCGTCGGAGCCCCCGCGCCGGTGCGCGCCGAGCCGCCGGACCGGCCCCACGCGACCGGCGGCTCGGCCGCCGCCGACCCGCGGTCCGCGGTGATCCCCAAGCCGCGGTCGTGGTCCGGTGACGACGGGGAGCTCCGGCTCGGCGGGACGGTCCGCCTGGCCGTGGACCGGGCGACCGCGCGGGAGCGGTCGGCCGGCCCGGCGCCGGGCGCGGGCGCACCTGCGGGGCCGGGGACCCTGCACGACGTGGCCCGGGCCGCGGCGCGCGACCTCGCGGACGCCACCGGCGTCCGCGCCCCCGTGAGCCTCGGGGGGACGCGCGGCGCCGACGTCGTCGTCGCGCTGGACCGCGGGCCGGGCACCGGACCGGGCACGGAATCGGGCGAGCAGCCGGGCGCGGACGAGAGCTACCGGCTGGAGATCGGCCGCCAGGTCCGCCTGACGGCGCCGACCGCGACCGGTGTCTACTACGGCACCCGCACGCTGATCCAGCTCCTGCGCGCGAGCGCGGACGGCCGGACGCTGCCCACCGGGACCCTCGTGGACGGCCCGGACACCGAGATCCGGATGAACACCGTCGACGTGTCGCGCGAGTACTGGGAGCCGCGCGAGATCGCCGACGTCATCCGGCAGATGGGGTACCTGAAGCAGAACTTCCTCGTCCTGCACCTGGACGACGCCGAGGGGTTCCGGCTCGACAGCCCGCGGTACCCGGGGCTCGCCGAGCCGGGCTACAGCTACGACCGGGCCACGATCCGCAGGCTCGACCGCCTCGCGCAGCGCCACGGCGTCCAGCTGGTGCCGGGCTTCGAGTTCCCGGCCCACGTGTCGCCCAAGTCGGCCTACTTCCACGTGGGGATGGCCGACGGTCCTCGCGACGCGGAGCCCGGGTTCGGCGAGCGGGACACCGGTGCGACGCCGCAGAACTCGTGCACGGGGTACTCGTACTCCCACCTCACGGACGACTTCACCTTCAACGTCATGAACCAGCGGGCGCTGCGCGTCTCCCAGGAGATGCTCGACGAGTTCCTGCCGTGGTTCTCCGCGCCGTGGGTCCACCTCGGGGGCGACGAGATCCCGCCGGACCTCGCCGACTGCCCGGCGCTGCAGGCCTTCGTCGAGGAGTCGCCGCGGTATTCGACGGTGGGCGACGTGGCCATCGACTTCCTCAACACCCTGAACGAGCAGGTGACGCAGGCCGGCCGCCGGTCGATCATCTACGACGGTTCCGAGTCCGACACCGTGCAGGTCCCGCTCGACCGCGACGTCGTCATCATGGACTGGACCGGCGACGGCACGGCGCCCCACATGGCGCCGTACGACAAGATCGTCGCCAGCGGTGACCCGTTCTACCTCGTCCCGGCCCGCGACACCCGGCCCGACGAGGAGGCGATCGCGCGGTCGTGGGCCGCGCCCACCGACCCGACGGTCCTCGGGTGGGGCATGCACGTGTGGGGCGACGACCTCGGCTGGGCGCAGGGGCAGTGGCTCGAGAGCCTCTCCCTGCGGCCGCGCGCCGTCGTCGCCGACCGGCAGTGGCACACGACGCCGCGCACCGCCGACGAGTTCGCGAGCTTCGGCGCGCGCCTCGACGCGGTGGGCGCGGCGCCCGGGTACGTGGGCGTGCGCCTGCCCGAGCCCACCCGGCACGGGCGCCCTATCCACCAGTACGTCATGGACCCGCAGTTCCCGCCGGGCACCTACGACGCGCACACCCCCACCAGCCGCCGGGGCCTGCGCGACGTCTGCGGCCTGAGCGGCATGACCCCGCTCTTCGTCGAGACGCGGACGGTCGAGGTGCCCGGGGAGGGCTGGACCAAGGAGGTCGACGCGGACGGCTACTGGTTCGGGGCCCCCGACGTGCCCGGGCCGTGGAGCCTCACCGCGCGGGTGCGCCTGACCGGGTCGCCCGTGGTCTGGGAGGACCTCGCCGGGACGACGAGCCTGAGCCTGGGCGCGACGGGGCTCGTCGTCACGACGGCGGGCGAGAGCGCGACCGTGGCCGCCGACGTCCCGCAGGACGCGTGGGTCGACGTCGCGATGGTGAGCGACGGCAGCACGGTCCGGCTCTTCGTGGACGGCGAGGAGGCGGGCTCGGTCGACAGCACCGCTCCGCTGCCGCGCACGCGGCTGCGCGGGCCGGTCGGGCTCGCTCAGCTCGACCTGTACGCCGAGGCGCTCGGTGCCGAGCAGGTGCAGGCGGCGCGGGAGGGCCGGCCCGAGCCGCGCTGCGCACGCTAGCCGGACGGAGCAGGGCGTGGCCGGCGTCGACCGGTGGGATGGTGGGGCCATGGCAGACCTCGAGAACCCGGGCGACGGCGACCACGGTGACCACGTCGTCCTCGTCGACCACGACGGGCGGCGGCTCGGCACGTGGCCGCGCTCGACCGTGCACACGGAGGAGACGCCGCTGCACCTGGCGTTCTCCTGCTACGTGCTGGACGACGCCGGCCGCCTGCTCATGACGCGGCGCGCCCTGTCCAAGCGCACCTGGCCGGGGGTGTGGACGAACTCGTTCTGCGGGCACGTGCGGTGGCAGGAGACCGCCGAGGAGGCGCTGCACCGGCACGCCCGCCACGAGCTGGGGCTGCGGGTGGTGGACGTCGAGCTCGTGCTGCCCGACTTCCGCTACCGCGCCGTCGACGCCTCGGGCGTCGTCGAGCACGAGATCTGCCCCGTGTACGTCGCGAGGGCGGGGGGCGACGTCGAGCCGAACCCCGACGAGGTCGTCGAGCTGGCGTGGGCACGGCCCGACGACGTGACCGCCGCCGCGGCCGCCGCGCCGTGGGGCTTCAGCCCGTGGATGGTGGAGCAGCTGCGGGCGTTCGACGCCGCCGGCCGCCCGCTCGGACGGGCCTGACGGGCAGCGGGCAGCAGGAAGCCCGCGGGCTGGAGGTCGAACCTCCTGCCGTGCTGGACGAGGGCACGGCACCCGCGGGCTCCGGTGGTCGCGAGGAACTCGCTACCCGTCCCGCGCGCCGACCGGGCTCGACGGCTGGTCAGCAGACGTAGGCCGTCGGGTCCGGCAGCGCGAAACGCTCAAGGGCGCACGCGACTAGCGCGCGACCACCTCATGGGTCCGAAGAGTCTTCACTGCGTCGGATCACCTCCCTTCTCATGTGCCGACGACGCTACGCCCGCCCGCAGGAGGTGCCAAGGGGTTTTCCCGGGGTGTTCGCCCACGGCTCAGCGCGGGTGCTCGCCCGTGGCTCAGCGCCGCAGGTGCGCCCACTCCGCGGGGTAGTCGTCCAGCCACTGCGCGAGCGAGCGCGCCGGGCGGCCGACCAGCCGGCCGACGTCGTCGGACACGTGCGCGAGCTCGCCCGCCGCGATGGCCGTGTACGACGACACCCAGCCGGCGACCTCGAACGGCTCCGCCCCGTACCCGGAACGGGAGGCGTACGCCTCCTCCTCGGTCTCCGCGTGGTAGCTGATCGCCCGGCCGGTGGCCTCGGCGAACGTCTCCGCGACCTCGGCCAGCGTGAGCGCTCGCGGCCCGGTGACCTCGTAGGTCGCGCCGTCGTGGCGCGCCGGTTTCTCGTCGAGGATGACCGCGGTCGCGACGTCGGCCACGTCGTCGTGCGACACGGACGCCACGCGCCCGTCGCCCGCCGGGCCGCGGATCACGTCGTCCTCGCCGACGAACCCCGTCAGCGCGTGGTGGTAGAGGTTGTCGCGCAGCACCGTGACGCGCAGGCCCGTGCGCTCCGCCACGTCGTCGAGGTGCTGCTCCGTGCGCCAGTGGTCGCGCGCGAACGTGAACGTGGCGTCGGGCGCCGCCCCCGCGAACGACGTGTACACCAGCCGCTGCACGCCCGCGGCGACCGCCGCGTCGACGGTGGCGGTGTGCTGCGCGACGCGGTCGGCGGACTCCCGCGCGCTCACCAGGAACACCGTCCGCACGCCCGCGAACGCGGCCCGCATGGCGTCGGTGTCGCGGTAGCCGTCGGCGACGGCGATCTCGCACTCGGGCAGCCGGCGGCCGTCAGCGAGGCGTGGTGCCTGGGCCGGGTCGCGCACGACCAGCCGTTGCCGCGCCCCCTCCGCGGCGAGCCGGAACGCGAGCCGGGACCCGAGCCGTCCGCTCGCGCCCGTCACCGCGACCAACCCGTCCGCCGACCACCGCACCATGACCCACGGTAGGCACGACGACGCGCGCCGGGCCTGTCGAACGTCGGCGCCCGCGGTGGTGCCCGGGTGAGAATGGGCCGGTGACTGCTGAGCCGTACCGCGTGATGACCGTCTGCACCGGCAACATCTGCCGCTCCCCCATGGCGGAGGTGGTGCTGCGCGACCGGCTGGAGGCCGCCGGCCTCGGTGACCGGGTCGTGGTCGACTCCACGGGGGTGAGCGACGAGGAGCACGGCAACCCCGTGGACCCCCGGGCGCGGCGCGTGCTCGCGGCGCACGGGTACCCGACCGGCGAGGGGCACCGGGCCCGCCAGGTCACCCCCGAGGACCTCGCCGACCACGACCTCGTCCTGCCCATGACCGCCCAGCACGCGCGCCGGCTGCGGCGCCTCGTGACCGGCGCGGGCGACGGCGGCCGGCCGGGCGCGACCGCCGAGATCCGGATGTACCGGTCGTTCGACCCGGCGGCGCCCGTCGTCGAGCGCGACGTCGACGAGCACCTGCTCGACGTCGACGACCCGTGGTACGGCGACCAGGACGGCTTCGAGACAACCCTCGCGGAGGTCGAGGCCGCCGCGGACGGCGTGGTCGCGCACGTGCGGGCACGCCTCGAGGCCCGCGTGTGACCGTGTGCCGGCCCGCGTGCGACCGGGCGCCGATATTCGACGGCGCGACACCGCGCCCGGGTGGGACCATCCGGGGATGACGACGACGACCGGGACGGTGACGGTCCGCCGGGTGCGGGCCGAGGAGTGGCGCGCGGTGAAGGAGCTCCGCCTCGCGGCGCTGCAGGACCCGATGGCCCCGGTGGCGTTCCTCGAGACGTACGAGACCGCGGCGGCGCGGCCGGACGGCTTCTGGCAGGACCGGGCGCAGGGCAACGCCACGGGCGACGCGGTGGCCGGGTTCGCCGCCGTCGCCGCGGGCCGCTGGGTGGGCACCGTCACCGCGCTGGTGGAGGAGCCGGGCCAGACCGACGTGCTCGGTGGCCCGGTGCGGCGTCGGCAGGCCCACCTCGTCGGCGTGTTCGTGCGCCCCGAGCACCGGGGCGCCGGCCTCCTGCGGCGGCTGTTCGCCGCCGCCGAGGAGTGGGCCCGGAGCCGGGGCGTCGAGGTCGCGCGGCTGTGCGTCCACGTCGACAACCCGCGCGCACAGGCCGCCTACCGCAAGATCGGGTACACGCCGTCGGGCGAGCGGTTCATCCTGACGGCGGGCGAGGAGATCGAGATGGTGCGGCCGCTGTGAGGGCCCTGGTGGGGGCCGCCGGGCCTCGCCGGCCGAACAGGCGACGCCACCACGGCTGCTGCGCCGGCTCCGCGTCCCGGCCCGTCGGCAGGTAGGCGCGCAGCCACCGCGAGGTCTCCGCCCAGACGGCGTCGCGCACGGGCGCGGCCGACAGGGTCACGTCGTGCAGGGCGCCCTCCAGGCGCACGATCGTCACGCGGCTGCCCAGGTCGGCCGCGCGCCGCGCCACGCCCACGACGTCGAGCACCGTGTCGGTGCGCATCATGTCCTCGCTCCACCGCACCGGCGGCGTCGACCGCGCGGACAGCAGCACCAGCACGGGCACCTCCAGCCCGAGGCCGCGCGCCACCCGGTCGTGCCCGCGGAAGACGGCGGACAGCCACGCGGGCGTCGGGCGCCAGCCGGTGTCCGAGCGCCACTCGGGCTCGTAGTCCCACTCGCCGTCGAACCGCGTGGAGATCGAGCGGGCGTAGAACCCCTGGTCGAGGTTGATCATGTGGCTCAGCGGCGCGAGCGCGGCCTGCACCCGCACCCCGGGCTCGAGCATGCGGCGCCCGAGGTGCCGCGTCTGGAACTCGAGCCACGGGCTGTTGAGCACGAGCGCCTCCGCCCGGCCCGGGTGGTGCGCGAGCCACAGGCTCAGCACCAGGCCCCCCGTCGAGTGGCCCATCAGCACCAGCCGGCGCCGCTCCCCCGCGTGCGGGCCGTGCTCCTGCTCCGGGGCACGGTCCGGGCCGTGGCCGACGACGGCGAGCGCCGCCTCGATCTCCTCGTCGTACGTCCGCAGCCGGGTGATGAAGCCCGGCGTCTGCCAGGAGCGCAGGCTGCGGCCGTACTTGCGCAGGTCGAGGGCGTAGAAGCGGGCGCCCCGCGCCTCCCAGAACGCGGCGAGGTGCGGCTGGAAGTAGTAGTCGTTCCACCCGTGCACGTACAGCACGTCGACGCCCGCGTCCGGCACGGCGGCGTCGGCCAGGGCGGTCGGCGCCCGGCGCACGAGCGTCGCGACGCACTCGCCCTCGAAGTCGGGCTCCAGCTCGAGCGTGCGCTGCTCGAACCCCGGCAGCACGTCCGGCCGCCAGACCCGCCCGGCGGCGGGCCGGTCGTCGGGGGTCGTGCCGGTGCGGGGCTGGCTCACGCCCTGAACGTACGAAACCCTGTGGCCGCGCGCGAACCGTAGCGCCTGCGCCCGGTGCCTGCCCGGTGCCTGCCCGCTGCCCTGCCCGGCGTCTAAAGCCTGTCGAGCAACTACCCGTGTCGGTCGAGGCGTCGTAGGAGTGGCCTGATCTGTGAGAGGGTCACGAACGCCTCGTGGGCGGTGAGGGTGGCCTCGTACTGTCGGACGAGTCTGCGGTGTCGGTTGATCCAGCCGTTGGTGCGTTCGACGACCCACCTGCGTGGTTGGACGACGAAACCGCTGACAGGTTTGGGTCCGGAGACGATCTCCAGCTCGATCCCTGCCTTGGCTGCGGCGTCGGCCGGCGCTTGGCCGGTGTAGCCCTTGTCGGCCCACACGTGCGTCACTGTGGTGCAGGGGTTCTTGGTGAGCAGGTCGCCGAACGCGGCCCGGTCCTGAACGTTCGCGGCGGTCGCGTGGACGGCCAGGAGGCGCCCCGCGGTGTCGACGAGGATGTGCCGCTTGATGCCGTCGACCTTCTTCGCGCCGTCGAAGCCGCGCTCACCGGGCACGGGTGTGCTCTTGACCGAGGAGGTGCGGTCCTCGGTGCGCAGGACGGCGAGTACCTGCTCCCAGAGCCGCTTCTTGGTCCACCGGGTGAAGTGCTTGTGCGCTGCGGACCAGGACACGGTGAAGTCGTGCGGGAGCGAACGCCACGGGATGCCCGTGGCCACGACGAACAGGAGCGCGTCGACGTACTCGCGCCACCGGTGCTCGCAGCACGGTCGCCCACCCCGGGTGTGGATCGGGATGACGAGCGCGGCGATCCGGGTCCAGGCCGTGTCGGTCAGGTCGGACGGGTAAGGGCGGCGACGGTTGCGGCGTTCACACCCGCAACCATCGTCGGCGACAGCACAGACATCCGCGCGGCCCGTGACCTGCGAGGTCGTGTCGGTGACGGCCGGTAGCGTCCTCGACGTGGTGAGGCATACGACGTTCCAACTTGTGGCTGACCCCACCGTGGAACAGGCGCGCGTGCTGGCCCGGCATGAGGGCGCCGCTCGGTTCGCGTTCAACCAGGGCCTGCGCCTGCACCTGGACGCCCGCCACGCGTCCAAGAGCACCGGCCCAGATGACGTCGCGGCCACGGTCAAGGTTCCGTGGACGGGGTTCGACCTGATCAACGCGTTCAACGCGTGGAAGAGGTCCGAGGACGCTGGCCGCCGGTTCGTCGTCGACGGTTCGCGCGCCGCCGAGGTCGAGGTGACGGGCCTGGCCTGGCGCACGGAGGTGTCCGCGCAGGTGTTCGAGGAGGCTGTCGTCGACCTCGGCAAGGCGTTGAAGGCGTGGACGGACTCCCGCCGTGGCAAGCGTGCGGGGCGCACCGCGGGGCACCCGAGGTTCAAGAAGAAGAACCCTGAGCGGGGCTCGTTCCGCATGCGGAACAAGGTGTCCAGGACGAAGGTCGGCGATCGGTCGACGATCCGCGTCGGGGAGAACGGCCCCCGGTCGGTGACGCTGCCCGGTATCGGCGCGATCAAGGTGCACGACGACACCCGACGCCTGCGCCGCATGCTCGCCACGGGCCGGGCACGGATCTTGTTCGCGACCGTGTCGCGCCGCGGTGGGCGGTGGCGGATCTCGCTGAACGTTGAGGCTACTGACCTGCACCCCGCCGCCCGCCACCAGGTGCGCGACGTCACCGATCATTCGGGCTGGGCTGGTGTGGATCGTGGCCTGCACGCACCCGTCGTCGCCGCCCTGGCCGACGGCACCGCGACGCTGCGCATCGCGGAAGCGCCCAAGGCCCTGCGGGCGGCGCAACCCGTGACTCGGCGGTTGAGCAAGTCCGTGTCCCGTAAGGCCAAGGGATCCGTCAACCGACGAGCCGCTGTACGGCGCCTGGCACGTCACCACGAGCGGGTCCGTGCCCGACGCCACCACTTCCTGCACCAGGTCTCCAACCTGCTGGTCCAGACCCACGACCGGCTCGTCATCGAGGACCTCAACATCACAGGCATGCTCGCCAACCACCGACTCGCCGCCGCGATCTCGGACGCGGCGTGGGGTGAGCTCGCCCGCCAGATCACCTACAAGATGGCCTGGCGGGGCGGGCAAGTCCTGACCGCGGACAGGTGGTTCGCGTCGTCGAAGACCTGCTCCACCTGCGGGGACGTCACCACGACGCTCACCCTCGCGGACCGTGTCTTCGTCTGCGACACGTGCGGGCTCACGATCGACCGCGACCTGAACGCCGCGGTCAACCTCGCCACCTGGGGCGAACAGCACCACCACTCCCAGGTCCTGGACCCCGAAGCACGAGGCCAGGTCACCAACGCCCACCGACCGGACGGCGCTGGCCGTCGCTCACGCGACGACGAAACCAGCCGGGATGACGTGGGAACCCGCACCGTCACCGCGGCATAGGGACGTCCGAGAAGGACGCTGTCGAACACCCCACCGAGGTTGTTCGACAGGCTTTAGACGACGAGCCAGAGCAGGCCGGTGAACGCGAGCCCGAGGACGGCGATGAGGGTCTCCATCACGGTCCACGTCTTGAGGGTCTGCCCCACCGTCATCCCGAAGTACTCCTTGACCAGCCAGAACCCGGCGTCGTTGACGTGCGACAGGATCAACGAGCCCGCCCCGATCGCCAGCACGACGAGCGCGAGGTGCGTCGGGGACAGGCCGCCCGCGAGCGGCGCGACGATGCCGGAGGCGGTGACGATGGCGACCGTCGCGGAACCGGTGGCGATGCGCACCAGCGCCGCGATGAGCCAGCCCAGCAGCAGCACGGACAGGCTGAGCGCCACGGCCGCCTTGCCGATCGCGATGCCGGTGCCGCCGTCGACGAGCACGGCCTTGAAGCCGCCGCCGGCCCCGACGATCATCGTGGCGCTCGCGATGGGCTTGAGGCTGTCGGTCATCTTCGAGGTCAGCGCGGACGGCGAGAACCCGACGCTGGTGCCGAACGTGATCATGGCGAGCAGGACGGCGATGAGCAGCGCCACCAGCGGCTCGCCGACGAACATCACGAACGGGTAGAACCACGCGGACGGGTCCGACCAGACCTCGATGCCCGCGCGCACCAGCATGAGGATCACGGGGCTGAGGATCGTGACGAGCGTGAGGGTGAACCTGGGGCGGCGGGTCTTGACGGTGCCCGGCTCGCCGGAGCCGTCGCCGCCGTCCTCGGCGACGATGCCCCCGCCGCCGCCCTGGGCGCCGATCGGCACCAGCTTCGCGGCGAACCGGCCCCACACTGGCCCGGCCAGGATCACGGTGGGCACGGAGATCAGCAGGCCGAGCGCCATCGTGATGCCGACGTCCGCGCCGAGGTTGCCGATGGCGGCCAGCGGGCCGGGGTGCGGGGGCACGAACCCGTGCAGCACGGACAGCCCGGCGAGCGCCGGCATGGCGAGCAGCATCGCCGGCAGGCCCGAACGGCGCACCGCCAGCATGATCACGGGGATCAGCAGCACGAGCCCGACCTCGAAGAACATCGGGATGCCGATGAGGAACGCGATGAGCGCCATCCGCCAGGGCAGGCTGCCGGTACCGCCGCGGAAGATCTTGTCCACGATCTCGTCGGCTCCCCCGGAGTCGGCGAGCAGCTTGCCGAGCATGGCGCCGAGCACCACGAGCACGCCGACGCTGCCGAGCACGTCGCCGACGCCGCTCTCGAACACCCCGGCGACGTCGCCGAGCGGGATGCCGGAGCCGACCGCCACGAACAGCGAGCCCAGCGTCAGGGCGAGGAACCCGTGCATCTTCAGCAGCGTGATGAGCAGCACCACGACGGCGATGCCGATCGCCGTCACGACCAGCACCTGGGTGTCGTGGGCCGCCCACGGCTGGTTGATCTGCTCGAGGGTGTCGTCGTCCGCCGCTGCCAGCAGCAAGGAACGCATGGGTGTCTCCTGTCTTCCCGGGCCGTCGCGGCCGCGGTGGGTCCGCCGGGGGGCGCCCGGCGGCGTTCAGAGGGTCAGCGGGCGCCGCCCGCGCCGCGGCGGACCGCCCGGCCCGGGAGGGCGTCGGTGCGGGTGCCGTCGTCGATCACGGCGACGCCGTCGACGAGCACGTGGTCGATGCCCGTGGCCTGCTGCCGCGGGTCGTCGAACGTGGCCGTGTCCTGGACGGTGTCCGGGTCGAAGAGCACCAGGTCGGCGGCGTGCCCGGGGCGCACCAGGCCGCGGTCCGTCAGCCCCAGCCGGGCGGCCGGGCGCCCGGTCAGGTGGTGCACGCAGTCGGCGAGCGTGAGGACGCCGAGCTCGCGCACGTACCGCGCCAGGTAGCGGGGGAACGTGCCCCACGCCCGCGGGTGCGGACGGCCGCCCACGAGGATCGCGTCCGAGCCCCCGCAGTGCGTGCGGTGGGCCATGATCGTGCGCACGTTCTCCTCGTGGCCCACGTGCTGCAGGATGGTCGTGCCGAGGCGGTCCGTGACCAGCAGCTCCACGAAGACGTCGCCGGGCGCACGGCCCTCGTCGCGGGCGATCTGGGCCACGGTGCGCCCCACGCGGCCGGCGAGCGCGGAGTTCTGCACGCCGCTGATCTCGATGGTGTCCCACTCGGCGACGCACCCGTGGCAGCCGTCCGTGCCCACGTGCTCCACCTCGTGCAGGATCCGCTCCCGGTCCGCCGGGTCGGCCAGCCGCGCCAGCAGGGCGTCCGGTCCGCCGGAGAACGCCCAGCTGGGCAGGATCGCGCTGAGCGTCGTGCTGCCGGGCAGGTACGGGTACGAGTCGAGGGTGATGTCGACGCCGCCGGCCAGGGCGTCGTCGATCAGCGCGAGGAGCTCGCCCGCCCGGCCCTTGTTCGGCCCGAAGTTCATCGTCGCGTGCGTGAGGTGCAGGGCGCAGCCCGTGTCGCGGGCGAGGTCGATCATCTCCGCGTAGGCCTCGAGCGCGCCCCGGCCGTACGAGCGGGTGTGCGGGCTGTAGTACCCGCCGTGACCGGCGACGACGCGCAGCAGGGCCGCGAGCTCGGCGTCGTCGGCGTACATGCCGGGGGTGTACGTGAGGCCGCTGCTCATCCCCAGCGCGCCCTCGCGCAGGCCCTGCGCGAGCAGGTCTGCCATGCGCCGGACCTCCTCCGGCGTGGCCGGGCGGTCCTCGGGCCCGACGACGAGGTGGCGCAGCGTGCCCTGCGGCACCAGGTAGGCGGCGTGGCAGGCGATGCCGCGGTCCAGCCGGTCCAGGTAGCCGGCCACGGAGTCCCAGTCGTAGGCGAAGCCCGGCGGGTCGTCGTTCCAGCCCGCGATCTGCGCGCGGACCGCCGTGCGGGTGCGCTCGTCCACCGGTGCGAACGACAGCCCGTCCTGCCCCAGCACCTCGAGCGTGACGCCCTGGCTCACCTTCGCCGTGTGGTCCGGGTTGGCCAGGATCTGGATGTCGGAGTGCGCGTGCATGTCGATGAAGCCCGGCGTGAGCGCCCGGCCGGCGGCGTCGACGGTGCGGGTGGCTCCGGTCGCCCGCGCGTCGCGACGACCCGGGTCGACGGCGGTGATCCGCCCGCCGGCCACGGACACGTCGGCGACGACGCCGGGCGCGCCGGTGCCGTCCAGCACCAGCGCGTCGCGGATCAGCCAGTCGGCGGTCACGACGTCAGAACCACGTGCGCACGAGGTCGACGACGACGGGGTCGGCCGCGTCGGCGTCGTCGATCACCGGCACGAGGACCCACTTGTCCATGGCCGTGCACGGGTGGGACAGCCCCAGGCGCAGCTCGTCGCCGATGCGCACCGGCTCGCTCGCCACCCCGTCGTCGCCCCCGCCCGCGCCGTCGACCGGCCAGGTCAGGAAGCCGTGCTGGTCGTTGAGCGCGGTCACCGTGAGGCCGGTGAGCGGCTCGGGCGCGTCGCCGTCGGCCCGCGGGCGGCGGAGCTGGACCTCCGGCAGGCCCTCGTCGAACGGCAGGTCGCGCTTGCCGGCGTCGAACAGCGCGAGGCCCGGCTCGGGGTGCGAGGCGACCCGGACCCAGCCGTGCATCGCCGCGCGGAACCCCGGGCCGTCCGTGCGGGGCTCGGAGCCGAGAGGCGAGATGTGGCGGTAGAAGCCGTCGTCGTGCACGACGTAGGCGCCGCTGCGCAGCACCACCCGCGCGCCCGTCGCCACAAGCGGGGACAGCACCTCGTCGACGAGGTCGAAGTACGCGCTGCCGCCCGCGGACACGACCGGCACGGCCGTCTCGTACCAGCCGGCGGCCGCGATCCGCTCGTGCACCTCGACCAGGTCGCGCAGGTACCCGCGCACCACGTCGCGGCTGTGGTCGTCGGAGTCGTGGGCGAGCGCGCCCTCGTACCCGGCCACGCCCGCGAGCCGCAGGTGCGGGGAGGTCGTCACCCGCTCGGCGACGGCGAGGGCGGTGTCGAGGTCGCGGGCCCCGGTGCGCCCGCCCGCGCCGCCGCGCTCGACGAGGACGTCGATGCGGGCGGCCGTCGCGGCGTCGCCCAGGTGCGCGGCGAGGGCGGCGTGCATGAGGTCGACCGTGCGCACGGAGTCCGCCCACACGAGGACCTGCAGGTCGTCGTGGGCGGCGAGCTCGTCGGCGACCCAGCGCAGGGCGAGCGGCGAGATCATGCTGTTCGCGACCATCACCCGGGTCACGCCGAAGGCGCGTGCCACGGCGAGCTGCGCCTGGTTGGCGAGCGTGATCGCCCACGCGCCGGCGTCGATCTGCTCCGTCCACAGCTGCGGGGCCATGGTGGTCTTGCCGTGCGGGGCCAGGTCCAGGCCGCGCGCGGCGCACCAGTCGGCCAGGACGCGCACGTTGTGGTCCAGCGCCGGGCGGGTCAGCGTGAGCAGCGGCGTGGGCAGCTCGGAGAGCCGCGGCCGGCGCTCGCGGACCTCCGCCACGGTGGCACCCCACAGGGCCGGCGGCACGGCCTGGTGCTGCCAGCCCGTCCGCTCGTCGGCGAGCCGGGCGACCTCGTCCCGGTCGACCCGGCACGGGCCGTCGGCGTTCGTGCGGTCCATCGTCAGACCTCCTCGTTCCGCTACGTTGCGCATGGCGCAACGGGCGTTGCGCATAGCGGTGCACCTTGCTAGCATCACGGCCGCCGCCGCGTCAATCCGAGCCGGTCCATCCGAGCACGAGGCGGGCCGTCGCGCAGCGGACCGACCGAGCCGCGCACCGTGCCGCAGACCGTGGCACCGACCGTGGCGCAGACCGACAGCGCAGCAGCCGACCGACCGGGAGGGCCTCGTGAGCCAGAGCGTGCACCGAGCGCTGCAGATCCTGGCGCAGCTCGGGCAGGGCCCGGCGACCCTCGACGACCTCGCGCAGGCGCTCGGCGTGCACAAGTCCACCGTGCTGCGTCTCGTGCGCACGCTCGAGGAGGACCGGTTCGTGCGCCGCGACCACCGGCACCGCCTGTCGCTCGGCTCGCGCCTGTTCGAGCTGGGCCGCAGCTCGCTGGAGAGCCACGGCATCCGCGACGTCGCCCAGCCGCACCTGGAGGCGCTCGCGCACGTCACCGGCGGCCAGGCCGTCCACCTCGCCGTGCTCGAAGGTGCCCGGCCCGTCTACGTGGCCAAGGTCGAGAGCACCAGCTCCGTGCGGATGTACTCCCGGCTGGGCCTCACCGCGTCCCTGCACGCCACCGCCGTCGGCAAGGTGCTGGCGTCCGACCTGCCCGAGCACCGGCTCGCCCCGCTCCTCGACGCCACCGACTTCGAGGCCTACACCCCCCGGACGATCACCGGTGCGGCCGCGTACCGCGACGAGCTCGAGCGTGTCCGCCGGCAGGGCTGGGCCCGCGACGCCGCCGAGCACGAGCCCTTCATCAACTGCGTCGGCGCCCCCGTCCGGGACGCCGCCGGGCGCGTCGTGGCCGCCGTCTCCGTGTCCGTCCCCGACGTGATCCTCGACCTCGACCGTGTCCTCGCCCTCGTCCCGAGCGTCCTCGCGGCCACGGCCGCGATCGGCGCGGACTGGGCGGGTCACGACGCGGGTCACGCAGGTCCCCCCGAACCACCCGCGGCGCAGGTCGCGCCGCACCACCCCGTCGAAAGGACGAGCAGATGAGCAAGACCGCAGTCACCACCGACCAGGCCCCCGCCCCGGCGCACACGTTCTCCCAGGGGGTCCGCGCCGGCAACCTGCTGCAGGTCTCCGGTCAGGGCCCGGTCGACCCCGCGACCAGCGAGTACCTGTACCCGGGCGACGTCGCCGCGCAGACCACCCGCACGCTGCAGAACGTCGAGGCCATCCTCACCGCGGGCGGTGCGAGCCTCGCCGACGTCGTCATGCTGCGCGTCTACCTCACCACCCGCGCCGACTTCCCCGCGATGAACGACGCCTACGGGGCGTTCCTCGCCGAGCGCCTCGGGCCCGACGCCGTGCTGCCGTCGCGCACCACGGTCATGGTCGAGCTGCCGCGCGAGGAGATGCTCGTCGAGATCGACGCGCTCGCCGTCGTCGAGTGACGCCGGGGCGCTGACGCGGCGCCGCGTGGGCTCAGCGGATCCCGAGGGCCCGGCGGCGCTCGCGCCAGCGCACCACCTCGCGATCGACGTCGCGGGTCGGCGTGACGACCGGCGGCCCGCCCATCAGCTGACGGCGCGCGTCGACCACGCGGGCGTTGAACTCCGCGACGACGGCGCGGACCCGGTCCTCGTCGGACTCCCGGTCGAGGGTCTCGTCGAGCTCGGCGTCGTCCTTGCGCAGCTGCGCGGCCGGCAGGATCCCGGTGATGTTCTCGCGCTCCACCAGGTTCTTCAGCCACCAGTCCGGGTCGTGCGTGCCGCCCAGCCCGGGGATGGGCTTGCCGGCCAGGGGGAGGTCGTCGAACTCCCCGCGCCGGATCGCCTGGTCCACGACGGTGTCCACCCACAGGGCGCGGTCGTCCATGCGGCGCCGCGGCGTGCCGGCACCGTCGTCACCGGCGGCCGCGCCGTCCGCGTCCGTGCGGTCCCGGTCGCGGTCCTGGCCGACGTCCTGGTCGACCTCCCGGTCCACGCGGTACTGCGCGGCCCGGCGGGCGGGGTCGCGCTCGGCGTCGTCACGGTGGCGTCGGAACATCGGCATCTCCCTCGATTCGTCCGTCCAGCCTAGGCGAGGCGCGTCGCGTCGAGCAGGCCGATCGCGTCAGTCGTCGAGCAGCGGGTGGTACCGGCGGCGCAGGGCGCGGTCCAGCGCGGCGAGCGCCCCGGCGACCGACAGCACGGTGTTGACGCCGGCCGGCAGGTCGGGGACGAAGGGCAGCTCCCAGCCGGTGATCCCGCCGACGAGGTCGAGCAGCTGGGGCACCTGGGTGACGAGCGCCAGGGCGAGGACCAGCCAGGAGACGACGCCGGCGACCCGGCTCGCCGTCGGGTACCGCGCGTCCATCCGCTCGCGCCACGCCTCGCCGGTGCCGGGCACGGGCGCCAGGTCGCGCGCCTCGGTGCCGTCGACGAGGCGCACGTACCGCATCCCGAGCAGGGACATGCGGGCCTCGATCCTTGCCTGCAGCTCGGCCGGCACCCCCGCGCGGGCGTCGGGCAGCGGGAACCGGGCCGTCGACCGCTGCTCGTCCACCAGCCGGCCGTCCTCGTAGAGCCGGATGCGCTCGTCGGGGTCGAAGTAGTGCACGTCGACGACGTACTCGTGGCCGCGGTGGACCGTGGCGAAGCCCCCGCGCCACAGGCCCTGCCAGCCGCGGACGGGCTCGAGGCGCTCGCGGGCCCCCGCGCTGCTCCCGGTGTCCGTCATGGCGCCAGCCGACCACGCGGCGCGGCGGTCCCGCGTCCGTCGGGCGATGTACCCCCCGCAGGCTGGCCCCGGGTCGCGTCGTCCGGAAGGACGACGTCCCGGCATGATGGACGCATGAAGGTCTCGCGCCGCAGCCACGTGCCCCCGTTCGCCGTCATGCAGGTGCTCGCGGCGGCGAACGAGCGCCGCGCCGCCGGGAACGACGTCCTCAACCTGTGCGCGGGCGAGCCGTCCACCGGGGCCTCCGACGTCGTGCGCGAGCGCGCCGCCGAGCTGCTCCGGCACGCCGACCTCGGCTACACCGAGGCGATGGGGGTGCCGGCGTTGCGTGCGGAGATCGCCGGGCACTACCGCCGCTGGTACGACGTCGACGTCGATCCCGCGCGCGTGGCGGTGACCACCGGCTCGAGCGGGGGCTTCCTGCTGGCGTTCCTCGCCGCGTTCGACGTCGGCGACCGGGTGGCGCTCGCCCGGCCCGGCTACCCGGCGTACAAGAACATCCTGGCGGCGCTCGGCTGCGAGGTGGTCGAGCTCGACTGCGGCCCCGAGACGCGCTACCAGCCGACGGTCTCCCAGCTCATGGAGGCGTACTACGGCGGCGGGCTCGACGGCCTCGTCGTCGCCTCCCCCGCGAACCCCACCGGGACGATGATCACGCCGGCGGAGCTCGCGGCGGTCGCCGGCTGGTGCGAGGAGCACGACGTGCGCCTGATCAGCGACGAGATCTACCACGGCATCGCCTACAGCGACGACGTACAACAGGCGAGCGCCGCCATGTACACGGACGCGGGCGCCGTGGTGGTGAACTCGTTCTCCAAGTACTGGGCGATGACCGGCTGGCGGCTCGGGTGGCTCGTGCTGCCCGACGAGCTGGTCGGCCCGGTCGACGCGCTGGCCGGGAACGTCGCGCTGTCCCCGCCCGCCCTCGCGCAGCACGCGGGGATCGCGGCCTTCTCCCCCGCCGGCTACGCCGCGGCGGCGGAGAACGTGGGCCGCTACGCCGCCTCGCGCGCGGCCCTGCTCGACCGCGTCGACGAGCTCGGCTGGCGACCCGTCGCCCCCGCCGACGGGGCGTTCTACCTGTACGGCAACGTCTCGGCGTACCTCGACGCCGTCGGCGGCGACTCGGTGGCGTACTGCGCCCGGCTCCTCGCGGAGGCCGACGTCGCGATCACCCCGGGCGCGGACTTCGACGCCGTCGCGGGAGGCGAGTGGGTGCGCCTGTCGTTCGCCGCGTCGCCGGACGTCGTCGCGCGTGCCGTCGACCGCATCGTGGCGTGGCAGCGCACCCTCTGACCGCGAGACAGCGCCGGTCCCCGGCAGCCGGACGGGCGCTGCCCGGCGAGAACCGGCCTCCCTCGGCAGGATGGGACTACCTCGACGGGAGGGAGGCCCGGTGATCCGGCTGGTGACGGCGAACGTCCAGCACGCGCTGGTCGACGGCGCGCACGTGGACCTCGAACGGCTCGGGCACGCGCTGGCGGGGCTCGACGCCGACGTCGTCGCGCTCCAGGAGGTCGACCACCGGCAGCAGCGCTCCGGCGGCACCGACCAGACGCGCGTGCTCGCGGGCGCGCTGGGGATGTCCCGCTACAGGTTCCTCCCGGCGGTGCAGGGCCCGCTCGACCCGCCGTGGCGCCGGCGCCGGGCGCCGGAGCGGCCGGCGAAGCACGCGCCCGGCCTGCCCGGCTACGGCATCGCGCTCCTGTCCCGGCTCCCGGTGCGCGCGTGGCACCCGATGCGCCTGCCGGGGCTGAACGTGCCGGGCCTGCCGCCGCTGGGCGTCGACGAGCCGCGCGCCGCGCTGGCCGCCGTCGTCACGACGCCCGACGGCCCGCTGACCGTCGTGACGACGCACCTGTCCCAGAAGGACCCCTGGAAGCGGGTGCAGCTGCGCCGGCTGCGCCGACGGTTGCGGCACGCCCCGCGCCCGCTGGTGCTGCTCGGCGACCTCAACACCCGCGGCGACCTGCCGGCGCGGCGGACCGGGTGGCGAGAGCTGGTGCACGTGCCCACGTATCCCGCCGCCCGGCCGTGGCTGCGGATCGACCACGTGCTCGTCGACGGCGACCTGCGGGCGGGCGGCCCGGCGAGCGCCCGGGACCTCGGGGTGAGCGACCATCGTGCCGTCGTGGTCGACGTCGTCCTGACGTCCGCGCCGCGCGACGAGAGGCGGGCGAGATGAGCGACGAGCCGACCGGCGCGACCCCGGACCTCCGGTCCCACGGCCGGCCCGAGACGCCGGACCAGCGGTCCGACCGGAACTGGAACGAGCTGCTCCAGGAGCTGCGCGTGATGCAGACCGGTGTGCAGATCCTCACCGGCTTCCTGCTGATCCTGCCCTTCCAGTCACGGTTCGCGGAGCTCGACACCTACCAGCACGTCGTGTACCTGGTGCTGGTGCTCGTGTGCATCGCCACGACGGGCCTGCTCGTGGCGCCCGTCGCGCTGCACCGTGCCCTGTTCCGCAAGCACCGCAAGCGGTCGGTGGTCACCGGCGGCGACCGGATGACCAGGGCGGGCCTGGTGCTGCTCGCGATCGCGCTGGCCGGGACGGCGCTGCTCGTGTTCGACGTCGTCGTGGGCCGGACGGCCGGGATCGTGGTCGGCTCGATCGCCGCCGTCGTCCTGCTCGGGCTCTGGGCCGTGGTGCCGGCGATCGTGCACCGGCGGGCCTGAGCGGAGGTCAGGCGGCGAGGTCGACCCGCTCGGCCGTCTCGAGCTCGTCCACGAAGGAGACCTCGGTGACGACCGGCTCGCTGCCGCCCGCCGCCGGGTCCTGGGAGCCGTCGACGACCGCCACGGCGCCGGCGACGCCGGTGACCTGGGCGGCGGCGGACCGCTCGGCACGGCGGGAGCGGGCGATGGTGCGCATCGCGAGGGCGCCGATGATGACGGCGGCGACGTTGGCCAGCGCCGACGGCCAGATGCCGTTGATCACGGCGATGAGCAGCATGATGAACGCGCCGGCGAAGTTGGCCAGCTGGAACGGGAGACCGTCGGCCGTCCAGCGGCCCTTGCTCACCATCCCGTACGCGAGGACGACGGCGATCGCGCCGATCCACCCGAGGGCAGTAATCACGGTCAGCAGGGAGATCGTCATGACGGGCACCTCCGGGGGGGTCGGCGTGGCACAGCAGTGCCACGGAAGGGGTCGCGAGGCACAGGCGTGCCACGCGAGGGGAAGAGCTGAGAGTGTGGGGACGCCGCCCCCGAGAGCCGGGGAACCGGTCGTGCCGGCTGGCGTCGTGATCATTCTGAGACACCATCGGCCTTCAGCGCAATCAAATCTTTCTAGGAAGGGCAGTTAGTATCCCTACATGGCTACCGACCCACGAAGGCTTGCCTTTCTCCTTGCTGTCCATAGGTCCGGGGGCGTGCTCGCGGCAGCAGATCTTCTGCATGTGACCCCGTCCGCGGTGTCCCAGCAGATCGCCCGGCTCGAGGCCGAGGAGGGCCTCGCCGTCCTCGACCGCGGACCGCGTGGCGTGAGTCTCACCCCGGCGGGGCGTGTCCTGGCCGAGGCGGCCGAACGGATCGAGGCCGAGCTGCTGGAGGCGCGGCAGGCGATCGCCGCCCTGGGTGAGGGCGTGTCGGGCCGGGTCGTGCTCGGCTCGTTCCAGTCCGCCATCCGTGCCGTCGTCGCACCGATGCTCGTCGACCTCGCCGAGCAGTTCCCCGGCGTCGAGGTCGACGTCCGCGAGCACGAGCCCGCGGAGGCGGTCCGGATGCTGCGCGCCGGCGACCTCGACGCGATCCTGCTCGAGCGCGACGTCGACATGGACGCCCCCGCCCCGCGCGGCGTCCACGACGTGCCGCTGCTCGACGAGCCGTGGCGCATCGTCGTGCCCGCCGCGATGCCCACCCCCGAGCGCCTCGACGACCTGCGCGAGCTGCAGTGGATCGGGGCCGAGCCCGGCACGGCCGCCGACCGCGCGCTGCGCCGTCTCGCGCGCACGCTCGGCGCGGCGGTCACCACGCGGCACTCCTACTTCGACTTCGACACCGCGCTCTCGCTCGTCGCCGCGAACCAGGGTGTCGCCATGCTCCCCGCGCTGGCGCTCGAGAGCGACGTGCCGGAGGGCGTCGAGGTCGTCGGCCTGGCCGGCCTCGGGTCACGACGCATCGTCGTGCGCCACCGCGCCACCCGGCACGAGCCGGGGCCCGCGGTCCGGGCGGTCGTCGACGCGATGGTGGAGGTCACGCGCGACCGTGAGCTGGCCTGACAAGGGCCCCCGAGCGCTGACCGGCCGTCCCGGCCGCCCGCCGTCTCGACGCGCGGCCCCCGGGCCGGGCTCCTAGCATCGCCAGCACGGGCACGCGCGGGTGCCGGACGCCAGGTGGGGAGGCCGGGATGTCGGACGACGCAGGGGCGGCTCCGCTGTCCGAGCGCACGCTCGGCACGGCGCGACGACTGTGGGGCCTGGTGTACGTGCGGGCCGCGGCATACCTCGCGGCCGGTGTGGTGCTGTTCCTCAACCCCGATCAGGGGCTGGTCTGGCTGCGCTGGCTGATCGGGCTGGTGATCCTCGCGCAGGGGGTGCTGCTCATCATCGAGGGGCGGCCCGTGAAGACGGCCGGCGCGAGCGGCGACGACGTGAGCTGGCGGTTCGTCGTCGGCATCGTCAGCGTCGTGGCGGCCCTGGTCATCGTGCTGTGGCCGTCGATGAGCGTGCAGGTGCTGTACCTCGTCGTCGGGGTCTGGGCGTGCGCCGCCGGCGTCAGCGGGATCATCGGCGGGCTGCGCGGCCGGGCGCTGCGCGCCCCCGCCTGGGACTGGCAGCTGGCCAACGCGGTGCTGTGGCTGGTCCTGGGCGTCGTGGTCCTGGCCCGCCCCAGCGACGACACGGTGACGATCGCCCTGCTGCTGGCGCTCTACCTGCTCCTGGCGGGCGCCGTCATCCTCGTGGGCGGCTTCGCGGGCACCACCCGGGCCCGCGACGAGCGTCAGGCGGCGCCCGACGGGTCCGACGGTGCCGACGGCGCCGGGTCCGCCCGCGGGTAGGATCGACGTCACAACGCAACACGCTGTTCGAACCGCGTCGGGAGAGCTCGCGCCGTGACGTCGGACCGGTCCCCCGGTCCGCGCGCGGCCGGCGCCGAAGGAGCAACCCTCCCCGGGAATCTCTCAGGCACCCCGTACCGTCGCGGCGAGGCAACTCTGGAAAGCGGTCCGCTGCCGCCGACCGGCTCCGGCCGGGCGACGGCGTCGGACCCACCGACGGTGCAAGTCGGCGCGCCCCGTCGTCGGCCCTGACCTGCGCAGACGTAGGTCGGGGGCGGGACATGGCGGACCGGCAAAACTCTCAGGTGGACGTGCGACCGGGCCCCGCCCGGCCCCCGCAGGTCCGATGACAGAGCGGGGAGGGACCGCCGTCCCCGTCCGCCTGCACGGACCGACCCCACGGAGCGCTCGACGTGACCACCTCCCCCGGCTCATCCGCGTACGACCCCGACGTCTTCGCCGACCGGCACCTGGGCCCGCGGGGCCGCGAGGTGCGCACGATGCTCGACGTCCTCGGCCACGACACCCTCGACGCCCTCGTGGACGCGGCCGTCCCGAAGGCGATCCGCAGCGACCGCCCGCTCGCCCTGCCGGCCGCCCGCACGGAGGCCGAGGTGCTCGCCCACCTGCGCGACCTCGCGGGCCGGAACCAGGTCAAGCGGCAGATGATCGGCCTCGGGTACTACGGCACCGCCACTCCCCCGGTGATCCGCCGCAACGTGCTCGAGTCCCCCGCCTGGTACACGGCGTACACGCCCTATCAGCCGGAGATCTCGCAGGGCCGGCTGGAGGCGCTGCTCAACTTCCAGCAGGCGGTCGAGGACCTCACGGGCCTCGAGGTCGCGGGCGCGTCGCTGCTCGACGAGGCCACCGCGGTCGCGGAGGCGGTCGCGCTGATGTGGCGCGCCTCCCGCGCGAAGAGCGGGTACGTCGTCCTCGACGCGGATCTCTTCCCGCAGACCCTGTCCGTCACGCGCGGCCGGGCCGAGGCCATCGGGCTGCCGGTGGTCGTGGCGTCGCTCGACGCCGGGCTGGACGCCGGGCTCGCGGCGGTCACCGCCGCCGGCGGGGCGCTGCCCGAGGGCGACCTCGTGGGCGTCGTCGTGCAGCAGACGGGCGCGTCCGGCCGGGTGCTGGACGCCCGCGGCGTGGTCGCCGAGGCCAAGGAGCGCGGCGCGCTGGTGACGATGGCGACGGACCTGCTGGCCCTGACCTTGCTGGTCTCCCCCGGTGAGCTGGGGGCCGACGTCGCGGTCGGCTCGGCGCAGCGCTTCGGCGTCCCGCTGTTCTACGGCGGCCCGCACGCCGCCTACATGGCCGTCCGCAAGGGGCTCGAGCGCCAGCTCCCGGGCCGCCTCGTGGGCGTCTCGGTCGACGCCGACGGCGCGCCGGGCTACCGGCTCGCGCTGGCCACGCGCGAGCAGCACATCCGCCGCGAGAAGGCGACGAGCAACATCTGCACCGCCCAGGCCCTGCTGGCCATCGTGGCGTCGATGTACGCCGTCTACCACGGCCCCGACGGCCTGCGGGCGATCGCGGAGCGCACCCACGCCCGCGCCGTCGCCGTCGCCGAGGGCCTCCGCAACGCAGGGGTCGACGTCGAGCACGACGTCTTCTTCGACACCGTCCGCGCGGTCGTCCCGGGCCGCGCGCAGCAGGTCGTCACGGCCGCCGCCGAGGCGGGCTACAACCTGTACGAGGCAGACGCCGACCATGTACAGGTCGCCTGCGACGAGACCACGACCCCGGCCGACGTCGCCGCGGTCCTCGCCGCGTTCGGGACGGCCGAGGACGCGGAGGCCGGTGACGCGACGCTCCCGGCGTGGGCGACGCGGTCGACGTCGTTCCTCACGCACCCCATCTTCCACACGCACCGCAGCGAGACGTCGATGCTGCGCTACCTGCGCCGGCTCGCGGACAAGGACCTGGCGCTGGACCGCACGATGATCCCGCTGGGCTCGTGCACGATGAAGCTCAACGCGACCGCCGAGATGGAGGCCATCAGCTGGCCGGGCTTCGCCGACATCCACCCGTACGTGCCCGCCGACCAGGCGCGGGGCTACGCGGAGATGATCGGCGCGCTGGAGTCGCAGCTCGCGGAGATCACCGGGTACGCGGCGGTGTCGGTGCAGCCGAACGCGGGCTCGCAGGGCGAGTTCGCCGGCCTGCTGGCGATCAAGGGCTACCACCGCTCGCGCGGCGAGGCGCACCGTGACCTGGTGCTGATCCCGGCGTCGGCGCACGGCACGAACGCGGCGTCGGCGGCCCTCGCGGGGCTCCGGGTCGCGGTGGTCGCCACGGCCTCGGACGGCGAGATCCTGCTCGACGACCTGCGGGCCAAGCTCGACGAGCACGGCGGCCAGGTCGCCGGGATCATGATCACCTACCCGTCGACGCACGGGGTGTACGAGGAGCACGTGCGCGAGGTCTGCGATCTCGTACACGACGCAGGCGGGCAGGTGTACATCGATGGCGCAAACCTCAACGCGCTGGTCGGGCTGGCCCGGCCGGGGGAGTTCGGCGGAGACGTGTCGCACCTCAACCTGCACAAGACGTTCTGCATCCCGCACGGTGGTGGCGGCCCGGGCGTGGGCCCGGTCGCGGTCGCGGAGCACCTGGTGCCGTTCCTGCCCGCCGACCCGACGCCGGGCGCGGGGGAGGACGGCATCGCCCCGGTGAGCGCGGCACCGCACGGCTCGGCCGGCATCCTGCCCATCTCGTACGCGTACCTCGCGCTGATGGGCCCGGACGGGCTCACCGAGGCGAGCAAGACCGCCGTCCTGGTCGCGAACTACGTGGCCGCCCGCCTGGACGAGCACTTCCCCGTGCTCTACACGGGGCCCGCCGGCCTGGTCGCGCACGAGTGCGTGCTCGACCTGCGGCCGCTGACCGCGGCGACCGGCGTGACCGCGGACGACGTCGCCAAGCGGCTCATGGACTACGGCTTCCACGCCCCGACGATGTCGTTCCCCGTGGCCGGCACGCTCATGGTCGAGCCGACCGAGAGCGAGGACCTCGCCGAGCTCGACCGGTTCGTCGACGCCATGATCGCCATCAAGGGGGAGATCGACCGGGTCGCCGCGGGGGAGTGGGCGGTGGAGGACTCACCGCTGCGCCACGCCCCGCACACCGCCGCGAGCGTCACGGCCGACGAGTGGACGGCACCGTACTCCCGCGAGCTCGCGGCGTTCCCCGTCGCGGGCCTGCGCCAGTCGAAGTACTGGCCGCCCGTGCGCCGTATCGACGGAGCCAAGGGCGACCGGAACCTCGTGTGCTCCTGCCCGCCGCCCGAGGCCTTCGCCACCGTCTGACACCGCTGTGGGTGGGACAGTGGCCCCGATCGGACCAGATTCAGGGCCACTGTCGCACCCACAACACCGAAGGGAGCCTCGATGACCGAGGAGCAGAGCACGCAGGACAAGAGGACCCCGCTGTACGACGAGCACGTCGCGCTCGGCGCGAGCCTGACGGGCTTCGGCGGCTGGCAGATGCCGTTGCGCTACTCGTCCGACCTGGCGGAGCACCGCGCGGTCCGCGAGGCAGCCGGCCTGTTCGACCTGTCCCACATGGGCGAGATCCACCTGACCGGACCGCAGGCGGGCGCCGCGCTCGACCACGCGCTCGTCGGTGCGGCGAGCAAGATCGGTGTGGGCCGCGCGCGGTACTCGATGATCTGCGCGCCCGACGGCGCGGTCCTCGACGACCTCATCGTGTACCGCCTCGCGGACGAGCACTTCCTGGTGGTGGCGAACGCGGGCAACGCGCCGCGCGTCTCGGCCGCGCTGGTCGAGCGCGCCGCCGGCTTCGACACCGTCGTCGACGACCGGTCGGACGCCACCGCGCTCGTCGCGGTCCAGGGCCCGCGGGCCGAGGAGATCCTCGCCGGCCTGACGGCGCCCGGCGACGTCGAGGCGGTGCGGGGGATGCGCTACTACGCCGCAGCCCCCGCGACGGTGGCGGGGATCGACGCGCTCGTGGCCCGCACCGGGTACACGGGGGAGGACGGGTTCGAGCTGTTCGTGCCCGCCGAGCGTGCCGTCGAGCTGTGGCGGGCGCTGCTGGCGGCGGGGGAGCCCCTGGGCCTCGTGCCCGCCGGCCTGTCGGCGCGCGACTCGTTGCGCCTCGAGGCCGGCATGCCGCTGTACGGGAACGAGCTCGACGAGACGACCACGCCGTACGAGGCCGGCATGGGCCGCGTCGTGAAGCTCGACAAGGTGGACGAGGCCGGCGCGCCGCTGGACTTCGTCGGCCGTGACGCGCTGGCGGCGCGGGCGCACAGCGAGCCCGCGCGCGTGCTCGTGGGGCTGCGCGGCGAGGGCCGGCGACCGGCCCGCGCCGGCTACGACGTCGTCCAGCGCGGCCTGGACGGGGCGGTCGGCGCCGTCGTCGGGCACGTGACGTCCGGCGTGCCGTCGCCGACGCTCGGCTACCCGATCGCGATGGCGTACGTGACGCCCGAGGTGTCGGCCGAGGGCACCCGGCTCGCGGTGGACGTACGCGGCCGTGCGGAGCCGTTCGTCGTCGTCCCCCTGCAGTTCTACAAGCGTGCGTAGCAGAATCGCACCGAGCGACCCCGACCCGACCGCCCAGATCCTCCGACCCGACCACCCTAGGGAGCACCCATGGCCGACTTCCCCGCCACCCTGAGCTACTCCGCCGAGCACGAGTGGGTCGACGACGCGTCGCCCGCCACCGTCGGCGTGACGTCCGTCGCCGCCGACGCGCTGGGCGACGTCGTGTACCTCGAGCTGCCCGAGGTGGGCGCGACCATCTCCTCCGGCTCGGTCGTCGGCGAGATCGAGTCCACCAAGTCCGTCTCGGAGCTGTACTCGCCGGTGAGCGGCACGGTGGTCGAGGTGAACACCGCCGCGGTCGACGACCCGGCGCTGGTCAACTCCGACCCGTTCGGCGCCGGGTGGCTGTTCAAGGTGGACGTCTCGGCCCGCGGCGAGCTGATGTCGGCCGAGGAGTACGCCGCCCAGGCGGGATGACGCCCCTGACGGTGCCGTGACCAAACTGTGATCTAGGGGATTGACCAGGACAAACGTCCCCCAGGCAATCTTCTGACCTGCATCAAGACCGCGGGCGTCGGCTTCTGAGGGCCGGCGCCCGCGGTCGCGCTCCCACGCGGCGGCAGCTAATCTCCGCGACCCGCGTCATGATCGCCGCGGTTCCCCCTCCACATCCATGACGGCTTCCCCAGGTCGACCATCGGTCGACAGCCGTCATCGGAGGGACGGACATGAGCACTATCGAATTCGAGCCGATGACCGCGGCCATGCCGAACGCCGCGCTGACGCGACGCGAGCGGGTCATCCTTTCCAACCTCTCCGAGGACGTCACCTTGGAGCAGATCGCGACGAAGCTTTTCGTCACCCGCAACACGGTCAAGTCCCAGGTGCGCAGCGTGTACCGCAAGCTCGGCGTGTCGAGCCGGGCCGACGCCGTCGCCTGGGCCTCCCGGGCGGGTCTCCGTCAGAGCTGACGTCCGCCGCCGACGACGGCACGCCAGGGCCCCGGGTGACAGTTGGGGGGTTGTCACCACGGGGCTCTCGCATGCCGGCGGACGCCCCCGCCGGGGCCGGATGGCAGAATCTGGGCATGAGCTCCCGCCGCCTCGTCGTCGCCGCCGCGATCGTCGACGACCTCGCCCGCCCGGCGCGGCTGCTCGCCGCGCGGCGCAGCCGCCCGGCGGCCATCGCCGGGCGCTGGGAGTTCCCGGGCGGCAAGGTCGACCCGGGGGAGACGCCCGTGGGCGCGCTGCACCGGGAGCTCGACGAGGAGCTGGGCGTGCACGTCGAGCTCGGCGCCGAGCTGGTCGGCCCCGACGACGGCGGCTGGATCATCACCGACCGGCACGTCCTGCGGCTGTGGCGCGCCGTGGTCACGGCGGGCGAACCGCGCCCGCTGGTGGAGCACGACGAGCTGCGCGAGCTGGACCGCGCCACCCTGTTCGACGTCGACTGGCTGGACGGCGACGTGCGGATCGTCCGGGCGCTCGGCGAGACCCTCGCCGACCCGGTCGACGCGGCCCGCTAAGCCCCCTCCGCCCGCCCCTCGGCCGGCATCTGCGCCGGCCCCGCCGCGGGGAGCTGCGCGGCCAGCCACCGGTCGACGGCTCGCCGGCTGCGCAGGCGCACCACCCGCAGGTGCGGCGCGTCCGTCGCCAGCCGGGCGTCGAGGCCGCGCAGCTTGTGCCGGGTGCGCCACGCCCACCGCACGATGTGGTCGGGGTCGGTGAGGAACGTCGTCAGGGGCGGCTCGACGTTCCCGTTCCACAGCACCGTCCGCTCCAGCCGCCGGCGCACGGTGCGCCGCACGACCTGCCACATCACCACGGCGACGGGCAGGTCGAGCCAGACGAGCAGCTCGGCGCGGCCCAGCAGCAGCGGCCGCACCCTGCGGTACTGCCACTCGGTCACCCAGGCGTCACCGGCCGCGAGCGCCCGCACGTCGTCCTCGAACTCGGGGCGGGGCGTCCAGCGCGGCCCGTGGTGCAGCCCGTCCAGCTCGGTGTGCGGGACGTCGAGGACGGCCGAGAGCCGCCGGGCGAGCGTCGTCTTGCCGGACCCGGACGTGCCGGCGACGAGGATCCGGCGGGGTGCGCGTCCGGGCTCGGGACCGGGCTCGGGACCGGGCTCGGGACCGGGCTCGGGACCAGGCTCGGGACCAGGTGCGGGGCGAGAAGGCATCGGGGGATCCTACGGCCGCGCGCCGGGCGTGCGGGGCGGGTTCGCGCGCGGGGCCGCGCCCTGCTGGACTGTGCTCATGAGCCCCACGGTGAAGTCCCGCGACGTCGCGACGCCGGGGTACGAGCTGCGCACGGACCTGCTCAGCCGGGTCGCGCACGCCCACGACGCGTCGCACTACCTGCTGCGACCGGAGGTCGTGGTGCGCGCGCACGACCGGGTGGGGGTGGCCGCGGCGCTGCGCGAGGCGCGTCGTCGCGGGCTGCCGGTGACGTTCCGCTCCGGCGGCACCAGCCTGTCCGGGCAGGCGTCGGGCGGCGGGATGCTCGTCGACACGCGGGCGCGGTTCACGCGCGTGGAGGTGCTCGACGGCGGCGATCGGGTGCGCTGCGAGCCGGGCGCGACGCTGCGGCTGGTCAACGGGCACCTGTTGCGGTACGGCCGCCGGCTGGGGCCGGACCCGGCGAGCGAGGTCGCGTGCACGATCGGGGGAGTGGTCGCCAACAACTCGAGCGGCATGTCGTCGGGCACCACGCGCACCGCGTACCGGACGGTGCAGGCGATGACGGTGGTGCTGCCGAGCGGCACCGTCGTGGACACGGGCGCGCCGGACGCCGACGCGCGGCTGGCCGCCGTCGAGCCCGAGCTGCACCGCGGGCTGGCCCGCCTGCGCGACCGGGTGCGCGGCAGCGCGAGCATGCGCGCCGAGGTGGAGCGCCAGTTCGCGATGAAGAACACGATGGGCTACTCGGTCAACTCGCTGCTCGACCACGACGAGCCGGTGAAGATCCTCGAGCACCTGATGATCGGCTCGGAGGGCACGCTCGGCTGGGTCGCCGACGTCACCTTCCGCACGGTCCCGCTGCTGGCGCACGCGGCGACGACGCTGCTCGTGCTCGACTCGCTCGAACGGGCCACCGACGCGCTGGTGCCGCTGGTGGCGTCGGACCCGGAGGCGATCGAGCTGATGGACCCGGCCTCGCTGCGGGTCGCCGCGGCGGACCCCGCCGCCGACCCGTCGATGCGGTCCCTCGCCGCGGGGGCCGGCATCACGGGCCAGACGGCGCTGCTCGTGGAGTACCGGGCGGACAGCGCGGCGGCGCTCGAGCCGATGGTCGGCGCCGCGAACGACGTCGTCGGGTCACTGCGGCTCGAGGTGCCGGCGTCGGTCACGACCGACACCGCGACCCGCGACCGGCTGTGGCGGGTGCGCAAGGGCCTGTACACGGCGGTGGCGGGGGCGCGCCCGGCGGGGGCGACCGCGCTGCTGGAGGACGTCGTCGTGCCGGTGGCCGACCTCACCGCGACGGTGCGCGACCTGGGCGGACTCTTCGCCCGGCACGGTTACGACGGGTCACTGAACGACGAGGCGGTCACCTTCGGCCACGCCAAGGACGGCAACCTGCACTTCATGATCTCGCCGCGGCTCGGCGACGCCGCGGAGCTGGACCGCTACGCGGCGTTCAGCGACGACCTCGTCGACCTCGTCCTCTCCCGCGGCGGCTCGCTCAAGGCGGAGCACGGCACGGGCCGCATCATGGCGCCGTTCGTGCGCCGCCAGTACGGCGACGAGCTGTACGAGGTGATGCGCGAGATCAAGCGGCTGTGCGACCCGGCCGGCCTGCTCAACCCGGGGGTGGTCCTCACCGACGACCCGCAGGCCCACCTGCGTGACCTCAAGGTCGAGGCGTCGGCGGGCGGCGACGACGGCCCGCTGGTGGACCGCTGCGTCGAGTGCGGGTACTGCGAGCCGGGCTGCCCGTCGCGCACCGTGACGACGACGCCGCGCCAGCGCATCGCGCTGCTGAAGGAGCTGGCCGTGGCGCCGGAGGGCGAGCGCGAGGAGCTGGAGCGCGCCTACGAGTACTGGGGCGTGCAGACGTGCGCGGCCGACTCGATGTGCGTCGAGGCGTGCCCGGTCGGCATCGACACCGGGGTGGTGATGAAGGGCCACCGGGCGAGGTCGAACCCCGAGCTGGTGCAGAAGGGCGGCGAGGTGCTCGCCCGCAGCTGGGGGCCGGTGGTGGGCGCGCTGCGCGGCGCGCTCGGCGTCGTGCAGGTGGTGCCGACGCCCCTGGTGCGGGCCGCGTCCGAGGTCGCCCGGGGGATCGTGGGCACCGACGTCGTGCCGCGCGTGGACGACGACCTGCCCGGCCCCGGCCCGCGCCGGTCGCCCGACGGCGTCCCGGGTGCTGCCGGGCCGGCGGGCGCGGGCGAGCCGCGCGCGGTGCTCTTCGGGTCGTGCATGGGCGAGCTGTTCGCGCCGGCCGACGGCGGGCTGCCCGGGCTGCCCGGCGACGGACCGCGCGGCGCCGAGGCGGCGCTGCGGGCCCTGTGCGAGCGGGCGGGCGTGGGTCTCGCCGTGCCGGAGGGGATCGGCGGGCTGTGCTGCGGCACGCCGTGGGTGAGCAAGGGGCTGCCGGACGGCGCGGCCCAGATGGCGCACCGCGTGCTCGACGCCCTGTGGACGGCGACGCGCGGGGGAGAGCTGCCCGTGGTGTGCGACGCGTCGAGCTGCACGCACGGGCTCGTCGAGACGCCGAAGCACCTGGACGCCGCCGGTCGCGAGCGGTTCGCGCGGCTGCGGGTGGTCGACGCCGTGACGTTCGTGCGCACCGACGTGCTGCCGGGACTCACGGCGCGGGGCGTCGACGTGGCGCGCCAGCCGAGCGTCGTCGTCCACCCCACCTGCGCGACCGTGCACCTGGACGCCGTCGACGACCTGCGGGCCGTGGCGGCCGCCGTCGCGGACGACGCCGTCGTCCCGGCCGCCTGGGGCTGCTGCGGGTTCGCGGGCGACCGCGGCATGCTGCACCCCGAGCTCACGGCGGCGGCGACGGAGGCGGAGGCGACGGAGGTCGCGGACCGGGAGGCCGAGCTCCCGGGCGGCCGGTTCGACGCGTACGTGTCGAACAACCGCACGTGCGAGATGGGCATGGCGCGCGCCACGGGGCGCGACTACGTGCACGTGCTGGAGCTGCTGGAGGCCGCGACCCGGCCGACGGGCCGGCCGGCGCCTCGGCCGGCGACGCCGAGAGGGTGACGGCGCCGGTGCTCGCGTTGCCCGCGCTGTCGTCGCCGGCGGCGCTGCTGTCCGACGTCTCCGCCCCCGTCCTGTCGGTGGCGGGGGTGAGCGAGGCGACCCGGTGGCTCGACCTCGCCGGCGTGCTGGGCTGCGCGATCCTGGGCGGCGCCGTCGCCCGCAAGATGAACCTGGACCTGGTCGGCTACCTCATCGTCGGCATCATCTCGGGCCTGGGCGGCGGCATCCTGCGCGACGTCCTGCTGCAGAACGGCCCGCCGGTCGCGTTCACGGACTACGCCTACGTGCCGATCGCGGTGGCCGGGTCGTTCGTCGCGTTCCTCGTGAGCTTCTCCGAGGAGGCGTGGAACCGGATCTTCGTGGTCGTGGACGCGGCCGTCATCGGCCTGTGGTCGATCACCGGGGTGCAGAAGACGTTCGAGGCGGACCTCGGGTGGCTGCCCGCGATCATCCTCGGCACGGTCACCGCGGTCGGCGGCGGCACGACGCGCGACATCATCCTGCGCCGGATCCCCGCGATCTTCGGGGGCAACGGGCTGTACGCCTCGGTGGCGGCGGCGTCGTCGGCGGTGATGGTCGCGTGCACCCTGCTCGGGGTGCCGGTGGTGGGCATCATCGGCGGGATCCTGCTGTCGCTGGTGCTGCGGCTGCTCGCCGTCCGGTACGGGTGGGGGCTGCCGAACGGCCTCGGCTGGCAGCCGCACTCCCGGCTGGCCAGCCTCTGGCGGGACAAGCGCCCGAAGCTGCGCTCCGCGAGCGACGCCAGCGGCGCCGAGCGCCGGCCGGCGCGGCTGCGCGCCTCGCACCGCATCAGGACCCGGCGCCGCCGGGACGCCGGAGGGACGGGAGGCGGCGCGCCCTGACGCCGGGCTACCGCTCCACCGGGTCCACGACCATCGCCGCGCCGCCACCGCGGCGCCGCGGCTCGGAGACGGCGGTGAGCAGCCCGTCGTCGCCGATCTGCACGGCGGTCGCGGCGCCGATCTCGGCGGCCGACGTGAACTGGTCCCCGGACGCCACGAGCGAGTGCCCGTACGCCTCCAGCGCCGGGCCGTAGGCGTCGATGAACTCCGGCTCGGCGGTCACGTCCGCCGTGTTGCGCTGCGTGGCCCGGGGCGCCGCGAGCGCGTCGCCGATCGGCATGCCGCGGTCGAGGTGGTTGGTCAGCGTCTGCAGGACGGTCGTGATGATCGTGGACCCGCCGGGGGAGCCGAGCGCGAGCACCGGCTCGTCGTCGCGCAGCACGATCGTGGGCGCCATGGACGACCGAGGGCGCTTGCCGGGCTCGATGCGGTTCGGGTCGTCGGGCTCCCACACCGTCGAGAAGTCCGTGAGCTCGTTGTTCAGCAGGAAGCCGCGCCCGGGCACGACCATCCCCGAGCCGCCGGTCTGCTCGATCGTCAGCGTGTACTCGACGACGTCCCCCTCGCCGTCCACGACGGTGAGATTGGTCGTGGACACGTTCTCGGTGTCGGCGTCCGTGGCCGGGATGGTCTCGCCGCACACCCCGGAGCTGGCGTTCACGTCGCCCGGCGCGACCGGCTTGGGCGCGGCCGCCGCCGGGTCGAGCAGGCACGCGCGCTCCGCCGCGAAGTCGTCCGAGAGCAGGGTGTCGAGCGGCACGTCGACGAACGCGGCGTCGCCCAGGTAGGCGCCGCGGTCGGCGAACGCGAGCGCGCTCGCCTCGAGGTAGTGGTGCAGGTAGTCCGGGTCGGACATGCTCGCGAGGTCGAACGTCTCGAGGATGTTCAGCGCCTCGCCGACGGTCGACCCGCCGCTGGAGGACGGCGCCATGCCGTAGACGTCGAAGCCGCGGTAGTCGGAGTGCGTGGCGGGCTGCACGAGCGCCTCGTAGCCGGCCAGGTCGTCGGCGGCGAGGTAGCCGGGCGGCACCGGCAGGTCCGTGCCGGGGTCGGTCACCGGGTCCTGGACGGCGTCGACCATCTCCGCCGCCAGGTCGCCGCCGTAGAACGCGTCCGTGCCGTGCTTGGCCAGCAGCGCGTACGTGTCCGCGAGGTCCGGGTTGCGGAACCTGCTGCCCACCTGCGGCGCGTCGCCGCCGGGCAGGAAGAGCTCTGCCGTCGCGGGGAACGCGGCGAACCGCTCGGCGTTGTCCGCCGTCTGGTCGTGGAACGTCTGGTCGACGACGAACCCGCGCCGCGCGAGCTGCGTCGCGGGCTTGAGCGCCTGCTTCAGCGAGTGCGTGCCCCAGCGCTCCAGCGCGACCTCCCAGGTCGCGGGCGTGCCCGGCGTCCCCACCGAGACGCCGCTGGTCACCAGCTCGGGCATGAACGGGTACGGCTCGCCGGTGGCCGGGTCGACGAACGCGTCGCGCGGCATGTCCGCCGGCGCTGTCTCGCGGCCGTCGATCGTCTCGACCGTGCCGGTCTGCGCGTCGTAGTGCACGAAGAACCCGCCGCCACCCACGCCCGCGCTGTACGGCTCGGTGACGCCGAGCGCCGCCGCGGCCGCCACTGCCGCGTCGACGGCGTTGCCGCCCTTGCGCAGCACCTCCAGCCCGACACGGCTCGCCTCCGGGTCCACGGTGCTGATCGCGCCCCCGTAGCCGACGGCGGTGGGCACCTTGTCCTCCTGCGGGGGAGCAGCGCTCGCCGGCGCCGTCCCGACGACGGCGGCGCTCACGGCCAGCGTGGCCGCGCCGAGCGCTGCCGTGGCGCGGGCGGCGGAGCGGCGCCTGCTGGAACGACGGTGGTCCATGGCTCTCTCCTCGGGCACGTCGGGCGGGGATGATCCACCAGAGTGGCCGACATCGCCGCCCGACGCGCGCCGAGAGGCTGGTGGGAACCCTGGGTTTCCGCGTCGCGTTGTCATCGGTACACGGGATCGCACGATGATCGCGTCGCCCAGTCGCCGACCGAGCCAGAGGACGATGGACAGCGACAGCAGACCGAGCACCGCCGAGCCGGCCGCGGGAGTGTGCGGTGGACGGTGACACCTGGGCCAACGTCGGGCTCGTGCTGCTGTTCGTCGTGATCGGCGGGGTCTTCGCCGGCACGGAGTTCGCGCTGGTGTCGTTGCGCGAGAGCCAGATCGACCAGCTCGAGGAACGTGGCGCTCGCGGCCGGCGTGTCGCCTCCGTCGCGCGCGACCCGAACCGGTTCCTGGCGGCGGTGCAGATCGGGGTCACGGTCGCGGGGTTCTTCTCCGCCGCCTACGGCGCGTCCACGCTCGCGCCGGACTTCGGGCCGCTGCTCGAAGGCGTGGGAGTGCCGCCGGCGCTGGCCGACACGCTCGCCCTGGTGCTCCTCACGCTGGTCATCGCGTACCTGTCCCTCGTGCTGGGCGAGCTCGTGCCCAAGCGCATCGCGTTGCAGCGCTCGGCCCAGTTCGCGCTCGTCGTCGGCCCGCCGCTCGACCGGTTCGCCACCCTCATGCGACCGGTCATCTGGCTGCTGTCCCGCTCGACGAACGCCGTCGTGCGGCTGCTGGGCGGTGATCCGGGCGCGCGCAGCGAGGAGATGTCCGAGGAGGAGCTGCGCGACATCGTCATCGCCCACGAAGGCCTGCCCGACGACGAGCGACGCATCCTCACGGACGTCTTCGCGGCGTCCGAACGGAGCGTCGGCGAGGTCATGCGCCCCCGCGGGGAGGTGGTGTTCCTGCACGGCGACCTCACGCTCGACGCCGCGGCGGAGCAGGTCGCCGAGCATCCGTTCTCCCGGTACCCGGTGACGGGTGACGACTTCGACGACGTCCTCGGCTTCGTCCACGTGCGCGACGTCCTGCAACCCCTGCGCACCGGCGGCGGCCACCTGACCGTCGAAGCCCTCGCGCGCCCCGTGCTCGAGGTCCCCGCCAGCAACCGTGTGCTCGCGTCCCTGTCGATGATGCAGCGCAGCGGCACCCACCTGGCCCTCGTCGTCGACGAGTACGGCGGCACGGACGGGATCGTCACCCTGGAGGACCTCGTCGAGGAGCTCGTCGGCGACATCCGCGACGAGTACGACCCCGCCGCCCCCGTGCACGACGCCGGGACCTATGACGCCGGGCTCAACATCGAGGAGTTCGCCCGCCGGACCGGCATCGAGCTGGCCGACGGCCCCTACGAGACCGTCGCCGGCTACGTCCTCGCGGAGCTCGGCCGGCTCGCGGAGCCCGGCGACCACGTCGATGTCGGCGACCAGCGGCTGACCGTCGTCTCGGTCGACGACAGGAGGATCCGCACCATCGAGGTCAGCCAGCTCACCGGTGACCGCGAACCGGGCACCGACATCAGTCGGCGATGACGACGTCGTCCCCGGCGGACCGCGCGCGGTGGTCGGCCGGGCGCGCGACCGCGTGCCGCCCCTAGTGCGCGGCGCCCGTCTCGATGAGCAGCACCCCGCCGACGATGAGGACGATCCCGAGCCCCATGACCCAGGTGAGCGGCTCGGAGAACAGGAACCTGCTGAGGACGGCGGTCAGCGCGACGCCGGAGGCGGCCCAGATGCCGTAGGCGACGCCCAGCGCCATGCCGTCGGCCAGCGCGAGCAGCAGCAGCGAGAACGCCACCAGGTAGCCGACGAGGACGCCGGCCAGCCAGGCCCTTCTCCCGGTCGAGACCATGCGCAGCGAGAGCGTGCCGCCGACCTCGGAGAGGATCGCTCCGGCGAGGAACAGCCACGCCATCACGCCACCTCCTTCTTCCGGTGGGCGGCCTGTGCGCCCAGCTCGACGCACAGCACGCCCGCGACGACGAGGACGATGCCGATGCTCATGAGCAGCGTGAGCGGCTCGTCGAACAGGAGCGTCGACAGGACCGCGGTGAGCGCCACGCCGGTGGCTCCCCAGATGCCGTACGCCGCGCCGAGCGCCATCCCGGCGCGCAGCGCGAGCGCGAGACAGGTGAACGACCCGACGTAGCCGACGCCCACGACGGCGTACAGGGCGGGCAGCTCGAGCGCGCCCTTGAGGGACAGGGTCGCGCTCACCTCGAGCAGGATCGCCGCGGCGAGGAACGCCCACGCCCGGCGCCTGTCACGGCCCGTGCCGCCCGCGCTCGCGCCGCCGGCGCTCGCGTCGTCCTGGTCCGCCACCCGCCCGCTCACGACGCACCCGCCTCGTCGATCAGCCGCAGCGCGACGGCGAGGATCCGCGCCCGCTCACCCTCGTCCAGGTCGATGATCCCGAGGGCCCGGTCGAACCAGGCGCCGTCCGCGATCAGCCGCACGGCCTGCAGCGCGGCGCGGCCGTGGGGGCTCGACGTGAGCTCCTCCCCGAACCAGGGGCGGAGGCGTTCGGTCCACTGCCGGTTGAGCCGGTCGCGCAGCCGCACGTCGGACAGGAGCGCGAGGTCGCTGGGGTCGAGGTCCGCCGTGAGCGCGAAGTCGACGTACGCGCGCAGCCGGTCCTGCGGTGCCGACGTCTCCCCGGCCCGCGACTCGAGGTCCGCCGTCCAGCGGTCCACGAGCCGGTCCACCACCGCGACGGCGAGGACCTCCTTCGTCGGGAAGTGGTGCACGACGCCGGGCTTCGTGAGCCCCGCCTGGCGCGCCACGGCGTCGATCGTGAGCGGGTGGCCGTGCCCCAGCGCGGCCAGCGCGGCGTCGAGGATCTCGGGTTTCGTCGTCACCGATCGAACCTACCAAACGTTCGGTAGGCCGGGTCGACGGCCGCGCACCGGTCACGCCGCGCCCTCTGCGCGGTCAAGAAGTTTCCCTACTGGTTGACAACGTGAAAGTTGATGGCAACCTGGGCACGGGACGCTGCAACGGCGCACGCCCCGGTCACCTGCGGAGGAACCTCGATGAGCCGAGCCATCAGCCGAGCAGCACGTCGAGCAGCCCGTCGGGCTCCACGTCGGGCTCCAGGTCTGGCACCGTCACCCGCCCGGCGCGCGACCGTCTCGGGGGTCGCCGGCCTGCTCGGGCTGGCGCTGGTGGTCCCGGGGACGGCGGCGGTCGCCGTTCCCGACCCGGACGCCCCCGTCGCGACGGCCGAGCCCGGCGTCGAGCCCACCACCACGGTCACCGACGACGTCGCCGACCTGGCGCTGGACGACGACGGCGCCGCGATCGTCACCGAGCGCACGGAGCGCCTGATCGCGCCCGGGCTGGAGCTCACCGAGTTCGCGCGGATGTCCGCCGACGGCTGGCTCAGCGGCGAGGTGCTGGTCGCGCACCTCGGACAGGAGGGCGGCCCGCGCGTCGGCTACCTCGGCGCGGACGCCGTCGCCGGCAACGCCACGGTGAGCGAGATGGCGGCCGGCTCCGGCGCCGTCGCGGCCGTCAACGGCGACTTCTTCGACATCAACAACTCGGGTGCCGCCCTCGGCACCGGCGTGCAGGACGGCACGCTGCTGAAGTCCGCGTCGCCGGGCCGGGAGAAGTCCGTCGCGATCGACTCCTCGGGGATGGGCCGGCTCGCCGAGCTCTTCCTCGCCGGCAGCGTCACGGTCCCCGGGCCCGGCGGCACGGCGGACGGCGAGCAGGAGCTCACCGTCGACGGCCTCAACGTCTCGGCCGTGCCCGCCGCCGGCGTCGCCGTCTACGACGCGGCCTGGGGCGACTTCACCCGCGCCCGCCCGCTCGGCGCCGGCGAGGAGGGCATCGAGGTGCAGGTCCGCCTGGACGGCCCGGAGGCCACCACCGGCGAGGTGCTGTCGGTCGGTGCCCCCGGCGAGGGTCGGCTGCCGGCCGACGTGCGCGCCGTCGTCGCCCGCCCCGGCGCGGCTGCGGACGCGCTCGCCGCCCTCGCGCCCGGCGACCCCGTGACCCTCACCTACGGGCTGCGCGACGACGCGGGCGAGGTCGCCACCGCGATCGGCGGGGACACGGGCGACTGGCTGCTGGAGGACGGCGAGGTCACGTCCGACACGGGTGGGCACGCGCTGGTGCGGCACCCGCGCACGGCGATCGGCTTCGACCCCACGGGTCGCACCGCGTACCTCGTCGTGGTGGACGGCCGCCAGGCGCACAGCGTCGGCGCGACGCTCCCGGAGCTCGGCCGTTTCCTGGGGCAGCTCGGCGCGGACGACGCGCTCAACCTCGACGGCGGCGGCTCGTCGACGATGGTCGCGCGGGTCCCGGGCGACGCGGGCACCAGCGTCCTCAACCGCCCGTCGGACGGCGCGGAGCGCCTCGACGCGAACGGCCTCGGCCTGTTCACGGCCGCCGGCTCCGGGCAGGTGCACGCCTACGACGTGCGCGCCGAGGTGCCCACCGGCGACGCCCCGGCGTCCGACGCCCTGCGCGTCTTCCCGGGCCTGCACCGCACGCTCGCGGCGAAGGGGTACGACGAGGCGATGGCGCCCGTCGACGCGGCCTCGGGCGGGGTGCCGGCGGAGTGGACGACGACCGACGCCGCCGTGGCGGGCGTCGCCCGCTCCGAGGACGGCTCGGGGGTCGTGACCGGCGCCGCGCCGGGCACCGCGACCGTCCGCGCCGCGACCCCCACGGACGACGGCGTCGCCAGCGGCACCGCCGACGTCACCGTGCTGGGCGCGCCGGAGCGGCTGTCGGTGCCCGAGCCGGTCGTGACACTGCCGGACGCCGAGCAGACCGCGTCGGTCACCGTCGTCGGTCATGACGCGGACGGCTGGTCCGCGCCGATCGAGGCGCGGGACGTCGAGGTGACCGGCGGTCAGGGCGTGGCGACGCTGGAGCCGGCGGCCGACGGGTCGTTCACCGTGCGGGCGCTGCAGGACGACGGCGCGGCCTCGTTCACGCTCACCGTCGGCGACCTGAGCCTCGACATCGCGGTCGCGGTGTCGCTGGAGGAGGTGCAGGTCGCCGACTTCGCCGACGCCGAGGCGTGGACGTCGGCCCACGACCGCGCCCCGGGCGGGTCCGTCGGGCCCGCCGAGGGCCACGACGGCACCCCCGGCCTGCGCATGACGTACGACTTCACGCAGTCGACCGCCACCCGCGGCCAGTACGCCGTGGTCCCCGGAGGCGGGCGGGAGATCCCTGGCCAGCCGCGCGCGGTCACGATGTGGGTGCACGGCGACGAGCAGGGCGCCTGGCTGCGGCTGCAGGTGCGCCAGGGCGACGGCGTGGTCACCAACCTCGACGGGCCGGAGGTGTCCTGGGAGGGCTGGCGCCAGGTCGAGTTCACCGTGCCCGAGGGGGTCGCGTACCCGCTGACCCTGCAGCGCGTGCGCGCGCTGGAGACCGGCGCGACGAGCCAGTACGCCGGCGAGCTCGTGCTCTCCGACCTGCGGGCGCAGGTGCCGCCGGACGTCGAGGTGCCCGCCGTGGCCGAGGTCCGCGACCCGGTCGTGGTCGACGAGGACGCGACCGACGACGCGCCGCTGCGCGTCGCCGTGATGTCGGACGCGCAGTTCGTGGCGCGCAACCCGGGGTCCGGCGCGGTCGCGGGGGCGAAGAAGGCCCTCGCGGAGATCGTCGCCGACGACCCCGACCTGCTCGTCATCAACGGCGACCTGGTCGACGAGGCGTCGCCCGCCGACTTCGACCTGGCCCGCCAGGTCCTCGACGAGGGGCTCGCCGGGGCCGACTTCCCCTGGTACTACCTGCCGGGCAACCACGAGGTCATGGGCGGCGAGATCGAGAACTTCGAGGCCGAGTTCGGCGAGCGCACGCACGTGGTCGACGTGCCCGCCGCGGGCGGCGGGGCGACCCGGCTCGTCATGCTCGACTCGTCGGCCGGTCGCCTCGGCGCCGACTTCGAGCAGGTCCGCGCCCTGCGCGAGGCCCTCGACGACGCCGCGTCGGACGACGCCGTGTCGGGCGTCGTGACGTTCTTCCACCACCCGCTCGACGACCCGCTGCCCACCAAGGGATCGCAGCTCACCGACCGGGTCGAGGCCGAGACGCTCCGCGGCTGGTTCGAGGACTTCCGCACCACGTCGGGCAAGCCGATCGCGTCGGTGGGCTCGCACGTCGGGGCGTTCCACGCGCAGGTCGGCGACGGCGTCCCGTACGTCGTCAACGGCAACTCCGGCAAGAGCCCGGCCAGCACGCCCGAGGACGGCGGGTTCACGGGCTGGTCGATGGTCGGGCTGGACCCGTCGGCCGCGGCTGACGCGGGGTCCGGCGACCCGCGCGACTGGTTCTCCTTCGAGGTCAACGCCCGCGCCGAGGCCGTGGCGGTCTCGGGCCCGGGCGAGCTGGCCGTCGGGACGTCGGGGCAGGTGAGTGCTCTGCTCACCCAGGACGACACCCGCGAGGTGCCCGTCGAGTGGCCCGTGTCGTCCCGCTGGGGCGGCGACAAGGTGTTCGTCGGGGACGCCGCGGACGCGCCGTCGGGCACCGTGCTGGCGCTCGACCCGGCCACGCACGAGGCCACCGCCGTCGCCCCCGGCCGGGCGACGCTGGAGGTCGAGGTGAACGGCGAGGTCGGCACCCTCGAGGTGCTCGTCCCGGCGGGCGCGCCCGGCGAGGCGCGGATCAGCGACGACAACGGCTGGGACACCGGCCTGCGTGACGGCGACTACCGGGTGCTCGTCGACCTGTGGCACGGCGAGAACGCGACCAGCATGAGGCTGTTCGAGAACGGCGCGCTGGTCCACACGGAGGAGCTCACCCACGGCGGCACCGACGCGCAGCGCGTCGCCGTCCCGGTGACCGGCAAGCGCAACGGCGAGTACGTGTACACGTGCGAGCTGGTCAACGTGGCCGGGGCGACGCCGTGCGCGAACGAGCACACGGTGAAGGTCACGGACGCGAACCCCGGCACGCCGGTGCTGTCCCACGACAACTACGACGCCGACGGCGACTTCGCCGTCACGGCGAACAAGTGGTGGGGCACCCAGGCGACCGGCTACGTGCTGCTCGAGGACGGCGTCGAGATCGACCGGCAGGAGCTGGTGCCCGGCGCCGGGGGAGAGGCTCAGTCGGCCACGACGGCCGTCACCGGCCGCGAGCCCGGCACCCACCGGTACGTGGCCGTGCTGACCAACGACGCGGGCGAGACCCGCAGCAAGGAGCTGACGGTGCGCGTGCGGAGGTGACCCGTGCGTCGATCAGGGCCGCATCGATAGTGTCGGCGCATGGCGATCGACGGTGCGCTGCAGGACGGTTCGACGACGACCTCACGGCGTCTCTGGGCCGTGGCGCTCGCGTCCGTGCTGCTCGCCCTCGCAGGGTGCTCGTCGACCGATACCGGGGCGGACTCGCCGGTCCAGTGGGAGGACGACCTGGTCGGCACGTTCGAGGACGCTGAAGGTGAGCTCCACGTGACCCTCGAGGAGGGACACGACTTCTCCGCGACGGGAACGCCGGACGGGCTGGTCGGCGACCTCTTCGAGGAGGACGGGACCGAGGTCGTCGGTGAGTGGGTGCTGCACGGGCACGGCCGGACGCTCTTCCTGAAGGTCCTGCACCCGGGCACGGGGGAGACGATGCGCGTCGTTCCCGTCGAGGTGATCTCCGCCGACGAGCTGAGCGTGCGCCAGGACGTCGACGCCGACCTCACCAGGGTGTCGTAGCGGCAGGCTCGGGCGGCGGTCCGCTCAGCGGGCGAGGGCGGACTCGGCGTCGAGCCGGGCCAGCTTCTCGGGGTTGGCGATCCCGAACAGGCGGGTGATCCTGCCGCCGGAGACGGTGAGGCCGACGGCGACCACCAGCGTGCCGTCCACCTCGACCAGCACGCCCGGGCCGCCGTTGATCCACGCCGGGGCTGCTGTGACGCCGGCCCGCGACCCGACTCCCCGCACGAGCGCGTTCGCCAGCCGGTCCGCGCCGACGACGGGCCTGCGGGACGCGCCCCGCACCAGGCCCCCACCGTCGGCCACGGCCACGACGTCGGGCGCGAGCACGTCCATCAGGCCCTGCAGGTCGCCCGTCACGACGGCGTCCATGAATCTCCGCACGACCTGCTCCTGCTCGGCGCGGTCCACCTCCGCCCGCGGCCGGCGCGCGGCCACGTGGCCGCGCGCGCGACGGGCGATCTGCCGCACCGTGGCAGGCGACTTGCCGACGGCGTCCGCGATCTCGTCGTACGGGGTGTCGAAGACCTCCCGCAGCACGAAGACGGCCCGCTCGGTCGGGCCGAGGGTCTCGAGCACCGTGAGCATGGCGATCGACACGCTCTCCGCGAGCTCGACGTCGTCGGCGACGTCGGGGCTGGTCAGCAAGGGTTCGGGCAGCCACTCGCCGACGTAGTCCTCCCGACGCCGGGACACGGTGCGCAGGCGGTTGAGCGCCTGACGCGTGACGGCGCGGACCAGGTACGGCCGCGCCTCGCGAACCTGCGACCGGTCGACGGCGGCCCACCGCAGCCAGGTCTCCTGCACGACGTCCTCGGCGTCGGCGGCGGAGCCGAGCATCTCGTAGGCGACCGTGAACAGCAGGCTGCGGTGGGCGACGAACGCGTCGTCGGTCATGCCCTCACCCTGCCACCCGGCCGGCGGCGGCGACGTCGGAGCCGGCGGAGTGCGCCGGCAGCGGCGGGAGCCCGCACGACGCGGCGAACTCCTGCGACCGGATGCCGAGCGCCAGGTTCATGCGGGCGGTGGCGTTCATGAGCCCGACCATGGCCGTGAGCTCGACGAGGGCGGGCGCCCCGAGGTCGTCCAGCACCGCGGCGGACAGCTCGTCGGTGACGGCCGCCGGCTGCTGGCACATCGCCGCGGCGTACTCCATGACGCGGCGCTCGGTGGCGGTGAACACGTCGGACTCGCGCCAGCGCGGGACCTCACGCGCCCGGGCCTCGTCGAGGTGGTCGTTGTGCGCCATGAAGTAGTGCAGGTCCAGGCAGAAGCTGCACCCGACCTCGGCTGCGGCGGCCATGCTGGCGAACGTCGTGAGGTCGGCGTCGAGCCGGTGCCATTTCTTGGACTTCGCGCCGATGCTCATGAGGTCTCGGAAGACTGCCGGGTGGTGCCACAGGATTCCGGCCGACTCCGGCACCTCGCCGAGCATGCGGCGGCTCATCGTCTTGACCAGTGCCCCGTAGACGCCGGTGATCTCGGCGGCGGGGACGCGGGTGGTGCTCGTCATGTCTCCTCCAGGTCTCTCGTGCGGTCGACATTGAGACACCGCCCGGCGTCGTCGCGTGACATCCAGGGCGGTCCCGCACGCACCCGCTGGCCGCGGTCGGGCGCGGCGTCGTACGCTCTGGCCATGAGCGAATTCCAGGTCAACCCGCGCGTCAAGGCCGAGTCGACGGCTGCCGTCCTCGGCCGCTTCCTCGGCGCGTCCGTGCTCTTCGTCGCCGGTCTGGTGCTGTTCGGTTCCGGCGCCTCGGGCGGGAACCCGACCCTGGACCCGTACTTCGTCGTGGGTGGCATCCTCGCCGTCTCGCTGGCCTTCGGCCTGCCGATGATCGGTGCGCACGAGCGCGGCTGACCACCCGCCCGCCGGTCAGCGCGGGTCGTCCAGCCGCTCCAGCAGGTCGACGGCGGCGCGGGCGTACTCGCCGATCCACCGGTCGTAGATCCGCTTGATGGGAACGGGCGCGAGCGCCAGGTGGCGCTCGCGCCCGTTCTTGCGCCCGACGACGAGCTCGGCGCGCTCCAGCACGCGCAGGTGCTGCAGCACGGTGGTGCGGTCGAGCTCGGGGAAGCGGGCGCACAGCTCGCCCGTGGTGCAGGGCGCCGCCTTGAGGACGTCGAGCATCCGGCGTCGCACCGGCGCGGCCAGCGCCTTGAAGACGAGGTCGTCCGCGTCGTCGTCGGCCGGATCCCTGGAGCTCTGCGCATTCATGTGATAAAACTACAACATGAATGAGACGCAGCAGCTCACCGAACTGACCTTCACGGTCTCGGGTCGCGTCTCGCGCCCGTGCCGAGAGACGTACGAGGCGATCGCCGACCCCGACCAGCTCTCCCGCTACTTCACCACCGGCGGCGCCCGGGGCCGGCTCGAGCCCGGGGCCGACGTGTCCTGGGACTTCGCCGACTTCCCGGGCCGTTTCCCGGTCACCGTCGTGGAGGCGACGCCGCCGCGGCGCATCGTCATCCGGTGGGAGGGCGAGGCCGTCGCGGGCGGCTCGGGGAGCACCACCACGACCTTCGAGCTCGAGCCGATCGACGACGACACCCGCACGCTCGTGACGATCACGGAGTCGTCGTGGCAGCCCACCGAGGCGGGCGCGAAGAACGCGTTCGGCAACTGCGAGGGGTGGACCGGCATGCTCGCCGCCCTGAAGGCGTGGCTCGAGCACGGCATCAACCTGCGCGAGGGCTTCTACCGGTAGCCCCCGCGCAGGCGGCCGTCAGGCGGTGCTGCGCACCTCGGCGACGAAGCGGCCGGCGCGTTCCTGGAGACCCTCGACGCGGCGCTCGACGATCGCGGCGCGGACCGCGGCGTCGTCCGACCCGGCCTCGGCCAGGGTGGGACGACGGCGGACGTTGCGCGAGCAGCGGAAGTCGCTGCAGACCAGCGTGCCGATGGTGTCGCCCTTGCGGCCGGCGGCGCCGGCCCGGCGGGCGACGTAGAGCTGGACGTCGCTCGTCTCGACGACGTCCTCGCACCACGCGCACATCACGGCGCGGCGCGGTCCGGTGCGCTCGGTGGCGCGCAGCAGCATCCCGACGGGGACGTCGTCGATCCACATGACGACGTACGCGGACAGGGGCTGCTTGCGGTCGCGCCAGCCGAGGTACTCGAGGCTGTCCCAGGGGACCTCGTCGAGGTCGGGGACGATCATGCGCTGCCGCTCGCTGCGGGTGGCGTTCACGAGGCTGTCGCGGAGCTGCTTCTCGGTGAGGGGGTTCATCAGGGTCGGCCTTCGGTGAGCGGGGGGTGTCACCGGCGGGGGCGGCGCGCGATCGCGGCGCGGCGAGGTCCTGCCGGACGACGGTGGGCATGACGAGGCCCCGCGTCGTCCGGCCTGCCGACCCGATCAGCGTGGAACGGTCAGCGGCGGACGACGTCGGGGCAGGCGGGACTGCCCGAGCAGGCCTGGTGGCCCACCCCGCTCCCTGCGACGCCCGGCATCGCTCGCTCCTCGCTCGTGGAAAGTGTGTGGTCCGCTCGCGCCCGACGGGCACGACCGGCCCCTCCAGGGTGGCACGGGCCGTCGCCCGGGTCGACAAGAAATGCGTCACCCGGGCGACGGCGCCGGTCAGAGGGCCGGTCAGAGGTCCGGTCAGACGGTGCCGGTCAGATGGCGGCGCGCACCTCGCGGGCGGCGGCGACGAGGTGACGCAGCGCGGGCTCCACCTCGGCGTACCCGCGCGTCTTGAGCCCGCAGTCGGGGTTGACCCACACCAGCGACGGGTCGATCGACTTCACCGCGAGCCGCAGCAGCTCGGTGACCTCCGCCGTCGACGGCACGCGCGGGGAGTGGATGTCGTAGACGCCCGGCCCGACGCCGCGCGAGTACCCGGCGTCGGCGAGCTCCGGCACGATCTCCATGCGCGAGCGCGCGGCCTCGAGCGACGTCACGTCGGCGTCGAGGCCGTCGATGGCGCCCACGACCTCGCCGAACTCCGAGTAGCACAGGTGCGTGTGCACCTGTGTGGCCGCCGCGGCGCCGGCGGTCGCGAGCCGGAACGACCCCACCGACCAGCGCAGGTAGTCGTCCTGGTCAGCACGACGCAGGGGCAGCAGCTCGCGCAGCGCGGGCTCGTCGACCTGCACGACGCCGATCCCGGCCGCCTCCAGGTCGGCGACCTCGTCGCGCAGGGCGAGCGCCACCTGGTTCGCCGTGTCGCCGAGGGGCTGGTCGTCGCGCACGAACGACCAGGCCAGGATCGTCACCGGGCCGGTGAGCATGCCCTTGACGGGCTTGTCGGTGAGCGACTGGGCGTACTGCGACCACTCGACCGTCATGGCCTCGGGCCGGGAGACGTCTCCCCACAGGATCGGCGGGCGCACGCAGCGCGAGCCGTACGACTGCACCCAGCCGAGCGCCGTCGTCGCGAACCCGTCGAGCTGCTCGGCGAAGTACTGCACCATGTCGTTGCGCTCGGGCTCGCCGTGCACGAGCACGTCGAGGCCGAGGTCCTCCTGCAGCCGCACGACGCGCTCCACCTCGGCCCGCATCGCCGTCGTGTAGGCGGCGTCGTCGAGCTCCCCCTTCGCCCACGCAGCGCGGGCGGTGCGGATGTCGGTGGTCTGCGGGAACGAGCCGATCGTGGTCGTCGGCAGCGCGGGCAGGCCGAGCCGGGCACGCTGCGCCGCGACGCGCTCGTCGTGCGCGCCGCGCGCGAAGTCGCCGTCGGACAGGCGCGCGAGCCGGTCGCGCACCGCCGGCACGACGACGCCGGTGGCCGCCCGGCGCGAGGCCGCGGCGGCGGACGACGCGGCGAGGGCTTCGGCGACGGCCTCGCGACCCTCCGCGACGGCGCGCGCCAGCACGGTCACCTCGCCCACCTTCTGGTCGGCGAACGCCAGCCAGTCGCGCAGGCGCGGGTCCAGGGCGAGCCGGCCCGCGTCGGGCCCGTCGTCGAACGTCTCGTCGTCGACGTCGTGCGGCACGTGCAGCAGCGACGTCGAGGTGCCGACCGTGACGGCGCCGGCGCCCAGCGGGCGCAGCGACTCGGCGACCTCCAGGCGCGCGGCCAGGTCGGAGCGCCACACGTTGTGACCGTCGACCACGCCGGCGACCAGCGTCTTCGTGGCCAGGCCGGGGACGGTGCCGCCGGGGCCCGCGCCCGTGGGCACCGCGCCGCGCACGAGGTCGATCGCGATCGCCTCGACGTCCGTGGCGGCGAGCAGGGCGAGGGCGTCGTCCGGGCCGCCGGCGGGCCGGCCGGGGGCCTGGAGCCCGCCGAACGGCGTGGCCACGAGGATCGCGGGCCGCTCGGCCTCGGTCTCCGTGTCGCCGTCGGCGTCGTCCTGCGCAGGGTCCGCGGGGACCAGGTCGGTCGCCAGCGCCCGGTACGCGGTCGCGACCGCCGCGCGCAGGCGCTCGGGGTCGAGGTCGCCGGTGTCCGTCACGAGGACGGGCTCGTCGAGCTGCACCCAGGGCGCGCCGACGGCCGCCAGCGCGCGCAGCAGCTCGGCGTACGCGGCGACGACGTCGTCGAGCCGGTCGAGCGGGTGGAAGCCCTCGCCCGCGTCGTCGGCCGCCTTGGACAGCGCGAGGAACGTCACGGGGCCCACGAGCACCGGACGCGTGGTGACGCCGGCTTCCTTGGCCTCGGCGTACTCGCGCACGATGCGGTGGTCGGCGAACGAGATCGGGGTGCTCTCGCTGATCTCGGGCACCAGGTAGTGGTAGTTGGTGTCGAACCACTTGGTCATCTCGAGCGGCGCGTCCTCGCCCCGGCCGCGGGCGACGGTGAAGTAGCCCTCCGGCTCGAGAGAGCCGTCGTCGGGGTCGATCAGGTCGGCGAACCGCGCCGGCACGGCGCCGAGCAGCGCGACGACGTCGAGCACCTGGTCGTAGTACGAGAACGAGCCGGGCACGGAGCCGTCGTCGGGGTCGAGCCCGAGCGCGGCGAGCCGCCGCACGGTGTCACGGCGCAGGGTGCCGGCCGCGATCTCGAGGTCGACGGCGTCGGAGCGCCCGGACCAGAAGGACTCGACGGCCTTCTTCAGCTCGCGGCGGCGCCCGATGCGCGGGTAGCCGAGGATCGTGCCGCCGGGGAACGCCGGGCGGCGGGTCGTGGTGGGGTCGGTGGTCATGAGCAGTCCTCGCTGTCCTGGTCCCGGTCTGACGGTGGTGGACCGCGTCAGACGGCGGGAGCCTCGGGTCGGATGCCCGGTACCAGCGGCCTTCTGGCCAGGTCGTCGTCGCCGGGCACGTCGGGAACGTGGCCGGACGACGTGTGACCGCCGAGGTGGACACCCTCGAGCAGGTCCAGAGCGGGTCGGTACTTGTTGAACGTGTACACGTGGATGCCGGGGGCGCCGGCGTCGAGCACGCGCTGGGCGAGCTCCACGCCGCGCGCCGTCCCGTAGGCGTGCTGGGCCTCCGGGTCCGGCAGCGCGTCGAGGGCGTCCAGCAGGTGCTGGGGCGCCCGGACGCCGGTGAGCTCCTCGACGCGACGGAGCCGGCGCGGCTCGGTCGTGGGCAACAGCCCCGCGAGGATCGGGATCGTCACGCCGGCCGCGCGGGCCTCGGTGACGAAGTCGGTGTACGAGTCGGCCTCGTAGAACAGCTGGGTGATGGCGAAGCCGGCGCCGGCCTGCTGCTTCTCCAGCAGGCGCTGCACCTCCTGGGTACGGGTGGTCCCGGCCTGGACGTTGCCGTTCGTGAACGTCGCGACGGCGATCGTCATCGGCCGGGCTGCCCCGCGCAGGGCGCTGCCGGGGTCGGCGGCGCAGCGGCGGGACTCCACCTCGCGCAGGAGGTGGACGAGCTCGACGGACGAGTGCACGCCGTCCGCCGGCGGACGCCAGTCGGGCTGGTCCTGGGGCGGGTCGCCGCGCAGGGCCAGGAAGGCGCGGGTGCCGGCGTCGAGGAAGTCGTCGATGACGGCGGACACGTCCTCGCGGGACGCGCCCACGCAGGTCAGGTGCGCCACCGGCAGCACGGGCGTGCCCTCGAGCAGGCGCTCCACGACCTGGCGCGCCGTCGCCCGGTCGCCGCCGCCCGCGCCGTACGTCACCGACACGAAGTCCGGGTGCGTCGCGACCAGGCGTCGGGCCGTCTCCCAGAACTTCGGCGCGGCGTGCGGCCGGCGCGGCGGCATCATCTCGAACGAGACCGTCGGGCGTGCCGGCAATGCCGGCTGAGCTGCCGGGGTGGGCGAAGGGGTTGCCTCTGCGACCATGCGTCACTCCATCGGACCTGGTGTTGAGCACCTTCGTCCTCGGGAGGCTTCCGTCGGAGAACGGGTTGCTGCGGCGTCGTCGAGCCAGGACTCTCGGCCGCTCTGGATGGCTTGGGTCTCGATCGTAGGCGCCGTCCGTGATGCGAGCCAGCGCCGGTCCGGTCCATGAGATGTCGTGCCTCGACCGGCGCGCCCCGCGCCGCACCCGCCGGCACCCTCGGGCCGGAGGGCTGCGGGGGTTGCAGGACATCAGACGTCTGACTAGTGTGCTGAATCGTGACCGGTTCGACACCGAACCGCTCGCTTGCGATCACGATGTGTCCGGCAACGATGCCGTCGCCGCGACCGATCCGGAAGGCACGCATCAATGATGAAGCGCCCGCTCCTCGCGACGGCGATCGCGGCAGCCCTCCTGCTCGCCCCCCTGCCGGCGGTCGCGTCGGCCGCTGCACCGGCAGCGGACCCTCCCGCGACGGCCGACGGCCGCACCTCAGGCGGCCTCCCCTTCACGGACGTCGCGTCGAGCTACAGCGACGGGTTCGCACGGTCCCGCATCCCCGCCCTGACGACCGCGCCGAACGGTGACCTGCTCGCCGTCTACGACGGCCGCCCGACGATGGCCGACCTCGCGTCCGACATCGCGGTCGTGATGCGCCGCAGCACCGACGGCGGGCACACCTGGGGGCCGCAGCGGCTGATCCGCGGGGACGACGAGATCAACGGGTACGGGGACCCGAGCGTCCTCGTGGACCGCGAGACCGGCCGGATCTTCGTCTTCCACGCCTCCTCGGTGAACCAGGGCTACGCGGGCTCCGGGACCGGCAACGACCCCGACGACCCCGACATCCTGCACCCGGACTACAGCTACAGCGACGACGACGGCCGCACCTGGAAGCACCGGCGCCTCACCGCCACCCTCAAGGACCCGTCCTGGGGCGGGATGTTCGCCGCCTCCGGCGAGGGCATCCAGCTGCGCCAGGGCCCGCACGCCGGGCGCCTGATCCAGCAGTACGTCGTCCGCGCCGAGGGTGGGAACCACGCGGTCAGCGCGTACAGCGACGACCACGGCGAGACATGGCACGCGAGCGAGACGGTCGGCCCGGGCGCGGACGAGAACAAGACCGTGGAGCTGTCCGACGGGAGCGTGCTGCTGAACAGCCGCGCCGCCCCGTTCCGGCAGGTCGCCCGCTCGACGGACGGCGGCGAGACCTACACGCCGTTCGAGGCCGACCGCGAGCTCGTCGACCCCGCCAACAACGGCTCGATCGTCCGCGCCTATCCCGACGCCGCACCGGACGACCCGCGGTCGTCGATGCTGCTGTTCAGCAACACCGAGGACGACGGGATCCGCCGCAACCTCACGATCAAGATGTCCTGCGACGACGGCGAGACCTGGCCGGTCCGGAAGGTCGTCGAGGAGGGCGCCGTCGGGTACTCGACCCTGACCCCGCTCGGCGACGGCAGCTCGGACGACGACCTGGGTGGCCGGTACGGCCTCCTGTTCGAGCGCGCCGGCTACCAGCACATCTCGTACACCGAGCTCGACCTCGACTGGCTCGACGGCGTGTGCGCGCCGCTCCAGGTCGAGGCGGTCGGGGAGCTCGCCGCCGGGGAGCGGACGCCGCTGTCGGTGACGGTCACCAACCAGTCCGGGAGCACCGTCCCCGCCGGCCGCGTCACCCTGGACGAGCAGGACGGCTTCGCCGCCGGCCGCGTCGTCGTACCGGCCCTCCGGCCCGGACAGTCCCGGTCGGTCCGGCTCGACGTGGAGCCGGGCGTGACGGTCGCCGACGGCGAGCACGACCTGTCGGTGCGATACACCGCCCAGGGATCGACCTCGTCCGTGCAGGCGGCCGTGACGGTGGACAACCCCGCGCCCGACGAGCGGGCGGAGCTCACGGTCACCCCCGTCCTCGACGCGATCTACACCGGGGGAGCGGGCGGCTACGAGGGCGACCAGATCGCGCCGTGGATCCGGGTCGCGAACACCGGCAACATGCCGTTGAGCGCGATCTCGGCGACCGGACCGGACAACGCGCGCTCGTGCGACCGGCCTCGCGCGCTCGCCCCGGGCGACTCCTACGTCTGCCGCAGCGTGCGGCACACGGTGACCGCCGCGGACGTGTCCGCCGGCGCATGGCGCGCCACGTTCGACTTCCGGGCCGAGGCGACGGGAGGGCGGGTCGTGACGACCTCGGCACCCCTGGCACCGGTCGACCTGGTCGGCCCGTCGGACCCGGCGTCCACGACGTCGGTGTGGGTGCCCTCGGGTGCGTTCGAGGCGTCGTCGTTCGTCCGCGTCCCCCGGGTGGGCTCAGTCGGGCAGCCGCTCGACGAGGGGCGCACGCTGCGCCTGCAGGTGCCGGTCGCCGGTCGCGCGTCCGCCCAGCTGGCGGTGACCGCACCGCACGGCGCCTCCGACGTCGAGGTCGAGGTCACCCGCCTACGCGGGCCCGACGGCAAGCTGCCCGCGGACGCCGTGGCCGTGCGCTACCCGCAGTACGTCCCGGACGAGGTGAACGGCGGCGTCGTCGCGGACCCGCTGCGCGACGTCGGCGCCGTCGACATCGAGCGCGGCCGCAACCAGGCCGCCTGGCTGACCGTCGAGGTGCCCGCCGGTACCGTGCCCGGCACCTACTCCGCCGAGGCCACCGTGCGCGACGCCCACGGCGTGATCGGTCGCTGGCCGTTCGTCGTCGACGTCCCGGACGTCGCGCTGCGCGCCATGGACCAGCGGCCGTTCGTCCTCGACCTGTGGGCGCACCCGGACGCCGTCGCCGACCACCACGGGGTCGAGCACTGGAGCTCCGAGCACTGGACCGGCCTGCGGCCCTACCTCGAGGACCTGGCCGCGCACGGCCAGGACGTCGTGAACGCGGCCATCGTCGAGGACCCGTGGACCATGTACGACGACGGGCAGCCGGTGCCGCAGACGGCGTCGTCGTACCGCTCGACCGTCGAGTGGACGTGGGACGGGCAGAAGTTCTCCTTCGACTACACGAACTTCGACCGGTACGTCGAGGAGTCCGGCGACGCGGGCATCGACGGCGAGATCCACGTCTTCGCCATGCTCCAGTTCCGTGGCGCGGAGCTGCTCACCTACACGGACAGCCGGACTGGAGAGCAGGTCCGGGAGGAGGTCGAGCTCGGCGGCGAGCGGTACCGCGAGGGATGGCGGGCGTTCCTGCGCGACTTCCGCGCCCACCTGGAGGCCAAGGGCTGGTTCGAGCGCACCCGGCTCGCCTTCGACGAGCGGCCGTCGGCGACCATGGAGGTCGCCTACGACGTCATCGCGGACGAGGCACCCGCCTGGAGCGGCAAGGTGGCGCTCGCGGCGAACTCCCTCGCCGAGGCGGACCTGGCCCCGTTCATCAGCTTCAACTACTCGTTCCTGGACCAGGTCCCGGACGAGCTCATCGCGCAGCGGCGTGCCGAGGGCCAGCCGACCCTCTTCTACACGTACTACGAGCCGCAGCTGCCCAACACGGTGACCGCGTCCCCGCCGGTCTCCACCCGTGCCCTGGGGTGGGTCGTGGAGCAGCGCAACCTTGACGGGTACCTGCGATGGACGTACAACTCCTGGCCCGAGGACGTCTACCAGGACCCGTCGTACCGCTACGGGCAGGGAGACGAGTACCTCGTGTACCCCGGCGCGGACGGCCCCGTGTCGTCGATCCGCTGGGAGGTGTTCCGCGACGGGCAGGACGACGCCGAGGTGCTCGACCTGGCGCGCGCCGAGCTCGGCGACGACGCCCCCGTGCTCCGGGAGGCGCTGGAGACCGTGGACGCCGACGCGGCGGACGAGGCGGCCACCTGGGCGACGATGCTGCAGCAGCGCGCCGACGTCGTGGACGCGATGTCGGCCGACGGCGCCGCGGTCACGGTCGACGCGCCGGCGGAGTCCGTCGCGTACGGCTCGACGGCCGAGCTCGACGTCGTGGTGACGGCCGGGAGCGACGGGCTGCAGGACGTCGAGCTCGACCTGCCCGCCCTGGCCGGGGAGAACGTGCAGGTCACCGCACTGGACGGGGACGACCTCGCGCCCGGGCAGAGCGGCACCTGGCGGGTGCGGGCCGACGTCCCCGACGGGGCCCGCAACCTGATGGTGCTCGCCGGGCAGGTGCTCGCCGGGGACCGGGAGGTGGGCTCCTTCACCTGGGTCCCGACCGTCGAGAGCCCCGTCGCGGCCGCCGGGCCGATCACCGTGGACCGGGCGAGCTCGCCGGACGCCACCGCACCCGTGGTCCTCGGCGTGCCCGTGCGCAACGCGTCGGCCGCCGCCGCGACGGTGCGCATGGACGTCAGCGGGCTGGACTTCTGGCGGGTGGACGCGGCGGACGTCGAGGTCGAGGTCGCGCCTCGCACCTCCACGGTGCTCGAGGTGCCGCTGCACCCCGACGGCGCCGTCGGTGCGAGCGTCGTGACCGCCGCGCTGTCCTTCGAGGGGCAGCAGCTGGCGGGCCCGACCTCGTTCGACCTCGTCTCGGGCGGCGTCCACGTCTCGGACCTCGCCTGGTCCGACGTGACCAACGGCTGGGGGCCGGTGGAGCGGGACCAGTCCAACGGTGAGGACGAGGCCGGCGACGGCCGCACCCTGAGCGTCGCCGGCCGCACCTACACCAAGGGCGTCGGTGCCCACGCCGTCTCCGGGCTCAGCGTCGACCTCGGCGGGACCTGCACGAGCCTGCGCACGGACTACGGCATCGACGACGAGATCGGCGGCGCCGCGAGCCTCCGGTTCGAGGTGCGCGGCGACGGGGAGCGGCTGTGGAGCAGCGACCTGGTGACCCGCGCGTCCGGCAACCAGCACGCCGAGATCGACGTGACAGGCGTCGAGCGGCTGCGGCTCGTCGTGAACGACGGCGGCAACGGCAACGGGCAGGACCACGCCGACTGGGCGGCTGCCTGGCTGGCCTGCGACGCCGGCGCCCACCCGCCGGAGGTGCGGGGATGACCGACCAGGACGGCGCGCGCTCGCGGCGCGGCGTGATCACGGCCGGCCTCGGCGTGGTTCTGGCGGGCGGCGCGGCGTCGGTCGCCGGGGCGCCGCCGGCCGTCGCGCGGCAAAGGGCCCGGGGCGCGGCCACCGAGGGCGGCCTGCCGGTCGTGCGTCCGGGCGACGACTGGGCCGAGGTCCTCGCGCGGACGCCCCGGGTGCAGCTCGAACCCGGCGCCGTGTACACGCTCGGGGCGACGGTGTCGCTGCCGTCCGGCTGCCTGGTCGTCGGGAACGGCGCGACCGTGACCGTCGCGGACGACGGACTCACAGCGTTCGAGATCACCCGGCGCACCGACGTGACCCTCACCGGGGTGCGGCTGGTGGGTCGCGCTGCGGACCCCGCCGGTTCCGCGCCGGCGTTCGCCCACGTCGGCGTGCGGATCACCCGCAGCAGCGACGTCCGCGTGACCGGTTGCGACTTCGTCTCCTGGCGGGGCGCCGGGGTGGTAGTGACCGGCTCGGCGTCGGACGACTACATGGAGTACCGCACCCAGGTCGCGGGCAACACCTTCCACCGCTGCTACTTCGGGCTCTCGCTCACCGACCGGGCCGAGTACGGGAGCTGTCGCGGGAACACCTTCACCGGCTGCCGCCTGGCGATCTGGGCCTCGTCGGGTAACTGGAACGTCGCCGACAACGTGGTGGTGTCCTGCGACGGCGCCTACTACGCGATCGCGGCCACCAGCCCCTACGGCGCACTGGCGTCCGACAACTGGAACCACGGATCCGTCGTCGGGAACACGTTCAACCATGCCAGCGCGGGAGGGGACGGGTGGGGAGGCAACCTGGCGTTCCCCCTCGGCGGCAGCCCGCGCGACCCGGGTTCCGGCGTCGTGGTCGAGGGCCTGCTCCCGCCGACCTTTGCGGGGAACACCCTCTGGTACACGGACATCACGGCGTCGCACCTGGCAGGCACACGGTGGCTGCTCTCCGGCTGCACGATGTCGAACCTGACGATCCACCAGTCGGGCACCGTCCCTGTGCACCTGGTCGGCACGCAGGCCAACGGGGAGCAGAACCTGCCGCGCACGGTCGGCGAGGTGAAAGACCTTCTGGCAGGCCTGGGCTGACGATGCCGCGTGGCCCGCACCCGGTCAGGGGACGAGCACGACCTTGCCGCCGGGGTGCCCGGACTCCACCAGCGCGTGGGCGCGCGGCGCGTCGGCCAGGGGCAGCACCGCCGCGACGGTGGTCGTGAGGTCGCCCCGTGCGAGCGCCGCGACGACGTCCGCCAGCTCGTCGGCGTCCTGCTCCGACCGGGAGCTGAACTCCACGCCGAGCCCCGCCGCGGAGTCGTCCGCGATGGTGACGATCCGGTCGGTGCCGCCGCGCAACATGATCGAGTCGGGCAGCACGCCGGCGCCGGTGGTGTCGAGGACGGCGTCCACGCCGGCGGGCGCGAGGGCCTGGACGCGCGCGACGAGACCGTCGCCGTAGGTGGTGGGCGTCGCGCCGAGCGCGGCGACCCGGCCCTGGTTGTCGGCCGACGCCGTCCCGACGACGCGGGCGCCGCGGCGGACCGCGAGCTGGGTCGCGAGCTCGCCCACGGAGCCCGACGCCCCGTGCACGAGCAGCGTCTCGCCGGGGCGCACGTCCAACCGGCGCAGCACGCGCTCGGCTGCCTCCGCCGCGACCGGGAGCGTGACGGCGTCGGTCGCGGCCAGGCCGTCCGGGACCGTCGCGAAGACCGCCGTGAGCGCCAGCTCCGCGTAGCCGCCGGAGGCGGCGAACCCGACGACCCGGTCACCGGGCACGACGCCGGTCACGCCCTCTCCGAGCGTGTCGACCACCCCCGCGACCTCGAGCCCGGGCACCACCGGGAACGCCGGCGGGCGCATGCCCGGGATCGGCGCGGCCCGCAGCTTCGTGTCCCACCCGTTGACGGCGGCCGCCTCCACGCGCACGCGCACCTGACCTGGGCCCGGCTCCGGCGCGGGCACCTGGGCCTGGTGCAGCACCTCCGGGCCGCCGAACGTCTCGAAAACCATCGCCAGCACGTCGTCCTCCTCGGGTGGTGGTCCAGTGGGCTACAGCCGGAGCCCGGCCGGGTCCAGGGTGTCGGGCGTCCACAGCACGCCGTCGCAGTCCGACACCCGCCCGGCGCGGCCCGGTACCGCGCGGCCCCGCGTGCGACGAGCGCCCGCTCGACCCGCGCGTACGGGCCCTCGTCGGTCGAGATGATGAATGCGCCTCGCACGCGTGCTCCTGGGGTGGGTTGTCGACGATCGTGCCCCGTCCCGCCCGGCGGGGCCAGCGATGCGGCGAGGCGACCGGGCCCCAGGTGAGATTCCGTCAGCTACCAGCGGCAGCTTCGGCATCCCACCCGACGCGGAAGGTGCCGCTGTCGAAGATCTCGACGACGGCCGGGCAGCCGGAGTAGTCGCCGGTCGCCGGGTCGATCGTCGCCTCGGTGGGCGCGAGGTGTCCCGTGGCGACGAGGTCGTGGATGTCGTCAGCAGTGCCCATGAGTTCGATCAGCTCGTCCCATGAAACCTGGAGCCCGTGGGGCGAGCGAGCCACCTCGTCTTCCAGCTCAAGGATGGTCAGGCCGCGAATCCCCTTGCCGACGAGTTCCAGCTCGCGCAAGTACCAGACGAGGGATCCGGCATGCGATGCGTCAAGCGCTGCTCGCAACTGGTTGGTGAGCGTATCGCCTGAATCCCGGTGAATCTGATTGAGGTCCATTATTGGCCGCGACCTACAGTCGCTTGCCAAGAGGGACGAGATGGGGCACGTTCATTCGAGGCTGAACTCGAATCGCTCGTCCCATCCGTAGCTGGCATCTTCTTCTGCGATCCGGGCGAAAAGTCTGATGATCTTGGCGTACAGCTCATCGCCGAGGCTCGACCGGCTCTCCTCTGCGTTCCTCCAGAAGATGTGAATGGGGCGCTCGATGTCGTTGGAGAGCCGGTCGCGGAGCGCTGCAAGATTGCGACCGTAGTAGGGGCCGAAGTCGAGCTGGCGCTCCAGGGCTTGGTGGAGGTCGAGCTCGGAACGGATGCCAGTTCCGTCAAGAATGACGTCGACCATTATTGCTTCCACCTCGGCAGTTCATAAACAGATTCATAGTGGTCAGGTGTCACGTATGCGAGGCCGTCGTCTGAGTAGAGCAGGCGGGTTCCTGGTTGCTTGGCTCGCGTCATGTCGTTCCGCAGGCCGATATCAGCCTCGTGCCAAGAGCGCCCATCCTTGACCGGGAGGCCGATCGAAGCAGGATCGTCGAACTTGTCGCCGCCGAGTTGTCCGCCCGGCTTGTGGTTGCCTAGGGCCTTTCCCGGCTTCCAGCCGGCCGCTATTGCGTCTGCCTTGGTCAGGTACTCCGGAGGGAGCTTGCCGGTGGTCCGCAAGCTGTCGACCACCGGATTGGCCATCTCCGCAGTCTTGAGGTTCTTGGCGAGCTTCGCGGCGCCCGCAGCGCTGTGCGCCCCCGAGTTGTGGACGAGGACGGGGAGGGTGCCGGCGAGGACGTAGTAGTTGTGGTGGGTCTCGACGTGGAAGTTGTAGACGGTGACCGGGCCGTCGGTGGCGTCGGGGTCGCGCTGCTCGATGTGGATGCTGTCGAGCGTGACGGTGCCCGTGCCGTCGCCGGTGTCGGGGGTGAGGAGGAGGTCGCCGGGCTGCAGGTCGCGGGCGAGGATCCAGCCCATGTTCTGAACCATGAACGGGTGCTCGTCGGTGGTGGTGACGACGTGGCCACCGATGGTCAGGTGGTGGAGCGTGGTGGTGGTGCGCACGAACGTCTCGGCCACGGTCTGCAGCTCGTCGGCCCCGGTGGCGAGGTTGTGGGCCCAGACCTTGTCGCCGGCGCGGATGTCCTCGATCGGTGTGGCGCCGTCGGGGCCGTCGGGGGTGCGGATGAGGGTGCCGGCGGTGAAGCAGGTCCCGAACCCGACCTTGCACCAGGCCTTCTTCGCCCCGGACTTCATGCCCTGCTTGACCGCGGCCTTCGACAAGCCCGTGGCGGCCTTCGCCGCCCCACCGAGGCCGATCACACTCAGGGCGGCGCCGGCGATCGCGATCCCGGCCTCGGCCCAGGACCGTTCCCCGGTCGCGGCGAGCGTGACGTTCGCCAACGCGGACACGATCGCCGCGACCGCGGCGACCACGATCAGTACCCCGGCCAAAGCGGTGCCGACCACGGGGATGAACGCGACCACCACGGCCAGCAGGCCCGCGACCATCGAGACCATGTCCGCGATGTCGGCGATCGCGGCGACGACCTTGGAGCCCCAGTCGTCCCACCAGCCGTCGTTCAGGTCGTCGCCGGAGGTGATGTCCTCGATGCGGGAGATCGCGTCGCTGGCGGCCCGGTCCCGATCGGAGGTCGCGGTCTCGATGGTCGACCGGGCGGCCGCGAGCTGCCCGTTCGCGTCGTCCGCGTCGCCGCCCGCGGCCTGCGCCTGCTGGGCGTACTCGCGCTTCTCCTCGGGGTCGCTCGCACCGTCGGC
>NZ_BMDG01000012.1 GCF_014635665.1 Isoptericola cucumis
GCCCGAGACCTCTACCACCTACTCGAACGGGGACCGATCGTCGCTTGACATCCATAGGAGCGTCCCCTCGGCCGGCCCGGCCCGGCGCTGCGGCGCGGCGGTCTCTCAGATCGTGTCCTGATCGTGACGCACCGCCGGCCCCGTTACTGAGGGATCCTCAGTAGTCTCCTGCTCAGCCCCGTCGACGGCGACGGGCCACGGCCGTGCCGTGCTGGACTGCGCCGACGGCGGCGCGGACTGGAATGAGGCTCCGATGAACTCGACCACCCCTGCCATCCGCGGGTCCCGCGGCCCGACCGTCTCCACGATCGCGGCCGTCGCCGCCCTGGCACTCGCCGCGCTCGTCGCGCTCGTGGTGCTCGTCTCCCTCAACAGCCAGGTGGCCGACGGCGCCGTCCGGCTCGACACCGGCGCGGACCAGGTCTCCGACGGGGCCGGCCAGCTCGCCGACGGGAGCACGCAGCTCGCCGACGGCGCGACCGACCTGTCCGACGGCGCCACCGACCTGTCCGACGGGGCCGCGCTGCTGTCCGACGGCGGTGGCGAGCTCGTGGCCGGCACCACCCGCCTCGTCAAGGGCTCGGGCGAGCTCCGCGACGGCCTGGTCGGCAAGCTCCAGCCCGGCACGCTCGAGGCCCTCGACGGCATCATCGTGCTGGAGGACGGCACCCGGCAGCTGCGCGACGGTTCCGCCGAGCTCGGCGCCGGCATCGTCCAGGCCGACGACGGCGCGGGTGATCTGGCGGACGGCACCAGCAGGCTCGCCGCGGGTTCTGGCGTCCTCGCCGATGGCACGGCCCAGGTCGCGGGCGGTGCCTCTGCCGTCGCGGACGGCAACAAGGTGCTCGCCGACGGCTCGGCCGTCCTCGCCGACGGCAACTCCCAGGTCGCGGCCGGCGCCGGCACCGTGGCCGCGGGCCTCGACGACCTCGTCACCTCGGGCGGCGAGCTCGCGGCCGGGGCCCGGGCCGCAGCCGGCGGCGCCGTGAAGCTCGACGAGGGTGCTGCCACGCTCGCGGAAGGCGGTGACGCCCTGGCGACCGGGACGGCGACAGCCGCCGCGGGCGCGGACGAGCTCTCCGCGGGCGCGGCCCACCTCGCGGCGGGGATCACCACCGCCGCCGACGGCAGCGGCGCCCTCGTGGAAGGCCTCGGCCAGGTGGCCGGCGGCGCCGAGCAGGTCGCCGGCGGGGCCGGCTCGCTCCGCGACAAGCTCACCGCTCTCGCGGCCGCGACCGAGGACGCCACGCTCAAGGCCACGCTGCAGCAGCTGGCCGCCGGCGCCTCGGACGTCGCTGCGGGCGCGACGGGCGTCAGCAACGGTGCAGCCGAGAGCCACGCCGGCGCGGTCCGGCTCCACGGCGGCTTCACCGCCGACGAGGGCCTCGTCAACGGTTCCCAGGCGCTCAGCGCGGGTGCGTCGTCGCTGAAGGAGGGCACGGCGAAGGCCGCCGCCGGGGCCGCGGCGGTCTCGACGGGCGCCGACGACCTCGCGCAGGGCGCGAGCGACCTGCGTGTCGGGACCGCGAAGGTCAGCGGCGGGATCACCGCCGTGCTGGACGGCGGGTCCCGGCTGCGCGACGGCGCCCATCAGGTGGCCACCGGGGCCGGGCAGACCGCCGCCGGGGCCGAGGAGCTCGCCGGCGGCGCGACGACGCTGGCGGACGGGTCCGCGCGCGTCTTCGCCGGGTCGTACGACGCCGCGGTGGGTGCCGCGACGGTCGCGGCGGGCAACTCCGACGCCGCGGCGGGCGCCGCGGCGCTCGCCGACGGGCTCCCGCAGCTCGTCGACGGCAGCGCGACGCTCACCAGCAAGCTCGGCGACGCGCGGACCGGCGCCGGCAAGCTGGTGGACGGCCTGGACCGGATCGCGGTGGGCACGAACGACGCCGCCGAGGGGATCCGCAAGCTCGCGGGCGGCGCCGTGGAGCTGGACGAGGGCGCCGCCGACCTCGCGGACGGGACCACCGAGCTGGCCTCGGGCGCGGACCTGGTGTCCGCGGGCGCGACGCGCCTGGCCACCGGCAGCGCCGACCTGTCCGTCGGGGCGGCGACACTCTCCGACGGCACGGTCGAGCTCGCCGACGGCACCGGCACCCTGCGGTCCGAGATGGAGGCCAGCCCGGCCGGCACGATGTCGGTGGCCAGCAGCATCCTGCTCGGGATCGGGCTGCTCGCCGGCGTGGCGGCGGTCGCGCTGCTGATGCGGCGCCGCATCTGACCGACGCACCACGGACGGACGGCCTGGCCCGACATCATCGGGCCAGGCCGTCCGTCCGTCTCTGCCGTCGTCGCTCGGTCAGCCGCGGCTGCCGAAGATGATCTCCCACAGGCTCTTGACCCGGACGGTGGTGGTCGTCGTGGCCGGCTCGGTGGCGTCGTCGCCCGAGTACCGCACCTCCACCTCGACCGTGCCGGGCTTGAACGGGCCGACCCGCAGCCGGCCGTCGCCCTTCGCGTTCAGCCGGTCGGTGTCCGCCGCCTTGCCGTTGACGGTCGCGGTGACGGTGCCGGCCGGGGTGCCGGCGGGCGACGCGACCGTCACGTCGAGGCGGGCACGCTGGAACCACGCGACGACCGTCTCGGGCGCGTCGACGGTGATCGTCGGCTCCGCCTTCGCCGGCTCCGACACCTCGACCGGCACGGCGACCTCGGTGCCGGTCGCCGCCCCGGCGAGCGTGAGCGTCGCGGTGCCTGCGGGCGTGTCCGGCGGCAGGGTGACCTGGACGGACGCGGTGCCCGCCTCGTCGTCGGCCGCGCGGCCGATCGTGCTGTCCACCGCCGCGGAGCCGAGCGTCCGGTCGCCGAGGGACACGGTCAGCTCCGGGTCGGTGACGTCGTCCGACCCGGTCATGGCCCAGGACGACACGTCGAACGCGACGGTGCCGCCGGGCTCGTACGCCTCCGGGGCACCGGCCGGGAAGGAGACACCGACGGCGTGCTGGGCGGCGTCGACGGGCAACGGCTCGGACGCCGCGAAGGCCGCCATGTAGTCGACGAAGGCCGTGAGGTCGCTCTTGCCGGTGTCACGGGCGCCGGTGCCCTCGGCGAAGGCGCGGAAGTTGTCGCCGCCGGTGGCCAGGAACGAGTTGACCGTCACGGAGTAGGACGTGGCCTCCTCGATCGGCTCGCCGTCGAGCCACATGCCCGTGATCCGGTCGCCCTCGGGGCGCGCCGGGTCGTAGGTGTGCTCGAAGCCGGCCGAGACGCCGAGGCGCAGGAACGGGCGGCTCAGCACGTTGCCGTCGGCGTCGCGCTGCCACTGCTGCTCGAGCACGGCCTTGATCTGCGCTCCGGTGAGCTGCATGTTCACCAGCGTGTTGGCGAACGGCTGCACGGTCGCCGCCTGCTTGTACGTGACCGTGCGGGGGAACGCGTCGTCGCCGCTGCCGACCAGGTCGGCACGCAGGCCGCCGGGGTTCATGAACGCGATCTGGGCACCGCCGGACTCGGGAGCCTCGGTGGCCCAGCGCTGCACCTCGGCGACGAGGTTGCCGAGCGTGGACTCGCCGCCCCGGTTCTCCGCGAGCACGTCCTGCCCGGTCTCGGAGTCGACGGTCCACCGCTGCGCACGGTCCAGCTCGCCCGCGATCTGCCCCAGCGGCTCGGCGCCCAGCACGTCCGCCTCCGCGACGGCGTCCGCGACGAGCTTCTCGACCTCCGCGTCGGCCGGGTAGTTCCCCGCGAGCGGCAGCACGGCCGTCTCGACGCCCGCGACCTCGCCGGTCGCGGCGTCGACCGAGTACACGAGCCGGTTGAGGTTGTAGCCGTACTGGCCGGCCGACACGACGGGGCGCTCGGTGACGGCCTCCCCCGCCCACTCCTCGACGGGGAACGCGCAGTCGTAGGCGAGGTGGGTGTGCCCGGAGACGATGGCGTCCACCTCGGGGCCGACACCGCCCACGATGCCCGCGAACGCGTCGCCCGCCGTCGGCATCGCGGCGCACTCCGTGGACGCCGCACCCTCGTGCACCAGCAGGACGACGACGTCGGCGCCCGCGGCCTTGAGCGCGTCGGCCTCCTCGTTGGTCGTCTCGACGACGCTGCGCACCTCCAGGTCGGCGATGCCCGACGGGCTGACGAGCGTCTCGAGCTCCTCCGTGACGGCGCCGACGAAGCCGACCTGCACCTCGCCGAAGTCCTTGATCCAGCTGGCGGGGACGGCGTCCTCGCCGGTCGCCCGCACCTTGAGGTTGGCCGCGAGGTACTGCCACTGCGCGCCGCCGTACGGGTTGGTCTCGGCGTCGTACGGGGCGAGCACGCGGTCCATGAGGTCGTCGTGACCCTGGTCGAGCTCGTGGTTGCCGACCGCGGAGACGTCGAGGCCCGCGGCGTTGAGGGCGTCGATCGTCGGCTTGTCCTGCTGGATGAACGACTCGAACGTCGAGGCGCCGATGAGGTCGCCCGCCGCCGCGAACACGGTGTTCGGGTTCTGGGCGCGCAGCTGGTTCACGGCCCCGGACAGCACCGCGGCGCCGGCCTCGCTGCCGTTCGCCTGGATGCGGCCGTGGAAGTCGTTGGTGGCGAGGATCTGGACGTCGACGACGTCCTGCGCGCTGACGTCGTCGTCAGCGGCGGCGGACGAGGCACCGGCCGCCGTGAGCCCGGCGACGGCGAGGCTCAGGGACGCGACGGCGGCGGTGCGCCGTCGCGCGGTAGGACGAGGGGAAACCATGAGGCGCTCCAGGGGGCGAGAGGGCGGCACAAGGTGTGACCGACGCCACCGTAGCGGCGGCGGGCGACACGCGCGTGTCGCGCGCGAGAACGCCCCGGGAACGCCCGTCCCGGACCTGACCCGGCCTCAGCGCGCTCAGCGCGCGGCGAGCTCCTGCGCCGCGTCGCCGGACTCGTCGCCGGACCGGTCGCCCGCGCCCCCGCGGGACAGGGCCGGGTCGCTCAGGTGCCCGCTGCGGCGCAGCCACCACTCGGCCAGCAGGGTCGTCAGCGGCGGGACGGCGGCCGCGAGCGCCACGAGCGTGCGGAACCAGCCCCAGCGCAGCTTCACCGCCACGACCAGCGCGACCACGACGTAGGCCACGAACGCGGCGCCGTGCAGGCGACCGAACAGCCACACGCCCGCCTCCGTCGTCTCGGTGACGTACTTGAGGAACATGCCCACGAGCAGGCCCGCCCAGGTGAAGGCCTCGATCACGGCGACGACGGCGAAGACGCGGCCGGTGCGGGAGAGCGGCGGGCGGGCGGGCGATGCGGGCATGGCAGACCTCTCGTGGTGCGGGCGGTGGCCCCAGTCTGCCCGACCCGGCCGCGCACCCGCCCCGACGAGATGACAGCCCGTCTGCTCCCGGCGGCGGCCGTGCCTCAGGCGAGCGGGCCCAGCACCTCACGGCGGTCCGTGCCCGCGAGCGCCGCGGCGACGGCCGGCTCGTCCAGCACCTCGACGAGCCGCTTCTCCTCGTACCGGAAGTGCGTCTCCATGACGGCGTCGATGCCGTCGAGGTGACGTTCCAGCGTCGCGGCGTCGGCATGGTCGTCCACCGCACGGGCGAGGTTGCCGAGCAGGTGGTCGAGCATCGAGTGGTCGCGCTTCAGCTCCGCGACCACGTCGGCGAGGTCGGGGCGCAGCTCCAGGAGCGCGGTGAAGACGCTGGCGTCCTCGCCACGGTGGTGCCCCTCGAGCGCCTGGCAGAAGCCGTGGCAGAACAGGCCGAGCTCGCGGCGGGGGTCGACGGCCCCGGGTACCGAGGTGGCGTGGTCGGCGACCGCCTCCCGCGCGACCTCGAGCGCGTCGCGCAGGCGGGAGTGGACGGAGCGCAGCTCTTGGCCCCACGCGACGAGGCGGGCGGCGTCGTCGGGAGACGTACGGGCCGAGGGTGGGTCGGACGACGGCGTGGCAGGAGACGTCGTGGCAGGAGTGGTGGCGGGGGTCGGGGCGTCACGGTGCGGGTGGGTCACGATGGGGCCGAGCGTAGCCGCAGGCCACCCGGGTCGGCCGGTGCGCCGGTCACGGGCTCGTCGTCCGCCGGCCACCTGCCGTCCGCCGCGCGGTCATCCGCCCACGATGGGATGGTCGGGCAATCAACCCACCCTCCTGGAGGACGACATGGACCACCGCAGCTCCGCCGCCCCCGGCATCTCCCGACGCGCCGCCCTCGGCGCCGTCGGCACCCTGGGCGCCGTCGGCGCCGCCGGCGCGCTCGCCGCACCGGCCGGCGCGTCCCCGGCCGCGACGACCGGGCGGCGCCCGGCCGGCGACCCGCTGATCGGTGCCGCGAAGGGCTCGACGATCCACGCGATGAGCTTCAACATCCGCCTCGACCGCAGCGACACGACGCAGCCGGGCGAGCCGGACCACTGGCCGGACCGCGCGCCCCTGGTCACGGCGTTCCTCGCGCTGGAGCAGCCGACGATCCTCGGCGTGCAGGAGGCGGAGTTCCAGCAGCTCGTCGCCGTGGAGGAGGGTCTCGGCCGGCACTACCGGACCGTGGGCTACGGCCGCGACGGCGGCGCGGGCGGCGAGTACTCGGCGATCTTCTACGACGCGCGCCGGCTCACGCTGCTGTGGTGGGACCAGTACTGGCTGTCGGACACGCCGGACCTCATCGGCTCGGCGACCTGGGGCAACTCCGTCACCCGCATCGTCACGTGGGCCCGGTTCCGCGACGAGCGCACGGGCACCGAGTTCCTGCACGTCAACTCCCACTTCGACCACGAGTCCGAGAACGCCCGGGTGCGCAGCGCCCGGGTGGTGCGCGACCAGGTCGCCGAGGCGGGCCTGCCCGCCGTGGTCAGCGCCGACTTCAACGCGGTCGCCGGCGCCTCCGCGCCGTACGACGTCCTCGTCACCGACGGCGGGCTGCTCGACACGTGGGATGCCGCCGACCGGCAGCTCACCCCCGACGTGGGCACCTTCCCGAACTACGGCGACCCCGTGCCCGGCGGCGAGCGCATCGACTGGATCCTCGCCAGCGGCGGCGTCGAGGTCCTGGCCGCGACGGTGAACACATGGACGTCGGGCGGGCGGTACCCGAGCGACCACACCCCGGTCCAGGCCCTGCTCCGCCTCGCCTGACGCGCCTGGCTCGCCGGGCTCGCCGGGCTCGGTTCCCCGGGCCCGAGCGATGAGTCCGGCAGGCTGTCCCCGTCTGACGTGACGACCCGCCCACCCCGGGCGACGGACCGCAAGGGAGCACCATGTCGTTCCAGGCGTACCTCGACGCCGTCGAGACCACGACCGGCCACACCCCGCGCCAGCTGGTGGAGCAGGCCACGGCCAAGGGCTTCGGCCCCGGCACCAAGGCCGGCCCGATCCTCGCGTGGCTGAAGGAGGACTACGGCCTCGGGCGGGGGCACGGCATGGCGATGGTGCACGTCATCACCAAGGGGCCGTCGATCAGCACGAAGCACGTCGGCTCGGACGGGGTGCACCGCGACGAGTCGGCCACCCTGTGGCTCGACGGCAAGGCGACCCGCCCGTGACGGCGGGCGTGCCGGGCGTCGGGCCCGCGGACGGCGACGCGCTCGGGCCGGAGCGCTACGCCGAGGCCGACGGCGTGCGGCTGTGCTACCAGTCCCTCGGCGACCCGGCCGACCCCACGGTGCTGCTCGTCGGCGGTGTGGGGTCGCCGATGGACTGGTGGCCCGCCGACCTGTGCGTGGCCCTCGCGGACCTCGACGGCCCCCACCGCCGGCACGTCGTGCGCTACGACCACCGCGACACCGGCCGGTCGACGACCTGCCCGCCGGGGGCGCCGGACTACACCGGCCGCGACGTCACCGAGGACGCGCTGCGCGTGCTCGACGCCGCCGGTGTCCGCTCCGCGCACGTCGTCGGCCTGTCGATGGGCGGCGCCATCGCGCAGGAGCTCGCGCTGGAGCACCCCGACCGCGTCACGACGGCCACCCTGGTCGCCACCACCCGCGCGGTGTCGGGTCCCGACGACGCCGAGCTGCCGCCGTCGGCGCCGGAGCTCGACGGGCTCTGGGACGGCCCCGCCCCCGATCCCGCGGACACCGCGGCGCTCGTCGAGGCGGCCGTCGCCGAGGACCGCGCGCTCACCGGCCGCGGCACCTTCGACGAGGGCCGGACGCGCGCCGTCGCGACCCGCGGCGTCGAGCGCTCCATCGACCCGACAGCCGGCGGCAACCACTTCGCTGCCGAGCCCGGGGAGCCGTTCGCGGGCACGCTCGCCGACATCGCCGTGCCGACCCTGGTCGTGCACGGCACCGAGGACCCGCTGTTCCCCGGCCACGGGGAGGCCCTCGCGGCCGCGATCCCCGGCGCCCGGCTGCTGCTGCTCGAGGGGATGGGGCACCAGGCGCCGCCGCCGGAGACGTGGGACGTGCTGCTGCCGGAGCTCGCCCGGCACACCGGCTCGTCGGACCCGGGCGCCGTCCCGCGGCAGGATGGGTGACGACACGTCGTGACGGCGACCGAGAGGAGAGCGACATGTCCACCGTCGCGATGACGGTGTGGGGCCACGCCGGGATCCGGCTCGAGCGCGACGGGCGGGCGCTCGTCGTCGACCCCGGCACGTTCACCGACCCGGGCATCCTGGCCGGCGCCGACGCCGTCCTGGTGACGCACGAGCACGCCGACCACGTCGACGTCGAGGGTGTGGTCACGGCACTCGCGGACGGGTCGTCGGCCGAGGTGTGGGCGCCGGGCGCCGTCGTCGACCTCCTGGCCGGGGCGGGCGCGCCCGCCGGGCGGCTGCACGCCGTCGACGGCGGCGACGTCGTCGAGGCGGCCGGGTTCGCCGTGCAGGTCGTGGGCCACCGCCACGCGACCATCCACCCCGACCTGGAGCCGCCCGCCAACGTCGGCTACCTCGTCGACGGCGCGGTGCTGCACCCGGGCGACGCCTTCGTCCCGGTGCCGGACGGCGCCCGGGTGCAGGTGCTCGCCCTGCCCGTCAGCGGGCCGTGGCTCAAGCTGGCCGAGGCCGTGGACTACCTGCGGCAGGTGGCCCCCGGCACCGCCGTCCCGGTCCACGACGCCATCCTCAGCGACGCCGGGAGAGCCGTCGTCGACCGGATCACGGCGTCGCTCGCCGGCGACGTGCCGTACCGGCGCCTGGCCCCCGGCGAGGTGCTGGCGGTCCCGGCGGACTGACGGTCACCCCCGGCACATCGACGCGACCTCGACGAGGGGCGCCTGCAGCTCGGCCGACCCGCCGGCGGGCCGGAAGCCCAGCGCCACGTTGATGGCCAGCATCGGGCCGTTCGTCTCGTTGTTCCAGGTGGAGATCCGCCGCGTCGCCGGCCGGACGCGGGCGTGCTCGCGCAGGTTGACCGCCTTGACCAGCATCCCCAGCCGGTGGCCGCGGTGCTCGGGCAGCACGACGGTGCTCTCCTGCTCGGTGAGCCCGGGCCGGTCGTGGGCGTACTCGAGGATCGTCATCCCGGCGAGCGTGCCGGTGGCGACGTGCTCGGCGGCGGTCACCAGCAGGCCCTCGCCGCGCTCGGCGCGCTTGCCCTCCTCGACCCGGAACCGGACGCCGTCCCACGCCTCCGGCTCCAGCGCGAGCCCGCCGTTCGGCTCGTCCAGCGACAGCCGCCCCTCGAGGGCCGCGAGCTGGTCCACCCAGGCGTCGGGCACCGGGGCCTGCCACGTGTGCACGCGGTAGGCGTCCCCGGCGTGCGCGGCGGCCTCGGCCACGAACCCCTCGACCGCCCCCGCCGGCAGCGGCAGGTCGAGCACCGACCGCCGCGAGACGATCTCCAGAGCCAGCCCGGCGCGCCGGGCGAACGCCATGCCGGGCAGGTCGGCGGCCACCCGCCCGTCGCCCTCGCGCGGGACGACGGCGCCCGCGGCGCCCGCCGGCGGCTCGGCCGCGAACTCGACCTCCGCGAAGAGCGTGCTGCGCCCCTCGAGGAGGGCCGCGCGCCGCAGGTGCTCCGCCAGCGCGGCCCCGATGCCGCGCCGGCGGTGCGACGGCAGCACCGCCACCCGCGCCATCGCCAGGTGCCGGTTGTCGACCACCGGCAGGGCCAGCGCGCCGTGCCCGACGACGCGCCGCGCGCCTGCGCCACCCTGCTCGTCACCCGTCTCGACGGCCACCACCCGCACCTGCCGCACGTGCTCTTGGTGGGCCGACTCGACCCACAGGTCGACAGGTCGGGGCGCGAGGTCGTCGTGCCCCAGGTCGGCGAGGCCGACGGCCCGCTCGAGGTCCGCGATGCCGTGGTAGGCCCAGGCGTCGGGATGGTCGACCCCCGGTGCGTGCGGGGCGTCCACGAGGCGCCACGTCGGTGCGTCCGGTGCGGTGGTCATGGGGCCACGGTGCTCCCCGCACGCCGCCTGCGCCACGGCTTTTCCGCACGGGCCCGCGCCTGCCGCACCGGCGCCGTCGTGCCGTCAGGCCGGGAGCAGGCGCTCCTGGGCCGCCTCGGGCAGCTTCGCCCACCAGTGGTCGTAGCGCCGGAACGGATGCGGGTCACGACCGGCGAGCACGGCCAGGAACGACGCCGCCTCGTCGGCGAGCGCCGACCACACCTCGTCGGGCAGTCTCGTGAACGACCGCGCCTCCACGACCGGCGCGCCGCCGGCGCCGTCGACCGTGCGCCACACGCCCGCCACGTACCCGTCGACCAGCAGCGTGGGCAGGACGTCGCCGTTGACCCGCGTCACGACGCGCCGGAGCGCGGGCGGGACGATGCGGCTGCGGTCCAGGTGCGCCAGCAGGACGTTGTCCCACATGCCGAGCAGCCGCGGCGGGGCCGGGGTGTCGGCTGCGGGCCGCGGCGCGCCGGGCACGTCGTAGAGCACGGTGCCGTCGGGCCCCTCGAGCTCCTCGAGCTCGCCGGCGAGGGCGGCGACGGCCGCGCGGGCCCGCGCACGCTGCACCGTGAGGAAGTGGGCGACGTCGGCCACCGACGCCGGCCCGAACCCGGCCAGATAGCGCCGCGCCAGGGGCACGAGCGCGGCGTCCGGCTCGCCGTCGAGGCCCATGCCGGTCAGGCCGGGGGCGTCGAGACCGGGCCCGGGCAGCCACGAGACGCGCGCCGGGAACGACCAGGGGTCGCCCGTCGGGGCGTGCACGAACGGCCCGTAGTGCCGCAGCGCCCACCAGGCCCGCTTGCCGCCGCCGGGGTGCAGCGCCTCGATCCACGCGACCAGCTCGTCGCCGGTGCGGGGCCGGTCGAGCTGGGCGAGCAGCCCCGGCTGGAGCGCGTCCGCGTCGGCCGCCGTGAGGCCCGTGTCGGTGAACCGGCGGTCGCCGAGCCGGGCGCCGCGCAACGTCGGCTGCATCGCGGTGCGGTACCCGGCGTGGTCCGCGGCGTGCACCGCGTGCAGCGTGATGCGCAGCGACGTGCCCCGCACGAGCAGGCGGTCGGCGTAGGCGACGTCGAGGTCGGCGGGGTCGAACCCGTCGACCCGGTTCCACAGCGCGACGTAGGGCGCGGCGGGGAGCTGGGCCTGGAGCGCGACGAGCTCGCGCACGGTGTCCGCCACCCCGTGGGCCCCGCGGTCGGCGCCGTCGTCAGCCCCGTCGAGGACCCGCCGGCGCACGAGGAGCTGCCGGGCGAGCGTGGCCCGGTTGAGCTCCCGGGAGGTCAGCGGCACGGCAGCAGTGTGGCACCAGGTTCTGACAATCCGGGCGGGGGCGGTTACCGTCGTCGTCGTGACGACCGAGACCCCCCTGCCGGTGACGACGGACCGGTTGGTCCTGCGCGCCCACCAGCCGGAGGACCTCGAACCCCTTCTCGCGTACTACGCGAGCCCTGAGGTCTCGCGGTTCCTCCTCGAGGAACCGTGGACCCCCGACGACGCCGCAGCCCAGCTCGCCAAGCGGCTGGCGCGCACCGGCATCGACGAGCCCGGGTCCGCGCTGGCGCTGGTCGTGACGCACGACGGGCAGGTCGTGGGCGACGTCGTCCTGTGGACGACGGGCGACACCGTGTCGCGCGGGGAGATCGGCTGGGTGTTCCACCCCGAGCACACCGGGCAGGGCTTCGCGACGGAGGCCGTGCGCGCCGTCCTCGGTCTCGCCTTCGACTTCTACGGCATGCACCGCGTGGTGGCGCAGCTCGACGCCCGCAACGAGGCGTCCGCCCGCCTGTGCGAGCGGGTCGGGATGCAGCGCGAGGGGCACCTGCGCCAGGACTGGTACTCCAAGGGCGAGTGGACCGACACCCTCGTCTACGGCCTGCTGGCCTCCGACCGCGCCGCCGCCTGACGGCGTCGCTCGCGCGGGCCCGACCGCTCAGCGGCGGCCCGGGCCGGCCTCCGCCGCGAGGAACTCCGCCCACGTCTGTTTGCCGACGGCGCGGTCGGGGGCCAGGTTGGCGCCCGCCGCGTACGCGCGCGACGCGCCGCCCGGGACGCGGACCGGCACGGTCGGGCGCCGGGAGCCGACGGCGTCGAGGTAGCCGCGGATCATGGCGCGGAACGTGTGCACCTCGGGGCCCGCGAGGTCGGGCACCCTGCCCTGCGGGCTCCCGAGCGCCAGCTCGACCAGCCGCGCCGCGACCTCGTCCGCGGCGATCGGCTGCGCCTGCCACCCGGTGGGCGCCGGCACGACGGGGAGCTTCCCCAACCCCCGGGCGGCGATGAGCACCAGCTCGTGGAACTGGGTGGCGCGCAGGTTCGTCCACGGCAGGCCGGAGCCCTCCAGGACCCGCTCCGCGGCGTACTTGCTCGGCATGTAGCCGAGCACCCGGCGGTCGAACCCGGTGCGCACGGGCACCCGCTCCGCGCCCACCACCGAGACGTTCACCAGGTGCGGCCGGTGGCCCGCCTCGCGGACGGCGCGCAGCAGCGCCTGCGCCGTCGCCTCGTTGTGCAGCTGGTCGCCGGCCAGGTGCACGACGACGTCCGCGCCGCGCACCGCCTCGGTCAGGCCCTCGCCCGTCGTCCAGTCCGCCACGACGTACTCGATGCCGTCGCCCGACGCGTGCGGGCTGCGGCTGACCACCCGCACCTCGTCGACCGCTTCGACCAGCCGCGGCACGACCAGCCTGCCGAGGTGCCCCGTGCCGCCGGTGACCAGGGTCCGTGCCATGTCGTCCTCCGTGGGTCGCGGCCGCGCCCGGTGCCGGCCGTCGTCCTCCCGACGAGCCGACGCCCTCGGACGTGACGGCCCCACGACACGGTCGGCGAAGCAGCAGCGCACCGGCCGGCCCTCGCCTAGCGTGGCCGCATGAGCCAACTCACGCTGGACCGGCTGCTAGAGCTCGAGCACGCAGGATGGGCGTCGCTGTGCGAGAGCCGCGGCGGCACGTTCTACGGCCGGCTCATGACGCCCGACGGGCTCATGGTGCTCGTCAACGGGATGACGATGGACCGCAGCACCGTCGCCGCGTCGCTCGACGGCTCGCCCGCCTGGGACTCGTACGAGATCGCCGACCCGCGCCACGTGGACCTCGGCGACGGCGCGGGGGCGCTGGTCTACCGCGCCGAGGCGGTCCGCGACGGGGAGGAACCGTTCGTCGCGCTGATGTCGAGCACCTACCGCGTCGTCGACGGCGAGCCGCGGCTCGCCCTCTACCAGCAGACGACGGTCACGCACTGACCGGCCGGCGGTGCGCCGTCAGCGGCCCAGCCGGCCCAGCGCGGCCGACGGGCCGGCCAGCACCCCGCCGTCCACGGGGAGCGTGACGCCGGTGACCCACGCCCCGTCGTCGGAGGCCAGGAAGGCGACGGCGGCGGCGATGTCCTCCGGCTCCCCCACGCGCCCGAGCGGGTACAGCGGCGCCATCACGTCGGCGCCGCCCTGCCCGTCCCACACGCGGGTGCGGACGGTGCCGGGCGCAACGACGTTGATGCGCACCCGATCGGGCCCGAGCCGGACCGCGAGGTTCTGCGCGAGGGAGCTGAGGCCGGCCTTCGCGGCGGAGTAGGCCTCGTCGCCGAACGCCTGCAGGCCGTTGACGGAGCCGACGAGGACGATCGCCCCGCCGCGGCGCGACAGGTGCGGCGCCGCGGCCCGGACGACGCGCATCGGGCCGGCGAGGTTGAGGTCGACGGTCCCGGCCCAGTCGTCGTCCGTCATCCCGTCGACGACGCCGGGGTGCGGGCGGGCCCCGCCCGCCACGTTGACCAGCGCGTCGAGGCGCCCGTGGCGGCGCACGGCGTCAGCGACGGCCGCGTCGACCGACGTGGGGTCGGTGATGTCGCAGGCGACGGCCGTGGCCCGGCTGTCCTCGCGCTCGTCCTCGCGCCCTTCGTCCAACCCCGCCGCGACGGCCTCGGCCGCTGCGAGGTCGACGTCGGCCAGCACGACCGCGGCGCCCTCGGCGTGCAGCCGCCGGGCGGTGGCGGCGCCGATCCCGTGGCCCGCGCCCGTCACGAGCGCGACCCGCCCGGCGAAGCGCTCCAGCACGCGGCCCATCAGGCGCCCACGTAGTCGGCGAGGTGCTCACCCGTGACGGTGGAGCGCGCGGCGACCAGGTCGGCGGGCGTCCCCTCGAAGACCACGCGCCCGCCGTCGTGGCCGGCGCCGGGCCCGAGGTCGACGATCCAGTCGGCGTGCGCCATCACCGCCTGGTGGTGCTCGACGACGATGACGGTCTTGCCGGCGTCGACCAGCCGGTCGAGCAGGCCGAGGAGGTTCGCGACGTCGGCCAGGTGCAGGCCGGTGGTCGGCTCGTCGAGGATGTACGTGCCGCCCTTGTCGCCCATGTGCATGGCGAGCTTGAGCCGCTGCCGCTCTCCGCCGGACAGCGTGTTGAGCGGCTGGCCGAGCTTGACGTACCCCAGCCCCACGTCCTCCAGGTGCGCGAGGATCTTGTGCGCGGCGGGGATCTTCGCCTCGCCCTCGCGGAAGAACGCGTGCGCGTGGGCGACGGACAGGTCGAACACCTCGGCGATGTTCTTCCCGCCGAGCGTGTACTCCAGCACCGAGGCCATGAACCGCTTGCCGCCGCAGTCCTCGCACGGCGTCTCGACCGTCTCCATGAACCCGAGCTCGGTGTAGATGCGCCCGTTGCCCTTGCAGGTCGGGCAGGCGCCCTCCGAGTTGGCGCTGAACAGGGCCGGCTTGACGCCGTTGGCCTTCGCGAACGCCTTGCGGATCGGCTCCAGCAGGCCCGTGTACGTCGCGGGGTTGGAGCGGCGAGAGCCCTTGATCGCGCCCTGGTCGACCACGACGACCCCCTCGCGCCCCCCGAGGTTGCCGTGGATGAGCGAGCTCTTGCCGGAGCCCGCGACGCCCGTCACGACGGTCAGCACCCCGGTGGGGACGTCGACGTCCACGCCCTGCAGGTTGTTCTGCGTGGCACCGCGGATCGCCAGCGCGCCGGACGGCTCCCGCACGGTGTCCTTGACGGCCACCCGGTCGTCGAGGTGCCGGCCGGTCAGCGTGTCGCTGGCCCGCAGCCCCTCGACGGTGCCCTCGTAGCAGACGGTACCGCCGTCGGTCCCGGCACCCGGGCCGAGGTCGATCACGTGGTCGGCGACGGCGATCGCCTCCGGCTTGTGCTCGACGACGAGCACGGTGTTGCCCTTGTCGCGCAGGTCGACCAGCAGGTTGTTCATCCGCTGGATGTCGTGCGGGTGCAGGCCGATGGTGGGCTCGTCGAAGACGTACGTGACGTCCGTGAGCGCGGAGCCCAGGTGCCGGATCATCTTGGTGCGCTGCGCCTCGCCCCCGGACAGGGTGCCCGCGGGCCGGTCCAGCGAGAGGTAGCCCAGCCCGATCTCGACGAACGAGTCGAACAGGTGCAGCAGGCTCCCGACCAGCGGCGCGACGCCCGGGTCGTCGATGCCCCGCGCCCAGGTCGCGGCGTCCGTGATCTGCATGCGGCACACGTCGGCGATGCCGGCGCCGTTGACCTTCGCCGACCGGGCGGACTCGTTGAGCCGCGTGCCGTCGCAGGCGGGGCACGGCACGAACACGGCCGCCCGCTCGACGAACGCCCGGATGTGCGGCTGCAGCGACTCGGGCGCCTTGCTGAACATCGACTCGCGCAGCTTGGGGATGAGGCCCTGGTAGGTCATGTTCATCCCCAGCGCCCGGATCTTCTCCTTCTCCCGGTACAGGAAGTCGTGGCGCTCGGTCTCGCTGTAGTCCCGCACCGGCTTGTCGCCGTCCAGCAGCCCGGTCTCGGAGAACCCCTTCACCATCCAGCCGTCGGCCTTGTACCCGGGCACGAGGATCGCGCCCTCGCGCAGCGACCTGGTCTCGTCGACGATCACCGACAGGTCGAGGTCGGACACCGTGCCGCGGCCCTCGCACTCCGGGCACATGCCGCCCAGGTACACCTGGTTGCGCACGACCTTCTTCTCCACCTCGCCCCCGGCCTTGCCGGTGGAGAACACGCCGCTCGCCGTCGACGTCGGGATGTTGAACGAGAAGGCCGTCGGCGGCCCGACGTACGGCTCGCCGATGCGGCTGAACAGGTTGCGGAGCATCGCGTTCGCGTCGGTCACCGTGCCGACCGTGGACCGCACGTTGGCGCCCATGCGCTCCTGGTCCACGAGGATCGCGGTGGTGATGCCCTCGAGCGTGTCGACGTCCGGCCGCGGCAGGGACGGCATGAAGCCCTGCACGAAGGTCGAGTACGTCTCGTCGATGAGGCGCCGCGACTCGGCGGCGATCGTCGCGAACACCAGCGAGCTCTTGCCCGACCCGGAGACCCCGGTGAACACGGTCAGCCGCCGCTTGGGGATCTCGACGTCGACGTCGCGCAGGTTGTTCTCGCGCGCCCCCCGTACGCGGATCAGGTCGTGCGCGTCGGCGGCGTGCTCGCTCGTGGTCACCGTGAGGCTCCTTCGGTCGTGACGGCGCGGGCGCGCCGGGGGCGTGGGCGTGCGTGGGACGGTCGTGGTGGGACGGCGGTCATACGCGGGTGAGCGGGAGGTGCGGCGAGGCCGGCAGCTCGACGTCGACCGTGTCCCCGGGGCGGACGGTGCCACCGCGCGACACGATCCCCATGACGCCGGTGAGGCGCTCGACCTCGCCGTCGTCGCGGCGGCGCAGCACCTGCTTCAGCAGCCCGGGCCGGAAGTCGTTGATCTGCTGGCACGGGTTGCGCAGCCCGGTCACCGTCACGACCGCGCCGCCGACGGCCAGGCGCGCACCGACCGGCAGGGCGAGCAGGTCGAGCCCGCGGGTGGTGACGTTCTCCCCCAGGTCCCCGGGCCCGACGTCGTGGCCCGCCGCGCGCAGCTCGTCGAAGAGCTCGGCCTGGATGAGGTGCACCTGGCGCAGGTTCGGCTGCGAGGGGTCGACGGCGACCCGGCTGCGGTGCTGCACGGTCACGCCGGCGTGGGCGTCCCCCTCGACCCCGACGCCCTCGACCAGGACGATCCGGTCAACGGGCGGCTTGCTGAAGCCGTGGTCGGGGCTCACGTGCACGGAGACGACGCGGCCCGGGGCCGGGCCAGGGGACGTCGGTGCGGTGATCGAGGGCTCCGTGACGGTCACCGGGGTGCTCCTTCGGTCGGAGGTTCAGCCGTGGGGGAAGAGAATCGTACGCCGTACGGGAGGCAGGTCGTGCCGCCACGACCCGGGCGAGGTCCTCCGGCTCGTCGACGACCGCGCTCCGGGCGGGGCGAGGCAGCCCGGGGACGCACACCGTGCTCACCGGACCTCGTCGATGCGGACCATGTTGCCCGCGGGGTCGCGGAACGCGCAGTCGCGCACGCCCCACGGCTGCTCGGTGGGCTCGGAGACGACCTCCGCGTCGGCGGCCTGGAGCTTCGCGAACGCGCCGTCCAGGTCCTTCGTGGCGAGGATGATCGACTGGTAGCTGCCCTTGGCCATCAGCTCGACGATGGTGCGGCGCTCGTCGTCGGTGACCCCGGGGTCGGCGGCCGGCGGCGTGAGGACGAGCCGGACGTCGGGCTGCGCCGGGGAGACGAACGTCAGCCAGCGCATGGCGCCCTGGCCGACGTCCTGGGCCAGCTCGAACCCGAGGAGGTCGCGGTAGAAGCCCAGGGAGGCCTCCGGGTCGGTGTGCGGGAGGAACGTGGTGTGAATGGTGATGTCCATGGATCTCACGCTAGGTGCACCTCCACCGCCGGTGCTTCTCGATTCCTGATGGGTCGCGTGACCTGCTTGGTGACGCACGACGGCAGCTCCCCGGCGCCCGACGTCCGGGCACGGCGCGCGTACTCGCTCGGCGACATGCCCACCAGCTCCGTGAAGCGGGTGCTGAACGTGCCGAGCGACGACGACCCCACCGCGAAGCAGACGTCGGTCACGCTGAGGTCGCCGCGGCGCAGCAGGGTCATGGCCCGCTCGATGCGGCGCGTCATCAGGTAGCTGTACGGCGACTCGCCGAACGCCTGCTTGAACTGCCTGCTCAGGTGCCCGGCCGACATGTGCACGCCGCGGGCCAGCGCCTCCACGTCCAGGGGCTGCGCGAACTCGCGGTCCATCCGGTCGCGCACGCGGCGCAGCAGCGCGAGGTCGCGCAGGTGCTGCTCCGGACCGGGTCGGTTCACGTAGGCGATCCTCCTACGGCCCGACCGGCCAGGCCACCCCCGTCCCTCACCGGCCCGCTCACCGGCCCGTCCACCGGCTCAGGCGCCCCGCGCGTGCGGGCGTGCAGGTGCATGTCGTGCCAGCCGTCGGCGTGGCGCACGGACTGGCGCAGCACGGCCTCGCCCGGGATGCCCGCCTTCTCGGCGACGCGGCACGACGCAGCGTTGTCGCTCGAGTGCACCAGCTCCACGCGGTGGAAGCCGGCGTCGAAGGCCCAGTCCGTGGCGACCTGCGCCGCGGCGGGGGCCACCCCGCGACCGCGCGCCGCGGGGGCGGTCCAGTAGGCGAGGGCGCCCACGCCGTGCGGGTCGAAGAGCTTGACCGCGACCCGCCCGAGCAGCGCGTCCGACGCCGCGTCGACGACCGCCCAGCTCGACTCGCTGCCGTTCGACCAGCCCTCGCGCCAGCCCTCGAGCATCGCGCGCGCCTCCTCGTCCGAGTCGAAGGTGCGCGCGTGCCAGCGCCGGACCGCGTCGTCCGCGTAGACGGCGCGGACGGCCGGCGCGTCGTCCCCGCTCCAGGGGCGCAGCCGGGCGCCGACGGCGGGGACGTCGAGCACGGGCTGCTCGGCGGCGGCGAAGGGCGCGAACGTCACGGGGAGCAGCAGGGGCATGGCGCGATCCTGGCAGCGGCCCCGGGCACGCGCCAGCGCAATTCCCTCGCTCCGGACGGCGGTGCGGCGGCCTGCCGCGACCCGGCTCAGTCCTCCGGCACCGGGTCGACGCGCGTCGTGCGCAGGTGCTCGAACACCACGGAGGTGCGGACGTCCGCGACGGCCCGGTGCTGGGTGAGGCGGTCGATGACGAACGCGTAGAGCCGGTCGTTGTCGGGGACGGCGACGTGCAGGACGAAGTCGGCCGTGCCGGTCGTGACGAACACGCCGAGCGTCTCCGGCAGGTCCTGCGCCCAGTCGCGGAACTCCTCGATGACGTCGCGCGACGGCGGGCGGATGCGGACCGACACGAGCGCCTGCACCGGCCGCCCGATCGCGCCCAGGTCGACGTCGAGCAGCGCGCCGCGGATCACCCCGCGGCGGCGCAGGGCGCGCGTGCGCTCCAGCGCGGTGCTCGGCGAGACGCCGACGGCCGCCGCGACGTCCCGGTTGGTCCGCCGAGCATCCGACTGGAGCTCGCGCAGGATGGCCCGATCAAGTTCGTCCATGACGGGGATTCTCCCACTCTTCCCGAACGTCGTACGGATCCGCGGCGCCACGGCCGACGGACGTCGTAGCGTCGCGCTGCACGACCGCACGAACGGACGGAGGAGTACGCATGAGTGACATCGGGTTCGCCCCGGAGGAGATCGATACCGCCACCCCGACCCGCAGGGCGCGGCTCAAGTGGGTGATCGCCGTGCGGGACACCCTGGCCCCGGGGCTGGCGGCGAACGCGGCGATCTGCGTCGCGGCGGCCACCGTGCCCCGCGTCGACGGCCTGCTCGGCCCGGACGCGAAGGACGCGGACGGCACCGTGCACCCGGGGCTGCCGTGGACCGGCTGCACGGTCGTCGCCGCGGACGCCGCCACCCTGCGGGAGATCAGGGCGAGGGCGGCGGCGCACGAGCAGACCTTCGTCGCCGACATGCCGGCCGTCGGGCAGGCGGTCCGGGTCTACGACGAGTACCTCGACGCCGTCGCGCGCACCCCCGTCGACGAGTTCGACTACGCCGCCGTCGGGATCGTCGGGCCGCGGAACAAGGTCGACCGCATCATCCGGAGCCTGCCGCTGCTGTGAGCACCGGGCGGGCCGCGCCGGTCAGCCGTGGTCGTGGGTGGGGGCGGCCCGTCGCGGGCCGTACCCGTCGCCGACCTGACGCGCGCCGGCGTCGTGCGCGGCGTGGCCGTCGTCCGCGCCGTCGTCCGGGCCGGCGTGGCCGGCGAGGTGCCCCGCCCGCCCGGGCGCGGCGTCCGACCCCGGCTCGACGACGAGGAACTGGCCCATCATCCCCTCGTCCTCGTGCAGCAGCATGTGGCAGTGGTACATGTACGGCAGCCGGTCGTCGGTGTAGTCGTCGAACCGCATGAGCAGCCGGTACGTGCGCCGCGGCTCCAGGTAGACGGTGTCCTTGGGGCCGGCGAGCTCGGGCGGCGGTGCCTCGCCGTCGATCGTCAGGACGCGGAACTGGACGTCGTGCACGTGGAAGCTGTGCGGCATGGGGATGGTGTTGCGCACCTCCCAGATCTCGGTCGCCCCCGCCGTGGCCACCTCGTCGATGCGGCCCATGTCCATCCGCTCGCCGTTGATGGTGCGCTCGTCGAGGTCGAACGTGCGGGTCACGCTGGCGTCCTGCTCGTGGAGCGCGTCGCCGGCCGCATGCCGCGACGGCCCCCACGCGGGCTCCGGCGACGGCGCGAGCTCGTCGGCCGCCCGCAGCTCCAGCACGTCGAACGCGTCGTTGCCGCCCATCGCGAACGGCGCGGCGACGCCGCCGAGGTCGGCCTCCGACGAGCGCAGCCGCGTCGTCTCGCCGGGGGCCATCTCGACCACCACCTCGGCCCGCTCCCCCGGCGCGAGGCGCACCTCGTCCAGCCGCACCGGCGCGTCGAGCAGCCCGCCGTCGGTGGCGACGAGGTCCAGCTGACGATCGGCGAACCCGAGGGAGTACGTGCGCGCCGTGGAGCCGTTGAGCAGCCGCAGCCGCACCCGCTCGGTCGTGACCTCCTGGTAGGCGCCGACCGTGCCGTTGGTCATGACCGTGCCGCCGAGCGTGCCCGGCTCGCCGCCGTCGTCGGACAGCTCCAGCTGCCCGTCGTCGTCGAACACCTTGTCCTGCACGACCACGGGCACGTCGTCGACGCCGTAGGTGCTCGGCAGGTCGGCCGCGCGCGAGGCGTCGTCGTCGAGGATGAACATCCCCGCGAGCCCGCGGTACACGTGCTCCTCGGTCTGCCCGTGGGGGTGCGGGTGGTACCAGAGCGTCGCGGCGGGCTGGTCGATCGTCCAGGCGGGCCGCCACGTCCCGCCCGGTTCGACCGCCTGGTGCGGGCCGCCGTCCATCGCGGCCGGCAGGTGCATCCCGTGCCAGTGCACGCTCGTCGTCTCGCCGAGGTCGTTGGTGACCTCGACCGCGACCTTCTCGCCGCGCTCGGCGCGCAGCGTCGGGCCCAGGTACGCGCCGTCGAAGCCCCACGTCTCGGTCGCCGTGCCGGCGTCCGTGGCGGGCGCGAACGACGTCGTGCCCTCCTGCGCGGTCAGGGAGAAGGTCCGCACGCCGTCGACGACGCGGGACTCCGCGAGCGGCGGGACCGCCAGCTCCTGGGCGAACTCCGGCTCGTCGACCGGCGTCACCGAGCCGGGGACGCCGCTGCACCCGGCGGCGACGAGGGTCGTGACGGCCGCGAGCGCGGCCGCCGTCGCGCGTCGTCTCATCGGGGCCCCGCCCCGCGCGCCCTCTGGACGCCGAGCGCGACGACGCCGGCGAGCGCGCCCCAGCCGGCGTCCATCGCCAGCGCGGGGACCGCCGTCCACGCGGCCGCTCCCCCGCCGCCGATCCCGACACCGCCGACGAGCATCGACACGGCCAGCGCGACGACGCCGAACCCGAGGCCGGCGAGGGTGAGGGTGGCGACCGGGCGCGGCACGCGGCCGAGGCCGACGACGCCGATCCACACGACGGCGGTGACGGCGACGATGGTGAACGCCCGCGGCGCGCCCGTGCCGCCGATGCCGGTGAGCGCGGTGAGCGGCCACAGGAGCGCCATCGACGCCAGGCCGGCGACCAGCGGCCACGAGATGCCGGCCGGCTGCCCGGTGGGCGGCGGGCCGGGCTGCCCCGCGGGCGGCGGGCCGGGCTGCCCCGCGGGCGGCGGGCCGGGCTGCGACGACGAGGGCGGGACGGGCTGCGAGGCGGACGGGTACCGGGGGTCGGGCTGCTGTGGTGAGGTCATGGCTCGACGATCCCGCCCGGACCGGGGCCGCCACATCGGCCCGGGAGCGTCTCCTGGTGTCGCCCGGGAGCGACACCGACCCCGACTCGCCCCTGATCCGTCCCCCTTCCGGGCCGGGCGCTGGCCCGGTCGCCTAGCCTGGTCGGCATGACCTCGCGCGCGACGGCAGGCCCGAGCCCGTGGGTCGCCGACGTGGTGCTCGGCCTGGCGATGACGCTGGTCGTCGCGGTCGTCATCGCCGCCGACCCGGACGGGACGGGCAGCACCGGCCCCGTCGCCTACCTGTTCGCCCTCGGGTTCGGCGCCCTCGTGCTGCTGCGGCGGCGCCTGCCGCGCCTCATGCTCGTCGCGACCTTCCTGGCCGTGTGCGCCTACTACGCGCTCGGCTTCGCGCCCATCGGGATGGTGCTGCCCGCGGTCGCCGCCCTCTACTCCGCGGCGGAGCTGGGCCGCACCGCCTGGGCGGTCGCCACGGGCGTCGTCCTCATCGCCGTCGCCACGTACTTCCGGGTGGTGGACGACGACCCCGCCGCGGCCCTGCCCGCCTACGACCTGGTCACCAACGTCGCGCTGACGGCCGCGGCGATCGCGCTGGGGGTGGCCGTCCGGCTCGCGCGCGAGGCCCGCGAGCGCACCGAGCAGGTGCGGGCGCTGACCGCCGCGGAGGAGGCGAGCGCCGCCGCCCGGCGGCTGCAGGAGGAGCGCCTGCGCATCGCGCGCGACCTGCACGACACGATCGGGCACACGCTCTCGGTCGTCGCCCTGCACTCGGGCGTCGCGGCGGAGGCCGTGGGGCGCGACGACGACGCGGCGCGGGGTGCGCTCGCGCGCGTGCGCGACGCGACGTCGGGCACCCTGGCCGAGCTGCGCGCCACCGTGAAGGTGCTGCGTGCCGCGCCCGGCCCGGACCGCGACGCCCCGCGGGGGTCGCTCGGCCTCGCCGGCCTGGACGCCCTCGTCGCGCCGGCGACGGCGGCCGGGCTCGCGGTCGACGTCGCCGTCGACGTGCCTCCCGGGGCCGTGTCGGACACGATCGACGCCGCCGCGTACCGCGTGGTGCAGGAGTCCCTCACGAACGTGCTGCGGCACTCCGGGGCGACCCGCGCCGGCGTCCGGGCGGTCGTGGCGGACGGGCGGCTGCGGCTGACGGTCGTCGACGACGGGCACGGCGCGCCGGACGGCCCGGCAGGCGGGTCCGGCGGGTCCGGACCCGCTCCTGGCTCCGGCACCGGCATCGCCGGGATGCGGGAACGGGTCGCGCTGCTGGGCGGCACCCTGGACGCGAGCGACGCCGCCGGCGGCGGGTTCGTCGTCACGGCCGACCTGCCGGCGAGGCTCGACGACGAGGAGGCGCGATGACGGTCGACGCGGGCGAGGCGCCGGCGATCCGGGTCGTCCTGGTCGACGACCAGGAGCTGGTGCGTGCCGGGCTGCGTCCGCTGGCGGAGCACGACGGCGACATCACGGTCGTCGGCGAGGCGGCCGACGGGCGCGCGGGGCTGGCCCGCGTGCGCGAGCTGCGGCCCGACGTCGTGCTCATGGACGTGCGCATGCCGCTCCTGGACGGCATCGAGGCGACGCGCGCGATCGTCGCCGACCCGGCGCTGCGCGGCGTGCGGGTGCTCGTGCTGACGACGTTCGACGAGGACGAGCACGTCGTCGAGGCCCTGCGCGCGGGGGCCGCCGGCTACCTGCTCAAGGACGTCTCCCCTGGCGACCTGCGCGCCGCCGTGCGCACCGTCGCCGCCGGCGACTCGCTCCTCGCCCCCGCGGTGACGGCCACGGTCATGCGCGCGGCCGCGGGCTCGCGCGCGGTCGACGCCCGCCTCGCCGCCCTCGTCGACGACCTCACCGGGCGCGAGCGCGAGGTCCTGGAACGCGTGGGACGGGGCCTGACCAACGACGAGATCGCCCGCGACCTCTACCTCAGCCCCGCGACGGCGCGCACCTACGTCAGCCGGCTGCTCACCCGGCTGGACGCGCGGGACCGCGCCGCGCTCGTCGTCCTCGCCTACGAGTCGGGGCTGGTGCGGCCGGGCGGCTGACCGCCCGGACCAAGACCGCCGCAGCGCCTGCGCGACGGCAGCAGCGGGCTGGCCGCCGGCGGCGGATGCCCGAGACCGTCGTGAGAGCCACGGTCGGTCCTGACGGACATGTTTGACCCGCCCGCCGAGCGGACATAGTCTCCGCTTGCATGGATGCGGAGAGAGTCTCCGCTATATCGGCAGAGGTGCGTGGTGATGCACAGAACGACGGACAGGGCTCGCGCTCCGCGGGCCGATGCCCAGCGCAACAGGGACCGGATCCTCGACACGGCGGAGCAGTACTTCTCCGAGCACGGAGTCACCGGCTCACTCGACGCGATCGCCAAGCGGGCCGGGATCGGCGCAGGGACGCTCTACCGGCACTTCCCGAACCGGGAGACGTTGATCGCCGCGTTGCTCACCGCTCGCGACGACGCGCTCGTGGCTCGGCGTGATCACCTCCGCAGCGGATCGGTGAGCGCGGCCGACGCACTGGACGGGTGGCTCGACGCGATCGCCGCGTGGGCGGGAGCGTTCGACGGCCTGCCTGAGCCGCTGCGGGCCGCGACCACGACCGGATCGTCCCCGCTGTCGGTGACCTGCCAGGGGTTCATCACGACGACCGAGGAGTTCCTGCACGCCGCGCAGGACGACGGGAGCGCACGCCGGGACGTCCGGGCTCGCGACCTGTTCCTGGCCGCACTGGCCACCAGCTGGGTGGGCGGTGCGGCCCTGGCCGACGACGCGTCCGCGGCGGCTCTGGCCGAACTGACCAGGAACGGGTGGGCGACGACGGCACCACCCGAGAGACATGACACCGACCACCACGACGAAGTTCAGGAGAGACCATGACACGCATCGGCATCATCGGCAGCGGAGCCATCGGCAGCGCGATCGCCCGCCTGGCCGTCGCAGCCGAGGACGAAGTCCTCATCGCGAACTCTCGAGGACCGGAGTCCCTCACTGCCCTGATCGACGAGCTCGGTCCCCTCGCACGGGCCGGCGATGCGCGAGCGGCTGCGGAGTTCGGCGACGTCCCGGTGCTGGCCGTGCCTCTGAGCGCCTACCCGAACCTGCCCGTCGACGCCCTCTCCGGAAAGACGATCCTCTCGACCGGCAACTACTACCCCCACCGTGACGGTCGCATCGAACCGCTGGACACGCTTGCGAGCACCACGGCCGAGCACGAGCAGGCGCTCCTGCCCGGCTCCGTCGTCGTGAAGGCCTTCAACAACATCGTCTCCCACCACATCCCCCACCTCGCGCACTCCTCCCCGCGGACTGCGCTGCCGGTCGCCGGTGACGACAGCGAGGCGAAGGCGAGCGTCTCCCGGATCGTGAGCACGCTCGGTTTCGACACCGTCGACGCCGGGACGCTCGCCGAGTCGTGGTGCTTCGAGCCCGAGTCGGGCGCCTACACCCCGATCTACGCCGCCGACCTCGACGGCTTCGCGAAGAACTACCTCGGCGACCCGGGCGCCCCCGTCTCCGCAGCTCGCCTCCGCGAGCTGCTTGCGTCGTCACACCGCCCGGACGTCGCTGCACGGCAATTCTGATCGAGGACCGGTGGACCAGCGGGTTCGGAACCGGGCAGGTGGCCACCTCGTGCGGCCACGGCGCCCCGGGGCGAAGATCGAGTTCAGTGCACAGCTCGCACTCCACCACCGAAGGAGACCTGTCGTGAGCGGCCCCAAGAACCCCGGTCCCACCGAGCCGGCGAGTCCCGGCAATCCCACCCGCCCGGGCGCACGTCGCCCCGACGACTCCTCCGACGAGCCCAAGAGCCCGGGCCCGCCGGCACATGAAGGGACCCCGTCGCCCGACTCCCCCGACGAGCCCAAGAGCCCCGGCCCGCCGGCACATGAAGGGACCCCGTCGCCCGACTCCCCCGACGAGCCCAAGACCCCCGGCCCGCCGCCGGGCTCGATCCCCGGAGAATCGGACTAGATGCACCCGGGCCGACGGCGGCCGCGAGCCCGCTGGCAAGGAGCGGTTCAGGACCGATCGTCGTCGCCGGGCGGACCGTCGAGCACCGTCGGCACGTACTCGAGCAGCTGGAGCCGGCCGTCGAAGAGGCGGCTCTCCACCAGCTCCAGGGCGACGTCGGGGTAGCCGTCGAAGATGCGCTCGCTCCCCGTCGCGCCCGTGATCACGGGGAACACGACCACCCGGTAGCGGTCCACGAGGCCGGCCAGGAGCAGGGACCGGGCGAGGCTGAGGCTGCCGATCGTGCGCAGCGGCCGCGGGTGACTCTCCTTCAGCTCCCGCACCGCCTCGACGGCGTCCCCGCGGACCAGCTCCGTGTTGGCCCAGGTCAGGGGCTCCTCCAGGCTGGCGGAGAACACGACCTTGGGCATCGCCGTCAGCTCGGCGAGCCCGGCCTCGCCGGGCGCCTCCTGCGCGAACCCCGACATCAGCCGGTACGTCGTCGCGCCCATGAGCGACGTGTGCGCGTTCTGGGCCGGGTCCCCGATCCACGCGAGGTACCCCGGGCCCTCCAAGCCCCAGAACCCCGGCCACCCCTCCGCCGAGGCGTAGCCGTCGAGGGAGATGATGAGGTCCACGGTCAGGTTCGACATCGATCCGTCCTTCCGCTTCGGTGCGTGCTCGTCCTCGGTGGACGGCACCGGGACCGGGAAGTCATCGACGCGCGCCGTCGCCCCTCAGACGAGCCCGAGCTCCCGCGCCCGGACCCCTGCCTGGAACCTCGACTCGGCGCCGAGGGCGTCCATGAGCTCCGCCACGCGCCGGCGGTAGGTGCGGACGCCGAGCCCGAGCCGCCGGGCCGCCGTCTCGTCCTTGATCCCCTGCCCGAGCAGGTCCAGCACCCGCGGCGCCAGCTGCCGGATCTCGGCGATCCGGGCGTCGTACAGGGCGAGGTCGGTCGCCGTGCGCCACGCCACCTCGAACAGCGAGACGACGCCCTGCACCACCTCCGGCTGGGTGACGACGCTGTAGCTGCGCCGCCCCGCCCGCACGTCGCCCGCGAGGACCGCGAGCCGGCGGTCGAGGATGATCGTCTCGTTGATCTCGTCGGCGGTGATGCGGATCTGGGCGCCGTGCAGGTCGCGGACCGTCTCGAGGTGGTGGGCGGCCACCGGGTCGAGCAGCATGCCCGCCCGGTAGACCTTGCGCACGCGGACGTCCGGCCGCGCAGGGCAGAGCGCCGAGGCCTCCTGCGCGGGGTGGGTCGACTGCCAGGTGAACAGGTCGTTGGCCGCGCAGGCGACGTCGGTCGCCGTGGCGAAGAGGTGGGCGGTGCGGGCGAGGAGCTCCTCCTCGCCGCGCACGATCGTGACGGCCTCGCCTGTCTGCATGCCCTCGATTCTGCTCCCCGTGGCAACCTGCTGCCAGGGGCGGCAACAAGCTGCCACCGCGGCGGGCGCGCGCCGGGCGCGGCGCAGGCTGGCCGCATGACCACGCACACCACCACCACCCGCACCGACCTTGCCGCCGTGTCCACCGCGTCCACCGCCCCGGACGCCGCCGCGGCCGGCACCTGGCAGCTCGGCGACCGCACCGTCAACCGCGTCGGCTTCGGCGCGATGCGGCTCATGGGCACCTTCGGCGACCCCGTCCCCCGCGACCGGGCCGACGCGATCGCCGTCCTGCGCCGCGCCGTCGAGCTCGGCGTGAACCACGTCGACACCGCCGCCTTCTACTTCTTCCCCACCCGCTCGGCCAACGAGCTCATCGGGGCGGCGCTCCAGCCGTACCCGGACGACCTGGTGATCACCACCAAGATCGGCGCGTCCGCCTCGCGCGACGGCAGCTTCGAGCCCTACGCCCGCCCCGACCAGCTCCGCAGCCACGTGGAGGAGAACATCCGTCAGCTCGGCCTCGACCAGCTCGACGTCGTGAACCTGCGCTGGGGCGCGGGCCTCGACCGCGAGCCCGGGTCGGTGGCCGAGCACGTGGGCGCGCTCGCGGACCTGCGCGACGCCGGCCTGGTGCGGAACATCGGCGTCTCCAACGTGCTGCCGGAACAGCTCGACGAGGCGCTGCAGATCGCGCCCGTCGTCTGCGTGCAGAACCGGTACGGCCTCACCGACCGCGCCGACGACGGGCTGCTCGCGCGGTGCGGAGAGCTCGGCATCGCGTTCGTGCCGTTCTTCTCCATGGGCGCGGCCCTGCCCGGGGCCGTCCCCGGTGGCACCCCGCACGAGGCCGGGCGGGCCGAGGTCGAGTCGGTCGCCGCGGCGCACGGCGCGACGCCGTCCCAGGTGCGGCAGGCGTGGACCCTGCACCGCGGGCCGCACGTCCTCACCATCCCCGGCACCGGCGACCTCGGGCACCTGGAGCAGAACGTCGCCGCCGGCGCCCTCCGGCTGAGCGACGACGAGCTCGCGCTCCTCGACGGGATCGCCCCGCCCGCCGCCTGATCGGTTCGGCAGTGGGTGGATCGGTTCGGCACGGAGGCTTGCCGAACCGATCCACCCACTGCCGAACCGATCCGACAGGCGTCATGAGTACAGGTTTCCATGTACTGTCGGCCTCATGGGAACCGTGACGCTCACGCACACCGCCGCGCTCGCGCGGCTCGGGCACGCGTTGTCGGACGGGACGCGGGCGCGCATCCTGCTCGCGCTGCGGGACGCGCCGGCGTACCCGTCCGACCTCGCACAGGCGCTCGGCGTCTCCCGCCAGGTGATGTCCAACCAGCTCGCGTGCCTGCGCGGGTGCGGGCTGGTCGTGGGTGTCCCGTCCGGCCGGCACACGGAGTACCGGCTGTCCGACCCGCACCTGGCGCACGCCCTCGGCGACATGCTGCGCCTCGCCCTGGTCGTCGACCCCGACTGCTGCGGCCCGGACTGCACGTGCGCGACGCCCGGCGCCCACGGGCACGACGGCCGCGCCGACACCGGTGCCGACGGTCATGCCGACGCCAGGGGTGCGGCATGACCGTCGCCGTCGAGCACGAGCACCTCACCCGCCGCGGCCTGCGGCTGGCGCAGGCGACGGTGGCGTACAACGTCGTCGAGGGCGTGGTGGCGATCGGCGCCGGCGTGGCGGCCGGGCTGGTCTCGGTCGTGGGCTTCGGAGTCGACTCCGCGATCGAGTCGTTCGCGGCCGTGCTGGTCGCGCTGCGGCTGTCCGCCCGGCTGCGGCACGGCGACCACGACCCGCGCAAGGAGCGCCGCGCCCTGCGGCTCGTGGCCGTCACGTTCTTCCTGCTCGCCGCGTGGGTCACCGTCGAGGGGGTGCGGTCGCTCGTCGGCGGGGAGACGCCGGACGGGTCGCCGGTGGCGGTCGTCGTCCTGGTCGCGTCGCTGGTCGTCATGCCGCTGCTCGCCGCCGCCAAGATGCGGGTCGGCAGGGCGCTGCGCGACCCGCTGATCCTCGCCGACGCCGCCGAGACCCGCATCTGCGTGCTCCTGTCCGTCTCGACGCTGGCCGGCCTCGTCGCCTTCCAGCTCACCGGAGCGGCCTGGCTCGACCCGGTCGCCGGCTTCGTCATCGCGGCGTTCGCGGTCCACGAGGGGCGCGAGGCGTGGGAGGGCGAGCTCGTGCACGACCACGACCACCACGACGAGGCCCACCCATGAGCCACGACCACGGCCACGCGCACGCCGCCACGGACCACCGCGGCCGGCTCGCCGTCGCCTTCGGCATCACCGCGCTCATCCTGCTCGCGCAGGCCGTCGGCGCGGTGATCACCGGCAGCCTCGCGCTGCTGGTCGACACCGCGCACATGCTCACCGACGCCGGCGGGCTCGCCCTCGCGCTGTTCGCCGCCCACCTGTCCCTGCGCCCGCCGTCGGCGCAGCGCACGTGGGGCTACCGGCGGGCGGAGGTGCTCGCCGCGCTCGCGCAGGCGGCCGTGCTGCTCGTCGTCGGCGTGTACGTGCTGGTGGAGGCCGTGCTCCGGCTCGCCGACCCGCCCGAGGTGCCGTCCACCGAGCTCGTCGTCTTCGGCGTCGTCGGCCTCGTCGGCAACCTCGCGGCGATGGCGGTCCTCGCGAGCCGCCGCGACGCGAACCTCAACCTGCGCGCCGCGTTCCTCGAGGTCCTCAACGACGCCCTGGGCTCCGTCGGCGTGATCGTCGCGGCGATCGTCATCGCCACGACGGGCTGGCAGCGTGCCGACGCCGTCGCCGCGCTGTTCATCGGCGCGCTCATCCTGCCGCGAGCCGTGCGCCTGCTGCGGTCGGCCGGGTCGGTGCTGCTGGAGTCGGCCCCGCCCGGGCTCGACCTGGACGAGGTGCGCACCCACCTGCTGCGGGTGGAGCACGTGCGCGACGTGCACGACGTGCACGCCTCCCTCATCGCCACCGGCCTGCCCATCCTGTCCGCGCACGTGGTGGTCGACTCCGCCTGCTTCAACGACGGGCACGCCGGGCGCATCCTGGACGAGCTGCAGGAGTGCGTCGCCACCCACTTCGACGTCGCCGTCGAGCACTCCACCTTCCAGGTGGAGCCCGACACCCACCCCGAGCACGAGCACCCGACCCACGCCTAGGGCCGAGAATCGGCGAGATACCGCGGTATACAAGAAGTCTTGTGGACCTGGTGGGGCGCCCGTAGCGTCGACGGCATGGAGCCGATCGAAGCGATCACCGCCGTCCACCACCCGGTGCGTCGCCGCATGTGCGACTACCTCGGCCTGCACGGGGCGACCCAGGTCACGACGCTGGCGCGGGCCCTCGACCAGCAGGTCGGCAGCATCAGCCATCACCTGCGGATCCTGGCGCGGGCGGGCCGCGTCGAACGTGTCGAGGACCCGACCGGGGACCGGCGCACCAGCTGGTGGCAGCTGGCGCGCCAGGGCATGAGCTGGTCGGCCGAGGACTTCCCCGACTCCCCCGCCGACGCCCTGCTCGCCCGCGAGGCCGAGCGGGCCAACGTCCGCACGCACGTCGACCGGCTGCGGGCCTGGCACCACCGCACCGGCTCCACGCCCGAGTGGAACCGCGCGGCGTTCAGCATCGACTGGCTCGCCTGGGCCACCCCCGAGGAGCTGGCGGCCCTGTCCGAGGCGATGCGCGAGACGTTCGCCGCCTGGCAGGCCGGGATCGACACCGACGACGGGGCCGAGCGCCGCCCGGTCTTCGTCTTCGGCCACGGCTTCCCCACGGCGCCATGAGCGCCACGAGCGGTGCCGAGAGCGCCACGAGCAGCGCGCCGCAGCCCGTGCTCCTGCGCGAGCCGCCGCGGTTCGCGCGCGACCGCGCTGTCCACGCGTGGATCGGCGTCAAGGCCCTCTCCGACGCCGGCGACGCGCTGTGGACGATCGCGCTGGCGTGGACGGCCGTGCAGGTCGCGTCCCCGGCGGTCGCCGGCTTCGTCGTCGCCGCGGGCACCGTCCCGCGGGCCGCCGTCCTGCTGTTCGGCGGCGTGCTCGCCGACCGGGCGAACGCGCGGCACGTCATGCTCCTGTTCAACCTCCTGCGGGTCGGCGTGCTGGTCGCCACCGCGCTGTGGGCCCTGTCGTCGGCGCCGTCGGTGGGGCTGCTCGCCGTCGCCGCCGTCGCGTTCGGCGTCTGCGACGCCTTCTACGAGCCGTCCGCCGCCACGATCGCGCGCCAGCTCGTCCGCACGGAGGACCTCCCGTCGTACAGCGCGGTGTCGCAGACGGCGTCGCGGCTGGCCACGATGGCGGGTGCCGCGGCCGGCGGGTTCCTCGTCGCGCACACGGGGCTCGCGGGCAGCGCGTCGGTCAACGCGGTCACCTTCACCCTCGTCGTCGCCTTCGTGGTCGTCTGGCTGCGGCCGCGGTTCGGGCTCCCCCGCGCCGAGCCGGAGTCCCCGTGGCGCGGGATCCGGCGCGGCTTCGGGCACCTGCGGGGCGCGCCGGCGACGCGCACGCTCGTGCTCGCGCTGTCGGGCCTCAACCTCGCCGTCGGGCCCGCGGTCGGCATCGGGATCGCGCTGCGCGCGCACGACGAGGGCTGGGGCGCCCCGGCCGTCGGGATCCTGGAGGCCTGCATCGGGCTGGGCGCGGCGCTCGGCGCCCTGTCGGTCGCCCGCTGGCGGCCCCGGCACGAGGCGCGGGCCGGGTTCCGCGCGCTCGTCGTGCAGGGTGCGGCGATCTGCGCCCTCGGCGTCGGCCCGCTCCCGCTCGGCGGCGCGGCGTGCCTCCTGATCGGGCTCACGGCCGGGTACGCCTCGGCGCTGCTCGGCGCGACGTTCGCCGGCACCGTCGACCCCTCGTACCTGGGGCGGATGGCGTCGATCACCCGGCTCGGCGACGACGTGCTCATGCCGCTGGCGATGGCCGCGTTCGGCGCGCTGGCCTCCGTGACCGCCCTCTGGGTGCCGTTCGTGCTGTACGGCTCCGCCATGGTCCTGCTGATGACGGTCCCGTTGCGCAACCCCCTGTTCCGCGAGCTCTCCCTGCGGACCTGACCGGCGCGCGCCGCCCGTCCTCGCTGGCGGACCTCCGCGCCCGGTGCTGTACTGGGGTCATGTCGGTCGGTGAGGACGAGCGCCGGGGCACCGGGCACCCGGACGAGCCGCACGGCGGCGGGCTCGCGCAACGCCTGAACTGGTTGCGCGCGGGCGTGCTGGGCGCCAACGACGGGATCGTCTCCGTCGCCGCCGTCGTGGTCGGCGTGGCGGCGGCGACGTCGGCGCACAGCGCGATCCTCACGGCCGGGCTGGCGGCCCTCGTCGGCGGCGCGATCTCGATGGCGCTCGGCGAGTACGTCTCCGTCTCCAGCCAGTCGGACTCCGAGAAGGCGCTCATCGCGCTCGAGAAGCACGAGCTCGCGACCATGCCCGAGGAGGAGTTCGACGAGCTCGTCGGCATCTACCGGGAGAAGGGGCTCAGCGAGGGCACGGCACGCCAGGTCGCCACGGAGCTCACCGCGCACGACCCGCTGCGCGCCCACCTGTCGGCCGAGCTGAACATCGACACCGACGACGTCGTGAGCCCGTGGCACGCCGCGATCGCGTCGTTCGCGGCCTTCACCATCGGCGGGATCCTGCCGTTCGCAGCCGTGCTCCTCATCCCGGAGCCGGCCAAGATCGTCGCGACGTTCCTGGTCGTGCTCGTGGCGCTCGCGGTCACCGGCGCGACCGCGGCGTGGATCGGCGGCGCCCCGCGGCTGCGGGCGACGGCGCGCGTCGTCGTCGGCGGGGCAGCCGCCCTGGGCGCGACCTTCGCGATCGGCTCCTGGCTGGACACCACCGGCACGGTCTAGCTGGCCGGCGCCGCCGCCCGGCACGCGAGGTGCACGGCGAGGCGGGCCTCGGGGTCGTCGAGGTCGATCCCGAGCGCCTCCTGGATGCGCTGCATGCGGCCCGTCACGGTGTTGCGGTGGACGCCGAGCGCGGTCGCGGTGGCCGCCACCTGCGACTCGTGGTCGAGGAACGCGGTGAGGGTCGCCCGCTCCGCCGCGGTCAGCGGGGCGAGCAGCGCCTGCGCCGTCGGCACGAACGTGTCGTTGCCGGTCCACGCCAGGAGCAGCTGCTCCAGCCCGAGCCGGTCGATGTGCAGGAACCAGGAGGACGACGACCGGGACACGGCGAGCCGCGCCGCGTCCGCCGCCTCCTCCAGCGTCGACACCATGCCCTGGCCGCCCTCCTGGAGCGAGCCGACGCCGGTCGCGACGGGGAACTGGTCGCCCGCCGTCGCGTGCAGGTCGCGCAGCGCGGCGATGCGCCGCTCCAGGTCGGTGGGCGACGGCCGGTCGGCGAACGTCAGCCAGCCCAGGACGCCGCGGCCGCGCGTGGTGACGTGCGAGTCCACCGGCAGCCGGCCCAGCTCGCGCCGCACGGCCCGCACGAGCTCGAAGGGGTCGAGCCGGCCGCGCGCCAGCATGCGGAACCCCACGTGGAAGCCGCTGGTGCGCCAGCCGCGCTCGCGCATCCGCCGCTCGACGTCCGGGTCCGGCGCGCCCTTCTGCTCCAGGAAGTCGCTCAGCAGCCCGGACGACAGCGAGACGTCGCTGACGGCGGCGATCTCGTCGAGCAGCAGCCGGGCCGCGACCATGGGCATGGCCACCTCCGCGGCGGTGGTGAGGGCGGCGAGCTGGGCGTCGGTCAGGGCCGCGCCGTGCACCACCAGGCGCAGGCCCTCGCGGCTCGGGCTCTCGACCCGCACCGATGCGCACGCGCCGGCGTCGGTGCGCACCGTGTCCGCCCAGCCGGAGAACGAGATCTCCTCGAGCACGCCCTGCGCCAGCGGCGGCCCCGCGCTGACGAGCACGCCGGCCCGGTCGACGAGCGCGACGCCGTACCCGAGGTTGGCGGCCACGTGCCGCAGCTGGTCCGGCAGGTCCTCGGCGTGGTACTCGATCGACTGCGCCACGTGCCGCACCAGCGACAGCGTCATCGCGTCCCGCTGCTCGAGCATCTCCCAGCAGGTCCGGGCGAGCTCCCACGGCCGGTCGACCACCAGCAGCACCAGGCCCAGCCGGTCGGCGAGGCTCGCGGACTCGTGCACGGCCGCGGCGTCGGGCAGCACCAGCCCGGTGAAGCCCCGGTCCCGCACGCGCCGCAGCAGCGCGTCGAGCTGCCAGGGCGCGGACGGCGGCCCCGAGACGATGACCGCCAGGGCGGAGTCGGCCGACGGCGGGAGCGCGTCCTCGCTCGTCTCGACGACCGCGCTCGACCACGTCCGCTCCGTCCGCCCGCCGCCCGCGACGTGCCGGGTGCCGCCGTTGCGGGGGTGGGCCAGCAGGGCGGAGAGGGTCAGGCCGTCGCTCATGTCGCCTCCCGGGTGTCGGTGCTCGTGCCGGCCGGGTCGGTGGCCGGGTCGGTAGCCGGGTCGGTGCCCGGGTCGGTGGCCAGGTCGAGGCCCTCGACGCCGAAGTGCGACGGGGTGACCGCGGCGAGCCGGTGGTCCGCGGCGCGCCACCACGCCGGCGCGGGCAGCGCGAGGACGAAGACGTTCCGCCCCGGCGTGAGCTCCGAGATCTGCACCACCTCGCGCGTCACGGCGTCCACGGCGGCGACGACGGTCGGCGCCGCCGCGACGACGACCCCGTCCCGCAGCACCGCGAGGAGCTCGGTGCGCGCCACCAGGCGCACCACCGCGCCGTCGACGGCGCGCAGGTCGACGCTCGTCACCCCCGCGTGCGGGGTGGCCTGCGGGGCCCGCTGCACCCGCCCTTCGGCGAGGAACGTGCCGCCGATCGCCCGCGCGACGTCGTGCGGCTCGCCGAACCGGGCGTCGGCGAACCCCCGGCCCACCGACAGCACCCGCTCGTAGGCGCCGAGGACGGCGTGCCGGGCGAGGTCGCCCACCGTGAACCCGCCGAGCACGATCCCCGCCCAGCCGCCCGCCGTGGTGATCGCCGTGCGCAGCAGCCGTTCGACGTCGGCCGGGCGGGCCTGGGAGACCACGGCGACCCCGTCGGCACCCGTCGCGCAGCCGAGCACCACGCCCGGCACGCCGTCCACCAGCAGCGAGACCTGGTCGAACCCGGGGAACGCCCGCCCCATGAGGTCGGCGTCGACGAGCGTGCGCCCGGCGGCGGCGCCGAGCGTCGTCAGCCCGTTCATCCCGCCGATCTCCATCGAGCACAGCGCCGGGATCTCGGTGCCGACCCACCGCTCCACCGCGTCCGTCGCGATCCCGAACGGGTCGAGCGACGGCAGGCGCTCGCCGAGCAGCTCCGGCGACCCGGAGTACGCCACGGCCATGCAGGGCGTGGCGGGGTCGACGTCCGCGACGTCGTGCAGGGTGACCGGCCACGGCGCGCCACGACGGACCATCAGCTCGACAGGCCACGTCGCGCCGCCGCCGCCGGCACCGAACAGCGCGCAGCCGGCCGCCAGGGCGGGCAGGTCGCTGGACCGAAGGACGTGGGCCACGCCCTGCAGCCTAGGAGGCCGCGCACTACGGGAGCGCGGCGTCCTGCAGGGCGAGCTCCTCGACGGGCACGAACTCCTCCGTCAGCCCGAAGGCCTGCGGGCCGAAGGCGTCCAGCGCCGCCGGGGTGCGCATCATCGCGGGGGTCGAGATCCCGAGCACGCGCACGCGCTGCCCGTAGCGCAGCCCCTCCGTCGTGATCGGCTCGGCGGTCTCCGCCTCCAGCACGCACACCAGGTCGGGCACGAGGGCGACGGTACGGCCGTCGACGCGCGCGACGACGTTCTCGTTCTGGAACTCCAGCTCGCACACCCGCTCGTCCTGCGAGGACCCGTCTCCCGAGGACAGGGGGACGATGCGGGCGCTGCCCTGCGCGAACCCGTCGGTGGTACGCCGCTCGACGTCCCGCACCTTGCCGACGAACAGCTCCCGCACGTGGCTGTAGGGCGTGCGGGCCAGGGTGTCGGCGATCGCGTCGAACGGCGAGCGCTTCTCCTCCCGGGCGAGCCGGATCGCCCGGCCCAGGTCCAGCGCCATCGACACGGTGCGCGGGACGGCGGTGCGCCGCACGTCGGCGCCGGTCATCGCGTACTCCGCGATGTGTCCCACCCCGCCCAGCCGGATCGTCACGGCCCTCGCGAGCCACTCCATCTGGCGGTCGTCGTCGCCGGTGTCGATCACCACCTGCTCGCCCCGCTCGCCGGCGAGCGCCAGCGGCGAGCCGTGCACGCCGTAGACGGCGAACGTCTCCATCGACAGCTCGGGGAACGCGCGCCCCATGCCGTCCGCGTCGACCACCGGCAGGCCCGTCTCCGCCGCCACGACCAGCGGGATCATGGAGTTGATCCCGCCGCACTCGATGGGCATGGTGGCGTCCGCCGTCCGGCCCAGGTGCCGCTCCAGCGTCCGCAGGGCCAGCAGCGGCTCCGTGCCGGCCGGGATCTTCTCGACCATGACGGTGGGCGCGCCCATCTGCGCGGTCGGGACGACGAACAGGTCGTCGGCGAGGTCGTCGGGGTCGAGCATCGTGATCGTCCGGTCCCCGAGCACCTGCTCCACGAGCCGGCGGCCGATGTACGGGTCTCCCCCGCCCCCGGTGCCGAGCAGGGTGGCGCCCCGGGCGAGGTCGGGCAGGTCGCGGGCGGTCAGCTCCCAGCTCATGCCGCGACCGCCGCCGCCCCGTCGAACCGGTGGGGCGCGACGTCGTACCCGAAGTACCCGGGCCCGACCATGGCGAGCGCCTCGTCGGAGTGCCAGCGGGGGTCGGCGGGGGCGGCGACCACGCGCACGCGCTGGCCGTAGCGCAGCCCCTCGGTGGTGATCGCCTCGCCGGTGTCGTGCTCGAGCACGATGATCAGGTCGGGGGTCGTGACGAGCACCCGGTCGTCGTGGCGGGCCAGGAGGTGCTCGTTCTGGAACTCCAGGACGAGGTCGCCGCCGGCCCCCTCGATGCGGGCGCGGCCGCGCGCGAACCCGGTGGTCGTCGCCCGCTCGACGTCGACGACCTTGCCGGCGAACAGCTCCCGGCCGCCGAGCCGCTCGACGATGCGCCGCACGGGGTCGTCGTGCTCGGCGCGGGCGGCCGCGATCTCCTCGCCGAGGCCGACGCAGGTGCTCAGGGAGCCGCGCACGAGGCTCTCGCGGGCCTGGGCGCCGCTCATCGGGAAGCCGGCGATCATCACCGAGCAGCCCATCTCGACGCAGGCGACGCGGGCGATGCGCTCGGTCCAGGTGTTGTCGACGGTGGTCAGCACGCCGGTGTTGCCCTTGTCGTCGGCGAACGACAGCGGCGACGCCGTGACGCCGTAGAGGGTGGGCAGCACCATCTGCAGCTCCGGGAACGCCCGGCCCATGCCGTCGGCGTCGAGCAGCGGCACGCCGAGGGCGGCCGCGGCCGCCACGGGGACCGTCGAGTTCACCCCGCCCACCTCGGCGCAGGCGACGTGGCTGACGGTGCGGCCCAGCACGTGCTCGAGGGCGCGCACGGACGCGACGACCTCGTCGAGGTTGGGCAGCTTCTCGACCATCACGGTGGGGGCGCCCATCATCGCCGCGGTGACGACGAGCGCGTCGTCACCGAGCTCGTCCAGGCCGACGACCGTGACGGGGCCGTGCTCGCGGATCGCCTGGGCGGCGAGCAGCGAGCCGATGTACGGGTCGCCGCCGCCGCCGGTGCCGAGGATCGCGGCGCCGCGCGCCAGCGGGCGGACCTGGTCGACGTCGATCGTCCAGCTCATCTCAGGCCTCCATGTCCAGGTCGCCGACGGCCTTGGCCCGGATGCGGGTGGCGTTGCCCGGCAGGTACGGGATCGGCACCTCGTCGAAGTCGACGAGCTTGACCGACTCGGGCAGGGCGCCCGCGGCGATGGTCTTGTCGACGGTCTCCTGGCGGACGGCCGCCAGCGCGTCCTCCCGGCCGCCGGGGGCGATCGAGTAGATCTTGTCGACCTCGCCGCCGACCTGCGCGATCGAGGCCCCGATCGCGTTGGCCACGGAGTAGTGGCCGGGCCGGTGCACCTCGCCGAACTCGCCGAGCGTGTCGGGCAGCAGGACCGAGCCGCCGCCGACGGCGACGACGGGGATGCGCTCCGCGCTGGTGCGCATGCGGTCCACGGTCTCCTCCACCCGCTGCGCGACCCGCTTGAGCACGGCGTCGACGAACGCCGGGTCCAGGTGGGCGACGCGGCCCGGGTCGCCGATCTCGGCGCGGCCCGCGGCCACGGCGACGTCCGTGGCGGTGAGCGTCGTGCCGCCGAAGACGAGCGCCTCGCTCGTCAGGCGGTAGCCGACCGACTGCGGGCCGACCTCCGCCGTCTGCTCGTCGACCAGAGAGCCGCCGCCGATGCCGAGGGACAGCACGTCCGGCATCCGGAAGTTCGTGCGCACCCCTGCCACCGTCACGTCCGTCGTGGTCTCGCGGGGGAAGCCGTTGACGAGCAGGCCGACGTCGGCCGTCGTGCCGCCGACGTCGATGACCGCGCAGGTCTCCAGCCCGCTGGTGGACGCCGCGCCGCGCATCGAGTTGGTCGGGCCGGAGGCGAACGTCGCCACCGGGTACCGGCGCACGTAGTCCTCGTCCATGAGGGTGCCGTCGTTCTGGCTGAGGAAGATCGGCGCGGCGATGCCCTCCGCGCGCACGGCCGAGGTGAGGCCGTCGACGATCTCGGTCGCCAGCTCGCGCAACGCCGCGTTGATCACGGTCGCGTTCTCGCGCTCGAGCAGGCCGATGCGGCCGATCTCGTGGGACAGCGAGATGGCCACGTCGTCGCCCAGCTCGGACCGGAGCACCTCCGCGGCCCGGAGCTCCAGGTCGTGGTTGACGGGGCTGAACACCGAGGAGATCGCGACGGACCGGACCCCGTGGGCGGCCATGTCGCCGGCGTGCCGGCGCAGCTCGTCCGGGTCGAGCGGCGAGATGGGCCGCCCGTCGAACTCGTAGCCGCCGTGGGCCAGGTAGGTGCGCGCCGAGATCGCCTCGGAGAGCTTCTCCGGCCAGTCGACCAGCGGGGGCAGCGCCCGCGTGGCGGGCAGGCCCAGGCGCAGCGCGGCCGTCGGCGCGAGGCGGCGGGCCTCCACGAGGGCGTTGATGAAGTGGGTCGTGCCGATCATGACGGCCGAGACCTGCCCGCCGTCGAACGGGTGCTGCTCCCGCAGGCCGCGGAGCGCGTCGACGATCCCGCCGGTCACGTCCGAGCTCGTCGACTTCTTCACCCCGGCGAGCACGGTCGTGCCCGCCATGAGGACGGCGTCGGTGTTGGTGCCACCGACATCGATTCCGATGTGCATCTCACTCCTCGGTTGGTGCGCGGGCCGGTCCGGCCCCAGGTCAGTCGGCGAGCGCCGGCTCCGGGCGAGCGCCCGGCTGCGTCGTGACGGCCCGCCCGACGCCGCGGACGAGGCCGAGCTTCCCGGCGACGACGTAGAGCAGCATGGCCAGCACGACGGAGTTGATCGACGGGATGCCCACGTGGACGAAGTAGCCCACCAGGGACGACACGAGCCAGACGACGAGCGTCGCGGGCACCACGCGGGGCGCCGAGGCGGGCAGCGTGCCCTCCGCGCGGCTGGCGTCCAGGTCGCCGCGCCACCGGCGCACGACGAAGTACTCCGCGACCATGATCCCGGCGATCGGCGGGAAGGCGACGCCGAGGACCGTGAGGAAGTCGGTGAACCTCCCGAGGATCCCGGCGGCGGCCAGGACGGACCCCACCACGCCGAGCACGACGGTCGTGATCGTGCGGGACAGGGTGCGGCCGAACGTCGTGGACACGAAGTTCACGAGGCCGAGCGACGACGAGTAGAGGTTCCAGTCGTTGATCTTCAGCGTGCCCGTCAGCACGATGAGCAGCCCGACGAAGCCGATCGACGACGTGATGATGGCGACGACGTTGCCGGTGCCGGCGGCGTGCGCGAGCAGCACCCCGGCGAGCCCGATGACGAACTCGCCGAGCGTGACGCCGACGACGGTCTGCTTGACGACGTCCTTGCCGGACCGGTTGAAGCGGGTCATGTCGGCGGTGATGATGGCGCCGACGATGAGGCCGCCCGCGACGATCCCGGTCCCGGCGGCGATGCTCAGCTCGGGCCCGGGCGGCGGCGAGGTGAGCAGCTCGTCGAGCGGGTGCCGGGTCAGCTCGGTGACGATCGACCAGCCGACGAGCACGAGGAACAGCGGCACGGTGATGTTGGCGAGCCACTGCATGCCGCCGAAGCCGACGGCCACGATCGCGGTGACCAGGAGGCCGAAGATCAGGCACCAGGCCCAGACGGGCAGCACGCCCGGCATGAGCGCCTCCAGCGACTCGGCCGAGATCGCGCTCTGGATGCCGAACCAGCCGATCAGGCTGATGCCGATGGCGAGGCCGACCAGCGACGCGCCCACCTCGCCGAACCCGGTCCAGCGGGCCAGGAGCGCCGTGTTGAGGCCCTCCTTCTGGCCCACGATCCCGACGACGCACATGATCACCTCGAGGATGATCGAGCCGAAGAGGAAGGCGAGCACCGCGTTCCCGAACGTCATCCCGTAGCCGAGCGTGGCGCCCATGAGGAACTGGGACAGGGCCGACACCTGGCCGAACCGCTGGACCGCGATCGCGAACCAGTGGCGCTGCGCGTGCGTCGCCACCCGCGCGAGCGCGAAGTCGTCCGACTCCGGGTGTTGTGCCATCGGGACTCCTGTGGCTGAGAGGGCTGGGCGTGTCGCGTGCCGACGCTAGACAGCGCAGCCACACCCGCCCAGAGACACTCTGCACAAGTTCCGCAGCGATCTGTGCGACCCGCACAGTTCGCCCGCCCGCGGGCTCGGTCCCCCGGAGGCACCGTCGCGACGGCACGGTCGACGACGGTGCCCCGGGCGTCAGCGGCGGACGGCGCCCGGCCGCAGGTCCAGCCGCCGCAGGAGCTGCGCGTTCAGCGCCACCACCACGGTGGACGCCGACATCAGCAGCGCGCCGACCGACATCGGCAGCACGAACCCGACCGGCGCGAGCACGCCTGCCGCCAGCGGCACGGACAGCAGGTTGTAGCCCGCCGCCCACCACAGGTTCTGCTTCATCTTGCGGTAGCTGGCACGCGACAGCTCGATCACCGAGAGCACCGACCGCGGGTCGTCGCTGGCGAGGATGACGCCCGCCGAGGCGATGGCGACGTCGGTGCCCGCGCCGATCGCGATGCCGACGTCGGCCTGGGCCAGCGCCGGGGCGTCGTTGACGCCGTCCCCCACCATCGCGACCTTCCGCCCCTCGTGCTGCAGCTCGAGGACCTTCGCGGACTTTTCCTCGGGCCGCACCCCGGCGAAGTACCGGTCCACGCCGAGCTCGTCCGCGACCGACCGGGCCACGGCTTCCGCGTCGCCGGTGATCATCACGACCTGCACGCCGAGCCGGTGCAGCGCCTCGACCGCCTCCGCGGACTCCTGGCGCACCTCGTCCGCGAGCTTCAGCCCGCCGACGACGACGCCGTCGCGCAGCACGTGCAGGATGATCGCGCCGTCGGCGCGCCAGGCCTCGGCCTCGCGGACCTCCGCCGCCCCCTGCTCCTCCAGGAGCCGCGGCCCGCCGACGCGCACCTCGTGCCCGTCGACCGTCGCGACGACGCCCACCGCGGGGGACGACGAGAAGTCGCGCGCCCGCGGCACCGTCAGCCCGCGCTCGGCGGCGGCCCGGACGATCGCCTTCGCGAGCGGGTGCTCGCTGTCCGACTCGGCGGCGGCGGCGAGCGCCAGCACGCCGTCGGCGTCCGGGCCGTCCGCGCCGCCGGACGCGGTGACGACGTCGGAGACGGTCGGCTCGCCCTTGGTCAGCGTCCCGGTCTTGTCGAACAGGACGGTGTCGACGGTGCGCATGCTCTCGAGGGCCAGGCGGTCCTTGACGAGGACACCGCCGCGGGCAGCGCGCTCGGTCGCGATGGAGACGACCAGCGGGATGGCCAGGCCCAGGGCGTGGGGGCAGGCGATCACGAGGACGGTGACGGTGCGCACGACGGCGTCGTCCGGCATCCCGAGCGCCGACCACACGATCGCGGTGACCACCGCGGCGCCGAGCGCGAACCAGAACAGCCAGCCCGCGGCGACGTCCGCCAGGCGCTGGGCCCGGGACGAGGAGGCCTGCGCCTCGGTGACGAGCCGCTGGATGCCGGCGAGGGCAGTGTCGTCGCCGGTCGCGCTGACCTCGACGCGAAGGCCGGAGTCCGTGGCGACGGTGCCGGCGGTGACGGTGTCGCCGGTCGTGCGGGCGACGGTGCGCGACTCCCCCGTGACCATCGACTCGTCCATCTCCGCGCGGCCGTCGACCACCCGGCCGTCGGCGGGGACGCTGCCGCCCGGGCGCACGAGGACGACGTCGCCCACGGCCAGCTCCGTCGGGGACACGGTGACCACCTGGTCGCCGTCGGGCCCGTGCTCGACGCGCTCCGCCTCGTCCGGCAGCAGCGCGGCCAGGGAGTCGAGTGCCGACGTGGTCTGCGCGAGGGAGCGCATCTCGACCCAGTGGCCGAGCAGCATGATGACGACCAGCAGCGCGAGCTCCCACCAGAAGTCGAGCTGGTGGTCCAGCAGCCCGAGGCTCGCGCCCATCGAGGCGACGAACGCGACCGTGATCGCCAGGCCGATGAGCAGCATCATCCCGGGCTGGCGGGCCTTGATCTCGTCCACCGCGCCGGTGAGGAACGGGCGCCCGCCCCAGGCGAAGATCACCGTGCCGAGCACCGGCGACACCCAGGGCACCCAGGCCGCGTCGGGAAGCTCGTAGCCCAGCAGCATCGCGAACATGCCGGACAGCGCCACGGTGGGCACCGCGAGCGCCAGCATGATCCAGAACAGCCGCCGGAACTGCGCCACGTGGTCGCCGTGACCCGCATGCCCGCCGTGGCCGCCGTGGCCTTCGTGATCACCGTGGCCCTCATGAGCGCCGTGGCCTTCGTGGCCACCGTGGCCCTCGTGACCACCGTGGCCCTCGTGCCCGGCGACCTCCGCGTGCTGGTGGTGCTCGTGCTCGCGGACGTCGTCGGCGACGTCGTGGCCGTGCTCGCGCGACATGGGGCCTCTCCTCTCGCTCGCTGATACCCCCTAGGGGTATGTCCGTATCGAGAACGCTATACCTCCTGAGGGTATTCCGCCAGGGCGGACACGCACGCCGACGTCCGCCGCCCACCGCCCGCGACCGGGCAGGATCGCGGGTGCCCCGACCGACGACGCACGGAGAGACGCCCATGACCGCTGTCCCGGACCCGGACCGGCTCACCCCCAGCACCCGCGACGACCTCACCAACGTCGTCTTCCTCAGGAACCAGGTGACGTCGCCGTTCCTCGAGGTGGGCGAGTTCACCTACTACGACGACGAGGGCACCCGCCCGCCGTTCGAGCAGGCGAACGTGCGCTACCTGTACGGCCCGCAGCGGCTCGTCATCGGCCGCTTCACGACCATCGCCCCCGGGGCGAGCTTCCTCATGCCGGGCGGCAACCACCCGATGGTCGGCCCCTCGACGTACCCGTTCACGATGTTCGGCGGCGCCTGGGCCGACGCCACGCTCGACACCTTCCTCGCCATCGAGCAGCCCGGGGACACGGTCGTCGGGAACGACGTGTGGATCGGGCGGGACGCGACCGTGCTGCCCGGCGTGACGATCGGCGACGGCGCGGTGGTCGGCGCGCACGCCGTCGTGACCAAGGACGTCGGCCCGTACGAGGTCGTCGCGGGCAACCCGGCACGGGTGGTCCGCTCCCGCTTCTCCGACGAGGACGTGGCGCGGCTGCTGCGGGCGCGCTGGTGGGACTGGCCCGTCGAGCGGATCACCGCCCACGCGGCGACGATCATGGCCGGCACGCCCGCGGAGCTGGAGCGGATCGCCGACGCCGGCTGAGGCGCCAGGCCCGACGACGACCCGAGCTAGAGCCAGCCCACCCGCCGGAAGACCCGGTACAGCACGACGCAGCCGACGATCATCAGCACCAGCGAGAACGGGTAGCCGAGCAGCCAGTGCAGCTCGGGCATGTGCGTGAAGTTCATGCCGTACACGCCGGCGACGACCGTCGGGTAGACGAGGATGGCCGCCCACGCGGAGATCTTCCGCATGTCCTCGTTCTGCCGCACCGACACTTGGGCCAGGTGCACCTGCAGCATGTCCGAGAGCAGGTCGTCGTGGGCGTCGAGATGGCGGTCGATGCGCTCGACGGTCGCGACCAGCCGGTCCAGCGCCCGGCGGTCCACGAGCGCGTGCCGCTCGTCCCCGGGGTCCACCAGCTCCGGGAGCTCGGCGGTCACCGGGAGCAGCGCGCGGCGCGCCTCCGTGATCTCGCGCTTGAGGCCGTAGACCTGCTCCACCGGGTCCGGCACCCCGCGGTCGAAGACGAGCTGCTCGGTCTCGGCGACGGCGTCCCCCAGCGCCACCTCGACCCGCGAGGCGACGCCCACGAGCGCGAGGACCAGGGCGAGCGTCACGCGGCGCGGCGCCGGCGCCTCGGCGCCGCGGTGGCCGTCCAGCCGCTCGAGGGCGGCGTCGTGCACGCCGGCGCCGCCGTCCTCGAAGGTGACGACGGCGTCGGTCCCGACGAGCAACCCCAGCTCGCCGGTGTGCACCTGCCGGTCGTCCTGCGTGAACCAGACGGTCGGGGTGAGCACGAGGACGTGGTCGTCGTCGACCCAGCGCACGACGGCGACCGGGCGGAACCGCGCGTCGCGGGCTCCGTCGCCGCCGAGCCCGGGCGCCAGCTCGCGGGCCGCGGCGAAGAACGCCTCGCGGTCCGCGACGTGCTCCCACGGCGTGCGGTGCGCGTCGTCACGGGTACCGGCGGCCGGTCCCCGGGTCCCCACGTACCGCAGCTCCCGCCCGTCGGACGGCCCTGAGCTCTCGTCGTCGCCCACCCCTGCATTCTGGGGCGGGAGCGACCGGACGGCACGGCGGGGTCGGGCCACGCGCCCCGGCCGTCAGCTGCCGGCCCGGACCGCCTCCGCGCCGGCCCGGGCGCCCGCCGCCCGCCGGGCGACCTCGGCGGCGGCGGCACCCGCGACGGCGAAGACCGCGCCCAGCGCGAGCCAGCCGGGCGTGCCGAACCGCACGGGCAGGGCGGTGACGACGACGGGCGCGGCCATGGCCGCGAGCGCGTAGCCGGTCTGCGACAGGCCCTGGTAGGCGCCCGCGCGTCGCGGGTCGGCGAGCTCGAAGGCCATGCCCCACCCGCCGGCCTCGGACAGCACCTCGCCGAGGGAGTGCGCGGCTGCGGCGAGCACCAGCAGCGCCGTCGCCGCGGCGAGGCTGCCGTGGCCTGCCGCCGCGTACAGCACGCACGCCGCGGCCAGCAGCACACCGCCACGACGCACGGCACGCCCCGCCGCGCGCACGTCGTGGGTGCCGCGCGAGGCGCGCACCTGCAGCAGCGCCACCAGCACCGTGTTGACCACGAGCAGCGCGGACACGACCGCGGTGGGGGCGTCGGTGGTCGCGACCCAGAGCGGCACGCCCACGGTCATGACGCCGAACTGCATGGCCATGACGGCGTTGAGGACGACGCTCGCCACGTACGTCCGGTCGCGCAGCGGGTGCGGGGCACCCTCGGCTCCGCCGTCGTCGCCCGGGCCGGCCGAGGCCGGCGCGTCCTCGAGCATCCGCGCGGCCAGCTCGGGCACCCGGCGCGGCAGCCGGAGGAGCGGGACGACGGCGCCGAGCAGCAGCACCGCCGTCGCGACCATCGCGGTGCGGTACGCGGTCGCCGTGTCCAGGAGCAGGGCGACGGCGGCGGCCAGTGTGCCGAGGCCGATGAGGACGTTCGTCACGACGCGCAGCCGGGCGCGCACCTCGACGCGCTCGGGGCCGGTGAACCACCGGGCGAGCAGCGCCTGCCGTGCGGTGCCCTGCACGCCGCGGCCGGCGCTGGCGGCGACGGCCACCAGGGTGAAGCTCACGGCGTCGGCGGTGAACGAGTACGCCGCGAGCGCCACCGCCTGCACCACGAGGCCCCACACCTGCACCCGGTGGGCGCCGAGCCGGTCCGACCACCGGCCCGCGAGGAACGACCCGACGACGCCCGCCCCGCCCGCGATCCCCAGCCCGAGCCCGACCGTGCCGGCGGAAAGCCCGATCACGCGCGTGAAGTACAGGACGGACACGGTGTAGAAGACGCCGGTCGACGCGGCGAACGCCATGGTCGAGAAGGTGAGGGCACGCGCCACCGGGTCCCGGGGAAAGACGGTCTGGATCACGGGCACCAGTAGGCGACACCCGTCCGGTCCGGCGAACTGATGTAGCGCTGGGCTACACCTATGCTCACGGTGTGGGACGAGCGGCGGGACGGACGCACTGAGGGGACGGACACGCTGATGGGATGGATGCGCTACGAGCTGGCGGGCATGGACCTGGCCGACGTCCGGTTCGCCGTCTCCCCGCTGAACGAGCTGGTCCTGTCGCTGCGCACCTGGCGTGAACCGGGCCGCTACCCGCTCCACCTGCCGTGGCTGCGCCGCACCCAGGAGGCCCGCTCGCGTCTCGACGGCGAGATGCTGCTCGCGCTGACCAACGAGGTGCTGTGGACGCCGGACTTCCTCACCCCGCGCCCGCGCAGCCCGCTCACCCGCATCGACGACGAGCTGGCCGCCGTCGCCGCGACCCCGGACGGCGTCGTCGCCCGCGAGCTCGCCGCCCTGCACCCCGGCGGCCGGCCCGCTCCGTTCCGCGACCCGCTCCCCCGCGTGCGGCGACGGCTGCTCGACGCGCTGACCGCCTACTGGGACGCGTGCTTCGCGCCGTACTGGCCGCGGATGCGCGCCGTGCTCCAGGCCGACGTCGTGCACCGCGGCGCGGTGATCTCCGCGCGCGGCGCGGGCGCGATGTTCGCCGACCTGTCACCCCGCGTGTCCTTCGCCGACGGCGTGGTGAGCGTGCGGCTCGGGAGCTCGACGACGGACCTCCGACGGCCCACGACCGGCGAGGGCCTGACGCTGGTGCCCACCCTCTTCACGGGTGGCGCGTCGGCCCCCATCTCCGCCGAGGAGCCGCCGATGATCATGTACGGCGTCCGCGGCACGGGCACGCTGTGGCAGGCGGAACGGCACGTGGCGGGTGCCGCGCTCGTCGCGGTGCTGGGACGGGCGCGGGCGGGGCTGCTCACGGCGCTCGAGCACCCCGCGTCGTCCACCGAGCTGGCCCGCCGGCTGGACGTCACCACGAGCGCCGTCAACCAGCACCTGCGCGTGCTGCGCGACGCCGGGCTCCTGACCTCCGCCCGCTCCGGCCGGTCCGTGCTGTACCTGCGCTCCGAGGTCGGCGACGCGCTGGTGGGTCCGACGGGCTGAGTCTCAGCCCGCGGCGACGCCGGCCAGGTGCGCGTCGAGCACGTCCAACGACCAGGCGGAGTCGGCGTCCGGCTCCTGCCGCACCACGTGCAGCGCGAGCCCGTCGACGAGGGCGTGCACGCGCCGCACCTCGACGTCGCTCGGTCGCCGGCCGCCGCCGAGCGCCGCGAGCGCACGGGCGCAGACGTCCCGCACGCCCTCCTGCGCGGCGCGGTGCGCGACCCGCAGGGAGGGGTCGGTCATCGCCGCGGTGCCGAGCGCGAGGTAGACCTCCATCTCGGTGCGGCGCTCCTCGTCGAGCGGGAGGAGCTCGGCCAGGACCGCCCGCCCCCAGTCCGGTCGGGCGGGGTCGACGGCGGCGACCCGCTCGGCCAGCCGCTCGACGACCAGGGCGACGGCGCGCTCGCGGACGGTCGCCACGGTGGGGAACGTGTACCGCAACGAGCTCTGCGGCAGTCCGGCCTCGGCGGCGACGTTGCGCACGGACAGGGCCTCGAGCCCGTCGCGCACGAGGACGCGCCACGCGGCCTCGGAGACCTGGCGCTGGCGTTCCTCGCGATCGAGACGTGGGGGCACGGCCCCATGTTCGCACAGTCGTGCGACGTGTGCTAGAACTGTCTTCGCACGATCGTGCGAACGAATCAGACCCCACCGAACCGAGAGGAAGTGAGAGCCGTGGACTGGCTGATCCTGATCGCCGCCGGCGTCATGGAGGCCGTGTGGGCGACCGCGCTGGCGGCGTCGCACGGGTTCCGGCGCCCGGTGCCGACGGCGGTGTTCGTCGTCGGCCTGGCCCTGAGCATGTGGGGGCTGGCGCACGCGATGCTCACCATCCCCGTGGGCACCGCCTACGCGGTCTGGGTGGGCATCGGCGCCGTGCTCACGGTGCTGGTCGCCATCGTGCGCGGCGACGAGCGACTGACGGTCGCGCGCGCCCTGCTGCTGGTCGGCCTGGTCGGGTCGGTCGTCGGACTGAAGGTGGTGAGCTGACATGGCGGCGAAGGACATGAGCCCGAAGAAGAACGCGAGGAACGCGAGCACCGTCGCCTGGGTCGTGCTGCTGGCCAGCGCGCTGCTGGAGGCGGTGTGGGCCACGGCGCTCGGCGCGAGCGAGGGATTCACCGTGCTCGGCGACACGATCGTCTTCGTGGTCGCGCTGGCCTTCAGCATGCTCGGCCTGGGCTACGCGGCCAAGCACATCCCGATCGGCACGGCCTACGCCATCTGGACGGGCGTCGGCGCGGCCCTCACGGTCGCGTGGGCGATGCTCACCGGCACCGAGACGGCGTCGCTCCTCAAGGCCCTGTTCCTCGTCGGCATCATCGGCTGCGCCATCGGCCTCAAGATGGTCGGCCACGGCGAGGACGACGCCGGGGCGCCGGCCGTCAGCGCCGATGGATCGTCTGCGCCGCAGCCTGGTCGCGGGGCATGAGCAGGATCTGGTCCACGTTGACGTGCGCCGGGCGGGTGGCGACCCACGCCACCGTCTCGGCGACGTCCTCGGCCGTGAGCGCCTCGACGCCGGCGTAGACGGCGTCGGCCCGTTCCTGGTCGCCCTTGAAGCGCACCAGCGAGAAGTCGGTGTGCACCATGCCGGGGTCGATCTCGCTGACCCGCACCGGCTGGCCGAGCAGCTCCAGGCGCAGCACCCGGGTGAGCGCGGCCTCGGCGTGCTTGGCGGCGTTGTACCCCCCGCCGCCCTTGTAGGGCTCGCGGCCGGCGATCGAGCCGATGGTGATGACCTGGCCGTCGCCGCTGGCGATCAGCTTCGGCAGCAGCGCCTGGGTGACCCGCACCGTGCCGAGCACGTTGATGTCGTACATCCGCTGCCAGTCGGCGAGGTCGGCGCCGGCCACGGGGTCCGCCCCCAGGGCGCCGCCCGCGTTGTTGACGAGCAGGTCGCAGCGGCCGTGCCGCTCGTCGACCGCGCGGGCGAACGCCTCCACCGAGGCGTCGTCGGTGACGTCGAGCGCGATCGCGGTGCCACCGGTCTCGGCGGCCACCTGCTCCAGGCGGTCCAGCCGGCGGGCGCCCAGCACGACGTCGAACCCCGCGGCCGCGAGCGCGCGGGCACTGGCCGCCCCGATCCCGCTGCTGGCTCCGGTGACGACGGCGACGCGGGGGGAGCTCGGCACGCTCGACATGGTGATGGCCTCCTCGGGGGACGGGATCGGCCCGGCGGCACGACGGCCACGAGCCCCCACGATCGTAGTGGCCGAACGGAGCATGACCTCGAAAGTCATGGCGAAACCTCCCGACGTCGGGCACCGTGGCTCTCGCCGCCCGACTCCTGGCGGCCCCGAGAACAGGGAGAGACGTCGCCTTGGCTGCCTACGTGATCGCGCACCTGCAAGAAGCCGCTCCGCACCCCGAGGTCGCCGAGTACATGGAGAGGATCAGCGGGACCTTCGCGCCGTACGGCGGGCACTTTCTCGTCCACGCGACGCAGCACGAGGTCAAGGAGGGCAGCTGGCCCGGCCACGTGGTGATGATCGGCTTCCCGGGGATCGACGAGGCGCGGGACTGGTGGGCGTCACCGGCGTACCAGGAGATCGCGCCCCTGCGTTCGCGCCACATCGACGGCGACATCATCGTGGTCGACGGCGTCCCGGCGGGCTATGACCCGACCACCACCGCGGAGGCGATCCGAGGCGCCGTGGCCTGACCAGGGGCTCGTCCCCCGCGCCCTCTCCCCGGCGCCGGCGTCACCGACGGCCGGCGCTGGTCGTCGAGGCGTTCGTGCTGCTGACCCTCTGAGCGATCACGCGCCGCCGCGCGGGACGCCCGCCGTGGCCAGCAGGTCCTCGTGCAGCTCCATCCACACCCCGTGGACGGACGCCGCGCCGAGGCCGGCCATACGGCTGCCGTCACCCGCCCGCGCGGCCGCCAGCGCGTCGTCCAGCCGCGCGTCGTAGCCCTCGAAGCGCGCCAGGACCGCCACGAGCCCGGCCAGCAACGGGGCCACCCCGTCGACGACGGCGCCGAGCTCGTCGAGCACGCGGCCGTCCCAGGCGGCGTCGTCGTGGTCGTTGACGGCGAGCCGGCCGCCGGCGACCGGCCGGAGCTGCCAGTCGGTGCACGCCTGCCGCAGCCGGGCGTTGAGCGGGTCGAACCCCGCGAGCACCTCGCGCACGACGGCGGGGGCGCGGGGGACGGCGGCGAGCTCCGCCGCGAGCCGACGACCGTCCTCGGCGCGGCCGCGCTCGGTGAGCGACCAGCCACCGGTGCCGGCGAACTCCGCCCACGTGACGAGCCCGAACGCCTCGAGGTCGAGCAGCTCCTCGTGCACCTCGGCGGCGTCGAGCCCGTACCGCGCGGCGACGGCCCGGTCGTCGCCGGTGCCGAGCACCCGCACCGCGTGCAGCACCAGCAGCCCCGGGTCGGAGGCCCGGCTCACGCGTCGTCCTCCGCGGCGGCGCCCGACCGCGCCACGAGACGGTCGAGGCGCTGCTGCACGGCCTGGGGCGACCCGAGCCCGCGCGCCGCCGCCATCCGGCCGAACGTGTGCCCGGCCGCGCGCGCGGAGAACAGGGCCGCGGTCTCGAGCTGGTCGGCCTCGGCCCGCGCCGCGGGGACGAGGGCGAGCGCCGCGAGGGCGCCCGCGGCGTCCTGCTCCGGCGTGAGGTCGCCGCGGGCCGAGCGCCACAGGTAGTGCCGCACGAGGTCGGCCGCCGACGGCGGCACCCCCGCCGGCTGCCACGGTCGCGGCGCGAGCGCGTCCGCGCCCAGGGCGAGCAGCGTGGCGCGGGCCCGCGCCTCGGCGTCCGCGGCGCCCTGGTCGCCCGCGGCGTCGGGGAGGTCGTGCTTGCTTTCCATCCCGCGACCGTGGACCATCAACACTCTGTTGTCAACACGGTGTTGAACGCGGAGGACGTCGTCCCGCGCACGGCACGAGGACCCGGAGGTGGGCAGGTGGGCACGATCGTCCCGCTGGCGGACGCACGACCGCAGGACGCGGGCGCGAAGGCCGCGACGCTCGGGCGGCTGCGGCGCGCGGGCCTGCCCGTCCCCGACGGCGTCGTCGTGCCCGCCGACGCCGACCTGAGCGGTGCCGTTGTCCACGATCTCGCCGCCGCGCTGGACCGGCTCGGCGGAGGCCCGTTCGCGGTGCGCTCCTCCGCCGCGGACGAGGACGGGGCCGGCGCCTCCGCGGCAGGTCAGTACGACAGCGTGCTCGGCGCCTCCGGGATCGACGCGGTCGTCGCGGCCGTGCACGCCTGCCGCGCGTCGGCCGCGGGCCCCCGCGCCACGACCTACCGGGCCGCCCGCGGCCGGACGGAGGTGGCGGGCGTCGCCGTCCTCGTGCAGCGCATGGTCGCCGCGCACGTCGCGGGCGTGATGTTCACCCCGGACCCCGGCCCCGCTCCGGGCAGATCGGCCGGGACGACCGGGGGCCGGCCTGCCGTGATCGAGGCGTCCTGGGGTCTGGGCCAGAGCGTGGTGCAGGGCGCCGTCGACCCGGACCGGTTCACCGTCACGGCCGGGCAGGTCGGCCGCCGCCACGTCGGCTCCAAGCACACCCGCGTCGACGGCTCGTCCCACGGCACCACGACCCGCGACGTCGCCCCCGCCGACCGGCGACGGCCCTGCCTCGACGACGACGGCGTGCTGCGGGTGGCCGGCCTCGGCGCGCGGGTCGCCGCGCTGCTCGGCGGGGCGCAGGACGTGGAGTGGGCGGTCGACGCCGCGGGCACGGTCTGGCTGCTCCAGGCGCGCCCCGTCACCGCCGCCCTGCCCGCCACCGACCGCGCTCCCGCGCGCGGAAGGACGGGGGTGCTGCACGGGGTGGCGGGGAGCGGCGGCCGGGCGCACGGCCCCGCGCGGGTGGTGCGCGGCCCGGACGACTTCGCCGCGGTGCGCCCCGGCGACGTCCTGGTGTGCCGCGAGACAGACCCGGCCTGGACCCCGCTGTTCGGCGTCGTCGCCGCCGTCGTCACCGAGACGGGCGGCCTGCTGTCGCACGCCGCGATCGTCGCGCGCGAGGCGGGGCTCCCCGCGGTGCTCGGCGTCCCCCGCGCCACCGAGGCCCTGCGCGGCACCGTCGCCGTGGACGGCGACGCCGGCACCGTCGAGATCCTCCCGGCCCGCCGCGCGGGCCAGGGGTGACACCCAGGCCCGGCACCCGTGGACGCCGGCGACCTGCGGTGGGAGCATCCAGCCATGACGACGACGGTCGGGCAGCCGCCGCTCGCCCCGGCCCCACCCGCGCCCGGGCCGCCCGCCACGGACGACCTCGGGCCGTTCACCCCGGAGCGCCCCCGGGCGCCGTGGGGGAACCGCGTGCTCGCGACGCTGCTCGACTCGGCCGTGGTGGCGTCCGTGGCGTTCCTCGCCACCGGCGACGCACCGTCGCTCGCCGCCGTCCCGGGGCCCGGCGAGACCGCCGACGCGGGCGGCGCCGGCTGGACCGCCGGCACCCTGCTGGTCCTCGGCGTCCTGCAGGCGTACACGGGGGCGACGCCGGGCAAGCGCGTCGCAGGGATCTCGGTGGTCGACGCCGCGTCCGGACGCCCGATCGGGCTCCTCGGCACGGTGCTGCGCTGGCTCGCGCACCTGCTCGACGCGATCCTCCTGATCGGCTACCTCCGCGCGGCGGTCCACCGTGAGGGGCGCACCTTCGCCGACTCCCTGCTCGGCACGGTCGCGGTGCGCACCACCAGGCCGGAGCCGCACCCCTGGGTCGCCCACGCCCGGCGGTCCCGCGACACCCACGCGCCGTGGCTGCGCTGGCCGCCGCGTGTCACGGGCGCCGTCGCGCTCGTGCTCTGCGCCGCCTCGGCGGCGATGAGCCTGGTCCAGGGCAGCGCCGGCGGCATCACGACGGCGGAGTCCGAGTCCTCGTGCGAGGTCCCGGGTACCAGCCCGTACATCGCGCTGATCGGCAGCTCCTCCAGCGAGAGGAACGAGTCGCGGGCCGGGATCTGGCGCACGACCGAGAAGAGCTGGCAAGCCGTGGTCGGCTGGTCGATCGCCACGGCCGGGACGGACCCCGACGCGCGCATGCCCCTGGATGCGCGGGCGGGGCTCACCGTGCACTCCCCCGACGGCCGGCAGTACACCCCACGAGGAGAACCGACCGCCCCCGACGGTGCCGACGACACGTGGTGGTCCATGCCGGGCGACGACGTCGCGTCGGCCGTCGTCGACGCCGATGAGGACCTGTCGGGCTGGACGGTGACGTCGACTCTCGTGGACGGCGCAGGCAAGGTCCTCGCCGAGTTTGTGGGTGCGGTACCCCTGCTCGACCCCGACACGGCGCCGTGGGGTCCCGGCACCGGGCCGTCCTGAGCCGGTGGGCCACCGGGCCTCACGTCCACCCGGTCAAGGGCGGAACGCCGTCTGCCCGTGCGGGGACTTGGCGAAGGCCAGGACCTTGTCGGTGACCACGCGGTAGACGAGGGCCCGCTGGCCGTGCGGGTCGAACGACTCGTCGTCGTTCTCGAAGTCCCAGGCGTCGCCGTACCTGTCGCGGAAGCCGTCGGCGAGGCGCCGCAGCTCCGGCCCGCCGACGACGCGCTCCGCCGTGCCCTCCACGACGACGTCGAGCCCGTCGTCCCACGCCGCCGAGCCGATGGTGACCGCCACGCGCGGGGCGTGCGCCAGGTTGCGGGCCTTCTGCTCGGCGGGGCCCGTGCAGAAGACGAACCCGCCGTCCGTCCACAGGCCCACGAGCGGGGTGACGTGCGGGCGCCCGTCCGCGCGCACGGTGACGAGCAGGTAGCCGGTGGCGCCGGCGAGCGCGGCGTCGACCTCCGCCCACGGGGTGGGGGCGGAGGCCTCGCTGAAGCGGGGGTCGAGCTGTCCGGTGAGGTTCATGACGGGCAGACCCGCCGGGGCGGGGAAACTCGTCGCCGGCTTCGGTCGCTACTTGATCGCGCCCATCGACAGGCCGCGCACCAGCTGCTTCTGAGCGATCCACCCGGCGAGGATCACCGGCAGCGACGCGAGCAGCGCGGCGGCGCACAGCCGAGCGAGGAACAGACCTTCGCTGGTCATGGTCGACACGATGAAGATCGGCACGGTCGCCGCCTGCGAGGCGGTGAGGTTGAGGGCGAAGAAGAACTCGTTCCACGCGAAGATCACGCAGATCAGCGCCGTCGCCGCGATGCCGGGCGCCACCATGGGGATGAGCACCGACCGCAGGGTCTTCATCAGGCCCGCGCCGTCGACGGCCGCGGCCTCGAGCACCTCGGCCGGGATCTCCTGGAAGAACGAGCGCATCATCCACACCGCGATGGGCAGGTTCATCGCCGTGTACAGCACGACGAGCGTCCAGACGTTGTCGAGCACCTTGAGCTGCCCGGCGATGACGTAGATCGGCACGATGACGGCCACGACCGGCAGCATCTTGGTGGAGATGAAGAAGAACAGCACGTCGCTGACCTTCTCCACCGGCCGGATCGACAGGGCGTACGCGGCGGGGATGCCGAGCAGCAGCACGAGGACCGTCGAGACGCCGGTGGCGATCGCCGAGTTCGCGACGTAGGTGCCGGACTCGCCGACCACCGCCCGGAACTGGTCGAGCGTCGGCGTGAAGAACCAGGTGGGCGGGCTCGACGACGCCTCGTTCTCCTGCTTGAAGGCCGTCATCGCCATCCAGAGCACGGGGAAGAAGAACCCGAGCGACAGGATCCAGGTGAGCGTGGTCAGCAGGCTCCCGGTGACACGGCCGCGCGACGCACCGCGGCGCGGCGCCACGTCAGGCGCGGGCCGGCCGGCGGGCGGAGCGGGGGTTGCGGTGGCGGTGCTCATGACCTGCTCACTCCTTGACGTCGAAGCTGCGGAAGATGAGCCGCAGCGCGAGGGAGGCGACGATGATCGTGGCGATGACGACGACGACGCCCATCGCGGCGGCCTGCCCGACGTCGAAGCCCAGGAAGGCGCGCTGGTAGATGTAGAACGGCAGGTTGGCGCTGGCCGTCCCGGGGCCGCCGGCGGTCATGAGGTAGATCTGGTCGAACGTGTTGACCACGTAGATGATCCCCAGCAGGATCCCGAGCTCGATGTACCGGCGCAGCTGCGGCAGCGTGATCGACGCGAACGTGCGCCACCAGCCGGCGCCGTCCATCGCGGCGGCCTCGAGCACGTCCTTCGGCTGCGCCTGCAGCCCGGCGAGCACCAGCAGCATCATGAACGGCGTCCACTGCCACACGAGGGCCATGAGGATGGCGACGATCGGGTAGGTCGACGTCCAGTCGACGGGGTCGATGCCCACCAACCCGAGGGTCCAGTTGAACAGCCCGTACGTCGGGTTCAGCATCGCCATCGACCACAGCACGGAGGTCGCGACCGGCATGATGAGGAACGGCGTGATGAGCAGCGTGCGCGCCACCCCGCGCCCCCGGAACGGGCGGTCCAGCAGGATCGCGAGCACGATGCCGAGCACCATCGCCACGAGCACGCACCCGAGCGTGATGACGACCGAGTTCAGCGCCGTCTGGCGGAACACCGAGTCGCGCGCGATGTCCAGGTAGTTCGAGAGCCCGACGAAGATGTCGGAGTCGGGCCGCAGCAGGTTCCGCGAGTGCAGCGAGTACCAGATCGTCACGAGGAACGGGATCTGCGTGACGACGATCGTGAAGATCAGCGCGGGCAGCAGCGGCGCCCGGCGGCGCCACCGCTCGGCGGACGGGTACTGGTGCTTGTCGGCGCGGCGGGCCGCCCGCTGCGACTCGGCACGGCGGGCGCTGCCGGCGTGCGCGGCGACGGTGGTCATCGGGGGCCTCCGGGCTCGGGGTCGGACGCGGCGTCCTGCTCGTTCCGGTACGTCTCGGCGACGGTCTCGGCGTACCGCTGCGACTGCTCGAGCGCCTCGTCCACCGTCTTCTGGCCGGCGACGGCGGCCGAGATCTGCTGGCCGACGCGGGTGCCGAGGTCCTGGAACTCCGGGATCCCGACGAACTGGATCCCCGGGTACGGGACGGGCTGGAGCATCGTGTCCTCCTGGGTGGCCTCGCCCATCGCGGTCAGGGTCGCGTCGGCGTACGCCTCGGAGACCTCCGCGTACTCGGGGATCTCGTAGGTCGACAGCCGGCTGCCGGGGGGCACGCGCTCCCAGGACAGCTTCTCGCCGACGAGCTGGATGTAGTCCTTGTCGGTCATCCAGGAGACGAAGTCCCAGGCGGCGTCCTTGTGCTCGCTCGTCGACGGGATCGCCAGCGACCAGGAGTACAGCCAGCCGGCTGCGTCGGTCTTCTCCACCGGCGCGGGCACGTAACCGGTCTTGCCCGCGACGGTGGACGACGCGGGGTCCTCGATGGAGGAGACCATCGACGTCGCGTCGTACCACATGGCCGCGTTGCCCTGCGCGAAGCGGGTGAGGCAGTCGCCGAAGCCGGACGTCGCCGCGCCGGGCTGGCCGTGCTCGCGGACGGTGTCGACGTAGGTCTGCACGGCCTCCTTCACCTCGGGCGAGTCGAGCCGCGCGTTCCAGCCCTCGTCGAACCACTGCCCGCCGAACGTGTTCATCACGGTGCTCAGCGGCGCCATCACCTCGCCCCAGCCGGCGAGGCCGCGCAGGCAGATGCCGGAGAAGTCCTGGGCCGGGTCTTCCAGCTCGGCGGCGAGCTCCTGCACGTCGTCCCAGGTGGGCCGGTCGGGCATCTCGAGCCCGGCCTCGGCGAAGACGTCCTCGCGGTAGGCGAGGAACGACGACTCGCCGTAGAACGGCACGGAGTACAGGTCGCCGTCGACGGACAGCGCGTCGCGCACGCTCGGCACGAAGTCGTCCGGGTCGTAGCCCTCGGTCTCCTCGGCGTACGGCTGCAGGTTCTCGATCCAGCCGTTCTCGGCCCACATCGGGGTCTCGTAGTTGGAGATCATCACGACGTCGAACTCGCCGCCGCCCGTCGCGACGGAGGCCGTGATCTTGGCGCGGGCCTCGTTCTCCGGCAGCGACACGAACTGCACGTCGATGCCGGGGTGCTCCGCCCGGAACTCGTCCTGGAGGGAGATCGCGTCCTGCATCTGCGGGTTGGAGACGATGGCGACGACGATCTGCTCGCCGTCTCCCCCGCCCACCGCGCCCGCCCCGGCGCAGGCGGTGGCGCCGAGGCTCAGGGCGACGAGGCCGGCGGCGGCCGCCGAGGCGCGCCGTCGCCCACGGGGTCGGGACGCGCGGGGTCGGCGGGTGGTGCGGGCCGGTGCGCCGGGTGGTCGGAACATCGCTGTCCTCACGTGTCTCGGTGCGTCGAGCGCGCCCGCCGTGCACAGATGAGAGGCGGCGCTGCGCTCATCTGTCACGACAGTAGCCCGCTATGCTCAGGTGAGCAAGACACCGCGCTCATCCGGTCGCACGCAGGCGTGCGCCGCTCGCTCCGCCGCTCACAGGAGACTCCGTGACCCATCCCGCCCACGCCAGGCTCCTCGTCGACGTGAGCCGCGACTACTACCTCGACGGCCGGTCCAAGGTGGAGATCGCCCAGCACCGCGGCATCTCCCGCTTCCAGGTGGCCCGGCTGCTCACGGAGGCCCGCGAGTCCGGCGTGGTGCGCATCGAGATCGCGCCGCCGGCCCATCTCGACGGCGACCGGGCGGGGCGGCTCGCCGACCTGCTGGGCGCGCGCGACGTGGTGATCGTGCCGTCCGGGGCCGACCCGGCGGCGACGCGCGACGCGGCCGCCCACGCCCTCGCGAGCATCCTGGCCGCCCGCGTGCACGCGGGCATGACGGTCGGCGTGTCCTGGTCGCGCACCATCGAGACCGCGGTCGGCCTCCTCGGTGCCCTGCCGCCCTGCGAGGTCGTCCAGCTCGTCGGCGCCCTGCCGGTCAGCGGCGCCGGCGACTCGCTCGGCCTGATCGAGCGGTTCCGCGGCATGGAGGGGGTGCGCACCTGGCCCGTGTGGTCGCCGATGCTCGTGGGCGACCCGGCCACCGCCGCCGGGATGCGGCGGCAGACGGAGATCGCCGCCGCGCTCGACCGGGCGGACGCCCTCGACCTCGCCGTGGTCGCCGTCGGTGCCTGGACGAGCGACGGCTCCACCGTCTACCCCCTCATCACCGAGGAGGACCGGCGCGCCGCGACCGAGGCCGGGGCCGCCGCCGAGTGCTCCGGGCGACTCCTCGCCGCCGACGGGAGCGCCGTGCTCACCCCGCTCGACGCCCGGGTCGTCGGCGTGACGCTGGAGCAGCTCGCCCGGACGCCCGAGGTGCTCGCCGTCGGGTACGGGGCGCACACGGCGACGGCGCTCCGCGCGGCCGTGGCCGGGATCGGCGTCACGACGCTGGTGTGCGACGAGGCCGCGGCCCTGGCCCTCGAGGAACAGGCCCCCTCGACCTGAGCGCCGCGGGCACGGTGCGGCCACGGTGCGGGCACGGTGCGGCCGCCTTGCGGACATGCGCCGGCCGTCCGAGCCTGGGACTGACCGCGGCAGGGTGCCGCACGCACGAGGAGGTCGCCATGGCCGACACCGGCGAGCAGCACAGGAGCCCGGACGCCGACGCCGGACCGGGCGTGGGCGTGCCCGACACCCCCCGCACTCCCGCCGAGGCACCGCCGCCGTCGTGGGGGCGGGCGCTCAAGGGCAGCGTCCGGGAGTTCGGCGCAGACCAGTGCACCGACCTCGCCGCCGGGCTCACGTACTACGCCGTCCTGGCCTCGGCCCCCGCGCTGCTGGCCCTCGTGTCGCTCCTCGGGTTCGTGGGCGACGCCGAGAAGGCGCTCGACTCCGTGATGAGCACCGTCTCGGAGTTCCTCCCGCAGGACATGATCGACATCGTCGAGCCCCTCGTGGAGAACGCCGTGGGCAACACCGGTGCGGGGATCGCGTTCGTCGTCGGGCTGGTGCTGGCGCTGTGGTCCGCCTCCGGCTACGTGGGCGCCTTCGGCCGGGCCATGAACCGCGTGTACGACGTCCCCGAGGGCCGCCCGGTGTGGAAGCTGCGGCCCGCGATGCTCGGGGTCACCCTGGTCGTCGTGATCATCGCCGCGCTGGTCGTGGCGAGCCTGGTGCTGTCCGGCCCCGTCGCCCGCGCGGTGGGCTCGGCGGTCGGGCTGGGCGACGCCGCGATCACGGTGTGGAGCATCGCGAAGTGGCCGGTCGCGCTGCTGCTCGTGGTGGTCGCGATCGCGATGCTCTACCACTTCACGCCCAACGTGAAGCGCCCGCGGTTCCGCTGGGTGAGCGCCGGCGCGCTGGTCGCGATCGTGGTCGCGGCGATCGCCTCCGCGGCGTTCGGGCTGTACGTCGGCAGCAGCTTCTCCAGCTACGGCTCGTACGGCATCCTCGCCACGTTCATCGTGCTGCTCCTGTGGCTGTGGATCATCAACCTCGTCCTGCTGTTCGGCGCCGAGCTCGACTCCGAGCTGGAGCGCACCCGCGAGCTGAACGACGGCATCGCGGCCGAGGAGCGCGTCCAGCTCCCGCCCCGCGACACGAAGGCCAGCGACAAGAAGGCCGCCAAGCGCGCCGACGCCGTGGCCGAGGCGCGCAAGGTGCGCGAACGGGCCGCCCGCGACGACGCGGCACACGACGAGGCTCCGACGCGGCCCTGAGCGACCGCCGACGCAGCCCCGCGCGGGCGGGACGGGTCAGGCCCTGGGCAGGTCGCCTGGCAGGTCGCCCGCCGGCCCGGCCTCGGGGTCCAGCCGGGCCCAGACGTCGGCCAGGCACCGCAGCCGGTCGTCGTCGAGGCGGTCGAAGAACAGCTCCCGCAGGTCGCCGTGATGCTGCCGCCAGGCGCGGCGCATCAGCGCCCGTCCCTCGTCGGTCAGGGCCGCGTCGACGCTCCGGCCGTCGACCCGCGACCGGCGACGCTCGATCAGCCCGCGCCGCTCCAGCCGGTCGGCCAGGCGGGTGAACCCACCGGTCGTCATCAGGCGACGCCGGGCGAGCTCCGACATCCGCATGCCCTCGGGGCCGGCCTCGCCGAGCAGGGCCAGGACGCTGTACTCCGCCATGCTGACGTTCATCGTCGCGAGCCGTGACTCCAGCTCGCGCCAGATCCGGTCGTGGGCGTAGAGGAACCCGCGCCACGCCTCCTGCTCGAGGTCCTGCAGCCCGTCGGTCGCCATGGCGAGCACGGTATCCGGACGTCGTGGGCGGAACCAGCCGGCCACCCACGGCTCGGCGGAATATCTGTCTGCGCAGACAAGTTATGCGGCGGACCCGGCAGCACCGTCCGACGAGAGGAAGAGCGATGCCCTTCGAGATCGGGATCATGACGTTCGGAGAGGTCACCACCGACCCCCGCACGGGTTCCACGCCGTCCCCGCGCCAGCGGGTCCGCGAGACCGTCGAGCAGGCACGGGTCGCCGACCAGGTCGGCCTCGACGTCTTCGGGGTCGGGGAGCACCATCGGACCGACTTCGTCGGCTCCGCCCCGACCGTCCTGCTCGCGGCGGCCGCGGAGCACACCGAGAACATCAGGCTCACGAGCTCCGTGACCGTGCTCAGCTCGGACGACCCCGTGCGGGTCTGGGAACAGTTCGCCACGATCGACCAGCTGTCCGGCGGGCGGGCGGAGATCATCGCCGGCCGAGGGTCGTACTCCGAGTCGTTCCCGCTCTTCGGGTACGACCTCGGCGACTACGCGGAGCTCTTCCGGGAGAAGCTCGACCTGCTCCTGGCGATCCGCGAGCAGAACCCGCTGACCTGGCAGGGGCGGCTGCGTCCCTCGCTGGTGGACGCCGACATCGCGCCCCGCGCCTTCGGCGACACCATCCCGGTCTGGGTGGGGGTCGGCGGCTCGCCGGCCTCGGCCGTCAGCACCGGCAGGCTCGGGCTGCCCATGGCGATGGCCCTCCTGCTGGGCCCCATCACCTTCCACGAGCGGACGCTCGCGCTGTACCGGGAGGCGGCCGCGTCCGCGGGCCACGACGCCGACGCGCTGCCGGTGAGCATCAACACCCACGGCTACGTCGGCGCCACGAGCCAGGGGGCGAGGGACCTCATGTACCCCTCCTTCGTGCAGGGCATGGCGGAGAACAACCACCAGCGCGGCGCGGGGTTCCCCCTGTCCCGCCCGTCGTTCGACGCGCTCTCGGCCCCCGGCGCCGGGCTGCTCGTCGGCAGCCCCCAGGAGGTCGTCGACAAGCTGCTCGCCTACCACGAGCTCTACGGGCTGGACCGCGCCATCGTCCACATGGGGTTCGGAGGGATGGCGCAGAAGGACCACCTGGAGGCGATCGAGCGGCTGGGCACCGAGGTGGCGCCGGTCGTGCGCCGCGAGGTGGCCGCCGCCGAGAGGAGCGCGGCATGACCACGACCTCCGCCACCACGACCTCGGCCGGCGCGACGGCGGTCCCGCGTCCCACGACGGCCGGCGGCGCGTCGTCCGCCGACACCGCGCCCACCCCGGACCCCGGGAGCGCGCGGCTGCGGGTCGTCGTCGTCAACGGCAGCCCGAGCCGGCCGTCCAAGACGATGGGGCTCACCTCCGTGGTCCTGGACACGCTGGCCGAGATGCTCCCGACCGAGGCGTCGCAGGTCGACGTCTACCGGCTCGGCCACGGGTTCACCGACGCGACCTCGCGGGACGAGGTCACGCCGGACGTCGAGTCCGCGCTGCACCGTGCCGAGGAGGCCGACCTGCTCGTCGCCGCCGCGCCGGTCTTCCGCGGGTCCTACCCGGGCATGTTCAAGCACTTCTTCGACCTGGTGGACCAGTACGCGCTCGCCAACAAGGCCGTGCTCCTCGTGGCCACCGGCGGCAGCGACCGCCACGCCCTCGTGCTGGAGCACGCCATGCGCCCCCTCTTCGCCTTCTTCCAGGCGATGACCGTGCCGGTCGCGTTCTACGCGTCGTCCGGGGACTTCGACGGCACGCTCCTGCTCAACCCCCGCGTCTACGGGCGCGTCCAGATGGGCCTCCAGGACGTCGCGGGACTGCTCAGGTCCCGCGCGACCGGCTGAGGTCAGCGGGCGACGAGCTCCTCCACCGTGGCCCGCGCGCCGCGCGCGTGCAACGAGGCCAGCGCGGCGGTGTAGGCCTCGACGAAGCGCGGCTGGGACGCCAGGTCGCCGAACAGCTCCTCGTCGCGCACGAACGCGAGCGGGTCCTCGTGGTTGCGGGCGGCGGCGGCCTTCAGCCGGTCGGCGTACCGGTCCACGATCTCGATGGGCTCGCCCTGCTCGTCGACGCCCTCGTCGTAGCGGGCCCACGAGGCGACGACCGCGGCGGAGCGGTGGACCTCCCCGCCGGCGGCGAGGTTGGCCCGGATCACGGGGACCAGCCACTTCGGGATCCGGTCGGACGACTCGGCGCACAGCCGGGCGAGGGTGTCGCGCACGTGCGGGTTCGCGAACCGCTCGATGAGGGTGTCCTGGTACTCCGCCAGGTCGATGCCCGGCACGGGCAGCAGGGTCGGCTCCCCCTCGCGGGCCATGTAGTCGCGCAGGAACTGCACGAACGTCTCGTCGGCGCACACCTCGTGCGCGTACCGGTAGCCGGCGAGGTAGCCGACGTAGCACAGCGCCTGGTGGCTGGAGTTGAGCAGCCGGAGCTTCATGAGCTCGTACGGCTCGACGTCGTCGACCAGCTGCGCGCCGACCTCCTCGTACGGCGGGCGGCCGTTCGTGAACCGGTCCTCGATCACCCACTGCGTGAACGGCTCCGCCACCACCGGCCACGCGTCGTCGACGCCGAACCGCTCGGCGACCATCGCCCGGTCGTCGTCCGTCGTCACCGGGGTGATGCGGTCGACCATCGAGTTGGGGAACGGCACGTGCGCCTCGATCCAGTCCGCGAGGGCGGGGTCCTTGAGGCGCGCGAACGCGACGAACATGCGGTGCGCGACGTCGCCGTTGCCCTGGATGTTGTCGCAGCTGGCCACCGTGAACGGGGTGACCCCGCGGTCGCGACGACGCCGCAGCGCCTCCGTGACCAGCCCGAACGACGTGGCGGGGACGGCGCCGGGCGCGAGGTCGGCGACGACCGCCGGGTCCTCGGCGTCGAACTCCCCCGTCACCGGGTTGACGTTGTAGCCGCCCTCGGTGACGGTCAGCGACACGATCCGGATCTCCGGGGACGCCATCTTCTCGATGACGGCCTCGGGGTCGTCGGGGGCGAGCAGGAAGTCCACGATCGACCCGATCACACGGCCCTCGAGCGTGCCGTCCGGGTGCTTCAGCACGAGGGTGTACAGCCCGTCCTGGCTGGTGAGCGCGTCGCGCATGCGCGCGTCGTGGGGCAGCACGCCGACGCCGCAGATCGCCCAGTCGAGCGCCTTGCCCTCGTTCATCAGCCGGTCGAGGTACATGGCCTGGTGGGCGCGGTGGAAGCCGCCGACGCCGAGGTGGACGATGCCGGCACGCAGCCGCGAGCGGTCGTACGCCGGCACCGCGACCGGCAGGTCGCCGCCCGACAGGGATGCCAGGGTCTCGTCGCTGAGTGCGGTCATGGTGCGTCGCTCCTTCGTCGGGCCGGAACGGCCAAGGTACCAAACGAGCGCAGCGTTCAACACATATGAGCGGCCTGCTGAGCGGTCTGCTGAGCGGTCAGGCCCGGGCGTCGACCAGGCGCGCGCCCGTGAGCGCGCAGGACAGCCCCCGTCGGTCGCCCGTGGCGAGCACACCGACGACGGCGGCCAGCACCACCAGCCCCTGGAGCGACTGCGCCCCCGCGGCCTCGGCGCCGGGCGGCACCGCCGCCGCGACGTCCAGCAGCCCGTAGACGCCGAGCACGGCATACCCCCGCGCGAGGCGTCGGCCGAGGCTCCCGCGCGCGAGCCCGCCCGCGCCGTCCGGCCAGCGCGGCTCCAGCCACACCGCCCGCTGCCCCAGCGACGCCCCCGACCCCACCCACGGCGGCACCCCGAAGACCAGCACCGCCGGCAGGACGGTGCCGAGCAGCACCTCCGCCCACGTGGGCGTCGCCGGCAGCCCGTGGCCCGTGGCCATCAGCGCGATGCGGTACGCCAGCTGGAGCGCGGCGCCCAGCGCCGCCGCGGCGCCGACGTCCACGACCATGCCCAGCAGCCGCCGCGGCACCGTCACGGGCCGCGGCTCCAGGCGGTCGGCGGCGAGCGCCCGCGCCTGCGGCATCCACCGCAGCACCACCGGCGCCACGAGCGCGCCGAGCAGGCCCCCGAGCGTGTTGGTGAGCACGTCGTCGACGTCCGCGACGCGGTAGGAGCAGCCGATGACGCCGAAGATGCCGGTGTACTGGACGGTCTCGATCGCGACCGACGCCAGCAGCGCGGAGGCGGTCGAGGCGACGACGCCCCAGCCGAGGTACCGGCGGGCGAACACCCCCCACGGGACGAACAGGAGCACGTTGAACGCCACCTGCAGGAACGCCCGGCTGCGCAGCGTCGCGAGGGTGCTCAGTCCGGAGGTGTCGCCACGGATGTCGTCGATCGAGTGCAGCGGGACGAGCTCGGCCCCGGACACCGCGTTCGCGGCGCACCATGCGGCGAGGTCGCCGGACGGCAGCGGCAGCAGCGTGTACGCCAGCAGCGTCACGACGTACACCGCCAGTGCCGCCGCACCGAGCATCCGCCGCGCGTCGAGCCGCCCGTACCGTCGCTGCTGCACCACGAGCACCGGCAGCAGCACCGCGAGGAACGCCAGCACCCCGAGCGCCACGCCCACGTACGCGGGCCAAGTCCATTCGTCCACGTCGCCGACCGTAACGTCCGAGTCGCGCGACGGCGCCATCGCCGCTGCTCAGGGCGGTGTTCTGCGACACCCCGCACGTCCCGCGCCGCGGTCGGCTGATCGAGGCGTACCGGTCGTCCGCGATACTGGCAGCAGACCGGCCCAGCCCGAAGGAGCGACGATGACCCACCCCGAGCAGGACTCGTGCTGCGCCCCGGCACGTCCGGCCGACACGACCGACTCCTGCTGCGCCCCCTCCCGGCCGGCCGAGCCCGCGGCCCTGGCGATGCCGGTGCTGCGTGGCGGAGCCGCCGGCGCCGGCACGGCCGCCGCGCCCGGTGACGGCCCGCGCCACACGGTCCAGCAGGTCGCGGTGCCGGCCGGCCGGTTCGCGATGGGCGACTCCCACGGGGACGGCAAGCCGTTCGACGGCGAGTCGCCCGTGCACGAGGTGTCGCTGGACGGCTTCACGATCGACGCGACGTCGGTGACCAACGACGACTTCGCCCGCTTCGTCGACGCCACCGGCTACCGCACGGAGGCGGAGACGTTCGGCAGCTCGCCCGTCTTCCACCTCGCCGTCGACCAGCGCGCCGTGGACGAAGGGCGGGTGGAGGTGCTCGGCGTCGCGGGCGGCGCACCGTGGTGGCTGTTCGTCACCGGCGCCGACTGGGCGCACCCGGAGGGGCCGGGCACCGACCTCGCGGGCCGCGGCGACCACCCGGTGGTGCACGTGTCGTGGAACGACGCGCAGGCCTACTGCGCCTGGGCGGGGCGCCGGCTGCCCACCGAGGCGGAGTGGGAGTACGCGTCGCGCGGCGGCCTCGACGGCGCCCGGTACCCGTGGGGTGACGACCTGCTCGGCGACGACGGCGAATGGCGCTGCAACATCTGGCAGGGGACGTTCCCGACCGCGAACACCCGCGACGACGGCTGGCTGACCACCGCCCCGGTGCGGACGTTCGCGCCCAACGGCTACGGGCTGTGGCAGACGGTGGGCAACGTGTGGGAGTGGTGCCAGGACGTGTGGTCGCCGCACACGTACGCCCGCCGCGGCCCCGCGGCGCACGCACCGCTCGAGCAGGGTGCCTCCGACGCCCGGGTGCTGCGCGGCGGCTCGTACCTGTGCCACGACTCGTACTGCAACCGCTACCGCAACGCCGCCCGGTCGTCGAACACGGTGGAGTCGTCCACCGGCAACGGCGGGTTCCGCACGGTCGCGCTCTGACGGGCGCCGGGCGCTGTCGTCAGCCGATCGTCATCGCGCGCAGGTCGTCGAGGGTGCCGTCGAAGACGTTCATGTCGATGTGCTCCTCCTCGCCCACGTAGCCGTCCAGGACGTCGCGGTCGGAGTACTGCCAGAAGTCCCACGCGCGCTTCGGCAGGTCGGGGCTGGACGCCACCGACCGGATCCACAGCGGGTAGCGGTCGTAGTCGTCGCCGAGGTAGGCCTCGCGCAGCTGCTGCGTCGTGTAGATGATCGGCGCGGCGCCGTAGTGCTCCTCGAGGTCGGCGAGCAGCGGGTCGAGGATGCCGCGCAGCTCGTCGACGCTGGGCGGGTCGTCCATGAACGGCCCGTAGTACTCGACGTCGACGACGGGCGGCAGGGTGCCGGGGTCGGCCGGGACGTTCTCCACGACGTTCCCGGCCTGGTCCTCGCCCGGGCTCTCGAAGCTGAGGAAGTGGTAGGCGCCGACGAGCAGGTCCGTCTCGCGCGCGCCCGCCCAGCTCGCGGCGAAGCGCTCGTCGACGTGGTTCGAGCCTTCAGTGGCCTTGATGAACGCGAAGTCGAGGTCCTGGTCGGCGAGCACCGGCCAGTCGATCTCGCCCTGGTAGGCGGAGACGTCCACCCCGCGGACGTCGAACTTCGCCGCCGTGATGCGGTTGGGCCACAGCACACCGGTCCACACCAGCGCCGCGAGGACACCGAGCGCGACGACGAGCGCCCCGGCGACCACCGCCGCCGTGCGCCAGCGTCTCCGGGTCCCCCGCGTCGTCGTGCTCACCTCCCGATCATTGCCGATCGCCGGCCCTGCTGACGAACCCGTCGCTGTCCACCTGTCGCCACGGCCCGGCTCACCAGATGACCGTTTCGGGGGAATCCTTGCGCGAGTCGTTACGTTATGTCACTGGAACAGCAGAGCACCCGAGGCGAGGAGAACTGTGCGACGCATCCCCCGGAAGGTCGAGATCGAGGACGACGCGGGCAACGTCACGCGCTATCTGCGGCACGACAACGGCGAGGGCTACGTCTCCCCGTACGCGACCGTCCACCCGGACGCGACGGTCGAGGCCGGAGCCTACGTCGAGGCCGGCGCCCGCGTGGCCGAGCGCGCCCGCGTGGGGCGCTTCAGCTGGATCGACGTCGACGCCGTCGTGGGGCCGCGCGCCCGGGTCGGCGACGCGGTGCACGTCGGCGTCCGCGGCGTCGTGGGCGACGGCGCCCGGGTCGGCGCGCACGCACGGCTCGGCGAGGACATCCAGATCGAGCCCGGCGCGATCGTGCTGCCGGACGAGATCGTGCCCGAGGGCACCGTCGTGCGGGCCGAGCGCCGGCGGGGCGACTTCGGCACCGCCGCGTAGCCACCTCCCACCGCTCGGCCCGCCCGCCGGCGGCTCCTCAGAAGCCCAGCGCCTCCGCTCCCCCGACCACGGGCAGCCGCAGCACGCTCTGGTGCGGCGACACCGTGAGCTCCGTCCCGCCGAGCGGCAGCAGCGTGTGCTCCTGATCGGTCGAGAAGACCACGAGCCCGATCCGGTGACCCGCGGGAACCACGTAGTCCTTCGGCTCGAGCGTCCAGGACAGGTCGTACGCCTTGCCGCGCACGAGCGGCTCCGAGCGGTCCGCCCCCTTGCGGTTCTGCGGGTCCGTCCAGCCCCGGGTCACGACCGTGGGCTCGACGTCGGACCCGGCCGGGCCGTAGTCGACGAGCTGCACCGTGAGGTTCGCGTCGGCAGCGTTCTCGATCGCCGTGCGCAGCCGGATCGACGGGCGCCCGGAGAGACGGACGTCCTCGTCGAGCTCCGGCGTCGTGTACACGAGCCGGTTCTCGCTGACGGTGTCGGGGTCGGCGACCAACGTGTCCGGGTGGACCGTGCGTCCCTGGTCGACGAACGACTGCCGCGCCGCCGGACCGTGCGGCCCGCGCGTGACCAGGGCGCCCGGGGCGTCGGACGCATCGGCGGCGAGCCGCAGCCGGACGTCCTTGGCACCGGCGTCCGGCCAGGTGGAGGACGGCGTGTTCTCGCCGTCCTCGCGCTGCACGACCGCCTGCGGCTCGTCCATGATCCCGTTGTCGACGCCCCACAGCCAGTGGTCGAACCAGCGGTTCTCGGTCTGCTTGTAGGTCCAGGTCTCGCCGTCCGGCAGCGTGACGCTCGCGCCGGAGCCGGGGCCGCCGTGTCCGCCCTGGTGCAGCCAGATCTTGCGCGGCACGTCGTGCGCGGCGAGCTCGTCCCACCACCCGGCGAAGTTCTCCGTGCGGACGTTCCAGTCGTTCAGCCCGTGCACGACGAAGACGCTCGCGGCCACGTCGCTCGCGTCGCGGTAGTCGCGGGCCGCCCAGAAGTCCGTGTAGTCCCCGGTGTCGCGCCCCTGCTCCGCGGTGATCTCGGCGATCTCGTCCGCGCAGTCGCCCGTGACCCGCTCCTCGCCGCCGACGAAGTTCGCGAGGACGTCGGCGTCCTCGCCCTGGTAGCCGCCGGGGGCGACCACGAGGCCGTTGGCGCGGTAGTAGTCGTACCAGCTGCTGATGGCGGCGACGGGGACGATCGTCTTGAGGCCCTCGACGCCGGTGGTCGCGACCTGGTTGGGCAGCGTCCCGTTGTAGGAGCCGCCGATCATCCCGACGTCGCCGGTGGTCCAGTCCGCCTCGACGGCCTCGCCGGTGGCGTCGACGCCGGGCGCGCGACCGTTCAGCCAGTCGATCACGGCCTTCGTGCCGAGGGTCTCGGCGGGGTCGCCGCTGGTCGGGCAGCCGTCGGAGTCCCCCGTGCCGACGCTCATCCCGAGCACGACGGCGTAGCCGCGCGGCACGTAGTAGTCGTCCAGGCTGCCGGGCAGGTCGGCGGCCCTGGCCCCCGCGACGGCGTCGCCGCCGAGGAAGCCCGCCGTCGTGCGGAACGAGCCGGCCGTCGCGCCCTTGGCGAAGAGGCGGTTCTGCGGCAGCTCGTCGACGAGGACGCTGGGGTACGGAGCCTCGCCCCACGTGTCCTTGCGGTACGGGCTGTGCTCGAAGATGACGGGGACGTCGAGGCCCTCGGTCGCGGTCTCCGCCGGCCGGGCGATGTCGATCGCCACCCGGTCGTGCTCGCCGTCGTGGTCGCTGTCCACGGGCGCGGTGACGTACACCCGCTCCGTGATCGCGTCGTCGAGCGAGAAGACGGGCTGCGTCGTCCCGTCCTCGACGACGACGCCGGGCGGCAGGCCGTCGTCGTCCGCCGGCGCGTCGCCCCCTCCGGGAGCCGCGACAGCGACAGGGGCGTGCAGGAGCGTGAGGGCGCCGGCCATGCCGGCCAGCACCAGGGGTCGTGAACGTCGCACGGGCAGGGCCACCTTTCGGTCGAAGTACCGACCTGAGGGTGACACAGGTCACACCGGCGCATGCGGCGACCCGCCGGAGGACGTCGCCCGGCGCACGGCCTCCCCGGCCGCGCGACCACCCCGGCCCCTGCGACGAGGGCGCGGGCCCTCAGCGTGCGTCCGCCGGGGCGGGCTCCGGCTCGGGGGTGGCGTCGGGCGCGCCGTCCTCGGCGTGCGGGTGACGACGCTCCAGCGCCGCCCCCTCGACGTCGACGTTCGGCAGGATCCGCTCGAGCCACCGCGGCAGCCACCACGCCGCGTCGCCGAGCAGGTGCATGAGCGCCGGCACGACGAGCATCCGCACGACGAACGCGTCGACGAGCACGCCGAACGCGAGGGCGAACCCGATCGACCGGATCATGGCGTCCTCGGCGAACACGAACCCGCCGAACACGGAGATCATGATGACGGCCGCCGCGGTGACGACGGAGCGGCCGGCGCGGAAGCCCTGCGCGACGGCGAGGCGCGCGGGCGCACCGTGGGCGTACGCCTCCCGCATGCCCGAGCCGAGGAAAAGCATGTAGTCCATGGCCAGGCCGAACAGGATGCCGACGAGGATCGTGGGCAGGAAGTTCAGGATCGGCCCCGGCTGGTGGACGCCGAAGACGCCGGCCAGCCAGCCCCACTGGTAGATCGCCACGACGCCGCCGAGGGCGGCGAAGTACGACAGGACGAAGCCGAGGGTCGCGATCACGGGCACGAGGATCGACCGGAACACGACCACGAGGATCAGCAGCGACAGGCCGATGACCACGCCGAGGTAGAGCGGCAGCGCGTCGGACAGCTTCTCGGAGATGTCGATGTTGCCCGACGCCGCACCCGCGACGCCGACCTGGACGTCGCCCGTCACGGTCGCGTCCCCGGTGCCCTGCACGTCGACCGCCAGCGGGGACAGGCCTCGCAGCGTGTGGACGAGCTGCTCGGTGGACGCGCTCGTCGGCCCCTCGGTGGGGACCACCTGGAACGCGAGCGTCCAGCCGTCCTCCGACGTCCCGGCGGGCGCGACGGCGACCACGTCGTCCTGCGCGGCGAGCTGCTTCGCGAGGGCGAGCTGCGTCGCGACCTCGGTGTCCTGGGTGACCGCGTCCGGCACGTCCGCGACCACGAGCAGCGGCCCGTTCACGCCGGCGCCGAACTGGTCGGCGACCGTCGTGTACGCCGCGTACGACGTGGTGTCCTCGGGGGCCGACGACCCGTCGGGGAGGTTGGTCCGCAGGTCGAGCGCCGGGATGGCGACGACGCCGAGCACCGCGACGCCGAGGACCACGCGGCCCACCGCGACGAGCGTCCGCATCGGCTTCACCGGCGTCGCCTGCTTCGCCGGCGGCACGTCGGCCGCGGCCGCCTGCCCGAGGCGCCCGCGCTCCTTGCGGCTGAGGATCCGCATGCCGATGGCGGACAGCAGCGCCGGCGTGAGCGTCACCGCGACCAGCACCGCGACGGCGACCGAGGCCGCGCCGACGGTGCCCATGAGGCCGAGGAACGGGATGCCGGTGACGTTGAGCGCGAGCAGCGCGATCACGACCGTCGCGCCGGCGAAGACGACGGCGTTGCCCGACGTGCCGTTGGCGAGCGCCACGGACTCGCGGACCTCGTAGCCGTCCTTCAGCTGCTGGCGGTGCCGGTTGACGATGAACAGCGCGTAGTCGATGCCGACGGCGAGGCCGAGCATGAGGCCGAGCACCGGCGTCACGGACGACATCTGCACGACGCCCGAGAACGCCAGGGCGCCCATCGCCGCGACGCCGACGCCGACCAGCGCGGTGAGCAGCGGCAGCCCGGCACCGACGAACGTGCCGAGCATGACGACGAGCACGACGGCCGCCACGACCAGGCCGACGACCTCGCCCGGCCCCACGACCGACGGCGTCTCCTGGGCGATGTCGGAGCCGAAGTCCACGCTCACGCCGCCGACGTCCGCGACCCCGTCGGTGATGGCGCCGATGACGGCGTCCTTGGTCTCCATGTCCACGGCCATCAGGTCGTCGGTGAACATCACGGTGGCGACGGCGGTGGAGCCGTCGTCGGACACGAGGGTGATCCCGGACGCGAGGTCCAGCAGCTCCCGGCCCTGCTCGAGCTGCGTGGCCTGCTCGTCGAGCTCGGCGGCGCCGTCCGCGAGCTCCGCGGTCTTCTCGTCGAGGGTGTCCTGCTGCGCGTCGAGCTGCTCCTGCTGGGCGTCGAGCTGCGGGGCGGCGAGCTCGGCCTGGCCGGCGGCCTCCGCCTGGGCGCGGGCGTCGTCGAGCTGGGCCTGGCCCGCCTCGACCTCGGCGCGCGCGGCGTCGAGCTGCTGCTGACCCGCCTCGAGCTGGTCCCGCCCGTCCGCGAGCCGGTCGCGCCCGTCGGCGATCTGCTTCTCGCCGTCGGCGAGCTGGTCGGCCTGCTCCTGCCGGTCGGCCTCGGTGGTGAACGGGTCGACAGCGTCCTCGACGCCGTCGATGCCCGTCGCCCCGGCGAGGATCTCGCCCAGGGCCTTCTCCTGGTCGGCGGTGAACTCCGAACCGTCGTCCGTGCTCAGCACGACGGTGCCGGCGCCGCCCGCCGCCTCGGGCAGCTCGTCGGCGAGCTGGTCGGTCACCTCCTGCGTCGGCGTGCCGGGGATCGAGAAGCTGTCGCTCAGGGTCCCCGCCCCGACGGCGTAGCCGACGCCGGCGATCGCCAGGACGGCGACCCACGCGGCGACGACGGTCTTGACGCGTCGCGACGCGAAGCGTCCGAGGCGGTAGAGCAGCTCAGCCATGGTGTCCTTCAGTTGCGATCGGGCCAGGTGGGGTGGTGCGCAGGGCGGGAACGAGGTGGTCGAGCAGGGCGGACCAGGTGTCGTGAGCAGCGCCGTCCGACGCGCCGCCGGTCCGGGCGAACCAGTGACGGTGCAGCACGACGAGGCTGCTCATGGCCTGGGCGACGAGGAGCTCCACGTCGAGGGCCTCGACGTCGGCGTGCCGGCGCGCGAGGTCCGCCGCGAGCTCCTCGCTGACGTCGGACAGCGACCGCAGCAGCAGCATCGCCTGGTGCGGAGGCACGACGGCGGCGTCCGCCGACTCCCCCGCGAGGCCGAGGCCGCGCGTGAGGGACGCCATCGGCGCCACGAGCTCCGCGCGCCGCAGCGCCGCGACGAGGTCGTCGCGGAGGGCGTCGCGCGCGGCGTCCGGGCCGGGACCGGCCGGCGTCGGCGGCGCGACGGCGTGGAGCGCGTCGCGGACGGTGCCGAACGCGTCGGCACCGACGGCCGCGACGACGTCGTCGAGCGACGGGAAGTGGTTGAAGACGGTGCGCCGGGAGACGCCCGCGCGCGTGGCGAGGTCGTCGACCGAGAAGCCGACGCCGCCACCGTCGTGCATGAGAGCCGCGGCCGCCTGGACGATGTCGCGGCGCGTCCGGGCCTTCAGCAGGGCACGCTTCCCGACGGACGGGCCGTCAGGACGCGGGGAGGGGGTCGGCGGCACGGAGCGACACTAGGCGGCTCGCTGCACTGAGTGCAACGAGCCGCCTAGGTGACGCTGGTCTCCTTCCGCGTCAGTGCACCCCGCGCCGTCGCACGTTCACGAGCACCACACCCGCCGCCGTCAGCAGGACGACCAGGCCCAGCAGCTTGATGAAGTCCGCACCCGTGCGCGGCAGCCAGCCCGGCAGGCCGCTGTCGTCACCACCGGTGGCGCCACCGTTCCCGCCGTCGTCGCCGCCGTCCGCGGGCGGGGGCGGCGGGCCGAACGTGTTGGTCACAGTGACCGACGCCGGGTCGGCCGCGACCGTCACCGCGCCCGGGTCGCCGCCGTCGACGCTGGAGACGGTCGAAGCGGCCGCCCCGCCGTCGTCGGTCTCCGTGACGACACAGTCCGCGCCGACCGGCAGCCCGTCGTAGGTGACCGGGTCGCCCGGGGTGAGCTCGCGCGCCGCTCCGTCGGGGATCTCGATCGACTCGCCCTGGAACGTGCACTCGAGCGCGACCTCGAACGGCCCGACGTCGTACGAGTCGCCCTCGAACTCGACCACCTTGTCCACCGCGATCGACCCGACGTCGAACGTGTTCGTCACCGTCACGGTCACCGGGTCGCCGTCCGTGCCAGGCACCACGACCTGGCCCGGCTCCCCGTCCTCCACGGTCGTGGAGACCGTGGACGACGTCGCGCCCGCGACGTCCGTCTCGGTCACGACGCAGTCGGCGCCGACCGGCAGCTCCGTGTACGTCACCGGCTCGCCGGGGGTGATCTCCCGCACGGCCCCGCCGGGGATCTCGACCGGCTCCCCCTCGAACGTGCACTCGAGGGAGACCTCGAACGGCCCGTCGCCGTACAGCTCCGCACCGTCGCCGACCACGACCTTGTCGACCGTGAGCTCGCCCAGGTCGAAGGTGTTGGTCGCGGTGAGCGTCACCTGCTCGCCGTCGGACGGCGGCACCACGACCTCACCCGGTCCGCCGCCGTCCACGGCGGTCGACACTGTCGTGGACGTCGCGCCGCCGTCCTCGGTCTCGGTGACGACGCAGTCCGCTCCCACCGGGAGCCCGGCGTAGACCGCGGGCTCGTCCGGAGCCACCGTGCGGGTGGCGCCGTCCGGCACCTCGATCGCGTTGCCCTCGAACGTGCACTCGGCCGTCACCTCGAACGGGCCGGTGCCGTACTGGGCGCCCTCACCGTCCACGACCTTCTCGACGGTGAACTCACCGACGTCGTAGATGTTGGTGACGACGACCTCGACCGGATCGGCCAGGTCGGCCCCGTCGACCGGTACCGTCACCGGCTCCGACTGCGGCTCCTCGTCCGGCGGCACCAGATACGAGACCGACGTCGCGCCCCCGGTGCCGGTCTCCGTGACCGTGCACGTGTCCCCGTCCTGGAGCCCGAAGTAGAGCGCCGGGAAGCCTGGCCCGAACCGACGGGTGTCACCGCCGGGAATCGTCTCGACCGGGACACCTTGGTCGTCGACGCAGGAGATCGACGCCTGGTACGGGAACTCGTCGAACGGGATGTCCGCGAAGAACTGCTGGTACTCGTCGACCAGCTCCTGGATCTCGTCCGGGTCGGTGGGCAGCGGGTCCGGGATCTCCGGGGGCGCCGGCAGGTCCGGCATCGGCGGGGCGAACTCGGCCGCCTCGCCGTCCACCACCTTGCGCACCACCAGCGGGCTGGTCTCGAACGTGTTCGTCACGGTGATGACGACCGGGTCCTCGTCGGCGCCGCCGACGGTGACGTCACCGCTGGTGGCGGGGTCGCCCTCGCCCACCGGGTCCATCTCGACCGAGGTGGCCCCGAAGTCCTGGGTCTCGGTCACGGCGCACACCGCGCCGACCGGCAGGTCGTCGTAGGTGATCGTCTGGCCACCGTTGATGGTGCGCAGCTCGCCGCCCGGGATGGCGATCGTCTCGCTCTCGAAGGTGCAGGAGAGCTCGACCTCGAACGGCCCGGGCCCGTACAGCGCGCCCAGGCCGGCCAGGTCCTTGGTCACCTGCAGCGACGCCAGGTCGAACGTGTTCGTGACCGTGACCTCGGTCGGGTCGTCGCCGATCGTGACCTCGCCCGGCGCACCGTCGTCGACGGACGAGATCGTGACCTCGGTGGCCCCGCCCGTCGTCGGCTCCGTGACGACGCAGTCCGCGCCGACCGGCAGGTCGCCGTATGTCACCGGCTCCCCCGGGGTGATCTCGCGCGTCGCACCGCCCGGGATCTCGATGGCCTCGCCCTGGTACGTGCACTCCAGGGTGACCTCGAACGGGCCGGTGCCGTACTGCGCGCCGTCACCGTCCACCATCTTGTCGACCACGACCTCGCCGACGTCGAACGTGTTGGTCACGGTGATCTCGGCCGGGTCATCACCCGCGGGAGGCACCACGACCTCGCCCGGGTCACCACCCTCCACGGTGGTGGAGACCGTCGACGAGGTGGCTCCCCCGTCTTCCGTCTCCGTCACGACGCACTCCGCGCCGACGGGGATCCCGTCGTAGCTGACCGACTCCCCTCCGACGAGCGTCTGCGTCGCCGGGTCGATCTCGACCGGCTCACCCTGGTACGTGCACTCCAGGGTGACCTCGAACGGGCCGTCCCCGTACAGGTCGGCGCCGGCCCCGTCCACGACCTTGTCGACCACGATCCCGCCGACGTCGAAGGTGTTGGTGGCGGTGACCTCCGCGGTCTCACCGGCGCCCACCGTGACCGGGTTCGGCGTGACGACGGTGTCGGTCGCGCCACCGTCGTCCGTCTCGGTGATGTCGCACTCGGCCCCCGCGGGCAGGTTCTCGATCGTGAGCTCCAGCGGGTCGTCGCCGCCCAGGCTCACCGAGTCCTCGTACACGGTGCGCGGCTCGCCGCCCGTGTCGTCCAGCGTGCAGACGATGTCGAACGTGAACGGCCCGTCGCCATACTCGGGTGCACCCTCGCCTTCCACCACCTTGGTGAGGTGGATCGCGCCGTCGCCGAAGGTGTTGGTCACGCCGACCTGCGTGCCGGCCGTGCCCTCGTCGTCGGGGACGATGACAACGTCGGCGGATGTGCCGTCGGTGGTGACCGGGTCCTCCCCCGGCTGCGTCACGGTCATCGATGTCGACGCCGCTCCCGCGGTGTCCGTCTCGGTGACCGTGCACTCGGCGTTGACCGGGAGCCCCTCGAGGGTCACGGGCGTGCCGTCGGCGTCAAGCTCCACGACCATCGGGGTGTCCGCGTCGTATCCCTCGGCGAACACCTCCTCGCCGAGGAACGTGCACTCCACCGCGGCCTCGAACGGGCCGTAGGAGATCGGGTTGCCGTCCTGGTCGACGGCGTCGCTCACGACGTCCTTGGACAGCTCCAGGCTCGCCAGGTCGTACTCGTTCGTGATCGCGATCTGCGCGGGGGCCGTCTCGTCGCCGATCGTGACCGACTCCGGGGTGACGGTGAAGTCCGTCTGCCCGTTCACGGCCGCGTCCTCGGTCAGGGTGCACTCGGCCCCGTACGGGAGGTTCGGCACGGTCACGGGTTCGTCCGGACTGACGGTGATCGTGACCGGGTCGAGATCGGTCTCCACCCACGTCCCCACGGCCGACGTGCACTCCACCTGGACCTCGAACGAGTCCGGTGCGTACTGGTCGGCCCCGTCGCCCGTGACGAACTTGTTCACCTCGAGCGGTCCGGTCGCCGTCGCGACCCCGACCTTGACGCCCTCGGTGGGCAGGTTGTTCTGCCGGCCCGCCTGCTGGGTGACGACGACGCCGCCGGCGGCCGCGGAGTTCCATGCGATCGACCGGTCGCCGGCCTCCGGCGCCGCCGGCGGGGTGGTCGTCGTGCCCTCCAGCGCGATGGAGTCGCCCGGCTCGAACAGGTCGTCCTCGGGAAAGGTCACGACCACCTTCAACGCGGTGATCTGCTGGTAGACCTCTTCCGACTCGTCTCCGGTCAGCTCGACCCACCCGGTCTCCGGGTCGCCGGTCGGGCACGGCATGGTGATCGGGTCTTCGATGTCGCCCATGCAGTAGTCCTGCGTGGTCGAGTAGTAGAACGTGCCCTCGGCGCCGGGGGGGAGGTTGACGAACTCCGGCGGCGGGTCGTTGGTGAGGATCGGCGCCCACTCGGACCCGCGATCGGCGCCCGCGTACGAGCCCGTGTCGCCCGGGGTCGGCAGCCGGTCGTACAGCACCAGCGTGTCCATCGGGAGGTTGCCGACGTTCTCCACGCCGACCTGCCACGTCTCGTTGTGGCCCGGAGCGATGACCGGGGTGCACGGGTACGCGTAGAAGCCGGCCCCGTTGGGTGTGCACTCGAAGCTCTGGTCCGGGTAGGCCGGGTCGAGCATGACGTCGAGCTCGTCGTCGTCGGTCGCCTTGACGAGCTTCTGCTGCTGGAGTGCCGCCGAGCCGGTCGGGGTGACGTCGGCGTCCGCCTCGCAGGCGCCGGTCTCCTCGTTGAGCCGCTGCGCACACTCGTCCCAGGGCCGGTCGCCCGTGACACCGGCGGTGTTCTCCACCGGGGTCTGCGGCGGCAGGCCGAGCCGGAACTGCACCATCACGGTGATGGTGTAGCTCTGCCCGACCTCGAGCACCGAGCCCTCGGGGAAGCTGAACCCGAGGCTGTCGATGTCGCCCTGCTGGTCGACGGTCACCTGAGCGGCGTCGGTCGGCAGGTCGGGGGTGCTGGTGTCGGGGTCCGAGACGCCGCCCAGGGAGTAGCTGAACGGTTCGTCCTCACCCTCGGCGATCCGCAGCTGCGCGCCCTCGTCGTCGAACGGCATCGGGTCGTCCGTCACCACGGGGTCCACGATCGGCCGGTCGCCCGTGTTCGTGAACGTGATGTTCATGGGGAACGTCGCCTCGGGCGCCTCGGTGCCGCCCGTGGGGACGCCGTCGAAGTCCTTCTCGATCATCACCCCGTTGGTCGCGTGCTGGTACAGGATCGACGACTCGGCCTCGTCGGTCGCCGACACCGGCACGAGCTCCCCCGTGTCCGGGTCGGTGACCAGGTCGGCACCCGTCGTGCTGCCCTGGACGGAGTTGCTCGCCACGCCGGGGTCGGTCTCGCCAGGGCCGGGCGGGTTCGCGGCGAGGTCCGGGAGCACCGGGCCGCCGGAGCGCATCTCGTCGCGGCGCAGGATCTGGATCGGCACCTCCTGCGTCGGGGTCGCCGGGTTCTCCCAGATCGACCCGTCCGTGCGCGTGAAGGTGAACCGCAGGCCCTGCACGTCCTCCGGCGCCACGCCGTCCGGCAGCGTGAACGTGTCCGACGGCGTGCCGGTGACCCAGTCACCGCCCGTCACGGTGACCGGGTCCTCCGACCCGGGCTCACCGGTGAAGGTGCCGCCGGTGAAGGCATCCACCTGCACCTGCTGGATGGGGCGGGCCAGGTCGGCGCTCGGGTCGAACCCGACGAAGTCGTACTGGTTCCAGAACTGCGGGTCGTCGTCCGTGAGCACCATCTCGACGCTGCGCGACGGGCCCTGCGGCTGGCCGGTGAGCGTCATGACCACGGGGGTGTCCCCCGGGTTGCCGTGGTTCGGCTCGACGATCGTGTCGGGGGTGAACGACTTGCCCACCTCGAGGGCGATCTCCGCGTCCTGCAGCTCCATGGTCGCGTCGTCGTTGTCGAGGCGGACGTCCTCCGTGGTGCCGCCCGGGTCGTCGATCGTCGCGGCCGACATGTTCGGCACCGGGCTGTAGTCGGCCACCGTGATCGGGGCGTCCGAGTACCGGTCGAACTGCCGCAGCTGCAACGTGAGGTCCATGCTGCCGGCCGCGCCCGGCGCGACGAGGCCGTCGTACGCCACCTCGACGCCGACGACGTCGTCCAGGTCGCTCACGGCGAGCGCCTCGGCCTCGTCCTCGGTGAAGGTCGCCGTGGTGTCGTCGTCGTAGTGCAGCGTGACCGTAGTGGTCTCCGTGCCCTCCGGCGGCGTGAGGTCGATCGCCGTCAGGGTGAATGCGTCGAACGGCTTCGTGCCGTCCGCCGTCTCCACATCACCCGAGCCCTCGACGGTCGGGTCGGCCAGTCGCAGCTCCTCCACCTTGGCGGCGGAGTTGTTGGTGCCGGTGATCGTCGCGATGGTGCTCGGGTAGAACTGGGGCGGCGTGCCGTCCGGCGGCACCGAGACCGGCCCGCCGGCCCACTCCTTGTCCACGGTGACGTTGAGCGGCACGTCGAGGATCGTGGCCTCGTCGGCGTCCTCTTCCACGAAGTCCTCGCCGTCGATCGTGGCCGTGCCACGCACGGTGTTGTTCACGACCCCCGCATCGCCCGGGATGTTGTACTCCACGCCGCTGGTGTTACCGAGCACCGCCTGGCTCGGGTCGCTCCGCTTGTAGTCCCGCACCTGCCACGTGAGGTCCAGGTGGCGGCCGGTCTCTTGCGTGGAGCGGGCCACCCCGTCGCCGGGGACCGGCGCGGTCGGGTCGGTCGGGTTCTCCGCACGTGACGGCGACTCGGTGTAGGTGAGCCGCACGGACGTCGCACTCGCCTGCTCCTCGGCGGTCAGCGTGTAGCCAGGGAACGTCCCGTCACAGGCCTCTGGGCAGGGGTCGTCCGAGGCCTCGACCCAGGCGCCGTCGATGAACAGCTCGACGCTCTCCACCTGGTCGTACTGGATGAGCGGGTCCACGGTGTTGTCGATCGGCTCCACGCGCACCAGGTTGAACGCGTCGTAGAACGAGTCCTCGATCGGGACGGCCGCCGGGTCGGTGATGTCGGAGATGACCATCGGGTCCACGCCCGAGAAGCCGCCCGTGGACCACGTGATCTGGCCGGTCACCTGGTCGTCCGTACGTGCCCGCACCGTCGCAGGGTCTCCGAGCATCGTCTTGTCGATGAAGTCCCCCGGGCCCTCGCCGTCCACCGGGAACGGGTCGACCGTGTCGCAGGCCACGACCGGCTCGGTCTCCTCGACCGTGTCGGCCGATGCCGACGACTGTCCGCAGTTCTCGATGGGGTCGTCGCGGTCGGTCGGGCCGGTGTAGTCCGCCGTGAAGTTCGGCTGGAAGGCCGTGCCGGGCGGGAAGCCGTCGTCGGAGGTGTAGACGAACTGCACACCCTCCGCGCCGGCGGGCAGGTCGCAGTTCGCCGTGGTCGGGCCCTCGAACGGCCCGCAGTCGGGCGCCGGCTCCCACGAGTCGCCGTCCCAGTAGTTCACCGTCAGGGTGGCGTTGGCCGGCACGTCCGTGCTGCGCACGCCGGTGGCCTCGAAGTTCTGCCAGAACTCGTCGGGGTTGGCCGGGTCGGTCGGGTCCTGCACCACGAACGTGTTCGCATCCGTCGTCGAACCATCGGGCCCGAACGTCGCCAGCTCGCTCGGGAGCTGCACCACGACGCTCTGCCCCGGCACCGCCGGGATCGTGGACGGCGAGATGTTCTTCTCGATGTCGGTCGCGAGCCGGTCCACCAACGTGGTGAGGGTGTCGTCCGCGAGCGCCGGGTCGGCGCTCGGCACGTCGGCCTCGATCTGGTTGGGGTGGTCGACGTTGTCGGGCTCTTGGTCGGGGTCCGTGTCGGCCGTGAACGGGACGGTCGCCTCGGCGCCGTTGGAGATGGTGCCCGTGTACTCGATGGTGAACCCGGTGACGTTGCAGCCGGCCGGCGGGTCGGGCAGCGTGTTCGGCGCCGACGCCGGGATCGGTTCACCAGGCGTGCCGTCGCAGACGAACGTCACCGAGGCGCCGGTCGCGCCGTCGGGCCACACCACGCCGGCGCCCGCACCGTCGGTGCCCCACCCGGTGAACGTGATCGGGTCGTCGCCCTCGAACACGTTGTTGGTGCCCGGCGCCGGCTCGGTGATGCTCATCGAGGTCACCGGGGTGCCGGTGTTGGTGGCGCCCAGGGTCACCGTCGTGGGCGCGCCCGCGCTGACCTCGCCCGGGTCGAAGCTCTTCGACGCCGTGACCGAGTTGTTCGGCGGCGTGATGACGTACGTGTCGCTCGCCGTCACCGGGTCGGACGCGTCGTCACCCAGCGTGACGTTCGACTGGACCTCGTTGGTGACCGTCGTCGGGTCCTCGAGCTCCTCGACCGCCTCGCTCTGCTGCACCTCGACCGGGATCGTCGCCGTCGCACCCTGCTGGATGTCGCCGCTGAAGGTGTAGCGCACGCCCTGCACGGAGGCCGGGTCCACGGAGTCGTCGAGCGGCTCCCACGAGTCGCCGTCCCAGTACTCCTCGGTCACGTCCGTAGCGTTGGGCGGCATCTCGATGTCGCCGGTGCCCGTGTACTCGAGGTAGGTGAACGGGTTCGGGTCGGCCGTCGGGTCCACCGGGTCCTGCACGACGAGCGTGTCGACAGGGGTGTTGGAGGTGTTGGTCGCCCCGAGCGTCATCGTCGCCTCGGTGCCGGGCGCGGCCAACGCGCCCTCCGGCTCGATGGTCTTGGTGGTCTCCGAGGCGAGGCTCAGCTCGACGACGGGGGTGATCTCGACCGTGTCGGACTCCGGGTCGGCGTTGTCCGCGTCGACGGTGGCGGTGTTGGGGATCGGCACGCCGTCTGCGCTGTACGGCAGGTCGGGGTCCACCGTCGCCGTCACGACGATCAGCGCCTGCTGGCCGTTCGGCGTCTCGTCGGCGGTGTACGTCACCGTGTTGGTCTCGGTGTCCGCGACGACGTCGCCGCTCCCGCTGCTCACCGACGCGTCCACGAGCACGAGCTCGTCCGGCAGCTCGTCCGTCATCACCGTGTTGGTGCACGGGTCGTTGTTCGGGTCCGAGCAGGAGATCTGGATCGCGTACTGCACCTGCTGCCCGGGCTCGTACGGGCCCTCGCCGCTGGTGACCTGCTTGTTGATCCCCCACTCCGCCGCCGACGCCGTCGTCGCCGGCACCAGCAGCATCGGCAGCGCGAGCGCCACGGCGCCCAGCACGGACCAGCCGCGGCTGAACCGCCGCCTGTCCCGACTCCTCCCGTGCCGCGCCGTCCGGCTCGCTGACCTGCGCCCCTCCACCATCAGTGCCCTCCCACACATCGGTGCACAACCGCCCGCGCGCGACCTTGCGCGCAAGGACCACCTACGAAGGTGTCAGAAATCACCCGGCTTGGCGCGCCGAAACGGGAGATCCGCCCCAGGACGGTCTTTCGCGAGTTCTGGGACGCCTCGGCTCAGTCCCGCTCACCGGCTCGCGAGCGGGGACCGGCGCGACGAGAGTGGGAGAAGGCGAGGTCAGAGCGCACGGCGAAGGAGCCGACCATGAGCCAGGCGACGGCACGGCGTATCGCGCTGCTCGGCGCGGCGGCGCTGGTCCTCGCGGGCTGCGGCGCCGACTCCACCGACGCCGCCGGGGACAGCACCACGCAGACGTGCGAGGACCTCGACGCCTACACGGACGCCCTGGGGAACCTCGCCCGCACGCTCGGGGCGGACGCGACGCCCGAGGAGGTCCAGGCGGCCCGCGACCAGGCGGACCAGGCGCAGCGGGCGCTGGGCGACAGCATCTCCGACGTCGCGAAGGACCGGACGGACGAGATCAACCGCACCTGGGACGCCCTGGTGACCGCGTTCGGCGACGTCGACGACCAGGCGTCGCTCTCCGAGGCGGCGCCGACGCTGCGGGTGGAGGCGCAGGACGTCGTGGACGAGGTCGCCGCCGTCCGGGAGGACCTGGACTGCTGACGGCGCGCGGCCTGCTCAGGCCGCCGCGTCGTCGAGGGTGCCGGCGGCCACGCCCCAGAGGTCCGCGAGCGCGGCCTGCCCGCCGTCGGTCACGACCAGCCCGCGCGTGCCGCTGCGCCGGGCCACCCACCCGGCACCGAGGAACCTGGTCGCGACGGCGGCACCCAGCGCCCCGGCCAGGTGCTCGCGGCGCTCGGTCCAGTCGGGGCACGCCCGGGTCGTCGGCCGGCGGCTCGACCGCGCCGCGTCGACGTCGACGCCCGCTCCGGACAGCCCTGCCTGCCCGGCGTCGGTCAGCACGAGCGCGTCGCCCAGCCAGCCGCGCGCCGCCATCGCCTCGGTGAGGGCCACGCCGAGGCGTCCGGCGAGGTGGTCGTAGCAGAGGCGGGCGCGCGCGAGCCGCGCCGCCTCGGCCGACTGCCGGAGGGTCACCACCGGGGCCGGCGGGCACAGCCGGCCCAGCGTCTCGAGCGCGTCGGCCACCCCGACGTCGGCCAGCCGGTAGAACCGTTGCCGGCCTCGCCGTGCCACCGCGACGAGCCCGGCGTCCGCGAGCGCGGTGAGGTGCTCGCTCGCGGTCGACGGGCGCACCCCCGCGGCGTGCGCGAGCTCGCTCGCGGGCCGGCTCGACCCGTCGACCAGGAGGTTCAGCATCGTCGAGCGCGCCGGCGCCGCCAGGGCGCGCCCGACGGCGGTGAAGTCCTTGCCGCTCACGTCCTTGCCCGTGCGCCGGGCCGCGCGTCCACCCATGCGGCCACCGTAGGGCGGGGACGGTTCGGCCGCTGCCGAACCGTCCCCGCCCTACCGTCCCGGCATGACCACCACGCACCTGCAGGACCTGGAGATCGTCCTCGCCCACACCCCCGGCACCCTGGCCGCCCTCGGGCGCGCTCTCGGCGAGGCGGGGATCAGCCTCGAGGGCGGTGGCGTCTTCGCCACGGGCCCCACCGCCGTCGCGCACTACCTCGTCGACGACGGCCCCGGGGCCCGCGAGGCCGCCACGCGGGCCGGTCTGGGGGCCGCCGTGCTGCACGACGTCGTCACGCTGCGGCTCGACCAGGAGACCCCGGGCCAGCTCGGCGCCGTCGCCGCCCTGCTCGCCGGCGCGGGCGTCAACGTCGAGGCGCAGTACAGCGACCACGCCGGGAACCTCGTGCTCGTCGTCGACCCGGACCAGCACGACGCGTGCTCCCGCGTCGCCGACGACTGGCGTCGACGCGGGCGCTGACCTGCCCACCTGCCCCGCCCCGGGCACCGTCGGTCCGGCCGTCCCGGTCGCGGGGCCGGGGCGAGTACGGCACGGTGCTGAGGTGCCCCAGTCGAAGCCCACCCCGCGCGACGTCGTCTCCGGCTTCGTCACCGGCCTGTTCTCCATCCCCGAGGGCATGGCGTACGCGACGGTGGGCGGGTTCTCGGCCCCGCTGGGCCTGTGGTCCGGCGCCGTCCCGACGGTGATCGGGTCGATCTTCTCCCGCACGGTCCTCATGGTCACCACGCTGACCAGCGCCATCGCGCTGTCCGCCAGGAGCGTGCTCACCGACGCCGGGCTCGACCCCGGCGACCTCGGCTCGATCGCGGCGCTCACGCTCATGGTCGGGCTGTGGATGGTGCTGCTGGGCGTGCTGAGGCTGGGCTCGGTGATGTCGTTCGTCTCGACGGCGGTCATGACGGGCTTCACCGCCGGCATCGCCGTGCAGATCGTCGCCGGCGTGGTGCAGGACGCGACCGGCTACGAGCCGCAGTCGCACAACACGGTGGGCAAGCTCGTCGAGGCCATCGTGCACGTCGGCGCGTGGGACGCACCGACGGTCGCCGTCGCCGGCGCGACCGTCGCCGCGTGGGCGGCCCTCAGCCTGGTCCCGCGGCTGCGCAAGACGGCCACGCTGGTGTCGCTGGTCGTCGTCACGGTCGTCGTGACGCTGCTGGGAGCCGGCGTCGAGACCGTCTCCGACATCGCCGCCATCCCCCGCTCCCTGCCGCCGCTGACGCTGCCCGACGTCGGTGCGCTGCCGGAGCTGACGTCCGGCGGGCTCGCCATCGCGCTCATCGCCCTCGCGCAGGCGGCGGGCATCGGGGCCGCCGTGCCCAACCCGGACGGGACGCGCACCGACGTCTCCAAGGACTTCACGGCCCAGGGGCTCGCGAACGTCGCCGGCGGGTTCTTCGGCGCGCTGCCGACGGGCGGCTCGCTGTCCCGCACGGGCGTCGCGACCAGCGGCGGGGCGCAGACGCGCTGGGCCGGCATCTTCGCCGGCGTGTGGCTCATCGTGCTCGTGCTCGTCCTCGGGCCCCTGGCCGGCGCCATCCCGATGGCGGTCATCGGCGGCCTGCTCCTCGTCATCGGCGGCGAGCTGGTCGTGGGCCGGTGGGCCGACATCGTGCTCGTGGTCCGCACGTCGTGGCTGTCCGCCGCGGCGATGGTCGTGACCTTCGTCGCCACCACCCAGCTGCCGCTGCAGCAGGCCATCTTCCTCGGAGCCGGCCTGTCGATCGTGCTGTTCGCCGTGCAGTCCGCCAAGCGCGGCCGCATCGTCGAGCTGGTCCCCACCCCCGACGGCGAGGGCGGCGGCGACTTCACCGTGGCCGACCCGCCCGCCGACCTGCCCAGCGGGCGCACCACGGTGCTGCACTACGTGGGCTCCGGGTTCTTCGCCGAGGTGAACCGGCTCGAGGAGGAGTGGCCCCACACCGCGAGCACCCGCGACGCCGGGCTGGTGATCTCGCTGCGCGGCTCGGCCGGCATCCCGTCGACCACGTTCCTCAAGTCTCTCGACCGCCTGCTGGACCGCTGGCACGACCACGGCGTCGAGGTCGTCGTGTGCGGGGTGCCGGACGAGCTGCGGCAACGCTTCGAGACGGGCGGCGTCTCCGGGCGGCTGCAGGGCGCGCTCGTCGGCGACGCCGGCGGCGTGCTCGCCTCCCTGCGCCGGGCCTACGACCTGGCGGAACGCCGCCGGGCCGCACGCGCCGCCCTCTCCCCGCCCGCCCCTGACGACGCCCCGGACGACAAGGACCCCGCATGACCGACGTCCTCACCACCCTCGCGCAGGTCGCGGTCCTCACGTTCGTCGTGACGTCGATGGTCGCCCTCGGCCTGTCGCTCACGGTGGTGCAGATCCTCACGCCGCTGAAGGACGCGAAGCTGGTGCTGCTCGGGCTGGTGACGAGCTTCGTCGTCGCGCCGGCCGCCGCGTGGGGCATCGCGGCGCTGTTCGGCCTGAGCGACGACCAGACGCTCGGGCTGCTGCTGCTCGGCGTCGCCGCGGGCGCGCCGTTCCTGCCCAAGCTCGCGCAGCTGGCGCACGGCGAGGTGCCCTACTCGGTGGGCCTCATGGTGCTGCTCATGGTCGTCACCGTCGGCTACGTGCCGCTGGTGCTTCCGCTGCTGGTCGACGGCGTCACCGTGAGCGCCTGGGACATCGCCCGCCCGCTGCTGCTGCTCATGCTGCTGCCGCTCGCCGTCGCGCTCGTCGTGCGAGCGCGCTACCCCGACGCCGCGAGGCTGGCACCGGTCCTCAACCGGGTGTCGACGACGGCGCTCGCCCTCGGCATCGGCGCCGCGGTGCTGGTCGGCCTGCCGCAGATCTGGGACCAGGTCGGCACCGGGCTGCTGCTCGCGACCCTGCTGTTCGTCGTCGTGTGCCTCGCCGTCGGGTACCTGCTCGGCGGGTCGGGGCGGTCCCAGCGCGTCGTGACGTCCCTCGGGTCGGCGCAGCGCAACCTGTCGGCGGCGCTGCTCATCGCCGGCACCAGCTTCGTCGGCACCCCCGTGGTGCTCGTGACCGTCATGGTGGCGTCGCTGCTGCTCACCGCCGTGCTGCTGCTCGTCGCCGCGGAGCTCGGCAAGCGGGCGTCCCCCAAATAGAAGTTATATAACTTCTAGGGCCTCTTGCTCAGAGTTATATAACTCCCCATACTGGTCTGCATGGATGCAGAGCGGGGGGCTCGCCTCGTCGCGGAGGGCGAAAAGCTCGACGTCGAGTTCAAGAGCGAGGAGCGGCAGCTCTATGCGGACAAGGAGCTGATCGAGGCAGTTGCCTGTCTCGCCAACGGGTCCGGTGGGGTGCTGTTCCTCGGCGTCGAGGACGACGGGACGGTCACGGGCGCTCGCCCACGGCACGGCACGCGGACGGACCCCTTCCGGGTCCAGGCCACGATCGCCAACGGGACGATCCCGCCATTGCCCGCACGCGTGTCTCTGCTCACGATCGCGGAGAAGGGCGTGGTCGCGATCGAGGTCGACGAGGCCACGACGCCCGTCGGTACCAAGACGGGCCGGTACACGCGGCGAGCTCTTCGGAACGACGGCATGCCCGAGTGCACCCCCTACCCCCTGCACGAGATGTTGAGCACGACCACGAGCGCCGGCGAGTCCGACTACGCCACGCTACGTGCACCCGGCGCGACCTGGGCGGATCTCGACTCCACCGAGTTCGACCGATTCCGACGCCTCGCGGCCAGTCAGTCGGGTGACGGCACCCTCGCCACGCTCTCCGACGTCGAGATCGCGCGATCACTGGGCGTGACCGATCCCGGAAGAGCCGAGCCGACCCCGCTCATGGGGGCACTACTCCTCTTCGGCTCGGCGACGGCGCTCGCACGCTTCGCACCAACCCACGAGACGTTCTTCCAGGTGATGCGCGGCTCCGACGTCGAGGTCAACGAGCATATCGTCGGCGCCCTGCTCAAAGCCGCCGAGGAGCTCTTCACACGCTTCTCCCCCTACAACACAGAGGAGGAGGTCGACGCCGGACTGGTGCGCCTCGCCCTCCCGCGGGTGCCCGAGCGCGCTCTGCGCGAGGTGATCGCCAACGCGCTCGTGCACCGCGACTACACGATGACGGGCGCCGTGCGCCTCCAGGTGGGCGATGACGCCGTCGTCGTCTCGAGCCCGGGCTCGTTCCCTCGCGGCATCAGCCTGGACAACCTCCTCGACCACAGTCGTCCCCGCAGCCGGACGCTGGCGGACGCATTCAAGCGCGCCGGTCTCGTAGAGCGCACGGGACGAGGGATCCCCCGGATGTTCGAGAGCACGCTCCGGATCGGACGCGACGCCCCCGACTACTCCCGCAGCACGTCGGACGCCGTCGTGGCGTCGTTCGCGACGTCCGACGCCGACGCCGCCCTGGCCAGGTTCGTCTTCGAGAAGGAGTCGGCGCAGGGCAGCCCGATGGCGCTCTCCGTCCTCCAGGTGCTGCACGAGCTGCGGCGCGAGGGCGATCTCAGCGTGGTCGAAGCGGCTCGGCTCCTGCAGAAGGTCGAGGGCGAAGCTCGCGCCTCGTTGACGAGGATGGTGGAAGCCGGGCTGGTCGAACCCCGCGGGTCGGGTCGCGGCCGCCGATACCACCTCTCGGCCGCGACGTACCGGGCCCTGCAGTCCGACCCCAGCGACGTCCGGGTCCGCGGCTTCGACCGGATTCAGCTGCGACAAATGGTGCTCACCTATGTCCGCGCGCACGGCAAGATCACCCGTGCCACGACTGCCGAGCTCTGCTCGCTCGCTCCCCCGGCCGCGACAGCACTGCTGCGCTCGATGGTCGACGCCGGAGATCTCGAGCTGCGCGGTGAGCGTCGGGGTGCCCACTACGTGCTCCCTGGAACAGGTTCGGCCGAGGGCTGAACCCTCGCCGTGCGGTGGGGGGCGAGCAGTGCCAGCCTGGCGCCATGCCTACGACGCCCAAGCCAGCCACGCCCACGATCGTCGCCCAGCAGCAGGAGATCCTGAACACGCTGCCGTTCTCGGACCGGCAGGACTTCGAGGACGCGACGCGCGGGCTCGTCGCCCGACGCCAGCCCAACGCCGTCACCGACGCCTCCGGCGCCGTCGTCTGGGACAACGACACCTACGCCTTCCTCTCCGGCGACGCGCCCGACACCGTGAACCCGAGCCTGTGGCGCCAGTCGCAGCTCAATGCGGTCGAGGGACTGTTCGAGGTCGTGCCCGGCGTCTACCAGGTGCGCGGCATGGACCTGTCGAACACGTCGATCATCGAGGGCGACGAGGGCGTCATCGTCATCGACACCCTGCTCACCAAGGAGACCGGGGAGGCCGCGCTCGCGCTGTACCGCGAGCACCGGGGCGACCGGCCGGTCAAGGCGATCATCTACACGCACTCGCACGCCGACCACTTCGGCGGCACCAAGGGGTTCGTCACGCAGGAGGAGGTCGACTCCGGCGCGGTGAAGATCTTCGCGCCCGAGGGCTTCGTGGAGCACGCGGTCTCGGAGAACGTGTACGCGGGTGTCGCGATGAACCGCCGCGCCGCCTACATGTACGGCGCGGCCCTCGCCCGCGGCCCGCAGGGCGGCGTCGGCGCCGGCCTCGGCCAGACCATCTCCACCGGCGAGGTCACGTTCGTCCCACCGACCCACACGATCTCCACGACCGGCCACGAGGAGGTCATCGACGGCGTCCGCTTCGTCTTCCAGATGGCCCCCGGCACCGAGGCGCCGTCGGAGATGCTCATCTACCTGCCCGACCACCAGGCGCTCTGCTCGGCCGAGGACGCCACCCACACGCTGCACAACCTGCTGACCCTCCGCGGCGCCGTCGTGCGCGACCCGCACGCCTGGTCCAAGTACCTCACCGAGACCGTGGACCTCTTCGGCGACGTCGAGGTCGTCTTCGCCTCCCACCACTGGCCTACCTGGGGCCACGACCGCGTCGTGAAGTTCCTGCAGGACCAGCGCGACATCTACGCCTACCTGCACGACCAGACCCTGCGCCTGCTCAACAAGGGCCTCACCGGCCCGGAGATCGCCGAGGAGATCACCCTCCCGCCGGCGCTCGAGAACGCCTGGAACACCCGCGGCTACTACGGCTCCGTGAGCCACAACGTCCGCGCGATCTACCAGCGCTACCTCGGCTTCTTCGACGGCAACCCGGCCCACCTGTGGGAGCACACCCCGGTGGAGCGGGCGAAGCGGTACGCGAAGCTCGCGGGCGGCGTCGACGCCCTGGTGTCGACCGCCCGCGACGCCTTCGACGCCGGCGACTTCCGCTGGGCGGCCGAGGTGGCCAACCACGCCGTCTTCGCCCAGCCCGACCACGTCGCGGCGCGGGAGGTGCTCGCCGACACGTACGAGCAGCTCGGCTACGGCTCCGAGAACGGCACGTGGCGCGACTTCTACCTCGCCGGCGCCATGGAGCTGCGCGACGGCCAGTTCGGCACGCCGACCGAGACGAACGCGCCCGACGTCGTCGCCAACCTCTCCCCCGAGATGCTCTTCGACGCCATCGCCATCCAGGTCAACGGCCCGAAGGCGTGGGGCGAGAAGCTGACGATCGACGTCGTGCTCACCGACTCAGGCACGCGGTACCGGCTCCGGCTCGCCAACGGCGTCCTCACCTACAGCGCCGCGGCACAGCAGGGCGACGCGGACGCGACGATCACGGCGACCCGCGCGTCGCTGCCGGCGCTCGCCGCCGGTTCGCCGGACGCGCTCGCCGCGGCCGGGATCGAGGTCGCCGGCGATCCGTCCGCGCTCGGGCGACTCGCCGCGGTGCTCGACCCGGGCGACAAGAACTTCGCGATCGTCACCCCCTGACGGACGCCCCGCTGCTCCCCTTCGAGAACACCCTCGTGGACGAAACTGGCCCGAGTTTCGTCCACGAGGGCGTTCTCGAAGGGAAGCGCAGAGGGGGAGGCCCGGAAAGGGGCTCAGAAGACCAGGACCAGCACCAGGCCGGCCAGCCCCAGCAGGCACGTGCCGGCGCAGATGACGGCGATGCGGCGGCCGTGGCGCAGCCGCGGCTCGTCGTGCGTCAGGTGGGCGTGCGTGTGCCGCGCGTGGCTCTTGGCGAACCACCACAGGGGCGGGGTGAGGACGAGGGCGACGGCGGCGGCGAGCACCAGCGCCCGGGAGCCCTCGACGGTCGGCAGCACCTGGATCGCGACCAGGCAAGCGGCCGTGAACGACAGCAGGGTGCGCCGCCACGCCAGCGCGGTGCGCTCCACCTGGAGCCCGCGGTCGCGGTCCGGGCCGACGAGCGGCTGGTCGGTCATCGCCTCTGCCCCGTCACGTGGCCGGCCTCATCTCAGCAGGAGCGCGAGCAGGACGAGGACGCCGACCACGCTGACCGTGGCCACGAGGAGGAAGCCGGTGATCGCGCCGGGCAGCGGGCCGTGCTCCCGCATCGCGCGCTCGGTGCGCGCCCACTCGATCGCGGCCACCACCGGGACGGCGGCCCCGGCGACCAGCAGCACGATCGCGGACGCCAGCCGCAGCCGCGGCTCCATCGGCAGGTCGAGCGCCTCGAGCGCCGTACCTCCGGCGATGAGCCCGAGGGCCGTGCGGATCCACGCGAGGATGGTGCGCTCGTTGGCCAGCGAGAACCGCGGGTCCGGCTCGGTGCCGCGCTCGTACACCCAGCGGGGAAAGCGTTCCCGGCTCACGCGGCGCACCTCGGGCGAGGGGCGGGTCGGCAGGTCACAAGGCCTCACCCTAACCGCGTGCCCCGCGCGGGTCGCGACGACCGACGGGCCGGCGCCCGGCGTCGGGGGCGGTCGCTAGCGTCGGACCCGTGACCACGGACCGTCTCGCACCGGACTTCCTCGCCCTGCACCGTCCCGGCGACCCGCTCCTGCTCCCGAACGCGTGGGACGCGGGCTCGGCCCGCATCCTGGCGGCGCTCGGGTTCGCCGCGGTCGCGACGACCAGCAGCGGATTCGCCGCCACGCTCGGCCGGCCCGACGGCGGCGTGACGCGCGCCGAGGCGCTCGAGCACGCCGCCGCGCTGGCGGCCGCCGTCGACGTCCCCGTGAGCGCCGACCTGGAGAACGGCTTCGCCGACTCCCCCGCCGACGTCGCGCGGACCGTCGCCGACGCTCGTCTCACGGGCGTCGCCGGGTGCTCGATCGAGGACCACACCGGCAACGAGGACGACCCTGTCTACGAGCGAGGGCTGGCGGTCGAGCGCGTCGCGGCGGCGGTCGAGGCCGCGGGCGACCTGGTGGTCACCGCCCGCTGCGAGAACCACCTGTACGGGCGCGACGACCTCACGGACACGATCGGCCGGCTCCAGGCCTACCAGGAGGCGGGCGCCGACGTGCTGTTCGCGCCCGGGCTGCACGACGCCGCGCAGGTCGCGACCGTGTGCCGCGAGGTCGACCGGCCGGTCAGCGTCCTGCTCGTGCGCGGCGGGCCGACCCCAGCCGAGCTCGCAGCGGCGGGCGCGGCCCGTATCTCCGTCGGGGGCACGTTCGCGTGGAACGCCCTGTCCGCGCTGGTCGACGCCGCCCGCGAGCTGCAGGCCGGCGGCACGGCGTTCCTCGACCGCACCGGCCCGGCGCGCGACGTCATGCCGGCGGCGTTCCGGGGCTGACGCGTCGGCGGACCGCTACGGCACGAGGCGCTGCGTGACCACCGATTCCTGGGGGCCGTGCTGCACGCGCGCGAGGGCGCCGTTCACCAGGGCGAGGTACGGCGGCACGTGCCCGCACTCGACCTCCGCGAGGAGCGGGACCCCGAGGTCCCCGAGCGCGTCGCGGACGGCGTCGTGCTGCGTGAGGCCGTCCGCGTCGGGGGCGTGCGTGCGGCTCACCAGCACCGCGTTCGCGGCGTCGAACCACCCGGCGTGGCGCAGGGCCCACAGGGCCCGGCCGACGTAGAGCGCATCCCACTCCAGGATGTCGAGGTAGACGACCAGCCCCTCGGGCGCGTGCTCGGCGGCGAACCGCCGCACGTCGCCGTACGGCGTGCCGGCGAGGGGCGCGACCGTCTCCAGGCAGCCGCCGATCAGGCGACCGGCGACGTCGACGGGCTCGTCGGGGTCGGCGTGGGCGTCGAGCCGCACCCACGACCCGGGGGCGTCGAGGGTCCACGTCGAGACGTCGGGGTGCTCCTCGTAGTCGTCCCAGCCGGACGAGCGGTGCCGCCGCGGCGACCGCTGCACCAGCTCCGCGCCCTGCCCGGCCGAGGCGACCTCCCACCAGCCGAGCACGCCGTCCGGCACGTCGTAGGGCGTGTCCATGAGGTTCTGGCCGTGCAGCGTGGCGACGCCCGTGCGCAGCGTCAGCGGCAGCATCACGGTGGAGACGTCGGAGAAGCCGACCAGCCACGTCGGGTCCGCGGCCAGGGCCTCCCAGTCGAGCCGGCCCAGCAGGTCGGTCGCGAGCTCCCCGCCCCACGGCGGCACGACGGCGCGCACCGCCGGGTCGGTGACCATCGCGGTGAGCTCGGCGGCGCGGACGCCGGCCGGGGCGCTGACGATCCCCTGGCCCGTGGCCGTCGCGCCGAGGCGGACGTCGTAGCCCCGGGCACGGACGACCTCGGCCGCGTGGTGCAGCCGGGCCTGCAGCGGGGCCGGCACGCCCGACGACGGCGCGGTCACGCCGACGGTGTCACCGGGGCGCAGCGGGCGGGGGTAGCGGATCGTCATGTCCGGGATCGTCGCCGCCCGAGCACGGTCGCGTCCAGGGGAATCCGCCGCGGGCGGTCAGCCGCTCGTGCAGGGGACGTCGGCCGGCGACGCCGCCGGTGAGGCCGCCGCACGCCGCCGCAGCGCGGCGACCGTCCCGGCGACCCGCTCCCGCACCGAGGCGCGCTGCGGCCGCAGCCGGAAGGTCGACGCCGTCGCCGGGTCCGACAGGACGGCGTCGACCTTCGCCGGGCCGTACGGGTCGTACTTGGCGCGGTAGGCGTCGTCGAGGGGGCCGTGCAGCTCGGGGGCGACCTCCGTCAGCACGACCGGGTACTCCGCACCGTCCAGCCGCACGCGGGCCCGGCCGGCCGGGGACCACCGGTCCCCGGGGACCGTCCGCACGTACAGGTCCTGGCCGAGGCGCACGACCCAGCTGCGTGCGCCGTGCTCCGCGCCGGCGGCGAGGAGCTGGACGGCGGGGGCGGCGACGAGGGCACCGAGGTCGTGGGGGCTGGTCGTGGACATCGGGGTCTCCTCGCGGTCAGGCGTCGGGTGCGGCCGGGGCGTGCGGTCGATAGGCGTGATCGGTCCTTCGTCGGGTGGTCGTGCGACGGCACGCGCTCTGCGCTGCCCTCGTGGGATGTCGTGTCGGCGGATGACGTGTCGGCGCGGGCCGATGACCCGTCCGCCATGGGTGGAACCGCTGCCGCGCCGCCGGTGTTCCCGGCGTCACAGACCGAGGGGGCGGATCAGTCCAGCGGGTCCCGGGCGATGGGGCAGGTCATGCAGTGCCCGCCGCCGCGGCCGCGGCCGAGCTCGGCGCCGACGATGGTGATGACCTCCACGCCGGCCCGGCGCAGCGCGGCGTTCGTCAGGGTGTTGCGGTCGTAGGTGAAGACGACGCCCGGCTCGAGCGCGACGGCGTTGTTCCCCGAGTCCCACTGCTGGCGCTCGGAGGCGTACACGTCGCCCGCCGTCTCGACGACCCGCAGCCGGGGCAGCCCCATGGCGCGCGCCACGACGTCGACGAAGGGTGTGTCCCCCTCGTCGGTGACCTCCACGCCGGGCGCCCGGTCGCTCGGTCGCAGGGTGAACGTGCGGATGCCGTCGACGATGTCGGGGTGCACGGTCACGAGGTCCCGGTCGGCGAACGTGAAGACGGTGTCCAGGTGCATCGCCGCGCGCAGGCGCGGCATCCCGGCCACGACGACCTGCTCGGCGGCGCCCGCGTCGAACAGCGCCTTCGCAAGCTGCGTGATGCCCTGCCGCGAGCTGCGCTCGCTCATCCCGACCAGCACGACGCCGCCGCCGACCGGCATGACGTCCCCGCCCTCGATCGTCGCCTGCGCCCAGTCCTGCTCCGGGTCGCCCCACCACACCGGCGAGCCGGCGTACTCGGGGTGGAACGAGTAGATCGCCTTCATCAGCAGCGTCTCGTCCTTGCGCGCCGGCCAGTACAGCGGGTTGAGCGTCAGCCCGCCGTAGATCCAGCAGGTGGTGTCGCGCGTGTACAGGGTGTTGGGCAGCGGCGGCAGCAGGTACTCCCGCGCCCCCGTCGACTCCCGGGCCAGCGTGACGTAGTCGGTGCGGAAGTCGGCGGGCAGGTCGTGGGTCGACAGACCGCCGATCAGGACGCGCGCGAGCTCCTTCTCCGCCAGCGAGTCGAGGTAGGTGCGGGTGGGCTCGAGGAGGCCGAGGCCCACCCGGTTCGGCACGACCTTGCGGTCCAGGAGCCAGGTGCGGGCGTCCGGGATCGCCATCGTCTGGGCGAGCAGGTCGTGCAGCTCGACCACCTCCACGCCCCGGTTGGTGAGCTTGTTGACGAAGTCCAGGTGGTCGCGCTGCGCGTTCTCCACCCACATGACGTCGTCGAACAGCAGGTCGTCGGAGTTCGACGGCGTCAGCCGCTCGTGCGCCAGCCCGGGCGAGCACACCAGGACCTTGCGCAGGCGGCCCACCTCGGAGTGGACGCCGTGGGCGGTGACGGTGGGGACGGCGGTCATGGTGCCAACCTTTCGTGTCAGATCGAGACCCAGCCTGCGGAGAGACCGACCACGCCGAGCACGGCGACGGCCACGGCCACGAGGAACAGGACGAGCTCGGCCGGCGAGAACACCCGCCGGCCCTGCTCGCGTCGGGTCATGGCGAACAGGATCGTCGCGGGCGCGTAGAAGAGGAACGAGACCAGCACGAGGTCCAGGCCGGCGGCGAAGACCAGGAACGCGGTGTAGGCCGTCGCGAGCAACGCGACCACCATGTCCCCGCGCAGCGTCGAGGGCGCGGCGCCGTCGTACGTCTCCCGGGTGGCGCGCAGCTTCAGCGCGTACAGGGTCGCGAGGAGGAACGGGATGAGCGTCATGACGGCGGTCATGTCGAGCGCGAAGTCGAACGCGTCCTCGGAGAAGTAGGTGAGGACCAGCACCACCTGCGACAGCGAGGTGCTCAGCAGCAGCGCGTTGACGGGCACGTCGCGGTCCGTCTGCCGGGCGAGGAAGCGCGGCATGTCGCGGTCCTTGGCGGCGACGAACAGCACCTCGGCGGCCATCAACGTCCAGGCCAGGTACGCGCCGAGCACCGAGATGATGAGGCCGACGCCGACGAAGACGCTGCCCCACTCGCCGACGGCCGCCTCGAGCACCCCCGCCATCGACGGCTGGCGCAGCTCGGCGATCTCGGCCATCGGCATGATGCCGTAGGACACGATCGTCACCGACGCGAAGATGGCGAACACGCTCACGAAGCCCAGGATCGTGGCCTTTCCGACGTCCTCGCGACGCTTCGCGTGCCGGGAGTAGACGCTCGCGCCCTCGACCCCGAGGAACACGAACACCGTCACCAGCATGGTGCCGCGCACCTGGTCGAACAGGCTCCCGGCGTAGTCGGCGCCGGCCCAGTTCTCCGCGAAGGCGCTCGGGTCGAAGACGAACAGCGCCAGCAGGACGAAGACCACGATCGGGATGACCTTGGCGACGGTGACGATCCGGTTGATCGCCGTCGCTTCCTTGATCCCGCGTCGCACGAGCAGGAAGAACAGCCAGAGGCCGACGGTGGAGAGCGCGAGGGCGAGCACGGTGTCCCCGGCACCCAGCGCCGGGACCCACTCGCCCAGCGTCGACATGATGAGCACCCAGTAGGTGACGTTGCCGACGCACGCGCTGGCCCAGTAGCCGGCGGCGGCGAAGAACCCGGTGTACTCGCCGAACCCCGCCTTCGCGTAGGCGTAGACGCCGGCGTCGAGCTCGGGCTTGCGCATCGCGAGGCGCTGGAACACGAACGCCAGCATCAGCATGCCCGCGCCGGCCACCACCCACGCGATGAGGGCGCCCATGACGCCCGTCTCCTGCGCGAAGCGCCGCGGCAGCGAGAACACCCCCGCGCCGACCATCGACCCCACGACCATCGCGGTGAGGGTGAACAGCGAGACCTTGGTTGTGGTGCTGGCGACGTCCTGGCTGCTCACTGGCTATCGCGCCTCCGATCGGGTCCGTCACGATGCTGGCACGACGACGCCGGTCGTGCGCGGCGAGCCGTCGTCGGCCGCACTGCCGACGGTTCAGAGCGGAGGGTGCCGCCAGTCCTCGTCGAAGTCCGGGTGCTCGGCGTACGCGAGCGCGAGAGTGCGCAGCATGCGGTCGCCGACGAAGGCGACGCCGCTGTCCTCTCTCGCGTTGACGGTGCGGTCGAGGTCGACCGTCATGTCGAGCCCCGTGGCCTCGTACGCCAGCTCCACGAGGTGCCGCTTGGCCGCGACCTCGGCCAGGACCCGGCGCGGGGTGAGCTCCCAGTCGCCCGACCGGGCCAGCGGGGTGTCGAGCGTCGGCCGTGCCGGGGTCCCGGCGGCGCGCGACGCGGGCGGGTCGAGCAGCGCGAGGACCGCGGCCTCGTCCTCGGCGATCCGGGCGAGAAGGAACTGGGTCAGCGTCATGGGTGCACCTTCGCACCGCGCGCGGCCGCACGGCGCGGTCGCAGGCGTCGCGCCCCCGCCGCCTTGGCGACCTCGACGAGCAGGAAGACGACGACCGCCAGGCCGAGGGTCTTGGCCCACTCGTCCAGCCCGATGGGCGCGGAGTCGAACCAGTCGTGCATGAACGGCGCGTAGACGAACACGCACTGCAGCGCGACGAGGCTCGCGGCGGAGATCCACACGACCCGGTTCCCGCGCAGCACGTCCAGGGTGAGGCTCGAGCGGTTCAGGAAGCGGCAGTTGAACAGGTACGCGAGCTGGCCCAGGGCGAGCATCGTGACGGCCGTCGTCTGCGCCTCGGCGAGCGGCGCGCCCTGTGCGCGCTCGGCATAGAAGGCGAACATCGTCGCGCCGCCGATGAGCAGCGACACCACGACGATCCGCCGCAGGAAGACGGCGTCGAGGATGCTCGCCGCCGGGTCGCGCGGCGGTCGCGACATGACGTCCGGCTCCGCGCGCTCGTACGCCAGGCCGAGCGACAGCGTGACGGCGGTGATCATGTTGATCCACAGCACCTGGACGGGCGCGAGCGGCAGCGTCAGGCCGAACAGGACGGCGACGAGGATGACCAGCGACTGCGCGCCGTTCGTCGGCAGGAGGAAGAGCACGGACTTGCGGATGTTGTCGTAGATCCGCCGCCCCTCCTCCACGGCCCGCTCGATGGTGGCGAAGTTGTCGTCGGCGAGCACCACCTCGGCGGCCTCCTTGGTCGCCTCGGTGCCCTTGATGCCCATCGCGACGCCCACGTCGGCCTGCGTGAGGGCGGGCGCGTCGTTGACGCCGTCGCCCGTCATGGACACGACCTCGCCGTGCGCCTGCAGCGCCGACACGATGCGGATCTTGTGCTCCGGGCTGGTGCGCGCGTACACGTCGACGTCCCGCACGACGGCGCGCAGCTGCTCGGTGGACATCGCCTCCAGCTCGGGCCCGGTGAGCACGGCGGGGGCGTCGGGCGAGCCGGGCTGCCCGTCGACGATCCCCATCTCGCGGCCGATCGCGACGGCGGTGCCGGCGTGGTCGCCGGTGATCATCTTGACGCGGATGCCGGCGTCGCGGCACTGCGCGATCGCGGCGACCGCCTCCGGCCGCGGCGGGTCGACGATGCCGACCAGCCCGCACAGCTCGAGGCCGCCCGCCACGTCGTCGGCGTCGAGCGTCGTCGTCCCGTCGTCGGCACGGCGCCGAGCCGCCGCGAGGACCCGCAGGCCCTGCCCGCCCAGCTCGTCGATCCGCCGCTCCCACAGGGCGCGGTCGAGCGGCTCGGACGTCCCGGACGGCGAGGTCTGCGTGGCGCAGCGGTCGAGCACGCGGTCCGGCGCGCCCTTGAGGTGCACGTCCAGCGTGCCGTCCGGGCCGCGGTCGAGGGTGGCCATGAACTTGTTCTCGGACTCGAACGGCACGACGGCGACGCGCGTCCAGCCCTGCGTGGCCACGCCGGCCTTCATGCCGAGCGAGCGGACCGCGCCCTCCGTCGGCTCCCCGACGAGCCGCCAGCCGCCGTCGCCCCCGGCGTCGCCGCCGCCGTCCCCGGCCGCACCCGCCCGCACGATCCGCGCGTCGTTGCACAGCATCATGGCGGTCGCGACGGCGGCGAGGTCCGGGTCGTCGGCCAGGTCGGCGTGCCGGCCCTCGGCGGTGACCTCGCCCTCGGGCGCGTAGCCGACGCCGGCCACGGCGAACGTCCGCCCCGCGGTGACGACGGTCCGCGCCGTCATCTCGTTCTTCGTCAGCGTGCCGGTCTTGTCGGAGCAGATGGTCGTGACGGACCCCAGCGTCTCGACCGCCGGCAGCTTGCGGGTGATGGCGCGGCGGCGCGCCATCTGCTGCACCCCGAGGGCGAGGGTGATCGTCACCAGGGCGGGCAGGCCCTCGGGCACGGCCGCCACGGCGAAGCCGATCGACGCCGAGACCAGCTCCGGCACGGAGAAGTCGTGCACCAGGCGGCCCACGAGCACCATGACCACGGCCATGGCCAGGATGAGGACGGCGAGCGCCTTGCCGAACTTGTCGAGCTGCCGCGTGAGCGGCGTCTCCAGGCTGCTGACCTCGGAGATCATCGTCTGGATGCGGCCGATCTCCGTCGCCTCGCCGGTCGCGGTGACGACCCCGGTGCCCTGCCCTGCCGCGACGAGCGTGCCCGAGAACAGCATGCTCGTGCGGTCGCCCACCCCGGCGTCGGCGCCGACGGCCTCGACCCGCTTGGTCGCCGCGACCGACTCGCCGGTGAGCGCCGACTCCTCGACCCGCAGGTTCGTCGCCTGCAGCAGCCGCACGTCGGCGGGCACCTTGTCGCCCGACCGCACGCGCACGACGTCGCCGGGCACCACGTCGTCCGCGTCGACGCGCGCCCAGGCGCCGTCGCGCCGCGCCTCGGCGTGCACCGACAGCATCTGCCGGATGCCGTCGAGCGCGCTCTCCGCGCGGCCCTCCTGGACGAAGCCGATGGCCGCGTTGATGACGGCGACGGCGAGGATCACCGTGAAGTCGACCCAGTCGCCGAGGATCGCCTTGAGCACCGCGGAGACGAGCAGGATGTAGATGAGGATGTCGTCGAAGTGCACGGCGATCCGCTTCCACAGCGGGTCGCGCTCCGGCGGCGGCAGCCGGTTCGGGCCCACCCGTCCCAGGCGCTCGGCGGCGTCCGCCGAGGTCAGCCCGCCGCCGGTCGTGCCCAGCGCGCGGAGGACGTCGTCCGGCGGCTGCGACCAGGGGGCGGACGGGACGGCGGTCGCCGTGTCGGCGCGGCCGCCCACGCTCATTCGGCCTTGCGGCCGGACGCCCCCGCCACGATCGACACCCCGATCGCGGCGAGAACCACCTGGAAGGCCAGCTCGATCCAGTCGATGCCGCCCGTGTCCTTCACGCCGACGAGGTCGGCGATCCAGGTGCCGAGCAGCGCGGCCACGATGCCCACGATGATCGTCACCAGGATCGAGATGTTCTGCCGCCCCCTCAGCACGAGTCGGCCCAGGGCGCCGATGATGGCGCCGATGATGATCGCGGTGATGATGCCGGACACGGTCATGGTGCTGCCCCTTCCGTCGACCGGTGGTGCGGTTCCTCGAATCTAGGTCGGCTCACCGCGCGCCGCACGGCGGACGGGGTGGACGGCGCGTGCCCCGCAGTGGAAGCGGTGGAAGCATGGTCGGCACCCGCTACGTCACCGAAGGGGAGCCATGCGCATCTTCGGTCGCGACCGCGCCGACGCCTTCCAGAGCAAGGTCGCCGCTGTGTCGGGGGCAGGTTCGGGCATCGGGCGGGCACTCGCGCTCGGCCTCGCGGCCCGAGGGGCCGGCGTCGCGGTGTCGGACGTCGACGCCCGCGGGCTGCAGGGGACCACGGACCTGCTGCGCGCGCAGAGCACCGACCCGCACTCCGCCGTCGTGGACGTGGCCGACGAGACGGAGGTCGCGGCCTGGGCGGCCGAGGTGGCCGAGCACTTCGGGGTGGTGCATCAGGTGTACAACAACGCGGGTGTCGGGGCACCGATGTCGTCGGTGGCCGACACGCCTCCCGCCGTCTACGCGCGGCTGCTGGGCATCAACCTGTGGGGCGTGATCCACGGGACCCGGGCGTTCCTGCCGCACGTGATCGCGTCGGGCGACGGACACGTGGTCAACATGTCCAGCCTGCACGGGCTGGTCGCGCAGCCGAACCTGTCGGCATACGTCACCACCAAGTTCGCCGTGCGCGGCTTCACGGAGACGCTGCGCACGGAGATGCTGCGCGCCGATCTGCCCGTGCGCGTCACAGCCGTCTACCCCGCCGGGGTCGCGACCAACATCGCGCACCACGCCAAGGTGACGGCCCTCGCCGACCTGCGTGCCGAGGCCGCCGGCGCTCCCGGTGGGCCGGCCGGCGGGGGCCGGGAGGCGGCGATCGAGAGCGAAGCCGCCGCCTTCGGCGCGCTGCTCACCACCTCGGCCGACACCGCGGCCAGCGCCATCCTGACCGGGGTCGCGAAGGGACGGGCCCGGGTGCTGGTGGGCGAGGCCCGTCAGCTCGACGCGCTGGCCCGGCTGCTGCCGTCGGCCTCCGCGCGGCTGATGGTCGCGTTCGACCGCAAGACCTTCGGATCGAGCTCGACCGGCGGCGATGCCCGACGTCGTCAGCGGCGCTCCGGGCCCTGCCCGTAGCGGCGGCGGAACTTCTCGACGCGGCCGGCGGTGTCGACGACGCGGGACGCCCCGGTCCAGAACGGGTGGCTGACGCTCGAGATCTCGACGTCGACCACCGGGTACGTGTTGCCGTCCTCCCACTCGACCGTCCGGGCGGGGCGGCCGGGGCCGGAGGCGGCGTCGCCGGCCAGCGTGGAACGCGTGAGGAACGCGGTGCCCGCGCTGGTGTCGCGGAAGACGACGGGGCCGTACGTGGGGTGGATGTTCTGCTGCATGGTGCTTCTCCTCTTCGCGTGCTGGACGGGGCCGACGCGGCGCGTCAGCGCTCCTCGCGGAACTCGACGTGCCGGTGCACGACGGGGTCGTACTTGCGCAGCACGACGCGGTCGGGGTCGTTCCGGCGGTTCTTGCGGGTGACGTACGTGAAGCCCGTGCCCGCCGTCGAGCGGAGCCTGACGATCGGGCGCAGGTCGGTGCGGGTGGCCATCCGGCGGCTCCTCGTGCGGTCGAGATGAGAACGCTTCTCACCTGCCGTCGGGTGCAACCGGCCACCCCGCTCGGACATTCCCGGGAACACCCGCACCACGGGCCGACGTTCCCCCGACGGCCGACGGACCAGGAACGACATACGCTCCTGCCGGGCCCGCACCCACCACGGACGGGAGGCACGCATGGCACCACGCGCACTGGTCGAGCGGCTGCGCACCGAGTCGGGCGCCGCGCTGCTGCTCGTGGGCGTCACGGTGCTGGCCCTCGTCTGGGCGAACTCGCCGCTGTCCGGCGCGTACACCCACCTGTGGGAGACGTCGGTGAACCTGGACGTCGGCGAGCTGCGCTTCGACATGGACCTGCACCACTGGGTCAACGACGGGCTCATGGTCCTGTTCTTCTTCGTCATCGGCCTCGAGGTGCGCCAGGAGCTGTCGATCGGTTCCCTGCGCCAGCGCAGCCAGCGCCTGGTGCCGCTCGTCGCGGGGACCGCCGGGGTGCTCGTGCCCGCGCTCGTCTACCTCGCGGTCGCGGGCGGCGCGGCGCCGCAGGGCTGGGGCGTGGTCGTCGGCACGGACACGGCCTTCCTGCTGGGCGTCCTCGCGCTGGTCGGCCCGGCGATGTCGAACCAGCTGCGGGTCTTCCTGATGACGCTCACCGTGGTGGACGACTTCCTCTCGGTGGCGATCATCGGCGTGTTCTACTCCGACGACGTCCGGATCGGGCCGCTGGTGCTGGCCGTCGTGTGCCTGGGCGTGCTGTGGCTGCTGGGCCGCATGCGCCAGTGGCGCAGCGCGCCGTACGTGGTCGTCATCGTCGTGCTGTGGGGTGCGACGGTGCAGGCGGGCGTCCACCCCTCGATCGCGGGTATGGTCGCGGGCCTGCTCGTGCCGGCGGCCGTCACCCGGCGGGCGGACGTGCTCCACGCGAAGAGCCTCTTCCGCGCCTACTGGCAGTCCCCGGACGCCGCGGGGGCGCGGAACGTCCAGGCAGGGCTGGCCCGGTCCATCTCGGTCAACCATCGCCTGCACGAGGTGCTGCGCGGTCCCGTGTCGCTCGTCGTGGTCCCGGTGTTCGCGCTGGCCAACGCCGGGATCGACCTGCGCGGGGGCGCGCTCGCCGACGCCCTCGGGTCCGCGATCACCTGGGGCGTCGTCGCCGGCCTCGTGGTGGGCAAGCTCGTGGGTGTCTCGCTCGGCACCTGGACGGCACTGCGGATGCGGCTCGGGCTGCTGCCGGACGGCGTGGGCCCGGGCAGCGTCCTGGGCGGCGCCGCGCTCTCCGGCATCGGCTTCACCGTCTCCCTGCTCGTGGTGAACCTCGCGTTCCCCGACCCCGCCGACGCCCAGGCCGCGACGGTCGGCGTCCTGCTCGCGATGGCGCTCGCCTCGGTCCTGGGCTGGCTGATCTTCACGGTGGCCCGCGTGCGCTGGGGCGAGACGACGGCCGACCTGCCCGTGACGCTCGCCCCGCCGGTCGACGACGAGCTCGACCACGTCAGGGGCGACCCCGACGCCGCCCACACCGTCGTCGAGTACCTCGACTTCCAGTGCCCGTTCTGCGCGCGCGTGACCGGGATGAACGTCGAGCTGCACGAGCACTTCGGCGACCGGGTGCGTTACGTGGTGCGCCACCTGCCGCTGCCGGACGTGCACCCGCAGGCCTTCCTCGCGGCGGTCGCCTCGGAGGCCGCCCACCGCCAGGGCCAGTTCTGGGAGATGCACGACGTGCTGTTCAGCCACCAGTCCCAGCTCGAGCTGGACGACCTGCGCGGCTACGCCGCCGACCTCGGTCTCGACCTGGCGCGCTTCGACGCCGACCTGGACGACGAGGAGCTGCACGACCTGGTGCGCGCCCACGCCGCGAGCGCCGCGGCGAGCGGGGCCCGGGGCACGCCCACGTTCTTCCTCGACGGGCACCGGCACCGCGGGCCGCACGACGCGCGCACGCTGGCGGCCGCGATCGAGGCGGCGGAGTCGGACCCCGCCGCCCGCCGCCGGTCCTGATCCGGTCGGGGTTCCTGGACCGGCCGAACCCGCAGGTCGTGGCGTCGTGCCACGTGGTCGAGCCGGACGTCGGGACCCTTAATGAGAATGGTTCTGATTACTGATACCGTCTGCGACCATGAACTCCATCACACGACACCGGCCCCGGACGCGGAGCCTCCTGTCCCTCGGCCTCGCCCTGCCCCTGGTCGCCCTCGCCGGCTGCGCGGCGGACGACCCCGCCTCGACGACCTCCGACACCCCGGCCGCCGAGGAGCAGAGCGGCCACGCCACCGAGGCGGCGACCTACACGCCCCGGATCGCCGTCACCTACGACGGCGGCGTCCAGGTCCTCGACGCCGGCAGCCTCGAGCAGGTCGCGGACCTCGAGCTCGAGGGCTTCAACCGGATCAACGGCGTCGGCGACGGCCGCCACCTCCTGGTGTCCACCACGGGCGGCTTCCAGCTGCTCGACGGCGGGGCGTGGGCCGAGCCGCACGGCGACCACTCGCACTACTACACGGCCGACCCCCAGCTCACCGGCACGACGTTCGAGGCGACCACGCCCGGTCACGTCGTCGTCCACGACGGGCGCACCGCCCTGTTCGACGACGGCACCGGGCACGTCGAGATCTTCGACTCCGCCGCGGTGGCCGACCCCGACCGCGAGACCCGCGAGCACACCACGCCGGAGGCGCACCACGGCGTCGCGGTCGAGCTCTCCGACGGCACCCTCGTCGTCTCCGAGGGGACCGAGGACGCACGCACCGGCATCCGGGTCCTCGACGCCGACGGCGAGCAGGTCGCCGCGTCGGACGAGTGCCCCGGCGTGCACGGCGAGGCCGTGGCGGCCGACGAGGCCGTCCTCATCGGGTGCGAGGACGGCGTCCTGGTCGTCTCCGACGGGAAGATCACCAAGGTCGACAGCCCGGACGACTACGGCCGCGTGGGCAACCAGGCCGGCAGCGAGGAGTCGCCCGTCGTGCTCGGCGACTACAAGACGGACCCGGACGCGGAGCTCGAGCGCCCGACGCGCGTGTCGCTCACCGACACGACGACCGGCGAGATGACGCTCGTGGACCTGCCGGCCAGCTACACCTTCCGCTCGCTCGCGCGCGGTGACCACGGCGAGGCCCTCGTGCTCGGCACCGACGGCAAGATCCACGTCATCGACCCGAAGACCGGCGAGCTCGAGACCTCGATCCCCGTGATCGACGCGTGGGAGGAGCCGGTGGAGTGGCAGTCCCCGCGCCCGGCGATCTTCGTGCTCGACGGCTCGGCGTACGTGACCGACCCGGCGAACCGGGCGATCCACGCCGTCGACATCGAGACCGGCGAGGTGTGGAACAGCGCCGAGCTCGACGTCGAGCCCAACGAGATCAACGGCATCTCCGGCAACGTCGAGGACGGCTCGACCGAGTACGGCGAGGGCGACGAGCACGCCCACGACGAGCACGGGCACGAGTGATCCCGTGACCCCCCGCCCCGCCCGGGGGCCGCTCGCCGCGGCCGCCGCACTGCTCGCCGTCCCGGCCCTCGCGGCCTGCGCCCCGTCCTCGGCGGACGACCGGGTCGAGGTGCTCGCGTCGTTCTACCCGTTGCAGTTCGTCGCCGAGCAGGTCGGCGGCGAGCACGTGAGCGTGGACAACCTCACGCCTCCCGCGGCCGACCCGCACAGCCTCGAGCTGTCCCCCGCGCAGGTGCGCGCCCTCGGCGGGGCGGACGTCGTCGTGTACCTGTCCGGCATGCAGGCGGCGCTCGACGAGGCGGTGGCGACGAGCGCACCTGAACGCCTCGTCGACACCGCCGAGGCCGCCGGGCTCACCGGCGGCGCCGAGGACCCGCACTTCTGGCAGGACCCGGCACGGCTGGCGGACGTCGCGCACGACGTCGCCGACCGGCTCGCCGACGCCGACCCCGGCCACGCGTCCGAGTTCGCCGCGAACGCGGACGCGCTGGCCGGGCGGCTCGCCGCCCTCGACGACGACTACCGCGAGACGCTCGCGCCCTGCGCGGGGGCGACGCTCGTCGTCTCGCACGAGGCGTTCGGCTACCTCGCGGACCGCTACGGCCTCGAGCAGGTGGGCATCACCGGCATCGACCCCGAGGTGGAGCCGTCGCCCGCCCGGCTCCGCGCGGTCCGGTCGGTCGTCGAGGAGGCCGGCGTCAGGACGGTCTTCTTCGAGGTGATCACCAGCCCGAAGGTCGCCCGGACCCTCGCCGAGGACCTCGGCATCGGGTCCGCCAGGCTGGACCCGATCGAGGGGCGCAGCGACCCCGAGGCCGACTACCTGGACGTCATGCGGGAGAACCTGGCTGCCCTCCGGGACGGTCTGACCTGCGCGGACGGGACCTGACGCGCACGGTCCGCCGACCCGCGGACGTCCGAGGAGGGGATGTGGGATCCTCGGACGTCCGAGAGGGTGAGGAGGTGACCGCCGTGGCACGGATGACCCGCCAGCGGGCGGCGCTGCTGGACGCGATCGACGACCAGGAAGAGTTCCGCAGCGCCCAGGAGATCCACCGGGAGCTGCAGCAGCGCGGCGAGAAGGTGGGCCTCGCGACCGTGTACCGGGGGCTCCAGCGGCTCGCCGGCACGGGCGACGTCGACACCGTCAAGACGGGCGAGGGCGAGAACCTCTACCGCCGGTGCGCCACCCGCGAGCACCACCACCACCTGGTGTGCCGGGTCTGCGGCCGCGCCGAGGAGATCGACGGCCCGACCGTCGAGGAGTGGGCGCGGACGACCGGCGAGGCGTACGGCTTCGCGGACATCACGCACGAGGTCGAGCTGTTCGGCACGTGCGCGGCCTGCCGCGGGTCCGCGAGCGTCTCTGTCCGTCAGGGATCGTCGCCCGACTCCTGACGGACAGAGACGCTCGACGTGCACCGGCCCGCCCGGAGATGTTTGCCTGGACGGATGAGGACCCCGGCCGAGGACCCTGCCCGCAGGCGCCGCACCGGCTCCGTCGTCATGGTCACGCTCGCGACGGTCGCCGGCCTCGCCGCGTGCGGGTCCGGCGGCGCCGGCGACCCCGCGGCCCCGCCGGCGGCGTCCGAAGACGCGGGCGGCGCCGGCCCCACCTCCGAGGGCTGCGCCCCGACCGGCGACGGGCCGCCGGGCGGCGCCGAGCCCCGCGAGGTCGCCGACGTGGACGGCGACGACGAGAACGACTCCGCCTGGCTCACCGGCGGCGACCAGCGACGGCTCGGCATCACGACGGCGTCCGGCGCCACGTTCTCCGTCCCGCTCGGCTCCGCGAGCCCGGAGCGGGCCGCCGCGGTGGTCGACCGCGTCGCGACCGAGGACGGCACAGCACCGGTCGCGCTCGTCGACACCGGGCGCGCCGTGCGCCTGTTCTCGGTGGCCGGGTGCGGGCTGACGCCCACCCGGAACCAGGAGGGCGTCCCGTACACGTTCGACAAGGGCTTCACCGGGCAGGGCACCGGCGTCGAGTGCGCCGACGAGGTGCCCACGGTCGACGGCGACCGCGACGCGGACCGGCTGCACCTCGCGGCGCTGAACGCCGAGGCCAGCGACGACGGCTCCGTGTTCACCGTGACGCGCACCTTCGTCGACCTGTCCGCGGGCGCGACCCGGGCCACCGACGGGGTCGAGGAGACCGTGGTCGAGGGCGCCCCCGCCGACGACGCGGTGGTCGCGGCCGCGCAGCGGACCAGCTGCGGCGACCGGGTCGCCGGCGAGGACGGGCCGGTCGAGCCGGCGCCGTGACGGTGCCTACCGGCCTCCGACGCCCGGGGCCTTGACGGTCTTCATCCGGAACCGGGAGCTGGCCCGCCGGATGCCCGGCACCTGGAGCACCTTCTCCATGTGGAAGCGCTCGTAGGCCTCCAGGTCGGCGACGGCGACGCGGACGAAGTAGTCCGGCGAGCCGAACAGCCGCTGCACCTCCACGACCTCGTCGAACGCGGTGAGGGCGTCCTCGAACCGCTGCACCGTGGCACGGTCGTTGACCAGCAGGTCGATGTCGACGAGCACCTCGAAGCCCTGACCCATCGCGTCCGGGTCGACGACGGCGCGGTAGCCCTGGATCACACCGTCAGCCTCGAGCCGCTGCACGCGGCGCAGCGTCGGCCCGGGCGTGAGGTTGATGCGGTCGGCCAGCTCGACGTTCGTCATCCGGCCGTCGGCGAGCAGGGCGGCGACGATGGCCCGGTCCGTGCGATCCATGCGGACATCATCGCGCGCCGTCCTCACAGGAGATTGACCAGGAGCACGAAGGTCGCGGTGCCCGCCCCGACGCTCAGGAGAGTCCGCCGGCCGCCGACGAGGTGCACGACGACCGTCACCGCGACGGCGGCGAGGGCCTGCCACACCCGGCCGCCGGCCGCGCTGCTGCGCACGGTGCTGGCGGCCAGGATCAGCAGGACCCCGGCCGGCAGCCAGCGGGCGAGGGAGCCGACCAGCCGCGACGCGCGCAGCCGGTCGATCGCGGCGAACGGCGCCGCCCGGAGCGCGAAGGTGATCGCGAAGACGACGGCCAGCACGGCCAGGAGGTAGCCGGTCTCAGGCACGGCGCGCCCGCCGGGCGGACAGGACGTGGCGGCCCGCGAGCAGGGCGACGAACCCCAGCATCCCGACGAACAGCGCGTTGCCGGGGGCCAGCAGCACGGCCAGCGTGAAGCTGAGCCCCGCGAGCAGGAGCGACGGCACCTGGCCGCGGCCGCGGGCGGCGTCGAGCACCAGGGTGACGAACAGGGCGCACAGCGCGAAGTCGAGCCCCTCCAGCGGCCCCGGGAGCAGGCCCGCCAGCAGCACCCCGGCGACGCCGCCGCTCACCCAGTAGGCCTGGAACGACAGCTGCAGGGACAGCAGGCGCGGCCCCGTCCACCGCCCCGGCGACGCGGCGGTCAGGGCGTACGCCTCGTCGATCAGCGCGTACATCGAGTACGCGCGGGCGACCGGGTGGCGCACCACCTGCAGCGGGAAGCTGAACGCGTAGAACACGTGCCGGAAGTTCACCAGCAGCGTCGTGAGCGCGATCGTCCCGAGCGGCGTCACCGCGGCGGCCAGCCCGACGACGAGCAGCTCCAGCGAGCCCGCGAAGCCCGCGACCGAGAGCGCCGGCGCGAACCACCACGGCAGCCCCGCCTGCACGACGAGCAGGCCGAACGCCACCCCCAGCGGGAACATCCCCAGCCCCGCGGCCAGCGAGTCGCGGACGCCGGCCGCGACCTCGGCGCGCAGGCCGGTGGGCCGGTCGTCGAGGCGGTCGTCGGGTCGGTTCGTGCGTCGGCCCGTGGGGGCCGGGGCGGTCAGTACCTCGGTCACGCGAGGAGCCTGGCACGGGACCCGGGGCGCGCGATTGCGGATCTTCCCCGGTCGCCGCCGCATTGCACAACACATCCTCGCCGCCTGCCCCTGGCGAGAAAGGTCCTTGCGCACGAGGCGGGCGCGGTGCCGCCCGTGTGGCGGTCGCGACCCCGAGCGACGTCGGACCGGCGGTCCGGGATCACCCTGACCCGGCGGTCCGACCCGGGTCGCACGGCGGTCCGCGAGGTTCCGTTCCCGGGCCGACGACGCCGGGACCTGCCCGTTCGTAGCGTCGACGTCATGCACACCGAGATCTCCCCGACCGACGACCGACCCCTGACGACCACCGACCTGCGCACGCCCCAGCGCCGGCTCCTGGGCATCCTCGCCGTCGCCGCCGGCGTCGTGGTCACGACCACCGCGTGCGCGGGCCTCACCGAGTCGCTGGCCGAGCGCGCGGACGGGCACACCAAGACGTTCGAGTACTCCAGCGGCGCGGCGGGGAAGGACGCCGAGGTGCTGCCCGCGTGGGCGCCCGACGACGCGACCGACGTGCGCGGCGTCTTCCGCACCACGGGCGACGAGGTGATCCTCTCGATGTCCGCCGACCTCGACGACCTGCCCGCCGGCTGCGAGGCCGTGAGCGCGAAGAACCCGCTCGCCGCCCGGCCCGACCGCGGCACGCTCGAGCCCGAGGACTACCGCGACGCCTCGACCCTGGAGGCCGGCTGGTGGACGGCGGGGCAGGAGCAGTCGGCCACCCTGATGTGCGGCCGCTGGTGGGTGGGTGAGCAGGACGGGACCGTCTTCGCGTTCACGCCCGAGCTGAAGCAGGTCGAGGTGGAGGAGCAGCCCGACGCGGCATGACCCCTCGCCCCGGCCGCACCGCCCCGAACTTCACCCGGCGGCGCACCGCCGGCAGCGGCGGGGCGGACGGATCCTGGAAGCGTCCGGCATCACGTGGCGGCGCCTGCCGTCCGGGCCGGCGGTGATGAAGGAGTGGGACGGGCGATGGTCACGACTCGACGCGGGTTCTCCAGCTTCTCGGTGGACGACCTCGACGCAGCGCACAGCTTCTACGCGGACACCCTCGGGCTCCGCGTCACTCCCCTCGACGAGGGCATGGGCCTCGTGGTCCGGCTCGGGCCCGGGGCCCCGGTGTTCGTCTACCCGAAGGAGGACCACGTCCCGGCGGCGTTCACCGTGATGCACCTGGCGGTCGCCGACGTCGACCCCGTGGTCGACGACCTCGTCGCGAAGGGTGTGACCCTCGAGCGGTACGAGGGCTTCGACCAGGACGAGAAGGGCGTCGCCCGCGGGTTCATGGAGGGCGGCGACGGGGCCTGGTTCACCGACCCGGCCGGCAACGTCATCGGCCTCATGGACGGCGAGGGGGTGGCGCAGCTCCTCGACGAGCTCGGCGGCTGACGAGCGCCGGGTCACTCTGCCCGCACGGCCTCGCCGTAGGCACCGACGAAGCGCTCGAGGAGCTCGAGGAACGCCCCGGACTCGTCACCGAGCGTCGCGAGGGCGTCGTCGTAGGCGCCCAGGGCGAGGGCGGTGGCGTTCTCGAAGGCCTCGATCCCCGCGGCCGTCGGCTCGATGAGGCGGGCGGGCCGGCCGGCCTCGGCGAACCGGCGCAGCAGGCCGGCGTCGATCGCCGCGTTGACCTGCCGGTTGACGGTGGACTGCTCCAGCCCGAGGGCGCTGGAGATCTCGCGCAGCGTGCGCGGCCGCCGGTCGGACATCAGCCACAGGAGCCGCCCGTCCGCCGTGCCGAGCGGGCTGCGCTGCTCGGCGAGGCGCCGGTGCAGGTCGAGGCGGTAGAGCAGCGACGCAAGGGCCCGGTCGCGCGAGCGCGAGCCGGTGGGCGGCGCATCCGTGGACGACGCGTCGGACGACGCATCCGTGGACGACGCGTCGGACGACGCGCCCGTGGACGAGGGGGCGGGCACCATCGGGCCTCCTGTGGCCGGGCGTGTTGGCGGATCGCTGATGTGTAGGTAGCATACACACTCGGTTATGTAACTTACACATGGAATCGAAGGTTCATGAGCTCCTCCTCCCCACCCGCCGGGCAGACGAACGCCCGCGCCCTGGCCGTCATGGTCGTGCTGGGCTTCAGCAGCCTGTGCGCCGCCCTGATGCAGTCGCTGGTCATCCCGATCCAGAGCGAGCTGCCCGAGCTGCTGCACACCTCCGCGAGCAACGCCTCGTGGGTAGTCACCGCCACCCTGCTCGGCGGCGCCGTCGCGATGCCCGTCACCGGCCGCCTGGCCGACATGTACGGCAAGAAGCCGGTCATGGTCGTCTCCGGCGCCGTCCTCGTGGTCGGGTCGCTCGTCTGCGCGGTCTCCGACAGCGTCGGACCCGTCGTGGTCGGCCGCGTCCTGCAGGGCATCGCGATGGGCTACATCCCGGTCGCCATCAGCATGGTGCGCGAGCTCGCGCCGGCGCACCTGCGCAACACCGCCGTCGCGGGCATCAGCGCCACGCTCGGCGTCGGCGGCGCCCTCGGGCTGCCGCTCGCGGCCTGGATCGCCCAGGACTACGACTGGCACGTCCTGTTCTGGGTCTCCACCGTCCTCGCCGTCGTCATGGCCGCCCTGACCCTCGTCGTCGTGCCGCACGTGCGCGACGCGCACCCCGGCCGGTTCGACGCCGTGGGCGCCCTCGGCCTCGCCGTCGGCCTCGTCGGCGTGCTGGTCGGCGTCTCCAAGGGCAACGACTGGGGCTGGGCCTCCGCGAGCACCCTCGCGACGATCGGGGGCGGCGTCGTCGTCCTGCTCCTGTGGGGCTGGTACGAGCTGCGCCACTCCGACCCGCTCGTCGACCTGCGCACCAGCGCCCGCAAGCCGGTGCTGTTCACCAACATCGCCGCCCTGCTGATCGGCTTCGGCATGATGGCGCAGTCCATCGTCGTGCCGCAGCTGCTGCAGATGCCGGAGGCCACCGGCTACGGGCTCGGCCAGACGATCCTGCAGGCCGGCCTGTGGATGGCGCCCGGCGGCCTGATGATGATGCTCTTCACGCCGATCTCCTCGCGCATGCTGACCCGGCTCGGCGGCCGCACCACGCTCTGCGTCGGCGCCGGCGTGCTCGCGCTCGGTTACGTCGTCGCGGTGTTCATGACCGACGCTCCCTGGCAGCTCATGGTCGCGTCGTGCGTGGCCTCGGCCGGTGTCGGCATCGGCTACGCCGCGATGCCCACGCTCATCCTCACCAACGTCCCGGCCTCCGAGTCGGCGGCGAGCGTCGGTCTGAACAGCCTCATGCGCTCGATGGGCACCACCGTGGCCGGCGCCGTCATGGCGATGATCCTCACCAGCCAGACCGTCGTCCTCGCGCCGGGCACGCCCGAGATCCCCGCCCAGGGCGCGTTCACGCTCTGCTTCGCGGTCGGCGCCGTCGCGGCGGCGGTGGGCGCGCTGATCGTGCTGCTCGTGCCCCGGCAGCGCACGGGCGACGACGACCGGGCCGAGGCCCACGACGACGAGCCCGCGCTGGTCGGCTGAGGCGGAGGCCGAGGCCGGGCGCTACATCGCCGCCACGCCCAGCATCGTCGCCAGGACCGCGGCGACGAGGATCCCCGCCGCCGCCACGACGTGCACCGTCGGGCGGCGGCGGAGGACCGCGACGAACTCGCGCAGGTAGGCGCTGGGGAAGAAGTAGCCCGCCGTCGGGGCGCCCACGGCGTGCACGTCGAGGCCCAGGTCCATCGCCTCGAGCGCGGCCCGCGGCGCGTGGTAGTTGTTCGTCGCCACGAGGTAGGGGGCCGGCACGCCGTGCTCCGCGAGCAGCGCCACGCCGTAGGTGAGGTTCTCCCGCGTGGTGCGCGCCCGGTCCTCCACCAGCACCAGCTCGCGCGACACCCCGTGCTCGACCAGCCAGTCCCCCATGGCGGCGCCCTCGGGGCGGTCCTCGTCGCGGCCCTGCCCGCCCGACGGGACGATCGGGACCAGCCGGCCGCCGGCGCTCAGGCGCGCGGCGGCCGCCGTCGCCGTCGTGAGCCGGGCCGCGAGCAGCGGCGGGACCCGCCCGGCCACCACCCTGGACCCCAGCACGATCACGCCGTTCGCCGGCGCTGCGGCCACGTAGCGGCGGTACAACAGCGTCTGCGCGACGAAGCCCAGGAACGTGAACCCGAGCCAGGCCGTGCCCATCAGCACCGCCACCGCCAGGCCCCACGTCCACGCCGCGCGCAGCACGACCGGCGCCACCACGACGAAGGGCGCGACCAGCATGGCCAGCCCCGCGAGCAGCGACAGCAGGTTGGCGGGCGTGCGCCGCTCGCGGCGCACCATCGTGAGGCCGTTGACCACGAGGAAGACCGGCAGGGCGAGCAGCCCCAGGACCAGGCCGAGGAACAGCACGAAGCTGGCCCACGACATCACGGCCGGGCCGCCGGGCGTGAGCATGACGACCTGCCCCAGCAGCGCCACCGCCGTGTACAGGACGGCGATCAGCAGGAAGCCGTTGCGCAGCCGACGGCGGTCGGCGCGCAGCGAGGCGCGGAGCCACACCACCCACAGGCCGCACACCACGGCGGACGTCACGACGGAGCCGACGGTCGCGGTGACGTCGGCGTTCAGGGCGCGATCCGCGCGTCGTGCGCGACCATGCAGGACCTCCGGGGCTCAGGGACGGGTGCGGCAGCACCGACCCTACGGCCGGACGCCGCGGAAAATAGCGTGGGCACGCCCACCACGACGTGCTCAGATGCCTGCATGACCTCACGCATCTCGCACACCTCGTTCGACGCCCGCGACGCCTACGCGCAGTCCCAGTTCTGGGCCGCCGTGCTCGGCTACACCGGAGTGCCGGGCGAGCCCGACGAGCCGGGCGACGAGGAGTGCATGATCGTGCCCCCGGCCGGCCACGAGGCCCCGGCCGAGAGCCACGGGCACCTGTTGTTCATCGAGGTGCCCGAGCCCAAGGAGCTGAAGAACCGCGTGCACCTCGACCTGCGGCCCACGGACCGGACGCAGGCCGAGGAGGTCGAGCGGCTGCTGGCCCTCGGCGCGACGCAGGTCGCCGACCGGCGGAGCCCCGACGGCACCGGCGGGTGGGTGGTGCTGGCCGACCCCGAGGGCAACGAGTTCTGCATCCTGCGCAGCGATGGCGAGCGGGCCGCGCTGCGCGCCTGACGGCCCGGGCCGGCGCCTACCGGCCGGCGTCGGCCCCGGCGCCCGCGGCGACGTCGTCGTCAGCCGGCGCGGCCGGTCGCGGCGACGCGGCCCGCGCGGCGAACGCCGCCACGACGAGCAGCGCGACGACGACGAGCATGGCGGGCCGCAGCCCGAGGTGCTCGCCCAGGAACCCGAGCAGCGGCGGGCCGACGAGGAACGCGAGGTAGCCGCTGGTGGCGACGGCGCTGACGCGCTCGTCGCCGCGCTCCGGGTCGTCGCCGGCCGCGGAGATCGCGACCGGGAAGCCGAGCGAGGCGCCCAGGCCCCACAGGACGACGGCGGCCCCCGCCACGACCGGGCCGGACGCGAACACCACGGCCAGGACGCCGACGATCGCGCACACGGCGCTCACCGACAGCACCGCGGCGCGGCCGAACCGCGCGACGACCGGCCCGCCGGAGAACCGGCCCACCGTCATCGCCGCGGCGAACCCGGCGTAGACCAGCGACCCGTGGGTGGCGGACATCCCGTGCCCGTCCACCATGAGCAGCGGCAGCCAGTCGTTGGCGGCGCCCTCGGCGAACGCCATCGCCAGCACGACGACGCCGATGAGCAGCAGGCGGGGGTGGCGCCACACGCTCGGCCGGTGCCCGACCGCGCCGGCGGCGGCGGGCGCCACCCGGGCCTGTCGCCCGGTGCCGGCGGGGAGCCCTGGCAGCGCCCAGGCCGCGAGCGCCGCCATGACGACCGCCATCGCGAGCAGGTGCCACACCACCGGGAAGTCGGCGGCGGTGAGCGCGATCCCCACGAGGGCACCGATCACCGTGCCGAGGCTGAAGCTGCCGTGCAGCGCGGGCAGCACCGGGCGGCCGGTGCGGGACTCGAGGGCCGCGCCCTCGATGTTGAGCCCGATCTCGCCCAGGCCGCCGCCCACGCCGAAGAGGAGCAGGCCGGCGAACACCGCGGCGGCGAGCCCGACCCCCGCGGCCAGGCCGACCACGACGACGCCGGCGACGATCAGCAGCGTGCCGACGACGACGACGGGCCGCGCGCCGTGGCGCCGCACGAGGGGCCCCGCGGACATCACGCCCGCCATCGACCCGACGGACAGCCCGAACAGGACCATGCCCATGCCCGCCGTCGACGCGTCCACGGCGTCGCGCACGGCCGGCGTGCGGGTCACCCAGGACGACATCCCCAGGCCGACCAGCAGCGTGAGGGCGAAGAGCGACAGGCGGCTGCGGAGCTGTTCGGGCATGCGGACGAGCGTACACACTGCGTCGTAACGATTCGACCGCATTCCGGCCGGGCGCGCCCGAGGGCGAGGCACCCTGCCGGGCGTCAGCCCGGGTCGGCCGTGACGCGCTCGACGGCGTCGACGACGAGCGCCGTGTCGTACCCCGCGCCGCCGCCCGGCGGGTCCTGCGGCGTGTCCAGGGCCCGGTGGATGGTGAGCCCCTCGATGAGCGCGTCCACCAGGCGGGCCGTCGTCGGGTCGAAGTGCCGCTCCAGCGCGTGGCGGGAGCGCGCCATCCACGCGTTGGTGATGTCGCGGAACGCGGGCTCGCGCGCGGCCAGCGTGTACAGCTCGTGGGTGAGGACGAGGTCGCGCCGGCTCGTCACGACGTCCGACGTGATCATCGCGACGACCGCCCGCCGCGCCTCGCCGACGTCCGCCGCCTCGGACATCCGCCGCTCGAACCGGTCGCTCACCGTGCGCGCGTAGCGCGTGAACGCCTCCCGCAGCAGCTCGTCCATCCCGGTGAAGTGGTAGGTCATGGAACCCAGGGGCACGTCCGCCGCCTCGGCGACGCGGCGGTGCGAGGTGCCGCTCACCCCGTTCGCGACGACGACGTCGAGGCAGGCGTCGATGATCCGGTCGCGCCGGCCGGGGTCGGTGCGGCGCGTGCGGCGGCGCGGCGCGGGCCCGTCAGCCATCGGTCCCCCCGGCCTCCGCGCGCCCGGCGTCGTCGCCGATCGACCTGACCACGCGGGCGGGGTTGCCGACCGCCACGACGTTCGCCGGGACGTCCCGCGTCACGACCGCGCCCGCCCCGATCACCGTGTTGTCCCCGATGGTGACGCCCGGGCAGACGATCACCCCGCCGCCCAGCCAGACGTTGTCGCCCAGCGTGATGGGCAGCGCGGCCTCCAGCTTGTCCCGGCGCGGGCCGGGCTCGACGGGGTGCGTCGGCGTGAGGAGCTGGACGTTCGGGCCGATCTGGCAGTCCTCGCCGATCGTGATGGGCGCGACGTCCAGCGCGGTGAGGTGGTAGTTGACGAACGTGCGGGCGCCGACGTGGAGGTTCTCCCCGTAGTCCACGTACAGCGGCGCGCGGACGACGGCGCCCTCCCCCAGCGTGCCCAGCAGGTCGGCGAGCACCGCCCCGGCCTTCTCGGGGTCGAGCGGGGCGGTGCGGGCGTACTCGCCCTGCAGGCGCATCGCCCGCCGGGCCCGCCGCTCGATCTCGGGGTCGTCGGCGATGTACAGGTCGCCCGCGAGCATGCGCTCGTGGTTCGTGCGCAGGTCGCCGGCGAAGTGGTCGGTCGTCATGCGGGCGATGGTAGCCCGGCTGCGTACGACCGTACGCAGCCGGGCGCGGCGTCACACCGTGCGGAACGGCACCCCCAGCAGGTCGGCGGCCGCGCGCAGGTCGCCCGCGCGATGGCCGAGCGCGAGGGACCAGTGGTGACCGACCCCGGTCGCCGACCACGCGTCGACCCACTCGCCCGGGTCGCGGCCGAAGTCGACCCGGCTCGTCGTGTTCCCGATCTCGAGCAGCGGCCCCGGCACGACGGCGCCCTCGGAGACGACGAACGACAGGCCGCCGTCGGCGTCCTGCCCCACGCCGAGCAGCGTGACGGGCCCGGGCCGCACGTCGAGCTCCACCGACACGCCCCAGCCGCGCTTGCCGTGGTAGACGCCGAGGCCGCGCAGCAGCGGCCGGCCGGCGGAGTTCCCGAGGTGCGCCGGCCCGTCGTGACCCATCTCGACCACGTCGTCGTCGAAGTTCAGCGCCTGGATCTCGCAGAAGGAGCCGCCCGCCCCGGCGACGTCGGTGACGAGCTGTGCCACCGTGGTGCGCAGCTCGTACTCCCCGGTGGTCGGGACGCCCCGGCCGGTGAGGAGCGTGGCGCCGAGGATCATCCCCGCCGCCAGCCGCTCGTGCAGCTCGCCGTCGAGGCCGCGGTGGTAGTAGGCGAGCGTGTCGAGCCCGAAGTCGTCCACGAGCCGGTCGAGGCCGACCGAGACCCGGGCGCCCCACGCGAAGTCGTCCTCCGCCACCGAGCCGTCCACGTGGAAGATCTCGCGGGCGAGGGCCGTCCGCTCCCGCACCTCCTCGTCCGTCACCTGCTCGACGCGGGACCGCAGGTCGTCGAGCTCCAGCACCTCCACGTGCGACCCGAAGGTGGCCGGGAGCAGCGTGAGGTCGGTCGAGACGTCGAGCATGCCCGGGTACAGGTGGCCCATGAGCCCGTGCCGGGCGTGCCGCAGCGCGCCGCGCACCCGCGCCCCGGCGACCCACCGCTCGATGCGGCGCCACGCGGCGTCCTGCTCCAGCCAGCCCGAGACGGAGCGGAACGGGATCCCGGCGCGCCGGAAGACGTTCCCCAGCTCCGGCACCGGGCACTGCCCGCAGTAGGCGAGCCAGTCGCCCGTGTCGGTCTCGGCGTGGTTCATCCGCGCGGTGGGCTGCAGGTCGACCACCAGCACCGGCGCCCCGGACCGCTGCGCGATCGGCAGCACCATCGAGGACGTCAGGTAGGTCGCCAGGAACAGCACGATGACGTCGCAGTCGGCCTGCCGCAGCCGCTCGGCCGCCGCCGCGCCCTCCTGGGCGTCGGAGACGAACCCGACGTCCGTCACCTCGGCGTCCATCCCACGGAAGCGCTCGGAGACGTACCGCGCCGACTCCTGCAGCCGCGGCAGCAGACCCGGGAACTGCGGCCAGTAGGTCCCGAGGCCGCCGGCCACCAGGCCGATCTTCACCCGGCGGCGGACGGTGCGGGGCAGGAGGTCCTGCGGCGCAGGGTGCAGGTCGGTCATCATCGGTCCCCTTCTGCTCGAGAAATGTCGGTGCTGGTGTCGGAGCCGGCGCGGTGCCGGCGCAGCCGGACCGGTCCGAGCACGCCCGTCAGGAGCTGGGACGGGCGCAGGAACGCCGTCGGGCTGACGGAGTCGAGCCGGGGCGCGAGGGTGCCGTAGACGGTCACGGCCACCTCGTGCTCCCCCGGCGCGAGCGGCCCGAGGTCGACGGCGAACGGGCTGCAGAAGACGGTGTCCCGGACCTCGCCGTCCACCGCCACCACGACCGCCCCGCGCACCCGGCCGAGGTCCAGCGTCAGCCGCTCCCCGTCCCGGGCGGCGAGCCGCCGGGTCGAGCGCACCGCACCGCTCCACGCGCCGAGCCCCAGCTCCCGCCAGTCGCCGAACGGCCCGCCGAAGGCCTCCGTCCGCACCACGACCGGGCCGGACCAGGCCGCACCCCCGACCGAGAACGCCCGCGGCCCGACCTGCACGACCAGCTCCGTGGGCCGCTCCAGGGGCCGCTCCAGCACCAGCGTCCCGGCCTCCGGGGTCACGACCTGCCCGCCGAGCCGCACCGACGACGCCGGCACCGGCAGGTCCACCTCGCGGGTGCCCGCCGGCAGCAGGACCTCGAACTCCTGGCCGCGGGGTGCCGCGGACCGGGCCGCCTCGAACGCGACCGCCGGGGCCCCGAGCTCGGGCTCCCCCGCCAGCCACGACGTGCCCGGCAGCGGGTGCGGGCGACGGGCGACGTGGGTGTGGGTCAGCCCCGCGCCCAGCCCGCGCACCACGCGCACCCGCTCGCCGGTGGTGCCGGTCGTCCAGGCGGGGCCGCTCACCACGGCCTGCCGGCCCGCCGGCCCGTCGACGACGGCGTCCACCGAGACGGCGTGCCCGGGGTCGGCGGTCTCGGCCACGACCCGCAGCTCGTGCTCGCCGGCGGGGACGCCGTCGAGCCGGTGCGTGAAGAACATCGGCCGGTCGCCGGCGTCCGACTCGTAGTACTGCACCTTCTCCTGGCGCCCCACCGGGCGGCCGTCCAGCTCGACCCGCGCCGCGCTGGTCGAGCCGACGACGACCACGAGGCGCTCGGCGTCGGCGGCGGTGGTGAAGCGGGTGCGCAGGTCGCCCTCGCCGCCCGTCACGGCGGCGGGCGCGACGAACTCGGGCCGCGCGACGTGCTCCCCCGCGCGCTCGAGCATGAACCACGAGCCCATCGTGCGCGGCCGGTCGCCGTGCACCGACGCGGGGAGCTCGCTCGCGCCGACGGTGTACTCCAGCACGGCGGTGCGGCCCGCGAGCCGCACGGGGACGGTCGTCGCGAACAGCCCGTCGGACCCGCCGTCGTCGTGCACCTCGACCCCGTCGACCCGGACCCGCTTCGCGCCCGGCGCCGCCACGGTGAGGTCGTACGCGCCGGCCTCCGGCACCCGCAGCACGGTGCGCACCGTGACGTGCTCGCCGTCGCCGGGGGCCGGGAGCACCAGGAACTCCTCCGGGACGAACCCCTTCGGCTCGTACCGGTGGCCGTCGTCGGTGTCGAGGCCGCGCGACCGCGAGAACCGGTGGACCTGCCAGTCCGGGCCGGCGAGGTCGGCGCCGCCGTGCACCCGCTCGGCCTCCTTCGGACCGAGCGGCGACGGCGGCGCGGTCGCGGGGCCGTGCACCAGCACCTGCTGGCCGAAGGTCGCACGCACGTCCACCGGCTCGGCGTCCCCGTCGCGCCAGCGCATCCGCCAGACCTCCAGCGGCACGTCGGCGCCCGCGGGCAGCGCGATGTCCCCCCACGTGTTGTCGAGGGTGGGCACCAGCTCGTGGGTCCAGCCGTCGTCGAGGACCTCCTCGGTCGCGTCGTCCGGCGCCGCGGGTGCCGCGCCGGATCGAGCGACGGGAGCGGCGACGGCCGCGCGCGCGGGCTCGCCCTCGCCCCAGACGACGAACACCGCCGGCGCGCCGGCGAGGTCGACGTCGATCGTGCTCCCCGCCGGCCCCGTCGTGACGGTCGCCTCGGCGCGGTGGCCCGTCGCCGGGTTCCACACCTCGGCCCACGCCACGGGCCCGTCCACCTCGACCCGGGTGGCGGCGGCGTAGCGGGCGGGGTCGAAGTCGATGTCGTCCCAGTGCAGCGAGCCCGGGTCGCGACGCAGCGGGAAGGCGGTGGCGTTCGGGGCCGCCGCCGGCAGGAACGCCACAGTGACGTCCCCGGACCGGCGGGCGCGCAGTCCCTGCGGCGCCCACGCCGGGGTCCCGCCGTCGGCGACCACGGACACGGCCTCCTCGGGCGAGCCCACGCGCACGAGCCGCGGGTGCGCGGTGAGCGCGGCCAGCGCCGCCCGCGACGACTCCGGCACGGCGCGCCCCGTCACGCGCCCCGTCACGTGCTCCGGGTCCGCGCCCACGACCACGACGCGCCCGCCGGCGTCGAGCAGGCGCACGAGCTGCTCGGCGGTGCCGGGCTGCAGGTGCGTGACGGCGGGGAGCACGACGGTGCGCAGCCGCAGCGCCTCGACGCGCAGGGCCCCGTCGTCGGCGACGCCCCGGCGGACCGAGTCCTCGTCGACCACGTCGAAGTCGACGCCGGCGACGTCGAACGCCCCCGGCGCGTGGCGGAACCAGTTGTTCGTCCCGGCGAGCGCCAGGTAGGTGGCCTGCGCCCGGTCGGCGCGCTCGTGCGACGCGCCCACCTGCCCGTCGCCGAAGTAGTCGATCGGCCCGTCCGGCGTCAGCTCGGCGTGCCCGGTCGCGGCCGGGTAGAGCAGGCCGACGTCGACGACGTGGTCGCCCCAGGTCAGCAGCGCCGAGGTGCGCGCCACCGCGCGGGCGAAGCTCGGGTAGGCGGCGTAGTACGGCTGCCGGAAGTCGGTCCCCGGCGGGGCCCACTCGAACCAGCCGGCCCGGGTGTCGTAGTAGACGGCGTGCGGGTTGTACAGGTCCGCGCCGCTGCGGAAGAACGGCAGCAGCCAGTCCCAGGTGTCCTCCAGGGTGCCGCCCCACCCGCTGGAGTGGAACGACTCGATCCACACCCGCGGGTGGCCGTACAGGTCGGCCATCGACGAGTGCACGCGCGCGTCGCCCTCGTGGTCGCTGCCGACGGCGTTGATCCACCGGTGGGTGGCGAAGTAGTCGCCGTAGAGCTGCGAGCTCTGCGTCGGCCAGCCCGCCCGCGCCGGGTTCGTCTGGTCGGCGCCGACGAGCATGCCGCGCCGCTCGTGCCACTCGCCGAGCGGGCGGAAGAACGCCTCCTCGGCGAGCTGGGTGCGCACGAGGTGGTAGTCCGCGCGCACCTCGTCGTCGGCCGCGCCCCCGCGTTCCCACAGCGACGGGAGGTGGTCCAGCAGGTCGTAGCCGCGGCGGCGCGCGAACTCGTCGGCGAACCGGGCGGACCAGGTCGGCATGGCCGGGAGCTCGTCCTGGAAGCTGCCGGCGATGACGGAGCCCAGGTGCTCGGGGAGGCGGCGGTCGAACTCGCCGTGGACGGCGTCGATCAGCCGGGCGCAGGCCTCCGGGGACAGATAGTCGAAGGCGGTCTCCTGCCAGCACACCACCCGCACCTCCGTCCCCGCACGCGCGTCGACGCGCCCGTCGCGCACCGGGAGGCGGCGCCACCCGTGGGCGCCGTCCCGCCCGGCGTAGACGCCGAGGAGGTGGTCGCGGTCGCCCACGGGCACGCGGCCGTCGTCGTCGACGGCCGCGGACCGGTGCCGCAGCACCCGGCCGGCCGCCTCGGGGTGGGCGGCCACGATCGCGCCCTGCACGTTCGCGCCGGAGAACCCGATCTGGTCGTAGAGCCAGAGGTGCACCCCGAGCTCCGCCGCGACGTCGCACGCGTACCCGACCAGGTCCCACCAGGGCTCGCTGAACCACGGCGGGTCGTCCGGCGGGGCGCCGTACGTCGGCCCCTTGGGCGCCAGGTTCATGAGCACGAGGTCGTGGATCCCCCCGGCGACGAACCTCTCCAGCTGCCACCGCACGCGCTCGCGCGTGACGGGCGCCCCGCTCCACCACCACAGCGGCACGGGGCCGTGGTGGCGTGGCGGGTTCTCGAACAGGTCGACGAGCTGCGGGTCCATCAGGCCACCCCCGCCGCGGCCTGCTCGCGCAGCAGCGCCTGGCGCTCCTGGCGGCGCTGCGCCTGCAGCACGGGGTCGGCGACGGGCGTCGCCATCTGCAGCCGCTTGCTGTACGGGTGCCGCGGGTCGCCGGCGACCTGGTCGGCCGTCCCCTCCTCCACCACCCGGCCGCCCAGCAGCACCGCGGTCCGGTCGCTCATCGCCCGCACGACGCCCAGGTCGTGACTGATGAACAGGTAGGACACGGCCGTGCGCTGCTGGATCTCGCGCAGCAGCTCCAGCACCCGCGTCTGCGTGCTCATGTCGAGCGCGCTCGTCGGCTCGTCGCAGACGATGAGCCGCGGGTGCAGGGCCAGGGCGCGGGCGATGGCGATCCGCTGGCGCTGGCCGCCGGAGAACTCGCGAGCCTGACGACGGCCCGCGTCGGACGGCAGCCGCACGGCGTCGAGCAGCTCGTGCACCCGCCGGCGCTTCTCCGCCTGCGTGCCCTCGCGGATCGGCTCCACGAGGATCTCCGCGATCGACATCGACGGGTTCAGGGAGGAGTACGGGTCCTGGAAGATCGCCTGGACCCCCTGCGCCCGGTCGCGCCGCTCACGGCGGCCGAGCCGGCTGATGTCGGTGCCGTCGAGGACGACCCGCCCGGACGTCACGGGCGCGAGCCCGAGGATCGCCCGGCCGATCGTCGTCTTGCCGGACCCGGACTCCCCGACGAGGCCGAGCGTCTCGCCCGCCCCGATCGTCAGGCTCACGTCGTCGATGACCCGCTTCGGGCCCCGCAGGCGCCCGGACCGGTACTCGACGACCAGGTGCTCCACGGACAGCAGTGCGCTCGCGTGGTTCATCACGCCTCCTCGGGGTCGAGGGTGGAGGAGAGCAGCTCCCGCGTGTACGGGTGCTCGGGTGCGGCGAACAAGGACCTGACCTCCTGGTGCTCGACGATCGACCCGTCGCGCATGACGCTCACCGAGTCGCAGATGTCCGCCACGACGCCCAGGTCGTGGGTGACGAGGACCATCCCGAGCCCGCGCTCGTCCCGCAGCTCGCGCAGGAGCGCCAGCACGTCGGCCTGCACGGTGACGTCGAGCGCGGTGGTCGGCTCGTCGGCGACGATGAGGTCCGGGTCGCCGGCGATCGCCCCCGTGATGAGGACGCGCTGCGCCATGCCGCCGGAGATCTGGTGCGGGTACAGGTCGAAGACCGCCTCCGGGTCCGCGATGCCGACGCGCGCCAGCAGGCCGAGCAGGTGCGTGCGCGCCGCGGCCTTGGGCATCGGGCGGGCCGCCCGGAGCCCGAGGGTGAGCTGGCGCCCGATGGTGATCGTCGGGTCGAGGTTGCTCATCGGCTCCTGCGGCACGTAGGCGATCCGGGTGCCGCGCGCGCGGCGCATCGCGCCGGCGTCGCCGAGGAGGTCGGCGCCGTCGAACAGCACCGCCCCGCCGAGCACCACGGCGTCCTTGGGGAGCAGCCCCAGCATCGCGAACGCCGTCTGCGACTTGCCCGAGCCGGACTCCCCCACCAGGCCGTGGATCTCGCCGCGGTGGACGACGAGGTCGACGCCGTCGACGACCGAGCGCACGCCGCCCTCGCCGTCGGGGTAGCCGAGGCTGAGCGACCGCACGGCCACGAGCGCGTCGGGCTCCGGGTCGGCCGCCGGCGCCACGCGGGCGGCGCGCGCCTCGGCGACCCGGTCGGCGTCGACCGGGCGGCTCCGGCCCGTGCTCTGCAGCGCGTCGCGCAGCGCGTTGCCCATCAGCACGAACGCCAGCGTCGTGAGGCTCACGACGACCGCCGGGGCGACGACCCCCTGCGGGTTGAGGTAGATCGCGGAGAACGCCTGCTCGAGGACGCCGCCCCACGACGGGACGCTCGGGTTGCCCAGGCCGAGGAACTCCAGGCCCGCCTGGATGCCGATGCCGGCGGCCAGCACGTACCCGCTCTGGATGAGGATCGGCGCGCGCACCGCCGTCAGCACGTGCCGGAAGACGATGCGCAGGTCGGACAGCCCCGAGACCTTGGCGGCGTCGATGTACAGCTCGCTGCGCACCTGGCCCACGACCGCTCGCACGAGGCGGTAGTTCGCGGGGGCGATGAGCACCCCGAAGACGGCCATCGCCGTCGGGATCGACGGCCCGATGACCGTGTAGAGCGCGATGAGGAGCACGATGCCGGGCAGGGCCATGATCGCGTCCGCGACCCAGCTCGCGACCACCTCGGTGCGGCCGCGGAAGTAGCCGGCGAGCAGCCCGCCCACCACCCCGATCACGGTGGAGACGACGAGGACGATGACGCACGCGACGAGCGTGCCGCGGGTGGCCCAGAGCAGGCGGGAGAAGACGTCCCGGCCGGAGGAGTCGCCGCCGAGCAGGAAGTCCCCGCCGCTGAACGGGGCGGTGTTCGCCTGGGAGAGGTCGACGAAGCTCGGCGAGCTCGGCGCGATCAGCGGCGCGAACACGCCCACCACGACCACGAGGGCGATGTACGCCATCGCGCCGACGGCGAGCGGGTCGTGCAGGAGGCGTCGCAGCGCCCCGTCGTCACCGCGCCCGTCGTCGCGCGGCCCCGGCGCCGCCCCGGCCTCGGGGCGGGCGTCGCGGGCGTCGAGGACGGCCTGGGGGGTGTGCACCGTGCTCATGCGAGCCTCACCTTCGGGTTGATCCAGGCACCGACGACGTCCGCCAGGAGGTTCACGACCACGACGACGAGGACGGTGAAGACGACGCACCCCATGACGACGGGGACGTCGGAGCGCATGGTCGTCTCGAGCGCGAGGTTGCCCACCCCGGGGAGCGCGAACACCTGCTCGATGAGGACGACGCCGCCGAGCATGCCGATCGTCTGCAGGCTGAGGATCGTCAGGCCGGGCGCGGCGGCGCCGCGCAGCACGTGCCGCGCGACGATGGGGAGCTCGCCGATCCCGCGCGAGCGCAGGGTGCGCACGAAGTCCTGCTGGAGGACGTCGGAGATCGCGCCGCGGAACTGCTGCGCCGCCCCGCCCACGGAGCCGACGAGGATCGCGAGCACGGGGAGCACGAGCGACCGTGCCCACCCGCCGGGGTCGGTGGTGAGAGGCACGTAGCCGGTCGCAGGCAGGACGCCCCAGCCGACGGCGACCGTCAGCACGAGGACGATCGCGACGATGAACCCGGGGACCGCGGCACCCGCGACCGCGAGGAGCTGCAGGGCACGGTCGAGCCAGCCGCCGCGCACGGCGGCGAGCGTGCCGACCAGCACGCTGATCAGCGCCGTGAGCAGCACGACGATGACGGTCAGGGAGAGCGTGACGGGCAGCCTCGTGAGGAGCATCGCCGTCACGGGCTCGCCCGTGAAGTAGCTGTTGCCGAGGCTGCCGTGCAGGACGCCCTGGACCCAGTCCAGGTACTGCGTGACGACGGGCTGGTCCAGGCCGAGCTGGACGGCCTTGGCCTCGACGGCCTCCTGGGTCGCGCTCTCGCCGAGCGTGGCGCGCGCGATCGTGGTGCCGTCGCTGAAGATCAGCAGGAACGTCGCGCAGGTGACGACGACGACGAGCAGGAGCGCCGAGGCGAGCCGGCGCAGCGTGAATCCGATCATGAGATGCCCCACCTCCTTGTGTGGCCTGTGCGGACGATCACTTGAAGTCCCGCAGGTACGGGTTGAACTTGAACGGGTCCGACATCGCCGGCAGCATCTCCGCGTCACGGACCGCGAAGAAGGTGTTCTCCGCGACCCACGGGGCGAACCACGCCTGGTCGACGACGTACTCGTTGATCTCGCGGTACACCTCGTCCGCCCGCTCGCCGCGCGCGACCTGCGCCTCGTCGAGCAGGTGCTGGAGCTTCGGGTCCTCGGTCTGCATGACGTTCCAGATGGAGCCGGGCTCGAGCGCCTCGACGATGCTGAAAAGCGACGAGGCGGACGTGCTCATCCGGGCGTCCATGATCGAGAAGCGGCCGCCGAGGATGTCCGTGATGGCGGTCGGCCCGGTGAGCGGGACCTCCTTGACCCTGATGTTCAGCAGCCCGAGCTGCTGGGCCACCATCGGGGCGTAGATCGGGTTCTCGCCCTGCGTGGGCACCTCGACCTCGAAGCCGCCGGAATAGCCGGCCTCCTTCATCAGCTTCCGGGCCGCCTCGATGTCGTAGGGGTAGCGCTCGTCCAGCTCGGGGTCGAACGCGGCCGACGACGGGTTGAAGATCTGCGTCGTCGGGGTGGCCTCGCCGCCCATGATGTGGTCGGCGACCGCCTGGCGGTCGAACACCATGTTGATCGCCCGCCGCACCCGGACGTCGCCGAGCGCGGGGACCCTCTCGCCGGCGCGGTCGTTGAGGTACAGCCCCGTCCAGGTGCCGGGCGCGGAGAGCACGTGCAGGCCGGCGCTCTCCGCCTCGCCCGCCTGGTCATAGTTGATGGTGGCGCCGTCGATCTCGCCCGACATCAGCGCGTTGAGCCGCGCCGTCGCCTCGGACATGGTGACGAACGTGATGACGTCGTAGGCGTACGCGTCGGCGTTCCAGTAGTCGTCGCGCTTCTCGAACCGGTAGACGGACCCGGACGTCGACCCGGCGACGTCGAGCACGTAGGGGCCGGAGCTGACGGGGTTGGAGGCGACCGCGCCGCTCTCGATCTGCTCCGGCTGGGCGATCGCCCCCGGCGCGAGGCACATGAAGGTGGGCAGCTGGCCCGTGGGCCGGGGCGCCTCGAGGACGACGGTGAGGTCGTCGGGCGTCTCGACGGTCACGTCGGCGACGCGGCCGGCGTCGCTGCCGCCGCCCACCTTCATGTGCTCGATGGTGGCCTTCGCGGCCGCCGCGTCCACCGGGGAGCCGTCCGAGAACGTCATGCCCTCGCGGAGCTTCATGGTGAGCGTCCGGGCGTCCTTGCTGAGCGTGTACGACTCGGCCGCGTTGGGCACGACGGAGCCGTCCTCCTCGCAGTGCAGCAACGAGTCGAAGGTCGCCTGCCAGCGCCACCGCTGGTCGCCGCCGCTCTGCTGCAGGGCGGGGTCGAAGGACTGCGGCTCCCCCGAGACCCCGAGCGTCAGCGTCCGCTCACCGCTCTGCGCGGCGGCGGCCTCCGGCTCGTCGCCCGCGCAGCCCGCGAGCGCCACCGAGGCGAGCGTCACCACCACGGCCGCGGACCCGATACCGCGACACTTCCTGAGCCATCTCATGGTCAGTCCTCTCATCGTCGAGAAGTACGCCCCGCCCGGGCCGGCGGCCCGGGCGGGTAGTTCAGGCATGGCGTCGCGCGCGGGCCCGCCGCCCGACAACGCTGTCATCGCGGGTCGCCCCGGACCGGGGAGCCGCGCGCCCCCGCGTCAGCCGACGGGCAGCGGGCGGCCGACCGGGACCCAGTCGCCGGACACGTGGTGCTCGCCCGCGCCGACGGTCCGCGCCGGCTCGTCCAGCGGCAGGTCGAGGTGGGCCACGACGCCCGGCGGGACGCGCAGGTCGAGCTCGAACCGCTCGCCGTCGAGGCGCCACGACACGTCGATGCGCCCGTACGGGCTGTCGTAGCCGGCGGTGGCGTGCTGCAGCTGCCCGGTCACGAGCGGGCGGACCGAGATCTCGCGGTAGCCGGGCGCGGCGGGCGCGAGCCCGGCCACCCGCCGGTGCAGCCAGTCGGCGACGGCGCCGTAGGCGTAGTGGTTGAACGACGTCATCTCGCCCGGGTTGATCGACCCGTCCGGCAGCATCGAGTCCCACCGCTCCCAGACCGTGGTGGCGCCCATGCTCACCGGGTACAGCCACGACGGGTTCGTGCGGGTCAGCAGCATCGCGTGCGCCAGCTCCGGGTACCCCGCGTCGCACAGCGCGTCCAGGATCAGCGGGGTGCCGAGGAACCCGGTGCTGACGTGGAAGTCGGCCTCCCGCACCAGCGCGGCCAGGCGCTGGCCCGCGCCGTGCCGCTGCGCGTCCGTCGCCAGCAGGTCCCAGACGATCGCCAGCGCGTAGACGGTCTGGCAGTCGCTGCGCACGATGCCGCCCTCGTCGACGTAGGCCTCGCGGAAGGCGGCCGCGACGTCGTCGGACAGGCGCCCGTAGGCGGCGGCGTCGGCGTCCCGGCCCAGCAGCTCCGCCGTGCGGGACAGCAGGCGGGCGCTGCGGGCGAAGTAGGCCGTGGCGACGACGGCCGGGTCGGCCTTCGCGGCGGCCGCGTCGTGAGGCGGCGCGTCCGGGTCCAGCCAGTCGCCGAACTGGAAGCCCGTGTCCCACAGCAGGGACTCGCCGGCCAGGGCGCGCTGCTTGTCGACCCAGGCCCGCATCGAGTCGTACTGCCGTTCCAGCACCCCGACGTCGCCGTAGCGCTCGTAGAGGGTCCACGGCACGTGCACGGCCGCGTCGGCCCAGCCCGCGCCCGGGGTCTGGCCGTCGTCCCCGGGCCGCGGCCCGCCGACGTTCTCGTGCACGACGTCCGGCACGACCATGGGCACGCCGCCGTCGGCGTGCTGGTCGGCAGCGAGGTCCTGCAGCCACGAGCCCAGGAACCCGCCGACGTCGAAGAGGAAGCCGGCCGTCGGCGCGAAGACGTTGATGTCGCCGGTCCAGCCCAGCCGCTCGTCGCGCTGCGGGCAGTCGGTGGGCACGTCGACGAAGTTCCCTCGCATGCCCCACACGACGTTCTCGTGGAGACGGTTCACGTCCGGCTCGGAGCACTCGAACCAGCCGGTGCGGCGCAGGTCGGAGCTGACGACGACGCCCTCGGCGTCGGCGGCCGTCACCTGCGCGCCCGTGACCTCCGCGTACCGGAAGCCGTGGAAGGTGTACCGCGGCTCGAGCACCTGCTCGCCGCCGGCGAGCACGTACGTGTCGGTCGCCTTCGCGTCGCGCAGGGGGCGCACGCCGAGCTCCCCGTGCTCCAGCACCTCCGCGTGCCGGACGGTGACCTCCTGCCCCGGCTCCCCCGTCACGCGCAGCCGCACCCACCCGACGAGGTTCTGGCCGAAGTCGACGAGCTGGGCGCCGCTCGGCGCCGCCAGCACCTCGACGGCGGGGACGGTGCCGACCTCGCGGACCGGCGGCCCCATGGGTGCCACGAGCCGGCCGAGGTCGGTGTCGACGACGTCGACCGGCCCGTCCGCCGGCGCCTCGGGGGCGAGGGGGACGCGCAGGTCGGTCGCCTGCCCGTCGTACAGGTCGTCGGCGAGGACGCCGGTGGGCCCGGCGCGCCACGACTCGTCGGTGACGACGGTCTGCGTGCGGCCGTCGTCGTAGGTGATCTCGAGCTGGGCGAGCAGGCCCAGCCGGTCGCCGTAGGTGTCCCGGGACAGGTTCCACGTCAGCTGCCCGCGGTACCAGCCGTTGCCGAGCCCGACCGCGATCTCCGTCCCGCCGGCCGCCGCGTGCTCCCGCAGGTGCTCGGTGACGTCGAACGTCTGGTAGCGCAGCCGGGCGTCGTACGACGTCCAGCCCGGCGCGAGCTGGTGGTCGCCGACGCGGTGGCCGCCGATCCAGGCGTCGTAGACGCCGTGCGCCGTGATGTAGAGGCGCGCGGCGGCCACCGTCCCGGCCAGCTCCAGGTCGCGTGCCAGCACGACCGCGCCGTCGTCGAGGCCGCCGACGTCGCGCGGGCTGATCATCCGCGCCCGGACGTCGCCGGCCTCGAGGAGGCCGGTCTCGACGACCAGCGGCGCGCTCCAGCCCGACCACTCGCCGCCGGCCTGCACCCGGACCTCGACCTCGACCCGCTCGCGCGAGCGCAGGTCCCGGAACGGCCACGCCACCAGCACCTGCTGGTGGCCGGTCCCGGCCGCGACGTCGACACCGCCGTCGGCGTCGCGCAGCCGCAGCTCGTAGGCCGACTGCTCCTGGGCACCTCCGCTGCGGCTCCACGAGAGCCGGGGCGCGGCCACGCCGAGGCCCAGGTCGGGTGCGTCGTACTCGGCCACGAGCCGTTCGATGCGCATCGTCGCGCCTCCTCCACGGGGGACTGCCCCGTCGTCGGGGTCCATCGGGAGCCCTCCATCGGGCTCTCCGTCGGCTGGATTGAATCGTATCAACATGCAACAGCATGCCGTCCCGGGCGTCAAGAGGTTCGCGTCTCCCGGTCCGTCGCGCGGCCGGCGGACGGCCGGGCATCGGCCGGCGCACGGCCGGGGACGGCCCGGTCCCCCGCGCCGCGCCGCGCACGGTCCCGCGCCCGTCGCCGGCCTGGCGCAGGGGGGGTCGGTCAGGCCGCGACCTCGGTGCGCGCCGGGCGGGCGCCGGGGTCGAGGGCGCGGATCCCGAAGCCGCGGGTGACGGGCGCGAGGAACGCCAGCAGGGCGGAGAAGAGGAAGCCGGTCCAGCAGAAGACCGCCCACGGCAGGAACTCGAAGTTCCCCACGCCGAGCGTCGTCGCGAAGAACACCCCCGAGACGGTCCACGGCATGAGCACCTCGGTGATGGTGATCGAGTCCTCCATGCTCCGGGACAGGTTGACCGGGTGCAGGTTCCGCCGCGCGTACGCCTTGCCGTACAGGTCGTTGACCAGGAAGTACGTGACCAGCGCGTTCGACGTGCCGTTGATGATGGCGAAGCCCGACAGCAGCGTCGCCAGCACGAGGCTGCCCGTCGAGCGCAGCCGCTCCACCAGGCCGCTCAGCAGCACCCGCAGGACGTTCGAGCCCTCCAGCGCGGCCGCGAAGAAGAACGCACAGAACACGAAGAACGCCGAGGCGTACATCGAGTAGAGCCCGCCGCGGTCGAGCAGCTCCGCGAGGTCCGGCGACACCTCCCCGGACAGCATGTCGGACGTGAATCCGGAGACGGCGGCGGCGAACGTGTCGGCCCAGCTGAAGCCCTGCACCAGCACCGCCAGCACCACGGCGGACATGGACGACACGAAGAGCACGATTAGCGGCGACCGGCGCAGGACCGACCCCACGAGCACCACGGCGGGCGGGACCAGGAGCACCGGCGAGAGGGTGAACAGCCCCTCCAGCTCGGCGACCGTGCCGTCGACGACGCCCAGGTCCACGGACGACGCGTCGATGGATAGGCCCGCGACGAGGAAGACGACGATCGCGACCACCGAGGACGGCACCGCCGTGTAGAGCATGTGCCGGATGTGCTCGTAGAGGCCGGCGCCGGCCGCCAGCGAGCTCATGTTCGTCGTGTCCGACAGCGGCGAGAGCTTGTCGCCGAAGTACGCGCCCGACACGACGGCACCCGCCGTGATCGCCAGCGACACGTCCATCGTCGTCGCGACCCCGACGAGGGCGACACCGATCGTGCCGCCCGCACCCCAGGACGTCCCCGTGAACGTCGCCACCAGCGCCGTCACGACGAACGCCAGCACGTACAGGTACGACGGGTCGATGAGCTCCAGCCCGTAGGTGACCATCAGCGGGATGGTGCCCGCGATCATCCACGTGCCGATGAGCATGCCGATGCTGAGCAGGATGAGGATCGCCGGCAGCGCGCGCTTGATCTTGCTGCCCATGTCGGCGAGGACCTGGTCCAGCCCGCTGCCGTGGCGGGTGGCGAACGCCGTGAGCACGACGGCGGCGAAGATGAGCATGAGCTCCGCCGGGAACTTCAGGACCCCGATGCCCCCGACCAGGATCCCCGCCGCGACCAGCAGCACCACGAGCGCCACCGCGGGCCGGGGCCCCGGCCGGTCGTCCGGCCGGTCGTCCTGCCGGTCGTCCTGCCGGTCGTCCTGCCGGTCGTCCTGCCCGGCGCCGTCTCGGGCCTCCTCGTCGAGCCGCTCGCCCTCAGGCGCCCCGGGGTAGGTCTCGTCCTGCTGAAACTGCATCGTTTCCTCTCGTCCCCGGGCCCGGCGTCGGCGCCGGGCCCGCATCGTCGTCGGCCGGGCGTCGTCAGCGGGCGGTCGCGGCGAACCCGCGGTCCAGGTCCTCGATCTGGCTCTGCGCCCCCTCGAGGCCGACCGACAGGCGGACCAGCCCGCCGGGGATGCCGTTCGCCGCGAGCTGCGCGGCGTTGCCGGGCCGCACCGGGGAGCTCACGAGGCTCTCGTAGCCGCCCCAGCTCACGCCGATGCGGAAGAGCCGCAGGGCGTCGACGAAGCGGGACACGGCGTCGAAGCCGCCGTCGCGCAGCTCGAGGCTGAGCAGGCCGGAGTACCCGGTGAGCTGCGAGCGCACGAGCGGGTCGTCGGGCGCGTGGTTCGCGTACGGGTGGTGCACCGCGGCCACGGCCGGGTGCTCGAGCAGGTGGTCGATGACGCGCGCGGCGTTCTCCTGGTGCTGCTCCATGCGCACCGGGAGGGTGCGCAGGCCGCGCAGCACGAGCGAGGCCTCCATCGCCGACATGACCGCGCCGAAGAGCTGGTGGCCCCGGTAGAAGATCTCCCGGACCAGCTCCGTCGAGCCCACCACGACGCCACCGGTCACGTCGCTGTGGCCGCCGACGTACTTGGTGAGCGAGTGGATCACCAGGTCCACGCCGAGCCCGAGGGGCTTCTGGAACAGAGGCGTCGCCCACGTGTTGTCGATCGCGGTGAGGATGCCGCGCCGGCGCGTGACCTCGGTCAGCGCGCGCAGGTCCATGAGCTTCATGAGCATCGTCCCGGGGCTCTCCACGTAGACGAGCGCGGTCCGGTCGGTCAGGTGGCTCTCGACGTCGGCGCCCGGGTCGGTGACGACCGTGTGGTCGATCCCGAGCCGTCCGAGGTGCTGCGCGAGCTCCAGCGTCGGGCCGTAGACGTTGTTGACGAACAGGACGTGGTCGCCGGCCTTCAGCAGCCCGCCGAGGACGGCGCCGATCGCGCCCATGCCGGAGGCGAAGCACTTGGCGGCCTCGCCGCCCTCCAGCAGCGCCAGGCGCTTCTCGAGGAAGGCGACCGTCGGGTTGGTGCCGCGGCTGTAGACGTAGTTCTCGTGCTCGGCGGCCTGCTGGCGGACGAAGTCCCCGAACGACGCCTTGGCGAACAGGCTCGTCTGGAAGATCGGCGGCGCGATGGCGCCCGGGCCGTCGCCCGGCCCGTCCCAGGGCCCCGTGCAGATCTGCCGGTCGGTGTCGTTCACTGGCGCTCCCTCGTCGCTCGGTGGCGGCGCCGGACCGGAGGTGCCCGACGGCGTCGTCGGCACGCAGCCTGTAATACAAGCTGCTCTGTGGTCAACTCCGCCCCTGCGGTCGGTAGGCTCGCGCTCGGCAGCGACGGCGCACGAGCAGAGGCGGACGGGGTGGAGAGCACGGAGAACGGAGCACGACGCGCCCGGCCGCGGTCGCTCACCGCGCAGGTCGTCGAGTTCATCGAGGAGCTGTGCCTCGCCCCCGGCGCCGCCCCCGGCGACCGGCTGCCGTCCGAGGGCGAGCTCGCGACACGGTTCGGCGTCAGCCGCGTGGTGCTCCGCGAGGCGATGAAGTCGCTCGAGGCCCGCGGCCTCGTCGAGCGCCGTCAGGGCAAGGCCGCGGTGATCGCCTCGCCCAACGCCCTGCCGGTCGAGAACTTCGTGGCGCTCGCGGTGCTGCGCGACCGCCGCGCCCTCCTGGAGTTCACCGAGATCCGCACGGCGCTCGAGGTGCACGGCGCCCGGCTCGCGGCCCGGCGGGTCGCCGGGCCCGACCGCGACGACGCGCACGAGCATCTCGCCCGGGCCCGGGCGGCCGTCGACGAGCTCCTGGCCGACCCCGCCGACATGCCCACCCGCCTGCGCACCGACCTGGCCTTCCACCAGGCCGTCGCGGCGGCGTCGGGCAACGCCAGCCTCGCCCAGATCCTCGACGCCCTCGAGCGGACGCTCGCCGGCAGCAGGCGCGAGAGCCACCGGCGGTACCTCGCCACCGGCGCCGACCCGGCCGGCTCCGCCGCCGAGCACGAGGAGCTCCTCGAGGCGGTCCTGTCGGGCGACCCGTCACGCGCGGCCGCGGCGATGGAGGAGCACCTGCACGTCACCATGCAGGAGATCGAGACCCGGCCGCAGGGCACGGACTCGTGAGCATCTGGTAGGAGACTCCCATGGCCTACTTCACCCGCACCGGCGCGACGACGTTCACCCCCACCCGCCACGTCGGCGGCGCCTGGAAGACGGACGAGCAGCACGTCGCCCCCACCCTCGGCCTGCTCACGCACCTCGTCGAGCTCGACCGCGCGGCGCGAGGCCGCGACGACCTGGCGCCGACGCGCCTGACCTTCGACATCTGGGGGACCTACCCGCTCGCCCCCATGGAGACGCAGGTGCGCGTGCTGCGCCCGGGCCGGGGCGTCGAGCTGGTGGAGGCGGAGGTCGCGTGCGGCGGACGCCGGTCGGTCACCCTCCGCGCGTGGCTCGCGGCGGTGGCCGACACCCGGGAGCTCGAGGCGGGCGCGCCGGCCCCGGTCCCGGGCCCCGAGGCCACGCCGTCGTGGGACCCGACGACCGACTGGCCGGGCGACTTCGTCGCGTCGATCGACGTGCGGCGCACCATGGCCGGGCCCGGCCGCGGCACGGTCTGGGTCCGCACCCCGCACCCGCTGGTCGAGGACGAGGAGGTCGGCGGCCTCGCCCGGTTCGCCGGGCTGCTCGACGTCGCCAACGGGATGTCGGTGCGCGTCGACCCGCGCGAGGTGGCGTTCCCCAACCTCGACCTCACGGCCGACCTCTTCCGCGCGCCCGACGGCGAGTGGCTGGGCCTGGACACGACCGTGACCTTCGGGCCGGCGGGCGCCGGACTGACCAGCGCCGTCCTGCACGACGTGCACGGACCGGTCGGGGTGAGCAACCAGTCGCTCGTCGTGCGGCGACGAGGCTGAGCCGGGGGTCCCCGGCCGGCGTCAGGCGACGTCGGGCTCCTCGTCGGCGAAACGCTCGCGCACCAGCGCCACGACGCGCCCGAGGTTCAGCGTCCACCCGACGCCGAACACGTGGGGGCTGACGAGGTGCTCGCCCTCGGGGTCCCACACACGCTCCTTGAACCGCTCGACGGTCGGGACGCGGAACTCGTAGGGCACGAAGCCCACGGTGCCGTGCCAGGTCCGCTCGTCCGGGTCCTTCTGCAGCTCCTTGGTGACGGCCGCGATGACGAGCCCGATCGTCACCAGCCGGATCAGGGCGCCGAGCCCGCCCTTGCGCTTGCCGCCCTTGTGGGCGGCATGCTCCCGCCCACCTTGCTTTCCGCTCATCTCGCGCTCCTCTCGTCGGCGCCAGAGGCCGCGGCGCCTTCTCCCAGCGTGCCCCCTCTCGGGGTCTCAGGCCTCTGGTGGCTCCTGCAGGGCGCGCACCTCGATCCGGCTCCGCAGCGCCAGCGCCCCCCGCGTCGCCCACCCGACGGCCGCGGCCTCGTCGTCGGCCTCGATCACCCAGAAGCCGCCCACGTACTCGGACGCCTCGACGAACGGGCCGTCGGTGACCACGGGCTCTGCCTCCTCGGCATCGGTACCGCCCAGCACACACGAGCGGGCGTCGGCCCGCACGCGCGGCGTCCGGATCACCGGTCGACGGGCATGCTGTCCCTGCCGTCGAGCCACAGCCGGTCGCTCGCGTCGCGGTGCGACCCCTCGGTGCCGACATGCGTGGTGGCGATCCGGTCACCCTTGGTGATGACGTGCGTGACGGCCGTCGCGTGGCCGTGCCCGATCCCGTACGTCTCCTTGAGCCACGCGACGACGGGGGTCGCCTTGCTGCCGGGGCCGAAACCCTGCTCTGCCGCGGCGTCCACGAGCTGGCGGGGCGTCAGCCCGGTCCTGGTCTCGACGGCGTCGAGGTAGGCCTGGAAGGACATCAGCGGCTCTCCTGGGTCTCGGGCTCCGGGCTCTTGTCCTGCTGGATCATCGTGCCCGACGCGTGGATGCACATCATGCGCAGCAGGCCGGTCCCGGAGTTGGTGAAGCCGTGCCACGTGTCGGGCCCCACGACGGCGGTGTCGCCCGCGCGGGCGACGACGGTCTCGTCGCCGATCCGGATCGTCGCCTCGCCGTCGAGCACGTTCCACGTCTCGCTGTACGGGTGCCTGTGCAGGCCCGGGCCCTGGCCGGGGTCGTTGGTGACGAGGAAGAACGAGACGCCCGAGCCATGGGGCTCGCCCTCGAAGCGCAGCGTCCGCGAGCCGTCGAGCCGGATCGCCTCTGCGGGTACCACCGTGGTCATTGCAGCCTCCTGCGTGTCGACCGACCCCGGGGCGGCGTCGGTGCGACCAGCCTCGCGAGAGACCGGCGGGTCCACGACCCTTTCGACGAGCGTCGAAAGGTCAGCGCGACCGCGGTCCGCGCGGCGTCGCGTCGAGAGCGCTCTGGACCAGCGTGCCCATGGTGCGACCGGCGGCCCGCAGCGGTCCCGGGTCGCGCGTGGTGCGGCCCAGCAGGAACGCGCCCTCGGTGAGCATGATCATCGCCAGCGCCAGGTCCCGCGCGCGGTCGCGGGCGACATGCCGGGAGAACCACGCCGTGCCGCCGTCGAGCCACTCGGCGAACACGTCGGCGGCGGCCCGGCGCAGCGGCTCGTTGGTGTCGGCGACGTCGAGCGCCATCGTCGCGACGGGGCACCCGTCGGCATAGCTGTCGGCGACCAGCTCCTCGGCGGCGGAGTCGAAGGCGTGCACGACGGCCTCGACCGGGTCGGCCCGTTCCTCCAGGAGACCCAGCACGAGCGCCATGAACTGCGGTCCGGTCGTGCGGATCATGTCCTCCGCGAGCGCATCCTTGCCGCCGGGGAAGAAGTGGTAGATCGAGCCGAAGGGCGCTGCGGCGTCCGTGGCCACCTGCTTGAGGCCCGTGCCGGCGTACCCGCGCCGCGCGAACAGCCGCGCCGCCGCGTGCCGGATGCGGGTACGCGTGTCGGCTCCGGCGGGGGCCTCCGCGAGGAGCGGGGGGTGGTTCGAGGGGGTTGCCGCGGACATGCCGCGAGTCTACGGTGGCCTGGCTAGAACGATCTATCAAGAGTGGCCGAAGGGCGTGTCACATGGCAGTCGTCGAGCTGGAGGCAGGGCCCGTCACCTATGAGGACACGGGCGGCACGGGGCCCGTCGTGGTGCTCGGGCACGGCCCGCCGATGGACTCCCGCGCCTGGCGCAAGGTGGTCCCGCTGCTCCCGGGGTTCCGGGTCATCACCCCGACCCTGCCGCTCGGCGGCCACCGCGAGCCCATGCGGGCGGACGCGGACCTGTCGCAGCGCGGGATGGCGCGGCTCCTCGGCGATCTCCTCGACGCGCTCGACCTCACCGACGTCACGCTGGTGCTGAACGACTGGGGCGGCGGGCAGTTCCTCGTCAACGACGGCCGCACCGACCGGATCGGGCGGCTGGTGCTGGCCGCCTGCGAGGCGTTCGACAACTTTCCTCCCGGCGCCGCGAAGGCGCTGGGACGGGCCGCACGGATCCCCGGCGGGATGTGGCTCACCCTGCAGCTCTTCCGGGTGCGAGCGTTCCGCCGCATGCCCGGCGGCTACGGCGGGATGTCGGTGGTGGGCCTCCCGGACGACCTGCTCGTGGACTGGTTCGCCCCCGCCACCCGCGACCGGAGGATCCGCCGGGACTTCGCCAAGTTCGCCGGCAGCGCCCCGGGGCGCGCCGAGCTGCTGCGGCTCGCCGAAGGCTGGCGCGCGTTCACCAAGCCGGTGCTGGTGGTGTGGGCGGCGCACGACCCGCTCATGCCGGCCGGCCACGGCCCTCGGCTCGCGGCTCTCTACCCCGACGCCCGCCTCGAGGTCCTGGAGGAGTCCGCCACGCTCGTGGGCGAGGACCAGCCGGAGCGCTTCGCCCGGCTCCTCGTCGAGTTCGCGGCGCAGCGCGTCTAGCCACGACGGCGCGGCTACGGTGTCGGCGTGCCTCGCCACGTGGAGTTCCGACTCGCGCCGGGTGACGTGTCGGCGATCCGGTTCGGCATCTCCCCCGGCCACGAGCTCGCGCACGCCGTCCGCGTGCTGAGCCGGCCCCAGTACCACCCGCTGCAGTGGGGCTGGCTGCGCCGGGCCCGGCGGCAGGTCCCGGAGCGGGCGTTCGAGCTGATGCGGCTGCTGATCGGCCCCGACGGGTACCTGCCGGACTTCCTCACCTCGACGCCCGGCTGGGACCTGGGCCCGGCCGGGGAGCTGGAGCGGCTCCACGAGGCCGACCCGGGGCCGATGCGGGTCGACCTGCTCAAGCGCGTCGACCGCACGACGGGTGCCGAGCAACGCGCGCTGCGCGCGATGGCCGACGACCCGGAGCGCACGCGGGCGGCCGTCGCGGACGCCTGGGAGCAGTGCTGGGACGCGCTGGTCGCCCCGTACTGGCCGCAGCTCGAACGCATCCTGCGCGCCGACATCGGCACCCGGTCCCGCCGCACGACGACGCACGGCCTGGGCGAGATGGTCGAGACCCTGCACGAGGCGGTGAGCTGGGCACCCGACGCGGTGCGGGTGCGGCTGCGGCTGCACGGCGAGGTGCTGGACTGCGCGGGCAGCGGCCTTGTGCTCGTGCCGTCGGTCATGGCGCCACGGTGCTCCGTCGTGACCGAGCCGCCCGCGCAGCCCACGCTCTTCTACCCGGCGCTCGGCCTCTCGGAGCGCTGGGCCGACGACGCCGCCGACCCGTCCGACGCGCTCGCCGGACTGCTCGGGGCCGGCCGCGCGGGGGTGCTGCTCGCGCTCCGGGAACCGCTTTCGACGAGCGAGGTCGCGGCGGCCGGCGGGCTCGCCGTGTCGACGGCGTCGCACCACCTCGCGCTGCTGCGTGCCGCCCGCCTCGTCGACTCGAGGCGCGACGGCGCGAGCGTCCTGCACGTGCGCACGCCGCTGGGCGAGGCGCTGGTCGGTGCGTGACGCCTGCGGGCCGCCGCCGGGGCCCGCTCCGTACGATGACCGCATGGTGAACCCGGAAGGCGGCGCGGGACCCGTGGGTCGAACCCCCGGACGTTCGTACCGGCAGGCCGCGGAACGGCGTGCGGAGATCCTCGCCCGCGCGATCGAGCTGTTCGCGGAGCACGGCACGGACACGTCGCTGCGGGCGATCGGCGAGTCGATCGGGGTGTCGCACGCGGCGCTGCGCTACTACTTCGCGTCGCGCGACGAGCTGCTCATCGAGGTCTACCGCCAGCACGAGCAGCAGGAGAAGGAGCCCTCCGACCCCGAGGACGTCCCCGCGGTCACGCTGATGGAGCGCAGCGCGGAGCGCAACCGGTCCATCCCGGGCATCGTCGGGCTGTACGCGACCCTCACGACCGACGCCCTCCAGGCGGACGCTCACCCGCAGACGCGCGAGTTCGTCACCGAGCGCTTCCGCCGCGTGCGCGCCGACCTCGTCGAGCGGATCGAGGCGGGACAGCGCGCGGGGACGGTCGCGGCGGACGTCGACCCGTCGGACGCCGCGGCTCTCGTGGCCGCGGCGTCCGACGGGCTGCAGCTGCAGTGGCTGCTCGACCCGGAGGCGGTCGACGTCCGCCGGTCGTTGGAGCTCCTGGAGCGCCTGCTCCCGGGGAACGGGTCACGCCCGGAGCCCCGGGACTCGCGCCCGGGCTAGACGACCGCCGAGACTCCCAGCGTCGCCACCGTCGGGTCCCAGCCCTCCGGCAGCGGCGCGATCGCGTCCACGGTGGACGCCACGTCGACCGCCGCACCGCCGGCGGCCGAGTCGCGGATCGCGAGCAGCACGTCGAGGACGTGGGACGCGACCGCGCCGGAAGCGCGCTCGGTCTCCCCGGCGCGGATCGACCGGACGAGGTCGACGACGCCGGCCCCGCGCCCGTACTCGGCGCCCTCGGCGGGCAGCACCGTCGGCCCGTCCTGGCCCGGGCGCCACAGCGTGCTGTCGCCGCCGAACGTGTTCGGGTCGGGCAGGACGATCGTGCCCTCGGTGCCGTTGATCTCCACCAGCCCGGCGCGGGCCAGGGCGTGCTGGAACGAGAACACCGACTGGGCGGAGCGCCCGCCGTCGAACTCGATCAGCGCCGCGTGGTGCGTGGGCACCTCGACGTCGAACTCCTGCCCGGCGAGCGGGCCCGAGCCGACCGTGCGGGTCGCGTGCGACCGCGAGGACACCGCGTGCACGCGGGTCGCCGGGCCGAGCGCGTGCACGAGCGTCGTCACGTAGTACGGCCCCATGTCGAACAGCGGGCCGGCGCCGTGGCCGTACAGGAAGCTCGGGTTCGGGTGCCACGCCTCCGGCCCGGGCACGTGGAACATCGTCGTCGCGGTCAGCGGCTCGCCGATGTCCCCGCGCGCGATGGCGCGCAGCCCGGTCTGCAGCCCGGCGCCGAGCACGGTGTCGGGCGCGCAGGCGACCCGCAGGCCGGCCGCCTCGGCGGCGGCCAGCAGTGCGGCCCCGCCGTCGTGGTCCAGGGCGAGCGGCTTCTCGCTCCACACGTGCTTGCCGGCAGCGACGGCCTGGTGCCCCACCTCGGTGTGCGAGGCGGGGGTGGTGAGGTTGAGGACCACCTCGATGTCGTCGCGCGCCAGCAGCTCGTCGACCGTGCCCGAGTCCGCCACGCCGTACGCCGCCGCCTGCGCGGCGGCCCGGTCGGTGAGGAGGTCGGCGACGAACCGCACCTCGACGTCGGGGAACCGGGTGAGGTTCGACAGGTACTGGTCGGAGATGTTCCCCGCGCCGATGAGGCCGACGCCGGCCACGCCGGACCCGCTCACTTGTCGTTCTCGTTCAGCCAGGCCAGCGAGGAGGCGATGCCCTCGAAGACGTCGCCGGCGTACGAGTCGAACTCGACGACCCGGAGGGCCTGCGGCGCGGCGGCGAGGATCGCCGCGACGTCGACGTCGCCCTGCCCGGCCGGCATCTGGTTCTCGAACGCGGCGCGCAGGGCGTCCGGCACCTCGAGCGCGCTCTCGCTGGAGGGCAGGACGGTCGCGATGTCGCCGGACACCTTCCCGTCCTTCACGTGGATCGCGACGACGCGGTCGCCCAGGGACCGCAGGACGGCCGGGGCGTCGGCGCCGCCGACGGTCGCCCAGAACGTGTCGACCTCGAGGACGGCCTCGGGCGCGAGCTGCGCCGCGAAGAGCTCGAAGACCGGGCGGCCGTCGACCTTGTTCGTGAACTCCCACTGGTGGTTGTGGTAGCCGAAGCGCACGTCGTGGGCGGCCGCCCGGACGGTGAGCTCGTTGACGCGGTCGGCGAGGCGCTTCGCGTCGTCGGCGGTCTGCCAGCGGTCCGTCGGGACGAAGGGGTCGATGACGATCCCCATCCCGAGGCGGGCGGCAGCGTCGAACACGACGTCCGGGTCCTCGGCGTCGATGACGGGCGCGTGGCCCGACGGCGCCGTGACGCCGGAGTCGGCGAACGCCTTGGCGTACTCGTCGGTGCGCTGGTGGAACGCGTACGGCTCGACCTGCGTGTACCCGATCTCCGCCACGCGCGCGACGGCACCGGCAAGGTCGGCGGCGATGGCGTCGCGCACCGAGTAGAGCTGCACCGACGTACCCGGTGCGGCGGTCTTCGACATGGAGCACTCCCTCGTCTTCGCTGTCCTGCCCCGGCGCAGACGACCGCTCGAGGCCTTCGGGACACGAGCCTATCCCGATTCTTCCAATGGAAGAATCCATTTTCCGGACCGCGTCCCGTGCCACCTGCGCCGCGCGGACGTAGCGTCCTGCCCGTGACCTCCGCGAACAGCCCCGCCCCCGGTCCGCTCGGCGCGTCCGTCATCGTGATCACGGGGGCGATGGCCGCCGGCAAGTCGACCGTCGCCGACGCGCTCGCGCGGCGGCTGCCGCTCGCCGCCCACGTGCGCGGCGACACGTTCCGGCGCGCGATGGTCAGCGGACAGGCTCCGATGGACCCGCCCCTGTCCGCGGCCGCCCGCGCGCAGCTCGACCTGCGTCACGAGCTGGCAGCCCAGGCCGCCGACACCTACGCGGCCCGCGGCGTCACCGCGGTCGTCCAGGACATCCTGCTCGGGGACGACCTGGCACGCTTCCTGGGCCGCCTGCGCACGCGCCCGCGGTACGCCGTCGTCCTGGTTCCCGACGCGGCCACCCTGGCGGCCCGCGACGCGGCGCGCCACAAGCAGGGGTACGGCGCGTGGACGCCCGACGAGCTCGCCGCCGAGGCCGAGGCGACCGCCGGAGGGCTGCACCTCGACACCGGCGGCCGGGACGTCGACGCGACCGTCGACGAGATCCTGGACCGCCTCGAGGAGGCCCGCGTCCCCTGACCCGGTCGGCCGGTCCCCGCAGCCGTCCCGGGCCGCCGTCATGGTCCCGTCAGCCGCCGTTGGACTGGCGCACCCCGGCGGCGAGGGCGTCGAACCGGTAGACGAAGCCGCCCGCGGGCCCGCTGACGGTGACGAAGGCGTCGGTGGTGCCGGGCCGGATCGCGAGGTTCGTCGCGGACTCGAGGCCGTCGTGCCCGGCGGGGAGCACGACGGTGGCGCGTCGCGTGCCGTCGGGGTCGAAGACGAGGATCTTCGGCTCGCCGTGCACGCCCTGGTAGACGTTGCCGGCCGCGTCGACGGCGTTCGAGTCGGTCTGGGTCGTGCCCCCGTCGACGTGCATGCCGGTGTGCCCGGCGGTGACGGCCGTGCGGTCCTCGTCGAGGGTGAGCCGGTCGACGCGGTTGGCGTCGAGCTGGCTCACCCACAGCGCGCCGCCGCCGGCGTCGAAGGAGATCCCGTTGGGGTTGGGCTGGTGGTCGGCCAGGACGGTGCCCTCGCCGTCGGCGGCGTCGAACCGCAGCACGCGGCCCGACGGCTCGGCGTCGGGGTAGGTCGTGTACTGCGCGTCGGTGACGAACATGTTCCCGTCGTCGTCGAACGTGAGGTCGTCGGGCTGCATCCGGCGCCCGTCGACGGGACCCTTCGCGACCACGCGCAGGCCGTCGCCGTCCAGGCGGAGGCTGACGATCCGGCCGCCGGCGTAGTCGGTGAGGTACAGCCGCCCGTCGACGGGGCTGAACTGCGCCGACGTGTACGCGCCGGACCCGTCGGTGAGCACCGGCTCCACCTCGCCGGCCGCGAGGTCCACCGCCATCAGCTGAGGGTCGCCCGCGGGCGCCGTGACGTCGACGAGGTAGAGCCGGCCGTCGGCGCCGAACGTCGGGCCCTCGAGCAGGGTCATCCCGGTCTCGTCGTGGACCTCGCTCACCTGGAGGACCTGCTCGGCCGTGCGGGTCTCGACGCGGCCGTGCGCGCCGGGCGCGGCCGGCCGGTCCGCCGGGACGGCGTCAGCCGTCGTCGCACAGCCGGCCAGCACGCCCGCCACCAGCCGCGACGGGACCATCGCGGCGGGGCCGCGGCGGCGCACCGCGGCGCTCATCGGGCGCCCTCCGTCGTCTCGCTAGCTTCCATCGCCTCGACGGGTTCCGCCGGGTCGACGAGCACGTCGGCGAGGCCACCGCCCTCCCGCCACCTGGCCAGCACGCGGTGGAACGCGACCGGACCCGGGCTGTACGACGTCGGCGTCGCGCGCCGCGTGCCCTCGCCGTTGTAGTAGCCGGGGGTGCACTCGGCGAGGAACGCGGAGTTGTCGACCGCGACGTCCAGGATGGTGTCGCACCAGGCCTGCTCGGACTCGCGCGTCGGCTCGACGTACCGGGCGCCGGACTTGCGCGCGGCGGCGACCACGGCGGCGATGTGCTCGGCCTGCTCGGACAGGATGTGCACGAAGTTCACCGAGTTCGCGTTCTGCATCGTCCCCAGGTGGAACAGGTTGGGGAACCCGTGCGAGCAGAAGCCGTGCAGCGTGCGCGGCCCGCGGCCCCACGCCTCGAGCAGCGTCTGCCCGCCGCGCCCGTGGACGGGCATCGTGCCCGAGACGACGCCCGAGACCCCCGTCTCGAACCCGGTGGCGAAGACGACGCAGTCGACCTCGTACTCGTCCTCGCCCACGACGACGCCGGTCTCGGTCATCCGGGTGATGCCGCCGTGGTCGGCGGTGTCCACGAGCGTGACATTGTCGCGATTGAAGGACTGGAGGTACAGGTCGGAGAACCCCGGCCGCTTGCACATGTACCGGTACCAGGGCTTGAGCGCCTCGGCCGTCGCCGGGTCCTCGACGATCGTCTCGACGCGCGCGCGGATCTCGTTCATCTTCACGAAGTCGGCGAGCTCGTCGAGCCGCTCCCGCTCGGCCGGGTCCACCGACGTGTCCACGGCCCCGGTGATCATCTTGCGCTGCAGGCGCGCGGTGGACGTCCAGCCGTCCTGCGTGAGGTCCTGCTCGACCTCCTCGCCCGACAGGATCGCGAGGAAGTTCTCCATCCGCTCCCGCTGCCAGCCCGGCTTCAGCGACGCCGCCCACGCGGGGTCGGTGGGCCGGTTGTCCCGCACGTCCACCAACGACGGCGTGCGCTGCATGACGTACAGGTGCGCGGCGTCCCGCGCCACGTGCGGGATCGCCTGCAGGCCCGTCGCACCGGTGCCCACCACCGCGACCCGCTTGTCCGCCAGCCCGGTCATCCCGCCGTCGGCGGTCCCGCCGGTGTAGCCGTAGTCCCACCGGCTGGTGTGGAAGGTGTGCCCGCGGAAGTCCTCGATGCCGGGGATGCCGGGCAGCTTGGGCTGGCTCAGCGTGCCGGAGGACACGACGACGTAGCGGGCGCGCATCGCGTCCCCGCGGTCGGTGCGCACGAGCCACTCGGCGGCGTCCTCGTCCCACGTCAGCTCGGTCACGCGCGTGTGGAAGACGGCGTCGCGGTACAGGCCGTAGTGCTCGGCGATCCGCACGGCGTGCTGCCGGATCTCCTCGCCCGGCGCGTACCGCATCGTCGGGACGTACCCGGTCTCCTCCAGCAGCGGCATGTACACGTACGACTCGATGTCGCAGTGGATGCCCGGGTACCGGTTCCAGTACCAGGTGCCGCCGAAGTCGCCGGCCTCGTCCATCATGCGCACGGACGCGAAGCCCGCCTCGCGCAGCCGCGCGCCGGTGAGCAGGCCGCCGAAGCCGCCGCCCACCACCAGGACCTCGACCCGGTCGGTCAGCGGCGCGCGCTCGGCGCGCGGCGTGTACGGGTCCTTCGCGTAGTACCCGAACTCCCCCGCCGCGCGGCGGTACTGCGCGTTGCCGTCCCGGCGGGTCCGGCGGTCACGCTCCTGCCGGTACTTCTCGCGCAGGGCGTCCGGGTCGAACCCCAGGTCGGCCGGCGCTGCGGCGGCCGTCGTCGTCTCGGTCACGATGAGCCTCTCTCGTACGGGGTGGCGTCTCGTGTGCTCGGGGCAACGCCCGGCACCCGGTGAACCGTACATCCATGTACGTTTTTCACCCACCCCCGACCTGCCTCCCCGCACCTGCGCTGGCTACCCTCGGCCCCATGGCGGACGCACCCACCCGACGAGACGCGGCACGCAACCGCGAGCGCCTCGTGGGCGCCGCCCGCGACGTCTTCGCCCGCCGCGGCCCGGACGTCCCGCTCGAGGAGATCGCGCGCGCCGCCGGCGTCAGCCGCACCACGCTGCACCGGCACTTCCCCGACCGGACGGCGCTCGCGGCCGCCGTCCTGCGGGAGAACGTCGCCGACATCGAGGCGCGCGCCGTCTCCCTGGCCGGCGCCGACGACGGCGCCCAGCGGCTCTACCACTACCTGCTCGACGTCCAGCTCGACGCCCCCTGGCTCGCGCGGATGGTCGCGCACGACGACGCCCTCGGGACACGGGACCTCGCCGACCGCACCGCCGCGGCGCTCGACCCGCTCGTCGCCCACGCGCACACTGTCGGCGCCCTCCACCCGGGGACCACGACCCAGGACGTCCTGCTGACCCTGCCCATGGCGATGGCCGCCCAGGCCGCGGACGCGCTCGACGAGCGCACCTCCCGGTCCGGCCGCGTGCGTGCCATCCTGCACCGCGGGCTCTTCACGACCGACCCGCCGGGCTAGCTCGGCCCGCCCGCACGGCGACGGCCGGACCGGCCGGCCAGCCCGGCTGGCTCAGGGCGCGGCGCGCAGCGCACGGTCCAGCGTGGTCATCAGCTGCGCGACCCGGCTCCGGCCTCCCGGCGCAGGCGGGTACCGGCGGAGCACGTCGACGAGCTCCGGCGTCGCGCGCCGCCGCGACCGTTCCAGCAGCGCCTCCCCGACCGCGGGGTCGCCGGCCGCCTCCAGCTCGCCGACGTGCGCGGCGCTCGCCGCGGCACGCAGGATGTGGCCGACCTGGGTCGCCCGCGCGATGGGGTGCAGGTACGCGGCCGACGCGGCGTCCCCGGCCGACCGGGCGGCAAGCCGTGCCGCCTCGGACGGCGCGGCCCGGGCCGCCCGGTGGGCATCGAGGGAGGTGACGCGCTGCAGCCTCGACCTGGCGGCGCCGTCGACGAACACCCGGGCCGCGTCGACCGCCGCCCGTGGACGTGGGTCGTCCCGCACCTGGCGCTCGAACACGGGCAGGACGTCCTCCGCGTGGCGGACCACGAAGCGCGCCACCGTGCGCAGCTCGTCCATCGAGAGGACGAAGTCTCCGGTCACGGTGGACGAGCTGTGAGCCATGGCTCGCATCGTAGGTCCGGGGCGGCGGTCGTCACCCCCACCGCACGGACCGGCGACGAGGGCTACCAGGTCCGCCGGACGGCGGCCTTCGCCCCGGTGACCAGGCTCCGCGGCGGCACGTCGTCCGCGACGACGGCGCCCGCGGCGACGACGGCGTCGCGCCCGATGCTGACTCCCGGCAGGATCGTCGCGCCGGCACCGATCCACACGTTCTCCGCGACGTCGATGGGCCCGCCGGTGAGGTACAGGCGCCGCTCGCCCGGGTCGACCGGGTGGCTCATCGTGATGAACGTGGCCCGCGGGCCCACCATCGTCCCCGCGCCCAGACGGATGCCGGCGTAGTCGAGGAAGGTGCAGTTCTGGTTGACGAACACCCGCTCGCCCAGGTCCAGGCGCAGCCCGTGGTCGGTGAAGAACGGCGGGTAGATCGTGACGCCGGCCGGGAGCGGGCGGCCGAGGATCTGCTCGAGCAGCGCTGCCTTGCCCGCGTCGTCCTCGAACGGGAGGACGTTCAGCCGGGACGTGAGCTCGGTGACCCGCAGCACGCGCTGGGACATCGCGGTGAACTCGGCGCCGAGCGGTCGCTGCGCCGTCGTCGGGACCTCGGGGTCGTGGATGGGCATCAGACGCTCGCTGGGCATGCGCGGGATTCTTCCCGACGGCACCGACGCCGCCGGGCGCCCGTAGGGTGAGGTATCCGGACAGTCGCCTCACGGTTCAGGAGTGGTCATGGCAGAGGTTCTCGTCGTCATCGGCGTCGGCGGCATGGGCGAGGCCATCGCGCGCCGCCTCGGGTCGGGCCGCGAGCTGCTGCTCGCAGACTTCGACGAGACCCTGCTCGGGCAGGTCGCGGACCGGCTGCGGGGCGACGGGTTCACGGTGCGGACGCAGCCGGTCGACGTCTCGTCGCACGCATCGGTGGCGGCGCTGGCGGACGGCGCGGCAGTCCTCGGGGACGTCCGGCAGGTCGCCCACACCGCCGGGCTGTCGCCGGTGCAGGCGCCCGTGGACGCGATCCTCGGGGTCGACCTCGCGGGTGTCGCGTTCAGCCTCCAGGAGTTCGGGCGGGTGATCGCCCCGGGCGGCTCGGGCGTCGTCGTCGCGAGCATGGCCGGATCGATGGCGGCCGGCCGCTTCCCCGCCGAGACGGAGGCGGCCCTGGCCGGGACACCGGCCGACGAGCTGCTCACCCTGCCGTTCCTCCAGGACGGCGCCGTGCCGGACCCCGGGACCGCCTACAGCATCGCGAAGCGCGCGAACCAGGTCCGGGTACAGGCCGCGAGCCTCGCGTGGGGGGCGCGCGGCGCCCGCGTCAACAGCATCAGCCCGGGCGTCATCTCCACGCCCATGGGGCAGCAGGAGCTCGCGGGTGAGTCCGGCGCCGGCATGCGGGCGATGATCGACGGGTCGGGGACCGGGCGCGTCGGCACGCCGACCGACATCGCCGGAGCCGTCGCCTTCCTGCTCGGCCCGGACGCGTCCTTCGTCACCGGTACCGACCTGCTCGTCGACGGCGGTGTCGTCGCCGCAGTCCGCTCCGGCGCGATCCGGCTGCCCTCGGCCTGACCTGCCGGGCCGCCGGCCCGGGGCGGTCGGGCCGCCGTCACAGCGCCGGCGCGACCGTGCCCGCGAAGCGGTGCCGGTAGGACGTCGGCGTCGTGGAGAAGCGCGCGACGAAGTTCTGCCGGAACGTCACGACGCTCGCGAAGCCGCAGGACCCGGCGACCCGGCTCACCGGCCAGGTCGTGGTCTCCAGCAGCCGTCGCGCCTCGTCGAGGCGGCGGGTGAGGACCCAGCGGGCCGGCGTCGTCCCTGTCGCCTGCTGGAAGGACCGGGAGAAGTGCCGCGCGCTCATGCGCGCGCGCTCCGCGAGCCGGTCGACGGACAGGTCCGCGTCGAGATGGCCCTCCGCCCAGGTGATGGTGTCGTGGAGCGGCCCGGGCCCGTCGGCGCGCAGCGGGCGGTCGATGTACTGCGCCTGGTCCCCCTCCCGGTGGGGCGCGATGACGAGGTGGCGGGCGACCGTCGCGGCCACCGCCGCCCCGAGCCGGCGCCGGACGAGGTGCAGGCAGGCGTCGAGCGCGGACGCGGTGCCGGCGGAGGTCAGGACGTCGCCGTGGTCCAGGTACAGGGGACCCGCCTGCACGTCGACGGCGGGATACCGGTCGGCGAGCTCCGCCGCGTGCGCCCAGTGGGTGGTCGCCGTCCGTCCGTCGAGCACGCCGCTGGCCACGACGGGGAACGCACCGAGGCACAGGCCGACGAGTCCCCCGCCACGACGGTGCGTGTCCCGGGCAGCGTCGAGGAGCGCGCCGCTCGGCTCCGGCGTGTCGACCGGCCAGGAGGGGAAGACCAGCAGGTCCGCCGAGTCCACGGCCTCCGGGCCGGCCAGGTCGCCGACGAGCAGGCCCTCCGAGGTGCGGACGGGGCCGGCGTCCTCGCTCCACACCGTGGTGCTCCAGCCCGTCGCCAGGCCCAGCCGGGCCACCTCGCCGAACACCAGCAGCGGCGCGGACAGGTGGAACGCGTTGATCCCGTCGAAGGCGTGGACTGCGACTCTCATGGTTGTCCTGATCTCATCGAAGATGTGCTTTCCTGCCACTCACGGTACCGCGTCCTGCGGCAGCACGATGAGGTCGACGGCGCCCCCGCGCCGTCCCGTCCACCCCCAGGGAGAACACCGTGAGCACCCCGCGCCGAGCCCTCGTCCTGATCGACGTCCAGCAGGAGTACTTCGAGGGCGCGCTGCCGATCCAGTTCCCGCCCCGCGAGGACTCCCTCGCCCGCATCCTCGACGCGATCGACGCCGCGGAGGCGGCCGACGTCCCCGTCGTCGTCGTGCAGCACGAGGCGCCCGGCGACGCGCCCGCGTTCGCAGCCGGCTCGGCGGGCCGGGAGCTGCACCCGCAGATCGAGCGCCGCACGGCCTTCGCCGCGAAGCGGGTGGTCAAGAACTACTCGAGCATCTTCACCGCGACCGACCTCGAGCAGTGGCTGCGCGAGCACGAGGTCGACACGCTCACCCTGGTGGGCTACATGACGAACAACTGCGTCGTCGGCTCGGCAGCCGCCGCCGAGCCGCTCGGGCTCATCGTCGAGGTGCTCTCCGACGCGACCGGCGCCATCGACCTCGCCAACGACGCGGGGACAGCCCCCGCCCGACAGGTCCACGAGACCCTCATGGCCCTGCTGCACTCGAACTGGGTCGCGGTCACCGACACCCGGACGTGGGCCGAGGCCGCGAAGAGCGGGCGGTCCCTGCCCGCCGGCGACCTGGTCACCTCGGCGGCCCGGGGACGCGCCGTCGCGCCGCGCGCCTGAGGGCCGCGAGAGCTCGAGACTCAGCAAGACCCAGATCGCGGACCGGCTCGGGTACAGCAGGAACCGGATCGTCCACGACCTCGACGTGCTCGAGACGCGCGGGCTCGCCGAGCGGCGCACCGGGACGGACCGTCGCCGGCACTCCATCCACGTGACGGCCGGGGGTCGCGACACGGTCGAGGAGGTCCGCAGCGCGATCTGGGCCGCCGAGGACGACCTGCTGTCCGGCCTCCTCGCCCATGGCCGCGATTCCCTGCAGGACATCCTCGAGCGCGCCCTGGAGGTTCGACGATGAACACGTCCGCGCTGCACACGGCCACCGAGGCGTTCGCGACGTCTCTGTCCGAGGTCACGGCAGGCGACCTCGACCTCCCCACACCCTGCGAAGGCTGGGACGTCGGCGACCTGTACCGGCACGTGCTGGACGAGATGCAGCTGTGCGACACCGTGATCCATACCTGGGACCTCGCGCGCGCGACCGGTCTCGAGTGCGAGGTCGACGACGACGTCGCCGACCTCGTGCTGCGCCGCATGGAGCAGATTCCGGACACGGCGCGCGGGGAGGGCATGGCGTTCGCAGTCGTCCGTGCACCGCTGGAGCCCGGCGACAGCACCCTGGATCGGATCGTCCGGCTGTCCGGCCGCATTCCCCGCCCGTGATCGTTTCGTGACTTTTGGTGGGGTGATGCGATACGTTCCTGCCCGGCCAGTGGTTCAGAAGCACCAGGAAAGGCGGGCGGCACGATGACGCACGGGAGCTCCGAGTCGCCCTCCGCGACCGACCCCCGCACCCCCGCCGCTCCCCTGCCCAGCCGACGCGACCCCGGACGAGGCGGCCGGAGCCGGCACCCGGCCCCGGCGCGACGCGGCACCACCGAGCCGACCCGTCCCCCCGCACACGCCACGGTCCGGCCCGCCGCGCGCACGACCGCCCTCCCGGCCGCTTCCACGCGTCGCCGCGGGCGCACCCCGGGCCGCTGGGCGGGCATCGGGGTCGGGCTGACCGTGGCCGTCGCCACGACCACGGCCCTCACCACGGCACCCCAGGCCACCGCGCCCGAGGCCGACGACCGTCCCACCACCGGCGCTCTGGACGCGGTCACGGCGGCAGCCGCCGCCGCGGTCGACGACCGCGACGGAGGGGCTTCGCGCGGCCAGGCCCGCACCTCTGCCGGGCGGACAGCGGCAGTGGCCGGCGGGACCCAGGTCACGGTGGCCAAGGACGCCCGGATGTCGGTCGAGGGCCCGACCCAGGGAGAGATCTCCGCCGCGCCCCCGCCTCCCGTGCTGCCCGGCTGCGACGGCGAGGCAGCCGGGTACGGCTCCAACGGCCAGGTCCCCAGCAGCGAGATGTGCACGCTGTGGGACGGCCACACGCAGGTGCGCGCCGACGCGGCCGTCGCCCTGGCCAAGCTGAACCAGGCGTACATCGCGCAGTTCGGCGAGCCGATGTGCATCACGGACGGTTACCGCAGCTACTCCCAGCAGGTCGCGACGAAGGCCGCCAAGGGCTACCTCGCCGCCGTGCCCGGGTCGTCGAACCACGGCTGGGGGCTCGCCGTGGACATCTGCGCCGAGTCGTATTCCGGGGACCGGTGGGACTGGCTCGCCGCCAACGCCCCGGCGTACGGGTGGGACAACCCCGACTGGGCCCGCTACGGCGGCTCGAAGTACGAGCCGTGGCACTGGGAGTGGACCGCCGGCGTGCAGCAGATGAGCGCCTCCTGACGGCAGGCCCGGGCGGCCGCTAGCGCAGGTGCCGGGCGAAGAACCGGGCCGCGTCGTCACCTGCGAAGGGCGGGACGCCGGTGTGCCCGCCCATGTTGGCCTGCAGCGTCTTCTGCGAGGAGCCGAAGGCGTCGAACAGGTCCAGGGCCAGCTGCCGGTCGTTGCCCTCGTCGTCCCACTGCAGCAGCACGTGCAGCGGGATCGTGACCCGACGGGCGTCGTCGAACGTCGAGCGCGGCACGTAGCTCCCCGCGAAGAGGCCGGCGGCCGCGATGCGCGGCTCGACCGCAGCCAGCCGGACGCCGACGGCGACCACCCCGCCCGAGAACCCGACCGGTCCGCCGATCTCAGGGAGCGCGAGGAGCTCGTCGAGGGTGGCCCGCCACTCCGGGACGGCCTGCTCGACCAGCGGTAGGACCAGGCGGTCGACGATGTCGTCGGTGACGGGCTGTCCGGCCGCGAGGGCCCGCTGCAGGTCGGCGCGGGCCTCGTCGACGGCGGGCAGCCGGGGCCGCCCACCACCCCCGGGCAGCTCGATGGTCGCCGTGGCGAACCCGTCCGCCGCGGACCGCCTGGCCCGGGCCGAGAGCCGGGCGTGCATCCTGCCCAGCCCGCCGGGGTGGCCGAGCAGGATCAGCGGCACGGGCGCGGACGGCGAGGCGGAGGCCGGTGTCCACAGGATGCCGGGAACGTCGCCGAGGGTGAGCTCGCGCTCGAGGACGCCGTCGTCGAGGCGCCGTTCGGAGAAGAGGTCCATGGTCGTGCCTTTCGGGAGTGCTGGTGAACGGCGCTCCCGGGCGACCTATCGCCCGACCGTGACCCCGAAGGAGAGCACCCACGTCGATACTGCGTCCACGGGTACCACCTCCTCGGTCTGTCGCACGGCGTCTGGCAACCTACCAGCGATCGTCGTCGCCCACCGGCGACATCGTGCGAAGACACGGTGGACCATCGTGGCGCCGTGCGTTGACCTCGTCACCTCGCTTCACTAGCCTCGCAACCGGGTCATTAAATTCTGGCCTCGAATCATTTCGCCACACCAGCCAGAGGAACGAGGAGCATGTCTGACAACGGTGTCATCCGCGCGGGGGTCGTCGGCCTCGGCTGGGCGGGCCAACAGCACATGGCCGCCCTTCATGCGGCAGAGGGCGTCGAGCTCGTGGCCGTCGCCGGCAAGGAGGCCGACGCCCGCGCGACCCTCGCGGAGCAGTACGGCGTCGCCACGTACGAGGACTGGGAAGAGCTCGTCGCCAGGGGCGACCTCGACGTCGTGAGCGTCGCGGTGCCGACGTACCTGCACGCGCCGATCAGCATCGGGGCGCTCCGCGCGGGCGCTCACGTGCTGTGCGAGAAGCCGATCGCCCGGACGGCCGCCGAGGGGCAGGCCATGGTGGAGGCGGCGCGCGAGGCGGGTCGCGTCCTGGAGATCACGTTCAACCACCGCCGGCGCGGCGACATCGAGGCCGTCCGCGCGGCTGTCGACGACGGCACCATCGGCCGGCCGTACCACGCCCGGGCGATGTGGCTGCGCCGGGCGGGCATCCCCGCCCTGGGCAGCTGGTTCACGAACGCCGAGATGGCCGGCGGCGGCCCGCTCGTGGACCTCGGCGTGCACGTGCTCGACTGGACCCTGCACCTGATGGACGAGCCCCGCGTGACCACGGTGTCCGCCGTCACCCACGCCGAGCTCGGCCCTCGCGGCCTGGGCGGGTCGGGCGACGTCAAGCACGGCACCGGGTCGGCGTACGAGGTGGAAGACCTGGCCACCGTGCTGCTGCGCCTGGAGGGCGGCGGCTCCGTCGTGCTCGAGACGAGCTGGGCCACGCACCGGGCCACCCCTGACGAGTTCGGCATCACGCTGTACGGCACCGAGGGCGGCGCGGACCTGTCCGTCGTCGACTACGCGCCGGCGGGCGAGCTGACGATCTTCTCCGGCCACGGCTCGGAGCAGCTCGACACGCCGGTCACGGCCGAGGCCGGACGCGGGCACGTCGCGGTCGTCGACACCTTCCTCGAGCACGTGCGCGACCCGCACACCTGGGCGGAGCACGACGGCACCGTCGGGCTGAGCCGCGCCAAGATCGTGGACGCCGCCTATGCCTCCGCGGCCGCCGGCCGCGAGGTCTCCCTGGACGAGAACCTGGACATCGTCGGAGGTGCCGCATGACCACCCGTGTCCTCGTGTGGAACGAGAACGTCCACGAGACCACCCAGGCCGAGATCCGCGCGATCTATCCCGACGGCATCCACGGCGCGATCGCCGAAGGCCTGACCGAGCTGCTCGGGGACGACGTCGAGGTGCGCACCGCGACGCTCGCCGAGCCCGAGCACGGCCTCTCCGAGGAGGCGCTCGCCGGCACCGACGTGCTGCTGTGGTGGGGGCACATGGCCCACGACCAGGTGGACGACGAGGTCGTCGCGCGGGTCCAGCGCCACGTGCTCGGTGGGATGGGCCTGCTGGTGCTGCACTCGGCCCACTTCTCGAAGATCTTCATCCGCCTGATGGGCACCACCTGCTCCCTGGCCTGGCGTAACGACGCCGAGCGCGAGCTCGTGTGGACCACGTCCCCCGGCCACCCCATCGCCGCGGGGATCGAGCAGCCGCTCGTCGTCGAGCACCAGGAGATGTACGGCGAACACTTCGACATCCCCAACCCGGACGAGGTGGTGTTCATCAGCTCCTTCGAGGGCGGCGAGGTGTTCCGCTCGGGTGTCACGTTCACGCGCGGCCGCGGCCGGATCTTCTACTTCAGCCCCGGCGACCAGGAGTACCCGGTGTACTTCCACCCGCAGGTTCGTCGCGTCCTCGCGAACGGCGTGCGCTGGGCGGCCCCGGCCGACGGCGAGCGTCGCCTCCCCGAGGTGACCAACCCCGCCCGCCGCGACTGGCTGGTCCAGCCGGTCTGACCACCGGCGCAGGACGCGGCGAACGGACGGGGCCGGTGAGCGTGGTGCTCACCGGCCCCGTCGTCGGTGGCAGGCCGGCCGCTACGACCGACGACGCAGGACCGCGCGCCCCGGCACCGCGACCGCGGCGAGGGACAGGCCGACGGCGGCGGCCACGAAGGACCCGTAGACCAGCGGCGGCACGTACGGCGCCGCGCCGGTCACGCCCTGCATCATGGGGAAGAGCGTGGCGGCGGCGATCGCGGACCCGAGGACCACGCCGATCGCGGCGACCAGCAGGCCTTCCCAGCGGAGCATCTTCAGCACCTGGAGCCGCGTGGCGCCCAGGAGGCGCAGCGAGCCCAGCTCGCGACGACGGTCGAGGACCATCATCACCAGGGTGTTGACGGCGGCGACGGCGGCGAACCCGCCGAGGACTGCGGCCATGGCGGCGTTCATCCAGGCCCCCAGCGCGGCCTCCCCGTTCTGGGCGGTCGCGTAGCCGGAGGCGTCGGTGACGTCGCCCAGGCCGGCGAGCGCCTCCGCCGAGCCGCCGCTGACCAGCAGGGTGCTGTCGAACCCCGAGGTGACGTGCCCGTCGAGGTCGGCCCGGTCCATGGTGACGGTCCCGAGGCCGAGGCCGTTCCCGTAGACCGCGACGACCTCCGGGCTCGCCTCGGTGCCGTCCGGCAGGAACATCGCCAGCTCGTCGCCGACGCCGACCTCCGCCGAGGCGGCGAGGGTCCGGTCGATGGCGATCCGGCCCTCGCCGAGCCGGTCGAGGTCGCCGTCGCGCACGTCCAGGTCCTGCACCTGGGCGAGCTCGGCGCCCGAGCCGGTGATCCCCTGGGTGCCCGCGCCCGACAGCGACGAGAACTCGCCCGAGCCGACCGGCACGAGCACCTGGGTGCTCAGCACGCCGACGGCGCCGTCCACCCCGGGCGTCCCGGCGGCCCGCTCCACGGTGTCCACCGGGAGCCCGGCCGGGTCCGTGATCACGTGGTCCGCGGTGATGCCGGCGCGCACCTGCTCGTCGGCGGCGTGGTTCTCGCTGGAGTGCATGAAGACCAGCGTCGACGCGAAGGCCATGGCGAGCACGACCGGGGTGGTGGCCGACGCGAGGCGCCGCGCGTTGGTGCGCGAGTTGGCGGCCGCGAGCGACGCGGAGGCTCCGGCGCCGCGCAGCGGGAGGCCGAAGAGGCCCGCGGCCACCCGGGCGATCAGGGGGCCGAGCAGCCCGACGGCGAGCATGAACAGCATGACGACGCCGAGGGCCGCGCCGGCGGCGTCGTCCCCGGTCGAGCTGGCGGAGACGCCGGTCAGCGACGCGCCGCCGGCGAGGGCGGCCAGGCCGAGGAGCGTCCGGACCTTGCCCGGGCGGAGCCGCTCGACCGACGCCTCGGACAGTGCCTGGCCCGGCTTGGTCCGTGCCGGCCGGCGCCCGGCCATCCACCCGGCGCCGAGCGCGGTGAGCAGCCCGACGGCGACGGCGGCCAGCAGCGGGAAGACGCTGACCTCCAGCTGCACCCCCTCGGGGATCGCGCCCCGGTCCTGCAGCTGCCCGAACCACCAGTGGGCGAGCCCGAGGCCCGGCAGCGTCCCGAGGATGCCGGCGAGCGGCGCGACGAGCACCGCCTCGGCGGCGACCGCGCGGCGGATCTGCCGCGGCGTGGCGCCGACGGCGCGCAGCAGCGCGAACTCGCGGGCGCGCTGGGAGACGGACAGGGCGACCGTCCCGGCCGCCGTGAAGACGGCGACGATGGCGGCGATGCCGCCGAACGAGCCGCCGATGCCGAAGAGGGTCTGCTTCGCGGTGGCGAGCCCGCGCTCCTCGACGGCGCCGCGGTCGTCGCCGACGAGCACCTGCGCGCCGGAGCCGGCCAGCGCCTCCTGCACGGAGGCGGCGAGCGCGCCCGTGCCGGTACCGGGCTCCGCCAGCACGGCGACGGCGTCCGCCGTGCCCGGGTGGCCGGCGAGGGCGGGCGCCTCCGTGTCGGCGAACCAGGCGGTGCCGGCCGCGGCCTCGGTGGTGCGTGCCGTGTCGCCCGGCCCGGCCTCGGCCAGGCCCGCGACGCGGAAGTCCCGCTGGCCCGCGGCGGTCTGCATCGCGACCGTGTCGCCGACCGCGAGGCCGGCGGCGTCCGCCGCGGTCGCGTCGAGCACCACCTCGCCCGCGCCCGGCGCGTCCCCGGAGGTCAGCGCGGAGCCGGTGAACGCGTGCGAGCCCCAGCCGTGCGCGGTGAGGGCGTCGCCCCCGGCCCGCACCGGGAAGGTGACGTCCGCGACGGCGTCCGCCACGCCCGGCGCCTGCGCGGCCTGCGCCGCCAGGCCGGCGTCGACCCGGGCCGTGTCCGGGAGCGGGACGGGCTCGGCCTCACGGTCCTCGCCGGTGCCGGTGACGACGTACTCGTTCTGGTCGGCCGCCGCGACGACCGGCGCGTTCGCGTACCGCTCGGGCGGGACGGACGCGGTCAGGCTCGTCATGAGCAGCGTCCCGGTCGCCGCGACGATCAGCGCGGACATCAGGAGCGCGACGAAGGTTCCCGCGAAGGACGCGGGCTTGGCGCGGACGGCCGCGCGGGCCAGGCCGGTGGTGCGCATCACGCCGCCGCCCCTGCCATCGCACCCGGGCGGGCGCCGCCGGCCGCGACCGCGGTGAGCGCCGTCATCCGGGTCGCGATCTGCTCGGCCGACGCCCGCTCCAGGCCGCCGGCGAACGAGCCGTCGGCGAGGAACAGCACGCGGTCGGCCCAGGCCGCCGCCGCCGGGTCGTGCGTGACCATGACGACGGTCGCGCCGAGCGTGTCCACGGCCTGCCGCAGCAGCCCGAGGACGTCGGCGGCGGTACGGGTGTCGAGGGCGCCGGTCGGCTCGTCGGCGAAGATCACGTCCGGAGCGGTGACGAGGGCGCGCGCGATGGCCACGCGCTGCTGCTGCCCGCCGGAGAGCTCGCCGGGACGCCGCCGCCCCTTGTCCGCGAGGCCGACCTGGGCGAGCACGGCGGCCGCCCGCCGCCGGTCCTGACGCTGCCCCGCCAGGCGGGTGGGCAGCAGGACGTTCTGCTCCACCGTCAGCGACGGCAGCAGGTTGAACGACTGGAAGACGAACCCGATGCGGTCGCGCCGGAGCTCGGTGAGCTCGTCCTCGCTCAGCCCGGTGATGTCGGTCCCGCCGAGGAACACCGCCCCCGCCGTCGGCCGGTCGAGCCCGGCCGCGGACTGCAGGAAGGTGGACTTGCCCGAGCCCGACGGGCCCATGATCGCGGTGAACGTGCCCCGCGGGAGGGCGGCGTCCACGCCCGCGAGGGCGTGCACCGTGTTCCCGCCCCGGCCGTACTGCCGCCGGACGCCACGGAGCTCGACGGCGAGGCCGGGCGTGCCGGCCGTCGCCTCCGGTCGTCCGACTGCCGTGCGGCGCTTGCTGCTTCGTGCCCTCATGTCCGGTCCTCTTTCGCGTGGGTCTCGTTCCGACGCGACCCACAGTGGGGGGACGGTGGCGGCCGGGGCATCACACGCGAGAGCCAACTTGGGGGCTACCGGCGTACGGGGGTTACTCGGGCAGCGGGTCGCCGGGGCGCACGAGCCCCGCCTCGTACCCGAGCACGACGGCGTGCACCCGGTCGGGCAGGCCGAGCTTGCCGAGGATGCGGCTCACGTGCGTCTTGGTCGTCTGCTCGGCGATGTACAGGCGGCGCGCGATGTCGGAGTTCGACATGCCACGGGCCATCAGCATGAACACGTCGCGCTCGCGCTCGGTGAGCGCGACGAGCACGTCACGCTTCGGTGCCGGCGCGGGGCGCTCCAGCAGCTCCTCGACGAGCATGCGCGTCACGCGCGGCGCGAGCAGTGCGTCGCCCGCGTGCACGGTCCGCACGGCGGCGACGAGGTCGTCGGGCGCGGCGTCCTTGAGCAGGAACCCGCTGGCCCCCGCGCGCAGCGCCGCGAACACGTAGTCGTCGATGTCGAACGTCGTGAGCATGACGACGCGCGGCCGGTGCGCCGAGATCGTGTCGCCCAGGATCGCCGCCGTCGCGTCGATGCCGTTCATGCCGGGCATCCGCACGTCCATGAGGACGACGTCCGGCCGCAGGCTGCGCGCGCGGGCCAGGGCCTGCGTGCCGTCCTCGGCCTCGCCGGCGACGCTGATGTCGGGCTGCGCGTCGAGGATCGCGGCCAGCCCGACGCGGAACATGGCCTGGTCGTCGACGACCAGCACGCGGATCATGCGGTGCCGCGCGGAGCCACCGCGCTGACCTCGAAGCCGCCCGGGACGGGCCCGGCCGTGAGTGTGCCCCCGATCGTCGTCATGCGCTCGATCATGCCGCGGATACCCGCACCACCGCGATCCGGCGCCTCGGCGGTGACGCCGCCGCGGCTCGTGACCGTGAGCGTGAGCTGCTCGCCCGCCTCGAGGGTGAGGCGCGCGGCTGCGCCCGGCGCGTGCCTGACGATGTTGGCGACGGCCTCCTGCGCCACCCGGTACAGCGCGAGCTGCACCGACTCGGGCGGCGCCGGCTCGACGACGTCGAGGTGCGCCGTGAGGTCGACGTCGGCCGCGCGGGCGCCGTCGACCAGCTCCTGCAGCTGGGCGAGCCCGGGCTGGGGCGCCAGCTGGGCGGCGTCGTCGCCGCGGAGCACGCCGAGCACGCCCCGCATCTCGCCGAGCGCCTCGCGCGCCTGCGTCGCGATGCCGTCGAGCTCGGCGACCGCCGCGTCCGGGAGGTCGGGGATGCGGTACCGCGCGGACGTCGCGCGCATGTGCACGATCGACATGGAGTGCGCCACGACGTCGTGCATCTCCCGCGCGACGCGCGAGCGCTCCTCGGCCCACTGGCGGGCCTCGTGCTCCTGCTGCGCCTGGACGCGCGCCTCGTCCAGGTCGGTGCTCGCCCGCCACCAGAGCGCGAGGAGCAGCCCCACCGCGAGCGCCGCGAACGTCACGCTCGCGGTGACGATGAGGTTGCCGACGGCGTCGCCCGTGGGCTGCGTCGCGCCGGCGACGACGACCAGCCCGAGGCACGCGACCGCCCAGGTGGCGACGCCCACCCACCAGCGCGCCGTGGTGGCGAGCACGAGCAGCATGGCGACGAGCGCCAGGATCGTGACGACCGGCGCCGGCCACGGCTCCCCCGTCGAGAACAGCGCCGTCGTGAAGACACCCGCCACGTGCAGCAGCGCGCCGACCACGGGTCGTTCGAGCGCGACGACGATCGAGCCGGTGAGCAGCAGCGTGCCGATGAGCGCCGCGCCCAACGGCATGCCGTGCAGCATGGACCCGAGCGTGAGGCCGAGCACGAACAGCGTGAGCAGGACGACGCCCCCGATCACCCAGGCCCACATGCCCAGCCCGCGCAGCGGCGCAGGCAGCGCCGCGCGGGCGGTGTCGGCGGCCCGGTTCACGGCGCGCCCCACGGGGGCGCGCCGGTGCGGCTCCGGACGGGGTCGGGGAACGGCTTCATGCAGCCGACGGTAGACGGCGCGGCGTGCTGCGCGCGTCCCGCGCGAGGACGACCCGCCCCCCTACCGGAGAGTGACGTCGCCTGCGCGCGCGGGGCCGACGTGCGGGGCCGGCGTCCGGGGCAGTACCCGGGTAGGGGCCGAATGGCTCCCGGGCGTGATGTGCCCGGCGAGACCCGCTTCCTACCTTCGCTGCCATGACCACGACGACACTCCCGCCGAGGGCTCAGGGCCCGGCGGACCCGTTGCAGTACCGGCCGCAGGAGATCGACGGCCGCACGATCCTGGCCGGCGACCCGCCCGGCGGTGCCCGCGTCGTGGAGGCCCTGGGCGACGTCGCCACCGCCGACCACGTCGCGGTGCTCGTGCCGGGGAACGGTCACCACCTGGGCAACTACTTCACCGAGGAGGGGCCCGACAGCCCCCGGGCCCGCGGCGAGCTCCTGCTGCGCACGATGCAGGCCCTCGACCCGGACCCCCACGTGGCCGTCGTGGTGTGGGTCGGCTACCGCGCGCCGGCGGACCTGGCGGCGGCGGCGTCCAACGTGCCCGCCGCCGAGGGGGCCCCGGACCTGGCGCGGCTCACCTTCTACCTCCCGCGGTCGGCGCACCTCACCCTGATCGGGCACAGCTACGGCAGCACGGTCGGCGGTCTCGCCCTCGCCACGGCGCGGGTCGACGACTTCGTGGCGCTGGGCAGCCCCGGCCTGGGCGTGTGGCGCCGCGACGAGCTCGGCACGGGCACCCGGCTGTGGGCCGCCCAGGCCGAGACCGACTGGATCCGCTACTTCCCGCACGCGAGGCTCGGCACCCTCGGGCTGGGGCGGCCCCCGCTGCACCCCGCGCTGGGCGCGACACGGTTCGCGACGGGCGACGTGACCGGCCACTCGGGCTACTTCCGGGAGCGCAGCGAGTCGCTGCTCAACATCGCCCGCATCGCGCTCGGACGTCACGACGACGTCACCACGGGGCTGCTGGACCGGCAGGCCGGCACCGCCCGGCCGGGCCTGGCCCCGCAGCCCGCCTCCCGGCGCGCGGTGGTCGCATGACCACCGCCGCCGACCACGAGCCCGCCGTCCTCGCCGAGGGCCTGCGGAAGACCTACCCGGGCCGCGGGACCGCGCTGGACGGCCTCGACCTCGCCGTCGCCCCCGGCACGGTGCACGGGCTGCTCGGCCCGAACGGCGCCGGCAAGACCACCGCCGTGCGGATCCTGGCCACGCTGCTGCGGTTCGACGCCGGACACGCCCGGGTCGCGGGCCGTGACGTGTCCGCCGACCCCGCCGGGGTCCGGGCGCGCATCGGCGTGGCAGGTCAGTACGCCGCCGTGGACGAGGTCCTGAGCGGACGGCAGAACCTCGAGATGTTCGCGCGCCTGCACCGCATGCGCGCCCGGGCGGCCCGGCGACGGACCACGGACCTGCTGGAGCGGTTCGACCTCGACGCGGCCGCCGACCGCCCCGTCAGGCAGTACTCCGGCGGCATGCGCCGGCGCCTCGACCTGGCCGTCAGCCTGATCCGCAGCCCGCTCGTGCTCTTCCTCGACGAGCCGACCACCGGCCTGGACCCGCGCAGCCGCAGCGAGGTCTGGTCGGCGGTTCGCGAGCTGGCGGCCGCCGGCACCACCGTGGTGCTCACCACCCAGTACCTCGAGGAGGCCGACCGGCTCGCCACCCGGATCTCGCTGATCGACCGCGGCCGGGTCGTGGCCGAGGGCTCCCCCACGGACCTCAAGTCCCGGCTCGGCGGCAGCCGCGTCGAGGTCGTGGTGCCGGTCGGTCACGACCTGCGGGCGGCCTCCGGCACCCTGTCCGCCGCGCTCGGCACGCCCCCGGACGTCGACCCGGCCGCCCGCAAGGTCTCGTTCCCCGTCCACGGCGGGGGCGAGGTCCTCGCCCGCCTGGCCCCGGCCCTCGACCGGACGGGGCTGCAGGTGGCCGACGTCGCGCTGCTCCGCCCCGACCTCGACGAGGTGTTCCTCCACCTGACCGGAGGACCCGGGCACCAAGGCCTCGCGCACCAAGGAACACCGCACGAAGGGACCGGACCATGAGCACACCGACCGTCGCGAGCCTGCCCACCACCGGCCCGGCGCGGCTCGCCTGGGCGCTCGCCGACACGTGGGTGGTGGCCCGCCGTCACCTGCTGCGCCTGGTGCGCCGCCCGGACGAGCTGCTCGGCACCCTCCTGATCCCGGTGATGGCCGTGGCCATGTTCGGGTTCGTCTTCGGTGACGCGTTCGGGACGGCGATGTCCGTGCCCGGCGACGAGTACCGCGAGTTCCTCCTGCCGGGCCTCTTCGCGCTCACCATGGCGTTCGGCATCGGCAGCACCACCGTCGCGACGGCCGCCGACGCGCGGGGCGGCGTCCTGGACCGGATGCGGACCCTGCCCATGTCACCCACGGCCGTGCTCGCCGGACGGGCGCTCGCGGACCTGCTCACCGCCGTCGTCGAGCTGGTGGTCCTCATGGCCCTGGGGCTGCTGTTCGGCTGGCAGGGGCACGCGGGCGCCGGCGCGTTCCTCGCCGCGCTGGGCCTGCTCCTCCTGCTGCGCGCCGCCTTCTCCTGGATCGGCATCCTGTTGGGGCTGCTGGTCAGCGGGCCTGAGTCGGCGATGAAGTACTTCTCGCTCGTGTTCCCCCTGGCGATGGTGGCGGACACCGTCGTGCCCACCTCCCTCATGCCCGGCTGGCTGGCCGTGCCCGCCGAGTGGAACCCGCTGTCGGCCACCGTGATCGCCACACGGGAGCTGTTCGGCAACCCCGCCGACCCCGCAGCCTCGTGGCCGGCCGAGCATGCCGTGGCCCTGGCCGTGGCCTGGCCGCTGGCCGTCACCGCGGTGGCCACGGCGCTCGCCCTGGGACGGTTGCGCCGCCTGAGCCGTTGACCACGGGCGGCGCGCTGCGGGCCGCTCAGCTCACCCGAGCAGGTGGCGCAGATAGCGCTCCGGCGTGTCGAGGAACGCCCGCCAGTGCTGCACGAGGTCAAGGTCCTCCCAGGTCGTCGGGCGCAGGCCCTCCGGTCCCACCTCCAGGATCGTCGCTCCGGGCAGCGCCGCCAGCACCGGGGAGTGCGTCGCGCACAGCACCTGGCCGCCGCGGGTCGTGACGTCCGCCAGGACACTCATGAGGGTCAGGGTCGAGGCGAAGCTCAGCGCTGCCTCGGGCTCGTCGAGGCAGTAGAGGCCCGGCCCGTCGAAGCGGGACTCGAGGACGGAGAGGAACGACTCGCCGTGGCTCATCTCGTGGAACACCGGGTCGTGAGGTCCCGGGCGCTCTTCGAGGAACGTGTACCAGCCGTGCATCGTCTCGGCGCGCAGGAAGAAGCCCCACCGACCAGAACCGACGCCGCGCTGCAACCGCACGGCCCGGTGCAGCGGCGACTCGGACTCGCGGGTCGAGTGCCGCCCGTGCGCGGTACCGCCCTCAGGAGAGAGCCCGTAGGCGACCGCCACCGCCTCGACGAGCGTCGACTTGCCGCTGCCGTTCTCCCCGACCAGGAACGTGACGCCCGGCGCGAGCTCGAGGCCGTCGCGAAGCACCTGCTCGACGGCGGGCACCGTGCGCGGCCACACCCCCGCGGGCAGGGGACGCTCGGCGTCCGGGACGACCCGGACCACAGGCGGCTGCGAGAAGTCCACACGGGCATCATGCCGTGCGCCGGGGCTCGTCACGTCAGCGCGACACCGGTGCCTGCAGATCCAGGACGTCGTCGTCCGCAGCACGACCCGTCTGAGGTCCTGAACCGCTCCGCTCCGTTGCGGTGAGCAACCGTCCCTGGGACACCGCTCACCAAGTCGCGGGATGGAACGACGTCCGAGCGGCCGGGTCGTGGGGATCGACGACGATCTGGACGTCGTCCTCATAGATCACGCGCCCCGGGTCATCCGACTCGACCCGGACACATTCCACGCCGTGCGCCCCGAGGATCGCGAGGTAGGGCGGCACCCGGTCGATGAGGTGGGTGGCCGACTCCTTGAACCATGCCGTCGCGCGCGGGTGCGCGGTCTCGTCGTAGACCGAGGGATCGGTGTCCGTCGGATCCGGGTAGGCGGCGTCGTACCAGTCGTTCCCTGCGCGCCACGCCGCGTGCTCGTCGGGCGTCAGGCGCCCCGCCCGTCCGAGGAGGTTGGTGAGACCGAAGACGCCGGTGTGCACGCCGCGCTTGCCGGGGATCGGCGACTGGAAGCGGACGAAAATGATCGGGTCGGCTCAGCCCATGGCGCGCTGCGTCTCGGCGACGAACGCGCGCACCAGCGGTGTGCTGTCGGACGCTCGCCACACCAGCGCCCAGCGCACCGGGGCGGCGCCGTCCAGCGGGAGGTAGACGACGCCGGGCCACGGGAAGTAGCGGCGGCCCTCGTCGGGCACGGGGCAGACGACCTTTCCCGCGGCGACGAGGGTGAGGACCTCCTGGTAGGTCGTGACGGCGGGCCCGCGCGGGATCTCCCGGCCGGCCGGCGTGCGCTCGAGCAGGACGCCGTCCAGCCAGGACGCCGGGGCGTCCCCACGCACGGCGGGGATCGCGAGACCCGCGAGCGCCTCGATCTGCGCCCGCCCTGCCGCGGCGAGCGGGTGGCCCGCCGCGACCAGGAGCCGTAGCGGCTCGGTCCGCAGGACGGGGCCGACGGTGATGTCGGGCTCGTCGACGGGGAGCCAGGTGGTCAGCACGTCGATGTCGCCGCGACGCAGCGCGCTGAACGGGTCGCTGAACACGACCTCGTGGTAGCGCAGCTCGGCGTCGGGGTGCCGTGCCCGGAACCGCGCGAGGACGGGTTCCAGCTGGTGCGCCTGCGCGCCCATGAATCCGAGCGCCAGCGTGCCGGACATGCGTCGCGCCGCGGCCGACGCGGAGGAGACGGCGTGGCCGATGCCCTCGTAGGCGGGCCGGAGCCCTGCCTGGAGCACCTCCCCCACCGTGGTGAGCTCGACCTTTCGGCTGGTGCGCTCGAACAGGGGCGCCCCGATCATCCGCTCCGACTTGCGGATCGACTGGCTCACGCGGGACACGGACACGTGCAGCCGCTCGGCCGTGCGGCCGAAGTGCAGCTCCTCGGCGAGATTCAGGAAGATCTCGATCTCCCGCAGCTCCACGCCCCACGCCCCCTCGCGTCCCGCTCGTCGTCGCGTCACCCGGGCCTCGATCGTGAACCCGACAGACAACGATCGTAACGGGATCCCTTGTTGTTCCGGGCATCCGGTGCGGCCACGCTGGACCCACGCCGACCCGTCCACCAGGAGGAACACCATGCGCCACCACGGACAGCCGCCCTCGGTCGTCTGTACCGGCCTGGGCTTCTCCTGGCCCGACGGCGCCCCGGTGCTCGACTCCCTCACGACGACCGTGCCGGCGGGCCGCACCAGCCTGGTGGGGCTCAACGGCGCGGGCAAGTCCACGTTCCTGCGCCTCGTCGCGGGAGAGCTCAGCCCGACCTCCGGGACCGTCCGGGTCGAGGGCGACGTCGGCTACCTCCCGCAGGACCTGGCCCTGGACACCGGGCTGCGGGTGGACGAGGCGCTCGGCATCGCCGAGCAGCGCGCCGCCCTGCACGCGGTGGACCGCGGCGACGTGCGCGAGGAGCACCTCGCGACGATCGGCACGGACTGGGACGTCGAGGAGCACGCCGTGGCCGTCCTGGGCCGGCTCGGCCTTGACGGGCTGGGGCTCGATCGCACGACCGGCGAGATCTCCGGCGGAGAGGCCGTGCTGTTGCGCCTGGCCGCGGTGCTCCTCGCACGCCCCGACGTCCTCCTCCTCGACGAGCCGACGAACAGCCTGGACACGACAGCGCGCGCCCGGCTGTACGACGTGGTGGCCGACTTCCCGGGGACGCTCGTCGTCGCGAGCCACGACCGCGGCCTGCTCGAGCGTGTGGACCACGTGGGCGAGCTGCGCGACGGCGTCCTCACCTGGTACGGCGGCAACCTCACCGCCTACGAGGAAGCGGTCGCCGCCCAGCAGGAGGCTGCCAGGCGGGACCTGCGCGACGCCGAGTCCCACCTGCGCAAGCAGCGGCGGGAGCTCGCCGACGCCCAGGTGAAGCTCGCTCGTCGCCGGCGCTACGGCCAGAAGATGTGGGACACCAAGCGCGAGCCCAAGGTCGTCATGGGCGAGCGCAAGCGCCAGGCCCAGGTCGCGGCCGGCAAGCACCGGATCATGCACGAGGGCCAGGTCGACGACGCTCGCGCCCGCCGCGACGAGGCGGAGTCGGCGGTGCGCGACGACGACGCGATCCGCGTCGACCTGCCGGACACCGCCGTGCCGGCCCGCCGCACCGTGCTCACCGTCCGCGACGCCGTCCTGCCGTACGGGGTGCGGGCGACCGGCGAGCTGCTGGTCCGCGGGCCGGAGCGGGTGGCCCTCGTGGGCCGCAACGGTGCCGGCAAGACGACGCTGCTGCGCGCCCTGGCGGGCGAGGTGCGGCCGTCCGCCGGGACGGCCCGGGCGCACGTCCCGCTACGGTTCCTGCCGCAGCGCCTCGACCTGTTGGACGACGAGCTGAGCGTGGCCGAGAACGTCGGTCGGTTCGCGCCCGGGGCCGGCGTCAACGACGTGCGGGCCGCGCTCGCGCGGTTCGAGTTCCGGGGCCGCGCCGCCGACCAGGAGGTCGGGACGCTCTCCGGTGGGGAGCGGTTCCGCGCGACGCTCGCCGCGCTGCTGCTCGCCCGGCCTGCGCCGCAGCTCCTGCTGCTGGACGAGCCGACCAACAACCTCGACCTCACCAGCCGGCACCGGCTCACCACCGCGCTGGAGTCCTTCCGCGGCGCCCTGGTCGTGGTCAGCCACGACCAGGAGTTCCTGCGGTCCGTCGGCGTCGAGCGCTGGCTGCTCCTCGACGCCGGCCTGTCCGAGCTCCGCCCGGACGACCCGGACCTCGCCGGTTGAGACCGGCGACGTCACAGGCCGGCCGGTCGTCTCGTCGTCTCCCTGTCCGATCACGTCACCCGAACAACGGAGCATCATGAACGTCGCCCTCTGGATCGTCGCAGCCCTCTTCGCGTCCGGCTTCATCGCGGGAGGTGTCGTCAAGCAGGTGTGGTCCTACGAGAGGTATGCCGCCAGGCTGGGCTGGCCCGAGGACTTCTCGCCCGGCAAGGTGAAGTTCATGGGCGTCGTCGAGATGCTCGGCGGGCTCGGGCTGGTCCTGCCCGGCCTGCTCGGGATCGCGACCGTCCTGGTGCCGGTCGCCGCCTCGGCGATGGCGCTCTACATGGCCGGCGCCGTGACCGAGCGGATCCGTCGCAACGAGTACACCGAGCTCCTCGGCGACCTCGTCTTCCTCGGCGCGATGCTCTTCGTGGCGTGGGGCCGTTTCGGACCGGAGCCGCTCGCGTGACGGCGCCTGTCCCCAGACCGAAGGAGGAGCGATGACGAGCAGGTTCACCGAGCTGGTCGTGCACTGCCAGGACCCGGGGCGGCTCGCCGCGTTCTGGTGCGCGGTGCTGGACTTCGAGGTGATCGATCCGGGTGACGACAAGGTCGAGATCGGCTCGTGGGTACCCACGGTCGAGGACGTCCGCGCTCGACAGGCGCCCCCGACGATCGTCTTCATCCGGGTGGCGGAGCCCAAGGAGGGGCAGAACCGGCTCCACCTCGACGTGAGTCCGATCGACCGCAGCACCGACGACGAGGTGGTCAGGCTGCTCGCCCTCGGCGCCGTCAGGACAGACGTCGGCCAAGGGCCAGGGCGGAGCTGGGAGGTCATGGCGGACCCCGAGGGCAACGAGTTCTGCGTCCTCCGCACCCTGGCCCCGGGACGTTAGCCAGGGTGGTGACCAGCGTGTGTGTCCGCTGATGGGTGTCCCGGGAGCAGGTTCCGGTAGCAGGCGCGCGCCGCCGGACCGGCGCCTCGGTCAACGCTGCAGGTGCGCCGTCTCTCCGACTGCCAGCACGGCTCGGTTGTGAAAGAAGTCGTCCTCGCGCAGCGTCGTGATGCTCCCCGAGCGCACGTGGAAGGCCACATGGCCGGCAGCCTCGATCGGCATCCCGATCCATGCTGCGACCACGAATGTCGCCGCGTACCCGTGGGTCACGACCACGAGGTCGTCCACATCCCGCGCCAGCGCTTCAGACATCGCCTCGTAGACCCGGCAGGCCACGTCCAGGCGGACCTCGGCGCCGTCGAGCCCCTCGACGTGACTCATCCGGTCCCCGACTGCCGGCGGCGCGACAAATCGTTCGTCCAACCACGACTGCTCACGACCACCGGCCAAACCGTACGACTTCTCCCGCAGGCGACTGTCGAGCTCGGGTTCGACGCCCAGGACAACCCCGATCGCTGCCGCGGTCCGGGCCGCCCGGCGAAGGTCCGACGAGACCACGTGCCGGCTGCGCTCTTCGCCGATCCTGTCTGCCAAGGCCGCAGCGATGAGGTCCGCGTCTTCGAGGCCCTTCACCGTCAGCTCAGAGTCGAACTGGCCACCGACTACCCCGTCGACATGGTGCGTCGCCTCTGGATGCGTCACGACGAAGACCTTGCGCGCTCTCGCCGGCACCACGCCCGGGATCGGTGGTGCGGGAAGGATCAGATCAGTAGCCGCCATCGCAGGATGGTGGCACATCCACCGCGATAGCCGCGGCTACACGCCAACGATATGAGTGTCGACGTGCAGCGCAGACTGCGCGGACGCGCCTGCCTACCTTGCTCGATCCCGGGCGTGTCGCATCGGACGCGCTACGTAGGTTGCACGTTCGACCGGAGACCGGCCGGTCAATCGGGCCGGGAGGCGTTGGTGACGGCCAAGTTCAGGACTCGGTGCAGCCGCTGGTCCCCTCACGTCTTGACAGCGATCTCCGTCTGCGAGGCGATGAGCGGCGGCTTGCGAGCATTCGTCTCCAACTGCCCGTCCGCGCGCAGTCGATGGTGGGCCGCGTACGGAAGGACTCTCGGGTCCAGCGGGTGCAGCGCGTGCGGGTTGTGGAAGACGTGCATCCCGTCGCCCCACAGTTCCTTTGACTGCGTCGAGACGACCTCGCGAAACATCTGCGGGGCGCTGGCATCGACATCAGGATCGGCAACGGTGCCGAGGTGGACCAGCTCAACGTCGTCGCGGCCGAACCCCGCCTGCACACCCATCCGGTCGAACTTCGAGATCGTGCCGAGCGCGTTGAAGATCACCGCGCTGACGTTCTCGGCGTCGGGCTGGTTGAAGAATCCCGAGTCCACCTTCTTGTTGTTCCAGCGGTGCTGCTCCACGCGCACCGGGGTGACGTTTAGGTGGCCGCTGGGGTCGGTGTGCGACTCGTGGCGCAGGCCGTAGAGGTACTCCGGCAGTGCGGAGCCGCTGTAAGTCATCGACATGTAGTCGTGGAAGTCCTGGATCGCGATGGCGAATGGATGCCCGGCCACATCGCTGTGCAGCCAGTCCTTCTTGCCGAGCTTGGACGTCAACGGACCGGCGTACCGGATTGGCAGGTAGTGGTGGCGATAGGCCGACGCGTCCTCCGCGGGCGCTGGACGAGCCGACGGCGCTGGCTTGCCGTCGACCACGCTCGGGTTGATGGTCGTCGCCTCGATGGCGAGGGTGCCGGCCAGCCCACTCGCGAGGAAGTCGGGGGCAGGGTTGGGCCGGTCGATGGCCAGGTTCGACTCTTTGAGCGCAGCAAACAGGTACAACTCCCACATGCGAGCGTCGAAACCCGTCGTCTGGAACTGCTCCACGAAGTTCCCGTCGACGTCGTCGTACCAGCGCATCATTCGCTCGATGACCGCGCGCGCCGGGACGTAGCCGCGGTTCTCCGCCAGGCTGCGGAAGTCGCGATGCAGACGGCTCGCCTTGACCACAGGCGTGAAGAAGTCGACCGGTGCTCGGGTGTCGTCGTCCTGCCTGCGCAGCTCGTCGTAGTCGCTGTTCGCGTTGGCCGCCACGAAGCGCTCTATCGCCGTCTGCGCGGAGGCCGCGTCCAGGTGGCCCGGGTCGGCCGTGACAGCTCTGAGCCTCTCCTGCATGTCTGGCGCGAGCACGATTGCGACGAACTCGCCGTCGGTGTCGACCACGATGGTCGCGACGAAGCGCCCGTCCTCGGATTCGTACCAGGCGAACTCACGCCCGAACTGAGCTGCGGAAGGGAGCCGGGAGTAGCCCGCTAGCGCCTCGAAGCGCGCCCTACTGATCGGATACACCGTCACACGATGGCGCGGGTTCTCACCGCGTGGCAAGACGCTGATTTGGACTCCTTACGATCTGGTCGAGCGGCCCGTGCGCAGCGACGGGATCGCCACTGATCCGTTGTCGTGCCCCACCATCCCTCTCGCCTCCTTCGTACCGACGCTGAACCCCCTGCCTACCCCGCTCGATCCCGGGCGTGTCCACCTGGGTCCGCTGCACAGATAGGCGAAGCTTGACCATGCAGCAGTGCATCAAACCCCATCCATCGCCACCCGAAACTTTTCGGTCAAATCCGCCGCCCCGGGTAGACCGGCGAGTGGATACCGGGTGCTGATGCGCCATCCGTTCACGTGTGCGCTGCACGACGCGATCGCCTCCAGCTCGCAGGCAGGGACCTCGACTGCGGACAGTACGTCGTAGGTCACGCCATCGAGGCGGACGAACATGCACACGTCGAAGTCGAACGAGCGCAGGACCGAGAAGGTGCCCGGCCTGCCGTCGTCCAGCACCCGGCACTTCACCTGCACGGTTCGGCCCTCGCCGTCGCGCACATCCCACGACTTCTCCGAGGCCGGAGCGAGCACGCCGTTGTACACGACCGCCGCGAGATGCTCGGCCAGATCACCGGCCGGGGCGTTGCGCGAGCGCAGGACCCCACGCTCGACGAGTTCGGTCAGCAGCGCCCCGTACAGGCGCAACAGGGCTCTTCGCAGATGAGGGGGGTCAGGGTCTGTCTGATTAACGGTGGGTGGGTCTCGGCCTGACACGCCGAGCAAGGCTTGGCGGGAAGCAGGCAGAGTGACCGAGATCATCGAGCCCGTGACGCTCG
>NZ_BMDG01000013.1 GCF_014635665.1 Isoptericola cucumis
CACAACCACGACCGCCGAACCACAGCCCAGCACCAACAGGCTGCGAACGCGATCCTCACAGTCAGTCCCAGCCGCAGGCGTCGTGCACGAGGTCGTAGACGGCGGCTCGCTGGGCGTCCGACATCGGCACGTAGACGACGGGCTGCCGGACGCCGTCGACCTCGGCGGTGACCGGCAGGAACGTGCCGCGCTTGTCCTCGCCGACGGCGTGCGGGTCGCATCGCGCCGGGACGACGTCGAGCACGACGGCGCCCTCCGCCTGCCCGGCGAGCGCGTCGCCCGTCCAGGCGACGGCGCCGGCGGGGGAGAGCAGCGTCGTCCCGGCCACGCGCACCAGACGCACCTGCGGGCCGCCCGGTACGGGCTCGACGGCGAGCGTGACCCGGCCGCCGGGCTCGCCCGCCTCGCCGTCGCTGCCGGACCCGTCGCCGCCCCGGCCGCCGACCGTCGCCGGCTCGACGCGGGTCACCCGCAGCCGCACGCCCGTCGCGACCAGCCGCTCGGCGCAGACCTCCGTGTGCACGGTCGCCAGGCGGCCCAGCGGGTCGGTGACGCCGAGGGTGACTTCGGTGCCGTCGCCCTCGGCGGCGTCCTCGCCGGTCGCGACCGTCACCGTCGCCGTCGCGACCTCGGTCGTGGTGGCCGCGGCGCCGGTGGCGGCCTCGGGCGGCGGCGCGTCGCAGTCGACGTCGCCGAGCCGGATGCGCACGTCGCGTCCGGAGCCGGGCGGGACCGATCGCGCGGGGTGGTCGCCGTCCGGGCTGCTCGGCCCGAACCCGGGCGCGTCGAGCGCACCGCCGAACAGGGTGAGCGGCGCGGCGCCCTCGTTGACCACCCGCACGGCGGCGGTGCGGTCCGCGTACTGCGTGCGGTCCTGGCGCAGCTCGGCCCGGAGACTCTCGGCGTCCACCGGCGGGCGCTCGTCCTGCTCGCCCGGCGTGCACCCCGCGACGACCAGCAGCACGCACGCTGCGGCCAGCAGCCGCCGCGTCGTGCCGGCCACCGTCAGCCCTCGCTCGTCGTCGACCCGGCGCGGGCCGGGCGGTCGATGACGCGGGTCATGACCAGCGACGTGCGGGTCTTGTCCACCCGCCCGCTGGCCCGGATGGCCTCGACGGTGCGCTCGATGTCCGCCATCCCGCCCGCCATGACCTGCACCATCGCGTCCGCCTCGCCCGTGACCGTGTCCACCCGCACGACCTCCGGGATCGCGGCGAGGTCGCGGTGCAGCGTGGCCGGCGAGACGTTGCCGCGGCAGAACAGCTCGACGTACGCCTCGACGCCCCAGCCGAGCTCCTCGGGGGCCACCCGCACCGTGAACCCGGCGATCTCCCCGCGCGCCAGCATGACGTCCACCCGGCGCTTCACCGCGGGCGCCGACAGGCCGACGTCGGCGCCGATGTCGGCGTACGTCGCACGGCCGTCGCGCAGCAGGTGTCCGACGATCTTGCGGTTCACGGCGTCCATACCCTCGGATTGTTCACCTCGAGGTTCAGATTGGCCAGGGTTCTCACCCGCACGCACAACGAAACGCGCGTGGTGGGCAACGGCGGCACCCCTACCGTCGCGGCATGACGGCGATCACCTCCCCGACGACGACGTCGGGCACCCTCCCGGGCACCGCGGCCCACGAGGCCGCGAGCTCCCCCGACCGCACGCCCACCGCGCGGCACTACCTCATGTGCCGGCCCACGTACTTCGACGTGGTCTACGAGATCAACCCCTGGATGGACCTCGGCGTCCCCGTCGACGGCGCCCGCGCCGTGCGGCAGTGGGAACGGCTCAAGGCCGCCTACGAGGCGCACGGGCACCGCGTCGAGGTGATCGACCCCGTCCCGGGCCTGCCCGACATGGTGTACGCCGCGAACGGCGGCGTCGTGGCCGGCGGCCGCTCGCTCGCCGCGCGGTTCACCTACCCCGAGCGCCAGCCGGAGGGAGCCGCCTACGAGGCCTGGTTCGCCGCCGCCGGGGCGCTGGGCTTCGCGAGCCTCGGCCAGGCCACGGAACAGAACGAGGGCGAGGGCGACCTGCTGCTCGCCGGCGACGTGATGCTCGCGGGCACCGGCTTCCGCACCTCCCGCGCCGCGCACGCCGAGGTCGCCGACCTGCTCGGGGTCGAGGTCCTGACGCTCGAGCTCGTCGACCCGCGCTACTACCACCTCGACACCGCGCTGGCCGTGCTCGACACCGGCACCACGCCCGCGACGATCGCGTACCTGCCGGAGGCGTTCAGCCCGGCCTCGCAGGCCGTGCTCGCCGAGCGCTACCCGGACGCGATCCTCGCGACGCCCGAGGACGCCGCCGTCCTCGGCCTCAACGTCGTCTCCGACGGACGGCACGTCTTCCTCACCGACCGGGCCACGGGGCTGCACGACCAGCTGCGCCGGCGCGGCTTCGACCCCGTCGGCGTCGACCTGTCCGAGCTGCTCAAGGGCGGCGGCTCGGTGAAGTGCTGCACCCTGGAGCTGCGCCCCGCGGCGACCACGACGACGCAGGAGGCCCACGCATGACGACGGTCCCGTTCCTCGACGTCGCCGCGACGGCGCGCTGGGTCGCCCGCCGCGGCCCCCAGGCCGTCATCGCGCGCCTGATCGACGCCCTCGCCGCCGACTTCGCCCGCTGGCCCGAGCTCGACAAGCGCGCCCGCATCGCGTCGCACTCGCGCGACGGGGTCATCGAGCTCATGCCCACCTCCGACGACACCACCTACGGCTTCAAGTTCGTCAACGGGCACCCGCGCAACCCGGCCCGCGGCTACCAGACCGTCACCGCGTTCGGCGTCCTCGCCGACGTCCGCAACGGCTACCCGACGTTCCTCGCCGAGATGACGCTGCTCACCGCGCTGCGCACGGCGGCGACGTCGGGCCTCGCGGCCCGGCTGCTCGCCCGCCCGGACTCGCGCACGCTCGCCCTCCTCGGCACCGGCTCGCAGTCGGAGTTCCAGGCCCTCGGCATGCGCGCGGCGCTCGGCATCACGCGCCTGCGGGCGTGGGACACCGACCCGGGCGCGCTCGCGAAGCTCGCCCGCAACGCCCGGGCCCTCGGCTTCGAGGTGCACGAGGCGAGCAGCGCCGCCGACGCCGTGACCGGCGCCGACGTCATCACGACCTGCACCGCGGACAAGACGAACGCCACCGTGCTCACGCAGGAGATGGTCCAGGCGCTCGCCCATCCGGGGGTGCACGTCAACGCCATCGGCGGCGACTGCCCCGGCAAGACGGAGCTGGACCCGCGCATCCTCGCGGGCGCCGACGTCTTCGTGGAGTACGAGCCGCAGACCCGCGTCGAGGGCGAGCTGCAGCAGATGCCGGAGGCGTTCGGCGTGACCGAGCTGTGGGAGGTCGTGACGGGCCGCCGGCCGGGACGCCGGGGCGTGGGGCGCACGCCCGCCGGCGCGGGCGCCCCGTTCGAGCGCGGGGTGGGGGAGCGCGCCGCGCTCGACGCCACCGGCGTCACCGTCTTCGACTCCGTCGGGTTCGCCGTCGAGGACTGGGCGACCCTGCGGTTCGTGCACGACGACGTCCCCGCCGACCTGCTGCGCCACCTCGACCTCGTCGCGGAGCCCGACGACCCCAAGGACCTGTTCTCCCTGGTGCGGGCCGCCGACGAGGCCGGTGCGCCGGACCCGGACGCCGCCCCCGGGGACGCCGCCCCCGGGGACGCCGCCCCCGGGGACGCCGCCCCCGCCGGCCGCGCCGACGACGCGTCCGCCCGTCGCGCGCTCGACCGGCTCATGGGGCTCGCGGGCCGCGACGGCCGCGACACGCTGCTCGCCGGCACGGCGGCCCGCCGGGGCTGAGGCGCGCCGGCGTCCTCCCAGGTCACCGACCGTGATTTGCCCTGCCCCCGCGGAGCGCTGCGATCATGGCCCCCGGCGCGGGGCCGACCCCCGCGCCGGCACCGTCCTGAGGACGGGGACGGGAGACGTGACGTGAGCGAAGGGCGGGCGCCGGCCGCCGACGTCGACGACGCGATCCGTCGGATGCGCGACGCGGCCGCCGCCGGTGGGCACGACGACGGTCCGGGCGCGCCCGGGACCGTCGACCCCGACGTGCTGCGCACCGTGCTCGCCACGCTGCCGCACGACGACCAGCGGCTCCTGTGGTCGCACCACGTGAGGGGCCGGTCGCTGGCGACCATCGCCGCCGAGATCGGCGTGCACGCCCGGGCGCTGCGCCGCCGCCTGCACCACGCGGAGCAGCGGCTCGCGGCCGCGTTCGCGGACGCTCACGCCCGCGCGTGCCCGCCCGGGTGCCTCGACACGCGGACCTCGCTGCGCGAGTACGTGAGCCACCGGCTCGCGCTCCGGCGCCGCACGGTGCTCGAGGAGCACCTGTTCGGCTGCGACGGCTGCATGCGCGCGTTCATCGACGTGCGGCAGGCGTCGTGGGCGCTGCGGGACGCGGGGCCGCTGCTCCTCGGCGGCCTGTCCGCCGCGACCGCCGGGCCCGTCGTGGTGGGCGCGATGACGGCCGGGAGCACGGGTGCGGGCCTCGCCGGCCTCGGTTCCGTGGGGGCGGCGCTCGCCGCGGCCTGGGAGTGGCTGCGCGGGCAGGTGCTCCGGCTCGACCGGCTGGGCAAGGCCGGGCTCGCCGGGGCCGGTGTCGTCGCGGTGGTCGCCGTGACGGCCGTCGCCGTCCCGCTGGTCGGCGGCGGGCCGAAGCCCGAGGCGCCCGCCGCCGCGCCGCCGAGCTCTGCCGACCCCGCCCCGCCCGTCGAGGTGCCGGCGGACCCGCCGGAGGACCCGGAGGACCCGGCGGACGACGAGCCGTCCGACCCGCCGATCGCCCCGCCCGCCGACCCGGCGCCGGTGGACCCGTCGCCCGTGGACCCTTCGCCCGTGGACCCGGCGCCGTCCGACCCGTCCGCGCCCTCCGACGGGCCGACCACGGACCGGCCCGAGCCGGTGCCGCCGTCGACCCCGCCGTCCGGCACCCCGGACCCGAGCGACGACCCCGCGGACGAACCCACGGCACGGCCGACCAGCCCGGAGCCGACCCCGACGCCGACGTCCCCGACGCCGTCCCCCACCACGCCGGCCCCCACCCCGACTCCCACCCCGACCGAGCCGGCGACCCGCACCGTCTCGCTGACGGTGCCGGAGTCCCGGATCGCGCGCGTGTACGAGGTGGTACCGCTGGGCGAAGACGCGCAGGTCGTCGGGGTGCGGTCGGCGGACGGGGACACCACGCAGTGGCCGGGGTTCCGCACCTGGTACGTGGGTTCCTGGGGTCGTGACGAGGCCACCGTCACCGTCGAGCTCGAGGGGGCGCCCGGCTCACGGCCCAGCGCCACTCTCAAGCAGCTCGGCCGCTGGAACGACGCCTGACCGGAGAGCGTCGCGACACGCCGCGAGGTGGTGCAGGGCCGTGGCCCCGCACCACCTCGCGGTCAGTCGTCGTCAGCGGTGGCCGTGGCCCCCGCCGTGACCGTGGCCGCCGCCGTGGCCGCCGCCGTGACCGTGGCCGTGACCGTGGCCGTCGTCGGGCGCCACGCCGTTGATCGCCTCGGTGCTGTGGGCGAGCTGCTGGGCCGCGTGCCCGATGGCGCGGGACATGATGTCGAGCGCCTCCAGGCTCACGTTCGACAGGTCGTCACCGGCGCTGTGGTAGTTCTGGTCGAGCGCCTCGCCCGCGACGCCGCCGAAGATCGCGGCCTCCTCGTCCGTCTTGACGGCGTCCGCGCCGGTGAAGAGCCCCGACGCCGGGACGCCGTTGCTGATGAAGGCGTCGTAGTCCGACCGGCCGGAGAACTCCGAGTCGACCCACGGCTGCTCGACCGCGTCGAAGTAGTCCGTGAGCAGCGCCTCGGTCTCGACCGACCCCTCGGGGACGGTCACTGGCGCCTCGAACGTCGACTCGTTCGCGTCGTACACGCCGATCGTGTAGTTCGGCGAGCCGACCATGTCGAAGTTCAGGTAGGTGGCGATGTCGTCGAGCGCCTCGGGGTCGTTGGTGACGAGGTCGTCCACGTAGTGCGCGGACCCGATGAGCCCCAGCTCCTCGGCGCCCCACCAGGCGAACCGGACGGTGTTGTTGAGCTTCTTGCTCTTGTTGAGCTGGACGGCGGTCTCGAGGATCGCCGCGGAGCCCGTGCCGTTGTCGTTGATGCCCGGTCCCTCCTCGACGCCGTCGAGGTGCGCGCCCAGCATGACGACGTTGTCGTCGTCGCCGGCGCGGGTCTCGGCCAGGACGTTGAACGTCTCGACGGTCTCGACGCTCGCCTGCAAGTCGAACGTCACCTGCAGGTCGGGGTCGGCCTCGAGCGCGGCCAGCACGGCCTCGCCCTCGGCCTGCGTGACGCCGACCGTCGGCGCGTAGCCGTCGTCCACGGCGCCGAGCGTGCCGTTGAGGGCCCCGATGTCGTTGTTGTAGATGATCAGCCCGGCGGCGCCGGCCTCGCCGGCCGCCAGCGCCTTCGCACCGAACGAGCAGGCGCCGCGCCGCACGAGCGCGATCTTCCCGGTGGCGTCGACGTCGGCCCACGAGTCGTCGTGGGGCGCGGCGGGGTCGTCGCTGGCGGGGCAGCCGTCGACGATGGCGGGCTGCACGACGCCGGCCGTGACGCCGTCGTCGGGCGTGTTGGTCGAGTACGTCATGGCCACGGGCGTCAGGTCGACGCCCGGCACCTCGACGCTCAGGTCCGCGACCTCGAAGGTCTCGGCCTCGAAGTACTGCCGCTCCGTCTCCAGGCCGCCCTTGCGCAGCACCCGCTCGACGTACCGGGCCGACTCCTCGTAGCCCGGGGTCCCGGTGGCGCGGTTGCCGCCGTTCTCGTCGGCGATCTCCTGCAGCTCCTCCAGGTGGCGGAACACCTTCTTGCCGGAGACGGTCTTGGCCAGGTCCTTGCCCCGGTGCTCACCGGGGTCGTGCTTGCCCGCCGCCGCGGGTGGTGCCGCGGTCGCGGTGGGGGCGAGGGACGCCGCGAGGACGAGCCCGGTGAGGGCTGCGCTCGCGACGGCCGTGGGGAACATCTTTGTTCTCACGGTCGACCTCCTGATCGGACGACCCCGCGTCGTTGCGGGGACCGGTTGACCAGTGAGCGTAGGACGCGGCGGCGGATCCGGAAACCCCGCCGACGGCCGTGCTGGTCAGGCGCGCGCGAGCAGCACGAGGGCCTCGTAGTGGCCGGTCTGGGGGAACATGTCCAGCAGCCGGGCGCGGCGCGGGCGCAGCGACGGCATGTGCGCCAGGTCGGCCGCGAGCGTGGTCGCGTTGCAGCTGGAGTACAGCACGTGCCGCACGTCGGAGGACTCCAGCCAGGCGGCGAGCTCGGGGCCGATCCCACGTCGCGGCGGGTTCACGACCACCAGCTCCGGCGCCTGCGGCCCGCCGTCGCGGGCGAACGCCGTCGCGTCGCCGGCGGCGAAGCGCACGTCACGGGTCGCTGCCGCCCACCACGCGGCGTCGTGGGTGGCGACGACGGCGCTGGCGGGCAGGTGCGCGAGCTCGTCGCGGGTCGTGACGGCGCTGGCGATCGCCTCGGCGGACAGCTCGATGCCGGTGACGCTGCGCCCGGGCGCGGCGCAGTGCAGCGCGAAGCCGCCGACGCCGCAGTACAGGTCCCACAGCGACGCGGGCGCGACCTCGTCCACCCACCGGCGCGCCTGCGCGTACAGGGCGGCGGCGACCGCGGTGTTGGTCTGGAAGAAGCTCTGCGGCCGCAGGTGCAGCGTGATGCCGTCGTCGGCGCCACCGCCCGCGGCGACGCGCATCGGCAGCGTCGACCGCTCCGTGAGGACGATCTCGAGGTCGCCCTCGAGCACCGCGGCGTGCACGGGCTGCACGTTCACGCTGACGACGGCGACCCGGGGGAGGGCGGCGAGCAGCGACGGCAGGTGCTTGCGCAGGCGGGCGACCGGCTCCTGGCTGCGGAGGACGAAGCGCACCATGAGCTCGCCGTCGGGCGACAGGGTGACGAGCACGTGCTTGAGCTCCCCACGCCACGCGGACTCGCGGGGTGACTCCCGGCGTCGCGGGCCGCGGGAGGGCGACGTCGTGTCGTACGGCTGCAGGCGCGCGCGGGTGATCAGCTCCGCCAGGGCGGGGAACGAGTCCTGCAGCGCGGGCGGGTACAGCCCGCAGTCGGTGAGGTCGACCCCCTGCCCGGCGAACGGGCCCGTCGCCGAGCCGAGGATGCCGAGCACCGGCTCGTCGACGGTGCCGGTGACCACCATCTTCGCCTTGTTGCGGAAGCCCGACTCGGGCCCTGTGACCGGCGGCAGCCAGTCGACGGCGGCGCCGGGGACGGCGGAGTCGAGGAGCGCGGCGACGTGCTCGGCCCTCTCGGCCACCTGCGTCGGGTACGGGGTGGCCAGCAGGGTGCACGAGTGGCAGCGGCCGGCGTCGAAGTGGGGGCACTGCACCCCACCAGGCTACGGCCGCCGCCACCCGCGGTCGGCTCGGGTCGGTGTCAGGTCGCCGTCAGCTCAGCGACCGAACACCGTGACCCGCACCGGAGTCTCGACGACCGTCACCCCCGGGACCTCGTCGGCCACCAGCTCGGTGCGCACCAGCCCCTTGCCGGGGAACCTGGGGCGCAGCGTCACGTCGTAGGTCAGCGTGCCGCCCGGCGCCGGGTCGGTCGACGTGACGACCTTGTCCGTGCCGTCCGGCAGCTCGGCCACCATGTCGCCCTGGCCGCCGGCGTTCTCCGCCCCGACGAGGAACGGCATCCCGTTCGGGTCCGCCATCGCGTCCGCGTAGGTGAACGAGACGTCCTGCGTCCCGTTCAGGCCGATCCACACCTGGAACGCCCGCGCGTCCTGCGTGCCCCACACGAACACGTCCCACTGCAGCACCAACCAGTCGTTCACCCCGTCGGTGAGCGTGCCGGCCCGGATGCCCTCGGCCTGGGTGCCGTCGCCGGCCACACCGTTGAGGTCGGTCCAGAACGGTGCGAGCACGTCGTTGGGGCGCGCGGGCGAAGGGCCGTCCGGCAGGGTGCAGCACTCGTTGTCCTGCGAGGTGCCGCCCCCGGCCACGAGATACCCGTTGGTGTCCACCCCGACGCTCGAGTACGTGCGCCCGTTGTACGAGAACGCGGGCACGGTGAAGTTCACCAGCTCCTCGTCGCCCACGGCCCGCGGGGCGATGCCGAAGGACTCGAGGTCGGCGAAGCCGCCCGCGGGCGATCCCTCGGGGACGTCCTCGACGCTCGGGACGCCGAGCTCGGCGCCCGCCAGCTCGGCCGACTCGGTCGTGGAGCCGCGCAGCGCCCCCGTGCCCGACGTCGTCGACGTGACCGTCTGCGCGGTGAACGACTCGTTCGTGGCCGTGACGGTGCAGGTGACGTCGCCGCGCAGCGGGATCTTCTCCGCGTCGCACGACTGGTCCACCGCCACGTTGCCCTGGGTGGGCACGAACGCCACCGGGATCCGTGCGTCGCCCCGCTGGGTGCGGAACGTCACCGCGCCGAACTTCTGCTCCTCGCTCGCCGACGTGTCGGTGATCGTGATGTCGAAGTCGACGCTCTTGCCCGGCCGCACGGTCGCGATCCGCGGGCTGAACGTGATCTTCGCACCGTCCGGCGCCTCGGCCCGCGGGTGCACGACCAGCGGGCGGCCCGACGTGTTCTCCAGCGTGCGGGTGGTGGTGAGGCGGCCCGGCAGGGTCGGGGCGTTGATGGACGGGACGTTGAGGTCGACCGCGTGCACCGGGTCCGCCGCCAGCGCGGCGAAGTTCTCGGTGGTGTCCGAGATCGTCACCGGCGGGGTCAGCGACGCCCCGACGTCCACGTGGCCCGCCCCCATGTCGAACGGGTCGGCCGGAGTGGTGAGGTCCTCCTTGACGATGTCCGTCCGTGCCTGCGTCATCATGGCCGACTTGATCTGGCCCGGCGTCCAGTCCGGGTGGGCGGCCTGGAGCAGCAGGCCGACGCCCGCGACGTGCGGCGACGACATCGAGGTGCCCTGGATGGCCTGGTAGTACTGGCCGGGCAGCCCGCCCTCGGCCGACAGCGGCGTCGGCGTCATCGCCGCGAGGATCTGCACTCCCGGGGCCGTGACGTCCGGCTTGACGAACGGACCGGCCGGCCCGCGCGAGCTGAACGCCGCCATCACGTCGCCCTGGCCCTCGGCCGGCGCGCCGTCCGTGAACGAGCCCGTCACGTCGTCGTGCGACTCGAGGAACGCCGCCAGCTCCGTGCCGTCCGCGACGTGCACGGCGGGCAGGAAGTGGTTGTCGGTCGCGACGTCGGCCAGCGTCGGGTTGACGAGCACCATGCCCGCCGCGCCGCCCTGCAGCACGTTGTGCCCCTTGAGCACGCGGGCGTTCTCCCCGCGCTCGCAGACGACGATCACGCCGTCGAAGGTGCCCGCGGGGGCGGGCTCCTGGCACAGCGGGTCGGAGTACGGGGCGTCGCCCGCACGCACCACCGGCAGCGGCTCGGCGACGCCCGGGACGATCGACGCCCCGTCGACGGTGAACGTCTCCCCGTCACCCGCGGTGAGGCTGAGGGTGGAGGAGAACTCGCGGTCCTGGGTGGACGCGCCGACCGTCGTGAGCCACGGGCTGACGTGATTGGCGGTCGCCGCGCCCGGGCCGTCGTTGCCGGCCGACGCCGCCACGAAGACGCCCGCGTCGTACGCGCCGAGGAAGGCCAGCTCGACCGGGTCGTCGACCGTGGTCCCGCCGGAGATCGAGTAGTTGATCGCGTCCACCTCGTCCACCACGGCCTGCTCGACCGCGGCGACCAGGTCGGACGTGTACCCGCCGCCCGGTCCGAGCGCCTTGTACTCGACGATCTTCGCGCCCGGCGCGACCCCCTGGATCCGCGCGATCTGAGGGCCGACGGTCTGCACGTCCCGGACGATGCCGCCCGCGCTGGTGCCCGACGTGTGCGAGCCGTGGCCCTCCGCGTCGCGCGCCGTGCCGCGGTACAGGTAGTCGCCGGGGTTGAGCAGGTCGTACAGGTCGGTGAACGCGTACCCGCCGACCAGCTTGTCGTTGCAGACGAACGGGTCGTCCCGCGGCGTCGTCGGGTCCTGCCCGAACTCGCACGCGAGCTGCGGGCCGTCGTACGGGCTGAGGTTGCCGTGGTCGGCGAACGACGGGTGCTCCGGCCAGATGCCGGTGTCGATGTTGCCCAGCACCAGGCCGTCGCCCGCCTCCGCCTCCGTGCCGAGCGCCTCGTACGCCGCGGGGGCGCCGATGTACTCGACGCTCGAGTCCGTCAGGGGCTGCTCCAGCACGTTCTCCTGCACCGCGACGACGCCGGGCACGTCCAGCAGCTCGGAGACCCGGTTGCCGGGGACGAGCGCGGCGACCCCGCCGTACACCGTCTCGTAGGTACCGACGACGTCCGTGGCCGGCACCGCCGCCTCGACCTCGGCCGTGATCTCGCGCTGCTGCGAGCGCACGAAGCCGCGGTACTTCTTCGTCTCCGCGCCCTGCGTGCTCAGCGTCTCGCCGGTGACCGACGGGCTGGTCGCGTCGTAACCCGGCACGGTGCCGGTGTACGACGCCACCGGCTCGACGTCGTACTTGATCATCACCGGGATCTTCTTCGCCGATTCGATGCCGAGCAGCCGCTTCGGCGTCGTCGCCAGCGCGCTCGACGGCGACTTGGCGCCCTCGTCGCGCGAGGCCAGCGCCGGCTGCGCGTCGGCGAGGCGCAGGTCGTCGGGGTCGACGGACGCGGCTGCCGCGGCCGTCGCCGTGAGGGAGGAGAGGACCAGCGCGACGCCCGAGGTGGCGGCGACGAGCCGGAGTCTGGACTGGTGTTCTCGCAAGCGCATGGGTGCGCACCCTTCGTCTCGGTCGGAACGAGCGAGACGTCCGGTCCGGGTGCCACGTCTCTGTGGCAGGTGCCCGACGCCGGACAGTCACCGGCAAACTACGCCGGATCCGCGCTGGGCACCCCCTGAACGGCCGTTGTGCTGCACCTCCGCCTCAGCCGACGAAGACGCAGAAGGGGTGGCCCGCCGGGTCGGTGTACACCCGCAGCGGCTCCTCGGCGTCGTGGGACCGGTCGGCCAGCAGCCGCGCCCCGAGGGCGAGGGCGCGCTCGTGCTGGCGGTCCAGCTCGGCGGCGTCCGGGACCGTCGTGTCGAGGTGGAGCTGCTGCGGCACGCCGTCGCCCGGCCAGGTGGACGCCGGCAGCGTCTCCACCTGCTGGAACGCGAGCGGTACCCCGCCCGGGTTGCGCAGCACGAGCCAGTCGGCGCCGCGCGGGTCGGGCGCGCCCGACGGCGGCGGCTCGTCGCCCGGCCGGTAGCGGAGGCCGAACAGCTCGCGGTAGAACTCCGCGAGGCCTCGCGCGTCCGTCGTGTCGAGCACGACCTGGCGGATCGTCGGGACGGCGCCGGTCATCGTGCCTCCTCGGGGAACTGCTCGGCGAGGTCGCGCAGCTCGCGGGTGTACGCGGCGTAGTCGAATCGGCGCGCCAGGTAGTCGGCCCGCAGCCCGACGGCGCCGTCGGACAGCTCGCGCAGGATGTCGGCGTGGCCCGCGTGCCGGTGCAGCTCGGCGGTCATGTGCACGAGCATCTGGTGCAGCGTCACGTCCCGCCGGCCGGCGCGCCAGCGCGCCACGTGGCCCGGCGCGTCCAGGGCGAGGGCGTCGATGGTCGCGTCGGCGAAGGCCCACACGCGGCGGTACAGGCCGACGATGTACTCGGCCGGCTCGTCGGCGGTGGCGAAGAACTCCGCCTGCTCGTCGGCCGGCGTGGGGTCGGCGGCCGACGCCGCGGCGAGCCACGGCGTGTCCTGAGGCGTGGGCCAGGTGCGCCCGAACACGCCGCCGAAGTAGTCGATCTCCACCGTCGCGGCATGCTTGACCAGGCCGAGCAGGTTGGTGCCGGTGGGCGTGCGCGGCAGCCGCGCCTCCCGCTCCGACAGGCCCTCGACCTTCGACACCAGGGCTTCGCGGGCGGCCCTCAGGTAGCGGTGCAGCACGGCCTTCGCGTCCGCGGGCGGGGATGTCGTCGTCATCGCCCCAGCGTGCCCGGACCCACCCACACTCACCTCCACGCCTCTTGGTCACGGACGTCCCGACCCTCTCGGCCCGGCTGCGCGAGGGCACGCGCGCCGAGCACGCCGAGGCCGAGTCGGAGGGCTTCGTCGAACGGCTGCTGTCCGGTGGGCTCGACCTGACCGCCTATGCGGACCTCGCGGCCCAGCAGCTCGTCGTCTACCGGGCGCTCGAGGAGGCGTCCGGGCGGATGCGGCTCGACGCCCGCGGCCGGACCCTCGTCTTCGACGCCCTGACCCGCGTCCCCGCGATCGAGCGCGACCTCGCGCACCTGTACGGGCCCGGCTGGCGTGACGCCGTCGTCACGCGGCCTGCCACCGAGGTCTACGCCGCGCGGCTGCGCGACGTCGGGGGCGACCTCGCGTGCTACGCCGCGCACGCGTACACCCGCTACCTCGGAGACCTCTCCGGCGGCCAGGTGGTCAAGCGGATGCTCGAGCGGCACTACGGGCTCGACGGCGCCGGGCTGGAGTTCTACACCTTCGCCGGGATCCCCAAGGCGAAGCCGTTCAAGGACACCTATCGCGAGCGCCTCGACGGGCTGGCGCTCAGCGGTCCCGAGACGGACGCGGCGGTGGCCGAGGCGCAGCGCGCCTTCCGCCTGAACCGGGCCGTGTTCGCCGAGCTGGGGTCCGCCCACCCCTTACCTCGGACGATCGCGCGGCGCAGCGCGGCTCGGACCGTGTCAGCGGACGCGGGCGGCGAGGACGGCGACGTCGTCGCGCTGCTCGCCGTGCACGAGCCGCTCGACCAGGCGGCGCGGCAGGTCGGCCGTCGGGCAGGAGGCGAGGTCCTGCAGCGCCCGGTACAGCTCGTCGGCGCGGACCGCGTAGTCGACCGTGCGCGACTCCACGAGCCCGTCCGTGTACAGGACGAGGGTGTCGCCGCGCGCGAGGTCGGCGGTGTGGTCGGTGCGGCGCGTCGACGGCGCGAACCCGAGCATGAGGTCCGGGCGGCCGGCCAGCTCCTGGACCCGCCCGTCGGCGCGCACGACGACCGGGCGCGGGTGCCCGGCGGTCGACCACGTGAGGCGGCAGCCGTCGTCGTCGGTGCAGTCGAGCCGCGCCACGAGGGCGGTCCCGCTCGCCGCCAGCCCGAGGCCGATGTTCGCGTGGTCGAGCTCGTGCAGCAGCTCGGCCGGCGGCCCGGCCTGGCACCACACGAGGGTGCGCAGCATGGATCGCAGCTGGCCCATGCGGGCGGCGGCCTGCATGTCGTGGCCCGTGACGTCGCCGATCATCAGCACGCACGAGCGCGCGTCCAGGACGACGGCGTCGTACCAGTCGCCGCCGACCTTGTCGGTGCGGGTGGCGGACGCGTACGTCGACGAGAGCTCCAGGTGCGGGACGGCCGGCAGGTCGGTGAGCATCGCCGCCTGGAGGGTGGTCGCCACCCGGTGGCGCTCGTCGAGCACGCGGACGCGGGCCAGCGCCTGGGTGACGCTCGTGGCCAGCGCCGCCGCGGTGCGCCGGTTCTCGTCGTCGTGGTCGTGCGGGCCGCGCCACAGCAGGGCGACGAGTCCGAGCAGCCGGTCGTCGGTCACCAGGGGCAGGAACGCCATCGCGCCCATCGACTCGTCGACCCACGGGGCGAACGTCGGCATCGCGCGCAGCACCGCGGCGCCGTCGCGGAAGAAGGCCGGGCGGCGGGTCCGGGTCGCCGCGGCCACGGCCGGGTGCGTCAGCGGCCAGTGCCGCGCGAGGTGCGGGTAGGTGCCCTCGCGCTCGACCAGGGTGAGCGCGGTGCCCGACGGGTCGAGGAGGGCCATCCCCGCCCACATGGTGCCGATGCCCGCGGCCGACGCCCGCATCGCCTCGACGGTCTCCTCGAGGGTCGTGGCCCCCGCGAAGCGCTCCGTGAGCTCGAGGAGCAGCCGGGTGCGCCGCGTGGCGTGCACGGCGACCTTCTGGATGCGGTGCGCGCGCTGCCGCTCGAGCCGCAGCCGCAGCTCGGCCGTGCACGACGCGGCGAGGTCGGCCAGCGTGGCCAGGTCGGTGGAGCTCCACGGGTGCGGCTCGGAGTCCAGGGCGCAGACGGTGCCGACGGGGATGCCGTTGCGGTCGAAGATCGGGAACCCCGCGTACGCGCCCATGCCGAGCTCGGTGACGGTCGCGGTGCGCGACAGGACGGGGTCGGCGCGCAGGTCCTCGACCACCAGCGGGCGTCCCATGCTGATCGTCGTGCCGCACAGCGGCTCCGTGAGGGTGGTGCGCCGGGTGGCCTGGAACGGGTCGGGCAGACCGAGCGCGCCCGGGTACACCTGGGCGTCGGGCAGGACGATGGTGACGAGGGCGGTCGGGACGCCGAGCTGGCGCTGCACGAGCCGTGCGATGCGGTCGAACGAGGAGTCGGCGACGGGCCGCGCGAGGCCGGCGGCCTCCAGTGCCTGCGCCGGGTGCGCCGCCGTCATCGGCCCGTGCCTGAGTCTGCGCCGTATGCCAGGTGACCCGCGACCATCCCCGGATTGTTCCACGCGGGCCGCTATCCTCGCGGCACCATGGGCGGCACGATGGAGACCACGATGGACAGCACCACCCGCACCGCGGCCGCCACGGCGCCGCCGGCCACGACGGCGCGCACCGTGCTGCGCCTCGTCGCGGCGGCGCTCGTCTCGGTGTCGGCCGTGCTGCTCTTCGCGGTGCACGTGCGCCCGCTGGCGTACCTGCCGCTGGTGGCGGGCGTGGCGCTGGGCCTCGCCGTCGACCGCCGGCTGGGCCGTGACCTGGCCCTGATCGCCGTCGCGCTCGGCATCATCTCGACGATCTCGCTCGAGGCGGACCTGTCCGACGCCGGGATGGCGCGCTTCGCCGTCGTGCTCTCGCTCGCGGTGCTGGTGCCGTGGGCCGCCTCGCGGTACGTCTTCCGGGACGACGACGGCGCGGGGGCGGTGCGCTTCCCGGTCGCGACGGGCCGCCGCTGGTCGCGCGGCCAGTGGGTGTACCTGGCGGTGGTGGTGCTGGTGGGCTACCTGGTGCTGCCGCCCTACTTCCTCGGCTCGGGCGCGTACCTCAACTGGCCGGACCTCGCCGGCGGGCAGGACGTGGCGCGCCTGTTCGTGGGCGTGAACGCGGTCGGCATCTGGGACGAGCTGTTCTTCGTGTGCACGGTGTTCGCGCTGCTGCGCCGGCACTTCGGGCTGTGGACGGCGAACGTGCTGCAGGCCGTGATCTTCGTGTCGTTCCTGTGGGAGCTCGGGTACCGCGAGTGGGGGCCGGCGCTGACCGTGCCGTTCGCGCTGGTGCAGGGGTGGATCTTCAGCCGGTACAAGAGCCTCAGCTACGTGGTGGCGGTGCACCTGCTGTTCGACCTGGTGGTGTTCGCGGTGCTGGTGCACGGGCACCACCCGGAGCTCTTCGACGTCTTCGTCACCGCTCCCTGACCGAGAGGCTCAGCCGGCGAGCTCGTCGAGCAGCCGGGACATCCGGTCGATCTCGGCGATCTGGTCGGCCGCCACGTTCCCGGCGAACTCCTGGACCGTCTCGTCCCGCCCCGCGGCGCCGACCTCGTCGACCATCTCCAGCGCACCGCCGTGGTGGGTGATCATGCCCTCGAGGAACAGCCGGTCGAACTCGGCGCCCTCCGCGTCCGCCAGGGCCGTCATCTCGGCCTCGGTCAGCATGCCGGGCATGGAGTCGTGGTCGTGGGGCTGCGCGGCGCGCGGCCCGCTCCCGTCCGACGGCGCCGTGTCCGGCGAGTCGTCGGCGGGTACCGGGAGGCCCTGGTCGTCGAGCCAGCGGCCCATGTAGTCGATCTCGCCTTCCTGCGTCAGCCGGATGCGCTCGGCGAACTTGGTGAGCTGCTCCGACGTCGACCGGTCGGGGACCAGCTCCGCCATCTCCACGGCCTGGGCGTGGTGGCCGATCATCCGCGTCATGAAGTCGGCGTCGGCATCGGTGACCACGTCCTCGCCGCCCATGCCCTCGTAGTCCTCGGGGGCGATCGTCTCGGCGGGCTCGCCCGGCTTCCCCGGCGCGAGCACGGCCGAGGACGGCGTCGAGGTGGGCTCGGGCGTCTCCGCGGTGCACCCCGCTGCGGCGAGCCCCGCCGCGAGCACGAAGACGCAGGTCATGACGGTGCGGTGGCCGGTCGCGTGACGGCCGCCGGGGTCTTGGGTCACCTGACGATCCTCTCGGGGGGTTGTTGCCGCTGCGTAAAAAGATGCCTGATCACCTGGTTCGGAGGATGCTTCCAGACGACACTCAGTGTGACCTAACGAGGAGGTGTGGCGCCTGTGCGTCGTTCAACCCTGAGATCACGGATGAGAAGTTCACGGACGAGGGGCGCCACCGGAGTCGCCCTCTCGCTCGCGCTGGTCGCCGGAGTGCTGGGGCTCGCCGCCCCCGCGTCCGCGGCCGACCTGCCCGCCCCCGACGTCCCGCCGGGCGAGGTGGCGTCGTCGAACATCGAGCACCTCAGCAACAACCCGAAGAACGGTGCCCTGCAGGGCACCGGCTCGGACATCGCGTTCCAGGGCAAGTACGCCTTCGCGGGCAACTACGACGGCTTCACCGTCTACGACCTGTCCGACCCCGAGAAGCCGGTCCAGGCGCTGCAGGTGTACTGCCCCGGCTCGCAGAACGACGTCTCCGTCTACGGCGACATCCTCGTGCTGTCCACCGACTCGTCGCGCAGCGACGACTCCTGCGACTCGACGACCCGCCCGGCGACGGAGAAGGACGCCTGGGAAGGCCTCAAGGTCTGGGACATCTCCGACCCGCTCGAGCCCGAGTACGTCAAGGCGGTCGAGACGGCGTGCGGGTCCCACACCCACTCGATGGCCCCGACCAAGAACGGCAAGGATGTCTACGTCTACGTCTCGTCGTACAGCCCCCGCTCGTCCTTCCCCGACTGCCAGCCGCCGCACGACCTCATCTCGATCGTGAAGATCCCGGCTGACGACCCGGCCGGGGCCGAGCTCGTCGCGACGCCGAACCTGTTCCCGGGCGGCGGCTACGAGGGCGACGCGTCGCGCGACGCCTCGGCGACGTCCGGCTGCCACGACATCACCACGTACGCGAAGTACGACATCGCCGCCGGTGCGTGCATGGGCGACGGCATCCTCATGGACATCAAGGACCGCGCCCACCCCAAGGTGATCACCACGGTCCGCGACACGGAGAACTTCGCGTTCTGGCACTCGGCCACCTTCAACAACGACGCGACCAAGGTCGTCTTCACCGACGAGCTCGGCGGCGGCGGCCTGGCGACGTGCACCGGCGAGTACGCGCCGGAGCTCGGTGCCAACGGCATCTACGACATCGAGAAGGCGAAGAAGAAGGGCGGGAAGAACGGCAAGGAGCTCGTGCTCAAGAGCTACTACAAGATCCCGCGCATCAACGACGACACCGAGAACTGCGTGGCCCACAACGGCTCGCTGATCCCGGTCGAGGGCAAGGACCTCATGGTCCAGTCCTGGTACCAGGGCGGTGTCTCGGTGCTCGACTTCACCGACTCGTCGCACCCGACCGAGCTCGCCTGGTTCGACCGCGGCGCGGGCGTCTCCGACGGTGGCACCTGGTCCACCTACTGGTACAACGGCTACGCCTACTCGAACGACCTGGGGATCGGTTTCGACACCTTCGACATCGACGACTCGATCGACGGGAAGGCCAAGACGAACCTCAGGTCGCTGAACCCGCAGATGCAGCAGAAGTTCTGAGAGTCCGAGCCCGGCCGGCGGCAGAGGCCGGGCGCCACGGACGCCGGCGGCCGGTCACCCTCGCGGGTGGCCGGCCGCCGGTCGTTCATGGAGGCGTCAGGAGCCGAGGGCGTCCTCGATCAGCCCGGTGAGCTCGTCGACGGCGTAGACCTGGGACTCGGCGGTCCCGAGCGAGTACGCGGCCTGCAGGTCGCCGTCGATGACGACGTCGTGGCCCTTCTCGACGGCGGGGATCGCCTGCCACTGCGGGTCGTCGGTGATCTCGGCCTTGTCGATGAAGATCGGGAAGGCGACGATGAGGTCGGCGTCCAGCAGGTCGAGCTGCTCGTCGGAGATGTCGACCGAGAACCCGGTCGCGCCGGCCTTCAGGCCGTCGATGGTCGGCGACTGCTGGAAGCCGAGCCGCTCGAGGAACTCGACCCGCTCGGAGCCCTCGATGTAGGCCCCCCAGCCCTCGGACGTCCGCGTCGCGGCGGTCGCCGTCATGCCGTCCCACTCGGGGTGCGCCTCGGCCGCCTCCGCGAACGCCTGGTCCCTCTTGTCCAGGAGCGCGGCGCCCTCGTCGGGCACGCCCAGGGCGTCGGCGATCATCGTCGTCTGCTGCTCGGTGCTGGTGAGGTAGTTCTCGCCGCCGGCGGGGATGCCGACCGTCGGGGCGATCTGCGAGAGCCGGTCGTAGCGCTCCTGGTCGCCCGAGCTCTTGACGTCGAGGATGAGGTCCGGCTCGAGGGCGGCGACCTGCTCGTAGCTGGGCTCGAGCGTCTCGATGATCTCCGGCGACTCGTCGTACAGGCCCTCGGACCAGGGCCCGACGCCGTCGCCGCCGAAGCCCAGCCAGTCGGAGGCGCCGACGGGCTGGACGCCGAGGGCCAGCGCCGTCTCGGCGTCGCCCCAGCCGAGCGCCACGACCCGCTCGGGCGCCTCGTCGACGGTGATGTCGCCGAACGCGGTCTCGACGGTGGCCGGGAAGTCGCCGCCGGCCGCGGGGGCCGACCCGGTGCCGGCGTCGCCGCCGTCGTCGCCCGTGCCGGAGCAGGCGGCGAGGGCGAGGGCCACGACGGCGGTCGCCGCGAGGCGTGCGGGGAGCTTCATGAGGGATGATCCTTCGTCGGGGAGAGGGCGCGGCCGAGCAGGTCGGCCATATTGCATAGGTTAGCCTCAACTAAGTAGTCGGAGGAGCGGGCGTCCATGTCGAGTGTCACCACGACGCCGCCGGCGGGCGCGTCCCACGGCCCGTCGGCCGGGACGGCCTCGGCCGCCCGCCGCGGCCGGGCGCGGTGGTTCTGGCTGGCGGGCGCCGTCGTGCTGCTGCTGGTGGCGCTCGTCGCGAGCCTGGCCATCGGCTCGCGCCCCGTCCCGCCCACCGGCGTCTGGGCCGCGCTGACCGGCGGGGACGTCCCCGCGGCGGACGAGGCGGCCGTGGTCGGGCTGCGCCTGCCCCGCACCGTGCTCGGCCTGCTCGTCGGCGCCGCGCTCGCCATGGCCGGGGCCGTGGTGCAGGCGCTCACCCGCAACCCGCTCGCCGACCCCGGCATCCTCGGCGTGACGGCCGGCTCCGGCTTCGCCGTCGCGATGGCGATCGCCGTGCTGGGCGTCACCTCGCCGTCCGGCTACGTCTGGTTCGCCCTCGGCGGCGCGCTCGTGGCGACCGTCGTCGTGTGGGTCGTCGGGGGCGCCGGCCGGGGGCGGGTCGACGTCGCGCAGCTCCTGCTCGGCGGGATGGCGCTCACCGCCGTGCTGTCGGGCATCGTCTCGGCGATCCGGCTCAGCGACCCCGAGGAGTTCTCCGCCCTGCTCGTGTGGGAGTCCGGATCGTTCCAGTCGCGCGGCTGGGACGTCATCACGCCCGTCGCGCCCTTCGTCATCGTCGGCCTCGCGGGCACGCTCCTGCTCGGCCGGTCGCTCAACGCCGTCGCGCTGGGCGACGACGTCGCCGGCGCCCTCGGCACGTCCGTGGCGGCCACCCGCGTGGGGTCGGTCGTGGCGATCGCGGTGCTCGCCGGCGGGGCGACCGCGCTCGCCGGGCCGATCGCCTTCGTCGGCCTCATGGTGCCGCATGCCGCCCGCTGGGTGACCGGGCCCGACCAGCGCTGGGTGCTCGCGCTGTCCGCGGTGCTGGGGCCGGTGCTCGTGCTCGTCGCCGACATCCTCGCGCGCGTCGTCATGTGGCCCGGCGAGGTCCCCGTGGGGATCGTGACGGCGTTCCTCGGGGCGCCCGTGCTGATCGTGCTCGTGCGCCACCGCCGGATGGTGGGCCTGTGAGGCGGGGCGGCGTCGTCGTCACCACGCTCGCCGTGGTCGCCGCCGTCCTCGCCGTCGCCGGGCTCGCGCTCGGCGACTACCCGCTGACCGTCGCCGAGGTGGGCCGCGCGCTGCTCGGCCAGGACGACTTCGCCACCACGATCGTGCGCGAGTGGCGGCTGCCGCGCGTGCTGGCGGGGCTCGTGCTCGGCGCCGCGCTCGCCGTCGCCGGCGCGCTGTTCCAGTCGCTGACGCGCAACCCGCTGGGCTCGCCCGACATCATCGGGTTCACCACCGGGTCGTACACCGGTGTGCTGGTCGTCATGACGGTCGTCGGCCCGGGCTACCTGGGGACGGCGGCGGCCGCCCTGGCGGGCGGGCTGCTCACCGCCGTCGTCGTCTACCTGCTGGCGTACCAGCGCGGTGTGCAGGGCTTCCGGCTGATCGTCGTGGGGGTCGCCGTCTCCGCCATGCTGCACGCGGCGAACACCTTCATGCTGATGCGCGCGCAGACCGAGATCGCGATGAGCGCCGCCGCCTGGGGCGCCGGGTCGCTGTCGCTCGTGGGCTGGGAGCAGGTCGCGCCCGCGACGGTGGTGCTCGCCGTGCTGGGGGCCGGGGTGGTGGTGTGCGCGCCGCTGCTGCGCCAGCTCGAGCTCGGGGACGACTTCGCCGCGGCGCACGGCGTCGCGGTCGAGCCCGCGCGGCTGGGGATCCTCGGGATCGGGGTGGCGCTGACCGCCGTCGCGACGGCGACGGCAGGGCCGATCGCGTTCGTCGCGCTGTCCGCGCCGCAGGTCGCCAAGCGGCTCGTGCGGGGACCGGGCCTGCCGCTGGTCGCGTCGGCGCTCACCGGCTCGGTGCTGCTGCTCGGCGCCGACCTCGTCGCCGAGCACGTGCTGCCCACCGCGCTGCCCGTGGGCGTGGTGACGATCGTCCTCGGCGGCGTCTACCTGCTCGCCGTGCTCGTCGCCGGCGCGCGCCGCGCGCGGTAGGTCGACCTCGGGGGGCGCGAGGGTCAGCCGCGGCGGCGGAGCAGGCCCTCGAGCAGCGGCACGGCGACGGCGACGAGCGTCAGGCCGGCGCCGACGTACGTCGCGACGCCGGGAGCGGCGACGCCCGGCGAGACGACGTCGAGCACGAGCGCACCGACGACCTGCCCGGCGATCATCCCGAGGCCGAGCAGCAGCACGCCGATGCGCTGGACCACCGCGGCCTGCAGGGCGATGAAGACGATGCCGAGCAGGCCGCCCGAGTAGAGCAGCAGGTCCGGCGGGAACGTGCCGGCGGGCATGCCGTCGACGACCAGCGAGACCCCGAACAGGACCAGCAGCGCCGCCGTCCCGACGAGGAAGCTGACGAACGTCGCCGCGAGGACCCCGCCGTCGCGACCCGTCCGCCCGTCCGGTCGCGGCACGCCGGGCCGCACCGCGGCCCGCACCCGCCCGTTGAGCGCCTGCTGGAACGACTGCAGCACCCCCGACACGAGCGGGAAGACCGCCAGCCCGAGCGCCGCCGTCGACGCGCCCGCTCCGGAGACCACGACCACCGCCACGACGGTCAGCACCGGGCCCAGCGCCCGCCCCAGCGTCACGAGGCGCACGCCGCCTGGCGCGAGGCCGACCCGGTCGATGACCAGCGAGCTCACGGACTGCCCGGCCACCAGCGCGATGGTGAAGACGGCCACGCCGAGGGCGTCGACCGTCAGCCCCTGCGAGGTCACGTAGAACGCGCCGCCGAGGCCACCGAGGCACTCCCACCAGCGCAGCCGGCCGCGCTCCGAGCCGTCGCGCCCGGAGCCGTCGCGCCCGGAGCCGTCGCGCCCGGAGCCGTCGCGGCGCAGCCCCGCGCGGACCTGCCCGACCGCGGAGCGTCCCGCGCGCGAGAACGGCAGCACCAGGGCGAGGAGCACCAGGCCCGAGCCGAAGGACAGGGCGGCCGTGCCGAACGCCGTGCCTGTCTCCGTGGCGAGGGTGCCGTTGACCCGGCTCTGCAGGGCGGCGGCGAACCCCGCGACGATCGCGAGCGCGACGCCGAAGGCACGCTGCCGAGCGCTCACGATGGTTGCCACGATCACGGGATCCTAGTCGCGGGGCCGGCCGCTCCCGGCATGCGGTGGCTGTGAGATCGGGCTCCTCAGGTGAGGTGGTCGAAGTCGCCGCGCACCCATGCGGCGTGCCGCTCGGCCGAGCGGAGCACGACGTCGCGCGCGTCGGCCGGGATCACGCCCTCGAAGTTGTTGTAGAGGCGCTCGAACGGCCGCCGGGCGACGTGCTCGGCGACCCGCGTCACGACCGCGCCCGACAGCGGGATCCGGTTCGGGTAGCTGCGCATGAAGCTCACGGACGTGCGGTCGGGGTTGGCGAAGATCGTGTCGCCGGACAGCAGCACGCCCCGCCCGTCGGCGCCGTCCGCCCAGTGCACCACCGCCGAGCCGGGGAAGTGCCCGCCCGGCTGGCTGAGCACCACGCCGGGCAGCACCTCGCGCTCGCCGGACGGGCCGGGCGACCAGGCCTCGACGACCACGTCGGGGCGCGCCACCCAGCCGGCGTCGGCCTCGCTGACCAGCACCGGGACGTCGCGACCCGTGGCCGCGGCGAGCCGCCGGCTCCACTCCACCTGCACGCCGAACATGTGCGGGTGGCTGGCGGCGATCACGACGTCGCCGCCCCCGGCGGCGTCCACGACGGCCGCGACCCCGGCGTCGTCGACGAAGCCGAGCGGGTCCCACAGCAGCGCGCCGGCCGAGGTGCGCACCACCTTGGACTGCTGCCCGATGCCCACGCCGGGCGCGGTGTGCAGCCCCAGGAGGCCGGGCTCCAGCTCGGCGACCTCGACGGCGTGGCCCTCGGCGGCGAGCTCCTCGAGCGTGGCCCACGCCTGCCCGGCGGCGGGCACCCACTGCCGCTCGTCGTCGCAGACGGCGCAGACGTCGGGCCGGTGCGCGTGCTCGACGGCGCAGGTGCGGCAGATCCAGAAGGTCTCGTCGTTCCCGGGTGAGGTCATGCCGCACAGAATTCCACCTCCCGGCGGAGGCGCCTACCCCTTTGGTCTCCTTACGCTGTGCGGATGCCGCAGCACCGAGGGTGGACCACCCGCCTCGCCGACTGGTGGGGGATCGACGCCGACTGGGTGCGCGTGCCCGCCGACCCGCCCCGCGCCTTCCGCAACGACGCCTGGCTGGGGCTGGCGTTCGTCGTCGTCTCCGTCGTCGGCACCGAGCTCGGCCGGAGCATCGGGTACTTCGAGGACGAGCCGGCTCCCCCCTGGCTGCTGTACCTGCTGGCGGCCGCGGGCGCCGCCCCGCTGGTCTGGCGCCGGCGGTACCCGCTGGTGGTGCTGTCCGTGGTGTACGTGCACTTCCTCGTGGTGGGGCTGACCGTCCCGATGGTGACGATCCTCGCGCCGCTGCAGGTGGTCTACTTCGTCGCGCTGTTCAGCGCCGTCGCCTGGGCGCGGGACCGGCAGGCGATGGTCCTCGTCGTCGGCGCCGCCCTGTTCGCGATGTTCGCCTGGCTGACGTGGCAGTTCGCCGTCGGCGCGGGCGTCGAGGGCATCGTCGAGCAGATGGGCCTGGCCGACGAGCAGCCGGGCTCGGTCAACCCCGCCCTCGCGGTGACCCTCTACAACCTGCTGGTGAACTTCGCCTACTTCTACGGCGCCGCCGTGGCCGGCCAGCTCATGTGGCACGCCGCCCGCCGGCGTGAGCGCCTCGCCGTGCAGGCCGAGACCATCGAGCGGCAGACGGCGGAGCTGCAGCGCCAGGCCGTCGTCACCGAGCGGCTGCGCATCGCCCGCGAGCTGCACGACGTCGTCGCGCACCACGTGTCCGTCATCGGCATCCAGGCCGCCGCGGCGCGGCGCCTCCTCGCGCGCGACCCGGGTGCGGCCGCCGCGCCCCTCGAGACCATCGAGGGCGAGTCCCGCGAGGCGGTGGCACAGATGCGCAGCCTCCTCGGCACCCTGCGGGGGATGGACGACGAGCCGGGCGACGGCGGGTCGCGCGCCCCGGAGCCGGGCCTCGCCGACATCCCCGGGCTCGCGGACGCCGCCGACGGCCTCGACGTCCAGGTGCGCGTCGTCGCGGACCCGGGGGCGGCGGACGGCGTGCCCGGGCCCCTGGGGCTCAGCCTGTACCGCACCGCCCAGGAGGCCCTCGCGAACGTGCGCCGGCACTCCACCGCACGGCGGGCGAGCGTCGTCGTGCGGGTGGAGCGGGAGGTGGACCGCGGGTCGCCCGACGTCGAGCGGTTCCCCCACGGGTACGCCGAGGTCGAGGTGCTCGACGACGGGCGGCCGCGCTCCGGGTCGTCGGGCACGGGGATGGGCCTGCTGGGGATCCGCGAGCGCGTCGCCACCCACGGCGGCGTCGCGGACGTGGGACCGCGCACGACCGGCGGCTACCGTGTCCGGGTGCGACTGCCGCTGCCCGAGGAGCGACCGTGACCGGCCCGTCGACCGGCCACCCGACCCGGCTGCTGCTCGTCGACGACCAGCGGCTGGTGCGCTCCGGCTTCGCGATGATCTGCTCCGTCGAGCCGGACCTCGAGGTCGTCGGCGAGGCCGCGGACGGCGCCGCCGCCGTCGAGCAGACCCGGGCGCTGCGCCCCGACGTCGTGCTCATGGACGTGCAGATGCCGGTGATGGACGGGATCGAGGCGACCCGGCGGATCGTCGCCGAGGACCTGGCGAAGGTGCTGGTGCTCACGACGTTCGACGACGACGCCTACGTGCACGACGCCCTCACGGCGGGCGCGTCGGGCTTCCTGCTGAAGAACTCCGACGCCGACCGGCTGGTCGACGCCGTGCGGACCGTCGCCGCCGGGCACGCGCTGCTCGCGCCCGAGGTGACCCGCCGCGTCATCGAGCGGATGGTCGCCTCTGGCGCCGTGCCGTCGCCCGCGCCCACCGGGCCGCCGGCCGACCCGCGCCTGGATCTCCTCACCCCGCGGGAGCAGGAGGTGCTGGTGCTGGTCGGGCGCGGGCTGTCCAACGCCGAGATCGCGGGCGAGCTGTTCCTCGGCGAGGCGACGGTCAAGACGCACGTGTCGAACGTGCTGTCGAAGCTGCACCTGCGCGACCGCGTGCAGGCCGTCGTCTTCTACCACCGGACCGTGGGCGACGGTTGAGCCGTCCGACCCGGCCGGCGAGTCGTCGCGGCGGAGGAGTTGTCTTGTCGAGCGGTGTCGGCCCAGCGGGCACGGTGACCGCTCACCCGTACGCACTCCCGCGTCGCGGGCATCTTCCGTTCACGCGGCCTGGCTAGCGCTCGGGCGGCATCGATCCTGCACTACGGGAATTGCCTGCTGGGCCGGACTCGGTCCGGCGGGAACGGTACGGTTCGGGCCCTGCCGGCACCCTCGAGAACGGCACCCCGTCGCCGCGAGCCGATCTGGTGGACACCGCCTGAGCTGCGCGGCTCAGCCGGTGGGTGGAGCCCGGATCTCCGTCCCGCGGCGGATACGCTCCAGCCCCGCGTTCCGTAGGTTCGTGGTCATGACGACGACGGACTCCCTCGAGGTGCGCGGGCTCACCCGCACCTTCGGTGACCTGACCGCCGTCGACGACGTCAGGTTCGCTGCCCCGCCCGGGCTGCTGACCGGCTTCGTCGGCGGCAACGGCGCCGGCAAGACGACCACCATGCGCATGATCATGGGCGTCCTGGCCCCGACGGCCGGCGAGGTCCGGTTCGGCGGCAGGCCCGTGACCCGCGCCGACCGGCGCACCTTCGGGTACATGCCCGAGGAGCGCGGCCTGTACCCCAAGCAGCCGGTGCTCGACCAGCTCGTCTACCTGGCGCGGCTGCGGGGCATCCCCGCGGCCCGCGCCAAGGCGGAGGTCCTGGACCACCTCGACCGTCTCGGCCTCGCCGGGCGGTCGAAGGAGCACGTGGAGAAGCTGTCGCTCGGCAACCAGCAGCGCGTGCAGATCATCGCCGCGCTCATGGGCTCCCCGCGGCTGCTCGTCCTCGACGAGCCGTTCAGCGGCCTCGACCCCGCCGCCGTCGACGGGATGGTGGACCTGCTCGCCGAGCACACCGCCCGCGGTGTGCCGGTGCTGTTCAGCTCGCACCAGCTCGACCTCGTGGAGCGGCTCTGCGAGCGGCTCGTCATCCTCAAGTCGGGCCGGGTCATGGCCGACGGCGCCCCCGCCGAGCTGCAGCAGGCGGGGCGGCTGCGCCACCGCTTCGTCGCGGACGGCGACGCCGGCTGGGTGCGCGGCGTGCCCGGCGTGCACGCGGTGGACGTCGACGGCTCCGTCGCCCTCCTGGAGCTGGCGGACGACGCGGCCGTGCAGCGCCTCCTCGCGACCGCGCTGGAGCGCGGCGGCGTCCGCGAGCTCACCCCCCTCCGGCCCACGCTGGCCCAGATCTACCGCGAGGTGACGGCATGACCACCACCCCCACCCTCCAGCCGGGCTCCGACCAGCGCAGCCAGGCAGCGGCGGACGACACCGAGGGCACCCGCGGCGCGTGGCTCGTCGTGATGCGGCGCGAGATCGTCGTGCGCGCCCTCAACAAGGCGTTCCTCGTCGGGCTGCTCGTGTCGGTCGCGATCATCGCGGCGCTCGCGGCGTTCTTCGCCTGGCAGGGCAGCCAGACCGACAGCTTCACCGTCGCCGTCGGCGAGAACGACGCGGCGGCCACGGCGTCGGTCACCTCGGCGGCCTCGGTCGCCGACGCCCAGGGCGGCGGCACCGAGCTCACGACCCTCGAGGTGGCGGACGCCGACGCGGCGCGCACCGCGCTCGCCGACGGCGACGCCGACGCCTGGCTGCACCCCGCGGACGGCGGCGACGGCTGGGTGCTCACCGGGCAGGGCGACCCGGACGGCTCGCTGACGCAGCTGGTCACGGCGGGCGTCGAGCAGCAGAACCTGGAGAGCAACGCGGAGGCGGCGGGCACGTCCGTCGCCGAGCTCACGGCCGGTGCGTCGCTGACCACCGACCAGATCGACGGGGGCGCCGTCGACTCGCAGACGCTGTTCTTCGCGTCCTTCGCGCTGGCGCTGCTGTTCTTCATCGGCGTCATCGGCGCGGGCCAGATGATCGCGGGCAGCGTGGTGGAGGAGAAGCAGTCGCGGCTCGTGGAGATCATGGCCACGGCCGTGCCGCTGCGGCAGCTGCTGGTGGGCAAGATCCTGGGCAGCTCGGTGGTCGCGCTCGCGCAGAACGTCGTGTTCGCGGGCGTAGGCCTGGTGGCGCTGTCGTTCACGCCGACGTCGGCGATCCTGCCGGCGCTGTCGGCGTCGCTCCTGTGGTTCGTGCTCTTCTTCGCGGTCGGCTTCCTCGGGCTCGCGGCCCTGTACGCCGTCGCCGGGGCGCTCGCGTCCCGGGCCGAGGACCTGCAGCACACCACCACCCCGATGACCATGGCCGTCATGGGCGTCTACTTCATGACGTTCTCCGCCAGCGGCGCCTTCGAGACCGTGCTGTCGTACGTGCCCGTCGCGAACGTCGTCTCGATGCCGGTGCGGGTGCTGTCGGGCGACACGCTGTGGTGGGAGCCGATCGTGTCCCTGCTGATCCTCCTCGCGTTCACGGCCGTGGCCGTGCTCGTGGGGGAGCGGGCGTACCGCGGGGCGCTGCTGCAGACCGGCGGGCGCATCAGCTGGAAGCGCGCGCTGGCCGCCTCGGCGTGAGCCGGGGTAGGGGTGACCCCCGAAAGGGCTCAGGGATGCCCCCCGAAGTTGCCCTGAGCCGCGGAATTCCGCGGCTCAGGGCGCTAGCGTCCTTCTCGTGACCACCCTCGACGCCGCCCGTCTGCAGTTTGCGCTGCTGGCCGGGACCCACTTCCTCTTCGTCCTCGTGACGCTGGGGCTCGGGCCGGTCGTCGCGGTCTTCCAGACGCGGTGGGCGCTCGCCCGCCGGCCGGAGCGGCGCGCGGTCTTCGAGAGCGCGACCCGGTTCTGGGGCCAGCTCTACCTCGTCAACTACGCGCTCGGCATCGCCGCGGGGATCGTCATGGAGCTGCAGCTCGGGCTGAACTTCCCGGGCCTGCTGGACGTCGGGGGCGGGGTCTTCGGGGCGCCGCTGGTGATCGAGACGATGGCGGCCTTCTTCCTGGAGTCCACCTTCCTCGGCCTGTGGGTGTTCGGCTGGCACGTGCTGCCGCGGTGGGCGCACACGGCCGCGTTCTGGCTGGTCGTGCTCACCGGCTACCTGTCGGCGTTCACGGTGATGGTCGCGAACGGCTTCATGCGCCACCCGGTGGGCTTCGAGATGGTGGACGGCACCGCGCGCGTGACCGACGCCGCCGCGCTGGTGACCAACCCGGCCGCGCTGCTGTCCGGCCTGCACGTCGTGGGGGCGTGCCTGATGGCGGGGGCGTTCCTGCTGGTCGGGGTCAGCGCCTGGCACCTGCGCCGCGCGCCGTCCCGGATGCCGGGGGTCGTCGCGGCGGGCCTGCCGGGCGCGACGATGTCGCCCGAGAACGAGCTGTGGCGCCGGTCGATGCGCACCGGCGTCGTCACCGGCACCGTCGGGGCGTTCCTCGCCATCTCGTTCGGCTTCGGGCAGTACTCGTACCTCGACGCCGAGAAGTCGCTCGCGAACGCGCCCGGCGTCATCGGCACGGCCTACCTGACGATGGAGGTCGTCGCGTACCTGACGTTCCTCGTCGGCGCGGGGCTCGTGGTCCTCTTCGCCGGCAACGCCCTGTTCCGGATGTGGCGGCCGCTGCGCCGGGGCCTGTACGCGGTGCTGGTCGTGCTGCTGCCGCTGCCGTTCCTCACCGCGCTGCTCGGCTGGGTCGCGCGCGAGGTGGGCCGCCAGCCGTGGGCGATCGAGGGCGTGCTGCGCACCGAGGACGCCGTGACCGACGCCCCGGCCGGGCAGGTGGTGACGTCGCTCGTCGTGCTGGTCGGCGTCATGCTCGTGCTCGCCGTCGTCGACTGGGCGGTCATGACGCACCTCGCCCGCCGGGGCGCCGACCGGCTCGCGCTCGGCGCCCCGGCCGGCGACGCGCTCCGCGACCCCGACCGCACCGAGCTCCTCACCTTCGGAGGCACCCGATGAACCCCCTCGGCTGGGGCCTGCTGCTGGCCGTCCTGCTCGCCGGCTGGGCCGTGCTCGACGGCGCCGTCCAGGGCGGGGTGCAGCTGGTGCGCCCGGTGGGCGGTCGTGACGACGCCCGTCGCCGGGTCGTGCTCGCGTCCCTCGCGCCCATCCTGCTGCTCGGCGAGGTGTGGCTGGTCGCCGCCGCGGGCGTGCTGCTGGCCGCGTTCGGGCACGTCGAGGCGACGCTCTGGCGCGCGGGCTACCCGCTGGTCGTCGCCCTGATCGCGGCCTGGGCGGTGCGCGACGCCGCGCTGTGGCTGCGCAGCCGCCTGCACGCGCCCGGGTGGCGCCGCGCCTGGGACGTCGCCGCGCAGGCCGCGAGCGTGGCGCTCCCCGCCTCGTTCGGCGCGCTCGCCGGGATCGCGTGGGTGCAGCTGTCGGCGGTGTCTCCCGGGGTGACCGTCGGGCTCACGGACGTCCTGGCCGCCGAGCGGGGCAGCGCGGGGACCGTCGTCCTGCTGACCCTCGGCCTGCCGGTGCTCCTGGCGGCGCTGTGGGCGGTGGCCGCGCGGGTGCACGGCGGGCTCGTCGTCGGCCGGCGGGCGCCGGAGGCCCTGGCCGCGGGGGCCCGGCGCCGGGCGCGCACCGCGCTCGTGCCGGCCGCGGGGCTCGCCACGGTCGGCGCGCTGGGCGCCCTCGGCGTCGCCACCCTGGGCACGACGTCGGCCGTCGTCGGCGCCGTCGCCCTCCTCGCGGCGGCGGCGCTGGCGCTCGCGGCCCGCTTCGACCTGGACCGCGGCCAGCACCGGCAGCCGGCGGTGCGGTGGGCGGGCCCGGCGCTGGTCCTGGCCCCGGTGGTCGCGACGGCCGCCGTCGTCGGCCCGCAGGTGCTGGCGATGGCGGCCCCGGCCGGCGTGCTGCACGACCTGACGTGGCCGGTGCTCGGCGCGTTCGCCGCGGTGCTCGTGGCCCAGACCGTGAGCTGGCGGGTGCTGCTGCGGCCGCTCGGGCCGCAGACCGCCGTCTTCCTCTGACGGACGGCCCGGACGCGGCATCGTCACCGGGCGGCAACACCGCCGACATGCGGGCCGCGCACGATGGGGCCGTGCGGCCACCGGGGCCGCGAGGAGGAGGCGTTCATGGACGCGAACCCGTCGGCGCTCGCCCGTGCGAGCCGCCAGCCACGCCCGTCGCCCGCCCGGCCGCCGCACGCACCGCCGGTGGACGCGCCGCCGGTGGACGCCGTCCGGCGCCCCACGCGCGGCGACCTGCTCACCGTCGACCCGGCCGACCGCCGTCGACGCGCGCAGACGGCGCTGCTCGAGCTGGTCGTGACCCGGTCCACGGAGCGCCGCCGCGCCTGAGCTGGCGCCGAGCGGGTGAAACACGGGCTCCGAACGCCACCGCGGGCGGGGCGAGCGACCCCCGCTCGGCGTAGGTTCGGGGGGTGGCCCGACGACGCGGCGGCGACTCCGACGCCTACACGTTCGACCTCGAGCCGGAGGGGCCCGAGGCGGACGACCCTGCGGGCGGAGGGACGGGCGCCCCCGCGAACGACTCGGCAGACGGCCCCGCGGGCGACCCGGCGGCGACGGGGCGCTCCGGCCGGCCGTGGCGCTCCTCGCGTCGCGTGCGGGCACGGGGCTCCACGCGCGTCGTCGCGGCCCGGGGCGGGCAGTCCTCGACGCTGCTCATCGACCTCGACCCCGACCCCGACCTGGACGCCGATGCCGAGCCACCGTTCGACGACGGCCCGGACGGCGCTGGTGGGGACGGCCCCCGGGACGGCGGGCTGCGGGTCGCCGCGCGCCGGGTGCACGACGTCCTGCGCGGCCGGCGGCTGGTCGCCGTCGTCGTGGTCGCCGCGCTCGCGCTGACGGCGCTGGTCGTGGACACGGTGGGCGACCGGGGCCGGCTCGAGGCGCTGCGTGCGGCGCCGGGCGGTGTGCTCGACCTCGTGGACCAGCCCCGCGAGCTGTGGCGCGTGGGGGCGGAGGGCGACCTGCCGGGCGGGCTGGCGGGCGTGCTCGACGGCGTGGTCGCGGTGCAGCACCGTGACCGGCTGCTGGGGATCGACCCGGCCGACGGGGAGCGCCGGTGGAGCGCCCGCCTGCCCGACGCGGCCAGCGGCTGCGGGCCGGGCATGGACCTGTGGTCGCGCAGCTTCCAGATGGCGTCGGCCGACCAGATCGTCTGCGTGTCCGCGACGGGCGGGTCCGGCGGGGACGCGGACCCCGACGTCGAGGCCGACACCCGCGAGCGCAGCACGGTGACCGTCGTCGACGCGGACGGCACGGTGCTCGCGTCGCGGACGGTCATGGCGTCGCACACGATGCTGTTCCCCGGCCCGGACGGCGGGCTCGTCGTCGTGCGGTGGGTGGGGGAGGCCCGCACGGACGAGCCCGGCCGGGACGGCGCCGAGCGCGGGCTGGAACGGCTCTCGGTCGAGGAGCTGATGGCGGGCGACGGCGGACCGGTGATCGAGGACGGCTACGACCTGCAGGTGCGTCTCGAGGACGCGGCGACGGGGGAGGAGCGCTGGAGCCGGACGGTGCCGTTCGACGGCACGGTGGACCCGTCGTTGTGCGTGCGCTGGTCGGACGACGGCGCCGTGTCGGGGGTCGAGCTGCGGGGCGGGGTGCAGACCCTGGTGCGCCAGGACCTGCTGTGGGTGGCAGGCTGCGGCATCGACGCCTGGCTGACCGGCGACGGCGACCGCCTCGACCGGACCGACGACCCGACGACCTTCGAGGGGTTCGCCGTCTGGCCGCTGGGCAGCGGCGGGTTCGTGGCGCAGGAGGAGGCGGACCCGGCGGCCGCGGGCCAGGACGGCCGGGAGCCCGTCGCGCGGCTGCTCGGGCCGGACGGCGAGCGGCGGCACGCGCTGGACGGGAGCTACCTGGTGCCGATGAGCGGCGACGGCGGCGGCCAGGACGTGCAGCTGCTGCGCCGTGACGACGCGGTGGTCGCGGTCGACGCGGACGGCGAGGACCTGTGGTCGCGCGATCTCGAGGCGGCCGCGTTCGCGGCGCGCACGTCGCAGGTGGCGGTGGTGGTGGACGAGGACCGCGCGGTGCACGGGCTGGACCTCGCCACGGGCGAGGAGCTGTGGTCCCGCGAGGACCTGCTCGACGGGATCGAGACCGCCTACTCGCGGGGCTTCTCGCCGGAGGTGGTGGACGCGGCGTTCACGGACGGCCGCGCCGCGGTGCTCGTCGTGGCGGGCGGGCCGCAGGCCGACCAGGTGCACTGGCTCGCGGTGGACGTCACCACGGGCGAGGACCTCTGGACCGAGCGGACCGACGGCCAGGAGTGGGGCGTCCACCTGGCGGTCGACGGCCACCTGCTGCGGTGGACGCCGACCGAGATCGTCGGCCTCGGCTGACGCGGGACGCCGTCCGGCGCTCGCTGCGCGTGCCCCTGACCTCGGCGGATGGTTGGCTACCACCGTGACCGGCTACGACCCCGCGTTCCTCGGACCCCAGGACGCGCTCCGCGTGCCGCTGCCCACCCCGACCGACCCCGACCGCGAGCTGCGGCAGCTCGACCACCCCCACTTCACGGTGCTGCTCGACCCGCGCCGGCGGCTCGCGGCCGCCACCGCCGTGACCGTCGACGGCGGACGATTGCAGCCGCTGCCTCGGACCGGCTCCTGGCGCCTCGACGACCAGGCGCCCGCCGCCGAGCAGGCGGGCCCGGAGCTCTACCACCGCAACGCGCTGGACCGGGGGCACCTGGTGCGCCGTCGCGACCCGATGTGGGGCACGCGCGACGAGGCGCGCCGCGCCGGCGAGGCGACGTTCGTCTACACCAACGCCGCCCCGCAGGTGGGCCGGTTCAACCAGTCCCAGGAGCTGTGGAACGGCCTCGAGGACCACGTCCTCGAGTACGCCCAGGTGCACGAGCACCGCCTCGTCGTGCACACCGGCACCGTCCTGGCCGCCGACGACCCGGTCTACCGCGGCGTCGGCATCCCGCGCCGCTTCTGGAAGGTCGCCGCCTGGTCCCGGCCCCTGCGGGCCGCCGCGTTCGTGCTGGACCAGACCCCGCAGCTGGACGACGCCGAGCTGCGCGCCGTCACGGCCCGCGCCCTCGCGGACGGCGAGCTGCCGCCGCTCGGCCCGTTCCGCACCTTCCAGGTGCCGGTCGCGGACGTCGCCGCGCTGACCGCGCTCGACCTCGGCCCGCTGGTGGCGGCCGACGTGCTGCCCGCCGCCGCACGGGCCGCCGGGCCGGCCCCGGACACGTGGCGCGAGCTGGCGGGGCCCGGCGCCATCGTCGTCTGAGGCCTACGTTGGTCGCCATGGAGACCCTGCTGATCGCCGTCGCGTCCGCCGTGGTCGTCATCGCGGTCACCGCGCTCGCACCCCGCGCCGGGGTCGCCGCCCCGCTGCTCCTCGTGCTGATCGGCGTGGGTGTGAGCTTCGTCCCCGCGATCCCGGCGATCGAGATCGACCCCGAGGTGATCCTCGCCGGGGTGCTGCCCGCGCTGCTGTACGCGTCGGCGGCGTCGTTCCCGTCGATGGACTTCCGGCGCGACTTCACGGCGATCGGCGGGATGTCGGTGCTGCTCGTGGTGCTGTCGGCCGCCGTCATGGGGTTCGTCTTCGCGTGGGTGATCCCCGGCGTCGACCTGGCGGCCGGCATCGCGCTGGGGGCGATCGTCAGCCCGACCGACGCCGTCGCCACGTCGATCATCAAGAAGCTCGGGGCACCGCAGCGGGTGGTCGTCATGCTCGACGGCGAGGGGCTGCTCAACGACGCGACGTCCCTGGTGCTGCTCCGCTCGGCGATCGCGGCCACCGCGGCGAGCGTGTCGTTCTGGGGCGTCGTCGGGGACTTCGCGCAGGCGGTGCTCGTCGCGGTCGTCTTCGGCCTGGTCGTCGGCTGGGTCGGGTTGCTGGTGCGCAAGCACCTGGAGCACGCCGCGCTGTCGACGGCGGTGTCGTTCGTCGTGCCGTTCGCCGCCTACCTGCCCGCGGAGGCGCTCGACGCGTCCGGCATCGTGGCGTCCGTCGCGGCGGGGCTCGTCACGAGCGCCGGGTCGGCGCGGTTCCTGCGCCCGCAGGACCGCGTCGCGGAGCACAGCAACTGGCGCACGATCGAGACGCTGCTGGAGGGCGGGCTCTTCCTCGCCATGGGGCTGCAGGTCTTCGGCCTGGTCGAGGAGGTGCGCGCCGAGCACGGGTCGCTGTGGCTCGCGTTCGGCGTCGCCACGCTCGGGGCCGTGGGGGTGGTGGTGGTGCGGGCGCTGTTCGTGCTGCCGCTGCTGCGCTACCTCGCCCGCAAGCGGGAGCGCGCCGGGCACCTCCGCAGCACGGTGGAGCGCAACCAGCAGGTGGTGGCCGCCAAGCTCGAGGCGTTCGCGGACGCCGACGGCGTCCTGACGCCCGACGCCGCCTTCGCGATGGCCCGGTCCATGCGGGACGACGCCGCGCGGCTGCCCGGCGGGCCCCGCGGCCGGCGAGGGAGGGGCGACGCCGCGCGGCAGCGCCGCCGGATGGAGGCCGCGCGCCGGCGCAAGGACTCGCTGACCGAGGAGCAGCGGGAGCGGCAGCGCTCGCGGATGACGGCGCGCGCGGCGGAGTTCCGGCGCCGGTTCACGCGGCGGCTGGCCGACGTCGACTACCTGCTCGCGGCGCCGCTCGGGCCCCGGGAGGGCGTGGTGCTCGTGTGGGCCGGCATGCGCGGCGTCGTGACGCTGGCGGCGGCGCAGACCCTGCCGCCGGACTTCCCGCAGCGTTCCCTGCTGATCCTCGTGGCCGTCGGGGTGGCGGTCGGGACGCTCCTGGTGCAGGGCGGGACGCTGCCGTGGGTCGTGCGACGTCTCGGGCTCGCCGGCGTCCCGTCACCCCGGCTGGAGGAGGGGACGGCGGGACTGCGCGAGATCGTCGACGGGACCGCCGGCCGGATGCTCACCGAGCCCGGCCTGAGCCGCCCCGACGGCTCGCCGTACGCGCCGTACGTCATCGAGCGGGTGCGGGACGTCGTCCTGCGCGACCAGCACGACCAGGACGAGGAGGAGGCGGCCTCCCACGACCTCCAGGCGCAGTTCTTCGAGCTGCGCCTCGCCGTGATCACGGCCCAGCGCGCGGCCCTCCTCGAGGCCCGCGCGCTGGGGAAGTACGACTCCGCGCTGCTGCAGCGGTCGCTCGACCTCCTGGACGCCGAGCAGATGGCGGTCGAGATGCGGGGTCACCACACCGGCGACTGAGCCACCGGTCAGGATGACGGCTCAGGACGACGAGATCTCGCTGCGCGCGACGCGCCACAGCCCGCCCACGAGCGGCGCGACGACCCAGATCGCGGACGCCGACGCGAGCTGTGCCCAGCCCTGGGCGTCGAGGGCGGCGCCGAACAGCAGCGGTTCGCCGGCGGTGCCGAGGTCGATCCAGGGCAGCGCGTCGGCCAGTCCCGGGACGAGGCCGCCCACGATGCCGAACAGGGTCGGCATCAGCAGCAGGGTCACGATCGCCGCGGGGGTGCTGCGCAGCAGCAGCCCGAACCCGACGCCCTGGGCCATGAACAGCACGACCGAGATCGCGAGGTAGGCGACGTTCTGCGCGGTGACGTCCCAGGCCGGGTCGGCGTCACGGAAGCTGACGACCACCAGGTGGGCGAGCGCCGCGAGGCCGACCGCGAGGACCAGCAGGGCGAGCCCGGAGCCGATCGCGCCGACCACCTTGGCGATGCCGACGCGGGTGCGCCGCGGCTCCAGGGTGAACGTGACCAGCGCGGTGCGCTGCGACCACTCGGACGTCGCCGCCAGCACACCGACGATGGGCAGCAGCATCGCCATCGGGGTGCTCGTCGCGACGAGGAACGCGCTGAACGAGTGGTTGCCGCCGTTGACCGCCACCATCACGGCGAGCACGCCGGCGGTGATGAGGGCGATGACGGCCAGCAGCCAGCGGCCGGCGCGCGTGTCGAGCTGCTTGCGCCACTCGACGAGCGTGAGGGTCGCGAACGTGAGCGGGCGGACCTCCGCCCCGGCGCGCGCGGCGGACCGGGTCGGGGCCTGGGCGGCGGGGGTCGTGGCGGTCATGCCGGCACCTCCTGACGGGTGTGGACGGTCGCGGACTCGCGCGCGTCGTCGGCGGTGAGCTCGAGGAAGAGCTCCTCGAGCCCGCGCGAGTCCGCGGCACGCAGCTCGGCGAGCACGACGCCCGCCGCCGCGGCCGCGCGGCCCACGTCCAGCGGCTCGGCCTCGACGGCCAGGCCGCCGGTCGTGAGCGCCTCGACGCCGACGTCCGCGCGCCGCAGGGCCTCGGCGAGCGCGGCGTCGTCGGTGGAGCGCACGAACGCGCCCGCCTGCCGCAGCAGCTCCTCCTTGGTGCCCTGCGCGACGATGCGGCCGCGGCCGATGACGACGAGCCGGTCCGCGACCTGCTCCATCTCGCGCAGCAGGTGCGACGACAGCAGCACGGTGCCGCCGCGGCCGGCGAAGTCGTGCAGGAGGTCGCGCATCCAGCGGATCCCGGCGGGGTCGAGGCCGTTGGCCGGCTCGTCGAGGATCAGCACCTCCGGGTCGCCGAGCAGCGCCGACGCGAGGCCGAGCCGCTGCCGCATGCCGAGGGAGTACTGCCCGACGCGGCGGGCGGCCTCGCGCTGGGTGAGGCCGACGACGTCGAGCGTCGAGTCGATGCGGGCGCGGTCGACGCCGGTCATCATCGCGGCCAGGGTCAGGACCTCGCGGCCGGTGCGGCCGGAGTGCTGGGCGGCGGCGTCGAGCAGCACGCCGACGCGGCGGCCGGGGTTGCTGAGCGCGGTGAACGGCTTGCCGAGCACGCGGGCGCTGCCCGACGTCGCCGGGGTCAGGCCGCAGATCATGCGCATGGTCGTGGACTTCCCCGCGCCGTTCGGCCCGAGGAAGCCGGTGACGTGGCCCGGTTCGACGGTGAACGACACGTCGTCCACAGCCGCGACGGGGCCGTATCTCTTGGTCAGGTGCTCCACGGTGATCATGCCCCTACGCTCCCGTGGCGGCGGGGGCCCGCGCGTCGGCCGGAAGGATGGAGTCCGGGGGCCCGGGCGGACCTGCGGTGACGCCCGGGTCATCCCTTCGGACGACCCGGGCACCGCCGGTCGTCGCCCGACGACGGATGCCCGGGCTCCGCCGTGTGCCTAGTCTCGGTGCATGCCCGACCCCGCATCCGCCCGCGCTCCCGCTCGCTCGCGGGCCGCCCACGTGTGGGGCGAGGTGTGGCGGGTGCTCCTGGCGGCGTTCGCCGGCTTGGTCGGCCTGCTCGCCATCGCGTGGGAGTACGACACCGGACAGCGGGTGTTCCCGCCGGACCTGTGGGCGGTGGACTTCCTTGTCGGCTTGTGCGGGCTGCCCTTGCTCCTGCTGCGCCGACGGGCGCCCCTGACGATCGCGCTGCTGCTCGCGGCAGCGAGCGCCGTGTCGATCACGGTGGTGGGGGCCTCGGCGATCGCCGCGATCTCCCTGGCGACGACGCGCCGGTGGTGGGCGATCGTGGGCCTGGGCGTGGTCTTCAACGTGGCGGGCTGGGTCTACGGGAGGACGCACCCGCCGACCGACGGCTACGGCCCACTGTTCGACGTGATCGCGGGCACGCTGTCGTACGCGCTGCTGGTGTGGATCGGCGCGTACATCGGCCTGCGCCGCGAGCACCTGCAGTCGTTGCGGGAGCGGGCGGAGACGGCGGAGCGCGAGCAGACGAGCCGCGTCGCGCAGGCGCGGTCCACCGAGCGGGCGCGCATCGCGCGCGAGATGCACGACGTCCTCGCCCACCGCATGTCGCTCGTGGCGATGCACGCCGGGGCGCTCGCGTACCGCACGGACCTGCCGCCCGAGAAGGTGGCGGAGACCGCGGGGGTGGTGCAGTCGAACGCGCACGCGGCGCTGACCGAGCTCCGCGAGGTGCTCGGGGTGCTGCGTGACCCGTCGGCGGATCCGGTCGAGGCCGGGCCGGAGGCCCCGCAGCCGACCCTGGAGGACCTGGACGACCTGCTGGCCGAGGCCCGTGCGAGCGGCGTCGAGGTGCACCTGGTGCGGGCCGTGGGGTCGCTCGACGGCCTGGCGGAGTCGGTGAGCCGGCACGCCTACCGCATCGTCCAGGAGGGCCTGACGAACGCGCGCAAGCACGCGCCGTGGGCGCCGGTCACGGTACGCGTGGAGGGGGCGCCCGGCGAGGGCCTGGAGCTCCGGGTGCGCAACCCCGTGCGTACGGTCGGCCCGGCACGGGAGCCCGAACCCGTGCCCCCGGCGTCCGGCCTCGGCCTGCTGGGGCTGGCCGAGCGGGCCGAGCTGAGCGGTGGGCGCCTCGTGTACGGACAGGCGGGCGGCGCGTTCGTCCTGCACGCCTGGCTACCGTGGGCGTCATGACCGACACGGTGACCGACATCGACGCCTCCTCGACGACGCGCGTCGTGCTCGTCGACGACGACCCGCTGGTGCGTTCCGGCCTGCGGCTCATCCTCGGCGGCGGGCCGGGCCTCGACGTCGTCGCGGAGGCGGGTGACGGGCTGGAGGCGCTCGACGTCGTCGCCCGGGAGCAGCCCGACGTCGTGCTCATGGACATCCGGATGCCGCGGCTGGACGGCATCGAGGCGACCCGGCGCCTCGTGGCCGGCGGGACCTCCCGCGTCATCGTGCTCACGACCTTCGACACCGACGACATGATCCTCGAGGCGCTGCGCGCGGGGGCGGCGGGCTTCCTCCTCAAGGACACGCCGCCCGACCGGCTCGTGGCCGCCGTGCAGGCGGCCGCGGCGGGCGAGCCGACGCTGTCGCCCCGGGTCGCCGAGCAGCTCATCACCGCCGTCACCCGCGGCTCCGCGCCGGACGGGCGACGGGTCGCCGCGGCGCGCGTCGCGGGGCTCACCGACCGGGAGCGGGACGTGGCGCTCGCCGTCGGGCGGGGACTGTCCAACGCGGAGATCGCCGCCGAGCTCTACATGAGCGTCCCGACGGTCAAGACGCACGTCTCGCGCATCCTCACCAAGCTCGACGCCGCCAACCGCGTCCAGGCCGCGATCGTGGTGCACGACGCCGGCCTCGCCGGCTGACCGTCCGTCGGCTCCCGTCGGCCCCCCGTCGGCCCCCCGTCGGCGGGGAGAGGTCGTTTCGGCCACTGTCGGATCTCCGGGATCCGCGTCGGCCAGGCGGCACCGATTCCGGTCGCGCGGGCGCTTCCCGCCCAGCCTGACGGATTCCCGGCTTCCGGGAACTGCCCGCACGCCGGGATCGGGTGCTGCTGCGGTGTCGGCGTCCCCGCCGGGCCGACAGGCGGCGAAACGCAACCCCCGTGCCTCCGCGCTCGCGAGGGCCGGCCGCCGGCTCGACTCCTGCGGGCAGCTCACCAGGGCACGATCCCGCGGAGGTTGGGCGCCTCGACGAGGAGATCGACGATCCGGCAGCCGAAGAGCCGGGCGATCTGACCGATCTGGTCCAGGCTCCACGGCACCTGGCCCGTGAACCGGGCCGAGACGGCAGTGCGCGACATCCCCAGCTCCCACGCCAGCTGCTGCTGGGAGATCCCGCGCCGGGCGCTCTCGAGCCGGACGGCGCCCGCCGCGACCATCGCCAGCCCGTCCTCGCGGAGCGTCGGCGCGCGGCGGCGGCGATCCCGCGGGGCACCCGGGCCCCCTTCGGCGTCGTCGATGTCGACGACGAGCTCGGAGTCGGGCAACGGCCGGATGCCGAGCCGAGCGGAGGCGGACGGGACGGCGGCAGTGCGGGCGGGCCTCGTCATGCCAGGCAGCATGCCCGTCACGGCGGCAGGACGTCGTCCGTCGTCCACAAGCAGGTGCAAGGACGGGTGCGTGCGTCGTCAGGCGGTCAGGCGCTCCCGCAGCCAGGCGATGTCGGGGCCCATGTCGCCGTGCGTCTCGCAGACGACCGGGGCGCCGGCCGCGGCGATCACGCCGACGAGCTGCTCGGCGGGGATGTTGCCGTCGCCGAAGTGGGCGTGCCGGTCGGCGCCGGAGCCCGCGGCGTCGCGGGAGTCGTTGGCGTGCACGAGGTCGATGCGCCCGGTGATCGCGCGGATGTCGTCCGCGGCCGTGGCGAGGTCGATCCCGCCGGCCCAGGCGTGACAGGTGTCGAGCGTGAACCCGACGTTCTCCGCACCGTTCGCCTGCATCACGGCGGCCCACAGCTGCTCGATCCGCTCGAGCCGGCGCGCCATCGAGTGGTCGCCGCCGGCCGTGTTCTCGATGAGCACCGGCACGTCGGTCTCGAGCGCGTCGATCGCCTTGCGCCAGTTGTCGAAGCCGGTGGCCGGGTCGTCGTTCGCCGTCACGTGGCCGCCGTGCACCACCACGCCCTTGGCCCCGATCGCCTCGGCCCCGGTCATGATCTGCTGCAGCAGCTTGCGGCTCGGGATGCGGATCCGGTTGTTCGTCGACGCGACGTTGATGACGTACGGCGCGTGCACGTAGACGTCGAGGCCGGCGGCCGTCGTCTCCTCCCGGAACGCCTCGGCACCGCCCGGGTGGTCGAGCGGCGGCACCTTCCACGCCTGCGGGTCGGACAGGAACACCTGCACCACGTCCGCCCCGATCCGCTTCGCCTCCGCGACGGCGTCGGTCCGGTCGACGTGGGCCCCGATCTTCACGCTCATGCCCTCACCCTACGGACTGGTGCTGACAGCGTCGTAGGCTGGGCCACCATGAGCTCTACGCCGCCGCTCGCGTACGTCATCGCCGGTTCCGAGGCCACGGGTGGGGCCGGCATCCAGGCCGACCTCAAGACCTTCCAGCAGCTGGGCGCCTACGGCGTCGGCACGCTGACCTGCATCGTCTCGTTCGACCCGAAGCACGACTGGGGCCACCGGTTCGTGCCGGTCGACCCGCAGGTCATCGCGGACCAGGTCGAGGCCGCCACGTCGACGCACGCGCTCGACGTCGTGAAGGTCGGCATGCTGGGCACGCCCGCGACGATCGACGTCGTCGCCCGCTCCCTCGAGGCGCAGCCGTGGCGGCACGTGGTGCTCGACCCGGTGCTGATCTGCAAGGGGCAGGAGCCCGGCGCCGCCCTCGACACCGACACCGCGCTGCGTGAGCGCGTGCTGCCGCTCGCGACGGTGGTGACGCCCAACCTCTTCGAGGCGAAGACCCTCGCCGGCATGGACGACATCACCACCGTCGACGAGCTCGCCGAGGCCGCCCGCCGCATCCACGCCCTCCTCGACACCGGCCGCGGACCGCGCTACGTCGTCGCCAAGGGCGGGGTCGAGCTCGCCGGCCCGGACGCCGTCGACGTGCTGTTCGACGGCGAGGAGGTCACCGTCCTCGCCGTCCCCAAGGTCGGCGAGGAGCGCGTCTCGGGCGCCGGCTGCACGTTCGCCGCCGCGATTACGGCGGAGCTCGCCAAGGGCACCGACGTCCGCGCCGCCGTCCAGGTCGCCAAGGACATGGTCACCCGCGGCATCGAGGCCCGCGTCGAGGCGCGCACCCCCTTCGACACGGTGTGGCAGGGCGCCTACACCGGCTGACGCCGCAGGTGAGGGCCGCGGGGGCGGCGCCGCCGTGAGGCATCGGGGTCACCTGGCGGACGCCATGAACGCCTCAAGCCCGGTTCGGCTTACCCTCTAGTCCCGTGAGCGAGAACCAGGGAACCACCGGCTCGACCGAACGTGTGGTCGCGCGCCACGAGATGCCCGACCTGCTGCGCGAGGACATCCGCCTGCTGGGCGGGCTGCTCGGCACGGTGCTGCGGGAGGCCGGCGGGCAGGGCCTGCTGGACGACGTGGAGCGCCTGCGCGAGCTGACCATCCGCGCCTACGGGGCGCACGACGGCGGCGCGACGCTGGCGGAGGCGGCAGACGTCGTCGCGGGCTTCCCGCTGGAGCGCGCCGAGCAGGTCGCCCGGGCCTTCACCTGCTACTTCCACCTGGCGAACCTCGCCGAGGAGTACCACCGCGTCCGCGTGCTGCGCGACCGCGAGGCCTCCACGACGCCGGGCGCGGTCGACGACTCGCTGCCGCAGGCGTTCACGCAGCTCGCCGAGGAGGTCGGCCGGGACGAGGCGCTGCGCCGCCTCGAGGGCCTCGAGTTCCGCCCCGTGCTGACCGCGCACCCCACGGAGGCCCGCCGGCGCGCGGTGTCGGGCGCCGTCCGGCGCGTCTCCACGCTGCTGGCCGAGCGGGACATCACGCGCCCCGGCGGCACGTCGCTCGCCGAGAACGAGCGCCGGCTCGTCGCCGAGATCGACACCATGTGGCGCACCTCGCCCATCCGTGAGCGCAAGCCGTCGGTGATCGACGAGGTCAAGACGGCGATGGGCGTCTTCGACGCCACACTCTTCGGCACCTTCCCCGAGGTGTACCGCCGGCTCGACGACTGGCTGCTCGACGGCGAGGCGGGGCGCACCGCGCCCGTCGCGCGGCCGTTCGTCTTCCTCGGCTCCTGGATCGGCGGCGACCGCGACGGCAACCCGAACGTCACCGCCGAGGTCACGCGCCAGGCCGCGACCCTCGCCGCCGAGCACGCGCTCAGCGCCCTCGAGTCCGCCGCCCGCGAGACGGGCCGCAAGCTCACGCTCGACGAGGAGGGCACCCCCGCGTCGTCCGACCTCAAGGCGCTGTGGCAGCGGATGCGGCAGCTGTCGGACGAGCTGGTCACGCAGGCCGCCGCCGACTCGCCGCGGGAGCCGCACCGCGCCGCCGTGCTGGCCATCGCGGGCCGGGTGGCCGCCACGCGCCGCCGCGACGCCGACCTCGGCTACCGCGAGCCCGAGGAGCTCGTCGCCGACCTGGAGGTCGTGCAGGCCTCGCTCGTCGAGGCCGGCGCGCCCCGCGCCGCGTACGGCGACCTGCAGAAGCTCGTCTGGCAGGTGCAGACCTTCGGCTTCCACCTCGCGGAGCTCGAGGTGCGCCAGCACTCCCAGGTGCACGCCGCCGCCCTCGCCGAGATCGAGGAGAAGGGCGTCCACGGCGACCTCACCGACCGCACCCGCGAGGTGCTCGACACCTACCGCGCGCTGGGCGCGGTGCAGAAACGGTTCGGCATCCGCGCCGCCCGCCGCTACATCGTGTCGTTCACGCAGGCGCCGGAGCACCTGGCCGCCGTCTACCGGCTGGCCGAGCTCGCGTTCGACGGCACCGACGACGCCCCCGTCGTCGACGCCGTCCCGCTGTTCGAGACCTTCGACGACCTCGAGAACTCGGTGGACATCCTCGAGGCGATGCTCGAGTTCCCGCAGGTGCAGCGGCGCCTCGCGGAGAACGGCCGCCGCGTGGAGGTCATGCTCGGCTACTCCGACTCGTCGAAGGACGTCGGGCCCGTCGCCGCGACGCTCGCGCTGCACAAGGCGCAGTCGCGGATCGCCGAGTGGGCGCAGCGGCACGACATCACGCTCACCCAGTTCCACGGCCGCGGCGGCTCGCTCGGCCGCGGCGGCGGCCCCGCCAACCGGGCGGTGCTCGCGCAGCCCCCGCACTCGGTGGACGGGCGCTTCAAGCTCACCGAGCAGGGCGAGGTCATCCTCGCCCGCTACGGCGACCCGACGATCGCGGCCCGGCACATCGAGCAGGTCGCCGCGGCCACGCTGCTCGCCTCGGCGCCCACGGTGGAGAAGCGCAACGCCGAGGCGCGCGAGCGGTTCGCGCCGCTCGCCGAGACGCTCGACGTGACGTCGCGCGCCGCCTTCGACGGCCTGGTGCAGTCCGAGGGCTTCCCGCAGTGGTTCGCCCAGGTGACGCCGCTGGAGGAGGTCGGCCTGCTGCCGATCGGCTCCCGCCCCGCCAAGCGCGGCCTGTCGGTCAACTCGCTCGACGACCTGAGGGCCATCCCGTGGGTGTTCTCCTGGTCGCAGGCGCGCATCAACCTCGCCGGCTGGTTCGGCCTGGGCACGGCGCTGCGCGCGGCCGGCGAGGAGCCCGGCGGGCTCGAGGAGCTGCAGGCCGCCTACCGCGACTGGCCGCTGTTCACGACGCTGCTCGACACCGTCGACATGGGCCTCGCGAAGACGCAGGAGGACATCGCCGCCCAGTACCTGGCGCTCGGTGACCGCGACGACCTGGCCCGGCTGGTGCTCGACGAGCTGCGCCTCACCCGCGAGTGGGTGCTGCGTGTGACCGGCAACGAGTGGCCGCTCGCCAACCGCCGCGTGCTCGGCCGGGCCGTGCAGCTGCGCTCCCCGTACGTGGACGCCCTGTCGCTGTTGCAGGTGCGGGCGCTGCGCGCGCTGCGCAGCAAGGGCGCCAGCGAGGGCCTGCGCGTCGACGACGGCGAGTGGGTCGACGGCGGGTACAAGGACCGCTGGCAGCACCTGCTGCTGCTCACCGTGAACGGCGTCTCCGCCGGGCTGCAGAACACGGGCTGACGACAAAAGCGCTGGTCGCCCGGCCGGGACGCTGCGACGCTGGGCGCATGCCACGTCGCCCCGCCCACATCGCCATGGTCGGCGTCCCGGCCGTCAGCCACGTCCTGCCGAGCCTCGAGATCATCCGGGAGCTCGTCGCCCGCGGCCACCGGGTCACGTACGCGAACGACGCCCCGGTGGCCGACCTCGTCGCGTCCACCGGGGCCGAGCTGGTGCCGGTCACGTCGACGTTGCCGGTCGCCGACAACGACTGGCCCGAGGACGCCATCGGCGCGATGGAGACGTTCCTCGACGACCAGATCCAGGCGCTGCCGCAGCTGCACGCGTTCTACGACGACGACCCGGCCGACCTCTACCTGTACGACATCGGCGGGTACTCGGCGCGGGCGCTCGGCGAGTCGCAGGGGAGGCCGGTGGTCCAGCTGTCGCCGACGTTCGTCGCCTGGGACGGCTACGCCGAGGAGGTGGCGGCGCCCCTGTGGCAGCTCCCGGGGGCCGACGCGTACCGGGAGAAGTTCGCCCGGTGGCTCGCGACGAACGGGGCCACCACGACGGACGTGGACGTCTTCCCCGGAGCGCCCGGCACGGTACTCGCGACCATCCCGAAGGCGATGCAGCCGGAGGCCGAGCGGGTCGACACCGGCACGGTCACGTTCGTCGGCCCCTGCTTCGACGTCCGCGCCGCGGAGGAGGAGTGGCGCCGGCCGGCCGGTGCGCAGAAGGTCCTGCTGATCTCCCTCGGCTCCGCGTACACCCGCCAGCCGGAGTTCTACCGTCGGTGCCTCGCGGCGTTCGGCGACCTGCCCGGCTGGCACGTCGTGCTGCAGATCGGCAAGTACCTCGAGGCGGCCGACCTCGGCGAGCTCCCGTCGAACGTCGAGGTGCACTCGTGGGTCCCGCAGCGGGCGATCCTGGAGCAGGCGGACGCCTTCGTCACCCACGCCGGGATGGGCGGCAGCAGCGAGGGGCTGCTCGCCGGCGTCGCGATGATCGCGGTGCCGCAGGCCGTCGACCAGTTCATGAACGCCGACCGGCTCGTCGAGCTCGGCGTCGCGCGCCGGATCGACACCGACGACGCGACGGCCGACGCGCTGCGCTCGGCCCTGCTCGGGCTCGCCGCCGACCCCGAGGTGGCCCGCCGGTCCGCGCAGCTGCGGGCCGAGGTCCGGGCCGAGGGCGGCACGACCCGCGCCGCGGACCTGATCGAGGGCATGCTCGGCTGACCGCGGGGCCGGGGCCCGGCGGCGGTCCTAGACTCGGCAGATGACGCTCGTGACGTTCAAGGACCTGTGCATCGACGCCACCGACGCCACGGTGCTCGGGGCGTTCTGGGCGCGCGCGCTGGGTCTGGAGGCCGCGTCGCTGGACGACGGCGACGTGGCGCTGCGCGACGTGCCCGAGCCCGGCCGCGAGCCGGACCCGCACCGCACGGTGTGGGTCAACACGGTCCCCGAGGCGAAGACGGTCAAGCACCGCGTGCACCTCGACGTCCGCGCGGCGTCGCTCGACGACTTCCCGGCGAGCCCGCAGCTCACCGAGCCGGGAGAGTTCCTCTGGACCGTGATCGCCGACCCGGAGGGCGGCGAGCTCTGCGTGTTCACGGCCGACGACGTGCCCGACTACCGCCTCAAGGACGTCGTCGTCGACTGCGCGGACTACCGGGCGGTGGCGGAGTTCTGGCACGGGCTGCTGGGCGGCGTCCTGACCATGGACGACGACGAGGGCTACGCCTACCTGGACGAGGGTGCGGGCGTGCCGTTCGAGTCGTTCGACTTCGTGCCGGTGCCCGAGCCCAAGACGGTGAAGAACCGCGTGCACTGGGACGTGACGCTGGGCGACGGCGTCACCACCGGCGACCTGGTCGCCCGGGGCGCGCAGGTGCTGCGCGGCCCGGACGCCGAGATCTCGTGGACGGTCATGGCCGACCCCGAGGGCAACGAGTTCTGCGTCTTCCCGACGCCGAGCTAGCGGGCGGTCGAGCCGGCCAGCGCGGCCAGCACCCGGTCCACGCTCGAGCGGATGCCCCAGCGCTCGACGAGAGCGTCCAGCGCGGCGGGGTCGGCGGGCTCGCGCGGCAGCGCGTCGTCCACGTCCGGCACGGGCGCGTCGCGGGCCACCTGCACCACCACGGGCGCCACGTCGAGGTAGTCCGCGGCGTCGATCAGCCGCCGGCGCTGGGTGGGCGTCAGCCCCGGCGCCCCGTCGCGGGCGGCGGCGCGGATCGCGTCGAGGCTGCCGAACGCGTCGATCAGCTTGGCCGCCGTCTTCTCCCCGATGCCCGGCACGCCGGGCAGCCCGTCCGACGGGTCGCCGCGCAGGATCGCCATGTCCGCGTAGGCGGCCCCGGTCGGCACCCCGTACTTCTCCGCGATCCGCGCCTGGTCCACGACGTCCGGATCGCGCACCCCGCGCGCCGGGTACAGCACCCGCACGCCCGCGGTGTCGTCCACCAGCTGGAAGAGGTCCCGGTCTCCCGTGACGATGTCGACGCCCGCCGGCATGACGACCCCCGCCACCCCGGGCACCGGCATGGCCGCGGCGGCGGAGCGCTCGAGCTGCCGGGCGGTGAGCGTGCCGATGACGTCGTCCGCCTCGAATCCGGGGGCGCCCACGCGCGCGATGCCGAGGGCGGCCAGGACGTCCACGATGACGGGCACCTGCGGCGTGAGCGCGTCGGGGACCTCCTCGACGTCGGTCTCGCCGGCGGGCGTCAGCCGGGCCACCCGGTGCGCCTTGTAGGACTCGATCGCGTCGACGCGGAACGCGGGGCGCCAGTCGTCGTCCCAGCACGCCACGAGCCGGTCGGGCCGGTGCTCGGTGACGAGGAAGGCGATCATGTCCAGCAGCCCGCGCACCGCGTTGACGGGCCTGCCGTCGGGGGAGCGCAACGAGTCGGGCAGACCGTAGAAGGCACGGAAGTACAGGCTCGCGGTGTCGAGCAGCATCAGGCTCATGGCCACAGCCTCCCATCCGCCGCGGCGGCGCGGCGTGCGCCCGTCAGTCGAGGCGCGCGGGCAGGCCGAACCGGGGGAACCAGGTGGCGGTGTCGAGGAACGTGGTGATGCCCGTGATGCGGCCGCCGCCGTCGTCCTCCAGGACCGCGAGCCCCCACGGCGACCACCCGCCCGTCGGGTCCTGGCGGTACTGGGCGTACGCCATCGACCCGTTCGCGCGCACCGGCAGGCAGCGCGACCCGCGGCAGCCCGCACCCGCGCCGAGCATCCAGCGCACGACCTCCGAGCGCCCGCTCACCCACATCGTGTACGGGGGCATGTTGAGCACGGCGTCCTCGTGCAGGAGCTTCACCAGGGCGTCCATGTCGTACCGCTCGAACGCGTCGAGGTAGCGCTCCAGGAGCTCCTGGTCCACGGGCGTCCAGCCGTCGCCGCGACCGTCCTCGCCGGCGTCGCGACGCAGCGCCTTGCTGCCGAGGGTGGCGCGGGCGCGCTGCAGGGCGCTGTTGACCGACGCGACGGTGGTGCCGAGGAGGGCGGCGACCTCCGCCGCCGACCAGCGCAGCACCTCGCGCAGCACGAGCACCGCGCGCTGGCGGGGCGGCAGGTGCTGGAGCGCGGCGACGAAGGCGAGCCGGATCGACTCGTGCCCGACCGCCATGTCCGCGGGGTCGCCCGCACGCGGCAGCACCGCGTCGTCGGGGACGGGCTCGACCCACCGCTCCTCCGGCAGGACGTCGCCGAAGTACTGCTCCTCCGCGGGCTGCGCGCCGCCGAGGCCCATCGGCCGCTCGCGCCGCTTGCTGGAGCCCAGGTGGTCGAAGCACACGTTGGTCGCGATCCGGTACAGCCACGAGCGCAGCGACGAGCGGCCCTCGAACCGGTCGTACGCGCGCCAGGCACGCAGCATGGTCTCCTGCACGGCGTCGTCGGCCTCGAACGCGCCGCCGAGCATCCGGTAGCAGTACCCGGTGAGCTCGCCGCGGAACGGCTCGAGGAGCGCGCCGACGTCCTCGTCGGTGGTGGTGTCCGGGCGGCTGAGCGTCTCGACCTCAGGTGAACGTGTCACGCGTCACACGGTACGACGGCCCTCCGACACTCGACAGGGCTCCGGCGGGGGAGGTTTCAGCGGGGGTCCTCGCGCGGCAGCACCCGCTCGACGAGCGGCACGGTGCCCGACGCCGGCGTCGCCGGCCGCGTCCGCACCCGCTGCACCGCGCCTGTGAGCGGGCGCGAGCCCCGGTCGATCTCGAACCACACCGTCTTGCCCTCGACGACCCCGGAGTGCCGGCCCACCGCGTCCGAGCCGTCGTGGCGCTCCACGCCCCACCGCGACGCCAGCCGGTCGAGGAAGAGCACCCCGCGGCCCGACAGGTCGTGCGGGCTGGGGGACTGCAGCTCCGGCTCGGCCGTGCTGCCGTCACGCACCCCGACGCGCAGGCGCCGGCCGTCCACCTCGACCCGGGCCGTGATGGGCCCCTCGCCGTGCTCGAGGGCGTTGGTGAGGATCTCGGAGGTGAGCAGCATCGCGGTGCGGCGCCGCTCGTCGTCGACCTCGCACGACTCCAGGACGTCGTCGACCCACCGTCGGGTCGGCCCCAGGTCGCTGAGGTCGTCGGAGGCCACGCGCCGCTCGGCGCGCGCGGGGCCCGCGGGCGACGGGGGACCGGACGGCGCAGGCACCCGCACGCGCACGGCCAGCACCGCGACGTCGTCGCGCTGCGGGTCGGCGACCAGGCCGCGCAGGAGCGCGCGCGGCACCGCCGACGTGGCCTCGCCGTGGGCGCCGGCGAGCACCCGCTCGAGGTCCGCGAGGCGCTCCTCGCTCGGGACGCCCCGGCGTTCCACCAGCCCGTCCGTGTACAGCACGAGGGTGTCGCCCGGCAGGAGCCGGCAGGTGCGGTCGGTGCGCCCCGTGGCGGGCACGACGCCGAGCAGCAGGTCGGGCACGTCGGCCAGGCGCTGCACCGTCCCGTCGCGGCGCAGGACCATCGGCGGCGGGTGCCCGGCGACCGACCAGGTGAGGGTGTACGCCCGCTCGGGGCGCTCGGCGGCGTCGTCACCGGCCTCCGCCCCGGTCGCGACGGGCCCGGGCGAGGGCGACGGCGGGTCCCGGTCCAGGCGGGCGACGACGGCCGTCGCCATCGCGCTCGGGCCGAGGCGGTCGTTGGCGCGGTCGAGGCGGGACAGGAGCGCGGCCGGCGACTCGTCGTGGCTCCACGCCAGGGCGCGCAGCATCGACCGCAGCTGCCCCATCTGCGCGGCGGCGTGCACGTCGTGGCCGGCCACGTCGCCGATCATCACGATCGCCGTGCCGTCGTCGCGTACCACCGCGTCGTACCAGTCGCCGCCGACCTGGTCCGTGCGCGCCGCCGGGGAGTAGGTGGTCGCGATGTCGAGGTGCGCCACGGTCGGGGGCGCCGTCAGCATCGACTCCTGCAGCGTCGTCGCGACGCGGCGCCGGGCCTCCAGCAGCGCCACCCGCTCCAGCGCGAGGGCGACGTACCGGCTGATGGTCGACTCGAGCGCCGCCGTCTCGGCGTCGTGCTCCCGCACCGTGTCCCACACGCACGCGATCACGCCCACGACGGTGCCGTTGGAGGACACCGGCAGGAACGAGCGCGCCCCCTCGGAGACCGACCCGACGGGCCGCATCTCCGGGTAGGCGGCCACCATCTCCGCGTGGTCGCGGAAGCGCAGCGGGGTGCGGGTGCGCACGACGTGCGTGTCCGGCCGGGCGGCGTCGAGGCGGGTGCTGCGCATCTGCGTCGTGCCCGGCTCCTGGTGCCCGACGGTGAAGAACGACAGGTGGCGGCGGTCGGCGTCCACCAGGGCGAGCGACACCCAGCGCGCGCCCGTGCCGGTGCCGATGACGTGCGCGATCGCGTCCTCGACCTCGTCCAGCGTGGTCACCCGCGCGAACCGTTCGCTCAGGCCGAGCAGGAACCGGGAGCGACGGTGGGCGCGGAACGCGACCTGCTCGGCGAGGCGCGCCCGCTCCCGCTCCGCGCGCATGCGCAGCTCGCTGGAGCAGGCCGCGGACAGGTCGGCGAGGGTGGCCAGGTCGACCTCGGTCCAGTCGCGGACCTCGGACGACAGGGCCCACAGCGCGCCCACCACCTGGCCGCGGGCGTCCTCGACCGGGTAGCCGGCGTAGGAGCAGGCCACGAGGTCCTGGACCTGGTGGCGGCCCTCGACGCGCGGGTCGTTCTCGGCGTCGCGCACCACCAGGGGGGTGCGGGTGCGCGCGACCGTCGCCGTCAGCGGCTGCGGCAGGGAGATGCGGCGGGTGCGCTGCGCCTCCTCCGGGAAGCCGACCGCGCCCGGGAGAGTCTGGCCCGTGGGCCCGAGCATGACGATGGCGGCGGCGGGCACGCCCAGCTGGCGGTGCACGAGCCGCGCGATGCGGTCGAAAACCTCGTCTGCGACGGGCTCTCCGGCGGCGGGGTCGGTCTCGGGAGCGGGCAGTGAGCCGACGACCTGGACTTCCGGCACCTCGTCAGTATGGACCCTGCTCGCTCAGACGCCGAGGAGCCCGCGCCGGTGCGCGACCGCGACGGCCTCCGCCCGCCCGGACACCCCCAGCTTGGCGAGCAGGTTCGACACGTGGACGCTGACCGTCTTGGTGGAGATGTACAGCTGCTCGCCGATCTGCCGGTTGCTCAGCCCCTGCGCCACCAGCGTCAGCACCTCCTCCTCGCGCTCGGTCAGGACGGAGGTGGTGCGGCGGGCGCCCGGCAGCGGCACGCGGGCGCGGCGCCCCCAGGCGTGGATCGCGTCGGCGAGCGGGGCCGCGCCCATCGCCCGCGCCTCGCCCAGCGCCTCGGCGGCCTCCACCTCCGCGGCCGACACGTCGCCGGTGGCCCGCAGCGCCTGCGCCCAGCGGAAGCGGGAGCGGGCCACCTCGTACCGGTAGCCGAAGTCGAACTCGCGCACCGTCGACTCCCAGACGGCGGGGTCGGCGGGGGCGTCGGCGAGCGCGGCCCGCAGCCGGGAGTGCTCCGCCTCCGCCCGCCGCAACCAGGCGCGCCCCTCCGGCCCGAGCTGGCCGCCGCGCGGGCGCCCGCGGCGCGCGGTCTCGCGCGCGACCTCGACCAGCGCGTCGCCGCGGGCGAGCCCGTCGGCCCCCGTGTCGGCGGCGCCCCGGGGGCGGGCCTCGGCCTCGTCGGCCAGCGCGGCGAGGGCGAGCGCGCAGATCCAGATGCGGCCGAGGAAGAACTCCGACCACGCGGCGCCCAGGTGCGCGGCGACCTCCTCCGCGAGCGCGACCGCGTCGTCGTAGCGGCCCGCCCACGTCATGGCGTCGACGAGGGTGCCGCCGGAGATCAGCGCGACCTGGCCGTCGGAGTCCCAGTGGGGACGCAGCACCTCCGCCCGGGGGGCCGCGTCGGCGCCCTCGCGGGCGACCGCGGCGTACAGGCGGCCGGTCTCGAGGTAGGGCAGCACCCAGGCGGGGGCGCCCGCGGGCAGCTCGCGCTCCGTCAGGTCCCCGGTGAGGTAGGGGAGGATCTGGGCGAGGTCGACCATCTCCACCCCGTACGTGGACCACAGCATGCCCGTGGCGCGCGCCCGTGCGAGCCCGTCGTCGAGGGTGTGCGCCGCGGCCTCGAGGCGGCCGGCGTAGAAGTGCGTGGCGGACAGGTTGTACCAGGACCGCAGCTCCGTGGGCAGGTCGCCCGCGTCGACGGCGCGCTCGCGGGCCGCCGCGAGGCGCCCCGCGGCGGCGTCGGGCTCGGCGACCTCGAGGATGGCGAGGGTGGTCTGCGCGTCCGCCTCCGCGGACGCGGCGCCCGCGCGCCGCGCGACGTCGACCGCCAGCCGTGCGTAGGTGCCGGCCTCGTCGTCCAGGTCCTTGGTGAGCAGCACCCGGGCGCGGACCGCGAGCGTCCACGCCAGGTCCGCCGTGGCCTCGGCGTCGTCGACGGACGGCTCGCCCGCGCCGTCCGCGCCGGGGAGCAGCACGTCCAGCGCGAGGGTGGTCTGCTCCAGCGCGTCGTGCGCGGGCTCGACCGCCAGCAGGTGGCGGACCAGCACGTGCCGCAGCCGCGCCTGGCGCTCCGGGTCGTCGTGCAGGGCCTCGACGGCCCGCCGGGCCAGCTGTTCCGCCCGCGTCGTCTGACCCGCGGAGCTGGCGGCGGCCGCGGTCTGGAGCGCGACGTCGACCCGGTCGGCGCCGACGAGGTCCCCGGCGTCGGGCACCGACTCCCACAGCGACAGGACCTGGTCGAGGTGGCGCAGCTCCTCGGCGGGGGCGAGCAGCTCGGCCGCGCTCCGTGCCGCCTCCCACGAGGCGACGAGCGCGGCGGGCAGGTCGTGGGAGTGGAGCGCGTGGTGCGCGCGGTTGGCCGCGGAGCCGAGCCCCGGGTTGTCGGTGAGCGCCCCCAGGTAGGCCCGGTGCATCGCCGTGCGCTCGCCGGGCAGCAGGTCGAGCTCCAGCGCCTCGGCGACGAGCGCGTGGCGGAACGCGACGTGCTGCCCCTCCACGCCCAGCACCTGCTGCGCCACGGCCTCGCGCAGCGCGGCGTCCGCCGCGCCGGGGGCGTCCAGGCCGGACGTGCGCGGCGCCGCGGCGCGCAGCAGCGCCTCGTCCACCTGGCGCCCGGCCACCGACGCCAGGCGCACCAGCTGCTGCACGGCCGGGTCGAGGCGCTGCAGCCGCGCCTGCAGCACGTCGGCCAGCGACCACGGCAGGCCCGCCGACGACTGCCCGGCGTCGAGCAGCTCCTCCGCGAAGAAGGCGTTGCCGTCCGACCGGCTGCGCACGGCGTCGAACTCCCGCTCGTCGAGCGGCTCGCCGCGGGTCGCGGTGGTGAACTCGCGCAGCTCGTCGGTGGTGAACGGCGTCAGCTCCACGTGCTCCACCGGGCGCTGCCGGTGCAGCTCCGCGATGACGGGCCGCAGGGGATGGCGGCGGTGCACGTCGTCGCTGCGGTACGTCACGACGAGCAGCAGGTGCTCGGAGCGCAGCCGTGCCACGACGAACCGCAGCACGTCGCGCGTGGACTCGTCCGCCCAGTGCGCGTCCTCCACCACGAGCACCAGCGGGGCGCCCGCCCGCCCGGCGGCGGCGAGGCTGCCCGCGACGCCGTCGAGGAGCTGCAGCCGCTCGGCGTGGTCGGTGCCCGATCCGGTGGCCGGGTCCAGCAGCCGGGTCAGGGCGGGCCGCTGGCCGATCACGTCGGACACGCCCGCGTCGTCGCGCAGCTGGGCGAGCGCCTCGGTGAACGGCAGGTACGGGATGCCCACCTCGCCCAGGTCGACGCAGTGCGCGGTGACGACGCGCGCCCCTGCTGCCTGCGCGACCTCGGCGAGGTGGGTGACGAGCCGGGTCTTGCCGACCCCGGCGTCGCCGCCGAGCAGCAGCACGCCGGGCATCCCGTCCGCCGCGCGCTCCAGCGCACGACGGAAGGTGTCGACCTGCTCGTCGCGGGCGATCAGCGGGACCTGGGGGGAACGGCGCACCCCGTGATCGTCCCACCGGCCGCCCACACCCGCCCCAGGATTTCCCGCGCCCCCGGCCGCCGGGCCGGGGGCGCCGACCGCCCGCACGTCAGGCGGCCCGGCGTCCGGCGCCGTCCTGCGGCCGCATCGCGGCCAGGGCGTCGGAGATCTCCGACGTCCGGCGGGTGACCTGCTGGTCCCACGCCCGGGCGTCGGTGCGGGCGGCGACGGCGTCCATCGCGGACCCGAGCCGCTCGACGGCCCGGCGGGCGCGGGCGGTCCGGGTGGCGTCGCGGTCCGCGACCTCCCGGGCCCGGACGGCGCGACGTGCCGCGACCCGGGCGCCGGCGGCCTCCACGGCACGACGCGTCTGGCGGGCGACCCACGTGCCCGCGGTGCGCACCATGCGCGGCGTGCCCCGCTGGTAGCTGCGGGCGAGCCGCTCGCGGCGGTACTCCTGCTCGGCCATGATCGCCAGGTCGAAAACCGACATCTGGTCCATCTCTTCGTCCCCTCGCCGGCCGGGCGTTCCCGGCCTCTCGTGCCGGCCCCTGCCGGCTGTCCGTCGATCTCGTGGTGCCCACGCTCGTCCTGAGGCCGGGGTCCGCGGATCGGTCAGTTGCCCCGTCTTCGCCGGGCGGGGTACCTCAGACGCCGTCCGACCTGCTGAGGGGGTGGTCTGAGGTGGTCCCGCGAGGGGCCTGAGGCACCCCGCCGGGGCCGTGCACCGCCGCCGGCGGGCCTGCTATCGCCCCGGGCATCCGTCACGGCTATCCGTTGCGATCTGGGTCACACCGGTCGCACACTGGAGACCGGACCGATACGGGGGTGGACTCGTGGCTGGATCTGTAGCAGGCGCGTTCGACGCGCTGCCCATGCTGGGGCGTGGCAAGCACCGCAACCCGAAGAAGGGCGCGTGCTTCATGGAGCTCGCGTCGTTCCTGGCGGGCGAGCGGTGGAGCGACCACCCGCAGTGCACGCACCCGCTGCTCGCGATGCTCGCGCGCGCGGTGAACGACCTGACCTCCGACGGCGCGCGGCCGCGCCTGGCGCCGCTGATCCCGTCCGTCATCGGGCTGACCAGCGACGACCCGCGCTGGGACGTGCGCATCGCGCTGCACGCGGCGCAGACCGCCCTGCCGGTGGCGCCCGCCGACCGGCAGCAGACGCTCGCCGTCGCGATCATCGGCGCCGAGCGGATGCTGGACACGCTGGACGACCGGCCCGACGGCACGCTGGCGCCCGAGAGCGCCGACGCCCTCGCCGCCGCGCCCAAGACGGCCCAGTGGGCCTACCGGTTCTGCGAGGGCACGCGCGTGCGGCCCAAGCGCTTCGTGCGCGACGCCGCGCCGTCCGTGGTCTCCACGGCCGTGCAGGGCATCAGCGAGGCGTTCGTGCCGGACGTCGACGCCCGGCTGTACGACCTGCTCCGGACGACGGTCGACGACGCCCGCCGCTGGGCCGGCCGCGACGAGGACGGGCCGCAGCTGCGCGAGGAGGAGTGGACGACGGTCGTGAAGCCGGCCGCCTCGGTGTGAGCCGGTGAATGAGCCGGCGGGTGAGCCGGCGGGTTCTGGTAGACCGGGGTCCGTGACCACCACCGACCGCGAGGCCGGCACCTCGACCGTGCCCGCCGCCGACAACCCCCTGGAGCAGCTGACCCTGGACGACCTGCGTCGTCGCACGTCCGTGAAGTGGCGCGTCTACGACCCCGACGTGCTGCCGATGTTCGTCGCCGAGATGGACACGCCCACCGCGCCGTTCGTCGCGGACGCCGTGGCCCGGGCGCTCGCCGACGGCGACACGGGCTATCACACCGGCCCCATGTACGCCGAGGCGCTCGCGCCGTTCGCCGAGCGCCGGTGGGGGTGGGCGCCGGACGTCGCGTCCAGCCGCACGCTGCCCGACGTCATGGTGGCGGTCACCGAGGTGCTGCGCGTGCTCACGAGCCCGGGGGACGCCGTCGTCGTCACCCCGCCCGTGTACCCGCCGTTCTACGAGTTCCCCGCCGGCGAGGGGCGCCAGGTCGTCGAGGCGCCGCTCACCACGGACGCGCGCCTCGACCTCGACACCCTCGAGGCCGCGTTCGGGCGCGCGACCGGGGGAGGGCCGGACGGCGGGCCCGGGAGCGGCCGGCGCGCGGTGCTGCTGCTGTGCAACCCGCACAACCCGACGGGCACCGTCCACACGCGGGCCGAGCTCGAGGCGGTCCTCGCGCTCGCGGACCGGTACGGCGTGCGCGTCGTCGCGGACGAGGTCCACGCGCCGTTCACGTTCGAGTGCGTCGGGCAGGGTGCGCCGTTCGTCCCGCTGCTGAGCGTCGCCGGGGCGGACCGGGCGATCGTCGTGCACTCGGCGTCCAAGGCGTTCAACCTCGCCGGGCTGCGCGCCGCGGTCGCCCTCGGCGGCCCGGGTGCGGCCGCCGACCTGCGCCGCGTCCCCGAGGTGGCGGGGCACGCCGTCAACCACCTCGCGGTGCTGGCGCACGCCGCCGCCTACACGCACGGCGACGCCTGGCTGGACGCGCTGCTCGCGGGGGTGGCCCGCAACCGCGGGCTGGCCACCCGGCTGCTCGCCGAGGGCGCGCCCGCCGTGCGCGTGCAGCCCGCCGAGGCGACCTACCTCGCCTGGCTGGACGTGCGCGACGCGCTGCCGGCGGACGTGGCCCCCGCCGCCGCCCACGGCTTCGTCCTGGACCGCGCCCGCGTCGCCCTCGGCGACGGTATCCCGTTCGGCAGCGGCGGCACCGGCCGGCTGCGGCTGAACCTGGCGACGTCGTCCGCGGTCCTCACGGACGCCGCCCGGCGCATCGCCGCCGCCCTCGCGCGGTAACCGACCTCCGGTCGGCCCCGGCGGGGCGGGCTACCGCGGCGGGTAGTCGGGGGCGGGTCCGGCGCCGGAGGCCTCCTCCAGCGTGGTCACGCCGGCGACGTGCATGTGCGCCGCGAGTCCGACGCCGACGTAGCGCAGGTGCCACGCCTCCGGCGCGTAGCCGGTGACGGCGCGGGCGCCGCGCGGGTAGCGCACGACGAACCCGTACCGCCAGGCGTGGGCCTCGACCCACCGGCTGGTCCGGGTCCCCTCGAACCGCGTGTAGGGCGTCCCGGCCTCGCTGACGTCGGCCGCCAGGCCGGTCTGGTGCTCGGAGTAGCCGCCGCGCGCGGAGTAGGTGTCGGCCGCCGCCCGGCCGTCGCGCTCGACGTACCGCCGGTACAGCCGCTGCTGGGTGTCGGCGTCCCGGTAGCCGGACTGGAGGACGAGCTCGCGGCCCGTCGCCCGCTCGGAGGCCGCGGCGAGGCGCTCGAGCGCGTGCGCCGCGACCGGCCGGAGCCGGTCGTTGCCGCCGACGGCGCGCACGTCGGGGCGGGTGAGCCGCTCCGGCGCCCAGTCCCGCGGCGTCACCGGGTAGGCCTTGTTGACGAGAACCTGCAGGTCAGCCGGGTCGGTCGCGGCGCGGGTGCCCACGCCGTCGACGAGGGGCGCGGGCACGGGGATCGCGGCCGTCGCCGCGGGTGCGCCGGCGCCCCCCGCGACCGCCGCCGTCGTCAGCATCGTCGTCGTGAGAAGAGCCGCACAGGTTCTGCGCAGCACGACCACACGACATTCCGGGGACACGCCTCCCAGACTGCCAGTCAGCGGCTACGCTCGCCAAGGTGCGCCGTCGGAACCGCCCCGCCCTCGTCCTCCTGGCCAGCGCGCCCGCGATGCTGTTGCTCGCGGCATGCTCCGGCCCCGACCGGCCGCCCGCGGACGACGTCGCCGAGGCGCTCGCGAGCGCCCTGCAGGCCCGCGACCTGGCCGACGTCCCGCTGCAGGTGGGCGGCTCGGTCGACGCGCAGACGCAGCTCGACCAGATCCTGGACCCCCTCGCGACGGCGACCGGCGAGCGCGAGCGTGCGGTGACCGTCGAGGACATCGGCAAGGCCCAGGAGGCGGACGGCGCCGTCACCGTGCCCGTCAGGCTGGGCTGGACCTGGGAGCTCGCCGAGGGCACCGCGTGGGAGTACGACACGACGGCGGACCTGGCATACGTGGAGCCCGCCGAGGCGGACGGCGAGGGGTCGTGGGAGGTCGTGTGGCGCCCCGACGTGCTGGTGCCGGAGCTGGCGCCGGGCGAGCGGCTGGAGGTCGAGCGGCTGGACGCGGACCGTGCCGACGTGCTCGCCGGCGACGACCAGCCGATGGTGACCGCACGGAAGGTGTGGCACCTCGGCGTCGACAAGACGGCCGTCGAGGGGCTGGGGATCGAGTCGGCGGCCCGCGAGCTCGCCGTCCTGGTCGGCCTCGAGCCCAACGAGTTCTTCGCCCAGGTGGACGCCGCGGGCGACGACGCGTTCGTCGAGGCCATCACGGTGCGCGACGTCGACCCGGGCACGGACTTCTCGGTGGACGACGCCCGCGAGATCCCCGGGGTGCTGGCGGTCGAGGACTCCCTCGAGCTGGCCCCGTACAGCGACTTCGCGGCACCGATCCTCGGCCGCTCGGGCGAGGCGACGGCGGAGGTCGTCGAGGAGTCGGAGGGGCGGGTGCAGGCGGGGGACGTCGCCGGCCTCACGGGCCTGCAGCGTCAGTACGACGAGCGGCTGGCCGGCGTGCCGGGCGTCGTGGTGCGGGTGCTGCCGCCGGACGGGTCGGACACGTCGCTCGACGGCTCCGAGGTCGTCGAGGACGGCGAGCCGCGCGAGGTGTTCCGCGTGGACGCCAAGGACGGCGCCCCGGTGCGCACCACGCTCGACCTCGGCGTGCAGGGCCGGGCCGAGGACGTGCTGTCCGGCGTCGGGCCGGCGAGCGCCATCGTCGCGGTCCGGCCGTCGACGGGCGCCGTGCTCGCGGCGGCGAGCGGGCCCGGCGGGGAGGGGTGGTCGACGGCCACGCTCGGCCAGTACCCGCCCGGCTCGACGTTCAAGATCGTGGACGCGCTCGCGTTCCAGCGGGCGGGCCTCACCGCGGACTCCACCGTGCAGTGCGCCGACACGATCACCGTCGAGGGGCGCGAGTTCGGCAACGTCCCCGGCTACCCGGCGTCGGCCCTGGGCGAGGTGCCGCTGAGCACGGCCTTCGCGCACTCCTGCAACACCGCGATGATCGCGCAGCACGAGCTCGTGGGGCAGGGCGACCTGGCGTCCGCCGCGGCCGGGCTCGGGCTGGCGGGCGACGAGGCCGCCACGGCGGCGCTGGGCGTGCCCGCGTTCCTCGGGTCGGTGCCGGCGGAGGCGAGCGGGACCGAGCACGCCGCGTCGCTCATCGGTCAGGGCAAGGTGCAGACGTCGCCGCTCGGGATGGCCACGGTCGCCGCGAGCGTCGCGGCCGGTGAGCCGGTGCAGCCGGTCCTGGTGCGCTCCGACGAGGACGGCGGGGGCAAGGACGACGCGGCGCCGAAGGCCCCGGTCACCGAGGACGAGGCGGCGGTGCTGCGCGACCTGATGCACGGGGTGGTGACCGACGGCAGCGCCGACCTCCTGCAGGACGTCCCGGGCGTCGTCGGCGCCAAGACCGGCACCGCGCAGTACGGCGACGGGTCGAAGCAGCACGTGTGGATGGTGGCGATCAAGGACGACCTGGCGGTGGCCGTCTTCGTCGAGGACGGCCACCGCGGTTCCGACACGGCAGGGCCCCTCATGAAGGAGTTCCTCGAGGGGCTCTGACGCCCAGGGCTCAGCCCCGGTGCGGCACCCCGGCGACGAGCCCGCCGTCGACGACGAACTCGGAGCCGGTGGAGTAGCTGGACTCGTCGCTGGCGAGGAAGAGGACCGTCTGCGAGACCTCTTCCGGCTGCGCGCCGCGCCCGAGGGGGATGAGCAGGCTGTCGGCGTCGATGCCCGTGGTCATGGGCGTGGCGACGAAGCCCGGGTGCACCGAGTTGACGCGCACCCCGGCCGGGCCGAGCTCGAGCGCCACCGACTTGGTGAGCCCGCGCACGCCGAACTTGGACGCCACGTACCCGTGCAGGCCGCGGCTGCCGCGCAGGCCCTCCACCGACGAGATGTTGATGATCGACCCGGCGCCGGCCTTCGCCATGACCGGGGAGACCGCGCGGATGCCGAGGAACGTGCCGGTGAGGTTGATGTCGAGGATCGTGCGCCACGCGTCGACGTCGTACTCCGTGATCGGCGCGCCGTTGGCGATGCCCGCGTTGTTGACGAGCACGTCGATGCGGCCGAACTCGTCCAGCGTGAAGGCGACGGCCCGCGCCCAGTCGTCCTCGCTGGTCACGTCGAGGTGCGTGTAGCGGGCGCTGGCGCCCTGCTCGTCGTTCAGCTCGGCGGCGAGGGCCTGCCCCTTGGCGTCGTCGAGGTCGGCGATGACGACCTTGCCACCCTCGGCGACGAGCGCGCGGGCGTGCGTGGCGCCCATGCCGCCGGAGCCGCCGGTGACGATCGCGACCTTGTTGTGGACCCGGGTTCCTGTGCTGGCCATGACGGCCTCCTTCGTCGAGAGGGGAGCGAGGGGTTGGGGGCACCTGCCCGCCCGGGACGCGTGCCACCGGACAGGGAGGGGGACGTCACGACGGCGTGGTCCACCAGGCGGGCAGGGCGATGTGGGCGACCCGCGGGAAGAACGCGGGGTCGCGGGGCTCGGGCGCGGCGAGCCACACCTCGAGGGCGCCGACCGTCCCCAGGCCGACGTACGTCGCGAAGGCGCGCGCGTGCAGCGCGACGTCCTCTGGCGGCGTCCCGTCGTCGAGCGGCATGAGGCCGGGGTGCTCCGTGAGGTGCTCGGTGAGGGTGCGGGTGACGTGGTCGGCGAGCAGCCGCGCGAGCGGCGCGCTGAGGCCGCCGTCGAGCGCCCGCTCGTAGACCGGCAGGTGCGCCTGGACGTGCGCGAGCAGGGCGTGGGTGTAGCGGTCGACGACCTGCTCGGCGTCGGTGCGCGTGGCGTGCCCGGCGATCTCGCGCACGTGCGCGACGAACTCGTCGTGGATGGCGTCGAGCTCGGTGGCGAGGGCGCGGGCGAGCAGCTCGGCGGGGCCGGCGGCGTGGTCGTAGAACGTCGCCCGGTTGATGCCGGCGCGGGCGGCGACGGCGGACGCGGTGAGCGTGGCGACGTCCTGCTCCGCGGCCAGCTCGAGGACGGCGGTGCGCAGCGCCTCCGCGGTGCGTTCGACCCGCTTGTCCACGCTCCCACCTCCCGCCGGACGGCTCGGGAGCGGGGGCTCCCGACGTCTTCGACGATACGCCCGGGAAACTAGTTAGGCAACACCTGTCGCCTAACTAGGCTCCCGCGCGAGAGGTCAGGAGGCGAAGCGCTCCGCCCGCTCGCGCACCCGGCCGGCCCCGCGCCCGCCGTCCGCCGCCGCGTCCCAGGTGTACACCTCGGTGCCGGTGACGAAGACGTGCTCGGCGCGCGACGTCACGTCCAGCGGGTCGCCCGACCAGACGACCACGTCGCCGTCGAGCCCGGGCGCCAGCGCCCCGACGCGGTCGTCCAGGCCGAGGAACGACGCCGGGTTCACCGTGAGCGCCTCGAGCGCCACCTGCGGGTCCAGGCCCTCCTTCACCGCGAACGAGGCCTGGTGCACGAGGAAGTTGATCGGCACCACCGGGTGGTCGGTCGTGATGGCGACGCGCACGCCCGCCTCCGCGAGCCGGGCCAGGTTCCCGATGTCCCGGTGGCGCAGCTCGACCTTGGAGCGCGAGGTGAGCATCGGGCCGTAGATGACGGGGACGTCGCGCTCGGCGAGCACGTCGGCGACCTGCGCGCCGTCCGTGCCGTGGTTGACCACCAGCCGGTAGCCGAACTCGTCGGCGAGCCGCAGGGCCGTCGCGATGTCGTCGGCGCGGTGGGTGTGCTGGTCCCACGCGAGCTCGCCGTCGAGCACCCGGGCCAGCGTCTCCTTGCCGAGGTCGCGGGCGAACGGCTCGCCCTTCGCCTCGGCCGCCGCGCGCGCCGCCGCGTAGTGCTGCGCGTCGAGGAAGGCCTGGCGGATGACGGCGGCCACGCCGAGGCGGGTGGACGGCTGCTTCTTCTGCTCGCCGTACACGCGCTTGGGGTTCTCGCCCAGCGCCGACTTCACCGAGACCGCCTCGCGGATCACCTGCTCGTCGACGGTGCGCCCGCCCCACGTCTTGATCGCCACCGTCTGCCCGCCGATCGGGTTGGCCGAGCCGGGCTTCACGACGACGGTCGTGACGCCGCCCGCGAGCGCGTCGCGGAACCCCTCGTCCTCGGCGTTGATCGCGTCGAGCGCGCGCAGGTGCGCGCCGTCCGGGCCGGTCTTCTCGTTGGTGTCGTCGCCGGCCCAGCCCTCGGCCTCCTCGTGCACGCCCAGGTGGCCGTGCGACTCGACCAGGCCGGGCAGCACCCAGCGCCCGCCCGCGTCGAGCGTGCGCACGCCGTCGGGGACCTCGACGTCCGCGCCGACGGCCGTGATGACGCCGTCGGTGACGAGGACGGTGCCCCCGGAGACCGGCAGGCCGTCGACGGGGACGACGTAGCCGCCCGTGATGGCGACGGACGAGCGAGCGGTGCGGATCGGCGTAGTCATGCCGGCCATCATGCCGCTACGGTCGGGCCATGCCGACGCGACACCTGCACGTGCTGCGCCACGGCGCCGCGGACCCCTTCGGCGAGCTCACGGCGGAGGGGGAGCGGCAGGCGGAGCTCGCCGGCCGCCGGCTGGCCGCCCTGCCGGTCGACGCCGTCTGGCACTCGCCGCTGCCGCGGGCCGTGCGGTCGGCCGCGGTGCTGGGCGCACAGCTGCCCGGCGTCCCCGTCGCCCCGGCGGAAGAGCTGGTCGACCACGTGCCGTACCTGCCCGACCCGATGCCGCCCGCGTGGGCCGGCTTCTTCGACGGGTACGACGCCGCCGAGGCGGCCGAGGGCGAGCGGCTGGCCGCCGCGCTCACCGCGCGCTTCGCCCGGCCCGCCGACGTCGAGACGCACGAGGTGCTCATCACGCACGCCTTCCAGGTCGCGTGGCTCGTGCGCGACGCGCTCGCCGCGCCGCCCGAGAGCTGGCTGGGCCTGCCGTACGGCAACGCCGCCCTCACGACCGTCGAGTACCGCGACGACCGCAGCGCCTCCCTGATCGTCTACAACGACATGGGCCACCTGCCGCCCGAGCTGCGCTGGACCGGCTTCGGCCCGGCAGCGCGCCCCTGAACGGGACACTCACTCCGCCGGGACGTTCTCCTCCAGCTCGGCGAGCCACGCGGCGGCGGACGCGTCGGACGGCATGCGCCAGTCGCCGCGGGGCGACAGCGAGCCGCCGGCGGCGACCTTGGGCCCGTTGGGGATGGCGGAGCGCTTGAACTGCGACGAGAAGTACCGCCGGAAGAACACGAGCTCCCACTTCCGGATGGTCGCCAGGTCGTAGGCGGAGCGCTCGTCGTGCGGGAAGTTCGGCGGCCACTCGCCTGCCTCGGCGTCCCGCCAGGCGTGCCACGCGAGGAACGCGATCTTGGACGGTCGCAGCCCGTGCCGCAGCGTCCAGAACAGGGTGAAGTCCTGCAGCGCGTACGGGCCGATGGCGGCCTCGGTGGACTGCGGGGCCTCGCCCTCGCCGGCGGGCACGAGCTCGGGGGAGATCTCCTGGGCGAGGATCTCGCGCAGCAGGTCGTTGGTCTCGGCCTCGAAGCGGCCGGTGTCCGCGACCCAGCGGATGAGGTGCTGGATGAGTGTCTTCGGCACGCCCGTGTTCACCGCGTAGTGCGACATCTGGTCGCCCACGCCGTACGTGCACCAGCCGAGCGCCAGCTCGGACAGGTCGCCGGTGCCGAGCACGATGCCGCCGCGGTGGTTGGCGAGGCGGAACAGGTAGTCGGTGCGCAGCCCGGCCTGCACGTTCTCGAAGGTGACGTCGTAGACCTTCTCGCCCGACCCGAACGGGTGGCCCAGGTCGCGCAGCATCTGCTCCGCGGCGGGCCGGATGTCCAGCTCCTCGAAGTGCACGCCCAGCGACTCCGCGAGCCGGGTGGCGCGGTCCTTCGTCTCGGACGACGTCGCGAAGCCGGGCATGGTGATGGCGTGGATGTCGGTGCGGGGCCGGCCGAGCCGGTCCATCGCCCGGGCCGCGACGATGAGCGCGTGCGTCGAGTCCAGGCCGCCGGAGACGCCGATGACGATCTTCGGCTGCCCGATCGAGGCCAGCCGCTGCTCCAGGCCGGCCACCTGGATCGAGTACGCCTCGTAGCAGTCCTGCGCCAGGCGCTCCGGGTCGTCGGGGACGAACGGGAACCGGTCCACCTTGCGGCGCAGCCCGACGTCGCCCGTCGGCGGGTCGACGGTCCAGGGCACCGTCCGGAACGCGTCGGTGCGGTCGGCGAGCGTGCGGCGGTTGTCGTCGAACGACCCCATCCGCAGGCGCTCCTGGCGCAGCCGGTCGAGGTCGACGTCGGCCACGGAGCGCCGGGCGCCGTCGGGGAAGCGCTCGGTCTCGGCGAGCAGGTCGCCCACCTCGTAGATCATCGTCTGGCCGTCCCACGACAGGTCCGTGCTCGACTCGCCCTGCGCCGCCGCGTACGCGTAGGCGGCCAGCCCGCGGTGCGAGGCCGAGCGCACCATGAGCCGCCGGTCCTCCGCCCGGGCCACGGTGATGGGGCTCGCCGACAGGTTGAGCAGCACCGTCGCGCCGGCCAGCGCCGCCTCGGCCGACGGCGGCACCGGCACCCACAGGTCCTCGCACACCTCGACGTGCACGGCGAGACCCGCGACGTCGGACGCACGGAAGACGAGGTCCGGCCCGAACGGCACCGGCCCGTCGTCGCCGAACGGCAGCGTCACGGTGGCGCCGCGGCGGTCGTCGCCGGGCGCGAACCAGCGCTTCTCGTAGAACTCGCGGTAGTTCGGCAGGTACGACTTGGGCGCGACGCCCAGCACCCGGCCCCGGTGGACGACGACCGCGCAGTTCAGCAGCCGGTTCCCGACCTCCAGCGGGGCGCCGACGACGAGCATCGGCCGCAGGTCGGCGCTCGCCTCGACGATCTCCGCCAGCGCGTCGGACGTCGCCTCCAGGAGCGTGTCCGCGAGGTGCAGGTCGTCGATCGCGTACCCGGACACGCACAGCTCGGGGAAGACGGCGACCGCGACGCCGTCGTCGTGGCACGCGCGCGCCTCGGCGAGGACCGCCGCGGCGTTCGCGCGCGGGTCGGCGACGGCGACGGGGACGGTGCAGGCCGCCACGCGGGCGAAGCCGTGGGCGTAGGCCGAGGAGAAGTCCACCCCCCGAGTGTAGGAACACGGCGGCGCCCCACGAGTCGTGCGGCCGTGCCCGCGTGCGGTCCCGACAGCGCGTGGGGCGCGGGAGCGGGGCTCGCTAGGGTCGGAGGATGCACCTGAAGCCTGCGCGACGACGACGCGCCCTCGTCCTGCTCGCGGCCGTCCTGGGCCTCGGGCTCGGGTTCACCGTCGTGCAGCCCGCCGCCGCGCACGACCGGCTGGTCTCCGCCGACCCGGAGGACGGCGCGAAGCTGGACACCCCGCCGTCGCAGGTCGTCCTGACGTTCAGCGGTGACGTGCTGCCGTCGGGGGCGCAGGTGATCGTCTCCACCCGTGACGGCTCGGTCGAGGGCGAGGTCGCCGTGGACGGCGCGGTCGTCACGGCGGAGCTGCCCGGCGACCTGCCCGCGGGCGGTCACGACGTCGTGTGGCGGGTCGTGTCGTCGGACGGGCACCCGATCGAGGGGGAGCTGTCGTACGACGTCGCCGCCGCGGCGGAGCCGGCCACCGAGGCGACCCAGGAGCCGGAGGCCAGCCCGTCGCCGACGAGCGAGGGCCAGGCCACGGACGCACCGTCGCCGGACGGCGAACGGCCCTCGGGCGACATGACGTCCTCCGCCGGCACCGACGGTCACGAGCACCCCACCGGTGTGCCCGGGGCGGAGCTGGACGAGAACGGCGAGGCGGGCTGGGCCGCGTCGTGGCTCTTCGGCGCGGCGGTCCTCGCCCTCGTCGCCGTCGCGGCGGCGATGGTGCTGCGGCAGCGCCGGATGCGGCAGGAGCTGGACGACCGCGAGCCGCCCGGCGACGGCCCTGAGGACGGCCCCGCCGGCCGCTAGGCGGGATTTGCAGATCTGAGCAAGGCGACGACATCAGTCCGGCTTGCCGGCGTCTCCGCATCGCCTCGGGGCGTTCATCGAGGTGTGCTCACCGTCATCGAGGGACGCGGGCCGAGGACGGCACCGGCTCCGGAAGAGCGGGCACCTTAGGCCGCTCGGGCGCGGCCAGCAGCCTCGACACGATCGACGGGTGGCGTCGAGCGGTGTTCACGACCTGTGCACCGGAGCGGCATCGAGCCAGCTGCGATAGGCGTCGAGGTCGACATTGCTGCCGCACACGATGGTGACGACGTGCCGGCCGGCGAAGCGATCCCGGTCCTCGAGGAGGGCGGCGATGCCGAGCGCGGCCGAGGGTTCGACGACGAGTCCGGCGTGCTCGAGGAGCATGTGCATGCCCGTCACGATGGAGGCCTCTTCGACCAGGACGGCGTCGTCAGCGACCTGGAGGAGGTCATCCAGGACGACGGGGATCGGGCGCCGTCCGGCGACACCATCGGCGATGGTGTCGGTCGGCCCGGTGGTCACGACGCGCCCCAGGTGCCAGGAGCGCGTCATCGCCGGCGCGCCCTGCGGCTGGACGCAGATCACCTCGGCCCCTGGCGCGCAGGACTTCACGATATGACCGACACCGGTGGCCAGGGCCCCGCCGCCGAGAGCGATCAGGACGGCGTCGAACGACGGCAGCGTCTCCACGAGCTCCAGGCCGATGGTCGCCGCGCCCTCGCACGTCTCGATGTCCAGGCTGTCCTCGACCAGGCGGATGCCGTCGAGCCGGGCGACGGCCGCCGCCCGCTCGCGAGCCAGCTCGTGGTCACCGTCCACCAGCTCCAACCCGGCTCCCAGCGCGCGGATGCGGTCGAGCTTGGCCGCCGTCGCGAACCGTGACGCCACGACGGTGACGTCGAGCCCGCGGCCGCGGCCGGACCAGCCCAGCGCCTGGCCGAGATTTCCCGCGCTGGCGCACACGACGGCCCTTTCGCCTCTGGCTGCCAGCTGGCTCGCCACCAGCTCTGTGCCGCGGGCCTTGAAGCTGCGGACCGGGTTCGCCGTCTCGAGCTTGATGCTTACCGTGCACCCCAGGTCGGGCTCCAGCGCCTCGCAGCGATACAGCGGAGTGTCGAGGAAGACGGGGTCGATCACCTCTCGAGCCGCGCGGATCCGAGCAGTGTCGAGGCGCGTGGATGGACGCGTCATGTCCGATGCTCATCTCCTTGGTCGTGGAAGTCGGGCGGGCCGTCTCCTGCGCGATTCAGCGCTCAGAGCGACAGGCTCCAGCGGAATCCGTCCGGATCGGTGAAGTGGCTCGAGTCGGAACCGGCCGCCGGTTCTTGCGGGGCAACGGGGCTGCCGCCGGCGGATTCGGCGGCGGACATGAGCTGGTCGAGGCCCTCCTGGGTCTCCGTGCGGTGGCCCAGCGCCAGTCCGCCCGTGCGGTGGCCAGGGTCGTCGATGCCGACGTCCTTCGCCAGCACGGCCCGCGGCATCAGGCACAGACGCGCTGCTCCCTGTTGTGGCTGGAAGTCGATGTACTTGTTTCCATAGTCGCGGTCGGTTGCCATGCCCAGTGCCTGGTAGAACGTCCGCGAGGCTCGGGGGTCCTTGACGCCGAGGATGATGCTGATCTCGGTGGGCCGAGGAACTGCAGCGGCCTCCCCTGACTTCTTGTTGGAATCGGCAGCCACCTTCCAGATCGAGCCGTCGGGTGCCCGAAAGGCCCCCGAGAACGAACCGAAGAGAGCCTTCTTGGCCGGCTTGAGCACGTGCGCGCCGGCGTGGGCTGCGGCGTCCATCACCGCTTGCACCTCGGCCGGCTGTGCGAGCGCGTAGGTCACGACGTATCCCGGGAACGGTGACGATTCCCCCTCGGATCCCGCGCCAGTGGTCGTCGGCGGTGCCAGTTCGAAGCGGCCGGTGCCGTGCATGTCCACATCAACGGTCTCGGCACTCTCGCTGATCAGCGGGCTGAATGCTGAGGCGTAGAACTCCTTGGATGCGGGGAGATCGCCTGCGAGGGTGACGACGTCCAGGGCGAGCGAGGTCTCTGTGTGACGGGTCTGCTCGTTCACTTGGCGGCCTTCCTGATCAGCCTCTCCAACTCATCCCAGGCGGCCTCGCTCGGCTCGGTCAGGGCGTAGGAGGTCGCCCAGAGACCGCTGTTGTCGTCGAGGTCGGCCTGCACGCTGAACCCGAAGGTCGAGTACCGCTCCTTGTCGCCCTGGCCGCTGCGGAAGAAGCACAGCACCTTCCCCTTCCTCGCATAGCCGGGCTGGCCGTAATACAGCTTCGGCTCCAGGTCCGGGGCGCACGCGGTGACGATGGCGTGAACGCGCCGGGCGAGGGTGCGGTCGGGCTCGGGCATCTGGTCGATCTTCGCCACCAGGGCCGCCTCGTTGGCGGCCGCCTTGTCCGCGGCCTTGCCGTTGCGGCCCTGGGTCTTGAGCTCCGCGGCGCGCTCCCTGATGGCGGCGCGCTCCTGTGCCGACATGGTGTCGCTATCGGTCTGCGGATCGGGACGGGCCGTCTTCTCGGTCATTTCTCTCTCCTCTGGTGGGCTGAGCTCCGGTGCCTTGAGGCTATGGGGAGCACCCCGTCGTGGAACTTCTCGATTCCTGACCGATCCTCCCTGCGCGACGATCAGCCGGCAGGGATCGTGCGGCCGGCCCCCTGGTTCATGGTCGTTCCCCTCCGGGTGGGGTCCGTGGTGATGAGGTGAGGTCGGGTCGGGTACGGATCCGGAGTTCGAGTCCGTCGAGGAAGTAGGCGAGACCCCGGGTGAAGTCCCCGAGCCAGTCGTCGTCGTCGAGGTAGCGGTGGCCGGCCAGCGTCGGGTAGCGGTCCGCGTTCTGCTGCAGGAGGGCCTGCCCGACCTCGCGGTCGTGGTCGGTGATGTTCAGGGTCGCCTCGGTCGAGGCGGAGCCGAAGATCAGGTTGTGCAGCGTCCACATCGCAGCCGACAGCTCTGCGCCGGTCAGGCCGGCGCGGAGCAGGGTGGACATGACCAGCTCCAGCTGGTCGAGATAGCTCGGGCCGAAGCTGGGACGAGACGCCGCCACCGGTGCAACCCAGGGATGCTCGACCAGGGTCGCCCGCCACGCGACCGCGATCGCCTCGATGCACGCCCGCCAACCGTCCGGCTGCGCTCCGGTCGGGGCATCGGTCTCGGCGAAGACGTGGTCCACGGCCAGGTCGATGATGTCGTCCTTGGTCTTGACGTGCCAGTACAGCGACGGGGCCACGACGCCGAGTTGCTCGGCCACGCGCCGCATGGTCAACGACCCGAGCCCGCCGCCGTCCAGGATCTCGACGGCGACCTCGACGATCCGCTCGCTCGTGACCGGTGGCTCGCCGCGTCGGGAGCGCTGCGGACGCAGCCACACGTTCGACGGCTCTGCGTGCTCTTCACGGGGTTCTGGCATCCGATCGCTCTCCTTGCTTCGTCACCGCGTCCCGGTGTGCTGCTAGGTTAATCTAACAGCGTTAGGTACGCATGACCATCGTTAGGGAGACCAGAGTTGAGCACGAAAGACGGAGAAGGATCGTCGGCGCGCTGGTGGACGCTGGCACTGGTGGCGCTGGCGCAGCTGCTGGTGGTGCTGGACGGCACCATCGTCAACATCGCCCTACCCTCGGCCGACGCTGAGCTGGGCCTGGGGGAGGCGAATAGACACTGGGTGATCACCGCCTACCTGCTGACCTTCGGGGGCCTGCTGCTGATAGGCGGGCGCATCAGCAGCACGATCGGGCACCGGCGGGCCTTCGTGATCGGCCTGCTCGGCTTCTCCGTCCCCTCCCTGGTCGGCGGACTGGCATGGAGTGCCGAAGTCCTCATCGTCGCTCGAGCGCTCCAGGGCGCGTTCGCTGCGCTGCTGGCACCCGCCGCGCTGTCCCTGCTCGCCATGTCGTTCACCGAGGCCCGGGAACGGGGCCGGGCCTTCGGCGTGTTCGCCGCTGTGGGCGCGGCCGGGTCCGCGGTCGGTCTGCTCCTCGGCGGTGCGCTGACCGACTTCGCGAGCTGGCGCTGGTGCCTGTACATCAATGTCCCGATCGCCGTGCTCATCGCGATCGGTGCCGCCGTCATCCCGCGGACATCGGCAGTAAGACAGACCGGCCGCATCGACGTCTTCGGTGCGCTGCTCAGCACCGGCGGCATCGCCGCCATCGTGATCGGGATCGGCCAGCTCGACGGCCAGCAGGTCTCGGTACCCGTCGTGGCCGCCCTGATCGGCGGCGGCCTCGTCCTGCTCTTCTCCTTCGTGCTCGTCGAACGCGCGGTGCCCAATCCGATCCTCCCGCTGACGATCCTCGAGAGCTCCGCCCGCGCCGGCTCATTCATCGCCATCGGGCTGATGTTCTCGGCGATGTTCGGCTTCTACCTGTTCATGAGCTACTACATGCAGGCTCAGCTGGACTACCCGCCCCTGAACGCAGGCCTCGTGCTACTCATTCATGCCGTCGCCGCACTGATCGGATCCATGATCATTGCTGGGCGGCTCCTCGGCCGCGTCCCGCCGGCGGCCCTCGTGGTTTCCGGGCTCCTCGCCGCCGCCGCCGGGCTGGCCGTCCTCACGTTCCTCGACGTCCGGTCGACCCACGTCCTGGTCATCTACCTGGTGCCCGCCATGGTGCTGACCGGCCTGGGAATGGGCCTGGTGATCACCGCCACCGCGAGCACCGCGACCGAGGGCGTCGGCGCACACGAGATCGGAGCCGCCTCGGCCGCCTACAACGCCTCCCAGCAGCTCGGTGCCGCGATCGGCGTCGCGCTGCTCAATACCGTCGCGGTCATCTCCAGCACCGCCTATCACGCCACCGAAACGGCGACCGATGACGAAGCCATCGTGCACGGCTACACCACCGCCCTGGCCGTCAGCGCGGGGATCCTGGTCGCCGCAGCGATCCTCGTCGGCATCCTGCTGCGACGAAGGCACCGCGGCTGCGCACCTCACCCGCTTCCTGAGCACCAGACCGAGCCGACCCACGGTTCCTGACCGAGAGGATCACTGATGAACACCCACGAAAAGCTCGACCCTCAGAAGTTCTTCGACGCGTACGCCGCCGCGATGCTCGAGCGAGACGCGAAATCGATCGCTGACCTCTACGCCGTGCCCGCTCTCGTCGAGTTCCCCGGCCAGGCCGTGGCGGTCTCCGACGCGTCCCAGACGGAGCAGTTCTTCGCGGCCTCCTTCGGCCAGTACGAAGACATCTCGGACGTCACCGCTGCCGTCGAGACCATTGCGGACACCAGCCACAGCTCATGGGTCAAGGTCTGTTGGTCCTACGACGGCACATCCGCCGAGCAGTTCATCTACCAGCTCGTCCAGACAGCAGCAGGCTGGAGGATCGCGGTGCTCACGCCTCTCGTCGACGACGAGTCGCCCGAGGTCTCGCCCTCGGGCTCCATCGATCTCGATATCTGAGCCCAGGTCGCACCGGACGCCGAGGCGATGATCGCCGCACCTGCCGCTGCACCGCAAGGAGAAACCGCGAGAAGAGACGGGGGGAGTGTTCTCGTCAGCGTGATCACCGGGTTCCGCGTTGAAGTTCGAGCAGACGGGGCGGGGGCGGTGAACTCGGTGTTGCGTGCCGGGTTGCCTGGCGTGCGTCGATCCGGGCGAGACCGGCGAGACACCTAGCCGGCCAGGCGCGCCCGCCGCCGGGCCGAGGCCACGAGCGCCACGACCGCGGGCACCAGGATCACCGCGCCGACGACGTTGACCGCCTCGAACCCGCCGGCCGCCAGGACCGGTCCGGCGACGGCGGCCGCGGCTGCCCCGGCGTAGTTCATCGCCGCGTCCGAGGCGCCCTGCAGCGGGACCTTGACGTGCGCCTCCACGACGCCCGCCAGCAGGGCGGACGAGCCGATGAGGCTGGCCGACCAGCCCAGCCCGAGCACGAGCAGCGCGACGGCCGTCAGCGTGGGGTTCCCGCCCCCGCCGTGCGCGGCGTGCTCGCCGGTCGCCGTGGTCGTCGCGGCCGTGAAGCCGAGCACCAGCGCGACGGCGAGCAGCCCGATCCCGAGCGCCGTCGTGCGCACCCCGCCGACGCGGTCCGCCAGCCAGCCGAACACGGGGCTGAGCGCGAACATCCCCAGGATGTGCAGGCTGATGACCACGCCGACGATCTCGAGCGACATGCCCGCGTGCTGCATGTGCAGGGGCGTCATCACCATCACGACGATCATCACGGCGTGCGCGCACGCCGGCATGACGACGGCGAACCGCGCCACCGGGTGGCCCCACGCCCACGCGAGGGCCGCCCGCGCCCCGACCCGCTTGGCGCGGGGTGCGCCGTGGGCCTGTTCGAGGGAGACCGGGGCGGGCGCGCGGTAGAGACCGCCGACGACGGCGGCGGCCGCGAGCAGCGCGACGAGCGCGAACAGGAACGGCCCCGCGAACTCCGGCAGCCCGAACGACTGCCCGAGGTCGTCGCCCGGCGCGGTGAGGTTCGGCCCGAGCACGGAGCCGACGGTCGTCGCCCAGACGACGACCGACATCGTGCGCGCCCGGGTCGCGGCCGGCGTGTCGTCGGCGGCGGCGAACCGCGACTGCAGCGTGACCGCGTTCGCCACCCCGAACAGCGCGATCCCCGCGAGCTGGACGACGATCGAGCCGACCGCCGCCGAGACGACGATGACCAGCGCGCCCGTCGCCGCGAGCAGGTACCCGAGGGTGAGCGCGGTGCGCCGTCCCCGCCGGACGGCGAGGTTGGCCAGCGGGATGGCTGCGACCGCGGCGGCGAGCACGCCCGCGGCCTGTGCGAGCCCGGCCATCGACGTGCCGCCGAGCCGCTCGGTGAGCAGGGCGCTCACGGCCGCGCCGACGGCGACCCCGATGCCGCCCAGCGCGTTGCCGAGCACGAGCGCGGTGATGTTGCGGGCGTGCCCGCGGGGTCGGGCGGGGGTGGCGCTCGGGTCGGTCACGGGGTCTCCGGGGCTGGGAACGGGTCGGGGATCGGGCCGTGCGGGCTCTGCAGGCATGAGCCTAGGACCGTCACGGGCGCCGGCTCTCACCGGTCGCGGGCCCGCGAGAGTGGGGCACTTCGGGCGTGTCTGCCACGCCACGCGCGCAAAAGTCGCAGGAATCCGCGGATGTTCCTTAGTGTGTTCCCCGTCCTCCCGGCGCGAGCCGGGGAACGCGTGAACGTGACGACGTGCGGGCAGCGCGCGTCGTGATCCGGAGAAGGGATTCACATGTCGCTCAACAAGTCCGAGCTCGTCTCGGCCATCGCCGGCAAGGCGGAGAACCTGAGCAAGGCGCAGGCCGAGGAGTTCCTCAACGCCTTCCAGGCGGTGCTGGAGGAGTCCCTCGCCAAGGGTGAGGCCGTCAAGGTCACCGGTCTGCTGTCGGTCGAGCGCGTCGAGCGCGCCGCCCGCACCGGTCGTAACCCGCGCACGGGCGAGGAGATCCAGATCCCCGCCGGCTACGGTGTCAAGATCAGCGCCGGCTCGGTCCTGAAGAAGGCCGTCGCCAAGTGATCGTCCGCTGACCGGCGGGACGTCACGTCCGCCGCGTCAGCCGCTCGGAGGCCCGCCGCTCGCCACGTCGCGAGCGGCGGGCCTCCGTCGTCCCCGGGCCCGGCGCGTCAGGACGTGCCGGGCCGCAGCACCGTGACGAGCTCGATCGGGTTGCCTGCGGGGTCGCGCACCCAGGCGACGCGCAGCCGCCCGTCCTGGAACTCGTGCGGCGCCCGCATCACCTCCGCCCCGGTGTCGACGGCGCGCGCGAACTCGGCGTCGACGTCGTCGCACCACAGCACGAGCTCCATCGCCGCGCCCTCGGCGGACACCCCGATGCCGTGCTCCGTGCGGGCGGCGATCGGGGAGGCGACGCCGAGGGTCAGCCCGGGCAGCCGCAGCTCGACGTGCCACGGGTCGCCGTGCGGGGCGTAGCGGTAGCTCTCGGCGAAGCCGAGCGCCCGGTAGAACCCGACGACCGCCTCGACGTCGTCGGCGTACAGATTGACCTGCGTGCCGGTGAACATGCGGTCACGATAGGGCGCCGTCGACCGACTCACCGGCTGCGGTGGCGTGGCGTCTGGATCGAACGGCGTGGAGCCCGGGTCGGCCCGATCGCCTTCCCGGGTTGTTGCGACGAGCATGACGACGAACCCGACGGAGACGACGAGCACGACGAGCACCACGACCGGCGCCGCGGCGGGGCGCGCCGCGCCCCTGTCGCCCCGGCGGGCGTGGCTCGCGCTGGCCACGATGTTCCTCGGCAGCTTCTCCCTGGTGACGGCGGAGTTCCTGCCGCCCGGCGTGCTGACGCCGGTGGCCCACGACCTGGGCGTCACGGAGGGCGTGGTGGGGCTGTCCGTCAGCGTGACCGCCCTGACGGCGCTGCTGACGGCGCTGGGGCTGAGCTCGATGTTCCCCCGCACCGACCGGCGGACGCTGCTGGTGGTGCTCGCGCTGGGCGCGGTCGTCTCCAACGTGCTCGTCGCGGTGGCGCCCAGCATCGGCGTCCTCATGGTGGCGCGGCTGCTGCTCGGGGCCGCGCTGGGCGGGTACTGGTCCATGTCGTTGGTGATCGCGGCGCGGCTCGTCGCGGCGGACCGGGTGGGCAGGGCGATGATGATCGTCAACGCGGGGACGACGGTCGCCACCGTCGCCGGCGTGCCGCTCGGGGTGCTGATCAGCGCGGCGGCGGGCTGGCGGGTCGTGTTCTGGTCGGCCGCGGCGCTGACCGTCGTCACGGCCGTCGCCATGCGCCTCGCGCTGCCGCTCATCGCGCCGACGCCGGGGATCGGCTGGTCGGCCATGGGCCGCGCCCTGCGCTCGCCCGGCGTCGCCGTCGGCGTCGTGAGCATCGTGGCGGTCATCGGCGGGCACTTCGTCGGCTTCACCTACGTGCGCCCGGCGCTGTCGCTGCTGCCGGGCTCCGACGTCGGCACGATCGCGGTGCTGCTCGCGCTGTTCGGCGTCGGCGGGCTGGTCGGCAACTTCGCCATCGGCGCCCTCGTCGACCGGCACCTGCCGGTGCTGCTGCTCGCCGTGCCCGTGGCGATCGGCGTGAGCGTCGCCGCCGTCGGCCTGGCCGCCTTCGCCCCGGTGCTCGCCTACCCGGCGGTGGTCGTGTGGGGCGCGGCGTTCGGCGGCGTGCTGAACGTCGTGCAGGTGTGGATCACCCGGGTCCTGCCCGACCAGGTCGAGGCGGGCAGCGGGCTGGTCGTCGCCGGGTTCCAGACGGCGATCATCCTGGGCTCCGCGGTCGGCGGGGTGGGCGTCGACGCCGTGGGCGTCGGCTGGGCCTACCTGGTGGCGGCCGTGGTCGCCGTCGCCGGCGGGATCCTCGTGCGCAGCACCCTCACGCGGGCGTCGGCCCGCGCCGCCCGCTGAGGCCGGGGCCAGCCGCGGCCCCGCCCACCACGTCCACCTCGCCCGCCGGCGCCGGCCCGGACGACGGGGACGCGCCGGCCGCTCGTCGCCACTCGGACGGCGTGCGGCCGGTGTGGCGCCGGAACGCGCGGCCGAAGGCCGTGTCCGAGCCGTGTCCGAGCCGTAGCCGAGCTGCCGCGCGACCGTCGCGACGGGGAGGTCTCCCGCCGTCAGCAGGCAACGGGCGTGGGCGACCCGCACCGCCGCGAGGTAGCGGCCGGGCGTCTGCCCGGTCGCCGCGCGGAACCGGGCGGCGAAGCCGGACCGGGAGGCGAGCGCGACCCGCGCCAGCTCGTCGACGGTCCAGTCCCGGCCCGGGTCGGCGTGGATCGCGGCGACGGCGCTCGCCAGGCCCGGGTCCTCCCGCTGCATGAGCCAGCGCGCAGGCGCGCAGCCGCGGGCGTACCAGGCGCTGATCGCCATCGACGCGACGAGCGTGACCACCCGGTCCCCGAGCACGCTGCGCGGGGTCCGGTAGTCCTCCACGAGCGTCCGGAACATCGTCGCGGCCGTCGGCTCGGACTGCGGGAGCTCGGTGAGGAGCACGTGGTCCGGCAGGGTGCCCGCGCCCGTGCCCGCGCCGACGGGCGCGACCTGGACGCACCGGACGGCCGAGTCCGAGAGGGCGTGCAGCTCGAACCGGGGCCCGTGCGGCAGGAACAGGAAGTCGCCCGGCGCCAGGTCGACGACCTCGCCCACGCCGCGCACCCGCACCAGGCCGCAGGTGACGAGCAGCAGGGCCGGGTCGCCCGTCGCGTGCTCGACCCACTCGCCCGCCGCGAGCTCGTGCCGCGAGCGCGCCACGAACCGCCACTGCAGGCCGGCCAGCACGCGGTCCAGCTCTGCCGCCGCCGCTTCCGCCGACGTGGCCGCGGCGTCGGACGAGACCCCGCAGGCTCCCGCGCTACCGTCGTCGGTCCGGGAATGCGTCGCGCTCATGCCACATGCCAGGTGGCACGGGGGTCGCGCGCCGAAGCGCCCTCCCATCGGACCAGTCCGGCGTCCCGCAGCGCTCGGAGGTGTTTGACGACGGTCGGCCGGGTGATCCCGACGATCTCCTCGATCTGGCCCGTTCCCAGCGGGCGACCGGCCCGCCGGAGAGCGTCAAGGACGCCGAGTGCGCCCCGTGGCAGAGTCGAACGCACGTCCTCCGGGACGGCGTCGGCTGCCGCGAGCACGAGGCGCACGGATCCGCTCGTCTGGAGGTAGATCGGGTCCGTGAGGCCACGCTGGCGCATCTGCGCAAAGATGCGCTTGATGCCCTCACCGAGCTCTTGCGCGATTCTCAGGTCGGCACAGACACGGGCGATGCGCGGGTTGCGGGCATGGCGCGAGATCGTCTCGGGATGCGCGGGGTTCGCAAGCCCGGGGAACCTGCCGGGGCTCGAGATCTCGACACGGTCCGGGAAGATCTCGACCCGCACGTGGTCCCCGACCGAGCTGTAGGAGCGGTGCAGCACCGCGTTGACCAGCCCTTCGAGCCACGCGTCGCGCGGCACGATCGGGCTCGGTTCGAATCGACCGCTCGCGGCCAGCGACCGCCGCCTGGGAACGAGACGGTCCATCGTTGAGGCAGCGGACATGATCTGCGCGGGGATGGATCCTTCGCACCGTATGTCTGCGTCCTCGTCGAGGGTGAGCTCGGCGCCGGTGCCGCGCTCGACGCCCGCGTAGCGCAGCACGCGCACGTGGGCGTGCGGGTAGAGATCTTGGGGATGCTCGGCGAACAGCAGGTACGCGGCCGTGGTGAGACGGCCGTCTCGTGTGAGGAGGCTCCGTGCCCGGAGCATCGAATGCGGGTCCGAGGCCCCCATGTCCGCGGCGTAAGGGGCGACCTGTGCGGGATCCAGGTCGCCGAGCTCACGGTCTGCGGGCGTGCCGTCGTAGGGCGCGCTCCCACGGTCGTACTCGAGCTCTTGTCGTTGGGCGAACCCCAGACGCCGGGACTCGTCACCGACTCGGAGGTAGCACTCGCCCGATGCGGTCTCATGGACCTGCTCGCCGGGCTCGACCCGGAAGACGAGCAGTGCGGCGCCCTCGGCCGTCGTTCGTTCCTCGACACGGTGCCTGACGACCGGCCGGGTGAAATCGTGTGCGGCCTGCCGCAGCTCGTTGATCCGCTGTGCGGAGATGTCGTCGGCCCGGCCGGAGTGGATGCCGACGAGCACGGTGCCGCCCTCGGCATTGGCGAACGCGACGAGAGGGACGGCGAGGTCTCGTGCCTTGATCCTGCCCGACTTCCGTTCGTACCACTGCCCCTCAGGCATCTGCGCGAGGCGCGCGAGGGGATCCTCGGCGGTCAAGGCGTCGTCGACCTCGCTGGTGTACATGGAAGTACTCTAAAATCTTTAGAGTACTTCCGACAAGGTCAGAGGTCGCCCTTGCGCTCCAGGTACCGCATCGCGACCCAGCCGATGGGTACGCGGCCCCAGTAGGTGACGACGCGGTACAGCATCGTCACGGAGAACGCGATGGACGCCGGGATGCCGGCGGCGGTGAGGCCGGCGGTGAGCGCGCCCTCGACGCCGCCCAGGCCGCCGGGCGTCGGCACCAGGGCGCCCAGGGCGTTGCCGACCAGGTAGATCACCGCGACGTCGACGAGGTTGAGCGACCGGCCGAACGCCGCCAGCGCCGCGTCGAAGGCCAGCACGTACCCGAGCGTCATCACGACGTTCCCGCCGAGCCCCAGCGCCAGGCGCGCCGGCTGGCCGAGCATCTGCGACAGCCGCGGCCACACCTGCTCCAGGGTGGGGCGGGCCTTCTCCCAGGCCCAGCGCCGGACGGCGGGCACGAGCAGCGTCGCGACGACCGCCAGCGCGACGCCCGTGATGGCGAGCAGCACCGTCGTCGACGGCAGCTCGATGAGGCCGCCGGAACCCGTGAGGATCGACAGGACCACCAGCAGCAGCACGGTGACGACAAACTGCGACACCTGCACCAGGGCGACCGTCGCGACCGCCATCGGCATGGCCACGCCGCGCCGCGTCAGCATGCGCAGGTTGAGCGCCGCGGGACCGATCCCGGCGGGCGCGGCGAGGGCCACGAACGACCCGGCCATCTGCGTGAGCGTGGCCCGCCACAACGGCAGCTTCTCCGGGGAGAACGCGGAGAACGTGAGGGCCGCGCCGAACCAGGTGACCGCCCCGAACGCGAACGACGCCGCCACCCACCAGGGGTTCGCCGCCGCGATCGACGCCGCGATCTCCTCGAAGTTCATCGTCGTGACGATCACGGCGACGGCGACGATCGTCAGCGTCACCATGATGATCGTGCGGGCGCCGAACCGGGTGATGTTCTGCGGCTGGACGTCCGCCTGCGGCAGCCGCGCCACCAGGGCCTCGCGGAGCTCGTCGAGCAGGCCCTTGGCCCGCCGCACCTCGACCCGGGTGGCCGGCGGGAGCGCGATCGTCTGCAGCAGCGGCCCGATCGCGGCGATGTCCTCGTCCGGCAGCGCGCGCACGGCGGAGGCGAGCGCCCGCTCCGCCCCGACGCGCAGGGCGAGCAGCGCGAGCATCTGCGTGAGGTCGAGGCGGCGGGACAGCACGGACGACGCGATCTCGCCCAGCTCCCACCCCGTGAGCCACACGTGCGGGTCGCCGTGCGCGTCGTGGTGCACCAGCAGCACGTCGGGGGTCAGCGCGTGGTGCGTGAGCCCGGCCTCGTGCGCGCGCCGCAGCTGCTCCCACGCCTGGGCGAGGATGGCGTCGCCGCGCTCGCCGGCGAGCAGCTCGTCGGACGCGTCGCGCAGGGACACCGCGTCGGCGGCGTGCTCCTGCACCATGACGACCGAGTCGTCGGCGATACCGATGCCCTCGAGGCGCGGGGTGCGCACGCCCGCGGCCGTGGCGGCGTACGACAGCAGGGCGATGCGCTCGGCCGCGGCCTTGAGGGAGATCGCGGTGCGCCCCTCGATGCCGCGCAGCCGCAGGGCCCGCCAGGCGCGGGTGAGCGTGCCGATGACGTGCCGGTCGCCGTCGAGCACGACCACGTCCCGGCGTCGTCCGTCGCCCGTGAACATGGCGTACACGCGGTTGTCGCCGGAGCGCGTGAGGGCGAGGGCGGCCGGGTCGGCGGGGGAGTCGTCGGGGAGGTCGTCCGCGTGGCCCGGGGCGTCCTCGTCGCCGGTGCGCCCGAGGGCGTCCATCGTCTCCCCGGCGCGGGCGTCGTCGGCCGGGTCGACCGGGGTCACCAGCCCGCCCGCGGTGTCGTAGGAGGCGATGGTGTCGACGTGGACCGGGCCCGAGAACCCGCCGGCCCCGGCGTCCTCGTCGTCCGTGGCGGCGGCGTCGTCCTCGTCGGGCACGTGGTCGGCGGCGGCGACGGCGGTGGCCGAGTCGCGCACCCGCACCAGCAGGGTCGGCCGGAAGCCGGCCCGGCGGACGGCGGAGACGAGGTCGGCGCCGTAGGCCCGCTCGCTGCGGACCCCGGACACGTACTGGACGGTCTGGCCGGCCAGGCGGCCCAGCAGCAGCGCGACCAGGATCCCCGGCAGGGAGACCTGCCCGGTGATGAGCACGATGAACAGGGCCAGGTACAGCACGTTCCACGACCAGCGCACCGTGCGGCGGCGGGTGCGCGGGCCCGCGGTGGTGAGCAGCCCGGCGATCGCCGCGACGTAGCCGGGGATCGTCAGCAGCCACTCCCCGTCGCGGCGCACCGACAGGCCGCGGATCAGCTCGTCGCTGCCGAAGGCGGAGATCATCACGACCGTCAGGACGCCCAGCAGCAGGCCCAGCGCCGCGCCGCAGATGGACTCGACGACCTGCCGGCCCAGGCGGCGCACGCCGAGCTCCACGAGCACGGCCACCGGGACGAACAGGGTGACCATGCCCTCCAGCACCGCGACCGGGATGAACAGGATGCGCGCCAGGAGGGTGTTGAAGGTCTGCACGTCCTGCGTGACGCCCTCGGTGGTGGCGTGCGCGACCACGGACAGCACCAGCACCAGCGCGATCCCGAGCGCGCTGGTCACCATCCCGAGCATGTCGGAGGGGTGCCGCACGCGCGGCTCCGGGGTGTCGACGACGCGCACGAGGTCGTGGTCGGCGTCGCGGCCCGGGACGTCCCGTCCCAGCAGGGCCTGCAGCGGGCCTGTCGGGGGAGCCGGGTCCTGCGACGGATCGCGCGAGGGACCCGCGGCGCTCGCTCCGGACATGTCGGTGAGTCTAGGTGGTATGGGGCCGCCCGGCCTGTGACATCCGGTGAGTCGCGGTGGTAGGTTCCCCCATCACGATGCGATCACGAGTCCGGCTGTGACCGGCGACCGTGACCTGCGCGACACTGCGGTGTGCTAGAAACGCCCGCATCGTGGCCTGGGCGATGGCGTCGATGCTGTGGCCCGTCAGAAGAAGGGGACCCCCGAAGATGAGTGCGATCCGAGCCTCACGAAGGCTGCTCGCCGGTACCGCCGGCGCGGCGGCCGTAGCACTGGCACTGACCGCCTGCGGCGGCGGCGGGAACGACGGCGGTGACGGCGGAGGCGGCGGAGAGTCGCTGACCATCGGCACCACCGACAAGGTGACGTCGCTGGACCCGGCGGGAGCGTACGACAACGGCTCGCTCGCCGTGATGCTCCAGGTCTACCCGTTCCTCATGAACAACCCGCAGGGCAGCTCCGAGGTGGAGCCGGACATCGCGGAGTCGGCGGAGTTCACCTCGCCCAAGGAGTACACGGTCAAGCTCAAGCCGGGCCTGAAGTACTCCAACGGCAACGACCTGACCTCGTCCGACGTGAAGTTCACGTTCGACCGTCAGCTCAAGATCGCGGACGAGAACGGCCCGTCGTCGCTGCTCCAGAACCTGGAGAAGGTCGAGACGCCCGACGAGACCACGGCCGTCTTCCACCTCAAGCAGCCGAACGACCAGACGTTCCCGCAGATCCTGTCGACCAGCGCGGGCCCGATCGTGGACGAGGACGTCTTCTCGCCCGACGAGCTCACCCCGGACCAGGAGATCGTCGACGGCGACGCCTTCGCCGGCCAGTACAAGATCACGAGCTACTCCCTGAACGAGCTCATCGCATACGAGGCGTACGAGGGTTACGAGGGCCTGCTCGGCGCCCCGAAGACCCCCAAGGTCAACGTCAAGTACTTCACCGACTCGTCCAACCTCAAGCTCGAGGTGCAGGACGGCTCCGTCGACGTCGCGTGGCGCTCGCTGTCGCCCACCGACATCGAGGACCTGGGCGGCGACGACTCCGTCAAGGTCGTCAAGGGCCCGGGCGGCGAGATCCGCTACATCACGTTCAACTTCGACTCGCAGCCGTTCGGCGCGAGCCAGCCGGAGGCCGACGAGAAGAAGGCGCTCGCCGTCCGCCAGGCCGTGGCGCACCTGATCGACCGCGAGGCCATCGCCGAGCAGGTCTACAAGGGCACCTACACGCCGCTGTACTCCTTCGTGCCCGAGGGCCTGACCGGTGCCACCGAGCCCCTCAAGGAGATGTACGGCGACGGCGAGGGCGGCCCGGACGCGGACGCGGCGAAGAAGGTGCTCGCGGACGCGGGCGTCACGGAGCCGGTCGAGCTCAGCCTGCAGTACTCGAACGACCACTACGGCCCGTCGTCGGGCGACGAGTACGCGCTCATCAAGGACCAGCTCGAGGAGAGCGGCCTGTTCAAGGTGAACCTGCAGACCACCGAGTGGGTGCAGTACTCCAAGGACCGCACGTCCGACGTCTACCCGGCCTACCAGCTCGGCTGGTTCCCGGACTACTCCGACGCGGACAACTACCTCTCGCCGTTCTTCATCGAGGGCAACTTCCTCGACAACAACTACTCGAACCCCGCGATCGACAAGCTGATCAAGCAGCAGGCCGTGACGCCCGACGCGGAGGAGCGCACGGCGCTCATCGAGCAGATCCAGGAGGAGGAGGCGAAGGACCTGTCCACCGTCCCCTACCTGCAGGGTGACCAGGTGGCGGTCGTCGGTTCCGGCGTCACCGGCGCCGAGGACACGCTCGACGCGTCGTTCAAGTTCCGCTACGGCGCGCTGGCCAAGGGCTGATCCTGCCCCGTGGCCTCGCGTAGCTCGGCAGGAAGCGCACTGGGACGCTACATCCTGGTGCGCTTCCTGCTCATCATCCCCACCGTGTTCATCCTGGTCACCACCGTCTTCGTGCTCATGCGCGCGACGGGTGACCCGATCACCGCCGCACTGGGCGGGCGCCTGACGCCCGACCAGCTCGCCGAGCGGATCCACGCCGCCGGCTACGACCGGCCGATCCTCGTGCAGTACTGGGAGTACCTCACCGGCATCTTCACCGGTGACTTCGGCACCACGATCAGCGACAACCGTCCCGTGATCGAGGTCCTGTCCCAGTACGGGACGGCCACCCTCGAGCTGGCGACCTACGCCGTGATCGTCGCCCTGCTGCTGGGCGTCCCGTTCGGGATGGTCGGCGGCTACTTCCGCGACCGGCTCCCCGACGCCGTCCTGCGCATCCTCGCGATCCTCGCCTACGCGACCCCGGTCTTCTTCGCCGGCCTCCTGCTCAAGCTCGTCTTCTCGGTGTGGCTGGGCTGGTTCCCCGTGGCGGGCAGGGTGTCCACCGACGGCGAGATCGAGATGCAGATCGCCGGGGCGGACTCCGGCTTCATGCTGGTCGACGCCTTCGCCACCGGTGACCCCGCCGTGGTCCTCGACGTGGTCTCGCACGCCGTGCTGCCCGCCGCCGCGCTGGGCCTGCTCACCGCCGGCGTGTTCCTGCGGCTCGTGCGCACCAACATGATCGGCACGCTCGGCGCCGACTACATCGACGCCGCCCGCTCGCGCGGCGTCGGTGAGCGCCGGCTCGTCACCAAGCACGCGTGGCGGCCCGCGCTGATCCCGATCATCACGGTCGCCGGCATGCAGATCGCGATGCTCCTGGTGGGCGCCGTGCTCACCGAGACGACGTTCGAGTGGCGCGGGCTGGGCTTCCAGCTCGCCGAGTACCTGCAGGCGCGCGACTTCGTGGCCGTGCAGGGGATCGTCGTGCTGATGGCCGTCGTCGTCGCCGTGACGAACTTCCTGGTCGACATCATCGCGGCCCTGGTCGACCCGAGGGTGAGGTACTGATGACCGCACCGGAGATCGCCGGCGCCGAGGCGTCCGGCGCCGCTGCCGCAGCCCCCGAGCACCTCGAGGGCCGGGGCGCCTGGTTCAAGAAGCTGCCCGTGGTGCACCAGCTGCGCCAGAGCGTGGGGCTGCAGCGCGGGATGCTGATCGCGGGCCTCGTGCTCACGGCCGGGTTCGTGCTGGTGGCCGTGCTCTCGCCCGTGCTGGCCCCGTTCGGCTGGTCGCAGCTGCGGGACCTGGACGGCGCGTTCGGCGCCCAGCAGCCGCCGTCGGCCGAGCACTGGTTCGGCACCACCGTCGGCGGGTACGACGTGCTGTCCCGCGTCGTGTGGGGCGCGCGCACGGCGCTGCTCGTGGTGGTCGTCGCGGTGGCGTCCTCGATCGTCGTGGGCGTGCTGCTCGGCCTCGTGTCCGGGTACTTCGGCGGCTGGCTCGACCGCATGCTCGTGGTGGTCGCCGACGCCATCTACGCGTTCCCGTCCCTGCTGCTCGCGATCCTGCTCGCCATCGTCATCTCGGGCGGGCAGTCGAGCATGTGGGGCGGCATCTTCGCGGCCGCGCTGTCCATCACCGTGGTGTTCGTACCGCAGTACTTCCGGGTGGTGCGCGCCGAGGTGGTGCGGGTCAAGCAGGAGGCGTTCGTCGACTCGGCGCGCGTGCTCGGCACCGGTCACTGGCGCATCATGACGCGTCACGTGCTGCGCAACTCCACGCGCACGCTGCCGCTGATCATCACCCTCAACGCGTCGGAGGCGATCCTCACGCTCGCGGGCCTCGGCTTCCTCGGCTTCGGCATCGAGCCGACCGCGGCGGCCGAGTGGGGGTACGACCTGCAGCGCGCGGTCGCGGACGTCACGTCCGGCATCTGGTGGACGGCGCTCTTCCCCGGCCTGGCGATCGTCATGGCCGCGATGGGCATGACGCTCATGGGTGAGTCGCTCAACGACCTGTCCGACCCGCGCCTGCGGTCCCGGGCCCGCTCCCGGAAGGTCGCGGGGGCGGTCGCCGCGACGTCGGTCGAGGCGGACACGTCCGTCGCGCCCGTCGACACCGCCGAGCCGAAGCAGAAGGGGGACGACGCATGAGCGCCGTCGCGACGATCACCGACCTGGCGGTCTCCTTCGCCACGGACGCCGGCCCGGTGCGCGCCGTCGACGGCGTGAGCCTCGACGTGCAGCCGGGCGAGGTGCTCGCCGTCGTCGGCGAGTCCGGGTCGGGCAAGACCGTGACGGCGAAGACGATCCTCGGCCTCCTGCCGGCCACCGCCACCACCCGCGGCGCCGTCGTGCTGACCGGCCGCGACGGCCGCACGACCGACGTCATCAACGTGCCCCCGGCGCAGCTGCGCGCGGCGCGCGGGCGCGACGTCGCGATGGTGTTCCAGGAGCCGTCGAGCGTGCTCAACCCCGTCTACACGGTGGGGTGGCAGATCGCCGAGGGCCTCCGGGCGCACGGCGACGTGTCGAAGAAGGAGGCGCGGGCCCGGGCCGTCGAGGTGCTGCGGACCGTCGGGATCCCCGACCCGGAGCATCGGGTCGACCACTACCCGCACCAGTTCTCGGGCGGCCAGAAGCAGCGCATCGTCATCGCGATGGCGCTGGTGCTCGACCCGAGCCTCATCGTCGCCGACGAGCCCACCACGGCGCTCGACGTCACCGTGCAGGCCGAGATCCTCGACCTGCTGCGCACGCTGCGCGACGAGACGGGCACGGCGATCGTCCTCATCACCCACAACATGGGCGTGGTGGCCGACCTGGCCGACCGCGTCGCGGTGATGTACCAGGGCAAGCTCGTGGAGCAGGCGCCGGTCGGCGACCTGTTCGCCGACCCGCAGGCCGACTACACGAAGGCGCTGCTCAAGGCCGTGCCGAAGATCGGCGAGGGCCGGGCCCGGGCGGCCGAGCGTGCCGCGGCACGGACCGAGGAGTGGAAGGCCGGCGAGCCGGTCGTCGAGGCCGACGGCCTGACGATCACGTACCCGGGCCGCTTCCGCCAGCCGGCGTTCACCGCGGTCGACCACGTCTCCCTGCAGATCCGGCCGGGCGAGGTGCTGGGCCTGGTGGGCGAGTCCGGGTCGGGCAAGACGACGATCGCGCGGGCCATCGCGGGCCTCACCCCCGTGTCCGACGGGTCGCTGAAGGTGCTCGGCACCCAGATGCGCGGGGCGAAGGGCCGGCAGCTCAAGGGGATGCGCCCGCGCCTGGGCTTCGTCTTCCAGGACCCGGCCACGTCGTTCAACCCGCTGCTGACCATCGCCGAGTGCGTGGCCGAGCCGCTGGTCGTGCACGGCAGGTTCGCGTCGCCGGAGGCGGCGCGGGGCCGGGTGGACGAGCTGCTCGAGGCCGTCCAGCTCCCGCGCAGCTACGGCGACCGGTTCCCGCACGAGCTCTCGGGCGGGCAGCGCCAGCGCGCGTCGCTCGCGCGCGGGCTTGCGCTCGACCCGGAGCTGCTCATCGCGGACGAGCCGACGTCGGCGCTCGACGTGTCGGTGCAGGCCCGCGTGCTGGAGCTGTTCTCCGAGCTGCAGCGCGAGCTGGGCTTCGCGTGCCTGTTCGTGTCGCACGACCTCGCCGTCGTGGACCTCCTCGCCGACCGCATCGCGGTGCTGTACCGCGGCGAGCTGGTCGAGGAGGGCATCGGCGAGCAGGTGCTCGGCAGCCCGCACGAGGACTACACGCGGCGCCTGCTGGCGTCGCTGCCCGTACCGGACCCGGTGGCCCAGGCCGAGCGTCGCGAGGCGCTGCGCGTCCTGCACGCGGGCTGAGCGGTCCCCGCCCCCAGCAACGTGCGTGCTGACTCGATCCTCGAACAGCACCTTTGAGGATCGAGTCAGCACGCACGTTGCCGTCTCGGGGCGGGCGTCTGTGGCCGGTCAGAGGCCGAGCGCGTCCTTCCAGTCCTGCGGCAGCAGGGCGTAGCCCACGAACGCGACGACGTCGAGCACCGTGTGCGCGACGACGAGCGGCAGCACGCGGTGGCGCCCCCACCGGCTGGTGTAGAACCAGGCGAAGACGACGCCCATCACGACGTTGCCGAAGAACGGCCCGACGCCCTGGTACAGGTGGTACGAGCCGCGCAGCAGCGAGCTCCACACGACGAACCACGCCCGGTGCCAGCCGAGGTCGCGGGTGCGCTCGTGCAGGTAGGCGACGGCGACGACCTCCTCGAGCAGCCCGTTCTGCAGCGCGGCGACCACCAGCACGGGCACGGTCCACCAGTGCTCGTTCAGCGCGCTGGCCTGCACCGACACGGTGATGCCGAGCGCGCGGCCCAGCAGGTAGAACGCGAGCCCGGGGACGCCGATGGCGGCGGCCAGGCCGAAGCCCCACGCGACGTCGCGACCCGGCCGGGCGCCGTCGAGGCCCCAGTCCAGCCCGATGCGCCGCCGCGTCCCGGTCCACGTGGCCGACGCCCGCCCGCTGAGCAGGTACAGCGCGAGCGCCACGGGCACCAGGGCGAAGGCGATCCCCAGCAGCTGGTAGACGAGGTCGAGCAGCGAGCGGTCGGACTGGCTGGCGTTGAGCGTCGCGGTCTGGTCGGCGAGCCTCGTGTCGGCGGTGAGCCGCGCGACGATGTTGACGATCGCGTAGACGCCGCTCTGGCCGAGGCTCAGCCCGAGCACGATCCAGATCTCGGCGGTGGTGCGGCGCCGTGCGGACGGCGTGGTGGCGGGCGCCACGGCGGTGGCCGTGGCGGGCGGGACGGCGGTCACGCGCCCAGCGTAGGCGGACGCCCTGGACGGCGGGTGGGTGCGACGTCGCGCGGCAGGCGCCCGGCGTCCTTGAGCGCGCGGCGCAGCAGCAGGTCGACCTGCGCGTTGACGCTGCGCAGGTCGTCGGCCGCCCACCGGGCCAGGGCGTCGTGGATCGCGGGGTCGAGCCGCAGCAGGACCTGCTTGCGGGCGCGCCGCGAGCCCGACGGCGGCGACGCGTCGTCGGGCTCGGGCGGGGTGCGGGGGGTCACTGGTAGAGCGAGCCCGCGTTGACGACGGGGGTGGCGCGGCTCTCGCCGCAGAGCACCACGAGCAGGTTGGACACCATGGTGGCGCGGCGCTCGTCGTCGAGCGTCACGACGCCGTCCGCCTCGAGGCGGTGCAGGGCGCTCTCCACCATGGACACCGCGCCCTCGACGATGCGCGACCGCGCCGCGATGATCGCGCCGGCCTGCTGGCGCTGCAGCATGGCCTGGGCGATCTCCGGCGCGTAGGCGAGGTGGGAGATGCGCGCCTCGACGACCTCGACGCCGGCGACGGCGACGCGCTCGGCGACCTCGGTGGCGATCTCGCCGGAGACCAGCTCCGTGGCGCCGCGCAGCGACTCGACGTCGTCCCCGCCGTCGTACGGGTGCGACATGGCGACGTGCCGCAGCGCGGACTCCGACTGCACGGAGACGAAGTCGTCGTAGTCCTCGACGGCGAAGCTGGCCCGGGCGGTGTCGGCCACCTGCCAGACGACGATGGCGGCGATGTTGACCGGGTTGCCGTCGGCGTCGTTGACCTTGAGCTCGCTGGTCTCGAAGTTGCGCACGCGCACGGACACGCGCCGCTTGGTGCTGAGCGGGACCGTCATGACGAGGCCGGTGCGCCGCACCGTGCCCAGGTACCGGCCGAAGAGCTGCACGACGAGCGTCTCGCCGGGGCTGACCACCGAGATGCCGCTGAGCATCACCAGCGCGAGGAGCAGTCCGAGCGCGGCGACGCCCACCATGGCGGGCGTGTCGTTCGTGACGGCGCCGAGGACGCCGGCCGCGAGGACGGCGAGCGCGACGACGAAGGCGAGCACCGCGCCGCCCGCGCCGAGCGACCAGGCCCGGCGCTCCTCGACGTCCACGCGGGTGCCGGCGTGGCCGACGGGGCGGTCGGTGCGAACTCGGGGGTTGTGGCCGGGCTGATGGCGTGGCACGATGGCAAACAAGTTTGCAACGCAAAGTTCTCTGTGAGGTATCGATGAGTTCGTCCCCCGACCGGCCGCACGACGGCCCCGAGCTGGCAGCGGCCGAGTCGCTGCGGCTCATCCGCGAGCAGCAGGAGCGCGCGCGCTCCGGCCTCGAGCCGGACGGCCGCCTGCTCTGCCTGCTCTGGGGGGTCGCGTGGCTCGTCGGCTACCTGGTGCTGTGGTCGGGCGCCCGCGGCTCGGAGGGGATCCCGAGCGCCCCCGCGTTCGTGGTCTTCGGCGTCCTGCTCGCCACGGCGGTGGTCGTCACGATCGTGCACAGCGTGCGCCGCACGGCCGGGACGCGGGGCGCGAGCCGCCTTGCCGGGGCGCTGTGGGGCTCCGCGTGGTTCGTCGCCTTCGTCGCCTACCCGTTCATCATCGGGGGCCTCGGTCGCGCCGGCGCCTCCGACGAGGTGATCGGGCTGGTCGCGAACGCCCTCGCCTGCATGATCGTCGGGATCATGTACCTCACGGGCGCCGCCTGCTTCGCGGACGTCAGCCTGTACGTCCTCGGCGTGTGGATCGTGCTCACCGGCGCCGTGGCGACCGTCGTCGGGATGCCGACCACCTACCTGGTGATGGCGTTCCTCGGCGGAGGCGGCTTCCTCGTCATCACCCTCGTGTGGCAGGTGGTCGAGACCCGGCGCCGGCGGCGGGCACGGGCAGGGCACGTCGCCGCGGGGGCCGTCGAGCAGGACCGCACCGATGGCTGAGCTCGACGCCGTCATCCACGCCCCGGCGCGGCTGCGCGTCGTCGCCACCCTCGCCACCCTGGGCGCCGACGACGAGATCACCTTCCCCCGGCTGCAGCAGCTGCTCGACATGACCGCCGGGAACCTGTCCACCCACCTGCGCAAGCTCGAGGACGCCGGGTACGTCCGGCAGTCCAAGACCCACGCCGGCCGCAAGCCGGTCACCTACCTCGCGCTCACCCCCCAGGGTCGGCGCGCGTTCGAGGACTACACCCAGGCCCTCACCGGGCTGCTGAAAGGAGCCGGCGCATGAGTGCCGAACCGACCGCGGAGACCCTGAGCCGCCCGCCCACCACCTCCGGGGAGGCGGTCGCCGTGCACGGCGTGACGCGCCGCTTCGGTGACGTCGTCGCCCTCGACGACGTGTCCCTCGACGTCGGCCCCGGCGAGATCGTGGGCCTGCTCGGCCCCAACGGCGCGGGCAAGTCGACCCTGCTGTCGCTGGTGAGCGGCCAGCGCCGGCCCGACACGGGCACCGTGCGCCTGTTCGGCGGCGACCCGCGCGACGCCCGGTCGCGCACCCGGCTCGGCGTCACGCCGCAGGAGACCGGGCTGCCGCCCACCCTGCGCGTGGGGGAGGTGGCCGACTTCGTCGGCGGCCACTTCCCGGACCCGGTGCCCACACCGGAGCTCCTGGAGCAGTTCGGCCTCACCGACCTGGCGCGCAAGCAGACCGGCGCGCTGTCCGGCGGCCAGAAGCGCCGGCTGGCGATCGCGCTGTCCCTCGTGGGGCGCCCGCGCGTCGTGCTGCTCGACGAGCCGACCACCGGCCTCGACGTCTCCGCCCGCCAGGCGCTGTGGGACGCGATCCGCCAGTACCACGCCGGCGGCGGCACCGTGCTGCTGACCAGCCACTACCTCGAGGAGGTGCAGGCGCTCGCCCGGCGCGTCGTCGTCATCGACCGCGGCGCCGTCCGCGCCGACGACTCCCTGGACGCCGTCCTGCGGCGCGTCGCGCTGCGGCGGGTCGTGCTCACCGCGCCCGCCGACCTGTCCACCTGGGCCGGCGTGGTCCGGTCGCGGCCCGTCGACGGGGCGCCGCCCGAGCGGCAGGAGCTGTTCACCCCCGACGCGGACGTGCTGGTGCGCGACCTCGTGGTCTCGGACGTCGAGTTCCGCGACCTGGAGATCCGCGGCGCGAGCCTGGAGGAGGCGTTCGCCGAGATGGTGGCGCCCGAGAGCACGCCCGAGAGCACGCCCGAGAGCTCACCCAGCATCGAAGGAGCGGTCCGATGACCACGACCACGCCCGCCGCGACGCCGGTCGTGGGCCCGGTGCGGCTGACCTGGCTGCACCTGAGGTTCCAGTTCCTCGAGACCGTCCGGATCCCGATGGCGGTGCTGGGCAACATGCTGTTCCCGGCGCTCGCGATGTTCTTCTTCGTCGTGCCCCAGCGGGAGGTGGCCGAGAACCCGGCGTGGGCGACGATGGCGGTCGCCGGGCTGTCGTTCTTCGCCGTCTGCTCGGCGAGCCTGTTCACCTACGGGCTGGGCGTGGCGGAGGACCGCCAGCTGCCGTTCGACCCGTTCGTGCGCTCCCTGCCCGCCGGCCCGGGGCCGCGGATGGTGGCACGCATCGTCAACGGCGCGGTCTTCGCGCTGTTCGGGCTGGTGCCGCTCGTCCTGGTCGCGTGGCTGTTCACGTCGGCGTCGGTCACCGGGTCGCAGCTGCTCGCCGGGACCGGGATGATCCTGCTGGGCTCCGTGCCGTTCGTGCTGCTCGGCATGGCCGTGGGGTACTCCCTGACGGCCAAGGCGGCGCTGCCCGTCGTGCAGGTCATCCTGTTCCCGCTGGCGTTCGCCGGCGGGCTGTTCCTGCCGCCGATGATGTTCCCGCCGTGGCTGGACGCCATCTCGCAGGCGACGCCGACCCGGGCGGGTCGTGACCTGCTGGTGCAGGCGCTCACCGGGGAGCCGGCCTACGGGCTGGCCTGGCCGGTGCTGCTGGGCTGGACCGTGCTGTTCGCAGCCCTGGCCGTGGGCGCCTACCGCCGCGACGAGGGCCGCCGCTTCCGCTGACCCGGCAGCTCCCCGGCGTGGCGGAGGCGGAGCGAGTTGCCGACCACGATGACCGACGAGGCGGCCATGGCGGCGCCGGCGATCATCGGGTTGAGCAGCCCGGCCGCGGCGAGCGGGATGGCCGCCACGTTGTACGCGAACGCCCAGAACAGGTTCTGCCGGATCACGCGCAGCGTGCGCCGGGACAGCCGGACGGCCGCCGGCGCGGAGCGCAGGTCGCCGCGCACCAGCGTGATGTCGCTGGCCTCGATCGCGACGTCGGTGCCGGTGCCCATGGCGAGCCCCAGGTCGGCGGTGGCGAGGGCGGCGGCGTCGTTGACGCCGTCGCCCACCATCGCCACGACGCACCCCTCGCCCTGGAGCCGGGCGACGACGGCGGCCTTGTCCTGCGGCAGCACACGGGCGACCACGTCCTCGTCCGCGATGCCCACCTCCCGGGCGGCGACGCGGGCCGCGCCCTCGCCGTCGCCGGTGAGCAGCACGGGCCGCAGCCCGAGGTCGCGCAGCTCCGCGACCGCCCGGGCGGACGTCGCCCTGACCGGGTCGCGCAGCACGATCACGCCGCGGGCCGCGCCGTCCCAGGCGACGACGACGGCGCTGGCGCCGGTGGCCTCCGCGTCGGCGAACGCCCGCGCGAGGTCGTCGGGGAGCGCGACGCCCTGGCCGGCCAACCACGACGGCTGCCCCACGAGGACGCGCCGGGCGTTGAGGCCGCCGTCGGCCGCGAGGCCCGTCAGCCCGGAGTGCGCGCGCCGCACGACTGCTTCGACCCCACCGCCGGGCGTGGCCGCGAAGCCGAAGGCCTGCAGCGCGCCGATCGACACGCCGTCGGCCCCCGTCCCCGCCTCCGACCGGGGGGCCGAGGTGCGGGCCGCCTCCGCGACCGCGTGCGCGATCGGGTGCTCGCTGAGCGCCTCGACGGCGCCGGCGTAGGCCAGCACCTCCTGCTCCCCGGCGGGGCCGGCGACGACGCGCTCCACCTGCATGCGGCCCACGGTGACGGTGCCGGTCTTGTCGAGCACCACGGTGTCGATGCGGCGCGTGGACTCGAGGATCTCCGGGCCCTTGATGAGGATGCCGAGCTGGGCGCCGCGGCCGGTGCCGACCAGCAGCGCGGTGGGCGTCGCGAGGCCGAGGGCGCAGGGGCACGCGATGATCAGCACGGCCACGGCGGCGGTGAACGCCATCTGCAGGTCCGCGCCGGCCAGCAGCCAGCCCGCCAGCGTGAGCACGGACAGCCCGAGCACGACCGGCACGAACACGGCCGAGATCCGGTCCGCCAGCCGGGCGACCGGGGCCTTGCCGGTCTGCGCCCGGGCGACGAGCCGCCCGATCTGCGCGAGCGTCGTCTCCTCGCCCACGCGGGTGGCCCGCACCACCAGGTGGCCGGACGCGTTGACGGTCGCGCCGGTCACGGCGTCGCCCGGGCCGACGTCCACCGGCACGGGCTCGCCCGTGAGCAGGGACGCGTCGACGGCGCTGGTGCCCTCGACCACCTCGCCGTCCGTGGCGACCTTCTCTCCTGGCCGCACGACGAACAGGTCGCCGACTGCGAGCGAGGCGGCGGGCACCCGCTCGGTAAGGCGCGCGCCGTCCGGCCCGACGGCGGCCGAGCCGTCCGCCGCGGTCCGCACCCGCTCCGCGTCCTTGGCCCCGAGCTCGAGCAGCGTCCGCAGCGCGTCGCCCGCGCGGCGCCGGGCGCGGTGCTCGGCGTAGCGGCCGGCGAGGAGGAACGTCGTGACGACGGCCGCGACCTCGAAGTACAGCTCGGGGGTGCCGCCGGACGCCGACGGCACGAGCGACGGCCGCATCCGCATGCCGAGCTCGCCCGCGCCGCCCAGGGTGAGGGCCCACAGCGACCACACCGTGGCGGCCACGACGCCGAGGGCCACCAGCGTGTCCATCGTCGACGCCCCGTGCCGGGCCGCCCGGGCCGCCGCCGCGTGGAACGGCCACGCGCCCCACGTCACGACCGGCAGCGTCAGCGCCGCGACCACCCACTGCCAGCCGGTGAGCTGCAGCGCGGGCACCATCGACAGGGCCACGACCGGCACCGTGAGGACGGCGGAGACGACCAGCCGGCTGCGCAGGTCGGCGCCGCGGTCGGTGGCCGCCGGCGGGCTCACGTCACGACGCGACGTGACGCGCGCGGCGTAGCCGGCGTTCTCGACGGCCTCGACCAGTGCGGCGTCGTCGACCGGCGCCGTGAGCTCCACGTGCGCGGTCTCGAGCGGCAGGTTCACGGTGGCGCTGACGCCGTCGACGCGGTTGAGGCGCTTCTCGACCCGGGCCACGCACGACGCGCAGGTCATGCCCTCGATCGCCAGCTCGACCTCGTGGACCGGTGGCGTGCCGGCGGGGGCGGACATGGGCGGCTCCGGACGTGGGCTGGGCAGGGCTGGGCGGGTCGGGGCGGGGCCGCGGGTCAGGGGGCCTGGCGTCGCGGCGTGGTGGTCGGGTCGGTCAGGCGCGCGGCGGGACCGACAGGTCGTAGGTCTTCGTGGCGGGTGCGGCGGTGCCGGCCTCCGCGGAGCCGCAGCCGCAGGCGCGGTTGTGCGCCTCCTGGCGGGCGGACGCCTGGGCGGCCTGCTGGGCGGCCAGCGCGTCGTTCTGCACGGCGAACGACGCGACGTCGTAGCCGGCCTCGTCGACGGCCTCGCGCAGCGCGCCCTCGTCGAGCGGGGCGTCGGAGAAGACGGTGACCTCGGAGGTGCCGCCGGCGTGCAGCTCGACGCTGACGTCCTCGACGCCGGCCACGGCCGACACGTCCTTCGTGACGTGCGCGACGCAGTTGCCGCAGGTCATCCCGGTGACGCCCAGGGTGGTGACGGTGCTCATGGGTGCTCCTTCAGGGGTTCGGGGTCAGCTGCGGACGAGGCGGCCGATGGCGTCGGCCGCCTCCTTGACCTTGGCGGCGCCCTCGGCCTCGGAGGAGCGTGCGGCGTCGACGACGCAGTGGCCCAGGTGGTCCTCGACGAGCCCGAGCGACACCGCCTGCAGCGCCTTCGTCACCGCGGAGACCTGCGTGAGGATGTCGATGCAGTACACGTCCTCGTCGATCATGCGCGCGATGCCGCGGACCTGGCCCTCGATGCGGCGCATGCGCTTGAGGTAGGCCTCCTTGTCGGAGGCGTAGCCGTGCGGACCGTTGTGGGCGTGCCCGACGGGAGCGGGTGGGGCGGGAGCAGTCGTCTCGGTCATGCGGTCCAGCATACCCCTGAGGGGTAAGGGCCGCGTCGGGGCGCCACGGCGGTCAGGGTGCGTCGCCGAAGACCTCCGCGTCGTACCGCGACCGGGCGTCCTCGACGTCGGGCAGCGTGACCGCCGTCCAGTGCAGGAGGGCGTCCACCAGGTCCTGGAGGGTGGTGCCGAGCGGGGTGATCCGGTACTGGACCGCGACCGGCCGCGACCGCACGACCAGCCGCTCGACCATCCCGTTGCGCTCCAGGCGCCGGAGGGTCGACGTGAGCGACTTCTGCGTCACTGCCGGGACGCTCCGGCGCAGCTCGTTGAACCGCTGCGGCTGCTCGCACAGGGAGTCGAGGACCTGCAGCGACCACTTGTCGAGCACCTGGTCGAGCAGCTCGCGGTGGGCCGCGGTGAGTGCGGGCGGGGCGGTCGCCGGGGCGGTCTCGGTCACGACACCTAGTCTCGTTGAGGTGTCTTTCGGATACAAGGTAGACATCGGATACCTACCGACCATCCCGACGAGAGGACACTCCGTGGCCGTCGAGCTCCACACCCCCGAAGGCATGTTCCAGCCGGTCCCGTACCACCACGTCGCGACCGCCACCGGCACGCGGCAGGTGCACGTGGCCGGGCAGATCGCCCGCGACGCCGACGGCCGGAGCATCGCGCCGGGCGACCTCGCGGGGCAGGTCGAACAGGCCCTGCGGAACGTCGCCCGGGGCCTCGCCGGCGCCGGCGCCGGCTTCGCCGACGTCGTCCGCCTGCGCTTCTTCGTCACGCAGTGGCACCCCGACAGGTACGGCGACCTCCTCGCCGGCATCGACCGGGTCGCCGACGAGCTCGGCCTCCCGCAGCCGTGGCCGCCCGTCTCGCTCATCGGCGTCGAGATCCTCTTCGAGCCCGACGTGCTCGTCGAGATCGAGGCGTACGCGGTCCTCGACTAGGGAGCGGGCGCGACGAGAAGGCCGTCGCGACGCGAGCTCGACCCCACCCTGGTCGGCCCACAGCGGGCGCTGCGTCATGTCGGCGTACCGCGCGCCCGGGCTGGACGTCGAACGTCCGCTCCGTCGACCTCTGACGGTCGGTCGTTGCGCAGATCAGGATGCCAGACGACCTGGACCCGGCCGACGGGGAGCGGTCCCTGTGGACGGCCGCCCCCGCGCATCAGGCGGGGGCGGGCTCCTCGGCGGAGTCCGGCGCGGCGTCGACGGCGATGCGCAGGGCGGCGACCAGGTCGCGGTAGAGCTCGTCGGCGGCGTGCAGCTCCTCGTGGGTGCCCCGCGCGCGGACGCGGCCGCCCTCCATGACGAGGATGGTGTCCGCGTCGAGCACGGTGGACAGGCGGTGCGCGACGGTGACGACCGCGCCGCGGCGGGCGTGCGAGCGGATGGCGTCGTGGATCGCGGCCTCGGTGAGGCCGTCCACCTGTGACGTCGCCTCGTCCAGCAGCAGCACGTCCGGCTCCTTGAGCAGGGCGCGGGCGAGCGCGATGCGCTGCCGCTGCCCGCCGGAGACGGCGGACGACACGAGGGACGTGTCGAGGCCGTCGGGCAGGTGCTCCAGGTCGTCGGTGAGGCGGACGGCGGCCAGCACCTCGCGGACGCGCTCCTCGGGGGCGTCCGGCCGGCTGAACAGGAGGTTCTCCCGGATCGTTCCGGGCACGACGGGCGTCTCCTGCTCGACGTACGCGAACCGCGCGCGGACGGCCGCGTGGCTCAGCTCCCGGTAGGGCGTGCCGTCGAGGCGCAGCTCGCCGGCGTCGGGCTCGAGGAACCGCAGCAGCAGGGCGAGCAGCGTCGTCTTGCCCGCGCCCGACGGGCCGACGAGCGCCACGTGCCCGCGGCGCGGCACCTCGAGCGAGACGTCGTGCACCACCGGCGTCTCCGCCCGGTAGCCGGCGGTGACCCCGTCCAGGACGAGCACGGGCCGGTCGGTCCCGGTCCCGCCGTCGGCGGTCGTGGAGCCCGTGGCGACGGGGCGGTCGTCGTCCTCCTCGAGCTCGAGCTGCTCCACCTCGCGGATGCGCTCGGCGGCGGCGAGCCCGGACTGCAGGGTGGTGAACGCCTGGGTGAGCTCCGAGATCGGGCCCACGATGTTGAACGCGTACAGCAGGAACGCGACCAGGCTGGAGACGGCGAGCAGGTCCTGCGAGACCCGCCACGCGCCCAGGCCGAGGATGACGATGATCGCGAGCTGGATGCCGCTCCACGAGACGGTCCAGGCGACGGCCTCCGTCTTCACCGCCGTCACCGCGTGCTTCCGTGCCTCCTGGGCGTCGTCGAGGATCTTGCGGCCCTGGCGCTCCTCGGCGCCGCTCGCCTTGACGGTCCGTACGGCGCGGACCGCGCCCTCGACCGCGCCGCCCAGGCGCCCGACCGCCTCCTGCGTGCGGTGCTGGGCCTTGCCGATGCCCGGCAGCAGCAGCGCCATCGCGACCGCCACGACGACGATCGCCGCGACGGTGGAGCCGAGCAGCGTGAGGTCGAGCACGGCCATGAGCACGAGCGTGCCGACCAGGGAGATGAACCCGTTGACCAGGCTGACCAGGCTGTTCGACGTCGCCTCGCGCAGCAGCAGCGTGTCGGAGGTGACCCGGGTGACCAGCTCGCCCGCCGGCTTGGAGGTGATGGCGCCGACGCGCGCCCGCAGGTAGCGCGTGACGATCGACGAGCGCGCCTCGTAGACGACGTCCTCGGCGAGCCGGCCGAGCAGGATCCACTGGAACAGCCCCACCACCGAGCCGACGACCATCAGGGCCACCAGCCAGGTGACCGGCCCGCCCATCGACGCCCCCGTGGACAGCGTGTCCAGCACCCACTTGGTGACCATCGGCGTGGCGAGGCTCATCGCGGTCGCCAGGAGGCCGAGCACGAGGCCGAGGGCGAGGGTGCGGCGGTGCGGGCGGACGAAGCCGAGCAGGATGCGCAGGCGTTCGCGGCCGGATCGTGCGGGAGCGGCGGAGCCGCCGTCGGGCGCGTCGGGGCCTGGGGCGGGGGGCCGTGGGTCGGTGGCGGGCATGCTGTCAACCATGATTGACACTCCTCAGTTTCGTCAACCCTGGTTGACGACCAGTTGTCGGAACGATCTGCCCCGAAGTGGAACATTGATGTTCCAACATGGTCAAGAAGTGATCCATTCCCGGGTGTAGCGTTCGCCGCATGACGGAGGCGCAGGAGATCGAGACCGGTGCCCGCGCGCGCACCCGGCGGGCGATCGTCGAGGCCGCGGTACGGGAGCTCGCGCGCGACTCCGCGGCCTCGCTCGGACAGATAGCGGACGCCGCCGGCGTCGGGCGGACGACGCTCCACCGGTACTTCCCCGACCGGGCCGAGCTGCTCGCCGCGGTCGGGGCGGAGACCGTCGCCCGGCTGACCGAGGTGCACGCCCGCGCCCGGGTCGACGAGGGCGACGCCCGCGCAGCGCTGCGGCGGCTGTGCCCCGAGTACCTGCTGCTCGGTGACCTGCTCACCCTGCTGTTCACCGGTGTGGTCCCCGACGCCGTCCTCGACGGGGAGGGCGCCGCCCCGCTCGCCGCGCTCGTGGCGCGCGGGCACCGCGAGGGCAGCATCGACCCCGAGCTCGACGTGGAGTGGGTGGTCGGCGTCGTGTGGGCGCAGCTGTACCTCGCGTGGGCCACCCTCCGGGAGGGGCAGGCCGCGCGGCACGACATCGTCCCCATGCTGGTGCGCACCGTCGACAAGGCCGTCGCGCCCTGAGCCCTCGCGGCACGACGCCGCCCGCCCCGGGCAGCCCGGGGCGGGCGGCGTCCGACCGCGTCTGACCGGGTGGAGTCAGCCCGCGCAGTGGTGCACGTCGCTCGTGGCCGTGCCGACCACGACGTCCGCGAGCCCGCCGAGCGCGGTCACGTGCACCGCGTTCACGGTGAGCCCGTGGTCGGCGCCCGGGACCGGGGTCTGCTCGTTGACCACGATCCGGGCCGCGCCGGGCAGGTCGACCTCGACGCCGACGCCCGGGTCCACGGGGACGGTCTTCCCGCCCACCTTGAGCGTCAGGCCGACCGAACCCTCGGCCGAGCCGCCGTCGGCGCAGGTGCTCGTCGACGTGGCCGTCAGCCCCTCGACCTCGATCACCGGCAGGCCCGGCAGGCCGATCCGCACGTCGCCCACCGACGACGTCGCGGTGGACGTCCCCGGGTCGAGGCTCGTCGTCACCTCGGGGCACAGGCCGCCGGCGCGCAGCACCAGCACCCCCACGGAGGGCGTGCACGGCGTGTCCGTGGTGGTCGCCTGCGCCGTCCGGACCGGCCCCGTGTCCGGCTCGCGGTCGATCTCGAGGTCGAGCAGCGGGAGGCCGACGCTCGCGCTCAGGCCCGACGCCCGCCCGGTGTAGTGCTCGAGCAGCACGGTGTCCGACGTCGACGACGGCTCGTAGACGTCGTCGCCCGCGAACTCGGCACCGACCGGGAGCGTGGCGTCGTCGGTCAGCGGCTGGTCGGGCACCACGGTGCACGTGGCCTCGCCGGAGGCGTCGGTCTCGCCCGTGCAGGTCTGCCGGTCGTCCCCGGCGCCGAGGCTCAGCGTCACCTCGGCCCCCGCGACGGGCGGCCCGTCCGCCGACACCTCGGTCAGCACGGCGGACAGCTCGGTCGACGCGCCGTTCGCCACCGCGTCCGGCCCCGACCAGGTCACGACCGTCGGGATGCGGGGCAGGGCCTCGGCCAGGTCGATCCGGGGCGTGGTGACCGGGGTGCCGCCGCTGTCGTACGTGACGTCGGCGCCGGTGTCCCGGAGCAGCTCGACCAGCTCGCCCACCGAAGCGTCGGGCATCTCCTGGCGCAGCACCGCCAGCGCGCCGGCCACGTGCGGGGCCGCCATCGACGTCCCCTGCATCGGTGCGTAGGCGTCGTGGGTCGCGGTCGGGACCGACGACGTGACGTCCACCCCCGGCGCGAACACGTCCAGCAGCACGCCGCGGTTGCTGAAGCCGGCGACCGAGTCGTCGTCGGCCGTGGCGCCGACGGTGACCGCCGCCTCGACGCAGGCGGGGCTGCCGACGCCGGCCTGGTGTCCCTCGTTCCCGGCCGAGACCACCGGCGCGACCCCGGCGCCCACGAGGGTGCCGAAGGCCCCCGCGACGGGGTCGCCGGGGCAGTGGCCGGTGTTGTTCTCGGGGCTGCCGAGGCTCAGGTTCACGGCCGCGACGGCGTGCTCGCCCGCGAGGGCCGCCACGTCGTCCAGGCCCGCGAGGATGTCGGCGGTGTTCGACGCGACGCACGGCGCGACGCCGTCGCAGATCTCGGGATCGTCATAGCGGGTGAACACCTGGACCGCGATGATCCCGGCGCCCGGCGCGACCCCCGCCGACGGGGCGCTGCCGCCGCCACCGCCCGCAGCGGTGCCGGCGACGTGGCTCCCGTGGTCGCAGATCGAGACCTCCCCGTCCAGGCAGGCGGGGGTCAGGGCGTCCGCCGAGCCGGGGCCCGACTCGTCCTCCCCGCCGCCGGGACACAGCGTCCGCCCCAGGCCGGACGCGTTCGAGTGGCACGACTCGGCCACGACCCGGTCGTCGAAGAACTCGTGCTGCCCGTCGATGCCGGTGTCCAGCACGGCCACGGTCTGCCCGCTGCCGTCGACACCGCGCCGGTGCGCGACGTCCGCGCCGATCACCGCCGTGCTCGAGTCGAGGGTCGGGCGGTACGTGCGGTTCGGGTGCACCTTCGCGACGTCGGGCGACGTCGCCAGGGAGCGGATCGCGTCGGCGTCGGCGCGCATCGCGGCGTACGGGAACGCGTCGTACGTGCGCACGGTCCGTGCGCCGACGTCGGCCGCCAGGTTCCGCGTGCGGACGTCGCGGCCGCGCTCCCGGTCGTCGCGGAGCTCGACGACGACGGTGATCGGGCCGTCGTCCTCGGCCTGGGCGACGAGCGCGCGCTCGTCGGCGTCCGGGGCGGGCCCGGGGTCGGGTGCCGCGGTCGCGGCGGTCGTCGGGAGGGCGAGGGCCAGGAGGGCGAGCGCGCCGACGAGCGCGCGTGGCCTGCGCCTGTCGTGCCGCCTGCGGCGTCGGATGCTGGGTGACATGGGTCGGTACTCCGTCCGGCATGGTCGTCGTGCGGCCGTGCCGTCGCGGGTCCCGTCGCCGGTCACCCGTCGTCGGTCACCCCCGCGCCCGCCTGCCGGCGCGCGCCGACACCCGAGGGCCTGCGGCCTCCCGGGCGCATGACGGCCACGACCGGGGCGGGCGCGCGAGCACGTCGCGCCGTCCCGCCGGGGTCGAGCACGTCGTGCCGACGCGGGCGAGCATGCCGGACCCGTGGTCACCGACGACCGCGGGCGGACGTCGCCCCGGTCGTTTGCACCGTCGCCGATCGCGCCGACGCGCCCCCTGCTGGTGCACCCCCTCGCCGTCGAGGGTCCGACGTCACCGGACTACCACAGGCCCGCCGCCGCCGCACCTGCGTCACGTCTCGGCGACAAGCGCCGCGTAGGCGTCGTCCGGGTGGGTGCTCCAGGCGGGAGCTGCGACACCGATGCTCCGCATTCCGCCCCAGGACACTGCGCTACCGGGCCCGGAACTCCGACGGGTCGAGCGTGGGGTCGATCTTCAGGCGCCCCGTCACGACGCGTCCGCCATGCTGATCGACGCGGCGAACTCGTCGAGGACCGGCAGGACCGCGTCGAGGTGCACGAGGTTCGACGTGCCGTACATGACGACGACGTCGCTGCCGCCCGTCCGCCAGCCCCAGTTCACGGAGACGACGATGTCGCCGCCGATGCTGTCGGCCCGCGTGTAGCGGACGGCCCGACGACCGGTCCCCAGGCCGCCGTGCACGGTGGTGACCTCCGGTGCGCGCGTCGCGTCCGGCTCGGGCAGGCCGAGGAGCCGGTCGGCGGGCATGGCCTCGTCGGTGGGGTTCTCCAGGACCTGCACCATCTCCAGCGAGCCGTCGGGGGCGCCGAGCAGGGCGAACCGGTGGAGGTCAGGCGTCATGCGCGGGTAGGCGAGCAGCTGACGCAGGAAAAGCTCGAGCCGACCCGACGCGTCCTCGCCGTACTCGAAGGCCCCCGAGGCGAGGCGGGTGACCGTCGTGACCCACTCGTCCGCCGTCGCGTAGCCGTTCCACGGAAAGTCGCGGGGCACGTAGACCCAGCGGTCTGTGTCGAAGTCGACCTTGAGCGTCATGCGGGCTCCTTGACGGCTTCGGGCGCGGGCGAAGGCTCTGCGTGGGCGTCGCGCCACCGCAGGGAGGACATGATCGTGTCGCCGAGCTCGGTGAGCGCATCGACCATCGGGGCGAGCTCGGGATCCCGGTCACCGGAGACCGTGAACGTGCCGACCAGGTACGGGACGTCAGGCGACGGGGACTCCCACACGTGGTGCACCGTGCGCAGCGTGCCGCCGGCGGTCCCGCCCGGCAGGTCGAGGTCCGGCGCCCCGGCTGACGGACCGATTTCCTCGCGGCGGGCGTCACCGGCACGGGTGGTGACGATCGTCGACGCCGGCCCTACGGGCGGACCGCCGTCCCGGCGTGCCGGGGCAAACGCGAGTGCGAGCGACACCGGCACCTTCCACGGCGTGCCGAGCGGGAGGACGACGTCCACGACGCCGCGCTCCTTGGCCGACCGGACCGCGGCGGTGAGGGATCGTTCCACGTGGCGCACCCGGCCTCGCGTGCGGTCGTCGAGCGGGACGCCCTCGTAGTGCCGCTGCACGACGGCGCGCACGTCCGCCTCGACGTCGCCCTGCGCGGGGACGAGCACGAAGCCGGGCGGCAGGATCAGCGCGTAGCCGGGCGTGGACGTCTCGTTCATCGTCAGCCGTCCTTCGGGGCGAACCGCTGGTCGGGGATCACGACGTCGGGGCGGGTATCCGCCACCGGCGGCCCGTCGTCCGGTGGGAGTACGCGCCACGACCGGGGGAGCAGACGCAACGTGCCGAGAACGATCCGGAGCAAGAGCAACGCGACCGCGCCGGCCCAGGCGACGATGACATACCCGGATGCGTCGTCCATCGGTTCATCCTGTCCGCGGAGTGACAAGACGTGGAGGGCGGTCCCGAGGAAGAGGATCCAGCCAAAGAGCAGAAGCATTCCTCTGCCCATCGGTGGCATGCGGACCTTGCCGTTCCCAGACCATCGGGTTTCCCGCCCGGGCCAACGGGGCAGCGGAATGCTGAGGACCACCGCGGCGGCGTAGATGACGACGGGCAACCACGCCAGGTTGCGCCAGGCGACACCGACGACGCCGGTGGACCCGAACCCGCCGATAGCCAGACCGATCAGTCCCTGGATCACGAAGATCAGCATCTCGGCGCACGAGCACATCGCGACGACGAAGGCCAACTTGCCGACCATGTCCCAACGGTCGGAGATCTGCCGTCGTGTCATGACTTGCCCGCAGGATCCCACTGGCCTGCGACGTCATAGGTAGCTCCATCGACTTCGGCCCACCAGTCGCCGTAGCGACCGAGGGCGTCACCGCCGAACTCGTCAGGAACCACGTCGCGTAGTCCGCCGGGAATGTTGAGAATGTTTCCGTTGATGGCGTCGTCGTGCCAGCTCACTGCCGAGTCGGCAAGACCCACGATGTTGTTGGTGAGCGACATCTGCGAAAGGTTGCGCCCAGCCCCGAGGAGGGCGTTGTCGACGAAACCGCCGGACCCGACGGTGGCGTTCCTGGCGACGGAGACGAACGCCGTTCCGTCGACGCCGCCACCCTTGAAGACGCGGGCGACGTCCTCGAGGCTCCGATAGGTGGGGCGCCCGACGAGCTGCATGTTCTCCAGCCGGACGCCGCGCGGCATGGACCGCGCGAGGTCGTCCGTGACCCGAGCCGTGGCATCGCCATACCGCAGCCTCGCGCGCGCCGGGCGCAGCACGGCACCGAGGACGCCAGGCCGCCGCGATCCCGCCCACGCGAGCCGCGCCGACCTCGTCACGCGGACGGCCTTCATCGTGAGCTTGACGCCCGAGCCCAGGGCTGCGCCGACCCCCAGCGTCAGAAGCGCGACGGCATCCAACCCGACGTCCAGCCACGAACCGTTGCCCGTGGCCGCGAGCGTGCTGCTCATCGCCAGGGTGGCTAACGCGAAGCCGGCTGCGAACGGCAACAGGACGGGGAAGAAGATCGACAGGATGCCAAGCGCGGTGGTGATGATCGACATGGCGTCCTTGAGGGCCTTGATCCACCCCATGTTCTCCGTCACCCAGCCCTTGAAGCTGTCCCAGGCGGAGTCGGTGAGGCCGTCGGCCTCGACAGTCTCGGCGATGGCTTGCTCGGCACGGGCACCCGAGTCCTCGGCGGTCGCGACAGCGGCGTCGTAATGGGCGCGTGCGGCCACGAGCTCCTGCGTGAGCGGTTCGACGGCGCTGACGAGCCGGGTGAGGTCGTCGCGCCGTGATTCCCGGTCCTCAGGTGCGGCGAGCTGCACGTCCCCCTCGGCCTCACGGATGCGGACGTCGTACCGCTCGACGTCGTCGGCGATCGAGTCTCGCGTCCGCAGGGCCCGCTCGACCTCGCCCTGCGCCTCGGCCAGGACCCCGGCATACGTGCCGAGCACGGTGCCCGCGGTCTCGTAGCGCCCCTGGATTTGCGCCAGCCGGGGGACGACCTCGTCGGCCTGTGCCGCCAGCTCCGTCATCGCCTCGGACTCGTGCGACTCGGTGTCGGCGATGGCGGTCTTCAGATCCCCGACCGCCCGCCCGACGTCGCCGGCGAGCTGCGAGTACCGGGTGGCGTGCTGGCTGATTCCTTCCGCGTTGCCCTCCAGGGGCTGCATCTCGTAGCTGCGGCGCAGCGCCTCGGTGCGCGCCGTCACCGCTCGCCCTCCGCGGCGCGTGCGAGCTCGGCGTCCGCATCGGTGAACATGTCGGCCACGGCGCCGGTCGCCTGCTGGAGGCCGTCCAGCTTCTCGATCAGCTCGGTGCGCGCGGCGTCCCAGTTGTTGCCGAACGTCCCGACGGCGCGGGCGAGCGCGGGGTGCCCGATCATCGTGGCGAGCTCGTTCGCCGCGGTCTCCGCGCCCTCGAGCGCCGACCCGATCGACCCGAGCCGGGACGCCGTGTCCCGGACGCCGTCGAGGTCCAGCTGCAGCCGCTCTCCCACCAGGTCCCCCCCTGTCGTGCCTTGCTTCGGTGCCTGGACGAGGGTAGACGAGACGTCGCGGACGGCCGGACGACCGTCCACAGGCGAGCTCCCGGCCCGCCGGCTGGTCAGGGACGTGCCGCGGCCGCCGCCTTGGCCCCCGCCGGCAGGGCGTCGAGGACCCGGTTCACCGCGGCGTCGTCGTGCGCGGACGAGACGAACCACGCCTCGAAGACGGACGGCGGCAGGTTCACCCCGGCGTCGAGCAGGGCGTGGAAGAGCGCGCGGTACCGGAACACCTCCTGCGCCTGGGCCTGGGCGTAGTCGCGCACGCCCTCGGCGGCGGCGAACGGCCCGAAGAAGGTCGAGAACAGGGTGCCCGCGCGCTGCACGCGGTGCTCCACGCCCTCGGCGGACAGGGCGTCGGACAGCGCCGCCGCCAGGGTGTCGGCGACCAGGCCGACCCGCGCGTACACGGCGTCGTCGGCCAGACGCAGCGTCGTCAGGCCCGCGGCCACCGCCACCGGGTTCCCGGACAGGGTGCCCGCCTGGTAGACCGGGCCGGTCGGGGCGAGCTGGTCCATCAGCGCGGCCGGACCGCCGATCGCGGCCACCGGCATCCCGCCGCCCACGACCTTGCCGAACGTCAGCAGGTCGGGGACGTACCCCTCGCCGCCGGCCGCGCGGATCGCGTCGTTCTCGAGCCCCCACCAGCCGGACGGCCCGACGCGGAAGCCGGTGAGCACCTCGTCCATGATCATGAGGGCGCCGTGCTCGCGGGTGATGCGGCGCAGGCCCTCGTTGAAGCCCTCGTGCGGGGGGACCACGCCCATGTTGGCGGGGCTGGCCTCGGTGATGACGGCCGCGATCTGCGAGCCGCGCTGCGCGAACGCGGCCTCGACGGCCGCGAGGTCGTTGTACGGCAGCACGAGGGTCTCGGCCGCGGACGCCTCGGTGACCCCGGCGGTACCCGGCATCGCCAGGGTCGCGACGCCGGAGCCCGCCTCCGCCAGCAGCGCGTCGACGTGCCCGTGGTAGCAGCCGGCGAACTTCACGATCAGCGGCCGGCCGGTGGCGCCGCGCGCCAGGCGCACCGCCGTCATCGTCGCCTCCGTGCCGGTGGACACCAGGCGCACGCGCTCCGCGACCGGCACCCGGCGGCGGATCTCCTCCGCCAGCTCGACCTCGGCCACGGTGGGCGCGCCGAACGACAGGCCGCGGGCTGCGGCGTCCTGCACGGCCGCCACGACCTCCGGGTGCGCGTGGCCCAGCAGCGCCGGCCCCCACGAGCAGACGAGGTCCACGTACTCGCGACCCGCGACGTCGGTCACGTACGGCCCGCGGGCGCTGGCGAGGAACCGAGGGTCGCCGCCCACGGAGCCGTAGGCGCGCACGGGCGAGTTCACGCCCCCGGGGATCGCGGCCTGCGCGCGCAGGAACGCCGTGTGGTTGGGGTTCACCTGATCTGCTCCCGTCACTTGATCCACTCCGCGATCTCGGTCGCCCAGTAGGTGAGGACGACGTCGGCGCCGGCGCGCTTGATGGCCAGCACCGACTCCAGGACGGCGGCGCGCCGGTCGATCCAGCCGTTCGCGGCGGCCGCCTCGATCATCGCGTACTCGCCGGACACCTGGTACGCCGCGACCGGCACGTCGGAGCGGTCGGCGACGCCGCGCAGCACGTCCAGCGACGTGCCGGCCGGCTTGACCATCACCATGTCGGCGCCCTCGGCGAGGTCGAGGTCCGCCTCGCGCAGCCCCTCGCGGGAGTTGGCGGCGTCCATCTGGTAGGTCCGGCGGTCGCCCTGGAGAGCCGAGTCGACGGCGTCGCGGAACGGGCCGTAGAACGCGCTGGCGTACTTGGCGCTGTAGGCGAGGACACTGACGTCGGCGAAGCCGGCGTCGTCGAGCGCGTCGCGGATGACGGCGACCTGGCCGTCCATCATGCCGCTCGGCGACACGACGTCCGCCCCGGCCCGCGCCTGGGCGACCGCCATCGTGGCGTAGCGCTCGAGCGTGGCGTCGTTGTCGACGGTGCCGTCGTCGGCGAGCACGCCGCAGTGCCCGTGGTCGGTGAACTCGTCGAGGCACGTGTCGGCCATGACCACCGGCCCCGGGGCGCCGGTCTCGCCCTCGACCGCGGCGACGGCCTCGCGCGCGACGCGCAGGCCGCGCTGCAGGATCCCGTCGGGGCCGTCGCCCGCCGTCCCGGTGGCGTCCCGCTCGGCGGGGATGCCGAAGAGCATGACGCCGCCCACGCCCGCGCGGGCGGCCTCGGCGACGGCGTCGCGCAGGCTCGCCTCGGTGTGCTGCACCTGCCCGGGCATGCTCGCGATGGGGGCCGGTGCGTCGATGCCCTCCTTGACGAACAGCGGCAGCACCAGGTCGGCGGCGTGCAGCCGGTGCTCGGCGACGAGACGCCGCATGCGCGGCGTGGTGCGCAGGCGGCGCGGTCGGTACACGATGCCGGACGTGGGGCTGCTCACGGGTGCTCCTTCGAGGTGAGGACGTCGGTCGGGGAGGGGTCGGAGGTCGTCAGGGCGGCGACGACGGCGGCGGCGAGCGCCTCGTCCGTGGGGGACGCGGCGACGGCGGCCACGGTGAGGCCGGCGGCGCGTGCCACGTCGGCCGAGGGGCGGCCGATCGCGACGACGGGCGTGGCGGTCCCGGCCTGGCGGGCGACCTCGCGGGCGACCGACCCCGACGTCACGACGACGAGGTCGAAGCCGCCGGAGCGGGCGCGGGCGGCGACGTCGGCGGGCAGCTCGCGCCGCACCGTGCGGTAGGCGGTGACGACGTCGGGCTCCCAGCCCTTCGCGGCCAGGCCGTCGGGCAGCGTGGGGCGCGCGAGGTCGCCGAGCGGGAGCAGCACGCGGGCCGCGGTCCCCGCCGTGCCGCCCGGCGCCGGGAACGCGGCGACGATCCCCGCCGCGGTCGCGTCGTCGTCGGCGGGCAGCAGGTCCACGCGCAGGCCCGCGCCCTCGAGGGCGGTGCGCGTCGCCGGCCCGACGGCGGCCCAACGGGTCGCGGCGGTGGCCAGGTCGGTGCCCGTGCGGCCGGCGGCCGCGCGCAGCGCGTCGACCGCGTTGACGCTGGTCACGACGCTCCACGCGTACGCGCCGCCCACGAGCCGCCGCACGGCCTCGTCCAGCGGTGCGGGGTCCGTGGCCGGTGCGCGCTCGATCACGGGGGCCGCGGTGACGTCCAGCCCGCCGTCCCGCAGCCGGGCGACGAGCCCCGCGGCGCGCTCCGGCGCACGCGCGACGAGGACCGCTGCGGACGTCACGCGCCCTCCGGGTCGTCGGTGCCGGTGGGCGCGCGCAAGGGGGCGACGTCGGCGCGGGCGGCGGGGTCGAGCTCCGCCGGGGCGGCGCCGACGGTGAGCGGCGCCAGCCGGGCGGCGCCGTCGGCGAGCAACGCCTCCGCGACCCGCACGCCGAGGGCGTGCGCGGCGTCGTCCTGGGTGCGGGGGTCGGCGTCGGCCGCGAGGGGCGTCGCGGCGGAGTGCGTGAGCTGTTCCGTGCCGTCGACGCGGGCGACCACGGCGGTGAGCTGGAGCTCTCCCGCCTCGACGCGCGCGTGGGCGCCGACCGGCGCGGCGCAGCCTGCCTCCAGCCGGGCGAGCACGGCGCGCTCGGCGCGCACGGACAGGCGCGTGGGCCGGTGGTCGAGGGCGGTGAACGCGCCGGCCAGGGCCGAGGCGCCGAGGTCGCCGGTCCGGGCCTCGACGGCGAGCGCGCCCTGCCCGGGCGCGGGGGCCACGACCTTCGCGTCGAGCACCTCGGTCACGACCTCGGTGCGGCCCAGCCGCGACAGGCCCGCGTACGCGAGGACGACGGCGTCGAGGTCGGCGTCGGGGCCGAGCGCGCGGGCGAGCCGCGTCTCCACGTTCCCGCGGATGTCGACCAGCTCGACGTCGGGGCGCGCGGCCTGGATCTGCGCGGCGCGGCGCGGCGACCCCGTCCCGACACGGGCCCCGCGCGGCAGCGTCTCCAGCGTGAGGCCGTCCCGCGCGCACAGCGCGTCCCGAGGGTCCTCGCGCTCCGGGGTGACGATGGTCAGGCCGTCGGGCTGGGCGGTGGGCAGGTCCTTGAGGGAGTGCACGGCGACGTCGCACCGGCCGTCGGCCAGCGCCTCGCGCAGGGCGGTGACGAAGACGCCCGTGCCGCCGAGCGTGGCCAGCGACCCGGTCTTCACGTCGCCCTCGGTGCGGATGCGCACCAGCTCGACCGGCCGGCCCAGCAGCTCCTCCAGCCGGCGGGCGACCGTGCCCGACTGCGTGGTGGCCAGCGCGCTGCCGCGGGTGCCGAGGCGCAGCGGTGCGGTTCCGGGCGACGTTCCGGGCGAGGAGGAGGTGCTCACCGCCCCAGTCTCTCGCAGTCGCCCGGCCTGTGGACAACCGCGGCCGGGCTCGGAGGCCGATCTCACACGGTTGCTGTCGCGCGGTCAGATCCTCGGCCGCCCGGTGCCGCGAGGTAGTGCCTCCCGTGCTCCGGTAGTGCCCGGGGGGACCTACCGGAGCACGGGAGGCACTACCGCGGCGAGGACGGCGTCAGAGGTGCTCGGTGGTGGCCTGGGCGTGGGCGACGACGGCGGCCAGCCCCGTCCCGGCGATCCAGCCGCCGGTGACGGCCAGCCCCGGCGTCCGCCCGACGGCGTCCGTGAACGACGCGACCTGCGCACGGTAGGCCGGCGTCGGGGGTGGCAGGGAACCGTCCCAGCGCTGCAGCAGGTGGTCGTGCACCCGGTCGGTGAGGTCGACGCCGAGCAGCACCGACGCGTCGCGGGCGGCCTCCTCGGCGGTCGGCGGCTCCGTCTCCGAGCCCAGCCGCCCGTACGACAGCCGCACCACGTGCACGCCCTCGCCCACGGCCTTGCGCACCCGCTCGGCCAGCCACGGCCACTTCGCGGTGGCGTGCGTGAGGGCCTTCGCCCGCACCCCGGCGCCGCCCTCGTGCCCCGGCCCGTCCGCGGCGTCGGGCGCCACCAGCATCCCGGAGCCGCGGGGGGCGTCGTCGAGCTCGGGCGCGTCGAGCAGCAGCGTCACGAGCCACACGTCGGCGCCCCGCTCCGGCGTCGGCACCGCCACGGCGCCGCCGTCGGGCGCGGGCGGCAGCCACGGGGCGAGCAGCGGCGCGACGGCGGGCGTCGTGACGACCAGCCGCTCGGCGGCCACCTGCGCGCCGGCGTCGGTGCGCACCAGCCAGGTGCCGCCCGGGCCGGCGTCGAGACGCTCGACGCCGCTCACGCGCTGCCCGACCCGCACCACGGTGTGGATGGGGCCGGTCTGGTCGACCCGCGGGGAGTCGACCCACTCCTCGGCGCTCGCGGCGACCTCGCCCGTGAGGGCCTCGACGAGCGCGTGGATCCCGCCGTCGATCCCGCGCACCGCGGACCCGGCGGGCGCGGCGGCCCGCAGTCGGCCGACGGCGCGCGACAGCGACGACTCGGCGGCGAAGGCGTCGAGCAGGCCGGGCGCGACGGCGGCGACGTCGAGACGGTCCAGCGGCGCGGAGTGCACCCCGGTGGCGACGGGGGCGACGAGCCGGTCGGCCACGCGCTGCCCGAGCCGGGAGCGCACGAACGTCCCCAGGTCGGTGGTGTCGGCGACGAACCGCGGCAGCACGCGGTCCAGGGCCGCACGCAGCACGCCCGGCCACCCGATCGCGCGCCGCACGTCGGGCGCCCAGGGGACGGCGGGGATGCCCAGCACGCCGGCCCTCGGCAGCGGGAACGCCTGCCCGGCGGCGTACCCCCAGGCGGACAGGGGCGCGGGGCTCACGACGTCGAGCCCCAGCTCGGCGACCAGGTCGGCGACGGCGGTGCCGCGCGCCGCGAACGACTCCGCCCCCAGGTCGAGCCGCAGGCGCGGGAACGACCCGAACGCCCCGCCCCGCACGGGCCCGCCCACGCGGTCGGCCCCCTCGAGCACGACCACGCGCAGCCCCCGGTTCACCAGGGTGCGCGCGGCGACGAGCCCGCCGACGCCCCCGCCGACGACGACGGCGTCGACGACCTCCGGCCCGCGACCGGAGCCCGGCTCGGAAGGTGGGAGGGGTGGTGTCACAGGCTGTGCACCAGCTCGACGACGCGCGTCAGGACGGCGGGGTCGGTCTCGGGCGGGACGCCGTGGCCGAGGTTGACGACGTGCCCCGGTGCGGCGGCCCCCCGGGCGACGACGTCGCGCACGTGCGCCTCCAGCACGGGCCACGGGGCGCCGAGCAGGGCGGGGTCGATGTTGCCCTGCAGGGGCACGCCGGCGCCGGTCCCGGAGGTGGGCCCGGCGGCGAGCAGGGCCGCGGCCTCGTCGAGCGGGGTGCGGTAGTCGACGCCGACGGTCGGGTGGGCGACACCGGCACGCGTGAGCACGTCGTGCATCGCCGGCAGCAGGTGGGCGGTGCCGGTGCCGAAGTGGATGCCGGGGACGCCGAGGCCGGCGACGTGCGCGAGCGCGCGCGTCGACGACGGCGCGACGTGCGCCTCGTAGTCGGCCAGCGAGAGCGACCCGGCCCACGAGTCGAAGAGCTGCACGGCCGACGCGCCCGCGAGCACCTGGGCCTGCAGGAAGCGGCCGGTGAGGTCGGCCGTCCAGGCGGTGAGGCGCGCCCACGTCTCGGGGTCGGCGTGCATGAGGGTGCGGGCGGCGAGGTGGTCGCGCGACGGGCGGCCCTCGACCAGGTAGGCGGCGAGCGTGAACGGCGCGCCGCCGAAGCCGATGAGCGGCACGGCGGCGTCGGCGTCGACCCCCTCGACGGCGTGCGCGCCCGTCCGGTCCGCGTACCGGTGCTCGGCGGACAGCTCGGCGACCGTGCGCCGCACCGCCTCGGTGATCGGCTCCAGCGCCGCGTCGGTGAGGTCGCGCTCGACCAGCCGCGCCACGTCGTCGGCCGTGCGGTAGGGGCGGTCCATCACGGGCCCGACGCCGGGCTTGATGTCGACGTCCACTCCGGCCAGGCGCAGCGGGACGACGATGTCGCTGAAGAAGATGGCGGCGTCGACCCGGTGCCGGCGCACGGGCTGGAGGGTGATTTCCGCCGCCAGGTGTGGCATGAGGCAGGACTCGAGCATCCCTGTTCCTTGACGGACCTCGCGGTACTCCGGCAGCGACCGGCCGGCCTGGCGCATGAACCACACCGGGATCGTCCCGGCGGCGTCGGACGGGCGCTCGCCCCGCAGGGCACGCACCAGCGGGGCGCCGGCGGTCCGTCCGTCGGCCAGCGGATGGTCGGCGGGCAGGTGCGCCGGGGCGGCGGCAGGATGCGTGGGGGATGTCACGGTCAATGATTCTGCCCCGGGGGCTCGCCTCTCTTAAAGTTGGAGCACTGTGGTACTCCTCTCTCTCACCGCCTCCCACCGCGAGCTGGACCTCGACGCGCTCGAGCGACTGTCCACCGGCTCGGCGTCCGTGGGCCGCGCCGTCGTCGGTTCCTGTGGTCCGGTGCGGGGGTCGGTGGTGATCTCCACGTGCAACCGGTTCGAGCTCTACCTCGACGTGGACGCCCCCCTGGACGGCGACGCCGTGCGGCACGCGACCGGGCACGTGGCCGAGCTGGTCGCGGCGAGCTCGGGCGTCTCGACACCGACGGCGGTCGAGTCGTTCACCGTGCGCACGGGCCCGGAGGTGACCGAGCACCTGTTCGCCGTGGCGTCCGGGCTCGACTCGATGGTGGTGGGGGAGCGCGAGATCGCCGGACAGGTGAAGCGGTCGCTCGCCGAGGCCCGCGCCGACGGGACCACGTCCAAGACGCTCGAGCTGCTGTTCCAGACGGCGTCGCGCACCTCCAAGCAGGTCGGCACCCGCACGGCGCTGGGCGCGGCGGGCCGGTCCGTCGTCTCGCTCGGCCTCGACCTCGCGGAGCGCGACCTCACGGGGCAGGCAGGGCCGGCGGGTGCACCGTGGCGCGGCGCGCGCGTCGTGCTCATCGGCACCGGCTCCTACGCCGGTGCGTCGGTCGCGGCGCTGCGGGCGCGGGGCTGTGACGACGTGCGGGTCTACTCCCGGTCGGGCCGTGCCGAGCAGTTCGCGGCGTCGCACGGCATCGAGGCCGTGCCGGACGTCCCGGGTGCGCTGGTGGACGCGCTGGCCGACGCCGACGTCGTGGTCTCCTGCTCCGGTGCCCGCGGCCGCGCGCCGGCGGGCGGGTCCGTGGCGGGCGAGCCGGTCGAGGCCCGGGCCGAGGTGTCGCTGGAGTACGTGCTGGACGCCGCCGCGGTGGTGCGGGCCCGCGAGCGGGCGTCGGCCCTGGCGGACGGCCCGTCGACCGGCTCGGGCCGGCGCGAGACCGGCGCGCCGCTGATCGTGCTCGACCTGGCGCTGCACCGTGACGTCGACCCGCGCGTGGCGGACGTCGAGGGCGTGCTGCTTTACGACCTGAGCACCCTCAAGGCGCACGCCCCGGCGGCCGCCGCGGGGGTGGCGGAGGCGCGCCGGATCGTCGACGGCGCCGCGGACGCGTTCGAGGAGACGCGGCTCGGGCGCGCGGCGGACGCCGCGGTCGTCGCGCTGCTCGACGAGGCCGAGACCCGGATCCGTGCCGAGGTGGACGACGCCGCCGCGCGGCTGGCGGCCGAGCTGGCGCCCCGTGGCGAGACGCCGGACGAGTCCGACCTCGACGCGATCGCACGCGGCGTGCGTCGCCGGGTGCACTCCGCCCTGCACTCCCGGATCGTCGAGGTCCGGGCCGCGGCGCTCGCGCGGGCGCGGGCACAGGAGGCGGCCGTCGTCACCGGGGCCGAGGCCCTCGTGGCGGCCGAGGAGCCCAGCCGGTCGCACTGACGGCGGAGGCGTCGCGGCGTGCCGTGAACGTCCCGGAGTGGCACGTTTCGACGGACGAGACCGGCATCACCCTGTTTCGACGAGCACATCCGGCATGCCGGGACTAGCGTCCTGAACGCGGAAACCCGGTTCGGGTGCCGGTTCCCGCCGAGAACCTGACCCGCAACGGAAGGACCCTCCGACGATGGACAGCTTCTGGGACTACATCCTCTATCTCATCTGGATCTTCTTCTTCATCGCCTACCTGATGGTGCTGTTCCAGATCCTCACGGACCTGTTCCGTGACCACCAGCTCTCCGGCTGGTGGAAGGCGCTGTGGGTGATCTGCCTGATCTTCATCCCCCTGCTCACGGCCCTCGTCTACCTCATCGCCCGCGGGCGGGGCATGGCCGAGCGGCAGGTGGCCGCGGTGAAGACGGCGAAGGCCGACACCGAGGCGTACATCCAGTCGGTCGCGACGCAGCCGTCGCCGGCCGACCAGATCGCGTCCGCCAAGCGCCTCCTCGACGAGGGCTCGATCACCCCGGACGAGTTCGAGCGGCTGAAGGCCAAGGCGCTCGCCTGAGGCGATCCGCCCACCCGGTCGACGCCCGGTCCCGCACCCGCGGGGCCGGGCGTCGTCGTGCGTGTGCCCGTGGGTCGCTTATATTGACGTGTGTCAACATAGACGTATGTCGATACAAGCGCGGGACCAGCCTGCCGCCCGCCGTCTGTCCACCCTCGACCGGTGGCTCCCGCTGTGGATCGGCCTCGCCATGCTCGGCGGGATCACGCTGGGGCGCTTCGTGCCAGGGGTCTCGGACCTGCTTGCTGCGATGGAGGTCGGCGGCATCTCGGTCCCGATCGCCCTCGGTCTGCTGGTGATGATGTACCCGGTGCTGGCCAAGGTCCGCTACGACAAGGTCGCGGCCGTCGCCGGGGACAAGAGGCTCCTCGTCTCCTCGCTGGTCCTCAACTGGATCGTCGGCCCGGCGCTGATGTTCGCCCTCGCGTGGACGTTCCTGCCCGACCTGCCCGAGTACCGCACCGGGCTGATCGTCGTGGGCCTGGCCCGCTGCATCGCCATGGTCGTCATCTGGAATGACCTGGCCTGCGGGGACCGGGAGGCGGCCGCCGTGCTGGTCGCGATCAACTCCGTCTTCCAGGTGGTCGCGTTCTCCCTGCTCGGGTACTTCTACCTCACCGTGCTGCCCGGCTGGCTCGGGCTGGACAGCCAAGGGCTGGACGTCTCCGTGGGCGAGATCGCGTTGAACGTCCTGGTCTTCCTCGGCATCCCGCTGGTGGCCGGGTTCACCTCCCGCTGGTTCGGTGAGCGTGCCAAGGGCCGCGACTGGTACGAGGAGCGGTTCGTCCCCCGCATCGGCCCGTGGGCCCTGTACGGGCTGCTGTTCACGATCGTGCTGCTGTTCGCGCTCCAGGGTGAGGCGGTCACGTCGAGCCCGGTCGACGTCGTGCGCATCGCCCTGCCGCTGCTGGTGTACTTCGCCGTCATGTGGGGCCTGGGCACGGTGCTGGGCAAGGTGCTCGACCTCGGCTACGCCCGCACCACCACGCTCGCGTTCACCGCTGCGGGCAACAACTTCGAGCTCGCCATCGCCGTGGCCATCGGCACCTTCGGCGCCAGCTCCGGCGAGGCGCTGGCCGGCGTCGTCGGACCGCTCATCGAGGTCCCGGTCCTGGTGGGCCTGGTCTACGTGTCCCTGTGGGTCGGCCGACGCTGGTTCGCCGCCGACCCGTACGCCACGGCGGCACCCGCACGAGAGCTGAACGAGGTGAGGTCATGACCACCGGCACGACTGCGGCGACCGGCACGACCGTGGCGACGCCGCTCGCGGCCCCGCGCGACCCGGACTGCGGGTCACAGGTCGACGCGCACGCGATCGGCACCGAGGCCGCGGGGGTGGTCGCGGCCGCGCTCAAGGCGCTGGCCGAGCCGCTGCGGCTGCGGATGCTCTCGTTCGTCGCCACCGCGCCGTCGGGCGAGGCGTGCGTCTGCGACCTGGCCGAGCTGACGGACGTGTCCCAGCCCACGGTCTCCCACCATCTCAAGGTGCTGCGCGACGTCGGCGTGCTCGCCTCCGAGCGGCGCGGCACGTGGGTCTGGTACCGGATCACCCCCGGCTACAAGTCCGCGGTCAGCACGATGCTGGAGGCGTTCGCCCCCGCCGCCCTGGCCGCGGGGGGCGAGCGTCCGCACCTGGCCGGGCTCGAGGACGTCGACGCGTCGCTCGACCGCCTCGCCGCGGACCTCGTCGTCGAGCACGCCGGGCTGGGCGCGGACGTGGTGCTGCGCACCGTGCGGGAGTCGTACACCGCGCTCGCCCGCTCGGCCACGGTGTCCGCCCACCTGCTCACCCTCACCGACCGGTTCGCCCGTCAGCGGCTGGCCGACCTGACCCGCGACGCGGGCACGGCGCGCCCCCAGGTGCTGTTCGTGTGCGTCGCCAACGCGGGCCGTTCGCAGCTCGCGGCCGCGCTCGTGCGTCGCTACGCCGGCGACCGGGTGGTCGTCCGTTCCGCCGGGTCCACGCCGGCCGCGGACGTCCACCCCGCCGTGCGCCCCGAGCTCGCCGCCCTCGGCACCGACGACCCGTTCCCCAAACCGCTGACCGACGACGCCGTCCGTGCCGCCGACGTGGTCGTCACCATGGGCTGCGGCGACGTGTGCCCCGTCCTGCCCGGCACGCGGTACGAGGACTGGCTCGTCGGCGACCCGGCCCTCGCCTCGCCCGCCGGCGTGGCCGCCATCCGCGACGAGCTGGACCGGCGGGTCCGGGCTCTCCTCGCCGACCTGCTGCCCGACCTCGCCCTGCCGCCCGACCTGCCGACCGACCTGCCCACCCAGCCCTGACGACGGAGAACACCATGACCGACACGACCGCCCGCGCGCCCCAGCCGTCCGCCCTGTTCGTCTGCGTGCACAACGCCGGCCGCTCCCAGATGGCGGCGGGATTCCTGCGCGCCCTGTCGGGCGGGGCGGTCGACGTGCGCTCCGCCGGGTCGATGCCCGCCGACCGGATCAACCCCGTCGCCGTCGAGGCCATGACCGAGGTCGGCATCGACATCACGGCCGAGCAGCCCAAGGTGCTCACCACCGAGGCCGTGCAGGCGTCGGACGTCGTGATCACCATGGGCTGCGGCGACGCCTGCCCGATCTTCCCCGGCAAGCGCTACGAGGACTGGGAGCTCGACGACCCGTCGGGCCAGGGTCTGGACGCCGTGCGCCCCATCCGCGACGACATCCGCCGCCGCGTGCTGGGCCTCCTGGACTCCCTCGGCGTCGAGCCCGCCGCCATCTGACCTCGGCCCCCACCCCTTCGAGAACGCGATCGTGGTCGTCATCTGGGCGGATGACGTCCACGATCGCGTTCTCGAAGGGGTTCGACCCTGGTTCAGGCCTCGTCGTCGCCGGAGCGGCCGTGGGCGACGCCGGTGCCGAAGCCGACCCCGGCGGGGGCGCCGACGCCCAGCGTCACCAGCTGCGGCTCGGCCGGCGCGCTCCCGCAGCACGACCCGGCGCCGGGCTCGCCGTCGGCGTCCAGCGCGAGGTCGGTGGAGCAGACGCCGGTGGCGGGCAGGTTCAGCTCGACGAGGTCGGCCGCGGCCCGGTCGCCGGCCAGCGCAGCCGCCACGGACCGCACCTGCTCGTAGCCCGTGGCCAGCAGGAAGGTCGGGGCCCGGCCGTAGGACTTCATGCCCACGAGGTAGAAGCCGTCGTCGGGGTGGGCCAGCACGGCCTCGCCGTGCGGGGGCACCGTGCCGCAGGAGTGCTGGTTCGGGTCGATGAGCGGCGCCAGCGCGCTCGGCGCCTCGACCACCGGGTCGAGGTCGAGGCGCACCTCGCGCAGCATGCCCAGGTCGGGGCGGAAGCCGGTGGCGTTGACGATCGCGTGCGCGTCGAGGGCGAGGGCCTCGTCCTTGGTGGTGCCGAGCACCTGCACCGACTCCGCGCCCGGGACGAGCCGGGAGATCGACACCCGGGTGAGCAGGCGCAGGCGCCCGGCGTCCACGGCCTCCTTGAGCCGGGTGCCCAGCAGGCCGCGGGCGGGCAGCTCGTCGTCCGTGCCGCCGCCGAACAGCCGGCGAGCGGACCCCCCGCGGATCGCCCAGGTGACGGTGGTGCCCGGCGCGCCCTCGGCCAGTTCCACGAGGCTCAGCAGCGTGTTCGCCGCGGAGTGGCCCATCCCCACGACCAGCGTGTGCCTCCCCGCGAACCGGGCGCGGTCGGCGCCGAGGACGTCGGGCAGCGGGCCGGTGACGAACGGCGCGGCGTCGGCCTCACCGGCGGCCGGCAGCCCGCTGACGCCCAGCGGGTTCGACGTCGCGTACGTGCCGGAGGCGTCGACGACGGCGCGGGCGAGGACGTCGGTGACGCGGCCGGCGGCGTCCACCGTCCGCACCCGGTAGCCCTGCCGCTCGCGGCCCAGCGACCGGGTCTTGTCCGCGCCGTCGCGGGCCACGGCGAGGACGCGGGTGCCGGTGCGCAGGCGGGCGGCGATCGCCGGGGTGGCGGCGAGCGGGGCGAGGTAGCGGGTGACGAGCTCGGCGCCGGTGGGCAGGGCGTCGGGGTCGGGCGAGGTCCACCCCGTCGGCTCCAGGAGCCGGCGGGCCGCGGCGTCGACGTCGTAGCGCCACGGCGAGAACAGCCGCACGTGCCCCCACGACGCGATCGCCGCACCGGCCTGCGCGCCGGCCTCCAGGACCAGGGGCTCCAGGCCCCGCTCCAGCAGGTGGGCGGCGGCGGCCAGGCCCACGGGCCCTGCGCCGATCACGACCACCGGAAGCTCGTCCCGCACCGTGGTGACCATCTCGCACTCCTTCGTGTCCACGAAGCATCGAAGAACGTCGATGCCTGACAGTCGACAACGTATCCATATTCTTCGATGCGTGGCAAGATGGCCCGCATGACCACGACCGACCTGCCGCTGCTCGCCCCGGCCGCCGCCGTCGGCGGCGCCGGCTGCTGCGGCCCCGTGGTCGCGCCCGTCGACGCGGCCGACGCCCGCGACCTCGCGCGCACGTTCAAGGCGCTGGGCGACCCGACGCGCGTGCAGCTCCTGTCGATCGTCGCCGCGGCGGGCGGCGGAGAGGCGTGCGTCTGCGACCTCACCGAGCCGGTCGGGCTCGCGCAGCCGACGGTGAGCCACCACCTCAAGATCCTCGTCGACGCCGGGCTGCTGGTCCGCGAGCAGCGCGGCCGCTGGGCCTACTACTCGCTCGTGCCCGGGGCGCTCGGCGCGACCGCCGCCGGGCTCGTGGGGCTCGCCGGCGACCGGGCGGCGGACGGGCGGACCCCCGCCCGATAGCGTGTGTCGATGCGGCTCGGCGTGATCGACATCGGCTCCAACACCGTCCACCTCCTCGTCATGGAGGCGCGCGCCGCCGCGCGGCCCGTGCCGCAGGTGTCGCAGCGCTCCGTGGTGCGCCTCATGCGCTACCTCGAGCCGGACGGCTCGATCTCCGACGAGGGCGTCGCCGCGCTCACCGAGGCCGTCGGGACGGCGGCCGACCTGGGCCGGGCCCACGGCACCGACGAGACGCTGGCGCTCGCGACCTCCGCCCTGCGCGAGGCGACCAACGGCCCGCAGGTGCTGGCGGCGCTCGCCGAGCGGGCCGGGGTGCCGATCGAGGTGCTCGCCGGCGACGACGAGGCCAGGCTGACGTTCCTCGCCGCGCGCCGCTGGTACGGCTGGGGCGCCGGCCGCCTGCTCCTGCTCGACATCGGCGGCGGCTCGCTGGAGCTCGCGACCGGCGTCGACGAGGACCCGGACGCCGCGGTGTCGCTCCCGCTCGGCGCCGGCCGCACCACGCGGGCGTTCCTCTTCGAGTCCGACCCGCCGGCCCCCGAGTCCGTCGACCGGCTCCGCGCGCACGTGCGCGCGGTCGTGGCGGGTGCCGTCGGGCCGCTGCGGGCCGCGCCGTCGCCCGACCACGTCGTCGCGACCTCCAAGACGTTCCGCTCGTTGGCGCGGCTCGCCGGCATGCCGCGCGACGTGCTCGGCCCCACGGGCCGGTGGCGCATGCGCCGCGAGCACCTGGACGACTGGGTGCCGCGGCTGGCGCGGCTGTCGTCCGTGGACCGCACCGTGCTGCCCGGCATCGGGCCCGGCCGTGCGCTGCAGATCGTCGCGGGCGGCGTCGTCGCCCAGGAGGCGATGCGCGCCCTCGACGTCGACGAGGTCGAGATCTGCCCGTGGGCGCTGCGGGAGGGCGCCATCCTGCAGCGCCTCGACCACATGTGACGGTCCGCGGCGACGAACCGCCGGACACCCGGTCCGCCGGCCTGTCAGGTCAGTACGGCCGGTCGGCGGGGCGAGGCGCTCGCAACCAGGCGGCCCCGCGCGTGGAGACGAGCGTCCCGTCCGGTCGCTCGACGACGACGAGCAGCACCGCGTCGCACCCGTCGCACCGCACGATCGCGCCCATCGCGCTGACGTGTGCCCGGGCCCGTGCGACGACGTCGGTGCGCCCACAGGTGGCGCAGCGGACCAAGGCGAGCGTCGTCTCGAAGGCGAAGGCCTCGCCGAGGAGTCCGGCGACGGCGTTGCCGTCGAGCGGGGCGTCGTGCGCGGGACGGTCCATCAGGCACCTCCGAAGCGTTCGGTGCGCACCCGGTCCGGCGCGTGGCCGAGTCCGGTGAGCAGGGCCGCGGCCGCCTCGACGAAGCCGGTCGGGCCGCAGACGAAGACGTCGGGCCCGTCGGCCGCGGTGAACCCGGGTGCGGCCAGGTCGTCGTCGGCCACCCTGCGCGGGCGGGTCGGCCACCCCGGCGGCGACTCGCGGGAGAACACCCAGTGCACCTCGACGCCGGGCGTGGGCTCGTCGATCTCCTCGCGGCCGATCGCGTCCGCGGGGCCGCGCACGGAGCAGACGAGCCGGAAGGGGGCGCGGCTCGACGACGCCCGCCGGGCCCGCAGCATCGCCAGCAGCGGCACGACCCCGGAGCCGCCGGCCACCAGGAGCACGGGCCCGGGGTCGCCGGGGCGCCAGACGAAGTAGCCGCCGAGCGGGCCGCGCACCTCCATCAGGTCCCCGGGACGTGCCACGTCCACGAGGTACGGCGACACCTCGCCGTCCGGCACCCGGTCCACGACGAGGTCGGCGCGCTCCGCCTGTCCGGTGGCGGCCAGGGAGTAGGCGCGCGTGGCCTGGTAGCCGTCCGGGGCGGTGAGGCGCACGTCCAGGTGCTGCCCGGGCGACGACGCCTCGAGCCCCGGGACCGAGAGCGTGAGCTCGCGTGCCGAGCGCGTCAGGGGGCGTGCCCCGACGACGGTCGCGACGTGCCAGCCGCCGGTCGCCCCGGCCGTCACGAGTACCGCTGCTCGAGCCAGGGGTCGCCGTAGGCGTGGTAACCGTTGCTCTCCCAGAACCCCGGCTGGTCGTCGTCCTCCATGACGAGGCCGCGCAACCACTTCGCGCTCTTCCAGAAGTACAGGTGCGGCACCAGCAGCCGGGCCGGGCCGCCGTGCACCGGCTCCAGCGGCTCGCCCTCGAACTCGTAGGCCACCCACGACTGCCCGTCGAGCAGGTCCTGGAGCGGGACGTTGGTGGTGTAGCCGCCGTAGGAGTGCGCCATGACGAAGTCGGCGCTCGTCTCCACGTCGGCGAAGAGGGTGTCCAGCGAGACGCCGCGCCACGTCGTCCCGAGCTTCGACCAGTGCGTGACGCAGTGGATGTCGGTCGTGACGTCCTCGGCAGGCAGGGACATCAGCTCGTCCCACGACCACCGGTGCGCCGCGCCCGTCTCGGTGTGCACCGCCAGCTGCCAGTGCGCCTCGTCGACGGACGGCGTCGGGCCCGTCGACAGCACGGGGAAGTCCTGCGTGACGAACTGGCCCGGCGGCACGTCGTCACCCGGGTCGTCGCGACGCCCTCCGAACCCCCGCGTCACGATGCTCATGGCAGGCCTCCCGATGGGTGCTCCGTGTCGGCCCCACGATCAGAGCAGACCCGCCGTGGCCTCGCCAGCGGGGACCGACGGGCTCGGCCCGCAGGGGCGGGCCGGTCACCAGGTGGCGTGGTCCGTGCCCCAGGGGCGGGCGGGGGAGCGGTGGTCGTCGGCTCCCGGCAGCGCGGGCCGGGCGGTCGTGACGCGCGGCCGGTGGCCGTGGCTCACCGTCGCGGACGACGACGGAGCGGCGGCCGGCGGGTGCGCGTGGTCGCGGGGCCCGGCGTCGAGCAGCCAGGCCCCGGTGCGCGCGAGGGCCGCGTCCACGTCGCGGCCGCTGCCGTCGGCCGCCCGCGCGGCGAGCGCGTCGACGACGCCGGCGGCGAGCAGGTACCCGGTCGCGTGGTCGAGCGCCTGCGCGGGCAGCGCCCCGGGGGTGGTGCCGTCCGGCGACTCGACGAGCGCGACGCCCGACGCCGCCTGCACGATCGAGTCGAAGCCGCGCCGGTGGGCCCACGGGCCCGCGTCGCCCCACGCGCTGACCCGGGCGCGGACGACGCCCGGCGGCGGGCGCAGCCCGAAGCGGTCGAGGGCGCCGGGGCGGTAGCCGGTGACGAGCACGTCGGCCTCGTCCAGCAGCGCCTGGGCGCGGTCGAGGTCGCCGGCGTCGTGCAGGTCGAGCAGCGTGCTGTGCTTGCCCTGGCCGGTGTCGAGGTGCTGCCAGCGGATCTCGGCCGGCACCGGCGGGTCGACGCGCAGCACGTCGGCGCCGAGCTGGGCGAGGGCCCGCGTCGCGACGGGGCCCGCGATGACGCGCGTGAGGTCGAGCACCCGCACCCCCGCGAGCGGGGCCGGGCCCCCGCGTGTTCCGGAGCGGCGCCCGCCCGCCTCCGGTTCCCCGCCGATGGCCGCCGCCGGGCGGGCGACGCCGTCGGCGCGCCGTGCGGCACGGACCAGGGGGTGCGCGCGGGCGGCCGTCCCGGGCGCGGAGGCGCGCCACTCGTCCTCGTCGCGCACCCGGACCGCGATCGCGCCCGCGGCCGCGGCGTCGTCCTCGAGGGCCGCCGCGTCGGCGTCGGCGAGCCGCGCCGCCAGGTCCTCGCGGCCGGTGCCGTCGGGCAGGCCCAGCAGGTGCAGCAGCCGGGAGCGGTGGTGCGGGTAGTTGGCGTGGGTGCGGACCCAGCCGTCGGCGGTGCGGAAGAACCCGGACAGCGGCGCGAACCCCTCGACGGGCCGGCCGTCCAGGCGCAGCAGCCGGTCGGAGCCGAACGATGCCGCGACGCGGGCCGGGTCCGGGCCGCGCTCGGTGAGCGGGCCCGTCGCGCCCGCGCGGGCCGCGGCGGCGCACAGCGCCGCGACCGCGCCGAGCGCGAGATCGAGGACGGGGAGCGTGGCGGCGAGCCACGCGTCGCGGGCGCCGTCGGGCACGGGCGGCTCGGAGGGCGCCGCCGGCGCGGGGGCGTCCTCGCCGAGGCCCGTCTCGTACTCCGCCACCAGGCGGCGCCACGGTTCCATGTCCCGACGCTACGCCGTCCTGCGCGACGGATCTGCGGACGGACCGGTGGTCCATCTTCGCCGGTCAGCGTGAGGATCGCCGCGTGGCAGGGCCCTCCTGGGGCCGCCATTTCTAGTCCAGTGGTCTTGAACTGTGGCCGAGTCTGTGTGTCAATGGGGCCCGTGACGAAGTACCACGGGGTGCGCGAGCAGCTCCTCGACCGCCTCGAGGTGATGGCCGCCGGCGAGCAGCTCCCCCCGGAGCGCGAGCTCTCCCAGTCGCTGGGGGTCTCCCGGATGACGCTGCGGCGCGCGATCGACGACCTGGTCGCGCGCGGCGCCGTGCGCCGGCGCCCCGGGTCCGGCGTCTTCGCCCTCAGCCCCAAGCTCGACCCGGGGCTCGTCGCGTCGTCGTTCACGGCCGACATGCGCGCCCGCGGGCTGCGGCCCGGCGGCCGCACGCTCGCCTTCGAGCGCCGCAGCGCCGGCGCGCGGGTCGGCCGCCGGCTGCGGGTGTCACCCACCGACCGTGTCGTGCGGGTGACGCGCCTGCGGCTCGCCGACGGCGAGCCGATGGCCATCGAGGAGCTGCACGTCCCGGACGCCCTGGTGCCGGGCCTCGAGGCCGCCGACCTGCAGGACGCCTCCTTCTACGACCTGCTGCGCTCGCGGTACGGCGTGCGCGTCGTGCGCGGCGTGCAGACCATCGAACCGACCGTCCTCGACGAGGACGAGGCCCGCGCCCTCGACGTGCCCGCGCACTCGCCCGCCCTGCAGTTCGAGCGCACCTCGTGGGGCGCGCGCGACGGCGAGGACGTCGGCGTCGTCGAGTTCGTGCGCTCCGTCTACCGCGGCGACCGCTATCAGATCCGCACCGAGCTGACCGTGCCGGCCGAGGGAGCACCATGACCGCCCCGACGAGCGTCCTGACCTTCGACGTCGGCAAGACCGGCTGCCGTGCCGCGCTGTGGACCGGCGGCGTGCGGGCCGCCGAGGCCGAGGGCCCGGGGCCGGTCGGCCTCGCGGGCGCCGGCGGCACCCGCGCCGCGCTGGAGGCGATGTCCGCGACCGCCGCCGGGCTGCCCGGCGGCCCGGCGTCGCCCGCGACCGTCGTCGCCGGGCTCGCCGGGCTGCTCAGCGCGCCGCAGCAGGCCGCGCCGCTGCTCGACGGGCTGGCCGCCCGGTTCCCGGGCGCCCGCGTCGTCGTGACCAGCGACGCCGTCACCTCGCACGCCGGCGCGCTGTCCGGGCGGCCGGGCGTCGTCCTGGCCGCGGGCACGGGGACCAGCGCCGTGGGCCTCGGCGTCGACGGGGTGCTGCACCTCGTCGACGGCTGGGGCTACCTGCTCGGCGACGCCGGCAGCGGCTACACCATCGGGAGGGCGGGCATCGAGGCCGCCCTGCGCGAGGACGACGGCCGCGGCGGCAGCGCCGCGCTGCTGCGACGGCTCGTGGCGCGCTGGGGTGTCCCGCGCGAGGTGCCGCGGCTCGTGCACGGGGCCGACAACCCCGCGCGCGTCGTGGCCGGCTTCGCCCGCGACGTCTTCGACGCCGCCCGCGAGGGCGACCCGCACGCCGGCCGGATCTGCACCGACGCGGCGGCCGACCTCGCCGACGCCGTCGCCGCCGCCGCGCGCCGTGCCGGGCTCGGCACGTCCCCGGTGGTCGCGGTCACCGGCGGCCTGCTGGGCGCCGGGCCCGTCCTCGCCGGCCCGTTCGACCTCGCGCTCGCCGAGCGCCTCCCCGGCGTCGCCCGCCAGGAGCCCGACGACGACGCCCTCGCCGGCGCGCACCTGCTGGCCACCCGCCCCGACCTCCCGCACCACGGCGCGTCGTCCACCCGCGACCCGCGCCCGACCGACGCACCACCGGAGACCCCATGAGCGCACGACCCACCCCCGGCGACACCCCCGCCGAGACGCCCGCCAACCACGACGAGCGGCCCGCCGGCGCGGGAGACCTGGCGCACGAGCTCGCCCGCCTCGACACCGAGCGCTCCCGGCCGGACCTGCGGCTCGAGACGATGGACGTCGCCGGCCTCGTGGCCGCCCAGCTCGAGAACGACCGCGCCGTCCAGCAGGCGGTCGAGGCCGCGGCGCCGCAGATCACCGCGGCCCTGGGGGCGGTCGTGTCCCGCCTGGAGGCCGGCGGCCGGCTGGTCTACGTCGGCGCCGGCACCCCGGGCCGGCTCGCCGTGCTCGACGCGGCCGAGTGCCTGCCCACGTTCGGGGCCGGGCCCGAGACGGTCACCGCCCTCATGGCGGGCGGCGAGGACGCGATGATCACCGCCGTCGAGGGGGCGGAGGACGACGCCCGGGCCGGTGCCGCCGACGTGCGCGCCGCGGGCGTGGGCCCGCGCGACGTCGTCGTCGGCATCACGGCGTCCGGCCGGACCCCGTACGTCGTCGCGGCGGTCACGGCCGCGCGCGAGGAAGGCGCCGCCACCGTCGGGATCACCAACAACGCCGGCACCGCGCTGGCCGCGGCCGCCGAGCACCCGATCGAGACGCTCACCGGGCCGGAGCTCGTCGCCGGGTCGACGCGGCTCAAGGCGGGCACCGCGCAGAAGCAGGTGCTCAACATGCTCTCGACGATCGCGATGATCCGGCTCGGCAAGGTCTACGGCAACCTCATGGTGGACGTGCACGTCACCAACGAGAAGCTGCGGGTGCGCGGCCAGCGCATCGTCATGGAGGCCACCGGCGCCGGGCCCGAGGAGGCCGAGGGCGCGCTCGCCGCCGCCGGCGGGCACGCCAAGGTCGCGATCGCCGCCCTGCTGCTCGACGTCGCGGCCGGCCGGGCGCGCGAGCTCCTCGACGCCGCCGGCGGGCACCTCGGCGCCGTCCTGCCGGGCCAGGGGGCGGGCCGATGATCGTCGTCGGCCTCATGACCGGGACGTCGGCGGACGCGCTGGACGTCGCCGTCGTCGACCTCACCCTGGACGGCGCCCCGCAGGGCGCTGCCGCGCAGGACGTCGCGGGCGAGCTCGTCGTGCGCCTGCTGGACCACCGCGAGGTGGCGTTCGCCGACGAGCTCGCCGGCGACCTCCTGCGCCTGCTCGAGCCGCGCGACGTGCCGCTCGCGCTCGTCAGCGGAGTCGACGCCCGCCTCGGCCGGTTCTGCGCGGACGCGGTCGAGCGCGTGCTCGCCGACACCGGCGTCGCGGCGGACCTCGTGGTGTCGCACGGGCAGACGGTCCGGCACGACGTCGCCGACGGCCGCGTCACCGGCACGCTCCAGATCGGGCAGCCGGCGTGGATCGCCGAGCGCACCGGCGTCCCGGTGCTGTCCGACGTGCGGTCCCGCGACGTCGCCGCCGGCGGCCAGGGCGCGCCGCTCGCGGGCATCCTCGACCACCTGCTGCTGGCCGGCGCCGACGCGCCGACCGCGGCGCTCAACCTCGGCGGCATCGCGAACATCACGGTCGTCGCGCCCGGGCGGGACACCGTCGCGTTCGACACCGGCCCGGCGAACGCCCTCGTCGACCTCATGGCGCGCCGCATCACCGGCGACGGGCGCGGCTACGACCGCGACGGGGCGCTCGCGGCCCGCGGTCATGTGCTCCCGGCGCTGCTCGACGACCTCCTCGCGGAGCCGTACTACGCGCTGCCCGCGCCGAAGTCCACCGGCAAGGAGCTGTTCCACGCCGCGTACCTGGACCGCCACCTCGCGCGGTACACCGACCAGCACGGCGCCCCCGACGACCTGGACGTCATCGCCACCCTGACCGCGCTCACCGCGCGCACCGTCGCCGACCAGTGCCGCGCGCACGGCGTCGGCGCGGTCGTCGCGTCGGGCGGCGGCACCCGGAACCCGACCCTGATGCGGGCCCTCGAGGCCGAGCTCGGGCACCCCGTGGACACCACGGACCGGCTCGGGCTGCCCGAGGGGGCCAAGGAGGCGACGCTCATGGCGCTCGTCGGCTGGCTCACCTGGCACGGGCTGCCCGCCGCCCTGCCGAGCGTCACGGGCGCCGCCCGCGGCACGGTCGCCGGGCGGCTCACGCCCGGGGCGGGCCCGCTGCGGCTCGCCGCACCGCTCGACACCCTGCCGGCACGCCTGCGCGTCGTCGGCTGATCCCCGAACCCCCAGAACCGCACCACTCACCAGCACTGACCCGGGCGACGCCCGGACGCATCCCGCCGAAGGAGACACGGCATGCAGACCCTCGACCTCCTGGTCATCGTGGCGTACCTGGCCGCGACCGCCTGGCTGGGCCTCAGGCTCAGCGGCAAGCAGACCGGCCTCAAGGACTACTTCCTCGGCGGGCGGAACCTGCCGTGGTGGGCCGTGTGCCTGTCCGTCGTCGCGACGGAGACCAGCGCGCTCACCGTCATCGGCACGCCCGTGATGAGCTACCTCGGCGACATCTCGTACCTGCAGCTGGCGCTGGGCTACATCCTCGGGCGCATCGTCGTCGCGTTCTTCATGCTGCCGCGCTACTACGACGGCGAGATGGTGACCGCGTACGCCTACCTGGGCAAGCGGTTCGGGCAGAGCACGCAGACCACGGCCGGCGTCACCTTCATGTTCACCCGCCTGCTCGCCGACGGCATCCGCGTGCTGGCCGCCGCCATCCCGCTCAAGCTCATCCTCGACGGGATGGGGATCCACACGAACTACTTCACGATCATCGTGGTGCTGGCGATCGTGACGATCCTCTACACGTTCATCGGCGGCATCAAGGCCGTGGTGTGGGTCGACGTCGCGCAGATGTTCCTCTACGTGCTCGGCGGCATCGTCGCGATCGTCGTGATCTCCGCGCAGACCGGCGGCGGCTGGTTCGCCGAGGCCGCGGACGCCGGCAAGCTCAACATGTTCATCTTCTCCGGCAACCCGATCTCCGACGCGTCGGCGTTCGTGCCCTCGCTGCTGGGCGGTGCGGTCTTCGCGATGGCGTCGCACGGCTCGGACCAGCTCGTCGTCCAGCGGCTGCTGACCTGCCGCTCCAAGGTCGAGGCGCAGAAGGCGCTCATCTGGTCCGGCATCATCGTCTTCTTCCAGTTCGCGGTGTTCCTGCTCGTCGGGCTGGCGCTGTGGGGCTACTACGACGGGGCCTCGCCGGCCGACCTCGGCCTGGGCCGCGACGACGAGATCTTCCCGATGTTCATCATCGAGGGCCTGCCGCAGGGCGTCTCGGGCCTGCTGCTCGCCGGCATCCTCGCCGCGGCGATGTCCACCCTGTCGTCGTCGCTGTCGGCGCTGTCGTCGTCCACCGTCACCGACGTGTACGGGCGCCTGAAGAAGACGCCGATGACCGACGAGCAGGGCCTGAGGGCCGGCCGGTGGGCGACCATCGGCTGGGGACTGGCGTTCATCGCGCCGGCGACCGTGTTCCAGTCCGACGAGGGCAACATCGTCATCCTGGCGCTCGGCGTCGCGGGCATCACGTACGGCGGGCTGCTCGGCGCGTTCGTCTTCGGCATCCTCAACAAGCGTGCCCGGGCGGCGGACGCCAACGTCGCGTTCGTGCTCGCCGTGGCGGTCAACGCGTTCTTCTTCGTGATGGAGAAGTACGTCACCGGCGAGGTGTGGGTGGCGTGGCAGTGGTACCCGCTGATGGGCGTGATCGTCACGTTCGTCGTCGGCGGCCTGCTGTCGCTGCGGCACCCGGCGCCGCTGCCGGAGCCGGCGCCGACGGCCCCCACGAACGACCGCGTGAGCCGTTAGGATCCTGGCCATGGCCCCCACCGCTCAGTCCGACCTCGTCCTGCGTCCGTTCGAAGGCCTGCCGGGTGAGGCGGACTGGGTGGCGATGCGCGAGATCGTCCCGTCCGCGACGGCGACGGCGCGCACCACGGCCGACCGGGGCGGGCGCGACGTCGTCGTGACGACCGTCCTGCCCGGCGGCTGGAGCGCGCTGCACCGCGAGGACGGCACCGTGCTGGTCGCCGTGCAGGGCGTGCTCGCCTCGGACGACATCAGCCGCGACCTCGCGGCGGCGCTGCTCGCCGCCGTCGACGCGGAGCCCGGGACCGGGATCCTGCCGGAGCAGCTGGGGGACACCTCGGCCGCCCCGCGCCTCCAGGAGGTCCTGGACGCCGACGTGCCGTTCGAGGTGACGGTGCACGAGGGCTACGACTACTGGCTGGACAGCACCACCGAGGTCACGGCCGAGGTGCGCGAGTCCCTGGACGAGGCCGCGGAGACGAGCATCCCCACGGTCCGGCTCTCGGCCGTGGACGCCGCCTACTGGTGCCAGATGTCCAAGGAGTTCCTGCGCTGGGCCCGCACCGAGGACGAGGACCGCGTGGTCGACGCGATCGCGCGCCTGCACGCCCGGCGCGAGTCGGGTCTCGCGGGTGGCAAGTTCCTCGGGATGTTCCGTGCGTGCGGCATCGTCGTGCCGGTGTGGGAGCTCCCGCGCGGCACCGAGGCGGCCGACCTCGAGGAGCCGGTCGCGGAGCTCGGGCGCAAGCTCGACGAGGCGCTCGGCGTCGACGCGCCGCTGGATGCGAACGAGCGGCGGGCGCGGGCGGGTATCGTCTCTCGACAGGTGACGCTGCGCTGATCCACCCGGCCAGGACGACGGCCACGACGACGACGTCGGACGGGTGGCGGGCGGCTCCGCCGGATCTTCACTCGACGCACTTCCCGACACCTTTTCTTGACCAGGTTCGGGGACGCCGGGGGAGTAGAGTCGTGCCGGGGAAAACGCTCCGCAGGCGAACCCCGCAGATTTGGTCAAGAATCTATGTCGAGCAGCAGGTCATGAGGGCAACGGGCAGGGAGTCGTGAACACGGACCAGGGCGTCACCTCCACGGACGCCGCACTGGCGTCCACCGGTGAGCACGAGGCAGGAACGACGGCCGCGACGCGGGTCGGCGTCCTGCCCGTCGCGAAGACCCCCCGCCCACCGACAGGGCCGGGAAAGCGCAACACCCAGCGGGTCGCCGTCATCATCCCCGCCAAGGACGAGGCCGAGCGCATCGCCGCGACCGTCCGCGCCGCCCGCGCCATCCCGCACGTCGACCTCGTGCTCGTCGTCGACGACGGGTCGACGGACGAGACCCAGCACGTCGCGCGCGACGCCGGCGCGGTCGTGGTGCGGCACTCGCACAACCGGGGCAAGGCGGCGGCGATGGAGACCGGCGCCGCCGTGGTCGCGATGCGCGACGCCGACGGCCGCGCCCCGCGCCTCCTGCTCTTCGTCGACGGGGACCTCGGCGACACGGCGGTGAACACCGCCCCGCTCGTCGCGCCCGTGCGCGAAGGGGTCGCCGACCTCGCGATCGCGCTCCTGCCCCGGCAGACGGGGGCCGGCGGACGCGGCATCGTCGTCGGCACGGCCCGGCGCGCCATCCAGCACCTCACGGGCTGGAGCCCGAGCCAGCCGCTGTCCGGGATGCGCTGCCTGACCCGCGAGGCGTTCGAGTCCGCCACCCCGCTGGCGCACGGCTGGGGCGTGGAGACCGGCATGACGATCGACCTCCTGCGGGCGGGCTACGTGGCCGTCGAGGTGCCGTGCGACCTCAAGCACCGCGCGTCGTCGAACGACCTCAAGGGCCAGCTGCACCGGGCCGGCCAGTACCGTGACGTCGTGCTCGCCGTGAACGCGCGCCGGGTCCGCGGGGCGGTGGCCGCCGTGCGCGGCATGGGCCGCGACCGCGCCCGCAGCTGAGGCAGCGACCGACGAGGCCCGAGCCCCGAAAGGCACGCCCGGCCAGCACGGACGCGTCGACATCCCCCGCGGGCGTGGCTACGCTCGGGTAGCCGACGAGGTCGCGACCTGCGCCCCGGCCATCGCGTCCTACCGCTCGACGGAGGCTCAATGGACACGTCATCAGCCGTCTCAGCCCAGCCCGACCAGGGCGCCGCGGCCCCGGCCCCCACGACCGTCCCGGACCACGTGCTGGGCCTCGGTGTCGAGGTGGCCCGCGACCGGGTCCGCGTGGCGCTCGTGGACGCCGGTGGCACGGTCCGGGCCCGGGCGGAACGACGCGACGTGCGCGCGACGCCGGCGGCGCGCGCCCGGGCGGTGGCGGTGCTGGCCCACTCCTGCAGCGAGGACGTCGAGGCTCGGCTGGGCACCGGCAAGAGCGTCGAGGTCCGCCACGCGGTGGCGGCGTTTCCCGCCGTCGTGGGCACGGACCACGCCAGCGTCTACCGGGTCCCCGGGCACGAGAAAGGCGGGACGGCGCTGCGCGACGCGCTCGTCGACGCGCTCGGCTGCCCTGTGATCCTGGAGAACGACGTGAACCTGGCGGCGGTCGCGGAGCACCGGCAGGGCGCCGCGCAGGGCGAGGACACGTTCGTGGCGCTGATGCTGGACGACGGCTTCGGCGCCGGCATCATGCTCGACGGCCGACTGCACCGCGGCGCCTCCGGCCTCGCCGGCGAGGTGGCGTTCATCCCGCAGCCGGGCCGCGCGATCGGCTCGCAGGTGCTGGGCGACGTGGCGCTCGCCGCCCTGGCCAAGGAGCACGGGCTGCCGGAGTCCCTTGGGATGGGCGACCTCGTCGACCGCGCCGAGGCGGGGGACGAGGTCGCGGACGACGTCGTGCGCGAGGTCGCCCGGCGGCTCGGCGTCGTCGTCGCGTCGATGGCGATCGTGCTGGACCCGGGGCTGTTCGTGCTGGGCGACCAGGCTGCACGGCCGCCGATCCTGGACCGGGTGGCCGCGTGGCTGCGTGACCAGGTCGCCGTGCTGCCGGCGCGCGTCGTCGGGTCCCCGCTGGGGCCCGACGCGGTCGTGCGCGGTGCGGCGCAGGCCGCGAGCGAGGCGCTGCGGTGAGCACCGCCGCGCCGTCCGACCTCACCGCACGCCTCGGCCTGGACCCGGGCGCCCGCGCGATCATCCTCAACGCCGACGACCTCGGCATGTGCCGCGCGGCCAACCGCGCGATCGTGCCGCTGCTCGAGGCGGGCCACCTCGACTCGGCCACCGTCATGGTGCCGTGCCCGTGGGCGCCGGACGCGCTCGCGTCGGCGGCGGCCGACCCGGCGCTCGACGTCGGCGTGCACCTCGTGCTCACCAGCGAGTGGACCCGGTACCGGTGGCGGCCGCTCACGGGCGTGGGCACGACCCTGGTCGACGACGCCGGGTACTTCCCGGCCGACGTGCCGGCGGTCGAGCGGCAGGCGAGCGAGGAGGACGTCGCGGCCGAGCTCGCGGCGCAGCTCGACGCGGCGCTGGCCGCGGGCGTCGACGTCAGCCACCTCGACAACCACATGGGCTCGGTCTACGGGCTGGCGACGGGGCGCTCGTTCCTGCCCCAGGTGCTGCGGCTCGCGGCCGAGCGCGGGCTGCCGTTCCGGCTGCCGCGCTCGCTCGACCGGCTCGAGGCGACGGGGGCCGACGTGACCGGCCCGGGCGCCCAGCAGGTGCTCGAGACGGCGACCACGGCGGCGGACGCGCTCGGCGTCGTCGTCCTCGACCGGCTGTGGACGCACCCGTTCGAGCTGGCGGGCGAGGGCACGCCCGACGCCGAGGGCTACGACGACGTCAAGGCCGGCTTCCTCGACCTGCTGCGGGCCGCCGAGCCGGGCGTGACCGAGATCTTCCTGCACCCGATGCTGCACGACGACGAGCTCGCCGACGCGGTCGACTACGCCGCGTCGAAGCGGGCCTTCGAGCACCGTCTGCTCGCCGACCCGGACGTCGCGGCCACGATCGCCGCCGAGGGGCTCGTGCGCGTCGGCTGGCGGGACCTGCGCGCCGTCCAGCGGGGTGAGCGATGAGCGCCGCCGGCGGCGGCGGCCTCGCCCGCCTGCGCGACCGCCGCCTGGTGGGAGAGCCCACCCGGGCGCAGACCGTCGCCTACGGGGCGTCGGCGTTCCCGGCCAACCTGCTGCTGCAGACGTTCTCCGCGTTCGTCGTGTACTTCTACGTCGACCGGCTCGGCGTCCCGGCGGGCTGGGTGGCCGGCGCGATGATCGCGCACGGCATCCTCAACGCGCTGCTCAACCCGGTGGTGGGCGCCGCGTCCGACCGGCGCCGCACGCGCTGGGGCCGTCGCGTGCCGTGGATCGGGCTGGGCGTCGTGCCGCTCGTCGTGGCGTTCGCGCTGGTGTGGATGCCGCCGCCGCTGCCGCCGGCGGGCCTGGTCGTCTGGTTCCTCGTGGTCGTGGCGATCTACGACGTCGCGTACGTCGCGGTGGTGCTCAACGTGTCCGCGCTGTTCCCGGAGATCTTCCGCACGACGGCCGAGCGTGCGCGGGGCAACTCCCCGCGCCAGCTGTTCGCGCTGGTCGGCATGATCCTCGGCACCGCCGGAGCGCCCCTGCTGTACGACTCCGTGGGCTGGGCCGCGATGGGCCTCGTCCTGGCCGTCGTGAGCCTGGGCTTCTTCTGCTGGTCGGTCGTCGGGATGGTCGAGCGCCCGGTGGACCTGGCGGCGGTGCGCGAGCGGGAGGCCGCCGTCGGCCTGGGCGACCAGCTGCGGTACACGTTCGCCAACCGGGCGTTCGTCACCTACGTGCTCGGTTCGCTGCTGCTGCAGAGCACGACGGCGATCCTGCTGGCCGGCGTCCCGTTCTACGTGCGGTACACCGTCGGCGGGACGGACGCCGACGCGACGCTGCTGCTGGCGCCGATCTTCGTCGCCGCGATCCCCGCGATCGTCGGCTGGTCGTGGGTGGTGCGCCGGGTCGGCCCGCGCACCGCCATGCTCGCCGTCGTCGTGGTCTACGGCCTCGCGACCTGCCTGTACCTGATCCCGACGACCGTGATCGGGGCGGCGGCCGCCGGGCTCGCGGTCGGCCTCGGCGTGGCCGGGCTCATGCAGGTGCTCGAGGTCGCCCTCGGTCAGGTCATCGACGACGACGAGACCCGCACCGGCCTGCGACGCGAGGGCATGTACTTCGGCGCGAACGGCTTCGTGGTGCGCGGGTCGGTGGTCGTGCAGGCGGTGGTCCTGGCCGTCGTGCTCGGCGCGAGCGGGTACGTCGAGGGCGCTGCCGCCCAGGCGCCCGAGGTGGCGACCGGCGTGCGGCTCCTCATCGGCGCCGTGCCGGTGGTGCTGGCCGCCGCAGCGTTCGTCTGCTTCTGGCTGTACCCGCTGCGCGGGCGGGACGACGCCGCGGTGGCCGCCGCGGAGTCGTCGCCGACGGCCGGTGACCTGACCGTGTGAGCCGCACCATCGGTGAGGTCGGCCACGAACGGCAGCCGGGGAGCCGGTCGACCCGTGGGGCCCTCGTAGCGTGGACGGTCCACCACCAGCACGCACGACCGGAGGACCGATGACCACGCCGACGACCTCGAGGCGCACCCGCGCCCTGGCGGCGGGAGCCCTGCTCGCCGCCCTCGCGCTCACCGGCTGCTCGGGCACGTCGGACGACGACGCCGCGGCGGGCCCGGAGTCGCAGGAGCCCACGGCCGAGCCGTCGAACCAGCCGTCGACCGGGAGCACACCGCTCGTGGTCCGGTACTCCGACGAGCACAAGACCGTGATCACGGTCGCCCCGGACCAGCTGGCCGCGCTGACCGGTGTCACGGTCGACGGCGGCGGGGCCCGGGCCGTCGACGACGCCGTGGCGGCGCTCGCGGACGCGGGCACCTGGTCGTCGTCCCCGGAGACGGCCGACCACGTGGACGTCGTCACGGAGGCTGCCGAGCGCGAGTCCGACCGGCTGCGCGGCATCCTCACGGGTGCGTCGCACGGCGAGGACGTCGGGCTGCGCCTCGTGGTCAAGCACGACCGGCACGCGGACGTCGCGCACTTCAGCGGCCACCACGACGACGGCGACCAGGAAAACGACCAGGACGAGGACTGACGGCCGGCGGGCCCGTCGGGGTCGCCCCGACGGGCCCGGTGGCGCTCAGCGCGCCATGACCCACGCCGTCGTCGCGCCGGGCAGGACGCCGCCGTCGAGCGGCGCGCTGCTCAGCAGCACCTCCCCGTCGGGGAGGGGGACCGGGGCGTCGCCGAAGTTGGTGACGCTCACCCAGCCGTTCGGGCGGCGGAACGCGAGCACGTCGGCAGGCCCGGTCTCGAGCCACTCCAGCTCCTCGCCCGTCTGGAGCTTGCGGCGCAGCGCGAGGGCCGCGCGGTACAGCTCCAGCGTCGAGCCCTCGACCCCGTCCTGCGCACCCGCCGCGTGGTCGGCGAACCACGCCGGCTGCGGCAGGTGGGCCGGCCCGTCGCCGAAGCCGAACGACGGACCGTCCGTCGTCCACGGCAGCGGCACCCGGCAACCGTCGCGGCCCATGTCCACGCCGGGGTTGCGGAAGAACGACGGGTCCTGACGCTCGTCGTCGGGGATGTCCGCCACCTCGTGCAGACCCAGCTCCTCGCCCTGGTACAGGTATGACGACCCGGGCAGCGCGAGCTCGAGCATCGTCGCCGCGCGGGCCCTGGCCAACCCGGCCGCGCGGTCGAGCTCCCGCTCCGGTCCGCCGGCGAGGAGCCACTCGGCGCCGCCCTTGCCGGGCCGGTCGCCGCGGGGCGGCAGGCCGTACCGGGTCGCGTGGCGGACCACGTCGTGGTTGGAGAAGACCCACGTGGTCGAGGAGCCGGACGTCGCCGCGAGCTCCAGGTTGGCCGTGATGATGCGGCGGAACTGCGCGGCGTCGAAGTCGGCCTCGAGCAGGTCGAAGTTGAACGCCTGCCCCAGGCCCTCCTTGCTGGCGTAGCGGGCGCGGCGCTCCGCGGACTCCACCCACGCCTCGGCGACGGCCGTGCGCGGCGGGTCGTACGCGTCGAAGACCTCGCGCCACCCGGCGTACACCTCGTGCACGTCGTCGCGGTCGAACAGCGGGTGCCGGCCGTCGCGCGGCATCGCCTCGAGCTCCGCCTGGGGCGGGAGGGGCTCGCCGGGCGCCGGGAGGTCCTTGGTGAGCATGTGCGCCACGTCGATGCGGAAGCCGTCGACGCCCCGGTCGGACCAGAACCGCAGCGTGTGCAGGAAGTCTTCGCGCACCTCGGGGTTGTCCCAGTTGAGGTCGGGCTGCTCGGTCGCGAAGTGGTGGAAGTACCACTGCCCGTCGCCCACGGGCTCCCACGCGGGACCGCCGAACGTCGAGGTCCAGTCGGCGGGCGGGAGCTCGCCGTCCGCGCCCAGGCCGTCGCGGAAGATGTAGCGGTCGCGCGCCGGCGAGCCCTTCGGCGAGGCGAGGGCCTCGCGGAACCACTCGTGCAGGTCCGAGGTGTGGTTGGGGACGATGTCGACGACGACGCGGATGCCGGCGCCGTGCAGCGCGGCCACCATCTCGTCGAAGTCGTCGAGGGTGCCGATCCGGGGGTCGACGTCGCGGTAGTCCGCGACGTCGTACCCGCCGTCGGCGAGCGCCGAGGGGTAGAACGGGCTGAGCCACACCGCGTCGATCCCCAGGGCGGCGAGGTAGTCCGCGCGGGAGGTGATGCCGCGCAGGTTGCCGATGCCGTCGCCGTCCGAGTCCGCGAAGCTGCGGGGGTAGATCTGGTAGACGGCGGCCTGGCGCCACCAGGTCGGGTCGGACGCGGCGTCGGAGCCGTCGCCCTTCGCGGCGGGAACGTCCAGCAGGTCGGTCATGGGTGCTGCCCTTCTTCGTGTGGTGCGGTCCGGGGGCCGGGTTCAGCCCTTCACGGCGCCCTGGGTGACGCCCTGCATCACCCAGCGCTGCGTGAACAGGTAGGCGACGATCGCGGGCGCCATCGCCATGAGGTACGAGGCGAACGAGACGTTGTAGTTGTTGGAGAACTGGGTCTGGAACAGCTGCTGCCGCACGGGCAGCGTCTGCAGGGCGGGGTCCGAGATGATGAGTGACGGCATCATGAAGTCGTTCCACGCGTACAGGAAGGCAAAGATGCCGACCGTGGCGCTCATGGGCGCGAGCAGGGGGAAGACGAGCCTCCAGAACGTCTGCGCCGTCGTCGCGCCGTCGATGCGGGCGCTCTCCTCGAGCTCCGCCGGGATCGACCGGAGGAACGCGGTGAACAGCAGCACGCTGAAGCTCAGCTGGAACATGGTCGCCAGCAGCACCACGCCCGCGGGGTTGTCGAGGCCGAGTCGGCCGGTGAGCTGGATCTGCGGCAGCGCGACGACGGGGAACGGGATGAACATCGCGCCGAGCAGGTAGAAGAACGACCAGCGGAACATGCGCCGCTCCCAGTTGCGCATGATCGCGTAGGAGGCGAGGGCGGCCAGCAGGATCGTCGCCGCGACCGTGCCTGCCGTGACCAGCAGCGACATCGCGAGGCCGACGGGGAACCCGGTGAGCTGCCACGCCTGTACGAAGCCCTGGACGCTGAGCGGCGCGGGCAGCGAGAACGCGTTGCCGTCGACCGCCTGCGCCGGCGACTTGAAGGCCATCGAGAGCGTCACGTAGAGCGGGAGCAGCACGGTGACGGAGCACAGGACGAGGACGAGCGTGCCCGGCCTGTTCCACCGCTCCCGCGGCTTCCTCGCCCGGCCGCGGGCGCCGCTCGGGGCGGAGGTCTCGGAGCGGGGCGGCGTGGTGAGCGTCGTCGTCACAGGGTGTTCCTTCCGCGGGTGACCGAGAGCTGGAGAAAGGCGATCAGCACGGCGACCACGAAGAAGATCGTGGCGTTGGCCATCTGGTAGGCGTAGTCGCCGCTGTTGAACCCGGTGATGATGGTCATCGCGACGCTCCGGGTGGACGTGCCCGGCCCGCCGTTCGTCAGGCCGACGATGATGTCGTAGGCGTTGAGGAAGTTCTTGAAGCCGAGGATGACGTTGATGACCACGTAGCCCGCCATGAGCGGCAGGGTGATCCGCGTCAGCCGCTGCGCCCGGCTCGCGCCGTCGATCTCGGCGGCCTCGTACACGTCGCCCGGGATGGCCAGCAGGCCCGCGATGTAGATGAGCAGCGCGCCGGGGACGGCCTGCCACGCCGTGACGGCGACGATCGCGACCCACGCGAGGTCGGGGTTCGCCAGCAGGCTCGTGCTCAGGAACGGGATGCCGAGCGAGGTGCCCGCGGCCGGCAGGGAGTTCGAGAACAGGAAGTTGAAGACGTAGGCGATGATGATGCCGGAGACCACCATCGGGATGACGAAGACGGCCCGCAGGCTCACCTTCAGCCGGATGCGGGACGTCAGCCCGACCGCCAGCAGGAAGGCGGCGACGTTCACCACGAGCACGGTGACGAGCGAGAACCCGAACGTGAACAGGTAGCTCTGCCAGATGGCCGGGTCGCTGAACGCGGCGACGTAGTTGACGAGGCCGACGAGCTCCCAGTCCCCGATGCCGATCGAGTTCGTGAAGCTGAAGAAGATGCCGATGATCGCCGGGACCGGGATCGCCAGCGTGAACAGCACGAGGCTCGGCAGCAGGAAGAGGTAGTAGACCGGCTCGACGCGCCTGGTGTGATGAGGGGCGCCCCGCTTCGGGCGGGCGGCGCCCTTCGGGGTCGTCGTGAGGGTGGACATGAGCAAGACTCCTTCGTTCCGCTCCGGTGGCGCAGGGCTTCCTGACGGCGGGCCTACTGGCGCATCGCCAGGCGGGCCCAGTCCTCGTCGAGGGTGCGCATCGTGGTGCCCACGTCCTCGCCGAACGCGATCCCCTGCGCGTAGCTGGTGAGGGGGATCGTCTTGGGCACGAGCACCGAGGCGCCCTGGTAGACCTTCCCGGTGTCGTAGTAGTCGGTCATGCCCGCGAGGCGGGGGTCGGACGGCGGTGGCGCGTCGGTCGTGGGCGTGTAGCCGAGCTGGGACTCGTTGTAGGGCTCGATGACCTCCGGCCGGTACAGGTGCTCGAGGAAGTCGCGCGCGGCCTCCTGGTGCTGCGAGCCCTCGGGGATGATGGCGGCGAGGTCGACGTTGACGCGCACCTTCAGGTCCGCCGGGTCGTCGGTCATCGGCAGGGGGAACGTGCCGAGGTCGAGGTCGGGCGCGGTCTTGGCGATCTCGCTGAAGGCCCACGGCCCCTGGAGGTACATCGCGGCCTCGCCCTGGGCGAAGGCCAGGTTGCCGTCGCCGTAGGCGCGGCTCGGGGCGTCGTCGTTCACGTAGCCCGCGAGCTGCGTCATCTGCTCGAGCGGGCGCGTGTAGTCCTTCTCGAAGGACGCGGCCGAGCGCGGGCCGACGTCGGACCCCTCGGCGGCGAGCCGGTCGAAGAAGTCGATGGTGTCGACCTGGCCGCCGACCGCATAGTCGAACCAGCCCTGGGCGACGGTCCAGTCGTCCTTGAAGGTGCCGTAGAACGGTGTCACGCCTTCGTCCGCGAGCGTGTCGGCGACCTTGATCAGCTCGCTCCACGTCCGCGGCACCTCGAGGTCGTGCTCGGCGAAGATCGTCTTGTTGTAGATGACCGAGGCGGCCATCACGGAGTACGGCAGGGCGCTCGTGCGGCCCTCGCAGCGTCCGTACTGGTCCATGAGGGGCTGCAGGTCCGTGCGGATCGCGCTCGCGGCCCGGGTGTCGCCCAGGTCGCTGAGCGTGCAGCGGTCGACGAACCGTGCGACCTCGTTGTTGTAATTGGCGAGCATGAGGTCGGGCGGGTTGCCGCGCACGAAGCTCGCGGAGACGACGTCGACGCCCGAGGTGTCGAGCTCGACGCGGACGTCGTCCTGCGACGCGTTGTAGTCGTCGACGACCTTGGTCATGTAGGGGATCGCCTCGCGCTTGCTGAAGGTGAACCTCACGGTCTCCGCCTCGCCGTCGCCGGCGCCGCAGGCCGTGAGGAGGCCGGCCAGCAGGGCGACCCCCAGGGCGCCCGCCGTCGCTCGTGCCCTCATGCTCACTCCGTTCGTCGTCGAACTATGTTGGCGGCGAAAATCTAACACTAGAATCAACTCGCAGACCATACTGGTCCCACCCCACGGAGAAACGGAGCGCGATGACGAACGGCGCGGAGGCCAGCACGCCTTCGACGAACCTCCTGCGACGGCTCAACGCCGAACGCGTGCTGCAGGAGGTCTGGGACGGCGAGCCGGTGACGGCGAGCGCCCTCATGGCCGCGACCGGGCTGGCTCGCTCGACCGTCCTCACGCTCTGCCGGACGCTCACCGACCGGGGGTGGCTGACCGAGCTCGACGACGCCCGCGCCGCCGGCGCCTACACGAAGGGCCGGCCGGCGCTGCGGTACGCGTTCCGCCCCGACGCCGCCCTCGTCGTCGGGGTGGACGCCGGCCAGCACCGGGTGTCCGCCGCCGTCGCGGACCTGCACGGCAGGGTCCTGGCCTCCCGCGCGGTCCACCTCGACCCGGAGAGCGGCGCGGACGCGCGCCGGGCCGCCGTCCTCGGCGCCGTCGACGAGGCGCTCGCGGACACCGGCCGGGGGGACGACGCGGTCGCGGCCGTCGTCGTCGGGGTGCCCGCCCCCGTGGCGACGACCGGCGTGCCGGCGGGGGAGCGCAACCCGTTCTGGGCGCTCATGAACCCCGGGCTCGGCGACCTGTTCGCGCCGCGCGGCTGGGAGACGGTGGTCGAGAACGACGCCAACCTCGCCGCCGTGGCGGAGGCCGAGCACGCCGGCGGGTCACCGGCGTACGCCGCGCTCCTCGTGGGCGAGCGGCTCGGCGCGGGGGTCGTGCTCGACGGGGAGCTGCGCCGCGGACCGCGCGGTGCGATCGGCGAGCTGCGGATCCTCGACCTCGTGCGCGGCGTCGGCTCCAGCGACGGCCTCGGGGCCCAGGCGAGGGAGGAGGCGCGGGCGGCCGTCGCGGACGGCGAGGCCGAGGGCACCCCGCTCGCCGCGGTCGACCCGCACCTGCTCGACGCGGAGCACGTCCTCGCGGCGGCCGCGGCGGGGGACGCCGTCGCCCGGCGGATCTGCGCCGGCCTCGCCGACCGGCTGGCCCGGGTGTGCGTGGTGCTCGCCGGGCTGCTGGACCTGGACCGCGTCGTCGTCACCGGCGCGATGGCGCCGTCCCTGGGGCCCGTGGTCGAGCACGCCCGGACCCTGCTCCCCGCCCACCTGCACGACCCCGCGCTCGAGGTCGTGATCTCCGACCTGGGCCCCGACGTCGTGCGCACGGGTGCCGTCCGGCAGGCGGTCGGCCTTGTCCGGGCCCACGCCCTGGACCGCGAGCTCGCCGGCTGACCGCGCCCGCCCGGACCGGGTCAGCGTGAGCGCAGCAGCGCGATGAACTCGTCGGCCATGTCGAGCTTGCGGGCGAGGGCGGCGCGGCGCTCGGTGGCCGCGACGAGATAGCCGGCGAGCCGGGCGCGTGCGTCGCCGCCGGTGTCGTCTCCGCCGTCGTCGAGCGTGCCCGCCTCGAGGACGTCGGTGATCTCCAGCAGCTCGGCCATCTCGTCGAGCGTGAAGCCCAGCGGCTTCATGCGCCGGACCAGCAGGAGGCGCTCGACGTCGTCCTCCGTGTAGAGGCGAAAGCCGCCCTCGCTGCGAGCTGATGGCCGCACCAGCCCCACCTCGTCGTAGTGCCGCAGCGTGCGCAGCGACAGCCCGGTGCGGGTCGCCACGGCCCCGATGTGGAGGGTCGCGTCGGGGGAGAGCTCGGTCATGGGATCCAGTCTGACCGATGCCGCGCGGTGCGCCCGCCGCCGGCGGAGTGGAACTCTACCCTCACGTGAGGGTAGAGTCCGTGGCGGTCGCGGGCGCTCGTGCCCGACGTCCCCGCGGCCTCCTCGAACTTCTCAGCGCGACGACGCGCCCCTCGACCATGACCATCGGGGGAGGAGCGCCGTCACCACGACGCGTGCCCCGCCCGGGCGTGCCACCGGCCGCCCCGCGACGAACGGAGCCCCATGGCGGACCTGCGCGCCTCGCTGCCCGACCCCGCGCCCGAACCGCAGCCGGTGACCGGCGCGCCCGAGGCAGCGTCCCCGGGCTCGTTCCGCGCCGCCTTCTCCTCGGCGCGCCGCCTGCGGACCGAGGTACTGGGCGGGCTGGTGGTCGCCCTGGCGCTCATCCCCGAGGCCATCGCGTTCTCGATCATCGCCGGGGTGGACCCGCGCATCGGCCTGTTCGCGGCGTTCACGATGGCCGTGACGATCTCGTTCGTCGGTGGCCGGCCGGCGATGATCTCCGCCGCCACCGGCGCCGTCGCCCTCGTGGTCGCGCCCGTGGTGCGCGACCACGGCCTGGACTACCTCGTCGCGACCGTCCTCCTCGGCGGCCTGCTGCAGGTGGTGCTCGGCGTGCTCGGCGTGGCCCGGCTCATGCGGTTCATCCCGCGCTCGGTCATGGTGGGCTTCGTCAACGCGCTCGCGATCCTCATCTTCACGTCCCAGCTCCCGCACCTGGCCGGCGTGCCGTTCGCCGTGTACCCCATGGTGGCCGCCGGCATCGCGATCATGGTGTTCTTCCCGCGCCTGACGAAGGTCGTGCCGGCGCCGCTCGTGGCGATCGTGCTGCTCACGCTGGTCGCCGTGGCCGCGTCGGTCGCGGTCCCCACGGTCGGCGACGAGGGGGCGCTGCCGGAGTCGCTGCCGACGCTGTTCCTCCCGGACGTCCCGCCGAACCTGGAGACGCTGCAGATCATCGCTCCGTACGCCCTGGCCATGGCGCTGGTCGGCCTCATCGAGTCGCTGCTCACCGCGAAGCTCGTCGACGACATCACCGACACGCACTCGAACAAGACGCGCGAGTCCTGGGGCCAGGGCGTCGCGAACGTCGTCACCGGCCTCTTCGGCGGCATGGGCGGCTGCGCCATGATCGGCCAGACGATGATCAACGTGAAGTCGTCCGGCGCCCGCACCCGCCTGTCGACGTTCCTCGCCGGCGTGTTCCTGCTCGTCCTCGTCGTCGGGCTCGGCGACGTGGTCGCGATCATGCCGATGGCGGCGCTCGTGGCCGTGATGATCATGGTGGCGGTCGGCACGTTCGACTGGCACTCGGTCCGGCCGTCCACGCTGCGGCGGATGCCGAGGTCGGAGACCGCGGTCATGCTGGCGACCGTCGTCGTCACCGTGGTCACGCACAACCTCGCCTACGGCGTCGTCGTCGGCGTGGCCGTCGCCGCGGTGCTGTTCCTGCAGCGGGTGTCGCACCTGACGACCGTCACCCGCCTGGACGCCTCCGACGCCGACGACGAGCGGGTGTACGCCGTGGACGGCGAGCTGTTCTTCGCCTCCTCGAACGACCTCGTCTACCAGTTCGACTACACCGCGGACCCGGGGCGCGTCGTCATCGACATGTCGAACGCGCACGTGTGGGACGCCTCGACCGTCGCCGCGCTGGACGCCGTCCAGCACAAGTACGCCGCGCACGGCAAGGTCGTGACCTTCCGTGGCCTCGACGCCGACAGCGCGGCGCGGCTCGACCGGCTCGGCGGCAACCTCGGCGCCGGCCACTGACCTGACGACCGGCCCTGCGACCGGCCCTGCGACCGGCCCTGCGACCGGCCCCGTGACCGGCGCCGACGGGCGGGGGGTAGATTCGGGGCCATGCCGGCCGCAGCGGGGATCACCGCGTCCATCCCCAGCCCCGACCCGTCGTGGTCCCAGTTCTCCCTGGGGCCGCTGACCGTCCACACCTATGCGCTGTGCCTGCTGGCGGCCATCGCCCTGGCCACGTACGTCACCCACCGGCGGCTCGTCGCGCGCGGCGCCGACCGCGAGGTGACGCTCGACGTCGTCTTCTGGGCCGTCCCGCTGGGCATCGTCGTCGCGCGGATCTACCACGTGCTCACCCACCTGGGCGACTACACGGACGGCACGGGGCCTTGGGGCTACTGGGAGTGGGTGCGCGTCTGGGACGGGGGCATCGCGATCTACGGCGCCCTGCTCGGCGGGGCGCTCGGCGTGTGGATCGGGTGCCGGCGTGCGGGGCTGCGGTTCTGGTCGTTCGCCGATGCGCTCGCCCCCGCCATGCTCGCGGCGCAGGCCGTGGGGCGCCTCGGCAACTATGTGAACCAGGAGCTGTACGGCGCGCCGACGACGCTGCCGTGGGGCCTGGAGATCGACGGCGCGGTGGCGGGCCACCCCGACGCGACCCTGTTCCACCCGATCTTCCTGTACGAGATGCTGTGGAACCTCCTCGGTGTCGCCGTGCTGCTGCTCGTCGAGCGCCTGGCACGCCGGCGTGGCGAGGTCAGGGCGGACGCCGTCGGCGAGCCGGGGTACGGGCTGCGCTGGGGCCGGCTGTTCGCGCTGTACCTGGTCTGGTACGGCCTCGGGCGCAGCTGGCTGGAGGCGGTCCGCATCGACCCCACGAGCAACGCGCCGCTCGGCGTCCCGGCCAACATCTGGACGTCGCTCGTGGCGATCGCGCTGGGGGTCGCGCTGTTCGTCGTCCGGGCGCGCCAGCACCCGGAGCCCGAGACCTCCGTCTACCTCCCCGGCAGGGGCCCCGGTCGGGAACCGGAGCCGGCGTCCACGGGCTCCACGGCCGGCTCTGCGGGATCCACGGGATCCTCGGCGGAGGAGCCCACCTCCGCCGGGTAGGGCTCCGGCCACCGCGCGTGCAGCACGGCGGCGGTGAGCAGCGGGACCGCGGGCACGAGGGCGATCACCGCGATCCGCGCCCCGAAGTCGTTGACGACCGAGCCGGCCACGCACACGATCCACACCGCGAGCACGGTCGGGCGCAGCAGCGGCCACGCCTCCTCGGTGACGGCGAACCAGCGCGGGGTGAACCGCCCGGGCGCGAACAGCAGCAGGGCGCACGCCACCAGCACCAGGAGGGTGAGCCAGACCGGTACCCCGCCGAGCAGCGACCGTGCGGCGTAGCCGGCCTTGCGCCACAGCGTCTCCCACGCCTCGCCGTCGATCGCCTGGCCGACGAAGCGCCCCAGGTGCGAGCGCTCGTCCGCGGGCCGCATCCAGTCGAGCACGCCGACGGCCGCCACGGCGGCGACGCCGGCCGCGGCCACCCCGAAGAAGCGGCGCCAGGTGAGCCGGGCGCCGGAGGCGGCGAGCCCGAGCACCGCGAACGCGGGCACGACGACGAGCCCGCCGCCGAGGTCGGCGCCCAGGGTGGGCCACACGTCGACGACCATCGTCACCACGCCGATCCCCGCCACGACGGCCGCCGCGGCACCGCGGCGGCCGCGGTGCACCAGCCACTGCGCGATCCCCGCCGCGACCACGAGGGCCGCGACGGCGTACACGGAGAAGGTCGGGTTGCCGAACCCGTAGAAGCGCGCCCCGAAGGTGGGGGCGGAGCCCAGCGGGCTCGCCCGGTTGAGCGGCGTCCCGATGAAGGCGTCCAGGGTGAGCACGACGAAAGCGATGCCCGCGAGGATGCTGGGCCCGAGCCACACCGGTCGTCGCGGCGCGAGCGCACCCAGCGCCGCCACGACGGCGGTGGCCCCCACGGTGGACGCGACGACGGCGACCATCGGCTGGTCGATGTGCCACCACCCCGTGAGCGACACGAGGAACGCGGCGCTGGGCATCGCGGCCAGCACCAGGGCGGCGCCGCGGGCCCAGCCCCACGCCGTGCGCCAGCGGGCCCGTTCGCGGGCCGTCCGCGCCCGGGCCGAGCGGGGCCCGAGCAGCAGGCAGGCCCCCGCGAGAGCCAGTCCCGCGTACAGCGGTGCGTCGACGAACGACGTGTACACCGCGCGGCGCACGTGGTCGAGCTCGGTCAGGTCGGCGAGGGACGTGGCCGACGACGCCGAGTCCGCGGGGCGCGGGGAGCCCCACGCGAGGGGCGTGTCCTGGACGGGCGCCGCCGGCGTGATCCCGGCGGCGCCGAGCACGGTCGCGGGGACGTCGAGGACGCGAGCGACGCCGTCGGTGCGGGTCGCGGCGCTCGTGAGGAAGCGCGGCTGGTCGGGTCCGCCGGACGCGGCCCGGGCGAGCGCGGCGCCGAGCACCGGGCGGGTGCCGGGGGTGCCGGCGAGGTCGGCGACCAGCACGGTCGCGTCGTCCGGGGTGGCGGCGAGCACGCGGCGCACCGTGTCGTCGACGGACCGCAGGCGGTCGGCGTGCACGTCCTCGCGGGCCGCCCGCGCCTCGTCCCCGGTCAGCTCCGGGTCCACCGGGGGCGACGTGGCGTCGCCCGCGTCCACCACGGTGATGGGGCAGTCGTACGCGTCGGCACCCGGGGCCAGGGCGGCGTCGAGGTCGCGGTACCGCGCGACGTCGCCGTCCGGCCCGGCGAGCGCCAGCGCCGCGCCGGGGCCGACGGCGGTCGCGCAGGTGGCGGGGGCGAGCTGGGACCCGAGCGAGCCCAGCCGGGCCTGGTAGGTGGACCCCTGCTGGAGGTCGACCAGCCCCGGCCAGCCGGCGACCGTGGCGCCGTCGCCCGCGGGCTCGGGCCGCGGGCTCGGGCAGGCCCAGGTCCCGTCCGGCGCCCGCTCGGTCGCGACCTCGGTGAGCGTGCCGGCCGACAGGGCCAGCCAGCCCCCCACGACGCACCGGCTCGCGGAGCCCGTCGGCTGCGCGATGCCGCCCGCGCCCGCGCCGTCGGCGAGCAGCCGGTGCAGGGTGGGCGCGCGCCCCTCGGCGACGTCGTCCCACCGCACGCCGGTCGTGCCGACGACGACGAGGGGCCCGTCGGTCGCGACCGTGTCCGCGCGCGTGGGGGCGACCTGCGCGCCCGCCTGCGCGGCGTCCGACTCCGAGCGCAGGCCCGCCGCGGACATCACCTGGGAGGCGAGCAGCAGCAGCACGAGCGCGGTCCCGCTCACGGTGAGCAGGATCGTCGGCATGCGCCGGATCCCGGGCTCGCGGGTCGCCGGGGCGGCCTGCCCGGCCCGCTGCCCGGCCTCCTGCCCGGCCGCGTGCTCCAGCCGTCCGGCGAGCACCACGGGCAGGGCCAGCACGAGCACGAGGAACGCGACCGCGATGCCGGAGTCGTTGAGCAGGGTGCCGACGGCGGCGGTGACGACGAGGGCCACGACGAGCCGGCGCAGCATCGCGTCGCCGCGGTACGCCGCGGCGACGCCCTCGAGCCGGGCGCGGGAGGGGGCGAGCACCGCCCACGCCGCCACACCGCAGACGGCCAGCGCGGCCGCGCCGGCCGGGTTCGCGACCGTCGCCCAGGCGCCCGCGGCCTTGCCCGCCACGACGCTGAGCGCCCGGCCGTCGACGACCGACTGCACGAAGCCGCCCAGGTGGCTGCTGCCGCCGCCGGCCCACCAGTCCACGACGGCGACGACGGCGACCACGGCGACGGTGCCCGCACCGACCAGCAGCGCCCGCCGCCACGTCACGCGGACGCCGGCGACGCCGAGCACGAGCACCGCGAAGCCGGGCACCAGCGCGAGGATCCCGCCCAGGTCGGCACCGAACGGGGGCAGCCCGTCGACGAGGACCGTCACGACGCCCACCGCGCCCGCAGCCCACGCGGCCACGATCCGGCCCCGGCCCCGGGCGCGCAGGACGGCCGCGAGCCCGGCCGCCAGGACGATCCCCGCCACCGCGTAGACGGCGAAGACCGTGTTCGAGAAGCCGTAGAACCGTGCGCCGAGCGACGGCGCGGGGCCGAGCAGCGACCCCTGCTGGAGGGTCGTGCCGGTGAGGCCGTCGACCGTGAGCACCAGCCAGGTGACGCCGGCGAGGCACGTCGTCAGCCGCCACGGGGACGGCGGCAGGAGCCGGCGGGCGGCCCACGCGACCAGCGCCGCGACCAGGGCCGCCACCGTCAGCGACAGGACGAGCGTCATCACGGGCGACGGCCAGGCCCACCAGCGCGACAGCGTCGCGAGCGACGCCGCCACGGGCAGGCTCGACGCGACCACGAGCAGGGCGGTCCCGATGCGGAGGCCGGAGGGGGCAGGGGACGGCGACGGGCCCCGGGAGCCCGGCGTGGCCCGTCGGCGTGCGAGGAGCAGGGCCGCGACCACCGCGACGTCGGCCAGCACCACGAGGCCCACCAGGAGCGGGGACAGGCGCGGCACGGTGTCGGTGAGCACGCTCAGGTACTGGCGGTTCTCCACCGTGCGCGCCACGGAGATGCGGCGGTCGTCGCCGCGTTCCAGCGGCGATCCGGTGAAGGGGGCGAGCGCCTCGGTGAGGGGGTCGGGCTCGGCGTCGTCGGCGGCGCCGTCGCCCTCGTCCGCCTCGTCCTCGGGCGCCGTGCCGGAGAGCCCGCCGCCGGTCACGGCGTCGGCGATGGTCGCCGACAGGTCGGCCAGCACCACGACGCCGACCCAGCGGGACGACGTCGACGTGAGCCAGGTCGCCCGCCCGCCGGGGGCGGTCCAGTCGACGACGACCTGCAGGTCCGACGGGCCGAGCGGCGTGTCGGAGACGCCCGCGACGACCAGGCGGCCGCCGCCCGGCAGCAGCTGCGAGAGCCGGCCGACCTGGGCGTCGAGCTCCTGGACGGCGCTGCTGCGCTTGCCGGCGGCGTCGGGCAGCTCGCCCAGGTCGACGACGGTGGCCGGGCAGGCCGCCACGTGCTCCGCCGTGAGCTGCCCGGGGTCGGACAGGTAGCGCGGCACGCTGCCGCCCGCGTCGGCGAGCGCGACCGCCGCCCCCGGGCCCACCGCCGTCGCGCACGTGCCGGCGACGTCGGTGAGGTCGCCGAGCGCGCCCGGCTCGGCGGTCGCGGGCAGCACCGGGTCCGTGGTCGTGAGGTCGGACCAGCCGGGCACGTGCGCGGGCACGGCGTCGCCCTGCGTCGCGGCCGGCGCCGGCAGCGTCGGGCACCCGCGCGCTGCGTCGCCGTCCTGCGCGTCCGCGGCGTCGGCGCCTTCCTCCTGGTCGGGGTCGACGCCGGACGGCGTCGCGTCGTCGTCGCCCTGGGCCACGACCTTGGCGCCGGCGGAGAACGTCAGCCACGCGTCGAGCGGGCACGTCGGCGTGATCGTGCGCACGGCGACCGACGCGACGGACCCGCCGCCGATGAGCCGCCACAGGTTCGGCGTGCGGCCCGCGTCCACGTCCGACCACTGCAGCCCCGCCACGCCCGCGACGACCAGCGGGGTGTCCGGCGCCGCGTCGCCGGCGGCCCGGGCCGTGCCCGCCGTGCTCGTTGAACCCGCCGCGCCCGCCGATCCCGCAGGAGCCGACAGCGTGCCGGCCGTCGCCCGCGCGGCGCCGGCGAGCGTGGTGAGCAGCAGGAGCAGCACCGCCGCCACGCCCGCGAGGACCACGAGGGTGCGGGGGGCACGGGCGGCCGAGAGCGTGCGGGCAGGGCTGATCACGCAGGCCAGCCTATGCGGGGGCGTCCCCGCGGCCCGGCCCGTGCCGTCGTCGCCCCCGGACGTTCACGCGATCAGCCCTCGGCCCCCACCCCTCCGTAGCGCCGATGGCGTCAGCGGTTGTGGTGCGGCTGACGCCTGCGGTTGCGCTGCGGCGTCAGCCGGTCCGCACGACGAGGGCGGACGGGTCCACCCACGTCTCGAGCTCCACGGCACGGCCGAGGGGGTCGCCGTCGACCTGCGCCTGCTCGCCCCCGTCGACGCGGACGACGGCCCGCTTGGCGCGGATGTGGTCGATGCGGCCGATCTTGCCGGGCAGGTCGTTGCGCACGCCCAGGCCCTGCGCGACGACCTCGCCCAGCAGCTGCGCCCACCCGGCGAGCCCGCCGCGCGTGTCGATCGCGGCGACGTCGAGCTCCCCGTCGTCGATGATCGCGTCCGGCAGCAGGGTGATCCCGCCGGGCAGCCGCCCGCAGTTGCCGACCATGACGCTGCGCAGCCGGGCCTCGACCGCCTCGCCGTCGTCGAGGCGGATCGTGGCGCGCATGCGGCGCCCGTGCAGGTGCCGGGCGCCGGCCAGGAAGTACGCCACCCAGCCGACCCGGGCCTTGAGCTGGTCGTCGGCGTCCGCGACCATCGCCGCGTCGAAGCCCAGGCCGGCGATGACGAGGAAGACGTGCGTGGCGTCGGGGTCGTCGGGCAGCTCGGCGTCGGGGGCGAACTCGGTGACGCGCGCCCGGCCGACGTCGATGGTGCGGTCGCGGCCGCCCAGCACGACGGCCAGCGCGTCCGCCACCGAGGTGAGCGGGATGTCGAGGTTGCGGGCCAGGAGGTTGCCGGTGCCGACGGGGAGCAGCCCCATGGCGCGGCCCGTGCCCGTCAGCGCCTCCGCGACGGCACGCACGGTCCCGTCGCCGCCGGCGGCCACCACCACCTCCGCGCCGTCGGCGAGCGCCGCGCGGGCCTGGCCGGTGCCGGGGTCGTCCATGGTGGTCTCGTAGAACCGGGGGGTGGGCATCGCGGCGTCGGCGCACACGCGCTCGACCGTCGCGCGCACGTCGGCGGCACCCTCCTTCGACGGGTTGATGACGACGGCGAGGCGCACCCCGGCCTCGGCGTCGTCGTCGGGCGTCGTCTCGGGCGCCGACGTGCGCGCATGCGCCCGACGCCAGAGCAGCAGCGCGACCCCGAGCGCGGCGAGAGCGACGACCAGTGCGACGATCCCGATCCAGACTCCCCACGGCATGAGGGCAACCTATGCCGAAACCCCGGTCCCGACCCGCCGAGGTCCTCCCGCCCGCGCCGAGGCCGTGCGGCTCGCGCCGCCGGGTCGCCGCCGGCGCCGGAATTCGCGCGGCGCCGCGGGGCCCGGCGGTTAGGCTGGCGGGCGTGATCGATCTCCGCCTCCTGCGCGACAACCCCGACGTCGTCCGCGCGAGCCAGCAGGCCCGCGGCGACGACCCCGCCCTCGTCGACGCGGCGCTCGACGCCGACGCCCGCCGCCGTTCGTCCCTCACGGACTACGAGACGCTGCGCGCCGAGCAGAAGGCGCTGGGCAAGCAGGTGGCGCAGGCCTCCGGCGACGAGAAGGCCGAGCTGCTGACGCGCACGAAGCACCTCGCGGAGCAGGTCAAGGCCCGCCAGTCCGACGCGGCCCAGGCCGAGCGCGAGGTCGACGGGCTGCTCTACCGCATCCCGAACGTCGTCGACGGCGCGCCCGCCGGCGGCGAGGAGGACTTCGAGGTGCTGCGACACGAGGGCACCATCCGCGACTTCGCCGCCGAGGGCTTCGCGCCCCGCGACCACCTCGAGCTCGGCGAGGGCCTGCGCGCCATCGACATGGCCCGGGGCGCGAAGGTGTCCGGCGCCCGGTTCTACTTCCTCACCGGGATCGGCGCGCGGCTCGAGCTCGCGCTGCTGAACGCGGCCATGGACCAGGCGGTCGCCGCGGGCTTCACACCCATGATCACGCCGACGCTCGTCAAGCCGGACACCATGCGCGGCACGGGCTTCCTCGGCAGCCACGCGGACGAGGTCTACCACCTGGAGAAGGACGACCAGTACCTGGTGGGCACGTCGGAGGTGGCGCTCGCGGGCTACCACGCCGACGAGATCATCGACCTCTCGGACGGACCCCGGCGGTACGCGGGCTGGAGCGCCTGCTACCGGCGCGAGGCGGGCTCGCACGGCAAGGACGTGCGCGGCATCATCCGCGTCCACCAGTTCCACAAGGTCGAGATGTTCAGCTACTGCCCTCCCGAGGAGGCGGCGGCCGAGCACCAGCGACTGCTGGCGTGGGAGGAGGCGATGCTCGCGAAGGTCGAGCTGCCGTACCGGGTGATCGACACCGCGGCGGGCGACCTGGGCACGTCGGCCGCGCGGAAGTTCGACTGCGAGGCCTGGCTGCCCACGCAGGAGCGCTTCCTCGAGCTCACGTCGACGTCGAACTGCACCACGTTCCAGGCCCGCCGGCTGGCGGTGCGCGAGCGCACGGCGGACGGCACCACCCGCCCCGTCGCGACGCTGAACGGCACGCTCGGCACCACGCGCTGGATCGTGGCGATCCTGGAGAACCACCAGCAGGCCGACAGCTCGGTGCGCGTCCCCGAGGGGCTGCGCCCGTACCTCGGCGGGCTCGAGGTGCTCGAGCCGGTCGCATGAGCAGCGCGGTCGAGCCCTCGGCGGCCGGGTCCCGGGTCGAGCCCGCGCCGGCCGGGCCGGCGGAGAGCCATCTCGTCGGCCTGGACATCGACGGCACGCTGCTGACGCACGACGGCGTGCTCTCCGCCGACGTGCAGCACGCGGCGGCGGCGGCGCAGGCGTCCGGGCACCACGTGGTGCTCGCCTCGGGCCGGTCGCTCACCGCGATGACGCCCGTCGCCGAGCTGCTGGGCATCACGTCGGGCTGGATGGTGTGCTCCAACGGCGCGGTGACGGTGCGGCTCGACCCGGCCCTGCCGCGGGGCTGGGAGCTCGACCAGGTGCGCACGTTCGACCCCGAGCCGGCGTTGCGCCTGCTGCGCGACGAGCTGCCGGGTGCACGGTTCGCCGTCGAGGACATCGGGGTGGGCTTCCGGCTCAACGCCCTGTTCCCCGACGGCGAGCTGGACGGCGAGCACCAGGTCGTCGACTTCGACCAGCTCTGGGCGAGGGAGGTGACCCGCGTCATCGTCCGCAGCCCGGAGCACACGCCCGACCAGTTCAGCGCGATGGCGGCCCGGATCGGGCTGGACGACGTCACCTACGCGGTCGGGTGGACGGCGTGGATGGACGTCGCGCCCCGCGGCGTCACGAAGGCGTCGGCGCTGGAGCGGCTGCGCGAGCGCCTCGGCGTCGACCCGGGTGCCACGGTCGCCGTCGGCGACGGGCACAACGACGTCGACATGCTGCGGTGGGCGGCGCGCGGCGTCGCGATGGGCCACGCGGACGACGTCGTGCGCGGCGCGGCCGACGAGGTCACCGGGAGCATCGACGAGGACGGCGCCGTCGCCGTCCTGCGCTCCCTGCCCTGACCGCTCACTGTCCTGACGGGTGCGGTGGTCCGGGGGCCCGCACCACCGCACCCGTGCGTGACGGGTCAGCGGCGTGTCAGCGGGCCGTGAGGACGAGCGGGCCGTCGGCGGTGATGGCGATGGTGTGCTCGCTGTGCGCGCCGCGGGAGCCGTCGGCGGACCGGAGCGTCCAGCCGTCGGGGTCGGTGTAGATCTCGTCCGTGGTCTCGAGGAACCAGGGCTCGACGGCGATGACGAGCCCGGGCCGCAGCGGGAACCCGCGCCCGGCGCGACCGTCGTTGGGGATGTGCGGGTCGCCGTGCATGGTGCGCCCGACGCCGTGGCCGCCGAAGTCGGTGTTGATCGAGTAGCCGGCGTCGCGCGCGACGGCGGCGATGGCGGCGGAGATGTCGCCGGTCTTCCTGCCGGGCTGCGCGGCGGCGATGCCGGCCGCCAGGGCCTCCTCGGTGGTGCGGATGAGCTTCGCGTCGCCCGCGGCACGCTCCGGGGTCGGCGAGCCGCCGACGACGAAGGAGACCGCGGAGTCGGACACCCAGCCGTCGACGGACGCGGCGAAGTCGATGCTCAGCAGGTCGCCGTCGCGCAGGACGTAGTCGTGGGGCAGGCCGTGCAGGACCGCGTCGTTGACCGAGGTGCAGATGACCTTGCCGAACGGCATCGCGCCGAAGGACGGGTGGTAGTCGATGTAGCAGGACTCGGCGCCGCGGTCCTTGATCATCCGGTGGGCCAGCGCGTCCAGCTCGAGCAGGTTCACCCCGACGCCCGCGGCGTCGCGCACGGCGGTGAGCACGTCGGCGACGAAGCGTCCCGCGGGGCGCATCTCCTCGATCTCGCGCGGGCTCCTCAGCTCGATCATGGCGGTCCTTCCGGTGGCGTAGGGCGTGACAAGGGCGTTGCTGCTCCAAGGGTGTCACGGATCGTCATCGAGTCGTGACCATGAAACGAGTTGCCGGAACTTGCACCGGGGGGTCCAGGTGCGGTCGACTCTGGGAGGAGGAAGGATCCGTGCCATGGGGGCCATGGGTCCGACGGCTGACGCCCTGCCGGCGATCGGCCGGACCACGACGCAGTGGAGGAGCTTGGCATGACCAGACGAACGACGGCCGCGCGGCGACGCGCGCTGGTGCTGGCAGCGGGCGGTGCGGGCCTCGCGCTCGTGCTCGCCGCGTGCAGCGACCCTGACGGCGAGGGCGGCGTCGCGGAGGAGGGCGGCGAGACGACCGCCTCCTCCGCGGAGATCGACTGCGCCGCCTACGACGAGTTCGGCGACCTCGAGGGCAAGACGGTCACCGTCTACACCTCGATCGTCGAGCCCGAGCAGAAGTCCCAGGAGGACTCCTACGACGCCTTCGAGGAGTGCACGGGCGTCACCGTCGAGTACGAGGGGTCGCGCGAGTTCGAGGCGCAGCTCCAGGTGCGCATCAAGGCGGGCAACGCGCCCGACATCGCGTACCTGCCGCAGCCGGGCCTGCTCAACACGATCGTCAACGACTACCCGGACGTCATCAAGCCCGCGCCCGACGCGACGGCGGCCAACGTGGACGAGTTCTTCAGCGAGACGTGGAAGGGCTACGGCACGGTCGACGACACGTTCTACGCGGCGCCCCTCGGCGCGAACGCCAAGTCGTTCGTCTGGTACTCGCCGCAGGCGTTCGCCGACGCGGGCTACGAGATCCCGCAGACGTGGACCGAGATGATGGACCTCACCGAGCAGATCCGCAGCGACACCGGCGGGCCCGTGTGGTGCGCCGGCGTCGAGTCCGGCGACGCCACCGGCTGGCCGGGCACGGACTTCATCGAGGACGTGGTGCTGCGCACCACGGACGGTGAGGCCTACGAGCAGTGGTACAGCCACGCCAAGCCGTTCAACGACCCGCAGTACGTCGAGGCGTGGGACGCGGCCGGCGAGATCCTCAAGAACCCGGACTTCGTGAACGCGGGCCTGGGCGGCGTGGACTCCATCGCCACCCAGTCGTGGACGGACGCCGGCACGCCGATCCTCGACGGCACCTGCTGGATGCACCGCGCCGCGAACTTCTACCAGACGCAGTGGCCGGAGGGCACGGAGGTCTCCGAGGACGGCGACGTCTTCGCCTTCTACCTGCCCACCGACCAGACCGACGTCAAGCCGATGCTCGTGGGCGGCGAGTTCGTCGCCGCGTTCGCCGACCGGCCCGAGGTGCAGGCCTTCCAGACCTACCTCTCGAGCGCGGACTGGGCCAACCAGAAGGCGCTCAACACGCCCGACGGCGGCTGGGTGAGCGCGAACAGCGGGCTGGACCCGGAGAACCTGTCGACGGAGTTCGACAAGTTCGTCGTGGAGCAGCTCAACGACCCGAACTCCTACCAGGCGTTCGACGGCTCGGACCTGATGCCCGGCGAGGTCGGTGCCGGCTCGTTCTGGACCGCCATCGTCAACTGGCTGACGGGAGCCACGACCGAAGAGGTCACCACGCAGGTCGAGAACAACTGGCCGAAGTGACGCGACAGGTCCGTCCGGGCGCCCCGAGCCACGCGGCCGGCGCGCCCGGACGGACCTGAGGTGTTCCTGACTCTCGGAGGAGGTCGTCGATGACCTGGTTGCTGGAACCCGGCAGCGCGGTCGAGAAGTTCGCGGTGATGCTCGTCGCGGTCGCCGTGTTCGTCGTGGTGATGGGCGTGATCCTGTTCGCCGTGGACCGTCCCAAGCGGGTCCCCGCGTGGGTGGTCGCCCTCGGGTTCGTGGGTGTGCCGCTCGCGTTCCTCGCGTACGGCCTGGTGCGGCCCGGGCTGATCACGCTGTGGCAGTCCTTCTTCGACCGCACCGGCTCGGAGTTCATCGGCTTCGACAACTACCTGCGGGCGTTCACCGAGGGGCAGTTCCAGAAGGTCCTGCTCGTCACCGCGGCGTGGGTGATCCTCGCCCCGCTGCTGAGCACGATCATCGGCCTGGCGTACGCCGTGCTGGTCGACCGCACCCGCTTCGAGAAGCTCGCCAAGGCGCTCGTCTTCGTGCCGATGGCGATCTCGATGGTGGGCGCGTCGATCATCTGGAAGTTCGTCTACGAGTTCCGCCCCGACCAGCCGGGCGTCAACCAGATCGGCCTGCTCAACCAGCTGCTGGTGTGGCTGGGCATCCCACCCCAGCAGTTCCTCATCGGGCAGCCCTGGAACTCCGGGTTCCTCATCGTGGTGATGATCTGGATCCAGACCGGGTTCGCGATGACGGTGCTGTCGGCGGCGATCAAGGCGATCCCGGACGACATCACGGAGGCGGCCCGCCTCGACGGGCTGCACGGCTTCGGGATGTTCCGCTACATCACGGTGCCCAGCATCCGGCCCGCACTGGTCGTCGTCCTCACGACGATCGCGATGGGCACGCTCAAGGCGTTCGACATCGTGCGGACGATGACAGGCGGTCAGTTCGGCACCCAGGTGGTGGCCAACGAGTTCTACACGCAGGCGTTCCGCCAGGGGAACCAGGGGCTGGCGGCGGCGCTCGCCGTGGTCCTGTTCGTGCTGGTGATCCCGATCATCGCGTACAACGTGCGGCAGATGCGCAAGTCGGAGGAGATCCGATGACCACCACCCCCACCCCGGGCCAGTCCGTCGCGGGTACGGCGGTCGACGACGACGCCCGCGGTGCACCGCGCAAGCTCTCCCGGCTCGAGAAGCGCGCCATCGCCACCAAGGGGCGGCTGAGCTCGCCGTGGGCGTCCGGCGTCGCGATCGTCATCGCCCTCCTGTGGACGATCCCGTCCATCGGCCTGTTCGTGACGTCGTTCCGGCCCGAGAGCGACATCCGGCGCAGCGGCTGGTGGACGGTCTTCACCGGCAACGCCGAGTTCACGATGGACAACTACAACGAGGCGCTGTACGGGAACAGCAACGACCTGTCGACGTTCTTCGTCAACTCGTTCGTCATCACCATCCCGGGCGTGCTCATCCCGATCACGCTGGCGCTGCTCGCGGCGTACGCGTTCGCCTGGATCAAGTTCCCCGGGCGCAACTTCCTGTTCGTCGCCGTGTTCTCGCTGCAGGTGGTGCCGCTGCAGGTGGCGCTCGTCCCGCTGCTGTCGGACTACGTCGACGCCGGCGTGAACGGCACCTTCTGGACCGTCTGGTTGTCGCACTCGATCTTCGCGCTGCCGCTGGCGATCTTCCTGCTGCACAACTTCATGAAGGACATCCCGCCGTCGCTGGTCGAGGCCGCGCGCGTCGACGGCGCCGGGCACGTGAAGATCTTCTTCCGGGTGCTCTTCCCGCTGCTGGTGCCGGCGATCGCGTCGTTCGGGATCTTCCAGTTCCTGTGGGTGTGGAACGACCTGCTCGTCGGCCTGACCTTCACCGACACCCCGTACCGGCCCCTGACGGTGGCCGTGGCGGAGATGGCCGGCTCGCGCGGCGGCGACTGGCACATCCTCACCGCCGGCGCGTTCATCTCGATGATCGTGCCGCTGATCGTGTTCATCGCGCTGCAGCGCTACTTCGTGCGCGGCATGCTCGCCGGCGCGGTCAAGGGCTGAGCCCGGCGCACGAGCCGACGCGAGCCGACCATGCGCCGAGCACGCGCCGAGACGACGACGGCGGCCCGGGCACGCTGCCCGGGCCGCCGTCGTCGAGCGGGGTGGTGCGTCAGACCGCCGGCTGCGGCGCGGGGACGGCGGGGGCGTCCACGGCCTTGGGGCTGGGCCCGAAGCGGTTCGGCCCAGGCGTGCCGTCGGACGCCATGAAGACCAGCATGATGATCGGGCCCGCGACCGGGATGAGCCCCATGAACCAGAAGAACCCGGACTTGTCCTGGTCGTGGAGGCGGCGGACCGTCACGGCGAGCGTCGGCAGGACGAGCGCCAGCATGACCAGGGAGAAGATGCCGTAGGCGACGGAGGCGCCGGCGCCGTAGGTCATCGTCTCGGGGTCGACCGACTGGGCCATGACGATGCCCAGCGGGATCAGCAGCACGATCTCGAGGATCAGGAAGGACAGGGCCCAGAACCAGTACTCGGAGCGGCGCGCGCGCCCCGAGAACGAGGCGTACTGGGACAGGACGGACTTGACTGCGTCCGGGAGTGACATCGGGTGGCTACCTCATCGGTCGAGACGTCGGCGACGTCGCAGGGTGGCGCCGGTCGGCGCCGCGCCAGAGCGTAGGGCCTCCGGCACATGGCGTCCAGGATCCCATCACACTTCCTTCATGTTTTTCCCAGGCGTCCGTGAGGGCCGACCCTCGGCCCGGACGCTGGGGCGACGCCCCGGCGCAGCGCCCGTATGCTCCCGTGGTGCCGATCCCCACCGCTCGCCCCGCCACGGGCCTGGACCGGGTCCCGGCTCCGGCCCTGTTCGTCGTCTCCGGGCTCACGCAGTACGCCGGCGCGGCCGTCGCGGTCGGGCTGTTCGCGCAGCTGGGGGCCCCGGCGGTGGGCTGGTGGCGCATCGTGCTCGCCGCGGTCGTGCTCCTGGCGTGGCGCCGGCCCTGGCGCCGCCGGCCGGGGCGCCGCGAGCTCGTCGGCGCGGGGATGTTCGGTGTCGTCCTCGCCGCGATGAACATCGCCTTCTACATCGCCATCGGTCATCTGCCGCTGGGGGTCGTCGTCGCGATGGAGTTCCTCGGCCCGGTGGTGGTCGCGGCCGTCACCGGCCGCGGCTGGCGCGAGCGGGCGGCCATCCTCGTCGCGGGCGGCGGCGTCGTCCTCCTCGCCGGGGTCACGCTCGACTCCGGCCTGCCGCGCGAGGACGTGCTGATCGGGCTCGCGGCGGCACTCGCCGCCGCGGCCTTCTGGGCCGGCTACGTCGTGCTCGGCAAGCGGGTCGCCGGGGCGGGCTCCGGCGTCGACGGGCTCGCGGTGGGCATGGCCGTGGGGGCGCTCGTCTTCGCACCGTTCTTCGGCGCCTCGGTGCCGGAGGTCGTCGTCGACCCGGGCCTGCTGCTGTTCCTGCTGGTCGTCGCCGTCTGCTCGTCGGTGGTGCCCTACGTGCTCGACCAGGTGGTGCTGCGCCGGCTGGGGACGGCGACGTTCGCGGTCCTCCTCGCGCTGCTGCCCGCCACGGCCGCCGTCGTCGGCGCGGTCGTCCTGCGCCAGCTGCCGACCTGGCCCGAGATCGTCGGGCTGGCGCTGGTCTCGGGCGCGATCGTGATGACGGCGCGGACCTGATCGTCCGGCCTCGGCCGGTCGTGCGGGGCTACAGGTACTGACCCGGTGACGGGCGGCCGTCCTCGGGCCGCTCGTGCCCGTGGCCCGACGGCGGGCCGCCCTGCCCGCCCGGGCCGCCCGGCCCGAAGGGCGCCGGGTGCGCGCCCGGGGGCAGGGCGCGGCGCATCTGCGACAGCTGGGCCTGGGCGGCCATCTGCTGGGCGACCAGCGCGGTCTGGATCCCGTGGAAGAGGCCCTCGAGCCACCCCACGAGCTGCGCCTGCGCGACCCGGAGCTCCGCGTCCGAGGGGGCGGCGTCGTCGGAGAACGGGAGCGCGATGCGGTGCAGCTCCTCGACGAGGTCGGGGGAGAGGCCGTCCTCGAGCTCTGCGAGGGACCGCTCGTGGATCTCGGCCAGCCGCGTGCGGGCCGCGTCGTCGAGCGGGGCGTCCCGGACCTCGTCGAGCAGCCGCTTGATCATGGCACCGATGCGCATGACCTTGGCCGGCTCCTCGATCCGCGAGGTCTCCTCGCCCGGCTCGTCGTCCGGCTCCCCGTGCGGCAGGTCGTCCGGCCGGGGCTCGTCCGCGGCGGCCGTGCCGCGACGCGCCGGGGCGTCGCTCCCGTCGGGCAGCACCACGCGCGGGCCTCCCGTCGGGCTCGTCGTCTCGTCGCTGCGGTCGTTCGGGTCGCTGCCGCTCATGCCTCCCAGTCTGGCCCAGAGGGCCGCCACCGGCGACGGCGGGCGTCGCCGGTGGCGACCCGCCTGGACGGCGTCGAGGTCAGGGCACCAGCAGCACCTTGCCGAACACCTCGCCCGACTCCATCAGCTCGTGCGCGCGGGCGGCGTCGTCGAGCGGCAGCCGGGCGTGCACCACGGGCCGCAGCCGCCCGTCGGCCACCATCGGCCAGACGTGCTCGCGGACGGCGGCGAGGATGTCGGCCTTCTCCTGCGGGGTGCGCACCCGCAGCAGCGTCCCCGTCACCCAGGCGCGCTTGGCCATGAGCGCACCGAGGTCGACCTCCCCGCGGGCGCCCTTCTGCAGGCCGATGACGACGAGCCGCCCGCCGGGGGCGAGCGCCCGCACGTTGTCGCGCAGGCCGCCGGCGCCCAGCACGTCGAGCACGACGTCGGCCCCGCGCCCGTCGGTGGCGGCACGCACGGCCTCGACCACGTCGTCGGTGCGGTGGTCGACGGCGACCTCGGCCCCCAGCTCCAGGCAGCGGGCGACGCGCTCCGGGCCGCCGGCGGTGGCGACGACGTGGGCGCCGAGCGCGGCGGCGAGCTGCACCGCGACGCTGCCGACCCCGCCCGACCCGCCCTGCACGAGCAGGTGGTCGCCGGCGCGCAGCCGGGCCGTGTCGACGAGGTTGGTCCAGGCGGTCGCCACCGCCTCCGGCAGCGCGGCCGCGTCGACGAGGTCGACGCCCTGCGGCGCGGGCAGCACCTGCGTGGCGCGGACCACGACCTGCTCCGCGTACCCGCCGCCCTCGAGCAGCGCCACGACCTCGTCGCCGACGGCGCAGGTGGTCACCCCGGGGCCGAGGCCGCGGACGGTACCCGAGATCTCCAGACCCGGCCATTCGGGAGCACCGGCTGGAGCAGGGTAGTGTCCGGACCGTTGCAGCAGGTCAGCCCGGTTGATCCCGGCCGCCGCCACGTCGATCAGGACGTGCCCGACGCCCGGTTTCTCTAGGTTTACGTGGGATGGGGTGAGTTTCGCTGGACCGCCCGGTGCCGATATCGTGACCGCTCGCACACCGATGGAGCCTACCCGTGCGCCCAGAGCTGCCCCGGGCGCGTGGGACGGTGCCGGACGTGATGGCACCTCACCGGGGTACGCGGCGACCGCCGACGAACCCTGTTCGAACAGGGATGGAGAGAGGTTCAGATGCTCCGCAGGTTGGGCGTTCGCGGGAAGATCCTTGCGACACTCGCCGTGCCGATCTTCGTCCTGGCCCTCACGGCCAGCTGGATCACCTGGCAGTCGCTGCAGGAGAACCGCAAGGCGGAGCAGACGGCGGCTCTCATGGACTCGCTCGAGCTCCAGGACTCGGCGGGTACCGCCTTCGCCCAGGAGCGTGGTCTGAACCTGGCGGCCTCGATGGGCCTCCCGGACGCCCGGGACGCCCTCGTCGAGAGCCAGTCGGAGACCGACAGGTCGCTCGACGAGCGTGACGAGCGGCTCGAGCTGCTCGACACGTCGGTCCTGACGACCAACGTGCAGAACGCGGTCGACCGCACCCTCGAGGACCGGAAGGTCATCGACGAGCTGCAGCGCAAGGTGACCTCGGGTCAGATCACCGAGGAGCGGGCGACCGCGCAGTACACCGACCTCATCGAGCGTGCGCTCGACGTGCCCCGCTCGGTCTCGCAGAGCGCCGAGGACCCGGGCCTCGCCCAGCGCATCAACGCGTACGTCGCGATGGACCAGGCCATGCTGGCCAACACCCTGGAGCGACCGATCGTCGCGGCCGCCCTGGCCGACGCGCAGGACGGCAACCCGAGCCCCGACCTGATGAACCGCATGGTCACGGCCCTGCAGGCCACGAACTCGCTGCGCAGCGACGCGCAGGATCGGCTCGACCTCCTGCCGGGCGACATCGAGGTGCCGGAGTTCTCCGACGAGCTCGACCAGATGCGCCTCCAGCTGCGCTACCTGAACTTCTCGGGCATCGACCCCGAGCTCGCCGGTCAGTGGAACGACCTTTCGCAGGGCTGGGTCGACGACACGCAGCCCGTCCGCGACGAGGTCCGTGACATGACCGTCGAGTACTCGGCGGACAAGGCGAGCGAGGAGCAGCGCACGGCGCTCCTGACGGGTGCGGCGGCGTTCGGCGTCGTGCTCATCTCGTTCCTGCTGGCGCTGGTCATCGCGCGCCGCATCGTCGAGCCGCTGCGACGCCTCACCGTCGCCACGGCCGAGGTGCGCGACCGCCTGCCGCAGATGGTGGAGCAGATGGCGGTCCCGGGCCAGGCACCCGCGGTGGACCTCGTCCAGGTCCCCGTCGAGTCCAGCGACGAGATCGGACGCCTGGCGGCCTCGTTCAACGAGGTGAACGAGACCACGATGGTCGTGGCGCGCGAGCAGGCGGCCCTCCGTGGCTCCATCGCGGAGATGTTCGTCAACGTGGCGCGTCGTGACCAGGTGCTCCTCAACCGCCAGCTGGCGTTCCTCGACGAGCTCGAGCGGTCCGAGGAGGACCCCTCGACGCTGTCGAACCTCTTCCGGCTCGACCACCTGGCCACCCGGATGCGCCGCAACGCCGAGTCGCTCCTGGTCCTCGCGGGGATCGACTCCGGGCGCCGCGTGCGCAACCCGATGCCCGTGTCCGACGTCGTCCGGACGGCGTCGTCCGAGATCGAGCTGTACGACCGGGTGCGGCTGAACCTCACCGTCGACCCGCACATGCTCGGGCACAACGCGCTCAACGCCGCGCACCTCCTGGCCGAGCTGCTCGAGAACGCGACGATGTTCTCGGAGCCGCACACTCCGGTCGAGGTGACCACGACGCGCGACGAGCGCGGCGTCGTGGTCACCGTGCGCGACCACGGCCTGGGCATGAGCCCCGAGGAGCTCACCGAGGCGAACGTCAAGGTCGGTCTGACGGCCGCGTCGGACGCCGTGGGCGCCCAGCGCCTCGGCCTCTACGTGGTCGGCCGGCTCGCCGGGCGCCTCGGCGCCACCGTGGTCTTCGGCACGGGCCCGTCGGGCACCGGCACCGAGGCGACCGTCGTCTTCCCGTCGATGCTGTTCCTGCCCGACGACGCGCTCCCGCTGCCGCAGCCGACCGACCCGCTGCAGGCGGACACCCAGGCCGCGGTCGCGGGCCTCTCGAACGGTCACACGCCCGCCGCCGAGCAGTACCCGGCCGAGCAGTACCCGGCCGAGCAGTACCCGGAGCAGGACGCACCGACGACGCAGACGCCCGCCGTCCTGCCGGCGGCAGGCGCACCGACGGTGGCACCCGTCGCTGAGCCGCAGCCGTCCGGCTCGGCGTACACGCCCACCGGGACCTTCAGCGGGGTCGTCGAGCCGGAGCCTCCGGCCGCGGTGCCCGTGGACCTCGACTCGCTGACCGACGGCACGACGTCGGTCGGCATGCCGCGTCGTCGTCGCTCGGTCGCCGGCGACTCCCGCAGCGAGCGGCCCGACACGGGCCCGATCGTCCTGCCGCCCCTCGAGGCGCCCACCCTGCCCGATCTCGCGGACGAGACGACGACGGACGCCTGGCGCCCGCCGAGCGCGGTCGCCGAGAGCTCGGCGGGCACGCTCCCGAGCCGGCACCGTGCCCGGCCGGAGTCGGCGCCCGTCCCGATCTCCGAGCCGGAGGCCCCGTCCGCCCCGGTGCTGAACGTCGAGCAGCGCGCCGGCCTGTTCTCGGGCTTCCGGTCGATGGACGCCCTCGACACGTCCGACACGGACAGCACCCTGCAGCTGGACGCGATCACGGAGGACCCCGCGGCACTGCCGGACGCCATCGCGCCGCTCGCCGACGAGCCGCGGGCCGAGGCCCCGGCGCCCGCCGTGACCGAGGTCCCGATGCCGGCACCGGCCGCGCTGCCGGTGCCCGAGACCCCGGCGCCCCGGGAGCCGCAGCCCGTCCGCGAGGCCGCCGAGCCGGTCGCGTGGGCGCCGCAGCAGCCGGCCGAGCCGGCCCCGGCACCGGCGCCCGCCCCCGAGCGACGTGCTCCCGAGCCCGCCTGGGCCGAGCGCCCGCCGCAGGCTCCCGCCGCACCGGCCGCACCGGCCGCACCCGTCGCACCTGCCGTGCCCGCGGCCGAGGCCACCGAGCCCGGGCAGGGCCAGTACGAGAGCCTGCCCGCGTTCGAGGACCTCATCGCGGACCTGCCCGGACGCCGGGGCGCGAAGGAGGCGTCGGGCAGCGGCCGCAAGCGCGGGCTGTTCGGGCGCAAGCCGTCGACCGAGTCGGGCAGCGCCACGCCCACGTCCGCGGAGCCCGCGGGCGCGACACCCTGGTCGGCGCCCGCGAGCCCCGCGACGCCGCCCGCGGCCCCGGAGCCCGCCCCCGCCCAGGAGGCGTACCGCCCGCCGATGCCGACCGCGCACGAGGCGCCCGCCCCCGTGGCCCCGCCCCAGGCGGAGCCCACGGACGACACCCAGCGGGCGTCGACGTCCTACGGCGGCTCGGTGCTCCCGCTGCGCTCCACGGAGGCCGCAGGTGGCGACCCCCTCGACCCGCACTACGTGCCCGACACGGTCGAGGCACGGTCCGAGTGGATGGCGTCGGCCGTCCTGTACGAGGAGATGTCCACGCTGCTGCAGCGCGGTGTCTTCCAGGAAGGGAACGTGACTTCGACGAACGACGAGCAGACCTACCGGCCGGCCGCCGTCGCGCCCGACGCGGCGGGCGGGCTCGCCCGTCGCACCCGCAGCGGCGAGGCGAGCGCGTCGGCCGAGCGGTTCACGGCTCGCATCGACCGGGACCCGGAGCAGCTGCGGGCGCGGCTCTCGGCGTTCCAGTCGGCGACGAGCCGCGGCCGAAACGACGCTGGCGCCGTACAGGCCTCGACGCAACCCGCCCCGACCGTGAATGATGTCCCTGGATCGTCTCCGCAGCAGCGGTGACCTGCGCCTTCGGCGTACCTGACGAGGAGGAAGCGTGACCCTCAGTACTGAAGCGACCAACTTCGGGTGGCTTCTCGACAACTTCGTGCGGACGGTTCCCGGCAGCCGCCACACCCTCGTGGTCTCGGCCGACGGTCTGCTCATGGCGATGTCGGACCAGCTGGACCGCACGAGCGGTGACCAGCTGGCCGCGATCGTCTCCGGCATGTCGAGCCTCACCCGCGGTGCCGCGCGTCAGCTCGACGCCGGCAACGTCCGTCAGGCCGTCATCGAGATGGACAACGGGTTCCTGTTCCTCATGAACGTCTCCAACGGCTCGGTGCTCGCCGTGGTCGCGGAGTCGTCGTGCGACATCGGGCTGATCGGCTACGAGATGGCGCTGCTCGTCTCGCGGACCGAGGCGACGCTCACCCCGCAGCTCATCTCCGAGATGCGTGGCAACCTGCCCGTCGACGGCTCGTCGCGCTCTGCGCAGATGGGATGAGTGACAGACGATGACGCACGCACCGTTCGGTTCCCTGGGCGCGCACTCCGCGGACGGCTACGAGGCTTCCACGGTGCGTCCCTACGCGGTCACCGGTGGCCGCGTCCGCTCGGCGCTGTCCGACCTGCCGCTCGAGGCCCTGGTCGAGGTCATGCCGGGAGCGGTCAACAGTGTCGGCCTCACCCCCGAGAAGCGGGCGATCCTGCAGCACGCCGCGCACACGTACGTCTCGATCGCGGAGCTCTCCGCGCTGCTGCGCCTGCCCCTCGGCGTCGTCCGCATCCTGGTCGCGGACATGCAGGAGGAGGGGCACATCACCGTGCACACCTCGACCCCGGTCAACGTCCACACGGGGCACGGCAGTTCCCACTCGGGTCTGTCCCTGAGCGTCTTGGAGAGTGTTCTCAATGGCATTTCCGCCCTCTGACAGCGCGACGCGCGGTGCGTCCGGGGGCATGTCCCCCGCGTGGGCCCCGGTCTCGCAGACCGTCGGTGCCGTGGGCGCACCCGCGGCCGGCGCGCCCGCCCCGGCGGCGGGCGGGAACCCGCCGCGGCAGAGCGTGCTGGGCGGCGGGCGGAACACGGCGACCGATGCTCCGGCCCCGCGGCCCGTCGCGTCCGCGTCGTCCGGCCCGGTGACGTCGGTGCCGGGCGCGTCGGCGCAGCCGGCCGCGGCCCCTCGCCCGGTCGCGCAGCCCGTCCCGACGCAGCAGTCCCAGCAGCCGATCGCGACGGCGCCCGGGGCGGGGTCGGCCCCGCAGCCGGCCACGAAGCCCGCCGGCCAGCCGGCCGCCCCCACGGTCACGAAGATCGTCGTCGCCGGCGGGTTCGCCGTCGGCAAGACCACGTTCATCGGGTCGATCTCGGACGTCGACCCGCTGAACACCGAGGCCGCGATGACCGAGCACTCGGTCGGCGTCGACGATGCCGGCGGGGTCTCGGACCGCAAGACGACCACCACCGTGGCGATGGACTTCGGCCGTGTGGCGCTGCCGGGCAACCTGTGGCTGTACCTCTTCGGCACTCCGGGCCAGGACCGCTTCCTCTTCATGTGGGACGACCTGGCGCGCGGCGCGATCGGCGCCGTCGTGCTCGTGGACACCGACCGTCTCGAGCAGTGCTTCCCGGCGATCGACTACTTCGAGTCGCGGGGGATCCCGTTCGTGGTCGGGGTGAACTGCTTCGACGGCGTCGCCAAGCACCGCCTCGAGGACGTGCGCGAGGCCCTGCAGGTCCCGGCCCACGTGCCGATGCTGTACACGGACGCGCGGTCCCGTGCTGCGACGAAGCAGACGCTCATCGCCCTCGTGCAGCTCGCCATGCGCCAGCTGCGTGGCGGCGCGGCCTGACGACGACTCCCGCGCGAGGCGGTGACGACGGCGGTCCCGGGATCCGGGGCCGCCGTCGTCGTCGTCTCCGCGCCCGGGGGCACGGGCCGGCGGCTAGACTGCTGAGCCGGACGGCCGCCTGCAGGCCGACCTGAGGAGGGCTGACAGAGCGGCCTAATGTGACGGTCTTGAAAACCGTTGTGCAGCAATGCACCGGGGGTTCGAATCCCTCGCCCTCCGCCCGGGAGGACGCCCCCGGCGACGTCGGTCGCCGGGGGCGTCGTCGTCTCAGCGGATCTCGACGATGGGCAGCCGCAGCGCACCCGGGGCCGCTGCCGGGACCGCCGGACGCACCGGGGACCGCGGGGCGACGACCTCGTACGGCCGGCCGGGTGCCGGCCGGGGGTCGTCCTCGCCCTGGTTCGGCCACAGCGCGCAGGCCCGCTCGGCCTGAGCGGTGATGGTCAGGGACGGGTTGACCCCCAGGTTCGCGGTCACGGCCGAGCCGTCGAGCACGTGCAGCCCGGGGTGCCCGTGCACGCGCAGGTACGGGTCGACGACGCCGTCCTCGGGCGTGGCCCCGATGGCGCAGCCCCCGAGGATGTGTGCCGTCATCGGGACGTCGAACGGGTCGCCGACGGTGCCTCCGGCGATGCCGTCCATCCGTTCGGCCATGGCGCGGACGGTCTCGTGGGCGGACGGGATCCACGTGGGATTCGGCGCCCCGGTGCCCTGCCGTGACGTCAGCCGGCGCCCGAGCACGCCCCGGGGGGAGAACGTCGTCAGCGAGTTGTCGTGGCTCTGCATCACCAGCGCGATGACCGTCCGCTGGGACCAGCCCCGCAGGTCGTAGAGGGCCTTGAGCTGTCCTCGCTGACGCCACAGCTCGCCGAGCCAGCGGCGCCACCGCGGTCCTTCACCCGGTCCGACGCCGTCGACGAGCACCGTCTGCAGCAGGCCCATGGCGTTGGACCCGCGGCCGTAGCGCACGGGCTCGACGTGCGTGTGCTCGTCCGGGTAGAAGGAGGACGTGATGGCGACGCCCTCGCTGTAGTCCGGCTCGCCCACGTCGCCGCGACGCACCGGGCGCATGGCGCCGAGCAGCGCCTCGGAGTTGGTGCGGGTCAGGTGACCCAGGCGGTCGGACAGGTGCGGCAGGGTGCCGGTGTCGCGCATCGCGTGCAGGAGCCGCTGGGTGCCGAGCGTCCCGGCCGCGAGGACGACCTGCCGGGCCCGGAACGTGCGCCGCCTGCCCCACGGTCGCCCCGTCGTGCGCGTGCGGACCTCGTAGCCACCGCCGGCAGCGGGGCGGACGGCCGTGACCGTGGTGAGCGGGTGGACCTTGGCTCCGGCCCGCTCGGCGAGGTGCAGGTAGTTCTTCACGAGCGTGTTCTTCGCGTTGTGACGGCACCCGGTCATGCAGGCCCCGCAGTCGAGGCACGGGCTGCGGTCCGGTCCCGCGCCGCCGAAGAACGGGTCCGGGACGGAGCCCTTCCTGCCCGGCGACGACCCGGACCCGGCATCGTCACCGAGGTAGACGCCGACGCGCACGCGTCGGTACGTGTCGGCGACGCCGAGCCGTGCGGCGACGTCCTGCATCACCTCGTCGGCGGGCGTCGTGCGGGTGTAGGTCACGGCACCGAGCATGCGTTCCGCCTGGTCGTAGTACGGGGCGAGCTCCACCTCCCAGTCGGTGATGTGCGCCCAGGCGGGGTCCTTCCAGAACGGGCCCGAGGGGCGGTAGAGCGTGTTGGCATACACGAGGGAGCCGCCCCCCACCCCTGCCCCGGCCAGGACGAGCACGTCCCGGAGCCGGTGGATGCGCTGGATGCCGAAGCAGCCGAGTGCGGGGGCCCAGAGGAACCGCCGCAGGTCCCACGAGGTGCGGGGCAGCTCGTCGTCGGCGAACCGCCTGCCCGCCTCGAGGACGCCCACCCGGTAGCCCTTCTCCGTGAGCCGCAGCGCGGCGACGCTGCCGCCGAAGCCGGAGCCCACCACCACGACGTCGTAGTCGTCGCGGTCGTCGTGATCGTCGTCGTTCACCATGGGCCACGACGCTAGCGGTTCGGGGGCGCGCGGGGCGCCACGCCGCGGCTTTGCCCCGGAGTGCCGTGGGCGGTTACTCTGGGCGCCGCGGCGAGGCTGTTCTGGTGCCCGCCGCGAGGAGACGTCGCATAGTCTGGTCTAGTGCGCCACCCTGCTAAGGTGGTAACGGGGCAACCCGTTCGCGGGTTCAAATCCCGCCGTCTCCGCCAGGAAGGCTCCGGTGCTCGACGCCCGGGGCCTTTTCTGTTGCCGGCTCCCGGCGAGGTTGCGGAACCTGCCGGAGGGGTTCGCGGTGTCGTGCATCACGAAGCGCGTGCTCGGTTTGGTCAGCCGCCGCCGGGGCGGTAATGTTCTCGTCGGCCGGTGCGCGAGCGCCGACCGGGACTGCGCCCGTAGCTCAACGGATAGAGCATCTGACTACGGATCAGAAGGTTGGGGGTTCGAATCCCTCCGGGCGCACGTACTACGATGACGGCTCGATCCTCTCGGGATCGGGCCGTTCGTCTTTTCCTGGACCCACGGGGTGGCACAGCAGCGAGGTCAACGCCGACCATGGCTCTGACCTGGCCCCGGTCCGTCGTGCATCACGCGGCGGTCGGCGCCGACGGCGCCAGACGCTGCACCACACGACCGAGAGGGTGACCGATCGCATGAGCGATCAGACCTGGCAGACGATCGCGATCGTCGCCTACTTCGTGGCGATGCTGTCCATCGGCTACGCCGCCTACCGCCGCACGTCCGACCTCGACGACTACATGCTGGGCGGTCGCCGGCTGAGCCCCGGCGTGGCCGCGCTGAGCGCGGGCGCCTCCGACATGTCGGGCTGGCTGCTCATGGGGCTCCCGGGCGCGATCTACCTGTCCGGGTTGGTCGAGGCCTGGATCGCGATCGGCCTGACGATCGGCGCCTGGCTGAACTGGAAGTTCGTCGCGCCCCGGCTGCGGGCGTACACCGAGGTCGCGAACAACTCGATCACCGTCCCGAGCTTCTTCGACAACCGCCTGCGCGACCCGGCGCACCTGCTGCGCATCGTCGCCGGTGCCGTCGTGCTGGTGTTCTTCACCTTCTACGTCTCGTCGGGCATGGTGGCCGGCGGCACGTTCTTCGAGAGCTCGTTCGGGTTCAGCTACCTCACGGGCCTGCTCGTCGTGGCCGGCGTGACGCTCGCCTACACCCTCTTCGGCGGCTTCCTGGGTGCGACGTGGACCGACGTCGCGCAGGGACTGCTCATGCTCGCCGCCCTCGTCGCGGTGCCGGTGATGGCGCTCATCGACCTGGGCGGCTGGGGCGCGGTGCGCGACGGGATCCTCGCGGCGGACACGAGCGAGGCGGTCAACCACCTGTCGTTCCTCGCAGGGGCCTCGGCCACGGGCGTGATCTCCGCGGTCGCCTGGGGGCTCGGGTACTTCGGCCAGCCGCACATCATCGTGCGTTTCATGGCGCTGCGCAGCCCGCAGGACGCCAAGGTCGGCCGCCGGATCGGGATCAGCTGGATGATCGTCACGAGCCTCGGGGCGGTCATGACCGGGCTCATCGGCGTCGCGTACGCGTCCGCGGGGCGGCTGGATCTCGACAACCCGGAGACCGTCTTCCTGGTGCTCGCGCAGATGCTGTTCCACCCGCTGGTGGCGGGGCTCGTCCTCGCCGCCGTCCTCGCGGCGATCATGTCGACCATCTCCTCGCAGCTGATCGTCTCGTCGTCGGCTCTCGTCGAGGACCTCGTCAAGATGACGGGCAGGACGATGAGCAACCGGGCCGAGGTCATGCTGGGCCGCGCCGGGGTGCTCATCGTGGCCCTGGTCGCGGGCCTCATCGCTCTCGACCGCACGGCGACGATCCTGGACCTCGTCGGCTTCGCCTGGGCCGGGTTCGGCTCCGCGTTCGGCCCGCTCGTGATCCTGAGCCTGTACTGGCGACGACTCACGCGCTGGGGCGCGCTGTCGGGCATGGTCGTGGGCGCGGTGGTCGCGTTCACGTGGGGGCGGTCCGGACTCGCGGACACCCTGTACGAGATCGTGCCGGGCTTCCTCAGCGGGCTGGTCGTCGCCGTGGTGGTCAGCCTCCTGACGCCGAAGCCGGACGCGGCGGTGCTCGAGGAGTTCGAGCTCGCCCGGCGGCTCGCCGCCGGCGAGAAGCCCGAGCCGGAGACGGCGACGGCCTGACCTCGCCCGCGCGCCCAGGCGCGGCCGGCAACGCCCGAGGGCGGTCCCGATCACGGTCGGGGCCGCCCTCGGGCGTTCCCCAGGAGCCCCCAGCCGCCGAATTCCGGGCCTGCGAGCGAACTCGCCGACGACGTGTCGCGCGCCACGTCGGGCGACGTTGCGTTCTGGTCAGGACGTGGGTAATGTTCTCTGACGTCAGCCCGACGGGCCGACGGACACCGAGGAGACAGCCGAGAGGCTGGGTACCGGTGGCCGGGCCGGGACTGAAATCCACACTCTCAAGTTCGAGGTAGATGTCTGCGCCTCGAACGGTGGGTACTTTAGGATTCCTTCGCGTCAAGGAGCCCCGATCCTCCGGATCAGGGCGAATTGAGAAGAAGAAAAGGATCTGCTAAGTTTGAGGGGTTGCCCCGGAGGGCTGGGACTGAGGTTCTGGTGCTGATGGTGTGTGTCGGTTGTTTGAGAACTCAACAGTGTGCTTGATAGTCAATGCCAAGTATTTTTGAACCTTTTGGTTCCTTTGGATCGGACTGAATGAACTAGCTAGTTTGTTTTGGTCTGGCCAGGTATTGTTGAATGCTGCGGGCCTTTGTGGTTCGTGGTGTTTTCTCTCTTTTACGGAGAGTTTGATCCTGGCTCAGGACGAACGCTGGCGGCG
>NZ_BMDG01000014.1 GCF_014635665.1 Isoptericola cucumis
GGGGTGGGTGCGGTCGGGGTGGGTGCGGTCAGCCGGAGGCCGCGAGCCGCGCGACCTCCGCGACGGCGGGCACGGCCTCCTGCGCCCCTCGGCGGGTCACCGCCAGGGCGCCGGCGGCGGCGGCGAGCCGGGCCGCGTCGGGCAGGCTCCGGCCCTGGGCGAGGCCGGCGGCGAGCACGCCGCAGTAGGTGTCGCCCGCGCCGGTGGTGTCGACGGCGCGGACGGAGAACGCCGGCACGCGTACGGCCGGCTGGCCACGACGGGCGACCAGGCTGCCCGCGCCGCCGAGGGTCACGACGACCGCCGGGACGCGCTCGAGCAGCCCCGCGGCGAGCGCCTCGGGGCCGCCGCCCGCCGCCCGGCCGCTCGGGCCGCTCAGGTCCGCCGCCTCGTGCTCGTTGACGACGAGCACGTCGACGGCTGCCCACAGCGCGTCGGGCAGCGATCGGGACGGCGCCGCGTTGAGCACCAGGAGGGCGCCCGGCCGCCGCGCGGCGGCCGCCGCCAGGACGACCTCGACCGGGACCTCCAGCTGGGCGAGCACGACGTCCGCCGCGGCGATCCGCCGCTCCTGCGGTTGCTGGACCTCCAGGTGCGAGTTCGCGCCGGGGGCGACGACGATCGCGTTCTCGCCGTCGGGCGACACGGTGATGAGCGCCGTGCCGGTGGGCACGTCGACGCGCCAGACCAGGTCGGTGCGCACGCCCGAGCGCTGCAGCGACGCGAAGAGCAGCTCGGCCGACTCGTCCCGGCCGACGGCGCCCACGAACGTGGTCTCCGCTCCCCCGGCCCGCGCGGCGCCGACGGCCTGGTTGGCGCCCTTGCCGCCGGGGCTGCGGCGCAGGTCGCCGCCGAGGATCGTCTCGCCGCCGGCCGGGTGGCGCGGCACGGCGACGACGAGGTCGACGTTCGCCGACCCGACCACGACCACCCGTCCGTCGCTCACGACCGGCCTCCCTCGTGCGTCGGCCCGGTGCCCGGGACGCCTCCCGGGTGCTCCGCGTGCGCGAGGCTCACCGTCCGGGCGGCGAGGTCCGCGATGCGCCGCTCGCCCCCCGGCAGCGACGTCGCGATCCGCCCGTCGAGCGGCGCGGTCCACGCCTCGCCGATCCCGGCGACGCCGCGCAGCGCGCCCACGACCCCGCCGACGGTGGCCGCCGCGGAGTCCGTGTCCCAGCCTGCCGTCACCGCGACGGAGACGCTCGTGGTGAAGTCCCCGCGCCCGGCGGACAGGGCGTAGGCGACGACGGCCGCGTTGTGCAGGACGTGCACCCAGTGCAGGTCGCCGTAGGCGGCGTGCAGCCGGTCCAGGTCGGCACGCACGGCCGCCTCGCCGCCGTCGGACGCGGCGCCGAGGTCGCGGCCCAGGGCCAGGGCGCCCGCCAGGCGGCTGCCCGGGGGCACGACGGCGCCGGCCGCGTCGAGCACCTGCTCGACGTCGTCGCACACCGTCGCCGCGGAGGCGAGCCCCGCGGCCCACATCGCCCCGTACACACCGTTGCGGGTGTGGCTCAGCCGGGCGTCGGTCCACGCCAACCGGGCCGCCTCCCGCACGTCGCCGGGGGTGACCCAGCCGAGGACGTCGGTGCGGATGAGGGCCCCGATCCACTCCCGGAAGGGATTGTGGTGCGTCGCCGTCTCGGGCACGGGCCGCGCGTCGAGGACGTTGCGGTACGCCGCGCGCTCGGCCGTGAACGACCGCCCGGCCGGCATCAGGTCGAGCCAGAGCTGGGCGACGTCGTCCGTCGTGAAGTCCCGCCCGCGGGCGGTGAGCAGCTCGAGCGCGAGGATCGGGTAGTTGAGGTCGTCGTCCTCGGGCATCCCGTCGATGTTCTCCTCGAGGGACGTCGGGGCCGAGCGGCGGTTCCACGGCCACCGGGCGGCGACGTCGTCGGGCAGCCCGACGGCGGTGAACCACCGGTCCAGGGGCCAGCGGCCGGTGGCGCGCAGGATCTCCTCGATGCCCTCGCGCGGGATCTTCTCGACGGGCTTGCCGAGCAGGCAGCCGGCGGCCCGGCCCGTCCAGGCGCCGAGCACGCGGTCGTGGAGGCCGGCGCCGGGGGCCGGCAGCGGGGGCGCGGGCGCCAGCAGCGCGACGATCGCGTCCCAGTCGTCGGGCTCGTCGGGGGCCGGGGCCGCGGGCCGGGCGTCGAGCTCGTCGAGCAGGGTCCGGGCCAGCGCGCGCAGCGCAGGCGTCGCGGGCACCGGCCCGGCGCCGCTCACCGCGGGCTCCGGGTCTCCCCCGGCGGCCACCCAGCGCTCGCGCACGTCCGCGGTCTCCTTGCCCTCCGCGGCGGACTGCACGAGCTCGTGCGCGAGCAGGTCCTCCGGCTGCGCCCAGGTGAGCCTCATGCCGGCTCCCCCACGGAGTCGCGGCCCGCGTCCGGGACCGCGTCGCCGAGCGCGTCGACGGCCGCGAGGCGCGCGCGGGCCCGGTCGGCGTCGGCGCGCACGATGTCGGCCGCCGCGGACGCCATCAGCCGCCCCGTGGCGCGGACGTCCATCTTGCTCGCCTCCTCGATCTCGTCGAGCCACTGAGTCGGCACGACGCCGCTGCCGCCCAGACCGGCGGCGACCGCGCCCGCCATCACGGCGATGGAGTCGGCGTCGCGCCCGTAGTTGACGGCGGCGAGCACCGACCCGCGATAGTCGCCCCGGTGCGCCAGCAGGAGCCCGAGCGCCACCGGCAGCTCCTCGATCGACTTCGTCCGCGACGGCCGGCGGGCGTCCATCGACATCTGCCGGTACTGCGGGCCGACCGAGTCGAACGGAGCGACGGTCTCGCGCACCATGCGCGCCAGAGCGCGCTCCTCCTCGTCGGTGGTGGGCGGCGTCGTCCAGCCGTCGAAGGCCTCGACGACGGCGTGCAGCGCGGCGGCCGTGCCGTCGTGGGCGACGTCCAGCGCGGCGGCCACCACGTCGTCGAGCGTGGCGCCCGGCGCGACGGCCGCCGCGACCATCGCCGCGAAGACGCCGGCCGCCTCGCGGCCGTAGCTCGCCTGGTGCGCGCCCGTGAGGTCGATCGCCTCGGCGTACGCGCCGCGCGGATCGCCCGGGTTCGCGAGCCCGACGGGCGCGACGTACATCGCAGCTCCGCAGTTCACGACGTTGCCCACGCCCGCCTCGCGCGGGTCGACGTGCCCGTAGTGCAGCCGCGCCACCATCCACTTCTCGGCCAGGAACACGCGCTGCAGCAGCAGCGCCGTCGTCTCCAGCTCGGGGATCCAGCGCGGCTCGCCGATCATCAGCGGCACGAGGTCCTCCGCGACGGCGTAGGCGTCGAGGTGGCTGCGCCGCTTGGCGTACACCTCCACCACCGCCCGGGTCATGAGGGTGTCGTCGGTGATGTGCCCGTCGCCCTTGTGGTACGGCGCGATGGGTCGGGCGTCCCGCCAGTTCGGGTACCAGGGGCCCACGATGCCGGTCACCCGGCCGCCGTGGCGCTCCTCGATCTGCTCGGGGGTCCAGCCCTCGACGGCGCCGCCCAGCGCGTCGCCCACGGCGGCGCCGGTGATCACGGCCACCGATCGGTCGTCCAGCCAGGTCACGGGTCTCTCCTCGTCGTCCTTGCGGGGCGCGCGTCTCGCGCCCCGGGGGCCCGCACCTGATGAACGGGTGCGGGCCGGTCTCGGGTGCGGGCGGCTCGTGCCCGCACCCGGCGTCAGCTCGTGATCTCGTCCCACCCGCTGGTCAGCTGGTCGGCGAGCTCGTCGGCGTCGATCTCCTGCGCGAGGTAGCGCTGGTAGGCGGGGGTGGCCACCGTGTCCTTCCACTGCGCGTACGCGTCCACGAACAGGTACGGCGCCGAGGAGAAGTGCTGGCCCGAGGCCAGGATCGTGTCCCAGCCGTTCTCGTCGCCGAGGTTCTTCCGCATCAGCTCTTGGGCCGAGGTCGTGGCCGGGATGAGGGCGTCCGCCTCGTTCAGAGCCGCGAGGTTCTCCGCCTCCGTGAAGAACTCGATGAACGCGGCCGACTCCTCGACGTGCTCGGAGTCGATGTTGACCGACAGGGTCTGCGGGTTGGCCGCCTGGCCCGAGCCCGCCGGGCCCTCCAGCGGCGGGAGCACCACCCAGTCCATGTCCTTCGGCGCGTCCTTGGCGATGTTCGCCGCCTGGTAGGAGCCCTGCACCGTCATCGCGGTCTGGCCGGCGTAGAAGGACGCGATCGACTCGGAGCCGGACTGCGTGAGGGTGACCGGCAGGATCGACTCGTCCTCGTACGCCATCTGGTCGACGAGCTCCGGCAGGGCCATCTCGCCCTCCCCGACGGTGATCTGCGCGTCGGCGCCGGAGCCGGTGAAGAACTCGCCGCCGAAGCCGGGCGCCATCGTCATGAACGTCGCGGTCGGGCTGGACAGCCCCCAGCCGAGCCCGTAGGTCTCGCCCTTCGTGGTGGCCTTGGCGATCTCGCGCAGCTCGTCCCACGTCATCGTCTCCCCGGTGGGGATGTCGACGCCCGCGTCCTGGAGCAGCTTCTTGTTCGCGAAGACCATGTAGGACTGCAGCTCCGTCGGGTAGGCGACGACCTGGTCGTCCACCGTCACCGAGTCGAGCACGCCTTCGGGGATGTCGGCGCGGCGCTCGTCGGACATGTGCTCCGACAGGTCCGCGAGGTAGCCGTCCCGGGCGAACGGGACGATGCTCGCGGCCTCGTAGTGGATGATGTCCGGCGCGGCGCCGCCGTTGAACTGCGTGATGAGCTTGTCGTAGACGCCGTCCCAGCCGGTCGGGACGATCTCGACCTGCACGTCGGGGTGGGCGTCGTTCCACTCCCCGACGATCTTCTCGGTCGCCTCGATGGCCGCCGGCTGGTCGGACAGCGACTGGAACTCCAGCGTCACGGGGCCGTCGTCCCCGTCGCCGCCGCCCGAGCAGGAGGCGACGAGCAGGGTCGTGACCGTGAGGCATGCGGCGATGGACACTCCACGAGTCTTCATGGGTCTGCCTTTCTCCGGAGGAGGTGGTGGTGGACTGCTGGGGTCGTGCGGAAAGGTGCGGGCAGGTGCGCTGGGCTCAGCCCTTGACGGCGCCGGCCATGAGGCCACCCGTGAGCTTCTTCTGCATGATCGAGAAGAAGACGATGCTGGGGATCGCGGCCAGGAAGGAGCCCGCCGCGAGCGGACCGAGCGCGACCTTGCCCTCGCCGCCGATGAACGAGGTCAGCGTGATCGGCAGGGTGTAGTTCTCGGGCGACTGGAGCAGCACGAGCGCGAAGAAGAACTCGTTCCACGAGGACACGAAGCTGAACATCGCGGTGGCGACGATCCCGGGCGCGAGCAGCGGGAAGACGATCCGGCGCAGCACGGACAGCCGGCTCGCGCCGTCCATCGACCCCGCCTCCTCCAGCTCCGTCGGGATCCCGGCGACGTACCCCTGCAGCATCCACAGCGCGAACGGGAGCGTGTACGTGGTGTGCACCAGGGTCAGGCCGACGAGGCTGTCGGTGAGGTTCATCGTCCGCAGGATGAGGAACAGCGGCAGGATGATGAGGATCACCGGGAAGACCTGGCTCACCAGGATCCAGCCGACGCCGGCGACCCGGAAGGCGCCCTTCAGCCGGGCGAGCACGTACGCCGCCGGCATGGCGATGAGGATCACCAGGGCCGTGGAGGTGAGTGCCACGACCGCGCTGTTCGCGGCCGAGCGCACGAGCCCCTGGCGGGCCAGCGCGTCGGAGTAGTTCTGCCAGTGCCACTCGGACGGCAGCAGGCTCACGGTGAGCGAGTTGAGCTCCCCGGACGACTTCACGGACGCGGAGATCAGCCACAGCAGCGGGAAGCCGAGGAAGACGATGTAGCAGGCCAGCGCCACGTACTGGGCGGGCCGGACCAACGGTCGGGCAACGGTGCGCATCGGCTCAGCCCTTCTGCACGGCGCGGTCGTCACGGAACTGCGACCGCAGGTAGACGGCGAGGAGGAGGACGACCACGACGACCAGGACGACGCCCATGGCGGCCGCGTACCCGATGTTGCGGTTCTTGAACGCCTCGAGGTACGTGAACAGCATCGGCAGCATCGTCCGGCCGCCCGGTCCGCCCTCGGTGAGGACGTAGACCAGCGAGAACGAGTTGAAGTTCCAGATGAAGTTCAGCGACGTGATCGAGGCGACGATCGGCCGCAGGCTCGGCCAGGTGACGGCGGTGAAGCGCCGCCAGGCGCCGGCGCCGTCCATGGACGCGGCCTCGTGCAGCTCGCCGGGGATCTGCTGCAGGCCCGCGAGCAGCGTGACCGTGGTCTGGGGCATGCCCACCCAGACCCCGACCACGATCACCGCGGGCAGCGCGGTGGAGAAGTCGGCGAGCCAGTTGATGTCGTCCGGCAGGCCCAGCGCCCCGAGCAACGCGTTGAGCGGCCCCGCGTTGGGCGAGTAGATCATCTTCCACATGATCGCCACGACGACCGGGGGCATCGCCCACGGGATGAGCGCCAGGACGCGCGTGAGGCTCTGCAGCCGCAGCCCGGAGTTCAGCAGCTGCGCGAGGCCGAGCGCCAGGACGAGCTGCAGGATCGTCACCGAGACGGCCCAGATCATGCCGATCCGGAACGAGTCCCAGAAGAACGAGTTGCCGGCGAGCCGCACGAAGTTGTCGACGCCGACGAACTCGTAGTCCGGGTGGCGCACGAGGCGGGCGTCGGTGAAGGCGAGCGCGATCCCCATGACGAGGGGGGCCACGCTGAGCACGAGGATCGGCAGCAGGGACGGCATCACGAGCGCCGCCGCCTCGCGGCGGCGGGCGCGCTCCATGCCGCCGCGCCGGCGCGTGGGGCGCACGGGCCCGCCCGGGGCGGACGCCGTCGTGGTGGGGGCCGGGGCGGTCATCACGCACCCTCCTTGGTCGGGCCGGTGGTCCCGGCGGTGGACTCGCGCACGAGCAGCCGCGGGCCGATGGCGACGTGCTGCGCCGCGGCCGCGTCGCCGGCGAGCCGGTCGAGCATCAGGCGCGCTGCCGCGCGCCCGCGCTCGGCGGAACCCAGGGACACGCTCGTGAGGCTGGGCTCGTACACCCGGCCGATCTCGGTGTCGTCCATGCCGGTCACCGCGACGTCCGTGGGCACGCCGAGGCCGCGCTCCCGGGCGGCCCGCACGGCGCCGATGGCGAGCAGGTCGTTGGCCGCCACGATCGCGTCGGGGCGGGCCGAGCCGTCCTGGGGGTCCAGCAGCCGCCGCGCCGCGGCGAGGCCGGCGGCGACGGTGAAGTCGTCGGCGAGCGCGCGGGTGCCCGTGCCGTCGCTCCCCTCGCGGCCGGTCGCCGCGTCGAAGCCGCGCTGCCGCGCCCGGCCGGGGGTCGTGTCCAGCGGGCCGTTGAGGAAGGCGATCCGCCGGCGGCCCAGGCCCTGCAGGTGCCGGACCGCCTGGCCGATGCCGCCCGCCGAGTCCGTGGACACCGAGTCGATGCCCTGCTCGTCGAGGGCCCGGCCGATGACGACCACGGGCACGGGGGCGCTGCGGATCTCCTCGACGAGGGCGTCGTCGGTGCGCAGGGGGCTCACGACGAGGCCGTCGACGAACCGGCTCCCGAGGCTCCGCACGAGCTCGCTGGTGGAGTCGACCGTGGGCCCCGTCGACAGGACGACGACGCGGAAGCCGTGCGGCTCGAGGACCTCGTGGATCGCCGTCATCATCTCGACGTAGACGGGGTTGCCGATGTCGGCCACGGCGAACGCGACCTGGAACGTCTTCTTCATCCGCAGCGAGCGTCCGGTCACGTCCGGGCTGTACCCGAGCTCGTCGGCCGCGGCGCGCACGCGCTCGACCATCGCCGGGCTGGCCCCGGTGCCGTGCAGTGCCCGCGACGTCGACGCGAGGGAGACCCCGGCATGGCGGGCCACCTCGATCAACGTGGCGCGTGTTGACGTCACTGTCGTTCCACCTCATCGTCGACGCTGAACTGGAAACGTTTCCAACACGGCCTGACCAGGAACGCTGGAAACGTTTCCGAATGGCGTCAGACTGGCACTCGGCACGATCGGCTGTCAAGCGTCCCGGTCGGGGACGACCGCGGAGGTCAGGCCCCGTGCCCGAGCACGGCGGCGACGAAGGCGCCGACCTCCGCGGACAGCTCGGCGTCCTCTGGCGCGTCGCCCCCGAACCCGCCGTGCGGCATCCCCTCGAAGACGTGCAGCGCGGCGTCCACGCCGGCCGCCCGCAGCCGCCGGTGCATCCGCACGGTGTTCGACAGGAACAGGTCCCGCGTGCCCGACTGCAGGAACGTGGGCGGGAAGCCCGCGAGGTCGCCGAAGAGCGGCGACAGGTACGGGTGGGCGAGGTCGGCCCCGGCGGCGTAGAGCGCGTTGACCTCGCGCAGGCTGCCCAGCGCCAGGTCGTGCGGGGCGTTCGTCGTGAACGAGTCGCCCGACTCCGTGAGGTCCACCTCCGGGGTGAGCAGCACCAGGGCCGCCGGCATCGGCAGGCCCTCGTCCCGCGCGCGCAGCAGCAGGGCGGCCGCCAGGTTCCCGCCCGCCGAGCCGCCGGCGACCACGACCTCGCGGGGCTCGCGCTCGGCCAGCAGGGCCCGGTAGACGGCGAGGGTGTCGTCCAGGGCGGCCGGGAACGGGTGCTCCGGCGGCATCCGGTAGTCCACGCCCCAGGCCACCAGGCCGGTGCGCCCGGCGGTGGCCGCCGCCGACGCGCGGCACACGTCGCCCGCGCCGTACAGGAGCGCCCCGCCGTGCAGGTCCAGGACGACCGGCCCGTGGGGGTCCGCGGCCTCCGGGTGCTGCACGTGCACCGGCACGCCCGCGACGTCCCGCTCCTCGCCGCCCGGCAGGTCGTCACCCACGACGGCGGTGCGGAACCAGTCGTCGACCTCGGCCACGTGCCGGAGCCAGCCCGCCCGGTCGTCGGGGGCCGGGTAGGTGGGCGGCCCGGACGCCGCCCGGGCGTCGCGGAGCCCGGCGAGGTACGTCCGCGCGCCGGCGCTCACGCTGGTGGGCAGCGTCGTCGGCAGGGGCTCGACCGGGACGGGCGCGCCGCCTGCCGCCGCGCCGCTCATCGCGGCCGGCCCGGCGTCCTGACGCCGACCCGCACGGCGCAGTCCCACGACTCCCCCGGCGCCAGGACGGGCGCGCCGCCGTGCGGCCCGTCGCGCTCGGGCCCGACCAGCGGGGCGTTGGCCGGCTCGACCCCCAGCACCCAGGAGCCCCGTGCGGGCCACAGCCACGAGTACAGCCGGGGCATCGTCGACGCCTGCCACTCGACGACGACCTCGGCTCCGCCGGCCTCGGCTCCCCCGTCGGGGCCCGCTCCGGCCAGGCCGGTCGGCGTGACGACGGCGCGGGCCCACCCGTCCGTGGACCGCACCCGCGGGTGCTCGGCGACGACCTGCCCCGCGCCTGCGGCGGCCTCCGGGAACGTCACGGCGTCCCGGCCCGGCGGCAGCGGCTCCGCCGGGACCGGTGCGTCGGCGTCGGCCACCAGCCGCGAGCCCGGCACGAGCACCGCCGCGCCGAGGTTGACGTGGTACAGCAGCGGCACGCCGACGGGCGCGTCGCCGACGTTGCGGACCACGTCGCGCACCTCGACCCACGGCCGCCCGGTGGCGACGACGACCTCCCGGTCCACCACGACCCGCGTGCCGTAGAGCGTGGAGTGCGCGACGGAGCCGGCCACGTGCACCTCGAGCTCGCCGGCCGCGCCGTCACCGCCTGTCGACCGCTCCCGCCACCAGCGCACGTCGTGGGCGGGCGTGACGTGGTGCGTGCCGTGCTGCCCGGCGCCGTCGCGCGGGGACCCGATGTTGTCCGGGCCGCACGTCGCGAGCAGGCCGCCGAGGAAGCGGTCCTCCCAGTCCCGGCCCGGGCCGGGGTCGCGCGGGTGGGGCGAGCGCCACGCGAGCGGGACGCCCGCCCACCAGGCCGCGCCGAGGTCCAGGCCGCGGTCCGGCAGCACGTCCACCGAGACGCCGCCCGCCACCCGCACGACGAGCGCCCGCTCGCCGCCGGCCGTGACCGCCTCGTCCACGGACGCGAGCGCCTCGGGCAGCGCCGCGCGCCCGTCGTCGAGCAGGCGGCCCCAGCCGGTGCCCGCGCCGGCCCCGACGCTCATCGCTCCCGCACCTCGCCGGCCAGCACGTCGTAGGTCCGGCCCTGCACGACGAGGCCCTCCAGGCGGGCGTCCGGGTCGAGGTCGTCGATGCACCCGCCGGCGGTCACGGTCCCGTCGAGGGCCACGTCGACGCCGAAGATGCCGGCGAGCACCAGCTCGCACCACGCGCCGGCCGACGAGCACGACCAGTCGATGATGTAGGGCAGCTGCGGCGGGGTCTTGCGCGCGCCGCCGCCGATCGGGGCGATCGCCTCCTCGACGAAGTGGGCCTGCCCGGGCGGGCCCTGGTTGGCGGTGCGGGCCAGGCCGGGCAGCCACTCGAGCACGGCCTCGGGGTGGCCGAGCGCGATCGCCGCGCGGGCGGAGTCCGCGGGCCACGCCGGGTAGGCGCCGTTCCACTGGTGGTCGGCGCGCAGCGACCAGCCGGCGTCGTCGTCGTGCGGCGAGAGCGCGCGCATCCACGACGGGGTGCGCAGCTCCCGGACGAAGAACTCGACCATGGCGTCGCGCTGGGCGGCGGGCACGTCGTCCGCGATCGTGGTGCCGACGGTGGCGAAGTCGTAGCAGTGCCGCGTCTCGACGAGCGAACCGTCGGGCTGGCGCGCGTGGAAGAAGCCCTCCCCCGGCACCGCCAGGTCGAGGACCTTCGGCAGCAGGTCGGCCGCCTCGGCGCGCAGCCGCGCGGCGTCCTCGGCGCGCCCCTGCAGCTCGCTGATGCTCGCGGCGGTGCGCAGGTTCCACACGTTGGCGGCATTGAGGCTCGCCACCTCGTGCACGTACGAGCTCACGCACTCCAGCAGGTTGTCGACGTCGCCGTAGTCGGCCAGGCCCGACGACGTGCGCAGCCGGTGCCAGGCGGTGGACCAGGCCCGCACCTCGTCGCCCATGGTCGAGGTGCGGCCGTCGGGCGTGGTGACCGGTGCGTCCAGGAGCGTGTGGTCGCCGTGCAGGCGCAGGTAGTCGTGCACGAGGCGGGTCATGGCGTAGTGGTTGACGGAGTACCAGTAGCCGACCGGCCCGCCCGTGAGCCACTCGGTGCCGAAGTGCCGCTCGATGTCGAGCCCCACCCAGTGCTCGACCTGCCGCCGCATCACCTGCGGGTCGAGCAGCGCGTGCACCATCGAGCTCAGCGAGTAGTCCCAGATGAACGTCGTCGTCTGCCAGTAGCGCGGCATGAGGGTGTCGTAGGTGCGCCCCAGCACCGACGCGGGGTTGTCGCGGCGGAACCACAGCACCCCCACGGCTCCCCACCAGTACAGGCGGCGCAGCGCGTCGTCGGTCGTGACGAGGCGGGGCAGGCAGCCGCCGAACTCGGCGTTGTCCGGCGTGAACAGCGCCTCGATCTCGGCGTCCCAGGTGCGCTGCGACGCCGCGACGGCGCCCGGCACGTCGGCGGCGACCCGGTCGAAGGCCGCGAGCGCCTCGGCCTCGGTGCGCGCGACGGTGTGCACGTAGCCGAGCCGCACGGTGCCCCCGCCGGGCACGGCCCGCACCGCCTCGACGACCCGCGTCGACGCGCCGTCGTCGACCCCGGCGCCGTCGGCGTCGAGCAGCCCCTGGACGCTGACGGCCGAGGCGTCCTCGGGCCGGCCGAGGCGGCGGGCCCCCTGCCGCACGAGCGCGTTCTTCGCCTGCGGCGGCGCCCCCTCCAGCCACGGCTCGCCCGCGCAGGTCACCGACGAGTCGAGCCAGGCGCCGACCCGCAGCTCCCGGTCGGTGCCGGTGGTGTCCGTGACCTCGACCTGCACGGCCACGCCCGGCTCCCCGGGCGGGCACACGGTGGTCGTGCGCACCTCCCAGCCGTCGACGACGGTGCGCCGCTCGACCCGGTCGGGTCGCCACCGCACCTCGACGGGCTGCCCGTACGACCGGGCCAGCCGGCCGCCCAGGTAGAGCTGGCCGCTGATGCTGTCCCCCTGGGAGACGGGCGGCACGTTGAGGGAGCGGACCGCGAGGACGTCGTGGTCCACCTGGGCCGTGGCCCAGTGGTTCGTCAGGCCGGGCGGGTTGATCATGTCGTCGAACGGGTCCGTGATCACGTCGGACGCGAGGTCCTCGACCGTCGGGACCGTCGGCGGGGCCGTGACAGCGGCGGTGCTCATCGTGTCGTTCCTCGAATCTGCGTCAGCGTCAGGTGGGGGATGCCAGGTGGGGGATGTCAGGTGGGGGGTGTCAGTAGGGCTCGCCGGCCAGGGCCGCGGGGCGCCCGGTGGCGCGCGGGTCGGCGAACTGCGTGCTCGGCAGCAGCGGGTACCAGTCGGGCCGGCCGGGGTCGCGGTCGTACGGGTAGGGCCCGAGCTCGCGGTAGAGCTCGGCGTACTCCGCCAGCTTGGTGCGGTCGAGCTCGACGCCGAGACCGGGGGCGTCGGGCACGGCGATGCGCCCGTCGCGGTAGGCCATCTTGCCGCCCACGATCACGTCGTCGCGCAGGTGGTGGTAGTGCGCGTCGGCGGCGAACGCGAGGTTCGGCACGACGGCGCCGAGGTGCAGCATGGAGGCGAGCTGGATGCCGAGCTCGCCCGAGGAGTGCACCGCGACGCCGAGCTGGAACGTCTCGGCCACGCCGGCTGCGCGCACGCAGGGCCGGATGCCGCCCCAGAACGTCGTGTCGAGCAGGACGACGTCGACCGCGGGCTGCAGCACGTTCGCGGCGAGCTGCTCGAAGTTCACCACCACGGTGTTGGTGGCGAGCGGGATCCGGGTGTTCTCCCGCAGGCGCCGCATGCCGTTCAGGCCGTAGCAGAAGTCCTCGGCGTAGTCGTTGTCGAGGTCCTCGATCGCGTGGGCGAAGCGGATCGCCTCCTCCACGGACAGGATCCCGTTGGGGTCGTACCGGAACCGGTCGCCCGGCAGGGAGTGCGCGAGCGCGCGGTAGCTCTCGAGCTCGTGGCCGGGGTCGAAGACGCCGCCCTTGAGCTTGTGCACGCGGAAGCCGTGCTCGGCCTTGAGCCGGGCGGCCTCAGCCACGAGCTGGTCGGGGGTGCGCACCTCGCCCGTGCCGTCGGCCGACGGGTACCGGAAGAACAGGTAGGAGGCGAACTCGACCTCGTCGCGCACGGCGCCCCCGAGCAGGGCGTGCACGGGCAGGCCCGTGTGCTTGCCCAGCAGGTCGAGGCACGCGAACTCGATCGCGGCCACGAGCTGGGTCCGGTTGTTGTAGAGGCTGGCCGTGGGGTTGGCCAGCATGAACCGCAGCGCCTCGGTGCGGGCCGGGTCGTGACCCAGCAGGTAGGGCTTGAGCGCCGCGACCGCGGCCTCGGCGCTCTGCCCGCCGCCGCCCATCTCGCCGAGGCCGACCAGGCCGTCCGCCGTCTCGACCTCCACGATCGTGCGCACGAACCTGCCCCAGTGGGCCCCGTTGGAGTGCCGCAGCGGCGCCTCCAGCGGCACCGTCACGGTGGTGGCGCGGACGTCGACGATCCGCATCCCGCTGCCCTTCAGCGCGCTCATGCGTCCGCCTCGGGCAGGGCCGCCGCGAGGCGGGCGCTGAGCCCGCCGTCGACCTTGACGTCGGCGCCGGTGACGAAGGACGCCCGGCCGCCGAGCAGGAACTCGACCACCTCGGCGACCTCCGCCGGCGTCGCGACCCGCCCGAGGGCGTGCGACCGGCCCCACTCGGCGACGACGTCCTCGGCGGGCCGGTCGCCGGCGAACAGGCCGGCCGCCCAGCGCAGCATCGGGGTGTCGACCGACCCGGGGCTGACGCTGTTCACGCGGATGCCGTCGGCGGCGTGGTCGACGGCCATCGCCCGCACCAGCCCCTGGAGCGCCGCCTTGCTCGTCGTGTACGCGGCGACGCCGCTCTGGGTGGCGAACGCCTGCACGGAGCTGACGACCACCACGGCTCCCCCGCCGCCCGCCCGCACGAGCGGGACCATCGTGCGGCAGGTGTGGAACGCCCCGCCGACGTTGACGTCCATCACCTCGGCGTAGGTCGCGACGTCGGTCTCGTCGACGGTGCCGTACCGCTGCACGCCCGCGGCGCAGACGACGCCGTCGAGGGTGCCGTGCTCGGCGCCGACGCGGCGCGCGGCGTCGTCCAGCGCCGCCGGGTCGGCGACGTCGACGGTCACCGGGACGAGCCGGCCCGGGGAGCCGACGTGCCGGGCGGCGGCCGCGTCGAGGGCGGCCGCGTCCCGGTCGAGCCCGACGACGGTGGCGCCGAGCCCCACGAGGAGGTCGGCCACGCCGCCTCCGATGCCGGCGGCCGCGCCGGTGACGACGACCGTCCGGCCCGTCCAGGGCTCTGCGGCGCGACCGGGCGCCGGGGTGTTCAGGTCAGGCATGGTGGTGCTCCAGGGTCGGTGGCGCGGGTCAGTACTGGCCGAGCGCGAGCCCGCGGGTGAACGCGCGCTGGGCGAGGAGGAAGAGGACGACGGTGGGGACGGAGACGATGAGCCCGCCGGCGAGCACGGTCGGCATGGTCGAGCCGCCGTAGGTGCTCTGCAGGGCCGACAGGGCCGTCATGACGGGCCGGGTCTCGGCCGACTGGGTCAGCGTGAGACCGAGCAGCAGGTCGTTCCAGATGAGCGTCGCCTGCAGGATGAAGATGGCGACGAGCGCGGGGCCCGCCATCGGCAGGTAGATGCGCCAGAAGATCCGCCAGGTGGAGGCGCCGTCCATCACGGCGGCCTCGAAGACCTGGTGCGCGACGCCCGCGAAGAAGTTCCGCATGACGAACGCCGCGAACGGCACCGAGATCACGGTGTACACGAGGATCATCCCCGTGCGGGTGTCGTACAGCCCGGTCTCGACGTACCCGAGGAACAGCGGCATGAGCAGCATCTGCATCGGGAACACGGTGGAGGCGAAGATGACCACGAACCAGGCGAACCCGTGCCGCAGGCGCAGCGCGACGATCGCGAACCCGGCCGCGGCGCCGACCACGACGGCGATCGCCGGGGCGGCGACGGCGTAGAGGCCGGTGGAGGCCATGCCCGCGGACAGGTCCCCGCGGGTCCAGGCCGCGACGGCGTTCTCCCACAGCCCGCCGAGCCCCGCCGGGCTCCACACGGACAGGACGCCGTACTGGTCGTTCGTCTTCGCCGCGTTGACGATCATGAGGTAGACGGGTGCGAGCCAGGCGAGGCCCAGCACCACGAGGACGGTCTTGCGCAGCCGGTCGGCCGTCACGGCACCCATCACAGCTCCTTCGCGCCGGACAGCTGGCGGCGCAGGTAGAGGACGGACGCCGCGACCGTGACGACGGTGAGGAAGACCGCGACGGCGGCCCCCAGCCCGTAGTCGTTGTTCACGAACGTCTCCTTGTACATGGTCAGGGCGAGGGTCTCCGACGAGACGCCCGGGCCGCCCTTCGTCATCGCCCAGATGATGTCGAACTGCTTGAGGGACCCGACGATCGACAGCCCCACGACGACCGTCGTCAGCGGCGTGAGCATCGGCCACGTCATCGTGCGGAACATGGTCCAGCCGGAGGCCCCGTCCAGCCGGGCGGCCTCGAGCGGCTCCCTCGGGATGGACTGCAGCCCGATCGTGAACAGCAGGGCGTTGACGCCCGCGCCCTGCCAGGTGGCGGCGCCGATCATCACGAAGGTGTTCAGCGGGGCGTCGAGCAGCCAGCGGGGCGGGTCCGTCACGCCGAGCAGCGCGAGCGCCTCGTCGAGCGCGCCGCCCGTCTGCAGCACGAACGTCCAGATCACGCCGACGGCGACGCCGGAGATCGCGTACGGCAGCAGGAAGGGCAGCCGGTACCAGAACGAGCCCTTGAGCCCGTAGGCGAGCACGGCGACCAGCAGCCCCAGCCCGACCGGCAGCACCAGCGTGCCGACCACCCAGTACACGGTGTTGAGCAGCGAGTTCAGGAAGCCCGCGTCGGTGAGCATCTCGGAGTACTTGGCGAGGCCCACGAGCTCGGGGTCGCCGAGGCCGTTGTACTCCGTGAGGCTCAGGTAGCTGGTCCAGACGAACGGCAGGTACAGCAGCAGCGCGACCACGAGCACGGCCGGCAGCGCGAAGCCGCGCGCGGACCAGCGGTACGTCGGCCGCGGACGACGGGCCGGGCGCGTGGCGCTCGTCGGTCGCCGCGGCGGCGCGACGGTGGCGGTCATGGTGGTCCCTTCTTCCGGCGCCGCCGGGGGCACGGGCTCTGCTGGCCCGGCGACCCCCGGCGGCGCGGTGGTGGTGGTGCGGCCGGGCATCAGCCCTGGTCGGCCCAGTACGTGTCGGCCTCGCCCTGCAGGCGCTGCAGGCCGGGCATCGGGTCGGGCGCGTTGGTGACGAAGTCGCCGAAGATCTCCGTCGAGAGCGTGTAGACGGGCAGCGGGTTCGCCTCGAGGTAGCGCTGCTGGACGGTGGTGTCGTCGGACGTCGCGGCGTCGACCAGCTTCTGCTGCTCCGGGTCGTCGACCTTGACGTGCGGGTTGAACGACACCTCACCACGCTCGTCCGACCACGTCTTCTGCGCCTCGTCGCTCATCCACCAGGCGCTGTAGTCGAGCGCCGCCTGCTCGTTCTCGGACCCCTTGCCGACGCACAGCGGGCCGGTCTCCAGCACCATCTGCCCGCCCGACGCCGGGTTCATGCTCGGCATCGGGAAGATGCCGTAGTCCTCGCCGGACTTGGCCCCCACCTCGGTGAGCTGCCCGCTGAGGAACGTGCCGAAGTAGGCCATCGCCACGTCGCCGTTCTTCAGGAGCGTCTGGGGGTCCGTGGTGACGCCCGGGTCGTTGTAGTACCCGTCGTCGATCATCTGCTTCCACTGGTCCATCACCTCGACGACCTCCGGGTCGAGGTACGAGGCGTCACCCGTCTGCAGCCCCTGGTAGGTGTCCGGGGCGTTCCCGGCCAGCAGGGCCTGGAACCAGGCGAACTCGAAGATGATGTTCATCTGGTGGAAGGGGGTGACGTCGGCGGCCTTGAGCTTCTCGGCGGCCGCCATCAGCTCCTCGAAGGTGGTCGGCACCTCGATGCCGTGGTCCGCGAAGACCTTCTTGTTGTAGTAGACCGCCCAGTAGGCCACGTTCAGCGGCACGCAGTACTGCTTGCCGCCGTACGTGTAGTTGTCCTTCAGGCCCTCGGGCACGAGCCCGTCCGCCTCCGCCTGGGTCCACAGGTCCGTGGTCTCGGCGACCAGGTTCTGGTCCACCAGCTCGCCGAGCGACGGGCCGGTGTGCCAGGTGAACAGGTCGGGCACCTTCTTGGTGCGGAACGACTGCTTGATGAAGCTGTCGTACGCCGTGGTGTCCGAGTAGCCGGTGAAGTCGAGGGTCTTGCCCTCGGCGCCCGACACCTCGTTCATCGCGTCGAAGCTGGGCTCCCAGGCCGCCTTGTCGGTGTAGAAGCCGAGCGTGGCGTCGCCGCCCTCGCCGCCTCCGTCGTCCGCGCTCGAACAGGCCGCGAGGCCGAGGGCGAGGGACGCCGCCGTGGCGCCGGCCAGGATCCGGGTTCTCTTCATGGGTCTCACCTCGTCGTGAAGGGGTGGATGTCGTCGGTCGTGCTGGGTCGTCGGTCGTGCTGGGTCGTCGTGGCTCAGTGCCGGACGTCGAGGGTGATCTCGACGAACCGGGGCCGGTAGATCGAGACGTCCTCGTAGAGGTCGTCCGGGTCCACCGAGTTGACGTTGTAGGTCACCAGGAGCGTGTCGCCGTCGCGCAGCTCCGGGTGCTCGTGGGCGTTGTAGGCGATGACGTCCGGGTTCCCGTAGCTGCCGCCGGCGCCGACCTCGGGCATCCGGTGCACCGTGGCGCCGCCGGTGAAGGGGCCCGTCGGCGAGCAGCTCGTGTACGCCTTGATCTCGCTGCTGAACGGCACCGAGGTGTCCTGCGTGACCAGGAGCCAGCCGTCCCGGTAGGGCGTGACGCTGTACTCGTTGGCGACGCCGGGCAGCACCCGGGCGGAGGCGGCCTCGTCGCGCACCCAGCGCTCGCCGTCCCAGTACCGCCACCGGTCGAGGTCGGCGAGGTCGCCGCCCGGCACCTTGGCGACGTGCATGAACTTCTCGGCACCCCGGTCCTCCACGCCGTAGACGAGCAGGTGCCCGCCGGCGCGCTGGTACCAGGACGCCCACTGGATCCCGGCGCCGTCCGGCAGCGGGCTGGTCTCCTCGACCTGGCCCGTGGCGGTGTCGACGGTCGCCACCGACGACCCGCTCCAGCCCCAGTCCCACGTGCCCTCACCGAAGCGGGCGAACTCGAGCACCCCGACCTGCAGGTCCCCCCGCCGGGTCTCGAGGCCGGCTCCGAACCAGTGCCAGGCCCCGTCCGGGTCCGGTCCCACGATGCTCTCGGGGGCGTCGGGGGTTCCCCCCGTCACCGTCGAGAGCTCGTCGCCGTCCTGCAGGACGATCGAGTTGTTGAGGAACGGCGTGCTCTCCGGACGGGTGCCGTCCGGGTTCACCGGGCCGAGGAACGTGTCGGAGAAGATCCACGCCAGCGACCCGTCGCGCAGCGGCACCGAGTACGTGCTGTCGGCGCCCGTCCAGCCCGCCCCCGAGTCGGCGTACGCGGTGAACGTCTCGGTCAGCGGCGAGGATGCGACGCCGCTCGCCCTGACGGTGGCGCCGTCCAGCGAGCAGGACCCGGCCCCGCCGGCGGTTCCGGCGCCGGCCGCGTGCGCGGCTGCCGGGCCGACGCCGGCGGCCGCGGCACCGGGCGCCGTGAGGGCGCCGCCGCTCAGCGCGATCCCGCAGGCCAGCACGCCCGCGAGGGCTCCCTTGCGTGTCGTGTGCATCGTCATCACTCCGTCGTGATCGTGGTCGTCGTGCGGGTGGTGGTCGTGCGGGTGGTGGTCGTGCGGGTGGTCAGTCCTTCGCCGGGCCGATGGCCCCGGCGACGTCGGTGAGGTGCTCGTGCATCCGCCGCGCCACCTCGTCGGCCTCCCCGGCCGTGATGAGCCGCACGAGCTCCGCGTGCTCCTCGTAGTCGGCGCGCGGGTCGCCGTGCAGCGTGAGGATCCGCCGCTGGTCCTCGGCGTGCAGCAGGAGGATCACGTCGAGCACCTCGGCGACGATGCGGTTGCCCGCCGCGTCGGCGATCGCGCGGTGCAGGTCGACGTTCACCCGCCACAGGCGGTCCTCGCCGGTGGTCAGGCACCGGTGCGCGTCCTGCAGCAGGTCGGCGAGCCGCGCGACCGCCGCCGGCTCGCGCACCGTCGCCGCCTGGTGCGCGATGGCGGGCTCGATCAGCACGCGCGCCTGGACGAGCTCCACGAGGCGCTCGCGGTCGGCGGGCGGCAGGACCGCGTTGGGCAGCACGCTCCGGTTGTAGTTCTCCCCCACGTAGATACCGGAGCCGTGGCGGAACGACAGGATGCCGAGCCCCTCGAGCCGGCGCAGCGCCTCGCGCATGGTGGGGACGGCGACGCCGAACCGCGCGGCCAGGTCGCGCTGCGGGCCGATCCGCTCTCCCGCGACGAGGCCCTCCTCGCCGATCATCCGGATCACGGCCTCGGCCAGGCTCCCGCTGAGCGTGGGGCGCGCGAGGTGCCCGGTCTCCGTCGTCATGGGAAGTGATCTAATCACTTGATCACCAGAATGTGAAGTGGGTCATGACGCGGGGCGCGGACGCGTGGCGGGCTTGTGGGCGAAATCGCGGTCGCCCCGCATCGGACCGACGGACGGCGCCTCTTTCCCAGGGCGGCCACCCCGACCGCCACCGTCCCCGAAAGAGGCACCGCCATGTCCGTCGCCGACCCGGTGCGCCGCACCAGCACCGCACCCGCACCGTCCGCTCCGACCACCGCCCCGGCCCCGACGCCGCCGCTCACCCGCTCGCAGCGCCTGGCCGGGCGGGTCGCCCGGTGGGCCGACACGGCCGTCACCGCGCTGGCCCTGTTCCTCACCCGGTGGTCCGTGCCCGCGCTCCGCGTGGCGCTCGGCCTCGTGTTCCTCGGGTTCGGGGCGCTGAAGCTCTTCCCGGGCGCCAGCCCCGCCGAGACCATCGCCGCACGCACGGTCGAGACGCTTACCCTCGGGCTCGTCCCCGGCGCGGCGGCCGTCGTGCTCACCGCGCTCATGGAGATCTTCATCGGGATCACGCTGGTCAGCGGCCGGCTCCTGAGGCTGGGGCTGCTGGTCCTCGCCGTCGCGATGGTCGGCATCCTGTCCCCCGTCGCGCTGTTCGGCGCCGAGCTGTTCGGCCACGGCGTGACGCTCATGGGCCAGTACGTCCTCAAGGACGTCGTCCTCGTCGCCGGCGCGGCCGTCGTCGCCGCCGTCGCCCTGGGCGCACGGCTGCGGCGCGAGGCCTAGCCCCGGGGAAGCACGCCGTGCGCGAACACGGGAGGGTCGCCGGAGGATCCCCCGTTACCGTGAGGGGCGTGAGCACGCACGCCGACAGCGCCCCCGGCCGCCCGGCCCCCGAGGCCGCCGAGATCCGCGCCCTCGTCGGTCAGCTGCGCCGCCTGGCCCTGACCTACAAGTTCGGCATCGACGAGGTCATGACCAAGATCGGGATCCTGCGCGACGAGTTCCGGCACATGCAGAACTACAACCCCGTCGAGCACGTCGGGTCCCGGCTCAAGTCGCTGGAGTCGATCGTCGCCAAGTGCCGGCGCAAGGGCATCCCGCTCACCCCCGAGGCCGTGCGGGAGCGGATGTTCGACATCGCCGGCGTCCGGGTCACCTGCAGCTTCGTGTCGGACATCTACCGCGTGCGCGACATGCTCGTCGGCCAGTCCGACCTGACGCTCCTCGAGGAGCGCGACTACATCGCCCACCCGAAGGCCAACGGCTACAAGTCGCTGCACCTCATCGTGCAGGTCCCGGTGTACCTCTCGGACCGCGTCGAGGACGTGATCGTCGAGATCCAGCTGCGGACCATCGCCATGGACTTCTGGGCGAGTCTCGAGCACAAGATCTACTACAAGTACTCCCGCGACGTCCCGCGGCACCTGACCGACTCCCTCAAGCTGGCCGCCGACGTCGCCGCCTCGCTGGACAGCTCGATGGAGCGGATCCACGACGAGGTGAAGGCCATCTCGGGCGAGGAGCAGCCGGTCGAGCAGCGCGACGACCTGCTCAGCCCCGAGGAGATGCTGCGCAGCTTCTGGACGTCCGCCGACGCCGCCGACGAGGTCGTCCGCGCCCGGCGCGAGTTCTGACCCGCCAGGGCGGGTGCAGTCAGCCCACCGACCGGCGGTGGCGCTCGGCGAGCTCCTGGTACTCGATCGCGTTGCTGCGCACGCGCTCCGCGCCGGCCTCGTCCAGCTCGCCGCGGACCTTGGCGGGGACGCCGACGGCGAGGTGGCCGGCCGGGACCTCCTGACCCTCGCGCACCAGCGCGCCCGCGGCCACGAACGCCCCCTCGCCCACGACCGCGCCGTTGAGCAGCGTGGCCCCCATGCCGACGAGGCTGCCGTCGTGCACGGTGGCGCCGTGGATGATCGCCCCGTGCCCGACGCCCACGCCGGCGCCGATCCTCGTGGGGACGCCCGTGTCCGTGTGGACCACGCAGTTGTCCTGGATGTTCGAGCCCGCGCCGAGCTCGATCGAGTCCATGTCGCCGCGCAGCACGGCGCCGTAGAAGACGCTCGCGCGCGGGCCGATGCGGACCTGCCCGACGATCGTCGCCGTCGGGGCGATCCACGCCGTGGGGTCGATCTCGGGGATATGACCGTCGAAGGGGAGCACCGTCGCCATGACTCGGGACCCTATCGCGCGCGGGCTGCGCCGGACGCGGGCCGCAGGCGCAGGCCCAGCAGGTACAGCTCGCAGCCGAGGCACAGACCCACGACCGCGTTGAGCGCGGCGGCCACGAAGGCGATCCCCGCCGCCCACGGCACCGCCACGAGCACCCCCGCCAGGCCGAGCGCCACCCCGACACCCGTCACGACCAGCCCCACGACCTGCGCGAAACGCGGCGGGCGCGGGTCCTCCAGGTCGGCCGCCGGCCCCAGCCGCGGGCGCACCAGCGCCCTGAAGAGCCACCCCTGCACGGTGCCCTGCGCCCCGCGCACGGCACCCAGCAGGAACCCCGCCGACACGACGGCGAGGAGCACGAGCCCGGCGGTCGTCGCCCCGAGCAGCACGACGACGGCGAGCAGCACCGCGGTGAGACCCGCTCCGACGCGCGGCCCGCGGGGGTCGATACCCGGCGGCGCCGGCCGTGCCGAGGTCGGGGGTGTCGCGTGCTCGTGGGTCATGCGCTGCTCCTCGGTCGCTTCGTCTCGGGTGGGCATTCGTGCGTAGGGCTCAGGCCCGCGCGACCGCGTCGACGGCGTCGAGCGCGCGTCGCGCCTGGGCCACCGTCATCGCCCCGCTGCTGCGCGCCGACTCGGCGCCGGCGGGGTCGAGCACGAGCACGGTGGGTGTGGTCAGGACGGCGAGCTCGCGCGTCAGGCCGAGGTGCTCCTCCACGTCGAGCTCGTGGTGCACCACGCCGTCCGCCCCGCCGGCGACGTCGGCCAGCGCCCGCGCCGTCGCCCGGCACGGCGCGCACACCCGGGCGCTGAGCTGGACGAACGTGGCCCGCTCACCGAGCGTGACGCCGTGCGCCGCCCAGTCGACGTCGCCGTTCCGCCGCACGGTGCGCACGCGGCCCTGCCGCGAGCGCCACACCAGGCCCAGGACGGCCGTGAGCAGCACCAGTGCGGCCAGCACCGCCGGCTGTGCGGCCACGCGTCGCCCCTCCGGTCCGTGGGACAGGTCCCGGGCCATCTTCGTCCGCCCCGCCGCGCGGGTCGACGGGGCGACCGGATGGCGGACAGGCGTGGGCACCGTCAGCGGCCGAAGAGCCGCGCGAGGAAGCCGCTCGGGCGGACGTCCTCGTGGCCGGGGCAGCGCCGGTTCGCGGGGACCGTGCGCATGACGTCGTCGACGTGCCGGCCGCAGCCGGTCCAGGTCGTCTTGCCGCAGGTCGTGCAGGTGGCGGGTTGGCACATGGGTGGTTCCTTCGTTCGGGGACGGGCGGGGTCGGGCGGGGACGGTCAGGCGAGCATGAGGAAGAGCTTCTCCAGCTCCCCGGTGGTGAGGCCCTGCTCGGCCTCCGCCGCGTCGGGGTCGCGCACGCAGTCCTTCATCGCCGTCGCGACGATGGCGAAGCCGGCACGGTCGAGGGCGCTCGTCGCGGCGGCGAGCTGGGTGACGACGTCGCGGCACGGCTTGTCCGCCTCGACGGCGGCGATGACGCCGTCGAGCTGGCCCCGCGCGCGGCGCAGGCGGTTGAGGATGCGGCGCTGGGCGTCGGCGTCGTGCGTCGCCGCGGCGGGCGTCGTGGCGGGCGTCGTGGCGGGCGTCGTGGCGGGCGTCGTGGCGGGCGTGGGCGTGGCTGGCGTGGTGGTCATGGCGCGTTCCTTCGTGGGTGCGGCGAAAGGTGGGCAGGTCGTCGTCAGGCGGGCCCGTCCGCGGTGAGGAGCTCGGCGGCGCGGGGCCCGAGCGCGGCACGCAGGGTGAGGGTCCCGCCGGAGAGGGACGCCGAGTCGAGACCCGACTGGGTGAGCACGCGGTGCGCGATCGCGGACCGGACGCCCGAGGCGCACAGGACGCGCACGGGCCGGCCGGCCGCCTCGGCCCGCACCTCCGCGAGCCGTTCGCGCAGCTCGGTGTGCGGGACGTTGAGGGCGCCGGGCAGGTGCCCGGTGACGAACTCCGCCTTGCTCCGCACGTCGAGCACGAGGGCGCCGGAGAGCACGGCGTCGACGTCCTGGGCGTACCAGAGCCGCAGGGTGCCGTCGAGGACGTTCTGGGCCAGCATGCCGGCGAGGTTCACGGGGTCCTTCGCCTGCCCGTACGGCGGCGAGTACGCCAGGTCGAGGTCGATGAGGTCGCCGGCGGTCATCCCGGCGCGGATCGCCGTGGCGAGCACGTCGATCCGCTTGTCGACCCCGTCGGCGCCCACGGCCTGCGCCCCGAGCAGCCGCCCGTCGTCGGCGCCGAGGTGGAGCAGCAGGTGGACCTGGCCGGCGCCCGGGAAGTAGCCGGCGTGCTGGTTCGGGTGCAGGTGCACCGTCCGGTAGGCGATGCCGGCGGTCTCGAGCGCGGCGCGGTTCGCGCCGGTCAGCGCCGCGGTGAGCGAGCCCACCCGCACGATGGCGGTGCCCACCGGGTCGGGGATCGGCCGGGCGGTGCCGGGCCGCAGGATGTCGTCGGCGACGAGGCGTCCCGCGCGGTTGGCCGGGCCGGCCAGCGCGACGGGGCGGCGGGCGCCCGTGACCGGGTCGGTGCTGACCGTGGCGTCGCCGACCGCCCACACGCCCGGCACGGACGTGCGCCCGTGCGCATCGACGACGACGGCGCCGCGCTCGCACGCCACGCCGGCAGCCTCGAAGACGGACGTGTCGGGCCGCACCCCGGTGGCCAGGACGACCAGGTCCGCGGCGAGCCGGGTGCCGTCCGCGAGGACGACGGTGTCGCGCTCCGCCTCGTGGACGACGGACTCCGCAGCGACGCCGGTGTGCACCGCCACGCCCAGCCGGCGCAGCTCGTCGGCGACGAGCTGCGCCAGCTCGTCCTCGAAGGGCGGCAGCGGGTGCGGGGCGAGCTCGACGACGGCGACCTCCAGGCCCTGCTGCGCCAGCGCCTCGGCGGCCTCGACGCCGATGAACCCGGCGCCGAGCACGACGGCGTGGCGGGCGCCGTCGCGCACCGCCCCGCGCAGCTCGAGGGCGTCCGGGACCGTCCGCAGCGTGCGCACGCGCGGGGAGTCCAGCCCCGGCAGGGGCGGCCGCGACGCCTGGGCGCCCGGCGCCAGGACGAGGGCGTCGTAGGCGACCTGCTCGGTCCCGGCCGTCCTGCGCACGGTGACGGTGCGCGCCCGGGGGTCCAGGCCGACCACGTCGTGCCCGGTCCGCACGTCGAGGGCGAGGGCGGCGCGCAGCGACTCCGGGGTCTGGACCAGCAGGGCGGCCGGGTCGGTGATCTCGCCGCCCACGTAGTAGGGCAGCCCGCAGTTCGCGTACGAGACGTGCTCGCCGCGCTCGAGGACGACGATCTCGGCGGTCTCGTCGAGGCGGCGTGCGCGGGCGGCCGCGCTCATGCCGCCGGCGACGCCTCCGACGACGACGATCCGCTTCGGGCCGGTGCCCGCTGCCGGGCGGTCGGACGGGGGGTTCTCTGTCGTAGCCACGCGACCACTATACCCCCGGGGGTATCTGCTGCCGCGCACGATCCCGCGGGAACCTCCTCGACAGCGACCGGGACGACGACGTGGGTCAGACGGCGCAGCCCTGGAGACCCGCGACGACGTACGGCAGGTAGACCGCGGCGCTCACCGCGCCGAGGATCAGCAGGTGCGCGGCAGCCACCAGGGCCGGCAGCGCGCCGACGACGCCCCCGACGGGCCGCACCAGGTGCCGGATGCGCTCGGGGCCGGCGGCGTGCAGCGCGCCGACGACGGGCCGGGGTCCCGCGAGCGAGGCCCGCTCGCCGAGCTTCAGCAGCGCCCCGACGAGCGCCGTGGTCCCGGCACGGCGCCGGGCCTGGTCGTCGGCGGCGATCTCCAGGTAGTGGCCCAGCGCACCCTCGACCGCCGCGATCAACGGGACCCACCGCAGGTGCCGGGCGACGCTCGCCACCACCGAGGTCGCCAGGTGGTGGCGCTGGGCCAGGTGGGCGCCCTCGTGCGCCAGGACGGCGGCGAGCTCGTCACTCTCGAGGAGGCGCAGCGCACCCTGTGACACCGCGACGCCCCCGTGCTTCGCAGGGAAGGCCAGCGCGAACGGGCGCGGGTCATCGACGACGAGCACCCGGTGGCCGAGCAGCGTGCGAGGGACCGCGCCGTCGAGCACGAGCGCGGCCGCGTCGCGGGAGCGTCGCGCGTGCCGCCGCAGCCCGCCAAGGATCCCGGTGACCAGCAGCGCCGCGGCGGCGGCGGGCAGGAAGACCAGGACCGCCGTCGGCACGCCCGTGTCCACCACGACGGCCGAGAACGGGTTGGCCGCGGCCAGGCACCGCTGACAGACGGCGGCCGCGCCCGCGGGCAGCAGCGCCGGCCCGGAGATCACCCAGGCCAGCACCGGCCCGAGCGCGAGCAGCGTGCCGAGCCAGACGACGACCGCACCTCCCAGCAGCGCGACCGCCAGGCGGGGCACCCGGACGAGCGCGGGCGCCGCCTGGCGCAGCAGCCACGGCCCGAGCAGCGCGGCGACCAGCAGGCCCGCCACCAGCAGCGCGACGACCGGCAGCGCGGTCACGGCGACCGCCCCGGCTCGCGGCGCGCCAGGTACTCGCGCAGCAGGTCGAGGTCGTCGTCGGGCATCGACTCGACGAAGTGCAGGATCGACGCGGCCCGGTCGCGACTGGCCTCGAGGACGTGCCCCATGAGGTCCGCGTCGTGCTCCTGGCGGCTGACGCGGGCGGCGTAGCGCGTCGACCGGCCCTGGCGGTCCACGGTCACGAGCCGCTTGCGGCCGAGATGCGTCAGCACGGTGGCGATGGTGGTGTACGCGGGGTCGGTCGGCAGGCGCTCGATGACCTCGCGGACCGTGGCGTCCCCGTGGTCCCACAGCACGTCCATCACCTGCGCCTCGAGCGCGCCGAGCCGCGGCGGCCCGTGGCGGTCCGCCCCCGGCGCGCTCATCGGGACGCCCCCACGGGCCGCGGGGCCGAGGCGGGTGCGCCTGCCGGCGGCACCGGGCACGCGACCTGCCCCTGCAGCCGCCACAGCAGGGCGGCTCCCGTCAGCACGAGCGCCGCGAGAGCCAGGAACGGCTGCACCGGGGCGAACCAGGTGACGGCCCCCGCGTACCCGAGCGCCAGCAGCGCGAGCTTGTTGCACACCGGGCACCCGACCGCGAACCACACCAGGACCCCGCCCGCGAGCCCCATCCGGCTCGACTGCGCCCCGTCGGCGTCCGTGCCGCGCACGTAGGTGGCCGCGAGCATGCCCGACAGCACCGACGTGACGAGCCACACGGGGTAGTTCCACCAGACGGGCGGGATCTCGCGGGCGAAGAACGGGTTCGGGATCAGGACGGTCGCCATGCCGACGAGCACGGCCACCGCCAGCCCGGACCCGAGCGCGACGAGCACCTGCCGGGCAGTCCAGCCCCGCAGCGCGCGCACGGCCAGGGCGGGACGCAGGCCGCGCAGCGGCCACGGGACGCGACGCAGGGATGACATGGCGCCACTATGGCACACGCCGACTATCCGTCGTAGTCGACTATGACGCATAGTCGACTATGCGTCATAGTAGGCACCGGCCCGCCGACCGTGGAGACGCCCGGGCGCGCGCAGGCCGAGGAAGCGAGGACCCCATGCCCCCCGACACCCACCGCCGGCCGGCGCCGGCGTGGCTGCTCCCCACCGCGGTGACCGCCGTCGTCGCCGCGCTCGTCGTGGTGGTCGTGCTGCTCAACCGCGACTCCGGCGCCCCGCCGGACGCGGCCGGCGCTCCCCCGGCGGGCCCCGGCGCGCCCGCCGAGGTCCAGCAGCCGCAGCAGCCGGACCTCACCGACGTCGAGCGCCGCGACGACGCCGACCTGCTGGCGGCGGGACCGACCGACGCCCCGGTGGCCCTCGTCGTCTTCTCCGACTACCAGTGCCCGTTCTGCGCGACGTGGAGCGAGGAGACCCTGCCGCTGATGATGGAGCACGTCGAGGCCGGTGACCTGCGCATCGAGTGGCGCGACGTGAACGTGTTCGGGGACGCCTCCGAGCGCGCCGCGCGGGCCTCCTACGCCGCGGCCCTCCAGGGGAAGTTCTGGGAGTACCACGACGCGCTGTTCGCCGGCGGCCACCCCCGCCCCGAGAAGGACCTGAGCGACGACGCGCTCGTCGCGCTGGCGGGCGACCTCGGGCTGGACACCGCCCGGTTCGCCGACGACCTCGGGTCCGACGAGACGGCCCGGCAGATCGCGAGCAACGCCCAGGAGGGCCTCGACCTCGGGGCCTACTCGACCCCGGTGTTCGTGCTGGGAGGCCGGCCCATCGTCGGCGCCCAGCCCTCCCAGGTGTTCCTGGACGCGTTCGACGCGGCCCTCGCCGAGGCACGGTAGCGATGGACGTCGGACTGGTCAGCGCCTTCCTCGGTGGCGCGCTCGCCCTGCTGAGCCCCTGCGCCGCGCTCCTGCTGCCGGCGTTCTTCGCCTCCACGGTCGGATCGGGGCCCCGGCTGCTGCTGCACGGCGGCGTCTTCTACCTCGGGCTCCTGCTGGTGCTGGTCCCGCTCGGCGTCGGGGCCGGCGCCGTCGGCGAGCTGTTCGTGGCCCACCGGCAGGCGGTCGTGCTCGTCTCGTCGGTCCTGCTGGTCGCGCTGGGCGCCGTCCAGGCGCTCGGGTTCGGCTTCGACCCCGCCCGCCTGCTGCCCGGCAGCGCCGGGCTGCAGTCCCGGGCCGCGGCGCGCACGGGCCTGGTCAAGACCCTGCTGCTCGGCGCCGTCAGCGGCACGGCCGGCTTCTGCGCGGGGCCGATCCTCGGCGCCGTCCTGACGCTGGCGGCCGCGCGCGGCGACAGCCTCTCCGCCGGCGTGCTGCTCGCCGTCTACGGCGCGGGCATGGTCGTGCCCCTGGTGCTCGTCGCCGCGTCATGGGGGCGTCTGGGCGAGCGGGGCAGGCGCGTCCTGCGCGGGCGGTCGTTCACCGTCCTCGGGCGCGAGCTGCACACGACGTCGGTCGTCACGGGCGTGCTCGTCATGGGGGTCGGCGTGCTGTTCTGGACCACCAACGGGCTCGTCGGCGCGCCCGAGCTCCTGCCGCTCGGCGCGCAGGCGTGGCTCCAGGGGGCCGCGGGGCTCCTGGCCGACCCGCTGCTGGACGTCCTCGCGGTCCTCGCCGTCGCCGCCGCCGTGCTGGCCGGCTGGGCGGTCCGCCGGCGGCGGGCCGCCGGTCGCACCGCGGCCGACGGGCACGGTCGGGCGGCCGGCCCCGGGACGGAGACGTCGTGAACCGCCGCGCCGGCGCGCGCCTGGCCGCCCTCCTGGCCGTCGCCCTCCTCCTCGCCGGGTGCGGGCCGGTTGCGCCCGAACCGGCCGCGCCCGAGCCGGACCGGACCCCGTCGGCCGGTGACACCGCGGTCCGCGAGGCCGACTCGGCCCGGCTGCAGCTACCTACGCCGTTCGAGGGGGCGCGGCTCGTCGACCCCGGCTGGGAGGTGCCGCCCCAGCACGCGGACGGGACGTTCCTGGCCGCCGCCGAGAAGGACGGCGTCCTCCGGTTCACCGCCGTCGACCCCCACGGCGACGTGCGGTGGCGGGCGGAGCGCCCCGTCAGCTGCACGGGCTTCGTCGTCACCGAGGACGCGCGGGGCCGTGCGGTCGCCGTCCTCACCGACACGGCGTCCACCGACGACGCCCTGGCCGGCACCACGGCGACCGCCTACGACCTCGCCACCGGCGAGGAGCTGTGGGGCCCCGTCGACGTGCCCGGGCCGCACCAGGGCCCCGGCCTCGTCTTCGCACGGCCGAGCACGGACCCCATGGGCGAGCCCGGGCCCCGCACCGTCCTGGACCCGACCACGGGGCGCGTCGCCGTGGCCGAGGGCCACCGCGGCGGGGACCGCGTGATCGGCGAGCACGACGGCACCGTCCTCCTCGTCGAGGGGGCCGCGCTCGTCGCGCGGGACACCGCCGGCGGGGACGCGCTCTGGCGGCTGGGGCTCGACGACCACGGCTGGACCGCCGGGTCGATCCAGCCGTCCACGAACGACCCGCAGGTCGCCGGGCGCGCCCTGGTCGAGACGTCGCCCACCACCGGCGCGCTGCTGGACCTGCGCGACGGCACCGTGCTCGACGACACCGCCCGCGACGCCCTCGACGACCCCGTCACGGGGACCCGCGTCACCCTCCAGGAGTCCGGGATCCAGGCGCGCGCCCCCGAAGGCCGCCCGCTGTGGTCCGTCTCGACCGGGCGGGACACCACCCTCGCGGCCGTCGAGGACGTCCTGCTCTTCGTGCGCGAGGGGGACGCCGTCCGCGTCCACAACGCCGTCACGGGCGAGGTCGCCCAGGGGTACCCGCCGGACGGCAGCGGCCGCATCGTCGTCCCCACACGGGTCGCCGGCGACGGAGCGACCGTCGTCCAGGACGGGCGGCGCTATCTCCTCGCGGCGCGCGAGGGCGACGAGTCGGGCGACGTCCCCGAGGGCTGACGGGCGGCGGGCGGAGTGCCGGGCTCACCTCCTCGGCCCGGTCGCGTCGCCTCACCCGCTCAGGTCGGACGGTTCCCGGAAGGCGCGGCGACGGGCGTGCTCGTGCAGACGGTCGAGCGTCGCGAGCTGTCGCTCGACCCGCTGCGCGAGATCTCCGAACGTGACGGGGTCGAGGCCGAGCTCGTCGGCGTGCTCCTCGAGCGTCTGCCAGCCGCCGAGCTTGCCCACCACCGCCGAGCGCATGAGCTCGACCTCCAGCACCACCGACATCGGCGAGCGGGTCGCCACGCGCCCGTTGAGCTTCAGCCGCCCGAGACGTTCCGCGATCCCCGCCAGCAGCCGGCGGGGCCGGCGGCGAGGCAGGCCGAGCACCTCCACGAGCCCCCGGTAGAGCTCCCGCTCGGCGCGGATCTGCTCCGCCAGCTCGACGAGCTCGGCGTGCAGCGGCAGGTCGCCGTAGTCGCCGACCATGCGTTCCACGCGGCCGAGACCAGCCGTCGCGCCGGCGAGGTGGTCGGCCACGTACAGCCCCAGCAGGTCCCGGTCCACCCGCGCGGGCACGGCCGCGCCGCGGCCCCGGACCGGCACCAGTCCCTCGTCCGCGGGCCGGGTCGCCGACGGCCGCAGCGGTGCCGAGCCGAGCCCCCGGCCCTCCGCCATCCCGCGGACCACCTCCGCGAGCGCCTCGTCCGCCGTGTGCCGTGGCGCCCAGTCGAGCTCCGACTCGGCACGGGCGGTGTCCATGACGGGGACCGCCATCCCCATGTCGAGCCAGCCCGGGTCGGACGCCACGACGCGCGCGTCGTAGGCGAGCGAGTGCGCCACCCGCACGACACGGGGAGGCAGCTCGACGACCCGGCCGTGGTCGACCACCTGCGCGACGTCCCGGCTGCGCAGGACGTCGCGCGCCGCCACGTTGAACGCACCGCCGGCCCGGCGCTTCAGCACCCGCAGGTAGGCGTCCGCGGCGTCGTCGGCGTGCACGGCCTGCAGGCGCAGCCCGGCCGGAACCGGAAGGGTCGCAAGGCGCCCGTGACGCAGCAGCCGCACCGGCAGGACCCGCCCGACGAACAGCCGCACCACCTCGGCCCCGGCGTCGCCCTGGAAGACCAGTGCCGTGCGCATCCGTGCGACGACGACCTCCGGGTGGTCCCGCTCGAGCTCGTCGAGCACCCGCTCCTGGGCCGCCTTGTCCACGCTGTAGTGCGACGTGGGGATGCCGCCGGCGGGCCAGTCCTCGCGGCGCGGCACGTCGTCGTCGACCGGTGAGTAGGCGCCCACCGACGAGGCGACGACCAGGTGCGGCACGCCGGCGCGCACCACCGCCCGGGCGACACGCCAGGTGCCCTCGACGTTGACCGTGCGCAGCAGGTCCCGGTCGCGGTTGGGCTGGACCAGCCAGGCGAGGTGCACCACGGCGTCCGCACCGCGGAACAGGGTCGTGAGGCGCGCGACCACGTCGTCCTGGGCGCCCGCCAGGTCGAGCAGCGCCCACGCGGCACGGCGGAAGGGCTCGGCGGCCCGGTCGGGCAGCCGCCGGGCGACGCCCAGGACGGAGGTGGTCGCCGGATCGGCGGCCAGGGACCGGAGCAGGGCGGAGCCGATGTTCCCGGACTGTCCGACGACCACGATGCGCATGCCTCACGGTGGCACCGGCGCCCGATGCACGCAGGACCGGCGGCCCGGGACAGGGCCGCGCGGCCCGGCGGGCGTGCATGTCGCGCCCCGCCCAGACTCGGCAGATGGCAAGCCCCGACACCCGGCCCCCCGGCCTGCGCCGGGCCGTCACCGGCCCCCTGCTGTACCTGTTCATCCTCGGTGACGTGCTCGGGGCGGGCGTCTACGCCCTCATCGGGGAGATGGCGGGGGCCGCGGGCGGGCTGGTCTGGCTGTCGTTCGCGGTCGCGCTGGCCATGGCGCTGCTCACCGCCTTCTCCTACGCCGAGCTGGTCACCAAGTACCCCCAGGCAGGAGGGTCGGCGGTGTACGCCGAGAAGGCGTTCCGCAGCCCGCTGGTCGCGTTCCTGGTCGGGTTCAGCATGCTGTCCGCCGGCGTGGTGAGCGCGGCCGGACTCTCCCTCGCGTTCACCGGCGAGTACCTGACCGCGTTCCTCGACGTGCCACAGGTGCCGGCCGCCCTCGTCTTCCTCCTGGTGGTCGCGCTCGTCAACGCGTGGGGCATCAAGGAGTCGCTGCGCGCGAACGTCGTGATGACGGTGATCGAGTCCGCCGGGCTGGTGCTCGTCATCGTCCTGGGCGCGTGGGTGATCGGGCGCGGCGACGCCGATCTCGGCGGGGCGTTCACCCCGCCCGAGGACACGACCGTCGGGCTCGCCGTGCTGGGGAGCGCGCTGGTCGCGTTCTACTCGTTCGTCGGCTTCGAGACCTCCGCCAACCTGGCGGAGGAGGTTCGCGACGTGTCCCGCGTCTACCCGCGCGCCCTGTTCGGCGCGCTCGCCACCGCCGGCGTGGTCTACATGCTGCTCGGCTTCGTCGCTCCGGCCGTCGTCCCACCCTCCGAGCTCGCCGGCTCCTCGGGGCCGCTCCTGGAGGTCGTGCGCGCCGCGGGGTTCGTCGCGCCCGACCTGTTCGCCGTCGTCGCGCTGGTCGCCGTCGCCAACGGCGCCCTCCTGACGATGATCATGGCGAGCCGGCTCACCTACGGCATGGCCCGGCTGCGGCTGCTGCCGGCACCGCTCGGCCGGGTGCTGCCGCGTCGCCGGACGCCGGGCGTCGCGATCGCGGTGACCACCGCCCTCGCCGCCCTGCTCGCCGCGACCGGGGAGCTGGTCGACCTCGCCTCGACCGTCGTGCTCCTCCTGCTCTTCGTGTTCCTCTCCACCAACGTCGCCGTGCTCGTGCTGCGCCGGGACCACGTCGACCACGACCACTTCCGGTCCCCCACCGTGGTCCCGGTGCTCGCCGTCGGCTCCTGCCTGGTGCTCCTGACGCAGCAGGAGGCGCAGCACTGGGTGCTCGCGGGCGTGCTGCTCGCCGTCGGGGCCGCCGTGCACCTCGTCACCCGGTGGACGGCGCGTCGCACCCCCGGACCACCGCCGAGCCGCTGAACCCTCCGGGCGCCGGCAGGACGCAAGAAGGCCCCCGGCCTGCATGCCTGCAGGTCGGGGGCCTTCTGTCACGGGTGGGCGATACTGGGTTCGAACCAGTGACCTCTTCGGTGTGAACGAAGCGCGCTACCACTGCGCCAATCGCCCGGTGCGTGGACGATATTAGCCACACAACACCCGGTGACTCAAACCAGCACCCCCGCGTGTGGCGCATCCGACGCCGCACGTCACCGCGCGGACGGGATCACGGGTCGAGCCGGTCCCGGCACAGCTTCTCGAACAGCTCCCGCGCCGCGGCGGACAGCTCGCCGACCGGCACGTCCGCGCCGTCGAGCCAGGTCACCGGCTGCACGTTGCGCCCCGACGACGTCAGCAGCAGCTGCGCCTCCCCCAGCGCCACCTCGTCGAGCACGGTGAAGGGCAGCTCGTCGGGCTCCGCCTCGCGCACGGGCAGGCCCGCCTCGGCGCCCCACTCCAGCAGGAGCGCCCGCGTGATCCCGGCGAGACAGCCCGCTTCCAGCGGAGGCGTCACGAGCTCGCCGCCGCGCTCGACGAAGACGTTCGAGCCCGTGCCCTCGCACAGCTGGCCCACGGTGTTGGCGAAGATCGACTCGTCGCCGCCCTTGCTCACGGCGTCCGCGAGCGCCACGACGTTCTCGGCGTACGACGTGGTCTTGAGCCCGGCCACCGCCGAGTGCTCGTTGCGGGTCCACGGCGAGCGGGCCGAGCGCGAGGTGGGCGCCATCGCGCTCTCCTGCGCGGCGACGACCACGGTCTGGGCGCCGGGCGTCCGGCCCGAGCCGAGCGGGCCGACCCCAGCGGTGACGGTGATCCGCAGCCGGCCGTCGAAGGGCCCGCCGCCGCGGACGGCCTCGTCGAGCACGGCGGTCACGCCGTCCCGGACCTTCTGCTCGTCGGGCGACTCCAGCCCGAGGCCGCGGGCCGACCGCCCGAGGCGCGCGAGGTGGCGCGTCAGCGCGAACGCCTGCCCGTCGAAGACGGTGCACGTCTCGAAGACGCCGTCGCCCACGGTGATGCCGTGGTCCACCGCGCTCAGCGCACCCTGCCCTTGCTCCACGAGCCGGCCGTCGGCCCAGATCACCATCGTCATGCGGCCAGTGTGCCCGAATCCGCCGGCGTTCGGGCCCTCATCCCCGGCCGTCACGGGTCGTGCTCAGCGCCGGTAGGTCAGGTGGGTGACCTCGGGCGTGCGACGTACGTGCGTCGCCGTCAGCCCGCGCGGCCCGACGCCGTCGAAGATCCGCACCCCGCCCCGGACGCCGAGGACGACCGGTGCCACGTGCAGCCGCAGCTCGTCGATCAGCCCCGCGTCGAGGAACTCGTTGATCGTCGTCGCCCCGCCGGCGACGGAGACGTTCCGCTCCCCCGCCGCCTCGCGCGCCCGCTCGAGGGCGGCCTCCGGGCCGCCGGTGACGAAGTGGAACGTCGTGCCGCCGTCCATCTCGAGCGGCTCGCGCTCGTGGTGCGTCAGCACGAACACGGGCGCGTGGTACGGCGGGTCGTCGCCCCACCAGCCCTTCCAGTCGAGGTCCCAGTCCCCGCGTCCCGGGGTGAACATGTTGCGCCCCATGACGAAGGCGCCCGCGTCGACGATGGCGGCGACCTCGTCGGCGTGGTCGTCGCCGTGGTCGAACATCCAGGCGTGCAGCTTCTCCCCGCCGCCGACGCCGTCGCCGAACGGCTGGTCGAGCGACTGGTGCGGCCCGGCGGAGAAGCCGTCGAGGGAAATACCGAGGTCACAGGTCACGATGCTCATGCCGGGTAGACGGGCGCCGGACGCCGGACTCATCGCGGCGGGCGGTCCGGCGCCGGCGGGCGGCCCGGGAGGGCTGTCACGCGCCGTCGTAGGTGCCGAACGACCAGATGTTGCCCTCGGGGTCGGTCACGGCGGCCGTGCGCCCGTACGGCTCGTCGTGCGGGGCCTGCAGCGAGGCCCCGCCGGCGGCCGTGGCCGCGTCGTGCGCACGGTCGACGTCGTCGGTCATCAGGTAGGCGGACCCGGTGCCGGGCTGCTTCGGCCAGGTCGGCCGTTCTCCGGCGTACGAGCCGAACATGACGCCACCACCGGCGGGCCAGAGGTACTCGGCGTGGGCGACGTTCGACGGGTCGCCGTCCTCGCGATAGACCTCGTGCTCGGTGAAGCCCACGGCCCGCAGCCAGGTCATCGCCGTCTCGGCGTCGCGGTACGTCAGCGTCGCCCACAGTCCCACGGTCATGGTGGTGCTCCTTCGTCGCGGTTTTCTCGGTCGTCACCACCCTGGAGTGCCGTCGACCGGGACGTCTTGAACGAACGGGAACTCCTCGCGCACCCAGGTGCTCGGGGTGCACCCGGCCAGCGCCGCCCAGTCCCGGGTCATGTGGGCGTGGTCGGCGTACCCGGTGACGGCGGCGACGTCCGCGAGCGTGCCCCGCCGGTCCCGGACCGCGAGCACCAGTGCCTGCCGCGAGCGCGCCAGCCTGGCCACGCGCCGCAGGTCGCCCGGGGACAGACCGCACTCGGCGCGCACCAGGTCCTGCAGGCGCCGGCGGCTGTACCCGACGTCCGCCGCCGTCTCGGCCACGCGGGCACCGCGGGTGAGGCGGGCGAGCGCTCGGCCGACCTCGGCCCGCGCGGCCGGCTCGCCCCGGCGCGCGAGCGCGTCGAGGAGGGCACGGGCCGTGGTGGCGACGGCGTCCCCGGGGGCGTACGCGAGCGCCTCCGGAAGGTGCCGCAGCCCCGGGTCGACCTCGTCCAGGGTGGCGAGCTGCCCCGCGAGCTCTCCCGAGGGCAGGCCGAGGAGGGCGCGTGCCCCGGCGACCGTGAGGTGGACGCTCACGCCGTGCTGGCGCCCGTCGTGGTGGATCGTGGCCGCCCGGGTGTGGAGGCCCGACACGCACGACCACTCCCGCCTGCGCGAGGCCGGCCGGCCCGCCCACTCGACGTCGAGCGGCTGGTCGAGCGGGAGCTCGAGGGTGACCTCCGGCCCGGGAAGCCCGCGGTGGATCCCTGGGGCGCCCACGTCGACGTCGTACGCCACGATCGCGGTGACGTACGGCGCGAGCGCACGGGGCACCGGCGAGACGGCCACGCTGCCACGCTACGCGCGGCGCGGACCGCTCGCGCCGAGGCCGGCGCGACCCCCAGGACCTACGGGCGGCCCTCGTGCGACGCGAGCCCCACCAGCCGGGCGGCCTTCAGCTCCGTCTCCGCCCACTCGGCGGCGGGGTCGCTGCCCCAGGTGATCCCGGCGCCGGTGCCGAAGCGCAGCACGCCGGCTCCGGGGCTCTCTTCGCTCCACCAGAAGGTGCGGATCCCGACGGCCAGCTCGGCGCGCCCGGCGTCGGCGTCGACCCACCCCACGGCCCCGCAGTACGGGCCTCGCGGGACCGGCTCGAGCTCGGCGACGAGACGCAGCGCCGCCGACTTGGGCGCCCCCGACACCGAGCCCGGCGGGAACGTCGCCGCCAGCACCCGCCGCCACAGGTCGGGCGCCCGCCCGGTCCCGGAGCCGGACACGGAGCCCGCGAGGATCCCCCGCACCCGGGAGACCAGGTGCACCAGGCCGGGGTGCTCCTCGACGGCGAGCAGGTCGGTCACCGCGACGGAGCCGGGCCGGCACACGCGCTGCAGGTCGTTGCGCACGAGGTCGGTGATCATGACGTTCTCGGCGCGGTCCTTGCCGGTGAGGCCGTCCACCGTGCGGGCGGTCCCCTTGATCGGCCCCGACGCGAGCGCGTCGCCGTCGAGCGACAGGTACACCTCGGGCGAGGCGCTCACCACCCAGACCGGGTCCAGCCCGGAAGACGCCGGCACGTGCACCGCGGCCGCGTAGGGCGCGGGGTTGCCGACGGCGAGGCGCGCGGCGAGCGCGGCGGCGTCGGGCTCGACGGCCCCCGCGGGCGTGGTCGTCGCGGGCAGGGGCGCCGACAGCACCCGGCACACGTTGACCTGGTACACCTCGCCCGCACGCACCTGGTCGCGCACGCGCGAGACGGCGCGTTGATACGTCTCGCGGTCCATCGAGCTGCGCCACGCCGTCGGTGCCGGACCGCGCCACCGCCCCGCGTCGTCGTCCGGCGCCGCCGGGCCCACCTCGGCGAACCGCCAGGCCCGGGCCCGGCCGGGTCGCCCCCCGACGTCGCCGTCGACGCCGAGCGGCGCCTCGAAGTCGGCGACGACGAACCAGGTCCCGCCGGCGGCGAGGCGTTCGGGCTCGCGCAACAGGTCCACGCACTCCACGGCGTGGCGCGCGCGACGCCCCGCGAACGTGGCCCAGGACGGGGCCCGTGTGATCGGCTGCTGCACAGCAGCACGCTAGACGCTGCGACGCCGCGCCCCGCACGGGGAGGCGATTGGACGGACCGGAAGGCGTCCACTAATGTTTGGGGCGCGCCGAAACGCCGGTCACCGCAGGGTGGCCAGGTTCGGTCGCGCGGATGTGGCTCAGTTGGTAGAGCATCACCTTGCCAAGGTGAGGGTCGCGGGTTCGAGTCCCGTCATCCGCTCGGAGGCCCAACTCTCTGATCGACTCGTCACGAGCGTCGGGAGAGCACGTCTCAAGGTGGGTTGGCCGAGAGGCGAGGCAGCGGCCTGCAAAGCCGTATACACGGGTTCGAATCCCGTACCCACCTCGCAGCACGGGCGATTGGCGCAGCGGTAGCGCGCTTCCCTGACACGGAAGAGGTCACTGGTTCGATCCCAGTATCGCCCACCACCACGAAGGCCCCGGACCCTGGTCCGGGGCCTTCGTCGTCCCCGTGGACACCACCCCTCCGGTGCCGTGCGCACGGCACCGTCCTGGCGTCGCAGGTCACAGGCCCGCGATTGGACCTTCTCGCCTCTGGTCCAGTAATGTTCCTCAGGCGCCGGGAGCGCAGGGGAAGCCCGAAGGACCCGGTCGCGCGGATGTGGCTCAGTTGGTAGAGCATCACCTTGCCAAGGTGAGGGTCGCGGGTTCGAGTCCCGTCATCCGCTCAGTGCTCTGCACCCCTCGGAGCAGGGGCGCAGCAGCCGTACGGGCGATTGGCGCAGCGGTAGCGCGCTTCCCTGACACGGAAGAGGTCACTGGTTCGATCCCAGTATCGCCCACCACCACGAAGGCCCCGGACCCCGGTCCGGGGCCTTCGTCGTCCGGCCGGGCGTCGGCACCTCGGCGTACCGTCGAAGACATGTGCCGCAACATCACCACGCTGCGCGGGCTCGAGCCCGCCGCCACCGACGAAGAGATCCAGGCCGCCGCCGAGCAGTTCGTGCGGAAGGTCACGGGGGTGCAGCGCTCGGCGAGCGCACCCACCCGGGAACCCTGCGAGCGCGCGACCGCGGAGATCGCCGCGATCGTCACCCGCCTGCTCGACGAGCTCCCCGCCCGGCGCCAACCGCCCAAGACCGTGCCGCCCCTGCGGCGCGAGGAGGTCCAGGCCCGGATCGCCGCGCGGCAGGCCGCGCGCGAGGAGCACGAGCGGATGCACGAGCTCGGGATCGCCCACTCGCACTGACTCCCCACCGGTCACGGACGTCTCAGCCGTTAGGCTCGCCCGCGTGAGTTCCGCACGCGACGACACCGTCGGCCCCGTCTCCGCGACGATGCACCGCGCGAAGGCGCACGCCAGAGCCGCGCACGTCACGGTCGGGCAGGTCCGGCACGACGCGGGCGGCGGCACCCAGATCGACTGCTCCTGCGGGATGGTGCTGACCAACGGGCCGGAGTGGTCGCTCGACGAGCACATCCGGCTGCACCGGGCGGAGGCCCGCTACGTCGCGCTGAGCCGGGTCGCCCCCGCGGGTATGCCGCGCCTCGTCCCGGTCGGCGCCGACCGGCTGCCCCGCTGACCACGCCGACGGCGGTCGCGGGCCGGGCCGGTCGGGCCGGTCACAGCTCGTCGGGATCGTCCCACGACACCCCGCTCGACGCCTCGATCGGGTCGAGCTCCTGTGCCGTCAGCGACGTGGGCGCCTTGCTCGCGTCTCCCCCGGGCCGCGGGTCCGGGTGCGGGTCGCCCGCGGCGTGCCGGCGCGGCGCGATCCGCGCCTGGGACGCGATGGACTCCTCGAGCTCCTGACCCCACCGCTCCGGCTCGCGCGCGGACCCCCCGTCCGTCGTCGCCGACGAGGTACCAGGGGTCTCAGGGCTGCTCATGTACCAGAAGTAGCAGGCGGCGGGTCGACACGCCCTCGCTTGGCACACTTTTTTATCGCCACGAGGTCCCCTCATTCCCGGGACCGGTCCTCCACGACGGACAGCTGCCCGCGTGGCTAGAGTGTCGGCCGTGACCGCTGCCGATCCGGGCCTCGAGGTACCGCAGGAGCTGGGCCCTCCGCCGCCCGCCCCGCGCGCCCGGGACCGGTGGCCGGGAGCGCGACCGCTGGTCTGGGCGCCGCGCGCGCGGACGGTCGAGGTGGTCCTCCCCCACGCCGACGGCACGCAGGACCGCCGGCCCATGCGCCTCGTCGGGGCCCACGAGCCCGGGTACTGGCGCGCCGACCAGGAGCTCGACGACGGGACGGACTACTACTTCTCCGTCGATCACGCCGCTCCGGTCCCCGACCCGTGCAGCCCGCACCTGCCGGGCGGCCTCACGGGGCCCAGCCGGGTCCTGGGCCGGGACTTCGGCTGGACCGACCACGACTGGCACGGACGCGACCTGTCTCGGGCTCCCCTGCTGCACGTCGACGTCGCGACGTTCACCCCGGCCGGCACCCTCGACGCGGCCGCGCAGCTGCTCGACGACGTCGCCGCGACCGGTGTCGCCGGCGTCGAGCTGTCCCCCGTCTCGGCCTTCGACCCCGCCCGCGGACCGGCGGCCGGTGTCCGGCTCTTCGCGGTGCACGGGCCCTACGGCGGCCCGCAGGCGCTCCAGCGGTTCGTCGACGCCGCGCACGGCGCGGGCCTCGCCGTCGTCCTGGACCTCCCCCACCGCTGGGCCGTGGCCGACGACCTGGGCCTGCACGCCTTCGGCCCGTACGCCGTCGGGTCGCGCATCGGGCCACGCACGGGCGCCCGCCCCGGCCCCGCCGGGACCGACAGCCCTCGGATCAACCTCGACGGCGCGGGGAGCCGCGGCCCCCGCGACTTCCTCGTCGCCGACGCCGAGCGCTGGCTGTGCGACTTCCACGTCGACGGCCTGCTGCTCGACATCGAGGCGCTCGTCGACCGCTCCCCCGTCCCGTTCCTCACCGAGCTGGGCGAACGGGTCCACGCCCTGAGCGAGCGCCTGGGGCGCCCGTTGACCCTGCTCACCGACGGGCCCGGCCGCAGCGACCGGCTCATCACCGTCGTGCACGGCATCCTCGGCGCGCCCGGCGACGCCGGGCGGGTCGAGGACCTGCACCGCCTCGCACAGCTCGTCTTCCCCGCCGCGCCGGCGTGGCGGCCGCCGAGCCACCGCCGCGCCCGGCGGGCCGCCCAGCGGGCCGCGTCCGTGCTCGTCGAGGACCTCACGCGGCTCCCGGCCGCCGCCCGGGCCGTGCCGTGGTCCCACGACACCGTCCGGCCGGCGCCGACGACCGACGACGACCGCGCCTGCCTCCTCACGTTCGCCCTGCTCGCAGGCACGCCGCCGGTGCTGGACACCGAGCACGTCCCGGTCGGGCTCGACGATCCCGCGTCCCGGCGGCTCGTCGCCTGGACCGGCGCCCTGGTGGACCTGCGGCCCGAGGTGACGGCCGAGCTCGACGTCGAGGTCGAGATCCACACCGAGGGCGAGGTCCTCCTGTGCCGCCGGGGGTCCGCGGCGATCGCGCTCGCCACGGGCGCGTCGCCGGCCGTCCTCGACCTGGGCGCGCTCCCGTCGCACCTGGGCCCGTGGCGGCCCGTGGCCGCCTGGGACCCGGACGGGGTCCGGCACGAGGACGGACGGCTCACGCTGCCCCCACGGGCTCCCGTGGTGCTCCAGGCCTCGGACCGGGCCTGACCGGCGCGCGCGTCGCCACACGGACGACGCGGACGACCACGACGGCCGGCTACGCGGTGAGCCGGCGCCCCTCCTCGGCCAGCGCGCCGAGGCGCGAGAGCGCGCGGTAGTACTTCTTGCGGTAGCCGCCGCGGAGCATCTCGGGCGTGAACAGGTGCTGGCGCGCGTCGCCCCCCACGTCGCTCAGCAGCACGGGGACGTCGCGGTCGTAGAGCCGGTCCACCAGCACGACGAGCCGCAGCGCCACCTCCTGCCGGGTCACCGGGCGCACCCCGGTGAGCGCCAGGAGCTCCACGCCGTCGAGCAGCGCGCCGTACCGGCTCGGGTGCACGGTGGCCAGGTGCGTGAGGAGGTCGTCGAACTCGTCCAGCACGGCGCCGGGCCGCGCGGCGGCGGCCGCGGCGACGACGTCCGCGCCCAGCGGCGTCGTCTCGGTGACCACCGCGCGGTGCCGGTAGTCCTCGCCGTCGACGCGGAGCACCTCGAAGCGGGCCGAGAGCGCCTGGATCTCGCGCAGGAAGTCCTCGGCGGCGAACCGCCCCTCCCCGAGCGCGTCGGGCAGCGTGTTCGACGTCGCGGCGAGCGCGACGCCGCGGTCGGCCAGCTCGCGCAGCAGCCTCGACATCAGCACCGTGTCGCCCGGGTCGTCGAGCTCGAACTCGTCGATGCACACCAGCCTGCGCGTGGCCAGCGCCTCGACGGTGGGCAGGAAGCCGAGCGCCCCGACCAGGTTCGTGTACTCGACGAACGTGCCGTAGGCGACGGACCCGGCCCCGGCGTCGTGCGTCACCGCGTGGGCCAGGGAGGTGAGCAGGTGGGTCTTGCCGACACCGAACCCGCCGTCCATGTACACCGCGGGGGCGGGACGCCGGCGCCCCAGCAGGGCGCGCAGCCCGCCGCCGGTGCGCGCGGTCACCTCGCCGGCGACCTGCTCGAGGCGGGCCAGCGTGGACGCCTGGCTGGGGTGCGCGGGGTCGGCCCGGTAGGTGCTGAAGCGCGCGCGGGCGAAGTGCCGGGGCGGGACCAGGTCGGCCAGCAGCCGCTCGGGCGAGACGGCGGGCCGCACGGACGTCAGCGAGCTGACGCCGCCGCCGGCCTCGGCGGGGGCCCCGGCGGAGGCGTCGGCGGGGGCCCCGGACGGGCTGGTCGCGGGTGTCGGCACGGTCTCCTCGGGCGCGGAACCTGTCGCGCCGGTCTCGTCCTGCGTGAGCGTCACGACCGACAAGGCTACGCCGCGTCGTTACCCTGACCGCTGTGAGTTCCGCCACCGCACCGCTCGACATCGTCGTCCCCGCCCACGAGCACCTCGCCCCGGACGCCGCCGAGCGTCGCCTCGTGGCGCTCTACGGGCCCGGCGCGGCGGGGACGCCCGTCGGCCGGCCCCGCCCCCGGGTGCTCGCCAACATGGTCGCGACCGTCGACGGCGGGGCGTGGGGCCCGGACCACCTGTCCGGCTCCATCAACGACGAGGCCGACTGGCGCGTGTTCCGGGTGCTGCGCGCGCTGGCCGACGTCGTGCTGATCGGGGCGGGCACGGCGCGGGCCGAGGGGTACACGGCGCTCGGCCGGCCCGCGGGGATCGCGGCGGCGACCGGGCGCGCCCCGCTGGAGCTCGCCCTGGTGTCCCGGTCGGGGCGGGTCCCGGTGGCGCTGGCGGACGCCGAGCGGCCGCCGTTCGTCCTCACCGGCGCCGCCGGCGCCCAGGTCGCCGCGGACGCCCTGCCCGCCGACCGCGTGATCGCCGTGCCGGGGCCCGGCGACCCCGAGGACGTCGACCTGGCCGCGGGCCTGGAGGCGCTCGGCGGCCGCGGGCTCGGGCAGGTGCTGTGCGAGGGCGGGCCGCACCTGCTCGACGGGATGCTGCACGCGGGGCTCGTCGACGAGCTGTGCATCACGACCAGCCCGACGCTGGTGGGGCCCGGGCCCGGCCGGATCGTCGCGGCCACCGTGCCCGGGCCGGCGTCCGCGCCCCGCCCCGCACGGCTCGCGCACCTGCTGCACGCTCCCGCCACAGGGACGTTGCTCGCCCGGTGGGTCCTACGCGGCGCCGACGAGTAGCGTGCTGCCATGGCGACGACCATCATCCTCACCGAAGACGCGCTCACCGATGCCGACGTGCAGCACATCCAGGGTCTGCAGGTCGACCCGCCCGAGAGGTACCGGGTGCTGGTCCCCGAGGACACCGACGCCAACGTCGTGGCCGCGATCATCGACCACCTGTGGACCGGCGAGCTGCGGGAGGCCGGCGAGGACCTCGTCGGCCGGGAGCCGACCGAGGAGCAGGCGAAGGCCACCGCCACCGAGCGGCTCGAGCGCTCCCTCGAGCTCCTGCGCGCCGCCGGCGCCGTGGCCGACGGCCACGTGACGCAGGAGGACCCCCTGCCGGCGCTCACCGCGGCCGTCGCCGCCGAGGGCGGGCCCGAGGGCGTGCAGGGGGTCGTGGTGGTCACCTACCCGCACGTCGTCGCCGACACGCTGCGGCGCGACTGGGCCTCCCGGGCCCGCGAGGAGCTCCGCGCGCCCGTGCTGCACCTGTACGCGGGCACCAGCGCGATCGGCGACTGACCCGCCCGGCGTCGAGACGCAGATCGGGGTGAGCCCTTGCCAGGACTCACCCCGATCTCACGGCTCGACCTCCCGGTCAGAAGCCGGTGCCGGTGGGCTGAGGGTACCAGCGCCGGAACTTGCGCACCTGGTTGACCTTGGCCGCGGCGACGTACGCGCGCCGCTTGGCCCCGCCGTCGCCGGCCCAGTAGGCCAGCGGGTGCACGCTGTCGGGCGCCAGCCGCTTCACGGTCGCCGCCAGCCGCGGCTCGCGCACGTAGTGCAGCAGCAGGCGCGTGGGCACGACCGAGTACAGCACCTCGGCCGTGACGACGACGGGCTCGAGCGCGACGTCGTCCACGTGGTCCGCCACGACGAACCGGGCCACGTTCGCCCCGGCCGCGGTGACGTAGTAGTTGTTGCGACCGATCCGGGGGTTGACCTCGAAGAACGCGAACCGGCCGTCGCGCGGGTCGACCTTGACGTCGAAGTTCGCGAACCCGCGGTAGCCGGTGGCCTCGAGGAACGCCTTCGCCTGGGCGAACATCTCCCCCAGGTCGCCGGTGATCATCGCCGCCGGGTTGCCGAGGCCGTTCGGGGTGTGCTCCTCGAGCAGCACGTGCGCGCCGGCCATGAGGGTGACGACGCCCCGCCGGTCCACGTACGCCGTGATCGACCGCATCTGCGTGTCGTCACCGGGCACCAGCTCCTGCGCGACGAACCGCCCGCGGAACCCGGCCGCGCGCAGCCGGTCCCACAGGTCGTCGAGCTCGGCCTGCGTCGCGATCTCGAAGACCTTGCGCTTGCCGGGGAACTCCACGTCCTGGTAGTCGGCGCTCGAGGCGGCCTTCGCGATCAAGGGCCACCCGACGTCGACGGGCGCCGGCCGCCACTGCGGGTCGCCGGCTCCCGCGAAGTCCTGCACCACCGTGCGCGGCACCGCGATGCCGACCTTCTCGGCGACCTCCGCGAACGTCGCCTTGTCGGCGATCTGGTCGAGCAGCTCCTCGTCGAGGAACGGCACGACGTAGCCGGCGGCTTCCAGCTCGCCCCGGTGCCGCACGACGGTGCGCACCAGCCAGTCGGAGTTGGCCAGCAGCACGAGCCGGCGACCGGGGTCGGCGGCGAGGGCCTCGGCCGCGACGCGCAGCGCCGCGTCGACGAGCTGACGCGCGTCGTGGCTGTCCTCGACGGTCACGTTGCGCAGGATGCGCGAGTCGGCGATCGGCCCGGGCACGAGCCCGGAGATCACCGTGGACGTCACCCCGTACTGCTCGTGGAACGCCCGCGCGAACGCGTACACGCCGATGTCCCCGCCGAGGATCACGGGGAGCAGCTCGGCCCGCGGCTCGGCCGCGCGGCTCATGCCCGCACCTCGCCGGTCGCGGCGGTCGGCGTGTTCGTGGCGTGCACCCGGCGCAGCTCCTCCAGCGGGTAGTACGTGCGGTACTTGCGCACGTGGTTGACCAGCGCGGAAAGGACGTACGCCCGGCGCCGCGGCGAGGCGTCCGCGGAGTACTTCAGCGGGTGCACGGTGCGGCCCGACCTCATCAGCTCCCGGACGCGCCTGTTCAGGTCGGGGTCCAGGACGTAGCGCCGCAGCAGCGCGTGCGGCACGACGGCGTAGAGCACCTCGGTCTCGGCGGTGACGGGCTCGCGGCGCACGCCGTGCACCACGTCGTCCACGAGCACCTCGGTGGGGTTCTGCCCGCCCGCGGTGAGGTAGTAGTTGTTCCGCCCGATGCGCGGGTTCTGCTCGAAGAACTTGTACACGCCGTCGCGCGGGTCGAGCTTGACGTCGAAGTTCGCGAACCCGCGCCACCCCGTGTGCTCGAGGATCCGCTGCGCCGCGTCGAGGATCGGGTCGATCCGCTCGACGATCATCGCCGACGGGTTGCCGCGCGCCGCCGGCGTGCGCTCTTCGAGCAGCACGCGGGCCGAGCAGCGCAGGGTGACCCGACCGCTCGTGTCCGCGTAGGCGGTGACCGACCGCATCTGCGTGTCGTCGCCCGGGATCATCTCCTGCACGAGGAACCGGCCGCGGAAGCCGGCGTCGCGCAGGGAGATCATGAGGCGGTCGAGCTCGCCGGGCGTCGCGATCTCGAAGATCTTCTTCTTCCCCGGGAACGTCACGCCGTGGTAGTCCGCGCTGGAGGCGGGCTTGGCGATCACCGGGAAGTCGAAGCCGACGGGCGCCGGCTCCCAGCCGGGGGCGTCCGCGGCCGCGAAGTCCTGGATCACCGTGCCGGGCGTCGGGATGCCGAGCTCGGCGCAGACCGCCGCGAACTCGGCCTTGTCCGAGATCCGGTCGATGAGCGGGGCGTCGGCGAACGGCAGCACGTACGCGGGCTCGAGCCTGCTGCGGCGCTCCACCAGGTCGCGCACGACCCAGTCCATGTTGGTGAGCAGCACGAGCCGCTCCTGGCCGTTGCCCTGGGCGCCGGCCGCGGCCTGGCGCTGGGCGGCGAACCGCTCCAGGGTGGCGACGATGTCGTCCGGGTCGCTGCCCGACAGGACCGTGTCGATGATGCCGGAGTGGGCGATCGGGCCGGGCTCGGCGAAGGCGACGACCGTGGTCCGCACGCCGTAGCGCTCGTGGAACGAGCGCGCCAGCGCGTACACGCCGATGTCCGAGCCGACGATGACGGGGTGGAAGCCGGGGGCGGCCGCGGCCGCCCCCGGGGTGGTGGCGCTCACGGGTGCGGTCATGCCTCCTGCTCGGTGCGGTCGCCCGACCACTCGGTGTGGAACACGCCGTCGCGGTCGGTGCGCCGGTAGGTGTGGGCACCGAAGAAGTCGCGCTGCGCCTGGATGAGCGCGGCGGGCAGGCGCTGGGCCCGCACGCCGTCGTAGTAGGCGAGGGACGACGAGAACGCCGGCGTCGGCACGCCGTTGAGGGCAGCCCGGGACACCACGCGCCGCCAGGCGGGCAGGCCGTTCGCCACGGCCCCGGTGAAGTACTCGTCGGCGAGCAGCAGCGGCAGCGCCGCGTCGCGCTCGTACGCCTCGGTGATCCGGTTGAGGAAGCGCGCGCGGATGATGCAGCCGCCGCGCCAGATGCGGGCCATCGCGCCCCGGTCGACGTCCCAGCCGTACTCGGCGGACGCGGCCGCGATCTGGTCGAAGCCCTGCGAGTAGGCGACGACCTTCGACGCGTACAGGGCGAGGCGCACGTCCTCGACGAACGCGTCGCGGTCGGCGACCTCCCACGTACCGGCGGCCGCCGGCAGCGCAGCGGCGCCCGCCTCGCGCTGGGGCACGGAGCCCGACAGGGCGCGCGCGAACGTCGCCTCGGCGATGCCGGTGATCGGCACGCCCAGGTCGAGGCCGTTCTGCACGGTCCAGCGCCCGGTGCCCTTCTGCTCCGCCTGGTCGAGCACGATGTCGACGAAGGCCTGGCCCGTGGCGGCGTCGACGTGCTGCAGCACGTCGGCCGTGATCTCGATGAGGAACGACTCGAGGTCGCCCGAGTTCCACTCGGAGAAGATCTCGCCGATCTCCGCGGCCGAGGCTCCGAGCCCCTGCTTGAGCAGGTCGTAGGCCTCGGCGATGAGCTGCATGTCGGCGTACTCGATGCCGTTGTGCACCATCTTGACGAAGTGCCCGGCGCCGTTCGGCCCCACGTAGGTGCAGCAGGGCGTGCCGTCGACCTTCGCCGAGATCGCCTCGAGGATCGGGCCGAGGGACTCGTAGGACTCGCGGGTGCCGCCCGGCATGATCGACGGGCCGTTGAGCGCGCCCTCCTCGCCGCCGGAGACCCCGGTGCCGACGAAGTGCAGGCCGCGGGCGGCGAGCGCCTCCTCGCGGCGGATGGTGTCCGGGAAGTGCGCGTTGCCGGCGTCGACGACGATGTCGCCGGTCTCCAGCAGCGGCAGCAGCTCGTCGATCACGGCGTCGGTGGCCGCGCCGGCCTTGACCATGATCACGACCTTGCGCGGCCGGGCGAGCGACGCCACGAAGTCCGCCATCGACTCGGACGGCACGAAGTCGCCCTCGTGCCCGGCCTCGTCGATCAGCGACTGCGTCTTGGCGTAGCTGCGGTTGTGCACGGCGACGGTGTAACCGTGGCGCGCGAAGTTGCGCGCCAGGTTGCGCCCCATCACCGCCAGGCCGGTGACGCCGATCTGGGCACGAGCTGTCATCGTTATCCTGCTTCCCTCGGGGTCGGAGGGGGCACGGCGGACGCGACGTGCGAGCGCGCTGCACGCTCGGTGCACGCACCTCCACGCGCCGTCCGCGGGCCCCGGGAGCCTCGACCAGCGTAGTCGGCGCCGGGCGCGGGGGCGGACGGATCATCACGATCCGGACACGACCGGCGCCCCGCGCCGCGTCGTGCCTCGTCCGGCGCCCCGGCGGCCGTACGGTGGCTGGCGTGACCGGTGAGCACACCGGGGACCGTCGTGAGGTCCCCGCCCCGTTCGCGGCCGCCCTCGCGTCGCTGCGCGAGCGCCGGCTGCGCGGCGACGTGCACCTCGCCGAGATCCCCGGCCCCAGCCGGATCGCCCCCTGGTCGGTCGCGCTCGAGGGCGACGTCGTGTCCCCGGACGTCTCCGACGGCCCCGCCGGCGACACGGACGCGGGCGAGGTCGCCACCGGCCGGTTCGTCGTCCTGCACGACCCGGACGGCCAGGAGACGTGGCAGGGCACCTTCCGCGTCGTGACGCTCGTGCGGGCCACGCTCGAGCCCGAGCTGGCCGCCGACCCGCTGCTCGCCGACGTCGCCTGGTCGTGGGTCACCGAGACACTCGAGGCGTCCCCCGCCGGCGCGCACGCTCTCGGCGGCACCGTGACCCGGGTGCTGTCGCAGAGCTTCGGCGCGCTCGGCTCCACGCCGGACGCCGTGGACCTCGAGATCCGTGCGTCGTGGACGCCCGAGGACACCGACCTCGGCGCGCACCTCGCCGTCTGGGCGGACCTCATGACCACCGCCGGCGGCGTGCCGCCGCTCCCCGACGGCGTCACCGCACTGCCGTCGCGGCCGCGCAGCGCCCCGTGATTCGCCCCGTGAGCGCGCCCGTGAGGCGCCCGGCGACCGCGCCCGCGAGGGGCGCCGCGACCGGCCAGGACACGCGTGCCGCCGGCGACGACCTCGTACCCTGGCCCTCATGAGCTCTACCCTCCCGCCGACCGCGCCCGACACCGTCCCGCTCACCGAACCCGCGGACGGCGTCGGCGACGTGGTGGGCACGGCGTCCGCCCTCGCACGGGTGGTGGAGCGGTTCGCCGCCGGGACGGGGCCGGTGGCCGCGGACGCCGAGCGCGCCTCCGGGTACCGGTACGGCCAGGCCACCTACCTCGTGCAGGTGCGTCGCGAGGGCGCCGGCACGGCGCTGATCGACCCGGTGCCGCTGCCCGACCTCTCGGCGCTCGGCGAGGCCGTCGGCGACGCCGAGTGGGTGCTGCACGCCGCGTCCCAGGACCTCCCGGGCCTCGGGGAGCACGGCCTGCGCCCGGCCCGCGTCTTCGACACGGAGCTCGCGGCCCGGCTGCTCGGCATGGAGCGGGTCGGCCTGGCCGCCGTCGTCGCGGAGGTGCTCGGGCTCGGTCTCGCGAAGGAGCACTCGGCCGTCGACTGGTCCACGCGGCCGCTGCCCACCGACTGGCTGCGGTACGCCGCGCTGGACGTCGAGGTGCTGGTCGAGCTGCGCGACCGGCTGGCCGACCGGCTCGAGGCCGCGGGCAAGACGGAGTGGGCCGCCCAGGAGTTCGAGGCCGTGCGCACGGCGCCGCCGCCCGCCCCCCGGCCCGAGCCGTGGCGCCGCACGTCGGGCACCCACACCCTGCGCGACCGGCGCCAGCTCGCCGTGGTGCGCAGCCTCTGGCTCGCCCGCGACGCCAGCGCGCGGGCACGGGACGTCTCCCCCGGGCGCGTGCTGCCGGACCGGGCGATCGTGGCCGCCGCACGCGCGCTGCCGCGCACGGCGGGCCAGCTGGTCACCCTGCCCGAGTTCACCGGCAAGGCCACGCGCCGCCGGGCCGCCGTGTGGCAGCGCGCCGTCGACGAGGCGATGGCGCTGCCCGAGGACCGGCTGCCCAGCCAGCGCGGCCCGCGGTCCGACGGCCCGCCCCAGCCCCGCACGTGGGCGGACCGAGACCCGGTCGCAGCGCGTCGGCTGGCCGCCGCCCGCGAGCTCGTCGCCGAGCTCTCCGAGGAGCTGTCGGTGCCCGTGGAGAACCTGCTGCAGCCCGACGCGCTGCGGCGTCTGTGCTGGACGCCGCCCGAGCCCGCGGGGGCCGACGAGATCGCCGAGTTCCTGCAGGGACGCGCGGCGCGCCCGTGGCAGGTCGACCTGCTCGCGCCGCGGCTCGCGGCCGCCTTCGCCGACCTCTGACGACACGGGCGGCCCCGCCCGGCCACGATGGTGATACCCGGTCTCAGGGTGGTCTACTCTTTTACCGGTACTCGCGGTAGCGTGTACCGCGGTGCGAGGCCGTCAGACCACGGCCGCACCGCGCAGAGCGGCGTCGCTCGTCGGACGCCGAAGTCCCGACCATCGCAAGCGGATGGAGCTGCCACGAACATGTCCAGCGAGACGGCCGGCGAGTCGGCCACCGAGAACTCCGCCGGGGCCTCCCCCGGCGCCACCAGGAACCCGGCCCGCCGCGCGCTGCGCGACGTCGTGTTCGTCGAGGGCGTCCGGACGCCGTTCGGCAAGGCGCGGCCCGACGGCCTGTTCGCCGAGACCCGTGCCGACGACCTCGTCGTCAAGGCCGTGCGCGAGCTGCTGCGCCGCCACCCGGAGCTGCCGGGCGAGCGGGTCGACGAGGTCGCGATCGCCGCCACCACCCAGCAGGGCGACCAGGGCCTCACCCTGGGCCGCACGGTCGGCATGCTCGCCGGCCTGCCCCAGACCGTCCCCGGCTTCGCCATCGACCGCATGTGCGCGGGCGCGATGACCGCCGTGACGACCACCGCCGCGGGCATCGCGACCGGCAGCGCGGACGTCGTCGTCGCGGGCGGCGTCGAGCACATGGGCCGCCACCCCATGGGGTTCGACGCCGACCCCAACCCGCGCTTCCTCTCGGAGCGGCTCGTCGACCCCGAGGCCCTCAACATGGGGGTCACGGCGGAGAACCTGCACGACAAGTTCCCGCACCTGACCAAGGAGCGCGCGGACGCCTACGCCGTGGGCAGCCAGGCCAAGTACGCCAAGGCCCTCGCGAACGGCGACATCGGCGCGGAGATCGTGCCGGTGGCCGTGCGGTCGGTCGAGCAGGGCTGGGGCCTGGCCACCGCCGACGAGCTCCCCCGCCCGAGCACCACCGTCGAGGGCATCGCGAACCTCAAGACGCCGTTCCGCCCGGGCGGCCGGGTCACCGCCGGCAACGCCTCCCCGCTGACCGACGGCGCCACCGCGGCCCTGCTCGCGTCGGGCGACGTGGCCGCCGAGCTCGGTCTGCCCGTCGGCATGCGGATGGTCGCGTCGGCCTTCGCCGGCGTCGACCCGTCGATCATGGGCTACGGCCCCGTGCCCGCCACGGACAAGGCCCTCGCCCAGGCGGGCCTGACCATCGACGACATCGGCCTGTTCGAGATCAACGAGGCCTTCGCCGTCCAGGTGCTCAGCTTCCTCGACCACTACGGGATCGCGGACGACGACGAGCGCGTGAACCCCTACGGCGGCGCGATCGCGGTGGGCCACCCGCTGGCCAGCTCGGGCGTGCGGCTGATGATGCAGCTCGCCCACCAGTTCGCCGCCCGTCCCGAGGTGCGCTACGGCATCACGACCATGTGCGTCGGCCTCGGCCAGGGCGGCACCGTGATCTGGGAGAACCCGCACCACGCCGACTACTCGGGCCACACGGAGGGCTGACACGATGACCACCACCACTGACGTCCGCGCCGAGCGCGTCACGCACTCCCGCGTGCGCGACGTCGAGCTCCCGGGCGGCGCGGGCACCCTCGCGCTGGTCACCCTGGACAACGGCCTCGACCACACCAAGCCGAGCACCCTCGGACCCGAGGGCATGGCCGAGCTCACCGCCGCGCTCACCGCGCTGCGCGAGCGCGCGGGCCGCGGCGAGATCGCCGCGGTCGGCGTCACCGGCAAGCCGTACTTCCTCGCGGCCGGCGCCGACCTGCTGCAGGTCTCGACGGTCACCTCCCACGACCAGGCGCTCGAGCTCGGCCGCTCCGGCCACGCCGCGTACGAGCTCCTGCACACGATGGGCGTGCCGACGTTCGCGTTCGTCAACGGGCTGGCCCTCGGGGGCGGCCTCGAGGTCGCGCTCAACTGCGACTACCGCACCGTGGCGTCCGACGCGCCCGCGCTCGGCCTGCCGGAGACCGGCCTCGGCCTGGTGCCCGGCTGGGGCGGCGCCTACCTCGTGCCCCGCCTCGTCGGCATCGAGAAGGCGGTCGACGTCGTCCTCACCCGGCCGGCCGCGCAGAAGCCGTTCAAGCCGCGCGAGGCCCTGGAGATCGGCCTGGTCGACGCGATGTTCGACGCCGCCGACTACCTCGAGCAGTCGCTCGCGTGGGCCGCACGCGTGCTGCGCGGCGAGACGTCGGTCCCCCGCCGCGAGCTCGACCCGCAGCCCGTCTGGGACGCCGTCGTCGCGGCCACCCGCCAGCAGCTCGACGCCGTCGTGGCGGGCTCGCGCCCGGCCCCGTACCGCGCGCTGGACCTCCTGGCCGCCGCCCGCACGGCGACCCGCGCCGAGGCCTTCGCCGCGGAGGACCAGGCCCTGGCCGACCTCATCATGTCCGACGAGATGCGCGCGAGCGTCTACGCGTTCCAGCTCGTCTCGGGCGGCAAGAAGCCCGTGGGCGCGCCGGACAGGTCGCTCGCCAGGCCGGTCACCCGTGTCGGCATCGTCGGCGCGGGCCTCATGGCCGCGCAGATCGCCCTGCTCGTCTCGCAGCGCCTCGGGGTCCCGGTCGTCATGCGCGACCTCGACACCGAGCGCGTGGCGAAGGGCCTCGGGTACGTCAAGGCCACCACGGACAAGCTCGTGGCCCGCGGCCGGATGACCCCCGAGGCCGCGGCCCGGATCGCCGCGAGCGTCACCGGCACCACCGAGATCGGCGACCTCGCCTCGTGCGACGTCGTGATCGAGGCCGTCACCGAGGTCATGGGCCTCAAGAAGAAGGTCTTCGCCGAGCTCGAGGGCATCGTCTCGCCCGAGACCGTCCTCGCGACCAACACGTCCGCGCTGTCCGTGACGGAGATGGCGTCCGACCTCGCGCACCCCGAGCGCGTCGTGGGCATCCACTTCTTCAACCCCGTGGCCCAGATGCCGCTGGTCGAGGTGGTGCAGGCCGCCGAGACCTCCGACGAGGCGCTGGCCACGGCGTTCGCCATCACCAAGAAGCTGCGCAAGACGGCGGTGCTCGTCGCGGACCGCCCGGGCTTCGTCGTCAACCGGCTGCTCGTGCTCGTCATGGGCAAGGTCGTCGAGGCGATCGAGAACGGCACGTCCGTCGAGGTGGCGGACACGGCCCTCGCGCCGCTCGGCCTCCCGATGCCGACCTTCGAGCTCTTCGACCTCGTGGGGCCGGCCGTGGGCCTGCACGTGCTCACGTCGCTGCGCGAGGACCTGGGCGACCGGTTCCCGACGTCGCCCGGCCTGGAGCGCCTGGTGGCCGACGGGACCCGCGTCGTGCTGGACCGTCCCGCCCCCGGGCTGCCCAAGCCCGTGGACCCGTCGATCCAGGCGGTCTTCGGCGAGGCCCTCGCCGCGGGCGCCACGGGCCGCCACGGCACCCCGGTGCTCGACGCGGCCGGCGTCCTGGACTCCGTGCTCACGGCCCTGACCGTCGAGGTCGGCCACATGCTCGACGAGGGCGTGGTCGCCGGGCCCCAGCAGATCGACCTGTGCATGATCCTGGGCGCCGGGTGGGGCTTCCACACCGGCGGCATCACGCCGTACCTGGACCGCGCGGGCTGCTCCGAGAAGGTCCTGGGCCGTCGCATCCTGCCCGACGGCGCCGCGAACGTCCCCGAGAGCGTCGCCTGACGACGACCACCTGACACCCTCCTCCTCGGGGCACGTGGCCGGGCACCCGCCCGCCACGCGTCCGACGGCCGGTCCTCGCCCGAGGGCCGGCCGTCGGCGTGTGAGACTGCCCCCATGAAGCGGACCATGGGTGTCGAGGAGGAGTTCCTGCTCGTCGGGGCGGACGGCCACCCGGTGGCCAAGGCGTCCGAGGCGCTGGAGTCCTCCGACGCGCCGGACCGGTCGCAGGGCACGCACGGCACGGGCGCGGGCGGGCTCGAGACCGAGTTCATGGAGGAGCAGCTCGAGACGGCCACCCACCCGCGGCGCGAGCTGTCCGACCTGGCCGACCAGATCCGCGCCGGGCGCGAGCGCGCCCAGGCCGCCGCCGACCGGGTCGGCGCCCGGGTGGCGGCGCTCGCCACGTCCCCGTTCCCGTTCGAGGGCACCACGGTGGCACGGGTGCGCTACCTCGAAGCGCGCGCGAGGTTCGGCCTCACGGCACGCGAACAGCTCACCAGCGGCTGCCACGTGCACGTCTCGGTCGACGACGACGCCGAGGGGGTCGCCGTGCTGGACCGCATCGGTCCCTGGCTGTCGGTCCTGCTCGCGCTCAGCGCCAACTCGCCCTTCTGGCAGGGCGGCGACTCGGGGTTCGCCAGCTACCGCTCGCAGGTATGGGCCCGCTGGCCCACGTCCGGCCCGACCCGCACCTTCGGCTCGCCGGAGGCCTACCACGAGGCGGTCGACGCGCTGGTCGCCACCGGCACCATCCTCGACCAGAACATGGTGTACTTCGACGCCCGGCTCTCCTCGCGCTATCCGACCGTGGAGATCCGTATCGCCGACGTCTGCCTCGACGCCGACAGCGCGACCCTCCTCGCGGGGCTCGCACGGGCGCTCGTCGAGACGGCGGCGCGGGACGCCGCGGCCGGGCGCCCCGCTCCCCTGCTGCGTACCGAGCTGCTGCGCACCGCCGCGTGGCGGGCCGGCCGCTCGGGCCTGGCCGACGACCTGCTCTCCCCGCTCACGTGGCGGCCCCTGCCCGCGCACGACGTCGTCGGGCAGCTCGTCGCGCACGTGCGCGAGGCCCTGGCCGACGCCGGCGACCTCGACACGGTCACCGAGCTCCTCGGCCGCCTGTGGGCCGCCGGCGACGGCGCGACGCGCCAGCGCGGCTGGCTCGCGGACGGCGACGGCGACCTGCGCCGCGTCGTGGAGCGCGCCGTCGCCGTCACGCACGCCTGACGTCGTCGTGGTCGCGCGGGGCGGGGACGGACGGGTCAGTCGTCCCAGCCCATGCGGAGCACCTCGAACGCGGTCGCGTGCCGGGTGCCGAACGCCTCGCCCGTGGCGGTGGTCATGCCGCCGAGGAACTCCGCGGGGTCGAAGCCGTCCCAGCCGAGCCCGTCCAGGTAGGCCGCGTGGGCGCGCAGCGAGGCGACGCCCGCGTCGAACGTCGCGGTGACGTCCACCGCGTGCGCGGCGTCCGGCGACCCGGACACCCACACCTGCCGCACGCCGCCCCACGGCTCGAGCCCCTCGGCCTCGAGCTGGTCGGTGAAGACCCACCGGTTCCCCGCGTCACGCACGGCGTCGACGACCGCGCGCCCCGTCGCCATGTGGTCCGCCTGGTTGAGCATCCCACCGGGGAACGTCTCGCGGTAGTTCCCCGTGATGACGACCTCGGGCCGGTGCCGGCGGATCGCGCCCGCGACCGCGCGGCGCAGCGGGAGCCCGTACTCGAGGAGGCCGTCGGGGAAGCCGAGGAACTCGACCTCGGCGACGCCGACCGCCCGCGCGGACGCGACCTGCTCCGCCTCGCGCACGCGCCGCGCCTCGTCGGGGTGCATGCCGTCGATGCCGGCCTCGCCGCTGGTGACCATGACGTAGGCGACCTGCTTGCCCTGCCCGGTCCAGCGGGCGACCGCCGCCGCGGCGCCGAACTCCATGTCGTCCGGGTGCGCGACGACCGCGAGCGCCGTGGCCCAGTCCTCGTCCAGCGGGCGCAGCGCTTCCGGGCCCTGCGGGTCTCCGTCTCCGGGCGTGGTCGGGGTGCTCGGCGTCGTCGGCGTGGTCATGACGGCCACGCTAGCGGCTCGGTGCTCGGCTCGGTGCTCGACTCGGTGCTCGACTCAATAGGTCGTGAGACCGCGGGCGCGGAAGACCTCGCGCACCGCCTCGGTCGCCGCCGGCGTCGGCGGCGGGGTGTCGGCGAGCTCGTACGTGCGGCCGAGCTCGGCCCACTTGTCGCGGGCCATCTGGTGGAAGGGCAGCACCTCGACCCGTTCCACGGTGCCGGGGCGCTCCGCCTCGATCTCCGCCGCGTGGTCGGCCACCCGCTCGACGTTGCGGGGGTCGTCCGTCAGGCCGGGGACCAGCACGAAGCGCACCCAGACCTTGACCCCGAGCTCCGCGAGCCGCCGCCCGAACCGCAGCGTCGGGGCGAGGGACCGCCCCGTGGTGCGGCGGTAGGTCTCCTCGTCGCCCGCCTTGATGTCGAGCAGCACGAGGTCGGTGTCCGCGAGCATCGCGTCGGTCGCGTTCGCCCCCAGGAACCCGGAGGTGTCCAGGCAGGTGTGCACGCCCAGCTCCTTGGCCCCGCGCAGGACGCGCGCCGCGAAGGCCGGCTGCATGAGCACCTCGCCGCCCGAGAGCGTGAGGCCGCCGCCGGTCGCGGCGAAGACGCCGCGGTACCGCCCCACCCGCGCCAGCAGCTCGTCGGCGAGCACGGGCTCGCCGTCCTTCATCGCCAGCGTGTCCGGGTTGTGGCAGTACCGGCAGCGCAGGGGGCAGCCGTTGAGGAACACGGTCAGGCGCGTCCCCGGACCGTCGACGGCGGTCACGAGCTCCCACGAGTGGACGGAGCCGAGCTCGCCCGAGCGCATCAGCGCGAGGCGCTCGGTCCGCTCCATGTCGGCGGTCGCGACCGTCTCGATGCCCCGCAGCCCGGCGCCGGCCCGGCGGCAGGCGGAGGGGGCGTCCAGCGTCGCCGGGCCGGCAGTCATCTACAGCTCCCCGTGGAAGGTGCGGGACAGCACGTCGAGCTGCTGCTCGCGCGTGAGCCGCACGAAGTTCACCGCGTAGCCCGACACGCGGATCGTCAGCTGCGGGTACTTCTCGGGGTGCTCCATGGCGTCGGTGAGCGTCTCGCGCACGAGCACGTTGACGTTCATGTGGTAGCCGCCCGCGCCGAAGGAGGCGTCGAGCAGGCCGACCAGGTTGGCCACCTGCTCGCCGCGGGTGCGGCCGAGGCCGGCGGGCACGACGGTGTTCGTCAGCGAGATGCCGTCCTGCGCCTCGCCGTACGGGAGCTTGGCCACCGACAGGGCGGACGCGAGCATGCCGTGCGTGTCCCGCCCGTTCATCGGGTTGGCGCCGGGCGAGAACGGCTCCCCCGCCCGGCGGCCGTCCGGGGTGTTCCCGGTGGCCTTGCCGTACACCACGTTCGACGTGATCGTCAGCACCGACTGGGTGGGCACCGCGTCGCGGTACGTCGGGTGCGAGCGGACCTTCGCCATGAACGACTCGACCAGCTCGACGGCGATGGCGTCCACCCGGTCGTCGTCGTTGCCGTACGCCGGCCAGTCGCCCTCGGTCTCGTAGTCGACGACGACGCCCCGCTCGTCGAACACCGGCGTCACGGTCGCGTACCGGACGGCCGACAGCGAGTCGGCGGCCACGGCCAGGCCCGCGATGCCGCACGCCATGGTGCGCAGCACGTCCTTGTCGTGCAGCGCCATCTCGATCCGTTCGTACGCGTACTTGTCGTGCGACCAGTGGATGCAGTTGAGCGCCTCGACGTAGGTCGCGGCGAGCCAGTCCATCGTCCGGTCGAACCGGGCGCGCACGTCGTCGTAGTCGAGCGGGAGGCCGGGGCTGACGGCCGGGAACGCGGGCGAGACCTGCTTGCCCGTCACCTCGTCGCGGCCGCCGTTGATGGCGTACAGCAGCGCCTTGGCGAGGTTGACCCGCGCGCCGAAGAACTGCATCTGCTTGCCGATCGCCATGGGCGACACGCAGCAGGCGATGCCCGCGTCGTCGCCCCAGGCGGGCCGGATCTCGTCGTCGGACTCGTACTGCACCGCGGACGTGTCGATCGACACCCGGGCGCAGAAGTCCTTGAACCCCCGCGGGAGGCGGTCGCTCCAGAACACCGTCATGTTCGGCTCGGGCGCCGGGCCGAGGTTGTACAGGGTCTGCAGCATGCGGAACGAGTTCTTCGTGACGAGCGGCCGCCCGTCGTCGCCCATGCCGCCGATGGTCTCGGTGACCCAGGTGGGGTCGCCGGAGAACAGCGCGTCGTACTCGGGGGTGCGCAGGAAGCGCACGATGCGCAGCTTGATGACGAAGTCGTCCATGAGCTCCTGCGCCTGCGACTCGTCCAGGAGCCCGGCCCGCAGGTCGCGCTCCAGGTAGACGTCGAGGAAGGTCGACGTCCGGCCGAGCGACATCGCCGCGCCGTTCTGCTCCTTGACCGCGGCGAGGAAGCCGAAGTACAGCCACTGGACCGCCTCGCGGGCGGTGGTCGCGGGGCCCGAGATGTCGTGCCCGTACGACGCCGCCATCTCCTTGAGCTCCGCCAGCGCGCGCAGCTGCTCGGCGTGCTCCTCGCGCTCTCGGGCGACCTTCTCGCTGAACGGCTCGGTGTCGAGCACGAGCTTGTCGTGCCGCTTCGCCTCGATGAGGCGGTCGACGCCGTACAGGGCCACACGCCGGTAGTCGCCGATGATGCGGCCGCGGCCGTACGCGTCGGGCAGGCCGGTGATGAGGTGCGAGCTGCGCGCGGCGCGCACCGACGGCGGGTAGACGTCGAAGACGCCCTGGTTGTGGGTCTTGCGGTAGGTGGTGAAGACCTTCTCCAGGTCCTCGTCGACGGGGTACCCGTAGGTCTTCAGCGCGCCGGCGACCATGCGCCAGCCGCCGTTCGGCATGATCGCGCGCTTCAGCGGCGCGTCGGTCTGCAGGCCCACGACGAGCTCGGCGTCTGCGTCGATGTAGCCCGGGCCGTGCGCGGTGATGCCGGCCGGCGTGTGCGGGTCGACGTCGTGGACACCCTTGGCCCGCTCCTCGGGGAACATCGCCGAGAGCTTGGCCCACACCCCGGTGGTGCGTGCGGTCGGGCCCGCGAGGAACGCCGCGTCCCCCTCGTAGGGCGTGTAGTTGCGCTGGATGAAGTCCCGCACGTCGATGCCGTCGCACCAGGATCCCGGGGTGAACCCGGCCCAGGCGGTGGTCGTGGTGGGTGCCGCGTCGTCGGTCATGTGGCCCTCCTTGAGGTCTGACCACATCCTATTCGTGAAGGACTTCACAAGCGATGCCGGGGCGCTGTGACGTTGCAGACACGCCCCTCGACGGGTCAGTCGACGACGGCCCCCTGCGGCGAGGCGGCGAGCGCGATCGCCTCGCGCGTCGTCGGCGCGACGACGTCGGGCCGGTCGGGGCCGTCCCACGCCTGGCCGTGCGACACCCAGGCGGTGCGGGTGCCCGCGGCGCGGCCGACCGCGACGTCGGCGTGCGCGGCGTCGCCGACCATCCAGACGCGGCGTCGGTCCGCGTCGGCGGCGCCGAGCCACTCCAGGGCGATCTCCACGATCCGGGGGTCGGGCTTCGCGACGCCCTCCTCCCCCGAGACGACGATCGCGTCCACGTGCGGCTCGATCCCGCAGCGCGCGACCTTGCCGCGCTGCTGCGCCGACGTCCCGTTGGTGACGACCGCGACCCGGTGCCCGGCGTCGCGCAGCACGTCGAGCGAGAACAGGACGCCCTCGTAGGGGCGCACGTGCTCCAGGATCCCGGCGCGGAACCGCTCGATCGCGGCGGGGAGGTCGTCGTCCCAGCCGAGGCGGTCGACGATCACCCGCGCCAGCGCCTCCTTGGACCCGTGGCCGCCCTCGTCCGCGGCGACGATCGCGGCGAGGTCGTCGCCGTCGCCGCCCGCGTCGGCGACGGCGGCCGACGCCCAGGCGCCGAACGCCTCCGCGCGGCCCACGAGCGTGTTGTCGAGGTCGAAGAGCCAGATCACCCGGCCGACCGTACCCGCGCACGGGACCCGTCCGGCGGCGCGTCTCATCGCGCCGACGGCGTCCGCACCCTCGACCCGCGTCAGCGCCCGGCAGGCTCCCACCACCGCAGGTGCCCCGCCGCCTCCGCCGCCGGCTCGAGGATCTCCCACGCCTCGGCGACCCGGCCGCGGTCGAACCGCCAGATGTCCACCCCGGTGACCGCGGGCCCGCCGGGCAGGCGGCGCACGGAGTGCATGACGACGTGGTCACCGTCGGCCAGCAGGTGCCGGACGTCCACCTGCACGCCGCGGGCCTCTGCCACCGTCTGCCGGACGGCGGCGACCCACTCGTCCCGGCCCCGCGACGTCCCGTCGGGGCGATGGTGCACGAAGCTCTTGTCGAGGACGGGCTCGAGCGCCCCGACGTCGCCCGCCCCGAACACCACGCCGAGCACCCGCCGCACGGTGCTGACGTTCGTCTCCCCGGCGCTGCCGGTGGTCGTGCCCTGCGTGGTCGTGCCTTGCGTGGTCGTGTCCTGTGTGGTCATGACAGCCACCGTCCCTCCGACTCCTGCCCGCTGTCGATGAAACGCCATGTCATGGCGCACCGCGCCGGCACGGTCTAGCGTCGACGTCCGTGCACACGGTCGGGGAGCTGCTGAGATCCTGGCGGCGCCGACGGCGCCTGAGCCAGCTGGACCTGGCCATCGCCGCCGACGTCTCGCCCCGGCACGTCAGCCTGGTCGAGACCGGCAGGTCCCGTCCGAGCGCAGCGATGATCCTGCGGCTCGCGGACCACCTCGACGTCCCCCTGCGCGACCGCAACCGCCTCCTGCTCACGGCGGGCTTCGCCCCGCGCTTCCCGGAGCGGCCCCTCGACGACGACGAGCTGGTCGCGGCGCACCGCGCCGTGGCGCGGGTGATCCGCGCGCACGAGCCGTACCCGGCGGTCGTCGTCGACGGCCGCTGGGACGTGATCATGACCAACCGCGCCGTCGAGCCGTTCTTCGCCCACGCCTCCCCCGACCTGCTGCGCCCGCCGGTCAACCTGGTGCGCCTCGGCCTCGACCCGCGCGGCCTCGCCCCGCTGGTCGTCAACCTGGCGGACGTGCGGGCCATGTTCCGGTCCCGGGTCGGCCGCCAGCTCGCCGCCGCACCCGACCCCGCGCTCACGGCGCTCTACGAGGAGCTGCTCGGGCCGGGCGCCGACGAGCCGCCGGCCCCGGGTGTCGAGTCCGACGTCGCGATCCCGATGCACCTGCGGGTCGACGGCCGCGAGCTGCGGCTCTTCTCGACCCTCACGACCTTCGGCACCCCGCGAGACGTCACCCTCGAGGAGATCGCGGTCGAGATGTACTACCCGGCCGACGCGGAGACCGCCGCGTACTTCGAGGCGGACGGCCCGCCCGGGGGCACCTAGTCGCGGGCCAGGGCTGCGAGCGCGGCACGCACCGCGTCCTCGGCGCGCATGCGCTGCGCCGTCATCACCTGGTCGCGGCTCGCGTGGTCGAGGAAGCTCTTCGACACCCCGCGGTGCACGAACGGCGTCCGCACGCCCTGGTCCGCCGCGCGCTGCGCGACCGTGGCTCCGACGCCACCGTCGGCGAGGCCGTCCTCCAGGGTGAGCACCAGGTCGTGCTCCCCGGCGAGCTTGACGAGCGCCTCCGGCACGGGCAGCACCCAGGTCGGGGCGACGACGTCCACCTCGAGTCCGTGCGCGGCCAGCGACTCCCCGGCCGCGAGCGCGGCGCCCGCCATCGACCCCACGCCGACGACGAGGACCCGCCTGCCGGCTGCTGCGCCCTCGCCCGGAGTGTGGCGCGCGACGACGTCCACCCCGTCGAGCGACTCGAGGGCGTCGATCGGGTCGGTGAGCGCACCCTTGGGGTAGCGCACCACGGTAGGGGCGTCGTCGACGTCCACCGCCGCGCGCAGCGCGGAGCGCAGCGTCGCCTCGTCGCGCGGGGCGGCCAGGCGCAGGCCGGGCACGATCCGCAGCATCGCCATGTCCCACATGCCGTTGTGGCTGGCGCCGTCGTCGCCGGTGACGCCCGCCCGGTCGAGGACGAACGTCACGCCCGCGGAGTGCAGCGCCACGTCCATGAGGACCTGGTCGAACGCGCGGTTGAGGAACGTGGCGTAGACGGCCACGACCGGATGCAGGCCCGCGAACGCCATGCCTGCCGCGGACGTCGCGGCGTGCTGCTCCGCGATGCCGACGTCGAACGTGCGGTCGGGGAACTCCTTCGCGAACGGGGCGAGGCCCACCGGGTTCAGCATGGCCGCCGTGATCCCGACGACGTCGGGCCGGCGGCGGCCGATCTGGACGATCTCGTCGGCGAAGACCTTGGTCCAGCCGAACCGCGAGGGCGCGACGGGCAGCCCGGTCTCCGGGTGGATGGCCCCGACGGAGTGGAACCGGTCGGCGATGTCCTCCTCGGCCGGCGTGTAGCCGCGACCCTTCTCCGTGATGGCGTGCACGATCACCGGGCCGCCGTAGGCTCTGGCGCGGCGCAGGGCGTGCTCCATGGCGACCTCGTCGTGCCCGTCGACCGGGCCGACGTACTTCAGGCCCAGGTCCTCGAACATGCCCTGCGGCGCGACGACGTCCTTGAGGCCCTTCTTCAGCCCGTGCAGCCAGTCGTAGGCGAACCGGCCGGGGGCACCCGTGCGCCGCAGCGTGCGCTTGCCCCAGTCGAGGAACGCCTCGTACCCGCGGGTGGTGCGCAGCGTGTCGAGGTGATGGGCGACGCCGCCGATCGTGGGCGAGTACGAGCGCCCGTTGTCGTTGACGACGATCACCAGGCGGCAGTCGTCGGCCGCGGCGATGTTGTTCAGCGCCTCCCAGGCCATGCCGCCGGTCAGCGCCCCGTCGCCGATGACGGCGACGACGTGCCGGTCGCGGCGGCCGGCCACCCGGTTGGCCTTGGCGATGCCGTCCGCCCAGGACAGGGCGGTCGAGGCGTGCGAGTTCTCGACGACGTCGTGCTCGGACTCGGCGCGCGACGGGTAGCCCGACATGCCGCCGCGCTTGCGCAGCGCCGAGAAGTCCTGCCGCCCGGTGAGCAGCTTGTGCACGTAGGACTGGTGGCCGGTGTCGAAGACGAACGTGTCCCGCGGCGAGGAGAACACCCGGTGCATCGCGATCGTCAGCTCGACGACGCCCAGGTTGGGACCGAGGTGTCCCCCGGTGCGCGAGACCTGGTCGACCAGGAACGCCCGGACCTCCCCGGCGAGCTGTGTCGTCTGCGCCGGCGTCAGCCGGCGCACGTCCTCGGGCGAGCGAATACCGCTCAGCAGACCCATGCGTTCCTCCCCGTTCATAGCCACACCACAATAGGCGCTCGCCGGGACCTCGCCGTCCAGGAACACGGTAGGTTCGAGGCTGTGCGCTTTCTCGACGGGCAGCAGCCCACCACCGACCTCACCTACGGCGACGTCTTCATGGTCCCGTCCCGCTCGGACGTGACCAGCCGCTTCGACGTCGACCTGTCCTCGGACGACGGCACCGGCACCACCATCCCCGTGGTCGTGTCCAACATGACGGCCGTCGCCGGCCGCCGCATGGCCGAGACCGTCGCCCGCCGTGGCGGCATCACGATCATCCCGCAGGACATCCCGGCCGACGTCGTGGCCGACGTCGTGGCCGGTGTGAAGTCCAAGGACCCGGTGATCGAGACGCCCGTCGTGGTCGACCCCGCCGACACGGTCTCGACCGTCCTGACGCTGCTCGGCAAGCGGGCGCACGGGGCCGCCGTCGTGGTCGCGGACGGGCGCCCGGTGGGCGTCGTCACGGAGCACGACTGCCTGGAGGTCGACCGGTTCGCCCAGGTGCACCAGGTGATGGCCGCCGACCTCGTCACCCTCGACGCGGCCCGGATCGAGGCCGACGGGCTCGAGGCGACGTTCGAGCAGATGCACGCGGCGAAGATCCACCTCGCGCCCGTGGTGCGCGACGGCGTGCTCGCCGGGCTGCTGACCCGCAAGGGCGCTGTGCGCTCCACCGTCTACTCCCCCGCGCTGGACCCGGCCGGGCGGCTGCGCGTCGGCGCTGCGGTCGGCATCAACGGCGACGTGGCGGCGAAGGCCCGCGAGCTCCTCGACGCCGGCGTCGACGTCCTCGTCGTCGACACCGCGCACGGCCACCAGGACACGATGCTGCGGGCCCTGGACGCGATCGCGTCCGTGCGCGCGGACCACCCGCAGGTGCCGGTCGTGGCGGGCAACGTCGTGACGGCCGACGGCGTGCGCGACCTGGTCGCGGCCGGCGCGGACATCCTCAAGGTCGGCGTCGGCCCCGGCGCCATGTGCACCACCCGGATGCAGACCGCCGTCGGGCGCCCGCAGTTCTCCGCCGTCCTGGAGTGCGCGGCGGCCGCGCGCGAGCTCGGCAAGCACGTGTGGGCCGACGGCGGGGTGCGGCACCCGCGGGACGTCGCGCTGGCCCTCGCCGCGGGCGCGTCCCAGGTGATGATCGGGTCGTGGTTCGCCGGGACGTACGAGTCCCCGGGCGACCTGCACGACGACGGCACCGGCCGGCTGTACAAGGACTCCTTCGGCATGGCATCGGCCCGCGCCGTGGCCGCCCGCACCGCCGGCGGATCCGCCTTCGGCCGTGCGCGCAAGGCGCTCTACGAGGAGGGCATCTCGACCGGCAAGATGTACCTGGACCCGCGCCGCCCCGGCGTCGAGGACCTGCTGGACGAGATCACCTCGGGCCTGCGCTCGAGCTGCACCTACGCGGGCGCCCGTACCCTCGCCGAGTTCCACGAGCGCGCGCTCGTGGGCGTGCAGTCCGCCGCGGGCTACGCCGAGGGGATGCCGGTCGCCACGAGCTGGTGACCGCCGCCCCACCTGCGCCGAGCACAACCTGGGGGTCGCCATCCGGCCGGATGGCGACCCCCAGGTTGTGCTCGGCGCCGGAGGTCAGTGCACCTCGACGACCGTCAGGGTCGTCGTGGCCCGCGTGAGCGCCACGTACAGGTCGCGCTCCCCGCACGAGCGGGCGGCCACGATGCCGTCCGGATCGGCCACGACGACGGCGTCGAACTCGAGCCCGCGCGCCTGCGAGACCGGCACCAGCCGCACGACGTCACCGTCCGCGCCACCGTCCGCGGCCCCATGGACCCCGAGTGCCGTCTCGAGGTCGCCCAGGGCGGCGTCGGCAGCGAGCACGCCGACCAGGCCGCCCGGCACGTCGGCCCTCGCGGCCTCGACCTCGCGGACGACGGCGCCGGCGAGGTCGCCCCGGGGCGCCGTCGCGCGCCGCGGCTCCTCGCCCCGGCGCACCGCGACGCTCGCCGGCTGTGCCGGGGCGATCCGTGCGAGGACCGGGCGGGCGACGTCGAGGATCTCGGCGGTGGTGCGGTAGCTCACGGTCAGCGTCCGCACCTGGGCGCGCCGCCACAGGTCGGGACCGACGACGTCGGCCCACGCCACACCCTCCGTCGTCGGCCCCGCCTGCGCCAGGTCGCCCACGACCGTCAGCGAGCGCGACGGGCACCGGCGCAGCACCGCCCGCCACTGCATCGGCGTCACCTCCTGGGCCTCGTCCACCACCACGTGCCCGTAGGTGCGCGGCGGCGGGCCGTCGAGCAGCTCCCCGGCCTCGTCCAGCAACGGCAGGTGCGCCTCGGTCCGCGGGCCGGCCGCGGCCCGCGCCAGGACCGCACGCTCCTCGTCGGTCCCGCCCGGCAGCACGCCCGGCGCCGCCGCCCGCTCGAGCGCGGCCGCCACCACCTGACCGGGCTCCAGCCGCGGCCAGAACGTTTCGACGGCCCGGTCCAGCACCGCGCCGCCGAGCAGGTCCTCGCGCAAGGCGTCGGGGTCCATCTCGTCCAGGGCGTCCGACCCCGACAGCGGCTCCAGCCCGAGGCTGCGCAGGCCGCCGGCCGCGATCGCGTCGAGATCACGCCCCGTCATGGCCTCGACCTCGGCGTCGATGCGCTCGAGGGTCTCGCGGGCGTCGACCTGGACCGCGTCGACGATCGCCTCCGCCACCTCCTCGAGGAAGACCGCGCGCCCGCCGTGGTGCGGCAGCCCCGCGTCCTGGGCGCGGGTGCGGGCGCCGGCGAGCACGTCCGGCGCCAGGCGCACCTCGTCGCCCCCGACCCGCACCACGAGACCGCCCGAGAGGCCGGCGTCCGGCGCCTGCCGCGCACGGACCGCGTCGGCGAGCACGCGGGCGAGGTCCGCCCGTCCCGCCACCCGCGCGAGCACGGGGTCTGCCGGTCCGGCAGCACCCGCCGGGGCCGCGCCGCCCACCAGCGCAGTCGGCGTGCTCAGCACCACGTCGTTCTCCCCCAGCGACGGCAGCACCTGCCCGATGTAGTCGAGGAACCGGGCGTTCGGGCCGAGCACCAGCACCCCGTCGTCCGCCACGCCGTCGAACGCGGCGAGCACGTAGGCCGCCCGGTGCAGCGCCACGACCGTCTTGCCCGTGCCGGGCCCGCCCTCCACGACCAGGACCCCGCGGTGCGGCGAGCGCACGATCTCGTCCTGCTCCGACTGCAGCGTGGCGACGACCTCCCGCATCCGGCCCGTGCGCCGCGCCGTGAGCGCCGCGTGCAGCGGGCCGTCCCCGACGACGTCGTCAGGGCCCGGCGCGCTGCCGTCCAGGACCTCGTCCGTGACGTCGGTGACCCGGCGCCCGTCGACGGTGAGGTGGCGCCGACGGCGCAGGCCCAGCGGGTGCACGGGGGTCGCCGCATAGAACGGTCGGGCGGCGTCCGCCCGCCAGTCCACCAGCAGCGGCGTCGTGCCGCCGTCGTCGCCGTCCTCGTCCTGCAGGCCGAGCCGGCCGACGTGCAGCACCCGGCCGTCGGCGGCGTCGATCCGCCCGAAGCACAGCGCGTGCCCCGCGGTGTCCAGGGCCTGCAGACGACGGGAGAGCAGGCGGACGCGGGCCTCGCGCTGGTGCATCACGGTGGTGTCGTCCGAACGGTCCCGCAGCGCGCGGTCCAGCTCGGCACGCAGATGAGCGGTGTCGGCGTCGACCCGCTCGTGCATTCGACGCACCGCCTCCTGCTCGGTCTCGATCTGACGGGCGGCCTGCGACGTACGGGCGTCGAGCTGCGGCAAGGATGCTCCTCGGGGCGAAGGGAGGGAACCGCCGCGCGGGCGGCGGCCCGGACCACAACGCCCGCCGCCGCAGAATCGTTCCCACCCGACCACCCAGGTCGTCCCCACCCGACCACCCAGGTCGTTCCCACCCGACCACCCAGGTCGTCCCCGGCGGGTAATCTGCCCGGGTGACCTCCCTCCCGACGGCCTCCGCCCGCGCGCAGCTCGCCGGCCTGGCCACGGACCCGACCTTCCCCGGCCCGTGGCCGTACGCCCGGGGCGCGACGGACCTGGCCGATGCACGTCCGGCGGCCGTCCTCGTCCTCTTCGGCGTCCTTGACGACCTCGACGCGGACCACGACGCCCAGGCCCTCGCCGTCGCGCAGGACCTCGACGTGCTGCTGCTGGCCCGCGCGACGACGCTGCGCTCGCACGCGGGACAGGTCGCCTTCCCCGGCGGGCGGGCGGAGGACGGCGAGGGCCCCGTCGAGGCCGCCCTGCGCGAGGCCACCGAGGAGACCGGGCTCGACGCGAGCGGCGTCGACGTCCTCGGCACGTTCGCCGAGCTGCCGATGCCGGCGAGCAACCACCGGGTGACTCCCGTGCTCGGATGGTGGGACCGACCGACACCGGTCGGCGTGGTGGACCCTGCGGAGTCGGCGCACGTCTTCCGCGCGCCGGTGGCCGACCTGCTCGACCCCGAACGGCGCGTGACGACGGTGCTGCGCCGCGGCGGCGAGACGTGGCGCGGTCCGGGCTTCCAGATCACCGACGGCGAGGTCACCCACCTGGTGTGGGGGTTCACGGCGGGCATCCTCGAGGCGATGTTCGACCACCTCGGCTGGACCGAGGAGTGGGACCGCGGCCGCGAGCTCGAGCTATGACGCCGACCCGCGCCCGCGCCCGCACCCGCACCCGCACCCGCACCCGGCGGGGATGATGGTCCCCGTGCCCGCCGCCGAGATCGACGTCGACGTCCCCCTCACCCGCGCCCTGCTCGCCGAACAGCACCCGGACCTCCTCGCCGGGGTCGACGGCGACGGGCTGCGCGTCGTGGCGAACGGCTGGGACAACGTCATGGTGCGTCTCGGCGACGACCTCGCGGTGCGGCTGCCCCGGCGCGCGCTGGCGGCGCCGCTCGTGGAGCACGAGCAGCAGGCCCTGCCCGCGCTCGTCGACCGGCTGCGTGCCGCGGCCCCCGATGTCCTCGTCCCGGCGCCCCTGCGCGTGGGGCGGCCGAGCGACGCGCTCGGATACCCCTGGGCGTGGAACGTCGTGCCGTGGGTGGACGGGGTCAGCGCCGAGAGCACCCCCGTGGCGGCCCGCACGGCGTGGGCACGCGCCTTCGGCCGCATCCTCGCCGCCCTGCACGTGCCGGCTCCCGACGACGCACCACCGAACCCGGTGCGCGGCGTCCCGCTGCTACAGCGGGCCGAGGCGTCGGAAGACACCGCACTCGACGAGCGCCTCCGCGCCGCACCGGCTGAGGTGCGCGCGGGGGCGCGACGGCTCTGGGGCCGCGCCCTGAACGCGCCCGTCCACGACGGCCCGCCGGTGTGGCTGCACGGCGACCCGCACCCCGCCAACCTTGTGGTCGCCCCGGGTCTCGACGGGCGGCCGGACCGCCTGGCCGCCGTCGTGGACTGGGGCGACGTCACCTCCGGTGACCCCGCCTCCGATCTCGGCGCGCTCTGGCTGTGCTTCGACGCCGCCGGTCGCGCGGCCTGCAGGGCCACGATCCAGGAGCACGCGAACGACGGCCGCGGGTGGGACGACGCCACCTGGTCCCGCGCGGCGGGCTGGTCCCTGCTGTACGCGACGAACATGCTCGCCCACCCGGACCTGCACCCCCGCATGGTGCCGATCGGCCGGCACGCGCTCACCGCGCTGCTGGCCCCGGACGTCCGGGAGCTAGCGTCCGAGTGATCGATCTGCTGCGCGCCCGCGAGGGCGGGCCGGGCTAGGGCCGCGGAGGGCCGGGCGCCGACGAACCCTCGGGGCCGGGCGCCGACGCCCCGGCCGCGACGAGGGCGCCGCGCACGGCCCGGCGGGCCCGGTCGTACGCCGCCGGGTCCGCCAGGAGCACCGACGCGAGGTCGGCGCGGTCGAGCGCGGCGTCGATCGAGAACACGAGCTGCTCGGCGTCGGCGCCTTCGGCGAGCTCCCTGCGCTCCACGGACTCCCGCACCAGACGCACCAGATAGACGTCCCAGTCGCGCAGCGCCGCCACGACGGCGTCCCGCACGGGGCCGGGCGTCCGCGCGTCGAGCTCGGTGGCCGCGGACCGGAAGAAGCAGCCGCCCTCGAAGATGCGGTCGCGGGAGTAGTCCAGCCACGCCAGCACGGTGCGCCACAGCCGGGCGAGCCCCGGCTCCTCGTCCAGCGCGGGCAGCACCACCGCCGAGCGGAAGACCTCGCGCGCGTGCGCCACCACCGCGAGCTGCAGCCCCTCCTTGGAGCCGAAGAGGCCGGCGATCCCGCTCTTGTTGACGGGCACGACGGCCGCGAGGCTGCCGAACGTGAGCCCGTCGAGGCCGTCTACCGACGCGGCGTGCACGGCCCGGTCGAGGACGGCGCGGCGGCTGCGGTCGCCGCGCAAGCGGCGGCCGTCGGTGGGGGCGGGGGCGGACGTGCTCATGCGGACGAGTGTACGACCGTTCGTTCGGTGATACTGTGCGAACGATCGTACAGTTACCCGCTCCTGGAGGTCGTCGTGCCCTACGTCCCCACCGCCGTCAGCACGGGCTTTCGCGTGCTGTCCGCCGTCGCTCCCCCGCTCGCCGTCCGCCTCGCCACCCGCGTCTTCTGGCGCTTCGGCCCGCCCACGCCGGTGCGCCCCGCCGACCGCGCGGTGCACGATCGCGCCGAGCGCGGCACGGTCGCCGTCGGCGACGAGCGCGTCGCCACCTACCGCTGGGGCGACCCCGCCGCCCCGACGGCCCTCCTCGCCCACGGCTGGAAGAGCCGGGCGTCCCGGTTCGCGGGGCTCGTCACGGCCCTCGAGGATGCCGGCTTCGCCGTGGTGTCGTTCGACGGCATCGCCCACGGCGACTCGACCGGCCACCGGATGTCCGCCCTCGACCAGATGGCGGCGATCCGCGCCGTGCACGACGCCGAGGGCCCGTTCACCGCCGTCGTCGGGCACTCCCTCGGCGGCCTCGCGGCCGGCCTGGCGCTGCACGACGGATTCCCGGCCGACCGGTTCGTCTCGGTGTCCACGATGACGGGCTTCGACGCGATCGCCGAGTCCTTCCTGCGGCTCGTGGGGATGCCACCGCGCCTGCACGAACGGTTCTGCGACCACGTCGAGCGCACCTTCCCCGGCGGAGTGCGCGACGTCCGCGCGCGGATCGACCTGGTCGCGCACCCCGTCCCGGCGCACGTCCCGACGCTCTTCGTCCACGACGACGACGACCGGATGTCCCGGCCCGACGGGGCGCGCCTGCTGCACGCCGCCGTGCCCGGGAGCGAGCTCATGGTCACCCGGGGTCTCGGCCACAACCGGATCCTCGACGACCCCGACGTTCTGGCGGCCGTCGTCGCCCACGTCACGGCGCCGCTGCCCCTGACCGTGAGGCGGTGACCGGGCGGGCCGGGTCGACGTCCTGACGGGCGCGGGCGTCGACGCGGGCCCTCGCCGGCGAGCGCTCCTGCGTCGTGCACCACGTGCTGGCAGCCACGCGGTCCTTCGGGTTCGTCGCCGCGGGCCTGGCCACGCCGGCGCAGCAATCGAGGTGGATCTGCTCACGACGCCGCCGACGGCGATGTACGTCCCGTCGGCGAGGTGGCAGAGCGCGGAACGCCCGGCGCCGGCGCGACGGGATCTCCCGGCCCACGCGGTGGATCCACGCTGTCCCGACGGTCGACCGCGGTGGGCAGGAGCTGGGTCGCCAGCGAATGAGCGGTGGCCGCCAGCGTCTCGACATCCATCCCGGCGCGGCCCATGAACGTCAAGCCCTGCTGCGTGGCCAGCAGCGCCCGGGCGAGGCCGGAGGGGTCGACAGAGGCGCTCAGGTCGCCCTCCACCTGAGCCCGTCGCACACCCTCGGCCAGCACCGCCGTGATCCCCTCGTAGGCTCGCCGCGCCTCCGCGGCGACGACAGGATCGGCGGAAGCCAGCTCGGTGGTGCTGTTGGCGAGCAGACACCCGCGCCGGGCAGCCCTGCCGGCGGGATCGCCCACCGGCAGCATCACGAACGAGCGCAGCGCGTCCACCGCGCGCGGAGCCGAGTCGATCGATCCACGCACCGCATGGTCGAGCGATGCCACGTACCGGCGCAGCACCCGGAGGAAGAGCTCGTGCTTGTCCCCGAAGGCGGCGTAGAGACTGCCCTTGCCCAGGCCGCTGACCCGCATGAGGTCCTGGAGCGACGTCGCCGCGTAGCCCGCGTTCCAGAACTGGTCACGAACGGAACACAGCACCGCGTCCTCATCGAACTGCCGTGGCCTTGCCATCGCCCCACCGTACCAATTCTTGACCGATCGGTCCACCATGAATATCGTGGACCGCGCGGTCAACAACTGGTCCCCACGCCATGCAACCGCCGGCCACCCGCCCACTCCGGCGGTTCACGCACCACATCGCAGAGGACGACTTCTCATGGGTCAGCTCACCGACAAGACAGCTTTGGTCACCGGCGCGAGCACAGGCATCGGATTCGCCACGGCGGAACGGTTCGTCGCCGAGGGCGCGCGCGTCTACCTCACCGGACGCCGAAAGCAGGTGCTCGACGCCGCGGCCCACACGCTGGGCGACAAGGCGATCGCGATCCAGAACGACGTCTCCGATCTGGATGACCTCGACAGGCTGTTCGCACGGATCGCCGCGGACGGGAATCGCCTCGACATACTCTTCGCGAACGCCGGCGGCGGCGAAGCGAGACAGCCCCTCGCCTCGCTCACTCCCGAGGCCTTCGACCACACCTTCGGGATCAACCTGCGCGGCACCGTCTTCACGGTCCAGAAGGCGCTCCCGCTGCTGAACGACGGCGGGAGCATCGTGCTCACCGGGTCCAGCTCGGCGCACCGCGGTATCGCCGGCTTCGGGGTCTACTCCGCCACCAAGGCGGCCATCAGGCAGCTCGGCCGGGTCTGGGCCGCCGAGCTCGCGCACCGCGGCCTGCGCGTCAACACGATGGTGCCCGGCCCCACCGACACCCCGGGGCTCCGCGGCCTCGCCGAGACCCCGGAGCAGGCGGGCGCGTTCCTCGACGAGATGGAGAGCAGCATACCCCTGCGACGCGCCGCCGATCCGGCCGAGATCGCCAACGCCGTCCTCTTCCTGGCATCGGATCAGTCCAGCTTCATCACGGGCAGCGAGCTGTTCGTGGACGGCGGCGAGGTCCAGGTCTTCCCCTGACCGGAAGGGCGCAGGGCGGCCTCCATCCCCCGCGTTTCCCTGCCGCCTCGCTGGGACGGGGACACGAGTGCGGCGGAGCGTCGCGATCGGCGTTCTGGCGACGCGCCTGCCCGCCGCCCCCTGAGCACGACGGCGAGCACGACGGCGCCCCGCCGCTCCGCACGGGAGGGACGGGGCGCCGTGTCTCGCTGGTCGAGCCTGTCGAGACCCGGGTCTCGACAGGCTCGACCGACGACGTATCGACCGACGACGTCAGGAGACGAGCGAGCGCAGCACGTACTGCAACATGCTCCCGCTACACGGTAGTTGGCAGGACATTGCACAATCAGCCTTGCGCGGCGCGATATTGGTGCCAGGACGGCTGCAGAGGCGAGAATATATCGGCCACGAGCGTATATCTCGCCGATTCTTCCTACCGCTACCGAAGCACGTTGCCCACTCGGGGATGCTACGGACGACATGCTTCGATAGCGGTACTCGCGACCACGATCCGACGATGATCCAGAGGTCGGCGTCTCAGCTCAGCAGGTGAGTCCTCGAGACGGTCTACGAGAGAGCACGAGCCATGTGATCTCGGCGTCGAACCCGTGCACCTGAACTTCGACCAGGGGCTGTCCGGGAAGAGGCGGAAGTGGCAGGAACTGGATGTCGCGCTAAGGGCGCTGCTGCCCGACAACGTGCACGTCGTGACCAAGTCTGGCGCGAGACGGCACGTTGATCGCGGTATGCCTGGGCTCGCCGCCGGCCGAAGGGCTGGACGAGGATGATGACGCTGCCGGCGCGGTCGTCGAGCGGCCCTCGCCCACGCGCAAGGAGATCCCATGGGAACCTTCACCCCGCGAGTGATGCGGCTGCTCTCCGACGAGCTGACGGCGACGTCGATGCGCGAGATCAACGCGCTGTTCGACGACCGGGGCATCGCGCTCGGCCCGCCGCAGCCGCGCGAGAACGATGAGAGCGTCCGACGAGAACTCATGCGCCGGTACCTCGTGACGCTCGATCTGGATGACCCTACCGATGCTCAGCGGCTCACCGCCGTCTTCAGCGACGTGCTGCAGAAGATCATCCACAGCAGCGCGACCGTCAGGGACAACAACGATCGGCTGCGCGACAAGTGGATCCGGATCTTGCGCGAGGACGGCTTCGACGTCGACGAGATCACCGACACCGTGCGACTCAACGGAGCCGCGGCCGGAGCGCGCCTTACCGAGCACGCGCTCAACGCCCTCCCCGATCCGCAGTCCATCCAAGATCACCTGCACAGGCTCGGCGACAGCGTCGACATGGATCCCCGGCTCGCGGTGAGCACCGCCAAAGCGCTGATCGAGTCCACCGCCAAGTGCGTGCTCACCGCCCGCGGGCAGAGCTACGCCCGTGCGGCAAAAGTGCCGACCCTGGTGAACGCCGCACAGGAATCGCTCGGACTCGCCCCCAAGTCAGTAGGCGACGAGGACCGCGCGCTCCGCCAGGCACTGCAGTCCCTGGTCACTCTCACCCAGAGCGTGACCGAGCTCAGGAACAGCGTCGGCATCGACCACGGGGCCGAGGAGGTGCCGAGATGGGTGCGTCCGCGGCATGCCCGCCTGGTCGTCGGCGCGGCCCAGGTCTGGTGCCAGCTCATGCTCGAGACGCTCGCTGATCCCGATGCACCCTGGCGTCGTTCGACATCCTGACCCCGGCCACCGCTGACTTCACCCGCTCAGCGCGTCGGCAGGTCACGCCATACTGGCAGCGTGAAGGAGACCACTGGGGCCGATGACGGCTCGGCGAGACGCGGCTGCACTCGCCTTGGGTGGCATGACGGTTCCTCCCTCATCCGTCCCGGCCGCCGTAGAGTCGATCGCAGGGAACGCTCCCGTTCCCGGATCAATCCCCAGGAGGCATCGCATGTCAGAGCTGGATCGACTGCTGACCGCCGATCGCGCTCCCGCCTGCTCCTCCCATCTACCCTGTGCGTTTTGAGCGTTTGACGACGTAGAATGAAGTCATGGCTGGAGCGATCGCGCATGACAAGGCACCGCAGCTGCGCGAAGCGGTGGACGAGGCGCTCCGCGGAGCGCCCGAGATCACGGACAGCGCCCGGGCGGCGTTCGCCCGGCTGCTCGACGTGCTCGAGTCCAGCGACGACGCGGTCGTGTTCCCGGCCGACGCGACGATCTCCACGAGCCAGGCGGCCGCGCTGCTCGGCGTCAGCCGGATGACCGTGGTGCGACTGGTCGACCGCGGCGAACTGGGAGCGGAGACCAGCGCCGTGCACCGGCGGATCCCGGTGTCCGAGCTGGCTCGCTACCAGGCGGAGACTCGGACGCGGAGGCGCTCCGCGATGGCCGAGCTCGCTGGTGACGTCACCGAGGCCACTCCTGCCGACCAGGTGATCGAGTCCCGGTGAGCGACGCTACAGCGGGGAGCATCCGAGCCGCCGTCCTCGACGCGTGCTCACTGGTTCCGATCAGACTGGCGACGACGCTGCTGTGGCTCGCCGAAGCAGGGGTCTTCGAGCCCCTCTGGTCGGACCAGATCCTCGACGAGGTGCAACGCAACCTCCCCAAGCTTGGCATCAGCGAGGAGAAGGCCAAGCACCGCGTGCGCACGATGCGCGACGCCTTCGGAGCAGCCGCGCTCGTCGACGACTTCGACCACCTGATCGATGACCTGACCTGCGACCCGAAGGACCGTCACGTGCTCGCGGCCGCGGTGCGGGCCGAGGCCGACACGCTGGTGACCTTCAACCTCAAGGACTTCCCGCCGGATTCCACGAGCGGCCGACAGATCGACGTCGTCCACCCCGACGCGTTCCTGACCGGCCTTCTCGCCGAGGACCCGATCAGGGTCGTCGAGGCCCTGAGCCGGGGCAGCGCCGACCTGAGGAACCCGGCGCAGACCGCCACCGAGTTCCTCGCCTCGCTGACCGCGACGGTGCCGATCTTCGCCAACCTGGCCGCCGACCAGGTCCGCTCCGTCGACGAGAGCCCCGACGCACCCTCCTCGCCGATCACGGCGCTCGTGAGCGCCGACCAGGACGAGGCCGTGGCCGCGTTCGGCGAGGCCGGAGACCTGACCGACCCCGCACAGGTCGTGCTCCAGTGGTGGACGGCGCTCGACGCAGAACCCGAGGTGGCGCGCGAGCTCACCTTCGCACCCCGCGCGTGGGGCGACTACCAGTGGGCCGTCGACATGCTCGCCGACAAGTCGCTCGCGTCACGGGTGATCAGCGCCGTCGACGAATCGGACCAGATCGCATTCATGCGCTTCATCCCCGAGGTCGCCGCCACCGCGCGGGCGTTCGCCGCCTACGCGACGACCGTCACATTCCTCACCCTGGTCAGGCTCGACGACGGTACATGGCGGGTGTGGGGCCTCGGCCCGGCGCTCCTGGCCGCAAGGGACATCATCGGCGACGCATAGATCAGGGATGCCGCCGCCGAGCTCGTGCACAGGGCTGGTCCCTCGCCCAGAGCGTCACCGAACTCAGGAACAGCGTCGGCATCGACCACGGAGCCGAGGAGGTGCTCAGGTGGGTGTGTCCGCGGCATGCCCGCCTCGTCGTCGGCGCGGCCCAGGTCTGGTGCCCGCTCGTGCTCGAGACGCTCGCCGACCCCGAAGCTCCCTGGCGTCGCGCGGAGAGCTGATTTCCGAAATCGTCGGACGCTGTCGAGCTGACTGCCACGCTTCCTCCCCCGCCCGTCGAAGGTCCCTAAGGGCTTGGCAGCGCTACGCGAACGGACGGCCAGGGACCAAGCGCTCCGACCGGTGGCGATGGAAGGAGGACGATGGAACGCACGCGCCCCGCCAGGCCGAAGCCTGACGGGGCGCGTTCTGTGGGACTCTAGAGCCGCTACCGAAGCATGCGGCTCGAGCAGCCGGACAGCCTCGTGTCCGAGCAGATCACTTGCTACCGACAAGTTGCCGAAGCACGTACTGCAGGATGCCGCCGTTGCGGTAGTAGTCCGCCTCGCCCGGCGTGTCGATGCGCACGACGGCGTCGAACTCGACGGCAGAGCCGTCCGCCTTGGTGGCGGTGACCTTCACCGTCTCGGGGGTCGTGCCCTCGTTGAGCGCGGTGACCCCGGCGACGTCGAACGTCTCCGTGCCGTCCAGGCCGAGCGACCCGGCCGACTCCCCGGCGGGGAACTGCAGCGGCAGCACGCCCATCCCGATGAGGTTGGAGCGGTGGATGCGCTCGAACGACTCGGTGATGACCGCCTTGACGCCCAGGAGCGCGGTGCCCTTGGCCGCCCAGTCGCGCGACGAGCCGGAGCCGTACTCCTTGCCGCCGAGCACGACGAGCGGGGTGCCGGCCGCCGCGTAGTCCTGCGCCGCGTCGTAGATGGTGTCCTGGGCGTTCTTCACGAAGTTGAACGTGTAGCCGCCCTCGACGCCGTCCAGCAGCTGGTTCTTGAGGCGGATGTTCGCGAACGTGCCGCGGATCATGACCTCGTGGTTCCCGCGGCGCGAGCCGTAGGAGTTGAAGTCACGACGCCCGATGCCGTGCTCGGCCAGGTACACCCCGGCCGGGCTGTCCGCCTTGATGGCGCCCGCCGGCGAGATGTGGTCGGTCGTGACCGAGTCGCCGAGCTTCGCCAGGACCCGCGCCCCGGAGATGTCCGCGACCGGCTCCGGCTGCGCGCCCATGCCCTCGAAGTACGGGGGCTTGCGCACGTACGTGGACTCGGGGTCCCAGGAGAAGGTGTCGCCCTCGGGGGTCTCGAGCGCCCGCCACCGGTCGTCGCCGGTGAACACGTCGGCGTAGTCCTTGGTGAACATGCCGCGGTCGATCGACGAGTCGATCGTGGCCTGGACCTCCTCCGGCGTGGGCCAGATGTCCCGCAGGAAGATCGGGTGGCCGGCCTCGTCACGACCCAGCGGGTCGGACTCGAAGTCGAACTCCATGGTGCCCGCCAGCGCGTACGCGATGACCAGCGGCGGCGACGCGAGGTAGTTCATCTTCACGTCGGGGTTGATGCGCCCCTCGAAGTTGCGGTTGCCCGACAGCACCGAGACGACCGACAGGTCGTGCTCGTTGACGGCCTCCGAGATCTTCTCGTCCAGCGGGCCGGAGTTGCCGATGCAGGTGGCGCAGCCGTAGCCGACCAGGTGGAAGCCGAGCTTCTCCAGGTACGGCCACATGCCGGCCTTCTCGTAGTAGTTCGTCACGACCTGCGAGCCCGGCGCCATGGACGTCTTGACCCACGGCTTGGACTCCAGGCCCTTCTCGACGGCCTTCTTCGCCAGGAGCGCCGCCGCGAGCATGACCGACGGGTTCGACGTGTTGGTGCACGAGGTGATCGAGGCGATCGCGACGGCACCGTGGAACAGGTCGAACTCCTTGCCCTCGCTGTCCGTCACCGGCACGGTGCGGCGCACCTGGGCGTGGGTCGACGGCGAGTCGGAGGCCGGGAAGGACTCCTTCTCGGCCTCGTCCACGGAGTCGATGACCTCGGACGCGTAGTTCGGCAGGTCGCGGGCGAACGCAGCCTTGGCGTGCGACAGCTCGATCCGATCCTGCGGGCGCTTCGGGCCGGCGATGGACGGCACGACCGTGCCGAGGTCCAGCTCGAGATACTCGGAGAACTTCGGCTCGACGTAGGTCTCGGCGCTCGGGTCCAGCCACAGCCCCTGCTCCTTGGCGTACGCCTCGACGAGCGCGACCTGCTCGTCGCTGCGGCCGGTGAGGCGCAGGTAGTCCAGCGTGACGCCGTCGATCGGGAAGATCGCGGCGGTCGAGCCGAACTCGGGGCTCATGTTGCCGATGGTGGCGCGGTTCGCGAGCGGCACCTGGGCGACGCCCTCGCCGTAGAACTCGACGAACTTCCCGACCACGCCGTGCTGGCGCAGCATCTGGGTGATCGTGAGCACGACGTCGGTCGCGGTCACGCCGGCGGGGATGGAGCCGGAGAGCTTGAAGCCCACGACACGCGGGATGAGCATCGACACGGGCTGGCCGAGCATGGCCGCCTCGGCCTCGATGCCGCCGACGCCCCAGCCGAGCACGCCCAGGCCGTTGACCATGGTGGTGTGCGAGTCGGTGCCGACGCAGGTGTCGGGATACGCACGAAGCACCGGCGCAGCACCGTCCACGGAGACCTCGCGCGTCATGATCGTGCGGGCCAGGTACTCGATGTTCACCTGGTGGACGATGCCGGTGCCCGGGGGGACGACCTTGAAGTCGTCGAACGCCGTCTGGCCCCAGCGCAGGAACTGGTAGCGCTCGTGGTTGCGCTGGTACTCGAACTCGACGTTGCGGGTGAACGCGTCCGCGCGGCCGGCGACGTCGATCTGCACCGAGTGGTCGATGACCATCTCGGCGGGCGCCAGCGGGTTGATCCGCTTCGGGTCGCCGCCGAGCTCGGCGACGGCCTCGCGCATGGTGGCGAGGTCGACGACGCAGGGCACGCCCGTGAAGTCCTGCATGATGACGCGCGCCGGCGTGAACTGGATCTCCGTGTCGGGCTGCGCGTCCGGGTCCCAGGACGCGAGGGCGCGCACGTGGTCGGCCGTGATGTTGGCGCCGTCCTCGGTGCGCAGGAGGTTCTCGGTGAGGATCTTGAGGGAGTACGGGAGGCGCTCCGCGCCCTCCACGGCGGCCAGGCGGAAGATCTCGTACGACTTCCCGCCGACCTCCAGCGTTCCCTTCGATCCGAACGTGTCGACGCTGCTCACTGCGGCTCCTTCTACGGGGCTGTCGGCGCGGACACCGCGACCGTGCTGCGACGAGGCTGCGACGAGACGGTCCGACGCCGTGGTGGTTCCGGGGGGCTCCGCCCAGCGTACGCACGCGCCGCCGGGCTACGCCCAGCATAGCCCATATATCTTGACGTCAAGATACTTCGCGGACGGTGCCCTCGGGCCGGGGGCCCGACCGCCCTCGGGAACACCGCAGGTCGCCGGGTCGTTGAGGCCCTGTCGCCCACCGGAAGGATGCTCGATGCCGACCGCCTCCCCCGCCACGCTCCCCGCCGCACCCCGCACGCTCCCGCCCCTGACCGCGCAGGCCGACCTGCTCGTCTCGCGCGGCGTCGTCGGACCCGACGTGCTCGCGCCCGACGCGCTGCGGTCCGCCGCCGCCGGGCTCGAGGCGACCGCACCCGACGGGGCGCTCCTGGTCGTCCACCCCCGCCTGCTGCCGCCGTCCGCGCTCGCCGGCCACCTGCGGCGCACGGCCACGGTGCGCCGCCGACCGGTGGAACGCGCCGGCTTCGTCGTGGTGGACATGCCGGACGTCGACGAGTTCGCGCCGGTGCCCGGCGTCGACGTGCCCGACGCCGACGTCTACGCCGTCGCCGCGCCGGACCGCGGGGACGACATGGCGAACTGGTCGCCCGAGGAGGCGGCGCCCGAGATCGCCGGCCGCGGCAGCAGCCCGCTCACCCTCGCCGAGGGCATCCACTGGGCGCTCCAGGCGCCAGCGGCCCTGGAGCGCAACCTGTGCTTCATGACGATCGGGTCGCGCCTGCGACGCGCGGACGGGACCTACGACGCGCGCACCCCGGCCGTCTGGATCTCGAACGGCACCGGGCGGGACGGCAGCGAGCGCCGCGGCGCGCCGAAGGTGGGCTGGTGCTGGTGGCGCAACCGCCACACGTGGCTGGGTTTCGCGTCGACGTCGGCGCGGACCTCCTGACCGCGGGCCACCGTCAGCGGACCTCCAGCTCCACGTCGATCCGGGCCGGGTCGACACCGCCGGGCACCGCGACCACGCTCGTGGTGTAGACGAGGTCGGCCGTGCACGGGCCGTCGTCGTCGCTGTCCAGCACGACGGTCACGACGTCGCCGTCGGCGCTCACCTCCCGCGGCAGCAGCGGGCACGACGAGCTCCCCGCCGCGTAGACGGCGAGCTTCCCGTCGTCCCCGAGCACCCAGCCGGGTCGCGCGCCGCCCAGGTCCGCCTCGACGCCGCCGGGCAGCCCCTGGTAGGTCGCGAGCACGAGCCGCTCCGGCGGCCTCGCGACGAGCGCGACCACGACCGCCAGCGCCACCACGGCGGCCACGACCGCCAGCCGCAACGGCAGCCATCGCCGGGTGCCACGCCGCCTGTCCACCTGCCGACCGTAGCCCAGCGACCGCCCGGCCGGACGCCCCGGCCGGGGCCCGCCGAGGGTGGCACGCGCTCAGCGGTCCAGGACCGCGACCGCCTCGACGTGGTGCGTGTGCGGGAACAGGTCGAAGGCCCGCAGGCCGGTGAGCCCGTAGCCGTGGGACGCGAGGTACGCGACGTCGCGGGCCAGCGCCGCGGGGTCGCACGCCACGTAGACCACGCGTGCGGGGCCGCGCGCGGCGACGGCGTCCACGACGGCCCGGCCTGCCCCGGCGCGCGGCGGGTCGAGCACGACGGCGTCGGCACGGCCCACGGCCGATCCGCCGGCGTCGCCGTCGGCGAGCACCCGGTCGACGGCCCCGAGGTGCAGCTCGACCCCGGGCAGGTCGTGCGCGTTGCGTCGCGCGTCCTTCACCGCGCGGGCGTCGCCCTCGACGGCGACGACCCGGCCGGCGGCGCCCACGGCGGCGGCGAGCGGCAGGGTGAACAGGCCGGCACCGGAGTACAGGTCGAGCACCTGCGCGCCGTCCACGTCGCCGAGCGCCGCGAGGACCGCGTCCACCAGGACGCCGGGCGCCTCCCGGTGCACCTGCCAGAAGCCGTCCGCGGAGACCCGGTACCGGAAGTCGCGGCCGTCGCCGAGGTGCAGCGCCTCGGTCACGGCACGGCGGGCGTTGGGGCGGGTGTCCGCGCGCCCGCGCCGCCAGGGGGTGCCGTCGACGAGCAGCACCGGGTCGGCGCCACCGGCCGGGGCGACGAGCTCCAGGCGCGCGCCCGGTGTCCACCGGCGGGTCCAGACGCCCTCCGCCTCGGCGAGGTCGGCGACGTCCTGGGTGGCGAGGGGCATCGCCGTCAGCGGCTCGACGTCGTGCGAGCGGAACCGGCGCATGCCCGCGCGGCCCTCGGCGTCGGCGACCAGCTCGATGCGGGTGCGGTACCCGAGGCCCCCGCGCTCGACGTCGCCCGGCGCGGCCTCGACCTCGACCTCCCGGTCCAGCTTCGCGAGCCGCGACAGCTGCTCCGCGAGGACGGCTGCCTTCCAGGCCCGCTGGGCGCCCAGCTCGACGTGCGCGAGCTCGGCGCCGCCGACTCCCCCGGGGCCGGCCTGGGGCCACGCCGACGGGACGCGGTCGGCGGACGGCTCGAGCACCTCGACGGCGTCGGCCCGCCAGAACCGGGACCCCGTCTCCGTCACCCGCGCGACGACACGCTCCCCGGGCAGCGTGTGACGGACGAAGACGACGCGCCCGTCGAGACGCGCGACGCAGTGCCCGCCGTGCGCGACCGGGCCGATCTCGAGCTCGACCTCACGGCCGACCTCCGGGTCGACGACGTCGGGGCGGGGGCGCGGGGCGGGACGGCCGGAGCGACCTGGGCGGGTGCGTGGGCCGGGATGGCGCTGTCGAGGCATGGGCACCATTCTCCCCTGCCGGCGCGCCGGCCGCCGCCACGGGGCCGGGTGGCCCGGAGGAGCCGGAGCCCTCAGTACCGGCGTCCGCCCGGCGAGTACGTGGGGCCCTCGAGGCCGGTCTGTCCCGCGCTCGACGACAGCTGCCACGGCACCGACGCGACGACGACGCCCGGCGTGAACAGCAGGCGTCCCTTGAGCCGCAGCGCGGACTGGTTGTGCAGCAGCTGCTCCCACCAGTGCCCGACGACGTACTCGGGGATGTAGACGACCACGAGGTCGCGCGGCGACTCCCGTCGCACGGAACGTACGTACTTGAGGATCGGCCGGGTGATCTCGCGGAACGGCGAGTCCAGCACGCGCAGCGGCACGGGCAGGTCGAGGGACTCCCAGCGCGCCCGCAGGTCGTCGATCTCGTCGGGGTCGACCCCGACGGTGACGGCCTCCAGCATCGACGGCCGCGACGCGCGCGCGTACGCCAGGGCGCGCATCGTCGGCTTGTGGACCTTGGACACGAGCACGATGGCGTGCACGCGGCTCGGCAGGGCGCGCGCGGCCGACAGGTCGTCCAGGGCCAGCTCGTCGCGCACCCGCTCGTAGTGCGAGCGGATGGCACGCATCAGCACGAAGAGGCCGGCCATCGCGACCACCGTGATCCACGCCCCGTGGCCGAACTTGGTGACGAGCACGATGAGCAGGACGGCGGCGGTCATGACGAAGCCCACGCCGTTGACGACGCGCGACCGCTTCATCCGCGACCGCTCGCGCGGCGACGGCTCGGTGCGCAGCGCCCGTGTCCAGTGCCGCAGCATCCCCAGCTGCGACAGCGTGAAGGAGACGAAGACGCCCACGATGTACAGCTGGATCAGCCGCGTGACCTCCGCGTCGAACGCCACCACGAGGACGACGGCACCCACCGCGAGCGTGAGGATGCCGTTCGAGAACGCGAGCCGGTCGCCGCGCGTGTGCAGCTGCCGCGGCAGGTAGCCGTCCTTGGCGAGGCGCGAGCCGAGCGCCGGGAAGCCGTGGAAGGCCGTGTTCGCCGCCAGCAGCAGGACGAGCACCGTGACGACGACGATGACCGAGACGATCACCGGCACGCCCGCGAACACCACCTCCGCGAGCTGACCGAGCACGGGGTGCTGGGTGTAGGACTCGGGCACCGGCCCGCCGTCCAGGGTCAGCTGCGTGCCCGGGTCCTGGACGAAGCGCACGCCCGTCGCGCGGGCCAGCAGCAGGATCGTCATGAGCATCGCCGCGCTGATGATCCCGAGCAGCGCCAGGGTCGCCGCCGCGTTGCGCGCCCGCGGCTTGCGGAACGCGGGGACCCCGCTGTTGATCGCCTCGACGCCGGTCAGCGCGACGGCACCCGAGGCGAACGCGCGCGCCACCAGGAACGCCCCCGCCACGCCGACCAGGCCCTGCTCGAACCCGGCCGCGGGCACCACGTCGTACGCCGCGCTCTCGGCATCGGGGAGCGTGCCGCTCAGGTACCGGACCGCGCCGACCACGGCCAGCAGCCCCATGATGCCCATGAAGCAGTACACGAGGACGGCGAAGACCCGCCCCGACTCGCGCACCCCGCGCAGGTTGAAGAGCGTGACCACCAGGACGAGCGCCACCGCGACCACGGTCTCGTTGCCGCGCAGCGCCGGCACGACGGTGGCGCCGTACTGGGCCGCCGAGGAGATCGAGACGGCGACGGTCAGCACGTAGTCGACCATGAGCGCGGACGCCACGCCGACGCCGGCAGAGCGACCGAGGTTGGTCGTCGCGATCTCGTAGTCGCCGCCTCCCGAGGGGTAGGCGCGCACGTTCTGCCGGTAGGAGGCGACCACCACGACGAGGACCACGACGACCACCAGGCCGACCCACGGCGAGATCGCGGTGGCGGTGACGCCGGCGATCGCCAGCATCAGCAGGATCTCGTCGGGCGCGTACGCCATCGACGACAGGGCGTCCGACGCGAAGACCGGCAGCGCCAGCCGCTTGCTCAGGGAACGACGCTCCGCGCTCTCGCTCCGGATGGGGCGGCCGAGCAGGAGCCTCTTGGCCACGTCCGCGATGTCCGACACGTCGACCCATGCTAGGCCCGCGCGGTCACGGCGGCGCGATCGGTATAGCGTTTCGCTCGTGCACTTCGTGATCATGGGCTGTGGCCGTGTCGGCGCCACCCTCGCGCAGACGATCGGGTCGCACGGCCACTCGGTGGCCGTCATCGACCAGAACCCCGACTCGTTCCGGCGCCTCGCGGCCGACTTCTCGGGCCAGAAGGTCACGGGGGTCGGCTTCGACCGCGACACGCTGACCCAGGCGGGCATCGAGGACGCGTACGGGTTCGCCGCGGTGTCCGACGGCGACAACTCGAACGTGCTCGCCGCCCGCGTGGCGCGCGAGACGTACGGTGTGGAGAACGTGGTCGCCCGCATCTACGACCCGCACCGCGCGGAGATCTACCAGCGGCTCGGCATCCCGACGGTCGCCACCGTGCGCTGGACGGCGGACCAGGTGCTGCGCCGCATGCTGCCGCTCGGCGCCACCGACGAGTACCGCGACCCGTCGGGACAGGTGCGCCTCGCCCAGGTCGACTACCACCCCGGGTGGGCCGGGACGACGGTGCGCCGCATCGAGCAGGTCTCGGGCGCCCGGGTCGCGTTCCTGTCCCGGTACACCGACGGGCTGCTGCCCACCGCCGACACCGTCCTGCAGGAGAACGACGTGCTCCACGTGCTGATGCGGGGCGACGACGCCGCCGCGGTCGAGCGGACGCTCACCCACGCCCCGCGCGAGGAGGAGGACTGATGCGCGTCGTGATCGCCGGGGCCGGCTCGGTGGGGCGCTCCATCGCCCGTGAGCTGCTCGCGCACGAGCACGAGGTCGTCCTCGTGGACAAGAGCCCCGCGGCCATGCGCGTCGCCCAGGTGCCCGAGGCGGAGTGGCTCCTCGCCGATGCCTGCGAGCTGGGCTCGCTCGAGGACGCGCAGGTCACGGACGCCGACGTCGTCGTCGGCGCGACCGGCGACGACAAGGTCAACCTCGTGTTCTCGCTGCTGTGCAAGACGGAGTTCGGGGTGCCCCGCACCGTCGCGCGCGTGAACAACCCCAAGAACGAGTGGATGTTCGACGGCTCGTGGGGCGTCGACGTGGCCGTCTCCACCCCGCGGATCATGACGTCGATGGTCGAGGAGGCCGTCGCCGTCGGCGACCTGGTGCGGATCTTCACCTTCCGCCAGTCCCGCGCCGACCTGGTGGAGGTCACGCTGCCTGCCGACTCCGTCCTCGTCGGGCGCCGCGTCGGCTCCGTGACCTGGCCGCGGGACACCGTGCTGGCGTGCGTCGTGCGCGGCTCGATGCCGATCGCCCCCAGCGTCGACGACACCCTCGAGACCGGCGACGAGCTGCTGCTCGTCGTCGGCGGCGAGGGCGACCACGACGACCTGCAGCGGCTGCTCGTCGAGGGCGACGGGCACGACGACCGCGCGGACGAGCCCGTCGACGCCCCCGTGGCCGCGGCCGCGGACGAGCAGGAAGCCGCCGCGGACCGGCCGGAGCACGCCGGCGACGCCGAGCCGCGGGACGGCTGAGCGGGGCTCAGCGATCGGGGTCGGTGGCCTCCAGCGCCGGGCGCGCGCCGGCCGCGCCGTCGTCGGCGGGCTCGTCGGGGCTGGCGGGGGCACCGTCGTGCGCGCCCCGGACCACGGCCCAGGTGAGCCACAGGACCAGTCCCCACAGCGGCACTCCCAGGACCAGGTGCGCCGTGCCCAGCCAGCCGATGTCCCCGGCGAAGTAGAGCGGCACCTTCACCGCGAGCCGGATCCCGAAGAGCCCGGCCCAGAACCACGTCGCCAGGGTGTACCGGCGCACGAGGTCGGGGTCGCGACGCCAGGCGACCAGGCCCGCGAACGGGCTCGGTCCCGCGTCGTCCCCGGTGGTGCCCGGTTCCGTGGTGCCCGGTTCCGTGGTGCCCGGTTCCGTGCTGCCCTGCTCCGTGCTCGCGGACGCCGGGCGGCCCGCCTGCTCGGCGAAGCCGGTCCGCAGCGCCTCGACGACGAGCCCGACCAGCGGCCACCGCGCGACGAGCGACACCAGGATGACCGCGAGGTAGATCGCGTTGGTCCACAGCCCCCACGCGTAGAAGTTCTGCGCCTCCCCCGAGCGCCAGGCCCAGAACACGCCGACGCCGATGCCCAGCAGCCCGCCGAGCGCCTGCGTCACCGGGGTGCGCTGCGCGAGCCGTACGGCCAGCGCCACCAGCGCCGCGCCCACGGAGGCGACGAGCGACCAGGTGAGGTCGGACGTGACCACGAAGACGACGACGAACAGCAGACCCGGCAGCACGGCCTCCACGACGCCGCGCACGCCGCCCACGGCCGCGCCCAGGGAGAACGACTCGGCGGTGACCGCCCGCACGCCCTGCCCGGAGCGGCCGGGGGCGTCGCCTGCCGGGCGGCTCACTCGGCGCCCTTCGCGCGCAGCTCGTAGCGGGGGTTGAACATGGTGCGCCGACCGTCGACGTCGCACACCAGGCCCTCGACCCGGATGCGGCGGCCGGGCTCCACGCCCGCGATGGTGCGTCGGCCCAGCCACACGAGGTCGAGCGCGCCGGAGCCGTCGTACAGCTCGGCCTCCACGGTCGGCGTGCCCTCGCGGGGCCGCAGGACGACGGACCTCAGGACGCCCGCGACGCTCGCGCGCCTGCGGTCGCCCAGCTCGGACACCGGGACGCAGCCACGGTTGCCGGCCGCCTCGTGGCGCTCCTCGTCGGCCGCCACCTCGTCGGCGGAGGCGAGGGCACGCCGGACGGCGGTACGCAGGGACATCGGTGCTCCCGACTCAGCGGATCTCGGTGATCTCCGGCCCGCGCTCGAGCGGGTCGAAGGAGGGCGCGGCGGGAGCCGCGCCCTCGGGGCCGCCGGCCTCGGCGCGGGCGGCGTCCGGGCCGCCCGGCCGTGCCTTGGCGGGCATGGTGAGGGTGAGCAGGTCGCGCGGCGGGCGCGGGTTGGCGTCGCGCACGACCACCACGTTGGCGAACACGGACTCCAGCGCCTTGGCGGCCTCCGCGTCCACGGCGGCACGGCCCGAGATCACCCCGCGCAGGAACCACCGCGGGCCGTCGACACCGACGAACCTCGCCGGTCGCACGGCCGGCGCGCCGTCGGGGCCGGTCGCGGGGATGCGGGCGATGAGCTCGCGCCCGAACGTGCCCGGGACGTCGTCGACCGTGCCGCCCTGGCGGGTGATCGAGCCGGCGATCTCGGTGCGCACCTCGTCCCAGATGCCCTCCGAGCGGGGCGCGGCGAACGCCTGCACCTGCAGCCCGGAGCCTCCGAGGGTGGCGGAGACGCCGGTGACCTTCTGCGTCTTCTTGTCGATCTCCATGCGCAGCTCGAGCCCCGGGAGCACGGGCAGCCAGATGGCGCCCAGGTCCACGCGGGGACCCATGCTGGTCACCTGCTTCGCGTCGAAGGGCCCGCGCTCGGGTCGCTCGGCCGCGCCGTCGGCCGTGGTGGCGACGTCGCCGCCCGCCGGCTCCTCGACGGGCGCGGTCGCCCGGGCGTCGTCAGCCGCCTTCTTCGACGCGTTGCGCCGGAACAGCCCCACGGAGGGCCTCCTTCGTCTCGATCGTGCACTCGTGGCGGCGCCCGGGACCGGGCACACCTCTTGTCTCCACACTAGACCCGCTGCGGGGCCGTGCCGCCTCCCGCCGACGCCCGTCGGCGGGCCGCCGGCGACCGCCCCGCGACGAGGGCTCAGCCCTGCGCCCAGCCTCCGCTGGACCCGAACCCGCCCGACCCGCGGTGCGACCCGGGCAGCGACGTGGCCGCGAGGAAGCGCGCCCGCTCGACCCGCTGCACGACCAGCTGCGCCACCCGGTCCCCGCGGCGCAGGGTCACCGGGTTCTCGGTGTCGGTGTTCAGCAGCACGACCTTGATCTCCCCGCGGTAGCCGGCGTCGATCGTGCCGGGCGCGTTGACGACCGTCAGCCCGTGCTTGGCCGCCAGGCCGGAGCGCGGGTGCACGAAGGCCGCGTACCCGTCGGGCAGCGCGATCGCGACGCCGGTGGGGACGGTGCGCCGGCCCTGCGGCGGGATCTCGACGTCGACGGTGGTCACCAGGTCCGCCCCGGCGTCGCCGGGGTGGGCGTAGGACGGCGGCTCGATGCCGTCGTCCAGGACGGTGACGAGCACGTCCACGGTGCTGCCGGAGTGGGTCACGGGCTGGCTCGCGGTGTCAGGCACCCCGGCAGCGTAGCCGACGGCCGGGGCCTGCGCCGGACCCTCCGGGCGGCTGGGATGATGGGTCCATGAGCACGCCGCGCCCCCCGCAGCCGACCCCCGCCGACGACACGAGCCACCCGGTCGCCCCCGCCTTCCGGGAGCGGCTGGTGCCCGGTCCGGCGGCGTGGTGCGGCGCGGCGGGGCTCGGGGTCATCGTGGGCGTCACGCTGTGGCCGCTGGCCCACCAGGCGGCCTTCGCGTTCGGGCTCGTCGCGGCCGTCGCGACGCTGGTGGCCCTCATCGCGACGGCGCCGGTGGTCGAGGTGTCGGACGGCGCCCTGCGCGCCGGCCGGGCGCGCGTCCCGCTCGACGTGCTCGGCGAGGTCACGCCGATGGCCAGCCCGGCCGAGATGCGCACCGCCCTCGGCCCGGCGCTCGACGCCCGCGCGTACGTGTGCCTGCGTGCCTGGGCACGCACCGGCGTTCAGGTCGAGCTGCACGACCCGCTCGACCCCACCCCCTACTGGCTGGTGTCGACGCGTCGCCCCGCCGAGCTCGCGGCGGCCCTGCGGCGCGGCGAGGCACAGGCCGGTGGGACGACGAAGGCCGTCACGCCGGAGACGTGACGGCCTGGTACGCCGTCCCGCGGGTGCCGCGGGTGGGGTCGACGGGTGCGCTCAGGCGGCGCACTCCGTGCAGACCATCTGGCCCTTCTTCTGGTAGGCCAGCTGGCTGCGGTGGTGGACGAGGAAGCAGCTCGTGCAGGTGAACTCGTCGGCCTGCCGGGGCAGCACGCGCACCGCGAGCTCCTCGCCGGACAGGTCGGCGCCCGGGAGCTCGAAGCCTTCCGCGGCCTCGGTCTCGTCCTCGTCGACGACCCCCGACGACTTGTCGGAACGACGCGCCTGGAGCTCCTGGATCGAGTCCTGCTCCACATCCTCGTCGGTCTTGCGGGGGGCGTCGTAGTCGGTTGCCATCGGTGTGGTCACGCTCCGTGGTGTCGTGGTCGGTACGCGCTACTAATGCTTGGCGACCAGGTTTTGTTCCCGGTCGGCCCACGGATTCTGCACCATTTCCCTCAGGTACGCGACATGTTCTGCTGTCAGGCCCGTCACACTCCCCTGACCTGCGCAGATGCCGCCTGGAAGCGTGCGTCGTCGACCATTTCCGCGGGAGTGCTGACGCAGTTTCACCCAGGGCGAATCGCGCCAACGGTGTTGCGGCGCCGCACGCCACGAATCGCTCAGTCCGTGAACGTTTCTTCCACCGTGTCGGCACCGGCGTCCTCGAGCAGCCGCACGAGGTCACCCTGGACCGGCGCGGGGCCCGCGACCGTCATCGCGGTGCCCGCCGGAGCGCCGCGCAGGCCGGTGACCACAGCGCCCGCCTCGGTGGCCACCAGGGCGCCGGCGGCGAGGTCCCACGGGTTGAGGCCGCGCTCGTAGTAGAGGTCGAGGGCACCCTCCCCCACGAGGCACAGGTCGATGGCCGCGGCGCCCAGCCGGCGGATGTCGCGCACCCGCGGCAGCACCTGCGTCAGGACGCGCGCCTGGCCGGCGCGGCGGGCGGGCGAGTAGCCGAAGCCCGTGCCGACCAGCGACGTGGCGAGGCTCGCCGGGGAGCCGGCCCGCACGGGCCGCCCGTCGCGCTCGGCGCCGCCGCCGCTGGCCGCGGTCCACGTGCGCCCGTCGACCACGGAGTGCACGCATCCGGCGAGGGCCGTCCAGCGCGCGGGGTCCGGCGGGCCGGCGACGACGGCGACGGAGACCGCGAACGACGCGACGCCGTACAGGTAGTTCACGGTGCCGTCGATGGGGTCCAGCACCCAGGTCAGGCCCGAGGTGCCCGGGACGTCGTCGCCCTCCTCGCCCAGGATCGCGTCGTCGGGGCGCTCGGCGGCGATGCGGGCCCGGAGCAGCTCCTCCGAGGCGCGGTCCATGGCCGTCACGGGGTCGACCTCGCTCGACTTCGTGGCCGCCACCACGACGCGCTCGGGGCTCTGCTCGCGCACGAGCGCCCCTGCCTCGAGGGCGAGCCGGCGCGCCAGCTCGCGCAGCGTCTCGACGTCCACCCCGGCGGGGGCGCCGTCGAGGGCGGGCGCGGGCCCGCCGTCCTGGCCGGCGCGGCGGCCGTCGCGCCGGTCGTCGCGCTGGTCGTCGAGGGCGTCGGGCACGGCGGGCTCAGGCTGGTCGCTCACGGTGCCATCCTGCCTCACCCCGGCGCCGGGCGGCCGGGCGGACCGGCCCAATCGGCGGCACACCGACGCGCCTGCGCTGCGGTACCGCGCGCGGGTGGCACTCTCGATCTGGCGGCACCGCTGCCGCGGACCGGTTCGAGTCAGGTCGACGGCGTCCGCGGGTGCGACCCAGAGGGAGGAAGCATGGCCGAGCTCGAGCTCGCGAGACTGCACGAGGACGGTGAGCACCTGGTCCTGCGCGCGCCCGACGGCGCGGAGCACATGCTGCCGATCACGGAGGCGCTGCGTGCTGCCGTGCGGCGGGACCGGCCGCGCGCCGAGGCGCTCCAGGCCCAGGCGGCCATGCGCCCGCGCGACGTGCAGGCGCGGTTGCGCGCGGGCGCCAGCGTCGAGGAGCTGGCGGCCGAGTCCGGGCTGCCCGAGGACCACGTGCGCCGTTACGAGTGGCCGGTGGTGGCCGAGCGCGACCACGTGGTCAGCCAGGTGCGCGGCCACCGGCTGGCGGGCGACGGCGAGCCCGTGACGCTCGGCGAGGTCGCCGACACCCGGCTCGTCGCGCGCGGCGTCGGCAAGGACGAGGCCCGCTGGTCCGCCCGGCGCGACGGCTCGGCGCCGTGGGTCGTCGAGGTCCGGTTCTGGGCCGGCGACCGGGACCGCTCGGCACGCTGGACGTACGACCCCAAGGCGCGCGTCGTCACCCCGCTCGACGACGAGGCCCGCTGGCTCGGTCAGCCGGACGACCCCGTGTCGCCGGAGATGCTCGGGGTGCCGTCGGTGCTCGGCCGCTCCGGGGGCTCGCCCCGCACCGCCGCCGACCCGCACCAGGACGCCACCGCGCTCCTCCTGGACGACCTCGCCGGCCGGCGCGGCCAGCGCACGGGGACGCGCGGGCGCCGCTCCGACGGCGCGGCCGACGCGGCCCGCACCTCCGGCGCCCCGTCGGAGGGTGCCCGCCCGCTGCCCGAGCCCCTCCCCCTGGGTCTGGTCCCGGCACCCGCTCAGGCGCGCCCGCCCGTCCCGACCTCCGCCCACCAGGACCACGACGGAGCCCACGAGAAGCGGCGCGACGAGCGCGACGAGCGTCACGAGGACGGCCACGGCGACGACCGGCCGGCCGAGGGCCCCGCCGCGACGGCCAGCGTCGTCGACCTGGGTTCCCGGCGCGCCGGGAACCGGGCACCCGACGGGCGCGCCGGACACCCGTCCGGCAGCCGCCGATCGCCGGACGCCTCCGCGCCCCCTGCGCCCTCTGCGACCCCTGCAGCGTCGGCGTCTTCGACGGGCGACGTCGCCGACGCCGAGGTCCCCGCGCCCAGCACGCCGCCGTCCGGCGCCCCGGGGCCGCAGCCGTCGGCGCCGCCCGCCGGCAAGACCACCGGCCGGCGACCCGGCCGCAAGGGGCGCCCGCAGGTGCCGAGCTGGGACGAGATCGTCTTCGGCGGCGGCCGCCCGTCGTCCTGACCGACCGGCCCCCTCCCTGACCGGCCGCCCGCCCGCCCGCCCTCAGGACGTCACAGGTCGAGCACCGGGTCCCCCGCCGACCGGCGGCGCGCGACGTCCGACGTCATCCGCCGCATGTGGTGACGGCGGCAGAGCACCTCGTACGCCACCTGCGCGCCGTCAGGGGTGCCGGCCACGTCCCCGACGACCACCTGCTCGCCCTCGACGACCATGATGCCGTCCACGGTGCGGGCGTTGTGCGTGGCCCGGGCGCCGCACCAGCACAGCGACCGCACCTGCAGCTCCTCCACGCGGTCGGCCAGCTCGATGAGCCGCGCCGCCCCGGGGAACAGCCGGGTGCGGAAGTCGGTGGTGATCCCGAAGGCGAACACGTCGATCTCGACCTCGTCCACCAGGCGGGCGAGCTGCTCCACCTGCGCGGGCGAGTAGAACTGCGCCTCGTCGCACACGAGGTAGTCGACGAGGCGGCCCGACTGGCGCTCGGTGGCCACCACCTCCCACAGGTCGGTGGAGTCGGTGACCTCCCGCGCGTCCACCTCCAGGCCGAGCCGCGACGACAGCCGGGACGTCCCTGCCCTGTCGTCCCGCGTGAAGATCAGCCCCGTGCGCCCCCGGGCCGCGTGGTTGTGGTCGGTCTGCAGCGCCAGCGTCGACTTGCCGCTGTCCATGGTCCCGGAGAAGAAGACGAGCTCGGCCATGGGCGGAATCCTGTCAGACGCCGGGCACTACTGGCCCACGCGCCCGTCGATGCACTCGCGCAGCAGGTCGGCGTGGCCGCAGTGCCGGGCGTACTCCTCGACGTGGCTCAGCAGGAGCTCCCGCAGCTGGATCTCGCCGCCCGGGGTCGCCCCGAGGTCGGAGTGCCCGGCGTTCGTGGCCCCGAGGTCGTCGATCGACGCGACCATCCGGTCGGTGGCGGCCATCTCCGCGCGCCAGCGGTCGAAGGCGTCCGCCACGACGGCAGGGTCGGCGACGGCGCCGTCCCAGTCGGCGTCCCGGTCGGCCTCGGTGCGGTACAGCCAGGGGGCGTCCTCGCCGGTCATGATCCGGCGGACGTGCCGCTCGTCCTCGGTGAGGTGCCGCACCAGGCCGAGCAGGGACATGGTGGACGGCGGCACGGACCGGCGGGCGAGCTGCTCGGCGTCCAGTCCGGCGCACTTCATCTCGACCGTCAGCCGGTACGACCGCAGCGAGTCCAGCAGGAGGGCGCGCTCGTCGACGACGCCCTCGACTCCGTCCTCACCGTCGGCACCGCCGCGCTCGCGCGGGTCGTCGTCCGGGTCCACCCACATGTCGGGGTAGACCGTCGCCTGGGTCCACCGCTCGCCGGGCCGGGTCGACCGCTCGCCCGGCGTGCTCTCCTCGCGCTCCATGCCAGGAGCGTCGCACCCGGCGCCCGTCGTCGCCACGGGATTCGGGCGGCGGGCCGGACGGGCCGGTGCGCCTACGCCTGCGCGACGAGCAGCGGCACGACCATCTCCGCGGGCGTCAGCGAGCCGTGGACGCCGGGCATCTCCCGGGCGCCCGACGGGTGCAGCCGCGAGTCCACGACGGTCGCCGCGCCGCGCGCCGCGACCAGCACGTCCCCGACCGCGGGCAGCACGTGCTCGGCGACCGGGCCCAGCCAGCCGTCCGCGACCGCCTCGTCGCGCAGCACGACGAGCGCGTCGTCGCCGAGCACGCCCGCCCAGCGCCCGGCGACGTCGCGGGGGTCGGCCCCGTCCTGGACGTACACGTGCGTCGCGCGCGGCTCGCCGCCGAGCAGCGCGACGCCGCGCGCGAGCTCCGGGCTGGTGGCGACGTCGTGCTGGCGGTACCGGTCCGCCGCGACCTGGCCGTGGTCCGCCGTCACCACCACGAGGGTGCCGCGCGGCACGGACCGCACCAGCCGGCGCAGCTCGGCGTCCGCAGCCTCCAGCGCGTCGCCCCACTGCCACGAGTCGGGCCCGTCGTGGTGCCCGACCTTGTCGACCGTGCCGTGGTAGAGGTACACGAGGCCGGGGTCCCGCAGCGCCCGGACCGCGGCGTCCACCTGGTCCGCGAGGGACTCGGCCGGCACGTACCGCGGCCCGCGCAGGGCGGCGCGGGTCATCCCGGAGCCGTCGAACTTGGCCGGCCCCGGCGCGGTCACGCGCACCCCCGCCGCCGCGACGGTCTCCAGGACCGTGGGCTCGCGCTGCAGGTCGCGGGGGTCCTGGCGCACGGGCGCGGAGAGCTTCGGCCCCGGCCGGTACGGGTCGGACTGCTCGCTCCACGAGATCGTCGTGATCAGCCCGCCCGTCGCCGCGTTGCGCTGGGTGTACCCGAGCAGCCCGGTGCGCCCGGGGGACGTCCCGGTGCCGAGCGTGGCGAGGGCGGCGGCCGTCGTCGACGGGAAGCTCGACAGCAGCGAGCGCCCGTCGGCCAGCAGGGAGCGCAGGAACGGCGCGTGCCCGCCGCGCTCGGCGAGGTTGTGCAGGCCCAGCCCGTCCACCAGCACCACCACGACGCGGTCGCAGCCCGCCGGCAGGCCGAGGGCGGGCGCGCACTCGGCGCTCACCAGCCCGGTCGAGGTGCGCACGTCCACCCCGAGCGTGCCGGCCACCGCGGGCAGCACGGCCGCGAGCGAGCCGGTCCCGTACGACGGCGCGAGCAGGTCGTCGGGCAGCGTCACGACTGCGGTCATCGGCGCGAGCGCCCGCCCGCCCCGGTCGCGGCGGACAGCGTGCGGGCGAACGCGACCGCACGGCGCACGGCGTCGCGCCCCTCGGCGGCCCCGCTCACGCGCACGACGACGTCGTCGGGCGTCAGCTGGCCCGTCAGGCCGTGGTCGGCCTCGCAGCTCGGGTCGGGGCACTGCGCGGGCTCGAGGTCGATGCGCGCCACGGCGCCCCACCCGATGGCGAGCGTCAGCTCGGAGGCGCTGTCCCCCCGGTGGTGCTGCGCGGGCTCGTCGACGACGTGCGTGAGGGCCACCGACCGCACCTCCCCCAGCGGGACGGCCTCGGTGGTCGCGGCCGCCGACGACGGGTGGGCGGCGTCGCCCTCGTGGTCGTCGACATGGGCGGCGACGAACCGGGTCGGCGTCAGGGCGAGGACGGTGAGGTGACGGCGCACCGCGTCGTCGAACGTCGTCTCCGCCTGCACGAGGTGGGCGACCACCGGCTCGTCCGCCAGGGCGACGTCGAGGACGTCGTCGACCAGCTCGGGGTAGTACCCGGCCCGGCGCACGTCGGTGGAGAGTTCGTCGCGGAGGTTCTCGGCTGTCACGTTCGGCACCCGGGCATCATCCCACCCGCCCGCGCCGGGTGACCAGCACGCGTACGTCACCCGGAGGCCTCACCCCGGCAGCGCCCGGCGCAGGGCGTCCGCGCGCTGCTGCGCCGGCCGCAGGCGCACGCTCGCGTGCAGCACGCTCGCCCCCGCCGGGCCCACGACCACGGGGTACAGCTCGAGGGCGGCCAGCTCCGGCAGGTCGTCGGCCATCACCGACACGCGGGCCAGGACGTCCTCCAGCGCGGCCGTGTCCGCGGGCGGGGCCCCGCCGTACCCGAACAGCCGCGGCGCCGCGCGCACCGAGCGCACCATGCCCGCCACGTCCACGTCGGTCAGCGGCGGCACGCCGTGCGCGACGTCGTCCAGCAGGTCCGTGGCGTCGCCGGCCAGGCCGAACGACACCATGGGCCCGAAGAGCAGGTCCTCGGCGGAGCGCACCACGCACGCGACCCCGACCGGCGCCATGCTCTGGACGTCCATGAGCGGGTCCGGGTCGCCGAGCGCGGCGGTGGTGACCTCGCGCATGCGCTCCACGTCCGCGCGCAGCTCGGCGGGGTCGTCGATGTCGAGGCGCACGCCGCCGAGGTCCGCGCGGTGGCGCAGCGCCGCCGACGCGGTCTTGAGCGCCACCGGCCACCCGAGCTCGTCGGCGGCGGCGACGGCCTCGTCCCCCGTGCGCACCCGGCGGGAGCGCCGCAGCTCGAGGCCGTAGCACGCCAGCAGGTCGGCGACCTGGTCCTGGTCCAGCTCGCGGCCGCGCCGCCCGCCGCCGTCGCCCGGCGCGCTCCCGGCGGCCAGCCAGCCCTCGACGAGCCGGCGCGCCCTGCGGGAGTCGACGCCGTCGGGACGCACGTGCGTGCCGTGCTCCTCCGTGCGCCACCGGGCGTACGTCACGACCTTCGCCAGCGCGGCCACCGCGTCCTCGGGCGTGGAGAAGGCGGGGATCCGCACCGGCGTGCCGTCGGGCGCGGTCGCCGCCAGCTCGTCGGGCAGCCCGCTGAGGCCGAGCATGGACGCGACCGTCGTGCGGCCGGTGCGCGCCGCCGCCTCCGCGACGGCCCGGGCCACGGCGCCGGTGCGCGGCACGACCACGGGCACGTCGACCGCGACGACCACGTCGCACGAGCCGGGGGCGTACAGCGCGTCCACCACCCGGGTGATCTCGTCGTCCGACACGTCGGGCGGCAGGAAGTCGGAGGACGCGGCGACGACGAGCCCCGCGGCGGCCGCCGCCTCCGCGACCAGGGCCGCGAGCGCGGCGGACGACGCGAGCACCCCGACCCGGCCTCCCGCGGGCAGGGGCTGGTGGGCCAGCACCTGCGCCACGTCCATGAGCTGGTGGGTGTTCTCGGCGCGGATCACGCCCGACTGGCGGATCATCTCGTCGAGCAGCCGGCGCGGGGCGTGCGTGGCGCGCACGGCGTGCCCCGGCGGCACGACCTGGCCCGAGCGCCCGGCGATGACGACCACCACCGGCTTGACGGCCGCGAGCCGCCGCGCCACCCGGGAGAACTTGCGCGGGTTGCCGATCGACTCGAGGTAGAGGCACACGACGGCGGTACGGGGGTCCTCCTGCCAGTACTGCATGAGGTCGTTGCCCGACACGTCGGCCCGGTGCCCGGAGGACACGAGGGCCGAGACGCCCAGCCCGCGGCGCTGGAGGGTCGCGGTGAGCGTGACGGCGGCGGGCGCGGACTGGCAGAACAGGCCGACGACGCCGGGGCGCGGCGGGTGCGCCGCCAGGCTGGCGTGCAGGCGCGCGCCGGGCGTGGTGGTGAGCAGCCCGAACGACGCAGGCCCTACGACGCGCATCCCGGCCGTGTGCGCCGCCCGGACCAGCTCCCGCTGGCGCGCCAGCCCGTCGGGGCCGGTCTCGGCGTACCCCGCCGCGAGGACGACGACGCCGCGGACCCCGTGCCCGCCCAGGCGCCGCACCGCGGCCACGGCGTCGGCCGGGGGCACCGCCAGCATCGCGAGCTGCACGCCTGCCGGCCCGTCGTCCGCCCCGTCCGGGTCCCCCGGCGCGGAGAGCTCCGAGTGCTCGTCCAGCTCGTCCCACGAGGCGAGCGTCCGGACGCCGGCGGGCACCGGCCCCGGGGCCCCGAGCACGACGAGCTCGGTGTCCCCGGGGTCGGCGGCCGCGGCGTCGAGCACGCGCTGGGCCAGGTGGTGCTCGCTCGTCGGCGGCCCGTCGCCCGGGGAGCCGGGGCCGACCAGGAGCACGCGGCGGGCGGAGAGCAGCCCCTGCATGGAGCGGGCCTCGGCCCGGTGCTCGCGGTCGGCCATCACCTCGCGGGACCGCTCGGTGGCCTCGAGGTCGAAGGACACCGTGACGACGCCGTCGTCGAGCTGCTGGGTCAGCGCGTAGCCCGCCTCCCGGAAGACGCCCAGCATGGAGGAGTTCTGCGGCAGCACCTCCGCGGTGAACTGCAGCACACCCCGCTCGCGGGCGGCGGCGGCCACGTGCTCGAGCAGCACGGAGCCGAGCCCCTTGCCCTGCACCGCGTCGGCGATGTTGAAGGCGACCTCGGCCTCGGCCGGGGTGATCCGGTCGTAGCGCGCGACGCCGATGACGTCGTCCCGCGGCGCACCGTCGTCGTCCTCGCCCGGGCGCACGGCCACGAGCGCGACCCGGTCGCGGTGGTCGACGTGGGTGAGCCGGTCCAGCTCCCGCTCGGTGAGGCGCCGCACGGGCGCGAAGAAGCGGAAGTAGGCCGACCGTTCGGACTGCCCGGTCTGGAAGCGCTGGATCGCCTCGGCGTCGTCGGGCCGGATGGGGCGCACGTGCGTGGTCGTCCCGTCGCGCAGCACGACGTCGGCCTCCCACGCGACGGGGTAGGCCGCGGGCGGCGTGGGGTCGGCTGACTCGTCGGCTCCGTCCACGCTGGCAGGCTATCCGGGGCACCTTGCCCGGGGCGACCCGTCCGGGCCGCGACCCGTGGTCCGTCGCCGCACGTCAGAACCCCAGCTTGCGCAGCCACAGCAGCAGCTCGTCCTCGCGCGCCCCCGCCCGCTCGGGGCTCCAGGTCCCCAGGACCCGGGTGTCCACCACCCCGCCGTCACGGAGGTAGACCACCCGGTCGGCCCGAGCGGCGCAGCCGGGGTCGTGCGTCACCATCACGACCGTCGTCCCGCCGGCGTGCACGTGGGTCAGCGCGTCCATGACCTCGGCCGACATGCTGCTGTTCAGCGCGCCCGTCGGCTCGTCGGCGAACACCACCGACGGCTCGCACGCCAGCGCGCGGCAGATCGAGGCACGCTGCAGCTGCCCGCCCGAGACCTGGGTGATGCCGTGGTGGGCCACGTGCGCGATCCCGAACCGCTCCAGGAGCGCGTCGACGCGGGCCACGGCGGCGGCCTTCTCCTTCGGGACCGCCTTGAGGGCGGGCAGGAGCACGTTGTCCCGGACCGTGAGGTTCCGCAGGAAGTACGCCTCCTGGAAGACGAACCCCGTCTCGTGCAGCCGGACCCGGCTCGTCTCCGCGTCGCCCAGGGCCGTGAGGTCCCGCCCCCGCAGGGTGACGGTCCCGCCCGACGGTCGGTCCATCCCGCTGACGGTGTACAGGAGGGTCGACTTGCCCGACCCGGAGGCACCCATCACGACGAGGAACTCGCCCTCGCGCACCGTCAGGTCGATGCCGTCGAGCACCCGGGTCGGCGGGTCGGTGGAGGAGAAGGTCTTGGTCAGGTCCCGCGCTTCCAGGACGGTGTCGTGCGACATGGGTGTTCCTCTCGTGGTCGTCGTCAGGTTCGTCGTGGTCCTCGTCGTGGTGCTCGTCGTCATGAACGCAGCCACGCGCTCGTGTCGGCGCGACGCAGCCGCGCGGTGAGGGCGACCGCCGCGAGGCCGGCGGCGGAGACCAGCAGCAGCGGGTAGGCCAGGTAGACGAGCCACGGGTCCGGGACGAGGTCCAGCCGCGCAAGGCCCAGGTTCGCCGACGCCATGACCCCGCCGACGACCAGCTCCCCCGCCGTCGCGGCGACCAGGAGCCCCAGCGCCGTCCCGAGGGCCGCCGCCGCCAGGGTCTTGGCCCGCACCTGGGCGACGATCTCCCGCCGGGAGAAGCCGACGGCGGACAGGATGCCCCTCGTGCGGCGCTCCCTGGTCAGGCGGAGCTTGAGGAACAGGCTCGTGATGAGCAGCGCGACCCCCACGCCGAAGGCGAGGGACGCCGCCGCGGCGTTCCGCAGGGCGCCGGTCATGGTCGCCATCGTCTGCCGGGTGTACTCCTCGGTCGGGACCACGGCGGCGTCCGGGTAGCGCTCGGCGTACTCCGCCGCGACCGCCGCGGGGTCCGCGCCGGGGGCGGTGCTCGCGTGGATCGCGTAGCCGGCCGCCCCGGTCACGTCCGCCACGGGTGTCGTCGCCGGCATCTTCGCGGTGTCCCCGCCCGAGGTGATGTCCTGGTAGACGCCGCTGACGACGGCCGTGGTCGTCGCGCCGTCCTGGCGCAGGGTCAGCTCGTCCCCAGGCCCGACCCCGAACTTCTGCGCGTTCAGCGTCGACAGCGCGACCTGCCCGGCTGCCGGCAGCTCGCCGTCCAGGAGCTCGATCGTGCCCGCGTGGTCGCCGACGTCGACGCGCAGGGTCGCCCACCCGTCCTCGCTCGGCGACTCGTACAGCACCTCGGCGAAGGCGCGCACGTCGGTCAGCCGGTCGTCGCCGGCCATGTCCGACAGCACGTCGTCGCGCAGCCCGTCGACGTCGTCCGTGAACCTCAGGTCGGCCAGCACGTCGCTGCGCGGCATGCCCATGTTCGTGAGGAAGCGGGGGCTCTCGAGGGTGTTGAGCAAGGACGTCGGGAGCACCACGAGCAGGGTCGCCAGGAGGAACACGACGGGGACCAGCGCCCACTGGCCGGCGTCCGACCTCAGGTCCGCCAGGGCGAGCCGGACGTCGACCTTGCCGGTACGCCCGGCGGCGAGGCCGCCCCGTCGCAGGCGCCGGGCCTGGCGCCGCGCGCGGCGCGCCGTCTGCCGCTCGCCGAGGATGCTGCCGTGCACCAGCGCGTCCACGACCTCGACCTTGCGGACGGCCCGCAGGATGCCGCGGCAGATCGCCACGACGACGACGTAGACGAGAGCCAGCGCGCCCAGCGGCACGAGGACCGTCGTGAGCTCCCACGGCGCCGCCGCGTAGCTCACCTCCATGCGTCGCGTGAGGAGCGTCGTCGCGGCGACGGCGAGCCCGCCGCCCACGACGCACGCGAGCGCCGTCATGACCCGGTACTTCGCCAGGTACAGGCCGGAGATCTCGGCGTCCCGGATGCCGATCGCCTTCATCGCGCCGATCTCGCGCACCTCGTCCTCCAGCGCGCCGCGGATCACGAAGCGCAGGTTGAGCAGCGCGATCGCGACCAGGACCCCGCTGGCGAACATCAGCGCCACGGCCACCAGCCCGTCGCTCAGCGCGTTGATGAGGCGGATCATCGGGTACGTGACCTCCTCGCCGTTCTTCGGCAGCGCCGGGTCCGCCTGGTAGGCCCGCTGGAGCCCGCCCAGGTCGGCCTGGTGGGTCACCCGGTACTCGGCGATGATCTCGGGGGCGCCACCGCCGCCCGCCTCGAGCGCCGCGTGGTCCGCCTCCGAGACCAGGAACCGGGTGGCCGGGGACAGCGACGAGGCCATCTGCGAGTCGCGCACGAACCCCTCGACGCGCAGGGGGACCGCCCCGTCGTCCGTCGTGACCTCGAGCTCGTCGCCGACCCGCAGGTCGAACCGCTGCTGGTACGCGACCGGGACGTAGACCTCGCCCTCGGACGGGCGTGGGACGGCCCCGGACTCGTCGAGCAGGAAGTCGAGCTCGGCGTTCTGCGTCACGAAGAGGTTGTCGACCAGGCTGTCCGCCAGGTCGCCCGCCTCCTGGGTGCCGGGGCGCTGCCAGGCGACGGCGGCACCGTCGAACCCGATCATCTCCTCGACGACCCACGCGTCGATCTCCGGGTGCTCGGCGGCGAACGACTCGAGCGCCGCCCGGTCGTACTCCCCCACGTGCATCTGCAGGAAGTGCGGCGGCTTCGCCTGCTCGAAGAGCCGGTCGATCGACCCGAAGACGCGCTCGACGACCATGGCGCCGGTGGCCATGAGGAAGGCGCTCAGGACCAGGACCACCGCGAGGGCGACGTCGACGCCTGCGTTCTTGCGCAGGTCGCCCGCGGCGTACCGTGCTGCCAGTGAACGGCTCATGCCTCGACGGTGCGCCGCGGCGGCGACGCACGGAATCGGGGACAGCCCGGACGGCGCCCCTGTTCGACCCTGGAGCGCCCCTGACCGGTACGCGCCCTCGGCTCGGGGTCGCGGGGTGTCAGGGTCCGGACGAGCGCGCGCCGGCGACCGATCGGCGCCAGGCCGCCACGGCCATGGCCACGCAGAGGGCGAACCAGAGGTCGAGGCCGACGAACGCGCCCTGCCGGTGCCACCCGTCGGCGGCGACGTACGTCACGAAGAGCGCCACCGGCGCGAGCGCCGTCGCCGTCCACCACCACGCCGAACACCGACCGGCCACGGCGGCGTCCGGAGCGAACCGCGCGGCGTAGGAGGTGGGCGACCCGAACTCCTGCTGCAACGACCGACCCGCGTCAGCGGCGTGCCGCACCGCCTCGTCCACCACGGCCCGCACCCGCGCCTCGGGCACAGGTCGTGAACCAGCTCGGGCACCGTGGTCGGGACGTCCGGCCTGGTCGCTGGCACCCCCTCGGCGCGCCACGCGGCCTGCCGCTCGGTCGCCCACGCGGCGGCGTCGCCGAAGAGCTCGCGGGCCGGCTCCCCGCTCTCCCGCACCACCGGACGAGCCCGGCGAGCGCCTGGCGCGCCAGCGGCCCGCGCACGTCATCCAGCGCGAACCGCACCGCGGCGCTGCGGGGCCAGTCCTCGTCGGCGCCGTCCCCGCGCGCGTCGCGGAACGACGCGGCGACCTCGTCCAGCGTCGGCGGCGTCTCCTCAACGGTCATCAGCGGTCCCCTCCGGTTCGTTCGCGTCCGGTCAGCGTGGAGGTCCGACGGCCCGGCACGGCCTGCCTGCGCCGCCGGCCGCCCGGGTGGCGCTACCCTGCTCTCGAACGCCAGTACGGCAGCCGCCCGGAGCCGCCGACCCTCCTCGGCCGGCGTCGGACCTCCGCAGCACACACGACCACGACCACCGATCAGGAGCCGCACCGCATGGCGCGCAAGACCAGCGCACCCGTCGCCGACGAGCCGTTCGACGAGAAGATCGTCGACATCGACGTCGCGGCGGAGATGGAGTCCTCGTTCCTCGAGTACGCGTACTCCGTCATCTACAGCCGCGCCCTGCCCGACGCACGGGACGGGCTCAAGCCGGTGCACCGGCGGATCCTGTACATGATGGCCGACATGGGCCTGCGGCCCGACCGCGCGCACGTGAAGTCCTCCCGCGTGGTCGGCGAGGTGATGGGCAAGCTCCACCCGCACGGCGACACCGCGATCTACGACGCGCTGGTGCGCCTCGCGCAGGACTTCTCCATGCGTCTGCCGCTGATCGACGGGCACGGGAACTTCGGCTCGCTCGACGACGGCCCGGCCGCGCCCCGGTACACCGAGGCCCGCCTCGCACCGCCGTCGACGGCGATGACCGCCGGTCTCGACGAGGACGTCGTCGACTTCGTCCCCAACTACGACAACAAGCTCACCCAGCCGTCGGTGCTGCCGTCGGCCATCCCGAACCTGCTCGTCAACGGGGCGTCCGGCATCGCCGTCGGCATGGCCACCAACATGGCGCCGCACAACCTCGTCGAGGTCGTCGCGGCCGCGCAGCACCTCATCTCCCACCCCGATGCCACGCTCGACGACCTCACCCGCTTCGTGCCCGGGCCGGACCTGCCCACGGGCGGCAAGATCATCGGCCTCGACGGCGTGCGCGACGCGTACCGCACGGGCCGCGGGTCCTTCCGCACCCGCGCGACGGCCCGCGTGGAGAACGTCACGCCGCGCCGCAAGGGGATCGTCGTCACGGAGCTCCCCTACGGCGTCGGCCCCGAGAAGGTGATCGAGAAGATCGCCGACGGGGTCAAGAGCAAGAAGATCCAGGGCGTCACGAACGTCCAGGACCTCACCGACCGCAGCCACGGCATGCGCCTGGTGATCGAGGTCAAGACCGGCTTCGACCCGGACGCCGTCCTGGAGCAGCTGTACCGCGCCACCCCGTTGGAGGACTCCTTCGGCATGAACAACGTCGCGCTGGTCGACGGCCAGCCGCGCACGCTCGGCCTGCTCGAGCTGCTGCGCGTCTGGGTCGACCACCGCATCGACGTGGTGCGGCGGCGCTCGACCTACCGCCTCGACCGGCGTCGCGAGCGGCTCCACCTCGTCGAGGGCCTGCTGCTGGCGATCGTCGACATCGACGAGGTCATCCAGGTCATCCGCACCTCGGACGACGCGGGGGCGGCCCGCGAGCGCCTCATGGGCGTCTTCGACCTGTCGGAGGCCCAGGCCACCTACATCCTCGACCTGCAGCTGCGCCGGCTGACGAAGTTCTCGCGCATCGAGCTGGAGAAGGAGCAGTCGGAGCTGGAGCGGGAGATCGCCGAGCTCACCGAGATCCTTGCCGACGACGCACGCCTGCGCGGGGTGGTGAGCGCCGAGATGGCCGAGGTCGCGCGGATCTACGGCACGCCGCGCCGCACGGTGCTGCTGGACTCGGCGGGCGGCGCCACCGCGCCCGCCGCGACCAACGGCCGCAGCAAGTCGCCCGCGATCAGCCTGGAGATCGCCGACTCCCCCACCCGGGTGCTGCTGTCGGCGACCGGCCTGCTCGCGCGCACGTCCGGCGAGGAGGCCGACGCCCCGCTGGAGCGGGACGGACGCCGGCACTCGCACGACGCCGTGCGCGGCGACGTCGCGGCGAGCACGCGCGGTCACGTCGGCGTGGTCACCTCGGCGGGCGTGCTGCACCGGGTCTCGGTCCTCGAGCTGCCCTCGCTCCCCCCGACGGGCGGCTCCCCCTCGTTGTCCGGGGGCATCCCGTTCGGCGAGCTGGTCGCGCTGCGCCCGCAGGAGCAGGCCCTCGCCGTGGTCTCGCTGGGCGAGGACGCACCGACCGTGGCGCTCGGCACCGCCCACGGCGTCGTCAAGCGGGTCGCCCCGGGCGACGCCCCGAGCAACCGGGACGAGTGGGACGTCATCTCGCTCAAGGACGGCGACCGCGTCGTGGGCGCCGCCCCCGTGGGCGAGGGCGACGAGCTCGTCTTCGTGGCCTCCGACGCGAGCCTGCTGCACTTCGACGCCTCGGCCGTGCGGCCGCAGGGCCGGGCCGCCGCCGGCATGGCCGGGATCCGCCTCGGGTCGGGGCAGCACGTCGTGTTCTTCGGCGTCGCCCGCGCCGCCACCCGCGACCTGCACACCGTCGTGACGGTGGCGGGCGTGTCCGGTGCCCTGCCGGGCACGGGTGCCGCATCGGCGAAGGTGACGCCGTACGAGCTCTACCCCGGCAAGGGGCGCGGCACCGGCGGCGTCCGGGCGCACCGCTTCCTCAAGGGCGAGGACGGCCTCGTCCTCGCGTGGGTGGGCGAGGGCCCGGCGCGGGCCGTCGGCTCCGGCGGGCAGCCGGTCGAGCTGCCCGAGCCCACCGACCGCCGCGACGGCTCGGGCCAGCCGCTCGCGGCACCCGTCGCCGCGATCGGCTGACGACGTCCGGTCTCCCCGCCCCTGCCCGACCGTGGTTACCCGACCGCCGCCGCGATCGCCTCACCCAGGTCGACCGGCCGGGTGAACATCGGCCAGTGGCCGGTGGGCAGGTCGACGATCTCGTAGTTGCGGTGACGTGCCAGCTCGGCCATGTACGGGTGGCCCTGGGCCATGAGGTCGCGCAGCACGCTCCCGGGCATCTCGCACGCGATCACCGTGGACGGGATGTCCAGCCGGCGGTCGCCGGGGCCGAGCCGGTGCGGCTCGCGGACGGTGCCGGCCGGCTGCGGCAGCGCGCGGGCGCGGAACTGCGCCCGCAGCGCGTCGGTGAGGCCGACCAGGTCCGCCTCCTCCAGCTGGTCCCAGGCGGGCAGGTCGTGGCCCACCACGTCGGCCGGCAGGTCCGCGTCGACCGCATGCCCGTCGGCCATCGGCCCGGAGTCCACGTACACGACGTGCGCCACCCGGTCCGGCCGAGCGTCCGAGGCGGCATAGACCAGACCACCACCGGCGGAGTGCCCCGCGAGCGCCACGGGCGCGGCACCCGGGACCGCGTCGATCGCGGCGACCACGGCGGCGACGTGGTCGGCCAGGTGGACCTCCGAGCGGTCGGCCTCGGCCGACTCCATGCCGGGCAGGGTGAGCGCACGGGGGGTGTGGCCGGCGGCCTCCAGCACGGGCACGACGTCGTCCCATGCCGAGGCGTCCAGCCAGAATCCGGGTACCAGGATGATGTCCATCCCTCGAACCTAGGTGTGGCCACCGACACACCTCTTGCTTGGATGGCGGGCATGCCCGCCCAGCCGACGACCGACATCGACATCGACATCGACTACGAGTTCTCCACCGATCCGGCGCGGATCGACGCCGCGCGCGTGCACACGCTCCTGGCCGAGCACGCGTACTGGGCCGACGGCCGGACCCGCGCGACCCAGGACGCGGCGATGGCCGGGTCCCGGAACTACGCCATGGTCGCGCGCGCCACGGGCGAGCTCGTCGCCTACGCCAGGGTCGTCACCGACGGCGCCACCTTCGCCTGGCTCGCGGACGTCATCGTCGATCCCGAGCACCGCAACCGCGGCCTGGGCACCGCCGTCGTGGCCGGAGCGATCGCGGACCTCGAGCCGCTCGGCCTGAAGCGCGTCCTGCTCAAGGCGTCCGACGACGGTCGCGTCGTCTACGAGCGGCTCGGCTTCCGCCCGCTGGACGACCCCGCCCCGTGGATGGAGCGGCCGCGCCGGTCGTGAGCACCGGTCGTGAGCACCGGTCGTGAGCACCGGTCGTGAGGCGGCTCAGTCGCGGCGCGCGAGCACCCCGGCGACGATCAGCGCCTGCCCGGCGACGTAGGTGAGCATCACCCAGAAGCCGGAGGCCGGCGGCGCGAACCAGTCGGTGAAGGCGCCCAGGCCGATCATCGCGTCCGACACGAGGAAGACCACCCCGCCGATCCCGGCGAGCAGGTGGACGCCCGTCGCCAGCACCGCCATCGTCCCCAGGCAGAGCGCGTAGACGACGACGGCGGCCAGGAGCGGGCCGGGCGCGCCGGGCGCGCACGCCCCGACGATCGCCACCGCGACCAGTCCGTACGCCGCGAGCGCGGCGGGGCGGCGCGCCAGGGACTGGGACCGGTAGGGCCAGAACGCCGCGGCGTACGCGACCTGCGCGACGAGGAACCCGGCGACCATCGCGAGGAAGGCGGCGTCGCCGGTGAAGAAGGCCGGCGCCGTGTCCCCCACCCAGGAGAAGCACAGGGCCACCAGCACCGCCCGCACGAGCCGTGGGCGCGGCGCGGCGCTCGCGCACCACAGCACCGCCGCCAGGAGCGGCATGAGCCCCCACTGGGTGACCCGCGCCAGGTCCGGCGCCTCGGCCACCTGGGCCACGAGGTGGAGCACGGTCAGCATGGCCAGCGCGACGGCCACGCCGCGCGACGTCGGGGTCGGCAGGAGTCGCACGGGCTCCGCCGCGCCCACGGGGGTGGCGGCGCCCGGGGATCCGGGATGAACGGCGTCGGTCACGCCGGGCAGCCTAACGCCCGGCAGCCGTGCCCCCGGAACCCGAACCGCGACCCGACCGAACCAGCCCGGGCCGGCCTCACCCTCGCCGGATCACCCCGAGCACGATGAGCGCCTGCCCGACCGCGTACGGGGCGACGACCAGCAGGTCGTAGGACCCCGCAGGGAGGCCGGCCGCCCACGGGACCCCGGCCGCGCTCAGGCCGAGCAGCCCGTAGGAGACGACCAGCAGCGCGGCACCCGCGGCACTCGCCCGGCCCACGCCCGCGGCGAGCACCGCCGTCGCCACCAGCGGCAGCCCGTAGCCCGCGACCGACAGGACCGTCGCGACCCCTCCCGCGCCCGGGACCGCGGGCAGCACGACGGCAGCGACCGCCCCGACCACCAGCACGTACGCGACGCCGTACACCGCCGGAAGCAGCCGCCTGCGCCCCGCGACCGCGTCCCGGCGGTACGGCCAGAAGGCGACGACGTAGGTCACCTGCGCGCCGGCGAACGACACCGCCGTCGCGACCCACGACCACCGCGGGTCGACGAGCCCGGGCAGCAGGTCGCCCAGCGCCGACAGGACGAGGGCGAGCAGCACGAGGCGCACCGTCCGCGACCGCGGCGCCGACGTCGCGGCCAGGAGCGTGAGCGCGAGCAACGGCATGAGCAGCGACTGGGCCACCTGGGCGACGGGGAAGGTGGGCACCACGACGACGCTCCCCGCGGGGGCCAGGACCAGCGGGCCCGGCAGCAGCCGTGCCGCCAGGTCCACCAGGAGCACCACCACGAAGAGTGCCGCCGCCACCTGGGCGCCGGCGGTGGGCAGCACCTTGCGCCGCCACCAGCGGAACCGGTCGAGGACGCCGCGCGGCGCACCGACGTCGACCACGTCCGGGGGCCCAGCACCGGGAGGCACCGCACCGGCGGGCGCGGCGGCCGGACGGGCGTCGTCGGTCACAGCCGCAGCGTAGCGACGGCTCGGCGGTCCGGCCCTTGTGCCGCGCGTCCCCAGCGGGTGAAGTCCCGTGCCCGGCGCGGGCGCCTCAGAGCTCGATGGTGCGCAGGTGCGACCCGTGGCTCTTGACGTAGCCCAGGCTGGCGTACAGACCGTGCGCGCCGCTCGGGTTCTGCGTGTCGACGTCGAGGCCCGCACGGTGCATGCCGTCCGCCGCGAACGCCCGCATCGCCGCCGCGAGCAGCGCGACCGCGATCCTGCGCCCCCGGTAGGCCCGGCGCACCCCGAGGATCTCGGTGTACCCGAACGGGTAGCCGCGCACCGCGAAGTCCTCCGTGTACCGCGCGGCGACGTGGTAGCCCACGACGAACGGTTCGCCGCGGCGCAGCGCGGCGGCGCTGTCGGCGTCCGTGGCCGGGTCGGCGAGCAGGGCCGCGACGTCCGGGTCGGGATCCACGACGACGAACGACCACTCGGGCGCGAACGTCGACCGGCCCGTGCGCCACTGCTCGCGCGTCATGGGCTGGCTGCCCCAGTGGTCGCGGAAGGCGTCGTTGTGCGCGAGGCGGGCCGGCTCGTCGTGCTCGTCGGCGATCGGCACGAGCCGCAGCCCGCCGTCGAGGGTGACGTCGGGCAGCGGCGCACCGTCGCGCAGGTCGCGCTCGAGCTCGGCGTAGTAGCGCCGCGGGGTGAACCCGGCCCGCTCGTAGAGCCGCAGCGCCGCAGCCGGCTTGTCGTCCTCGACGAAGACGGCGAGCCGCCCGGGCACCTCCTTGCCGGACGCTGCCAACACCTGTCGCGCGCGGGCGACCTGCCAGGCGAAGAGCTCGCGCCCGATGCCGCGCCCGCGCAGCTGCGGGTGCACCGCCCCGAACAGGAAGGCCCGCACGATGCGGGTGTCGCCCGGCATGCTGTCGACGTACCCGTACGCGCGCAGGTCGCCGGCGGCGTCGAAGCCCAGCAGCGAGTCGGTGGCGAGCCGGCGCCACGGCGCGTCGAACAGCTCGGTCACCTCGGCGAGGGTCTCGCGGTACGGCTCGCGGTCGGCCTCGGCGACGGCGTTCTTGAGCGCGAGCAGCGCGGGCGCGTCGGAGCGCTCGGCCGGGCGCCAGGCGAGCCCGCCCGCGGTGACCGCCGGCAGCGTGGCGGGCGGGGCGGCGCGCTCGGCGATCGGCGCGAGCGGGAGCCGCGGGGCCGCGTCGTCGTCGGTGGTGATCACCCGGCCACGCTAGGTCTCACGTGCCGTACGCCGCACCCTCATTTCGCCCGCCACGACTACGCTGCACGGGTGACCACGACGCTCGACCTCGCCGCCGCCGACACCCGCGCCACCGCCCTCGCCGAGGCCATGCGCACGCGCGTGGTGGTCGCCGACGGCGCGATGGGCACGATGATCCAGGCCGCCGACCCGACCCTGGACGACTACGAGGGGCATGAGGGCTGCAACGAGGTCCTCAACGTCTCCCGGCCGGACATCATCTCGGCCGTCCACGACGCGTACCTCGAGGTCGGGGTGGACGCGATCGAGACCAACACGTTCGGCGCCAACTGGTCGAACCTGTCGGACTACGGCATCGACGACCGTATCCGCGAGCTCGCCCGGGCCGGCGCGGCCCTGGCCCGCTCCCGCGCCGACGCGTTCGCGACGCCGGACCACCCGCGCTGGGTGCTGGGGTCCATGGGGCCCGGCACCAAGCTGCCCAGCCTCGGCCACACTACGTACGCCCACCTGCGGGCGACCTTCGCCGAGCAGGCGGCCGGGCTGCTCGAGGGCGGCGCCGACGCGCTGCTCGTCGAGACCAGCCAGGACCTGCTGCAGACCAAGGCCGCCGTCACCGGCTGCCACGACGCCCTCGCCGAGACCGGCCGCCAGGTACCGGTGATCGCCTCGGTGACGGTCGAGACGACGGGCACCATGCTCATGGGCTCGGAGATCGGGGCGGCCCTCACCGCGCTGCAGGCGGTCGGTGTGGACGCCATCGGTCTCAACTGCGCCACCGGCCCGGACCAGATGAGCGAGCACCTGCGGCACCTGGCCCAGCACGCCGAGGTCCCGGTGACCTGCATGCCGAACGCCGGCCTGCCGGAGCTGGGACCGGACGGTGCCGTCTACCCGCTGTCGCCGGAGGAGCTCGCGGCCGCGCACACGCAGTTCGTCACCGAGTTCGGCCTCGGCCTCGTGGGCGGCTGCTGCGGCACGACGCCGGAGCACCTGCGCCAGGTGGTCGAGGCGGTCCGCGGGCGCCAGCTGCCGGAGCGCCACCCGGTGCGGGAGAACGGCGTCGCGTCCCTGTACTCGCACACCGACCTGCGCCAGGACACGTCGTACCTGGCGATCGGCGAGCGCACCAACGCCAACGGCTCCAAGGCGTTCCGGGAGGCGATGCTCGAGGCCCGGTGGGACGACGTCGTCGACATCGCCCGGGCGCAGACGCGCGACGGCGCGCACCTGCTGGACGTCTGCGTCGACTACGTCGGCCGCGACGGCGTCGCGGACGTGCGCGAGGTGGTCTCCCGGCTCGCGTCGGCGTCGACGCTGCCGCTCGTGATCGACTCGACCGAGCCCGCGGTCATCCAGGCCGGCCTGGAGCTCGTCGGCGGCCGCGCCGTCGTGAACTCGGTGAACTTCGAGGACGGCGACGGCGCGGACTCCCGGTTCGGGAAGATCATGCCGCTCGTGCGCGAGCACGGCGCCGCCGTCGTCGCGCTGACCATCGACGAGGAGGGCCAGGCACGCACCGCCGCCAAGAAGGTCGAGATCGCGTCGCGCCTCATCGAGCAGCTGACCCGCGACTGGGGCATGCGCGTCGACGACATCATCGTCGACGCCCTGACCTTCCCCGTCGCGACCGGGCAGGAGGAGACGCGGCGCGACGCCATCGAGACGATCGAGGCGATCCGCGAGATCACGACCCGCTACCCGGGGGTGCACACCACGCTCGGCGTCTCCAACGTCTCGTTCGGGCTGAACCCGGCCGCGCGGGCCGTGCTGAACTCCGTGTTCCTGCACGAGGCGACCAAGGCGGGGCTCGACTCCGCCATCGTGCACGCCGCCAAGATCCTGCCGCGCACCGCCATCGACGACGCCCAGTGGGAGGCCGCCGAGGACCTGGTGTGGGACCGGCGCACCTACGACGCCGAGGGCAACCTCACGCACGACCCGCTGTCCCACCTGCTCGAGCTGTTCTCCGGCGTGGACGCGACGGCGCTGCGCGACCAGCGCGCCGCCGAGCTCGCCGCGCTGCCCGTGGGCGAGCGGCTGGAGCGGCGCATCATCGACGGCGCGCGCAAGGGGCTCGAGGAGGACATCGACCAGGCCCTGTCCGACGGCACGAAGGCGCTCGACATCGTCAACACCCACCTGCTGGGCGGGATGAAGGTGGTGGGCGAGCTGTTCGGCTCCGGGCAGATGCAGCTGCCGTTCGTGCTGCAGTCCGCCGAGGTGATGAAGTCGGCCGTCGCCCTGCTCGAGCCGCACATGGAGAAGGTGGAGGGCGGCGAGGAGCGCTCGAAGGGCACGGTCGTGCTCGCCACGGTGCGCGGCGACGTGCACGACATCGGCAAGAACCTCGTCGACATCATCCTCACGAACAACGGCTACACGGTCGTCAACATCGGCATCAAGCAGCCGGTGACGGCGATGATCGAGGCCGCCGAGCAGCACGACGCCGACGTCATCGGCATGTCCGGGCTGCTCGTGAAGTCGACGGTCGTGATGAAGGAGAACCTCGCCGAGCTCGTCTCGCGCGGCCTGGACCAGCGCTGGCCGGTGCTGCTCGGCGGCGCGGCCCTCACGCGCACGTTCGTCGAGGACGACCTGGCGGGCGCGTTCCCGGGCACGGTCCGGTACGCCAAGGACGCCTTCGAGGGCCTGCGCCTCATGGAGCCGCTGGTGGCGATCGCGCGCGGCGCCGACCCCGAGTCGGTGGGCCTCCCCGCACTGCGCAAGCGCCGCCACGGCGTCGTCACCGTGGACGAGACCCCGGACGAGGAGCTGCCGGCACGCTCCGACGTCGCCGCCGACAACCCGGTGCCGACGCCGCCCTTCTGGGGCACGCGCGTCGTCAAGGGCATCCAGCTCGCCGACTACGCGGCCTTCCTCGACGAGCGCGCGACCTTCATGGGCCAGTGGGGCCTCAAGCCCGGCCGTGGTGACGACGGTGCCTCCTACGACGAGCTCGTCGAAACCGAGGGCCGGCCGCGGCTCGCGGAGTGGCTCGAGCGCATCCGCACCGACCAGATCATGGACCCCACGGTCGTCTACGGGTACTTCCCGGTCTGGTCCGAGGGCGACGACGTCGTGGTCGCGCACCACGGCCCGGGCATGCCGGGCGGGGTGGGTGAGCTGGGGGCGCCCGACGGCGGTTCCGGCGGCGAGCCGGGCACCGAGCGGTTGCGGTTCCGCTTCCCGCGCCAGCGCCGCGACCGCCACCTGTGCCTGGCGGACTTCGTGCGGCCCCGGTCGTTCGTCGAGGAGACCGGCCGCTTCGACGTGCTGCCCGTGCAGCTCGTGACCGTCGGCGACGCCGTCTCCGGGCACACCGCGACGCTCTTCGAGGCGAACAAGTACCGCGAGTACATGGAGCTGCACGGCCTGTCCGTGCAGCTGACCGAGGCGCTGGCGGAGTTCTGGCACTCCCGCGTGCGCGACGAGCTGGGCTTCGCGGGCGAGGAGCCCGACGACGTCGAGGGGCTGTTCAAGCTCCAGTACCGCGGGGCCCGCATGTCGCTCGGCTACCCCGCCTGCCCGGACATGGAGGACCGCCGCAAGGTCGTCGAGCTGCTGCGCCCCGAGCGCGTGGGCGTCACCCTCTCCGACGAGCTGCAGCTGCACCCCGAGCAGTCCACCGACGCGTTCGTCTTCCACCACCCGGAGGCGAAGTACTTCTCCGTGTGACGTTCAGGTGCCCTGGTCGACGCCGCCCTGGGTGGCCGTGACCTGCGGGGATACCCGGAGGGCCACGGATCCAGCCGTCGCTGGACGGACCTCAGCGTACCGAATTCGTGCGCAAAGTGAGTCACAAAGACGGTCTCGGCGCCGCGCAACGGGCACTTTGCCGTCCGGAACGCTCTGACCTGCGGCGATACTGTTCGGAACTGCACGAATTGCGCACGAAATGGAGGTTGGCCTGCGCGTTCATCGCCCGTTGGCTCTGTCGGTGAGTCCGGTCGGCTCGTGAGTTCCAGTTTGCCGGTCAGTGCCCCGGCAGCCGGAGAAAGAGGGCGGATCGTCCGCGTACCTCGCGCGCCATGGTCACCGCGTGCCGCTCGTTGAGGGAGGATCGCCACATGGCCCGATCCATCCCCGCGCGTGTGAAGCCGAGTGTGCTTCGGTGGGCGCGGCGGACCATCGACCTGACCGAGGTCGCCGCCTCGCGGAAGATCGGTGTCGACGAAGAGCGTCTTGCCGCATGGGAGTCGGGGGACGAGTCGCCGACGATCGTCCAGCTTCGCAAGGCCTCCGAGGTGTACAAGCGTCCGCTCGCCGTGTTCTTCCTCGCGGAGCCGCCGACCGACTTCGACACACTCCGCGACTTCCGGCGGCTCGACGGAGCCGACAAGGGCGTGTGGTCCCCTGCCCTGCATGACGAGTTTCGTCGCGCGCACGAACAGCGGGAGACGCTCCTCGAGCTCGCCGAGATCGACGACGTCGAGCCGGCAGCCGATTGGCGGATCAACCCGATCCCGGAGGCAGACGACGCGATCGCGAGCGCGGGCCGGGATCGGCTCCTCGCCGTCGGTCCGCTCTCGCTCCCCGTGACCGGGGACAAGCCATACGATCACCTCAACACGTGGGTTGCCGCCCTGGAAGCGTCCGGCGTCCTCGTCATGGCAACTTCTGGCGGGCGCGTCCCCATCCATGAGATGCGCGCCTTCTCGCTCTACTTCGACTCGATCCCGGTGATCGTGGTCAACGGGGCGGATAGCCCGCGAGGACGGCTCTTCTCCCTCTTGCACGAGTACGCGCACCTCCTGCTCCACTCCGAGGGGCTCTGCGACGTGATCACCGATCGGCGCGCGACGACGCCGGTCCGACAACTCGAAGCACAGTGCAACGCTCTGGCGGCGTCCATGCTCATGCCGAGGGAGGCCGTCCTCACGCAGCCACTCGTCCAGAGCCACCGTGCCGAGGGCTCTCCCTGGACGTACGGAGACCTTCGTCGCGCGGCTGCCCCATTCGGGGTGAGCGCGGAGGCGTTCCTCCGGCGTCTGGTCACCCTGGGGCACGTGTCCGAGAGGTTCTACGCCGAGAGTCGCGAGGAGTTCCTCCGCGCCTACGAGGCCGATGCCGCTCGGGAGCGCGCCGGAGGGGGCAACTGGTATCGCAACACGGTCCGAGACAAAGGGAAGGGCTTCGTCCGCCTCGTAACCGACGCCCACAAGCGCCGCGCGATCGATACCTACACCGCCACGACCTTTCTCGACGTGAAGGCGAGCCAGATGGCCCGTCTCGCGCAGGAAGCGACGCTCTCGAACGCGGAGGCGGTGTAGGCCGTGGAGTCCTTCTACTCGTTCGACACGAGCGTGTTCATCAACGGGCGCCGGGATCTGCTTCCCCCGGCGACCTTCCCGAGCGTCTGGCAACGGGTGGAGGGCATGATCGCCGACGGCGCGATCCGAGCTGTGGACGAGGTCGAGCGAGAACTAGCGAAGCGCGAGGGCGACGCCGTGCACTCGTGGGCGAAAGACCAGGCCGACCTCTTCGTGGACCTCGAAGAGGACATCCAGACCGCGACGTCGTGGGTCCTCACCTCGCACCCGAAGCTCCTCGGGAACGCCAAGGGGCGGAACGGGGCCGACCCTTTTGTGATCGGGCTCGCCGTTGCTCGCGACGGGGTCGTCGTCACTCAGGAGACCCAGGGCAGCCTCGCGAAGCCGAAGATACCGAGCGTCTGCGAAGCGATGAACGTCCGCTGCCTGACCCTGGTGGAGTTCATCACCGAGCAGGGCTGGAGCTTTTAGCCTTCCGGCGACAGCAGCTGCACCACCGCCGCAGGTCCGTCGTTTGGGTAGATGAAAGTCTGCAGCCGCATTCAGACGTTGAACTGTACAAACCCTTCTTGACCTGCGGCTTCCTTCAGTTCGTCGGCTGCCGGGGAACCACTGGGGAATCAGGGTCCACGGTGTGCCTCCGCCGAGGCGAGGGATCGGTTGGACCCGACGCGTCGCGTCGTAGTCCTTGAGCGGCCGGACGGCCGTTCCCAACCATCGCAAGCACCACGGACGAGGACGGCCGTGGCGACCGCAACGGACCAGGCCTGACGGAGCATCGCGAGCAATCGTCGATGGTCAGCTACGACGGGAACCTTGGAATGTTCCTCGGGACCGGTGTTCGCACACGACGACGGGGCTTGCCTCAATGGGTTGACCTCTACACCGCGATACGGGGTGAGCTGGTCGTGGGTGTGCCTGGCGGGCGGGTAGAAGGGCGCGTGATCGTGAGGTGCGGGTCCTGAGCGCGACGCCTCGGAGACGGCGAGTGTTATCTGGCTCTTCGCAGATGAGGGGGGTCAGGGTCTGTCTGATTAACGGTGGGTGGGTCTCGGCCTGACACGCCGAGCAAGGCTTGGCGGGAAGCAGGCAGAGTGACCGAGATCATCGAGCCCGTGACGCTCGACGAGGACGAGAAGCAGGCCCTGGCGCAGCAGCTAGTGGCGCAGGCGAAGGCGGCGGGGATCGACCTGGTCGGACCGGACGGGCTGTTGACCGGGTTGACGAAGCAGGTCCTGGAGACCGCGCTGGACGAGGAACTCACCGAACACCTGGGCTACGCGCCCGGTGAGCGCGACGCCAAGACGGGGAAGAACGAGCGCAACGGCACCCGCACGAAGACGGTGCTGACCGAGATCGGGCCTGTGGAGATCGATGTGCCCCGGGACCGCGACGGGTCCTTCGAACCGGCGATCGTTCGCAAGCGGCAGCGGCGGCTGAACGGAGTGGACGAGCTGGTGCTGTCCCTGACCGCGCGGGGCCTGACAACCGGGGAGATCAGTGCGCACTTCGCCGAGGTCTACGGCGCGTCCGTCTCCAAGGACACCGTCTCGCGGATCACCGACAAGGTCGTCGCCGAGATGGGCGAGTGGCAGACCCGCCCGCTGGACGAGGTCTATCCCGTGATCTTCATCGACGCCCTGGTCGTCAAGGTGCGCGACGGGCAGGTCACGAACAAGCCGTTCTACGTCGTCATCGGCGTGACCACCCGCGGGGAGCGCGACATCCTGGGGATCTGGGCCGGCGACGGCGGCGAGGGTGCGAAGTTCTGGCTGAACGTCCTGACCGAGATCAAGAACCGCGGCGTGGGCGACGTGTGCATCGCGGTCTGCGACGGGCTCAAGGGCCTGCCCGAGGCGATCACCACGGTCTGGGAACTCGCGCAGGTGCAGACCTGCGTGATCCACCTGATCCGTAACACGTTCCGCTATGCCGCCCGGCAGGACTGGGACGCCGTCGCGCGGGACCTCAAGCCGATCTACACCGCGGTGAACGCCGAGCAGGCCGAGGTCCGGATGGACGAGTTCGCCGAGAAGTGGGTCGCCAAGTACCCGGCCGCGGTCAAGCTGTGGCGGTCCGCGTGGGCCGAGTTCATCCCGTTCCTGGACTACGACGTGGAGATCCGCAAGATCATCTGCACCACGAACGCGATCGAGTCCCTGAACGCCCGCTACCGGCGGGCGGTACGCGCCCGTGGGCACTTCCCGAACGACGCCGCAGCACTGAAGTGCCTCTACCTCGTGACCCGGTCTCTGGACCCGACCGGGCGAGGTCGGGCACGATGGGTCATCCGGTGGAAGGCCGCGCTGAACGCCTTCGCGATCACCTTCGAGGGGCGCATCAGCCCCTCGAGCAACTAAGGAACGCCGTGGCCCGCCCACCGTTCATCGGACACTCCCGGGGGTCACGGTGTGATTCCTCCTGCGACAAGGAGCATGCGGAGGCGGTAGTTGTCGCGGTTGCGGAAGCCGCGTGCGATGCGGCGGGCGAGCTCGATGATCCCGTTGATGGCCTCGGTGCCGCCGTTCGATGAGCGGGCGGTGTCGAAGTAAGCGAGGAAGGCAGTGCGCCACTTGCGCAGGGTGCGTCCGAGGCGGGCGATCTCGGGGATCGGGCATGACGGTAGAGACGCCAGGACGCGTTCAGCGAGCCGGCGCCCGTGGGTCGGGTCTTTGCTCCGGTAGGCGGTGCGGATCTGCTGGGCGGCCTGCCACGCGACCAGGACTTCCTCGTGGGCCTCGTCGGTGGCGATCGCCCGGTTCAACCTGTTGATCTGTCGGTCGGTGAGGCGTTCGGGGGCGGCGCGCAGGATGTTGCGGATGCCGTAGAGCGGGTCGCCCTTGCGGCCTCGGTGCCCCAGGGTCTGCTGCTGGACCCGGCGGCGGACCTCGTCGATCGCCTGGCCCGCGAGCTTGACCACGTGGAACGCGTCCAGCACCGCGGTAGCGTCCTCGAGCCGGTCGTCGATCGCGTTCTTGTAGCCGTGGAACGGGTCCAGGGTCGCGATCTGCACCCGGCCGCGGAACTCTGCCCCTCGCTCGTCCAGCCAGGAGGCGTAGACCGTGCCGGAACGGCCGGGCACCAGGTCCAGCAGCCGGGCGTGGGTGTTGCCCTCGCCGTCGCGGGTCAGGTCGACCATCCCGGTCAGCTCCTTGGGCCCACGATCCTTCGGGCTGACGTGATGCCACACGTGTTCGTCCACCCCGAGGGTCGTGACGCCGTCGAAGCGGTACTCGTCGTCGGCAGCGTCGGCGAGTACGGGACGGATCGCGTTCCAGCACGTCCACCAGGACACCCCGAGCTGGCGGGCCAACCCAGCGACCGACGCGTTCTCGGACCGCAACTGGGCGATCGCCCACCGGGTCGCACGCGACGTGAGCACGGCCCGCGGGGCGGCGATCTGGGCGTCTTGCTCGGTGAACGACCCGACCTCGCAGCCCGGGTCGGGACAGACCCACCGCCGCTTGCGCCACCGCAACCGGACCGGGCTCCCGAACGCCGGGGCGTCGATCAGCTCGACCGTCCGGCGGCCCTTCGATGCGGCGACCACGCCGCACGCCGGGCAGCCCATCAGCCCGGGCGCAGACTCGATAACGACGATCACGACATCGTCGTCACGCTCGACGCCGATCACGTGCAACGACTCGAGCCCGACCAGCAGATCACAGCGGACGCAGTACGGATCGGCGGATCTTGGATCAGGGCAGCAGGACACACAGGCCGTAGGCTCGGACACGTCGAGGTCTCTCGGGAACAGGATGCTTGGTCGCTCCCGATCCTGGAGGCCTCGAC
>NZ_BMDG01000015.1 GCF_014635665.1 Isoptericola cucumis
GAAAGCTCCTCAGCTCATCAGTGGTTCGGCCGGCCCCCTACGGCCGATCCGTCGTCCGCGACGACCCTAGCGGGCGCCCCGAGCACTCGTCGATGGGGAGTCCTCCCCATCCGCCGTGATACGTGATCCCGACGACGGGCTCCCAGGAGCCTGGGCCAGGCCGGCGGGGACAGCGAGGGATGCGACGCGCGACGTCCGCTGCGTCGTTCGACGAACTCCCGTAGTGTGCGGGCGTCATCGCCCACGAAGCCCGCTGCCGGGCCGAACGAGGAGAACCACCGATGCCCACGCCCCGGAACGGGTCGAGCCCGGCCCGCAGGAAGAAGATCGAGACCCCGGTCCTGGCCGCCACGCTCGTGTGCCTCGTCCTCGCGGGCGTCGGCGCCGTCGCCGGGTTCGAGGTCCTCGGCGGTCTCGGCCCCGTCCCGGTCCTCATCGTCCTGATCGTGCTGGTGTTCGCCGTCGGGGCCGTGATGACGGTCCGACGGATCACCGCCCTCCGGTCGCCGGCTCCCGGCCCGTCGAAGGACTGAGCAGTCCCGCCGGACGGGACGACAGCAGTCGCCCCGCGTCGCCTCAGCGGCCGGACGAACGCCGGAGCCTCGCGTCCCGACGGGCGGTCAGCTCGGCCCGCCGCGCCTTGCGCTCGCTCGGGCTCAGGTCGGTGACCGACCCGCGCTCGGTGGTCGCCGGCTCGCCGTCGAACCGGCGTCGCCACGCACGGCGACCGAGCACGACGCTCCAGGCGACGAGCGCAGCGGCCACGACCAGCAGCACCACCCGCGCGCCCGCGGGGACGTCGCGCGCCAGGCCCACGAGCGCGAGCAGCCACCCTCCCCCGGCAGGGAGCATCGCCAGGAACATGTGTCCGTCCGGCAGCCAGCCGGACACGTAGAACCGCATGAGGAACCGCGTGACCGCGGACTCCCGGACCGGCTGGAGCGACAGCGCGACCCCGCCGACGGTCGGCAGGCCGATCGTCCGACCCCGGCCCACCCGCGTGGTCCTCGACAGCCGTTCCTGCGCGAACCCCGGGCTCAGCGAGCGCCCCACATAGACGTAGGAGAGCAACGCCAGGGGCCAGCTCGCCGCCGGCAGGTACCACAGGACCCCTGGCCCCCACAGCACCACGACCAGGGGGATCACCAGCAGGAACGCGACCATCTCGGACGGCTGCTCGACGAGGCCCGCCCAGATCCCGCCCAGCTCCATGGTCCCGTCGACGGCGACGAACACGAGGATCCCCGGCCCGAGCCCGAGGACGACGAGCGCGATCACGGTCCAGACGAGGCCGACCAGGAGATACCCGAACGGTCGCAGGACGCGCGCGGCCGTCCCCGGCGGGCGCGGCGTGTCGTCGGCCTTCGCGGGCGCGGAGGTCACATCGCCGCCCGCGCCGGCCCTGCCGCGGGGTCGCCCGCCCCGGGGGCGGCGTCCGCGACCGCCTGCTGCCCCTCCTGCTCCTCGCCGTCCTGCTCCATGAACGTGATCGAGTCGAGGATCTCGTCGAAGAGCGTCGCGAAGGGCTCGGCAGACGGGATGCCCGGGACGTTCACCCGCGCCATCAGGAGCCTCGACCCGTCCGGATAGGGGATGTGGTACTCGAGGCGCATGGTCAGCACGTCGTCACCCTCGCCCGTGCTCCCCTGGGTCATCTCCACCACCCGCGCGACGGGGCCGTTGCGCTGGGGCTCGACCTCACCCGTCGGGAATCCGGCGCGCAACGCCGCCGCGCCGTCACCGGCGGCGCGGGCCTCCGCGGACGCCGCGGGCCACTCCTCGTCCATCGCCAGGATCACCGCGGGGAACGGGACTCCCGGGAGCAGCTCGAGGGACATCAGGTACGTGTGGACGCCCGCCGACATCGCCGCCCGGACGTTCCCCACGACCTCCTGGGTGGCCTCGCGGCGCGCGCGGGCCAGGCGGTCCGCCTTGCCGACCTGACGCCGGACGAGGCGCCGCACGTGCTCGACCGCGGTCTCCTCGTCGTCCAGCGGGATGTTGGCCCAGGTCCCCGGCAGGACGATCCGCATCCTGCCCTCACGGAACCGCACGCTGCGTGTCATGCTGCCTCCAGCTCGACGGTCAGGCCTGCGAGCAGGTCGACGACCGCCTGCGGCATGTCGTCGAACACCGAGACCCCGTTGGCGATCACCGTCACCTCGAGCATGTCCGGGCTGTCGGGCGGAAAGACGCCCAGCGCGACCCGCTCCTCCAGGTGCGCGACACCGTCACCGAGGTCGGGGTCGAGGTGACCGATCATCAGGTGGGCCCCGCGGACGTCGCCCGCCGGCACCGTCGCGTCGAGGGACTGGGCGTAGACGTAGGGCGGGTCGTCCGACTCCGCGACGAGCCGATCGAGGTCCGCGGCGAACGCGTCCGCCGACAGCCCCGCCTGCGCGACGACCGTCAGCATGGCGTCGACGTCACCCGACGACGGCTGCCGCACGAGGAACGCGACCGCGAGCGCGACGATCCCGCTGGCCGACGCGGACTGCGCCACGTCCGCGATCCGCGCGGCGAGGGCCTCGACCGGGTCGGCACCCGGCTCGCCGGCCTCGTCCAGTCCGGGCACCGCGACGGCGTGCTCCGTGCCACCACCCCGGGCGTCCGGGGGCACGAGGGCGTCCGCGGTCTCGCGGGCCCACGCCTCGACGTCGTCCAGGCCGTCCGGAACGAGGAGCCATCCCTCGTCCAGGCTCAGCTCGTACCCGGCCACCCTGCGTGTCACGTCGGTCTCCTTGGTTGAGGCTGCGGACCGCGACCATCCTAGGTGCGCCCCGCGAGGGCCCGGCTCCGCGCCGGGCCGCCGGTCAGCCGGGGTTGGGCACCCCGCCGGCCAGGCTGAGGCCGTTGCCGATGATGTTGCCGTACGGCCCGCCGAGGCCGGACGTCCCCAGGCTGACGGCCGGGCTCGACGCGTCGCCGAAGTCGCCGACCCCCAGCTCGCCCGCGAGCGAGACGCTGTTCCGCACGCCGTTGAACACCGTGATGCCGTGCCCGCCGACGGCGGCGATCGCCGACGTCCCCGCGGTGACACCGTCGATGACCATCGTGCCGTTGATGCCGGGGAGCCGGTTGTCGGCCATGTTCATGAACTTGAACATGTCGGTCACGTCGTCGTTGCCGAAGATCGTGCGCATGCCGGTGCCCGTGAACGGGTTCGGGAACATGGTCTTGAGCCCCTGTCCCACGTTCCCGCCGCGGAACAGGCCGGCGACCTGCTTGTCGGTCGCCGAGCGGATGAACGGCGACTTGAGGACCTCGGTGACCCGCTGGCCGTTCGTCTGCGCGAACACCTTGCGCGTGCTCTTGAGGGTGGCGGTGCCGAAGACGCTCTTGGCGTTCTTGGGCGACATGCGCGACGCCGTCTGCACGACCGTGCGCGCCTTGCTGTACTTCGCGAGCACGCTGATCGCCTTGCCGCCGAAGAGGGTGAGCGCGGCCAGTCCCGCTGCGCCGAGCACGCCCCACCAGGAGCCCTGGCCCCTGGCGGCCTTGAAGACCGCGTCCACGACCGCCAGGATCGCGCCCACCGCGGCGAGCACCAGCAGGATCTGACCGAGGATGGGGACCCACGACAGGAAGATCGCCAGGATGCCGGCGATGTCGCAGATGACCTTGACGACCTTGTAGATGCTGTCCCAGACCTCGCCGGCCTTGTCCCAGAAGCCGTCCTCGAGCCCGTGGACCTTGTCGCCGGACACGACCTCGTCGATCTTGTTCTTGGCGGTGGTCGCGGCGCCGTCCTTGTCGCCCTTCGCCTCGGTCCAGCGGCCCTGCCAGTGGCTCAGGCTCGACTCGAGGCTCGACACGCGTGAGTTGGCCGACGTCAGCGTGCTGTTCGCGCTGTCGGCGTCGCCCTCCGGAGCATCCTTCGGCAGGTCGTCGACGTCGGACTGGGCGTTGCTCGCCGTGGTGCGCGCGGACGCCAGGTCGTCCTCGAGGGACGCGATCTGGTTCGCCGCGGTCTCCGACTCGGAGATCGCCGTGTCCAGGGCCGACGCGTAGTCCACGAGGGCGTCACCGGTGTACCGGTACCGCTCGGTGGCCTTGGAGATGTCCTCCTTGACATCAGAGGCCAGGGACTTCGTCTCGTCCATCGACTCCGCGGTGGTGCTCGCGTCGTCGACGATGGCGTCGAGGGTCGTCGTGGCGCGCTCGATGGCGTCGGCGATCTCCTGGTACTTGTGGCCCTTGCTGCGGACGAGGTCGGCGTTCCCGTCCAGCTTCTGCCACTGCGTGTCACCCATGACGATGAATCCCCCTACTTCGCCTTCTCGGCGGCGTCTTCGAGCGCCTTCGCGAGCTCGGTGTCGACCTCGGTGAACGTGTCCGCGATCTGCTGGACGATGCCCTGCAGCTTCTTGACGTTGCCGGTCATCTCTTCGCGCTTGATCCGCCACTTGTCCGCGAAGTCGTTGACCTTGCCGGCCAGCTCGTCGTGGCCGGTCGCGTCCGCGGCGTCCTCCGCGCGGCCGTCGGCGCCCTCGAACTCGTCCTGGATCGTCTTCAGATCCTTGGCAAGAGTGCGCAGCTCTTCCATGTCGATGGACAGGTCGTACCCGGCCACAGCTCCCCCTCGTCCTCACACAGCTCGTCGTCTCGTCGCCGGGCAGCACCGTAGCCGAGGGCGACCGTGCCGGTCGATGGGGAGGACTCCCCATCGACCGGCACCGGTGCGGCCCGCCGGCTCAGTCCTCCGGCTCAGTCCTCCAGGACCAGGGGCAGCTGGACCCGGCGGTGCTTGCCCCGCGCGATCCACGCGCCCCGGCCGACGGGGAACTCGCCCTTGCCGGCGCGCGGCAGGGACGTCTTGAGGATCGTGTCGCCGTCGAGGTTCTCCGGCTGCAGGATGAGCCCGCGACGGCCGTTCTTCACCTCGCCGAGCAGCGGCCAGGTCGCGCCCCACCCGGCCGTCTCCGCCTCGGCCACGAGCAGGTGGTCGCTGTTGCGGATCGCCTTCGTGAGGTCCTGGATCGGCTTGTCCGCGGGCGACTGCAGGTACTCGTTGATGCCCTCGATGACGACCACGATGCCCGGCTCCACGTCCTCGTCCTGCACGGCGGCGAGCAGGTCGGTGGCGAGTGCCTTGACCTTCTCGACCCCGGTCGCGACGTCGGTCCAGGGCAGCTTGTCCGCGATGGCCGAGCGGCCCTGCGCGAACAGGTAGAGCCGCGCGTCGGGGTTCGCGCGCCGCACGGCCCGCGAGATCGCGACGAGCGCGTTGCTGCGGCCCGACCCGGGCGGGCCGGCCACGACCATCGTGCCGGACGGGTCGAAACCGACCGCGTCCAGCGTGATCCCGTCCAGGCCGAGCACCGGCTGGCCCTCGAGGTGGTCCGGCAGCTCCCGGGCGCCGTACTCCGTGGGCAGCACCTGCACCTCGGGCGCGGGGCGCACCCCCGCGGACAGCATGGACTGGCCGAGCTTCTCGGTCGCCGCGGCCTGTGCGGACACCGAGGTGGTGCCGCCGATGACGGCGACCTGCACCTCGAGCCCGTCGAGGATCGCGCGCCCGTTCGGCGAGTCGGGCGTGATGATGTCGCGCGGCGCGTTGAACGCCAGGTACCCGTCGTCGGTCATCCGCAGCAGCAGGTTGCGCTGCACCATCGAGCGCACGTACGTCGGCACGGCGCCGGAGCGGTCGGCGGTGAAGATCACGTGGATCCCCAGCGCGCGGCCGTCGCTCAGGATGTCGCGGAAGACGTCGAACCACTCGGCCCGGCCCGCGCCGACCTCGAAGTCGTCCCGGAAGCCCGGGAACCCGTCGACCAGCAGCAGGATGCGCGGCACGCCGGCGCGGCCGGTGAGCTGGCGGTACTCCGTGACGCTGGAGGCGGAGACGGCGGCGAACGCCTCCCCGCGGCGCTGCAGCTCCTCGCGCAGCATCCGCATCAGCCCCACGACGCGCTCGACGTCGTCCCCGCGCGCGATCGTGCCCACGTGCGGCAGGGCGGACAGCATCCGCAGCGCGCCGGCCGCGAAGTCCAGGCCGTACACGTGCACGGGGCCGCCGCGCGGGGTGATGCCCGCCGCCGCGGCGATGGTGCGCAGGGCCGTGCTCTTGCCCGCGCCGCCCGTGCCGTACACGCCGAGGTGCCCGTCGGTGTCGGGGTTGAAGTACAGCGGGCGCTGCGCCTGCTGCTCCGGGATGTCCGCGACGCCGACGAGCAGCTCGGTGTCGGTGCGCTGGTGCAGCCGGGTGAGGTCGTAGGCGTCGGCCATGGAGTCCAGCCACGGGCGGCGCGGCACCGGCAGCCGGCCGGCCTCGAACGCCGCCGTGATCCGGGCCACGAGGCGCTGCTGGTCGTTGGGGCCGAGGTCCACGTCCTCGTCGACCGACGCCGCCGGGTCGACCGGCTCCTCCCACTTCTCCTCGCGGCCGAAGTGCAGCCCGGCGACCTCGATCGCGGTGTTCTCCGGTGCGCGGGTGCTCCAGGCGCCCGCGTACCCGGACTGGAAGGCCTGCAGCCGGCCGGGGCCCGTCTTCACGACGCCGCGGCCCGGGATCGCCGGGTCGATGTGCGCGGCGTCCTTGATGTCGACGACGTCGCTGGAGTCGGACTCGTCCGCCATCCGCAGCGCGACGCGCAGGTTGGTGTTGGCGCGCAGGTTGTCCTTGATGACGCCGGCCGGGCGCTGGGTGGCCATGATCAGGTGGATGCCCAGCGAGCGGCCGCGCTGCGCGACGTCGACGACGCCGTCGACGAACTCCGGCACGTCGCCCACGAGGGCGGCGAACTCGTCGATGACGATGACGAGCGCCGGCGGGGTCTCCGGGTCGCCGCGCTTCTCCAGCTCGAGCAGGTCCTTGACCTTCTTGCGGTTGAACAGGTGCTCGCGGTGGTGCAGCTCGGCGCGCAGCGACGTCAGCGCACGCAGCACCAGGTGCTGCGACAGGTCGGTGACCAGGCCGACGCAGTGCGGGAGCTGGACGCAGTCCGCGAACGCGGAGCCGCCCTTGTAGTCGACGAAGAGGAACGTCACGCGGTCGGGGCTGTACTCCGCCGCCATGGCGAGCACCCACGCCTGCAGGAACTCCGACTTGCCGGCACCCGTCGTGCCACCCACCAGGGCGTGCGGGCCCTGGCTGCGCAGGTCGAGGTGCTGGGCGTCGAGGCCCGCCGAGCCGACGATCGCGCGCAGCGTCCCCGCCCGCTTGCGGGGCACCGGGTTGACGCGGTCGTAGACCGACAGGTTCTGCCGCCACCGCTCGAGCACCGCGGAGTGGTCCTCGAACAGGTCGTGGCCCAGCAGCGCCGGCATCGTCACGGAGCGCGGCAGGTCCGAGGAGTCGGCGATGATCGCGCCCGCGTCGAACACCGGGGCGAGGCGGCGCCCGTAGTCCAGCGCCGTCGTCGCGTCGATCTCCTCCAGCTCGAGGTCGTCCACCCAGCGCCCGAGGCGCACCATGCCGACGCGTGGGCCGTGCTCCCCCAGGTCGACGAACGTGCGGCACGCCGCCGGCAGGTACGCCGTGTCGGCGGAGATCCACAGCGGGAAGACGCCGGCGTCCGGGCCGTTCTCCGCGAGCTGCACCAGGCGGGCCCGCTCGACGTCGATGTCGTCCGAGATGATCACGACGACCGCGGGGACGGGGGACTTCGTGCCCGTCTCCGCCTTCTTGCCGCCCACCTCGGCGCCCCGCTCGAGGGCGGCGTCGTCCTCGTCGATCGCCCCGCGGCGCTGCGCACCGCCGCGCTGGGCCTTGAGGCGCGTCGTGACGAGCTCCTCGAGCTCCGCCACGAGCCGTGCCGCGCCGCTCGCGGAGTCGGCGAGGTGGTGCCCCTCGACCGGGCTCTGCGGGGACGACGTGTGCGGGATCCAGGTGAGCCACTGCAGGTGCTTCGTCCAAACGGGGCTGACCATGCCCGTGACCACCAGCTCGGACGGCGAGTGCAGGCCCGTGAGCTGCAGGAGCGTCGCGTTGAGGCTGCCCGCGACCTTCCCGGGCGGCCCGGCGAACCCGAGCGCGCCGGCGTCGTACAGGTTCTCGACCACGGGCACGCCCGAGACGGTCGAGTGCTTGTCGATCACGGCGTCCAGGCGCTCCTGGTACTCCTTGATGAGCTGGCCCTTGCCGGCCGCCTTGACCGTGTTGCGCGACGGCATCGTGCCGATGCCGAACCGCACGTTGAGGAAGCTCCAGTGCTCGGGGCGCCGGGTCCACAGCATCGGCCCGTGGCGCATCGCCTCGGCGAACACGTGCGGCGTCGCGGGCGCCTCGCGCAGGCGGACGGAGCGCTCCGTCTCCTCCTCCCCGGACAGGGCGTCGCGCAGCGCGTCGAGCCGCTCCTCGAAGCGGGCGATGTCGCGCTCCTTGCGCTTGCGGTTCTGCATGTTCCGGGTGAGGAAGTTGCCGACCAGCATGATCGGCGACAGCAGGATGAACATCAGCCCCATGGGCCCGCGGCCCATCGCGAGCATGAACCCGCCCATGAGCACCGGCGCCAGCAGGGCGAGGAACGGGAACGGCTGCGGCTCGGTCTCGCTGGGCACGTCGGGCGACTCGAACTCCTCGCCCGAGTAGCGCGCCTCGACGCGCGGCGAGCGGGTGAACGGCACCGGCCCGGCCTTGGGCGCGACCCCCGTGAGCGTCTGCGGCTTGCGCCGCTCGATCGTCATCACCGTGTCGCCCACCGTCACGCGCTGGCTGCCCTCGACGCGCAGCCGCTGCACGTGGTCGCCGTCGACCAGGAGCCCGTTCGCGGAACCGAGGTCGACGACGTCGACGACGTCCGACACGTCCAGCCGCAGGTGCCGCTTGGACACCAGCGGGTCGTTCAGCACGACGTCGCACCCGGCGGCACGGCCGAGCACCCAGCTGCCCTCCGGCAGGTCGATGCTGCTGCCGTCGACGAAGCGGAGCGTGGCGCGCACGTCGTGCGAGCCGGGGTAGTCGAAGCCCGGCCGGTCGAGGTCGACCATCGCGACCTCGGCCCCCGAGCCGATCCACGCCTCGCCGAGCGCGGCGTCGGCGGGCAGCCGCACGGGCCGGTCCTGGCCGGGGAGCCTGGCCTCGAGCGTCCGCGGGCCGCCGCCCGGGGCCCCCGGGCCGGCCGGGTCCACGCGCGTGAGCGTGGCGGCGACCTCGCCGATGGTCGCGCCGGCGTCCGCCGTGATGACGACGTCGTCGTGCGTGGTGTCGGGGCGCCGGAGCGTCACCTTGACGCGCATCGCTCTCCTCGGTTCGTTCCGTCGGGTTCAGGTGGTGGGGCCGGCCGGTCGGGCCGGCGGGCGGGTGGCGGAGCGGGTCAGTGGCCCCCGCCGCGGCGCGAGAACGCCCCGACGAGTGCCGTGACCCCGGCCCCGAGCGCCGCGCTCAGGCCGACGATCCGCCAGGTCACGGGGTCGGTCAGCCCGCGGCCGACCGCCCGCCAGTAGTCGAGCGGGTCGCCCGTGCCGACGCCGTCGCGCAGCAGGCCCACGGCCATGACGATCACGAACGCGATCGCCGCGGCCGCGACCGCCACGACCACGGTGAGCTGCCACAGCGTGGGGCGCTGCCGGCGGCTCATGCGGGGCTCCCCGCGCCCGGGTCGGGGGCGGCGTCGTCCGTGACGTCGGCGTCGAGCAGCGGCAGGTCCTCCGCCGTGACGAGGCGCGACGCGACGGCGTACTCGACCAGCCGCGCCCGCCGGTTGGTGGCCAGGCCGTTGCCGGACCCGCCGCGCAACCCCTTGACGCCCACCCGGTCGAGCTTCTCGCACACGTTGTCGAGCTTGCGGTTGAACCGCGTCGTCGTCCAGCCGAGCCGGGCGGCGGCCTCCGCCGACGACGGGATCTCGGACAGCCCCGTCCCGTCCCGGCGCAGCATCGGCTCGCACAGGGCGACGACGAGCTGCCGCTGGCTGACGGTGAACGGGATCATGCCGATCGTGGTGGCGCCGCTGTCGGGCTCCTCGGAGCGGATCTCCGCGTACGGGGCGGGGCTGAGCCGGGCCAGCAGCTCGTAGGTGGTGGGCCCGGCCGTGAAGACGATGGACGTGGACGGGAACACGATCGGCAGCGAGTTGCCCGGCGAGAGCCAGGACTGCACCCCGCCGGCCGCGTCGCAGACCGTCGCCGACAGCCGCGCGCCCGTGTTGCCCAGCCACCACAGCCCGGCGGAATGGGTGATCTGCAGGAACCGCCGGTGCAGGTACGGGTTGTCGTCGAGCGCGAGGTCGCCCTCGCGCCCGATCTCGAAGACCCCGGCCGGGTCGGGCCGGAACCACTCGCCCGCGAACTCCACCGCCAGATCGCTCATCAGACGCACGCCGCCTTCGGTTCGATGGAGAACGCGCCGGAGCGCACGACCACGACCTCGACGCAGGTCTCGCCGCCCTTGGCCCGCGGGACCGTGACCGTGGTCTGAGAGACCTGCTGGTAGTGCGCCTCGGTGAGCGCCTGCGGCTCGCGCCAGCCGTACGTGTCGCCGTCCTGCGGGTCGGGGTTGGTCCAGGTGAAGACCACCTTGTCGCCCTTCGCCGTGCCCTGCAGCTCGGTCACGGCGGGCACCAGCCCGCCGAGGTTGTCGGTCGGCGGCTCGGGGTCGCCGCCGCCGCCGGTCACGGCGGACGGGGCGGTGCCGCCCGGGTCCTCGGCGCCGTCGTCCGGCCCCAGGGTGAGCACGAGGACGACCGCGAGCACCACCAGGGCGACCACGCCGACGACGAGACCCACCACCAGCCCTCGCCGGGACGGCGCCTCCGGCTGCGGCGGCGCCGCGGCCGGGGCCTCGGCCGGCGCGGGCGCCGCCGGCGCCATCGACCGGTGCACGGTGTCGCCCAGGTCGTCCTCGACGGCGAGCGTGCCCGTCGTCGACGTCGCCACCGGCGCCGCGGCCACCGGCCCCGCGGCGCGTGCCGGGGCGCCGCCCGCGCCGCCGGCGCCGGCCAGGCCCGCACCGCGGGCCGCGGGACCGCGGGGGTCGACCGACACGACCTCGCGCAGCCGGGTGCCGACCTCGTCCTCGTCGCCGCCGTCCTCGGGCTCGCCCTCGTCGCGCAGGTGACCCTGGTCGTCGAGCAGGTCGATGGGCGTGACCGCGAACGACAGCTCGGTCTGCACGGCCTGCAGCGCCCGCGCGAACGCCAGCGCCGTCGGGTACCGCGACGCCGGGTTCTTCGCCATCGCGGTGCTGAGCACCCGCTCCAGCGAGGCGGGCACGTCCTGCCGCCCCGTCGGCTGCAGCGGGGCCGACTCGATCCGCGCGACCAGGTCCGCGCTCGAGTTCGACCCGCCCGGCACCTCGAACGGCGTCCGCGACGCGAGCAGCGAGTAGGTCGTGGCGGCCAGGCCCCACACGTCGGTCGCGACGCCGGTGGTCGGCGGCTCCGCGAACGACTCCGGCGGCGACCACGGGATCGACATGCCCTCGGCGCGGCCGGCGTCGTCGAGCGTGGAGGAGATGCCGAAGTCCGTGAGCGCCGGGTGCCCGTACTCCGTCACGAGGATGTTCGCGGGCTTGACGTCGCGGTGCAGGATCCCGGCCCGGTGGGCGGTCTCCACCGCGCCGGCGACCTGCACGGCCACGCGCAGCACGTCGGGCACGCTCATCCGCTCGCTGCGGTACCGCGCCCCCATGTTGGGGCGCGAGCAGAACTCCATGGCCAGGTACGGGCGCCCGTCGGCCGCGACGTCCGCCTCGTACATGGTGACGATCGACGGGTGCGTCGACAGGGTCGCCATGAGGTCGGCCTCGGCGTCGAACGCCTCGCGCTGCCCCTCGCCCGTCCACTCGTGCAGCAGGACCTTGACGGCCACCCGGCGACGGGGCCGGCGCTGCTGGTACAGGAAGACGTCCGAGAAGCCTCCCGACCCGATGATGGAGACGTACTCGAAGCCGTCGATCTCCGGCGGCGGTGACGGTGGTCGCTTGCGGCTCATGCTTTCAGAGGATCCCTTCGAACGTCAGCGTCACGCCGTCCCCGAGGTCGACCACGTCCTGGGAGACGACCAGCACCGGCTCGCCCGGGTGCAGGCGCAGCGGCGCCTGCCCGGAACGCAGGAGCGTGGTGCCGTTCGTCGTGCTCATGTCGCTGACCAGCACGTGCCAGCCCTCGAGACGGATCTCGACGTGGGAGCGGGAGATGTCCTGCTCCGGGCTGGGCACGGTGATCAGGCGGGGCAGGTCGTCGCCCGCGGACCGCGGCGACCGCGGCTTGCGCCCGATGACGACGGGCCGGTCGAGCGTCACGCGCGGGCCGCTGGAGACGGCCATCGTGCCCAGCGTGGGGCGCGGCACCTGCCGGGCCTCCCCCACGAGGGCCTGCCCGCAGGTGGCGCAGTCGTCGCGCTGCGGCGGGTTCGGGTGCCCGGAGGTGCACGAGCGCGCGAGGATCATCGGCCGGCCCGGCAGCGGGGCGGCGGCGAACGACGGGCCCGGGGGCGCCGCCGCGGGCTGCGTCCCGGGGGCGCCCGGCCCCGCGGGCGCGCCGACCGGCACCGGGGCGGGCTGCACGTCGGCCGGCCCCGGGTCCGCCGTCACCGCCCGCAGGTCGGCGATCGCCGAGGACATCACCGTGCTGCCGTCGATGTCGTCGTCCGCCTGGGCTGGAGCCGACGGGGCGGCAGCGTCGGGGGCGGGCGTGCCCGGCGCGGCCGGTCCGGCGGTGCCCGAGCCGGGCTCCGCCGGCTCGGCGACGGTGGCCTCCGCCGGCCGGTCGTCGCCGGCCGCCGGCGGCGCCGGGACGGGGCCCGGCTCCGGGGCAGGCGACGGCGCGGCGTCGGCCGGACCCGCGGGCCCGGGGGCCTCCCCGTCCTCGTCCTCGTTCTCCGGCTCCGGGCGCACCGCGGCGGCCTCGACGGCGCGGTGCACCGTCGAGCCCCACAGGTGGCCGTAGCCGGTGGTCTCGTCCACCGGGGCCTCGGGCGCCACGACAGCGGGGTCGGCAGCAGGGTCGGCGGCGTCCTGCCCGTCCGCGCCGCGCGCGGCCAGCGGTCCCCCGGTCGCGACGGGTGCGGGCACGTCGTCGGGCGCGGCGTCCTCGGCGTCACCCGCGGGCCGGGGCACGTCGGCGCCGGTGACCGTCAGGCTCGGCACCATCGTCGCCTCGGGGGCGATCGTCGCCTCCGGCGCCGACGCCGGCACGGACCCGACGAGGTCGACGGGCTCGGCACGGTCGGAGCCCGCGGCGGAGCCCGCGGCAGGCTCGGCCGCGGCAGGCGCGGGGTCCGACTCCCACGGCTCGAGGGCGGGCACCGCGCGCGGCGCCGCGGCGGCCGGCGCCGCGTCGTGCGTCAGGCGCACGCCGACGGACGAGACGAGGACGACGCCCGCGTCCAGCGGCAGCGCCCGCTCGTCGAGCAGGTCCTCCGCCGACTCGGTGACGCCGACCTGCACGGCGAGGTCCACGACGTCGGAGAACGTGCGCTCCGCCCACGTGGTCACGCCCTCGCCGGACACGTGGTCACGCCCGTCCGGGCGCGCCACCGTCACGGACGTCGCCCCGCGGGACGCGACCTGCACGCGGCGGCCGTCGGCCACCGCGATCGCGAACGGCGGCAGCGAGGCCAGGCTCGCGCCGAACGACCCGGTGAGCACCTCCAGCACCGGGACCACCCCGGCCTGCTCCCCGAGGACGGTCCACAGCTCCTCGACCAGCTCCGGGGTCACCTTCTCCGGCAGCACGACCACGGCGCCTCCCCGCACCACGGCGTACGCCGGCCCGATCACATACCGCGACGTCACGACATCGTCCCCTTCCACGGCGACCGCCGGGGCACCGTGTCCTCGTCGTCCTCGTGGCGACCTCGCCCGTCCCGGGGGGCCGTGCTCTCCAGGGCACCCGTCAGCCCTGTGGCGTCCACCACGATGACCGTGATGTTATCCCGACCACCGGCGACGAGTGCCTCGCGCACCAGTCTGTCGGCCGCCACCTGCGGGTCCGGCTCCGTGAGCAGCAGGTGCTCGATGCGCTCGTCGGCCAGCTCCCCGGTCAGCCCGTCCGAGCACACCATCAGCCGGTCGCCCGTGTGCACGGGCAGGAGCCAGAAGTCGCCGTCCGGGTCCTCCGGGGCGCCGAGCGCGCGCGTCACGACGTGCCGGCGGGGGTGCGTGGCCGCCTGCGCGCGGGTGATCTGCCCGGCGTCGACGAGCTCCTGCACCTCGGAGTGGTCGACGCTGACCTGCTCGAGCTCGCCGTCGGCCAGCCGGTAGGTCCGCGAGTCGCCGAGGTTCACCACGAGCCAGTACGGCTCGCCGCCCTGCTCGGTGAGGACGACGCCGGTGAGGGTCGTCCCCGCGCCGCGGCCGGGCGCGGTCTCGATCGCCCGGACGGCGTCGTGCGCCTGCCGCAGCCGGCAGCGCACCGCGTCCGCGCCGATGACGTCCGACCCGACGAGCGGGCGCAGCGCCTCGACGGCGGCCGCGCTGGCCACCTCGCCGGCGTCGTGGCCGCCCATCCCGTCGGCGACGAAGAAGACGGAGCCGCTCGCCAGGTAGGAGTCCTCGTTGAGCGTGCGGCGTGCCCCCTGGTGCGTCGACGCACCCCAGAGCAGCCCGAGGCTCACCTCGACGCTCATGCCGCTCCCTCGCTCATGCGCCGTCCGGGCCGACGACGAGGAGCCGCCGGGCGCCGGCCTGCACCGTCCAGCCGGCCGTGACCCGCGCGGGCGTGCCGGCGACGAGCTCGTGCACCGTCCCGTCGGGGGCGATGACGGCGCTGCCGTTGGTGCTGCCGAGGTCGGTCACGCGCAGGCCGTCCGACTCGGGCAGCAGCTCCAGGTGCGTCTTGGAGACCGACCGCGTCGTGTCCTCGAGCCGCAGCGGCATCGCGGGCGCGCCGGCGTCCTGCTGCGGGTTGCGGCCCACGAGCATGCGGCTCGCCACGGTGACGCGCCGCCCGGGGTCGACCTCGACCACGATCCGCGGCGGGGCGGAACCGTCGCCGGCGGCGCGGCGCGACGACACGCTGAACCGCGTGGCCTCGATGTCCTCGAAGTCCTCGGCCTCCGCCGGGCTCTCGGCGGCCGGGGCCGCGGCCGGCTGGACCGGGGCGACCGGCGGCACCGGGGCCTGCTGCACAGGAGCCGGCTGCACAGGTGCCGGCTGCACCGGGGCCGGCTGGACGGGCGGCTGCTGCGCGACGGGCACGGTCGGCGCACCCTGATCGACGGCGGGGTCGACGGTGGGGTCGACGGCCGGCGTCGGTTGCGCGCCCGGCGCGACGGCCGCGCGGTGGACGGTGTGGGACTCGACCGCGGCGTCGGCGGGCCGCGCGTCGGCCGGCGCGGCCCCGGTGCCCGGCGCGCCGGGCACCCCGGTGATGATGCCGCCGGTGCCGCGCTCCGCGGCCGGGAACGACCACGGGTCCTCGACGGCGGCCGACCCGGCCTCGGCGGGGGCCGCGGACGACCCCTCCTCCGGCGCCGCGGGACGCACGCCGCCCGACGCGGGGGCGAAGCTGCGCGGGGGCGCGCCGCGCACGTCGCGGACCACGCTGCGGGCGGCCTTGTCGTGCCAGCCCTGACGACGCCCCGAGGAGTCGAAGGTCGGCGACACCAGCACGAGCACGGTGCCGATCAGGGGCAGCACCCCGCACAGCGCCAGCACGAGCCAGCGCAGCAGCCCGCGGCCCGCGCCGACAGGGGCGTCGGTGCCGAGCGCCGGGTCGGCGGCGTCGGTGCGGATGCCGAGCAGCCGGTTGCCGAGGGTGCGGCCGGTGAGCCCGTCCGCCAGGCCGAGCCCGACCCAGCCGAGCAGGCTCACGAGGCCCATCGCCCCGTAGACCGTGCCGAGCGCCGCGAACGCCTCGCTCGCGGCGGCCGACGCGCCCATGGCCGTCGACGCCTCGCCGACGGCCGCCATCGCGTCGAAGACGCCCGTGGTCAGCGCGACCACGAGGCCGACGGCGCCGGCCACCAGGGAGACGGCGAGCAGGTCGAGGACGTAGGCCCCCGCCCGCCGGCCGACGCCGGCCAGGGGCGCCGTCGGGGGCGCGGCCGTGGCCGCGTCGCTCGCCGCGCGCAGCATCTGCGCCGACGCCCGCCGGGTGCTCTCGCGCATCTCCGGCTCGGTGGTCATCGCCAGCTGGGGGCTCAGGTCCCCCCGGCGCGAGGTCGCCACCGTGGGCGTGCCGCACACGGCGCAGAACGCCCCGGTCTGCTCGGAGGCGCCGCAGGCGCCGCAGGTCGTGGTCATCGGTCCTCCTGCCGCCGCGCTCGTCGCCCGGCCCTTCGTCCAGCCCCTGGTCCAGCACCTGGTCCAGCCCCTGGTCCAGTGCCCGGCCCGGCGTCTCCCGCGCGCCCCTTGCGGCGCCGCGCGCGCGCCATCCTGTCATGCAGCGGCCGGAGCACGCGGCGTCCGGCCGCGCCGAGCGCCGCCACGGCGGACCGGAACCACCCGGTGACGACGGCCCGCAGCGGCGGGGCGTCGGCGCCGCGCACCGAGCGCAGCGAGAGCCTCGCGGCCATCCGCTTTCGCCACGGCAGCCCCTCGTGCAGGGTGCCGACCAGCGAGTCGACCTCGGCCCAGTACTCCTCGACCTCCGCGTCGGTGGGCTCGCCGGAGCCGAAGACGGTCCGGTCGGCCCGGTGCGCCAGCCCCGTCGTGGTGGGCGTCGCGGCCGACGGCAGCTGGTCCACCAGCAGGCGGGCGCCCTCGCGCCGGGTGGCGCCCCGCGGCACCCCCGCGCCGAGGTCGGTCGCGACGTCGACGACCTCCCGCCAGCCGCCGCTGACCCGGTCCACGGGGGCGGGGGCGGCCCGGCGACGGCCACGACGACGGGACTTGAACAGCAGGAGCAGCAGGATCGGCAGCCCGAGGATGGCGAGCGGCACGGCCACCGTGAACACGATGATCGCGACCTGGCGCCAGTCGATCCCCTCGGAGTCCTCGTCCTGGTCCTCGTCCTCGACGTCGCCGGCCTCGGCCTGCGGCGGCTCCTCCGGCGTCTCCGGGGACTCGAGCACCGGCGGCTTGGGCACCTGCTTGGAGCGCGGCAGCGGCTCCACCTTGTTGTCCTCGTCCGGGATGACGTCGAACGGCACCCAGCCGTAGCCCTCGAACGGCACCTCGACCCAGGCGTGCACGTCGGCACCCGTCACGGTGTACGGCGTGCCGGGCTTCCAGGCGTCCTCCTCGGGGTAGAAGCCCATGACGACGCGGGCCGGGATCCCCGCCTGCTGCGCCATGAGGGAGAACGCGACGGCGAACTGCTCGTCGTCCCCGACCATCTCGTCCTGGGCGAGCAGCGCGTCGATGCGCGCGGCGGAGTGCCCCGGCCGGGACGGCGGCTGGTTCTCCAGGCCGCTCGAGTACACGCCGGTGGCGATCAGCGTGTCGCGGATGTTGACGAGCCGCTCGAACGGTTCGGTGGCGTCGGCCGAGAACTGCTGCGCCTTCGACGGCACGGCGTCGGCCACGTCCTGCGGCTGCGGCACGTCGACGTCGAGGATCGGCACCGAGGCCAGGTCCTCCTCGGCCGGCTCCGGCGCGACGATCGCGTCCAGCTCGTACGAGTCGCCCGGGGCGAGGCCCGCGGTGACGACGCCCGTGCCGGAGGTCGCGTTGTAGTAGGTGGACGCGGCGAGCTCGTCCGCCCGCTCCCCGCCGAACCGGACGCCCGCGAGCTCGCCGACGTCGGGCAGCCAGACGCCGGAGTAGCCGGTGACGGTGACCGTCAGGGGCGTGGCGGTACCGGCGGCGACCGTGTCGATGGTCTCCCCCGCGCGGTTGAACACGCCCGAGGCGCCGCCGGAGCTCGCGTCGTAGACCGTGCCCGCGTACGAGTCGAGCGTCGCGAGCCGCACGCGCGACCCCTCCGGCATGCCCTCGACGGTGAACAGCTCCGTCTCGTCGAGGTCCTTGGTGTACGTGCGGAACCCGACCAGCGGGCTCGTGTACTGGTGCAGGTCCAGGGGCGGGGTGACCAGCTCGCGCAGCACGACCCGCTCCCCCTGCCCGAGCAGCGGGGACACGAGGACCGCGGCGAGACCGCCGACCCCGAGCAGCACCGCGCCGCCGCGCACCCGCTGCGCGCGCAGGCGCCGCGTCGCGGACCGGCTCGCCTCCGACAGCAGCTTGTTCGCGCCCATCCGGGTCTCCGCGGCACGCCACGACGCCCACAGGAGGCCCACGACGGCGACGACCAGGCCCTGCACCAGCGGCAGGGCCGGGACGATCGTGCCGAGCAGCGCCACGGCCGCCAGCGACACCACCACGGGCAGCAGCGCCCACGCCGCGAACCGCGACCGCCAGGCGATCGTGCCGGCGAGCAGCCCGGTGAGCAGCATCAGCAGGTACGGGACGACCGCCAGCTCCTCGAAGGAGGCCAGGGGCGGGACGGTCGTGACGAACGACTTCCACCCGTGCGAGGCGCCCACGGCGAGCTCGGACAGCGTGGTGCCCGTCGGCAGCACGCCCGCGAGCGTCGTGCCCGGCAGCGCCAGCACGCCGCCGAGCAGGAAGTACGCGAGGACGGCCGCCGCCGCCGTGAGCAGCACCGACCAGCGCAGCCACGCGCCCAGCCACGCGACGAGCAGGCCGACCAGCGCGCCGCCCGCGGCGGGCAGCAGGTAGCCCGTGGTCCCCCACGCGGGCGCGAAGCCGACGACGACGGCGCCGAGCAGCGCCGCGAGCACCAGGCCGTCCACCAGCCCGGCGACGGTCACCGCGCGCGGCCGCCCCGAGGGGCGGCCCTTGGCCCGGGTCGTCCCCGCGCGCACGGACGTGCGCGACGTGCCGCCGGTACGGCCGGTGTGCCCGGTGCCGGTGCTCCCCGTGTGCCCGGGGTGCGCGGCGTGCGTCGCGTCGGCCGGGCTGGGCTCCGGGGCGCGGGAGTCAGTCATTCGTCCTCCGCAGGGCGTTCGGCAGGTCAGCGAGCTCGCCGAGCGTCAGCACCTGCATGTCGGCGACGCGGCCGCGGCTCACCGAGCTGCCCGGCGAGCAGCGCATGGCCACGAGGCGCGCGTCGACGGGCAGCCGCACGGCCGCGGCACGCAGGTCGGTGGGCGACACCGTGCTGCCGACGGCGAGCACCACGACCGACGCGTCGGTGACGGTCGCCGAGGCGACCCGGGCGATCTCCGCCAGGCTCCGGCGCGCGGGCGCGAGCTCGAGGCGGGTCAGGTCGTCCAGCAGGCGGGTGCGGTGGTCGCCGCGCACCCGGCCCTGCGGCACGAGCACGGCAAGGCCGCCGTCCTCGCGGATGGCCTGGAGGCCGAGCGAGCCGCACGCGGAGACCGCGAGCTCGAACTCGTCGGGGTCGGCGTAGTCCTCCTCGCGCGTCGACAGGATGACGGCGAGGCGCGATCGACGCGTCTCCTCGAACTGGCGGACCATGAGCTGGCCGGTGCGGGCCGTGGACTTCCAGTGGATGTGCCGGCGGTCGTCGCCGGGCACGTAGTCGCGCAGCGCGTGGAACGACACGTCCGAGTCGGAGATGTCGGGGGTCACGCGGCCCTCGAGGTCGTGCAGCAGACCGGTGGACGAGCCCGACAGCGGCAGCGTGCGCGGGTGCACGAAGAGCTCCTCCGGCTCCGTCCACGTCAGCTCGCGCCGCAGCATGCCCAGCGGGTCGGCGCGCACCGAGCGCACCGGGCCGATGGGGATGACGGCGCGGCGGTGGGTCGGCACGGCGAAGAGCTCCTCGTGCTCGCCCTCCGGCCGCAGGCGCGGCAGCGGGAACGAGGCGATGCCCTGCCCCACCTGGAGCTCCATGACCGCCGGCAGCATGGTGCGGGACGAGTCGTTGCGCACCACGAGCCGGCCGACGGCCCGGTCGCCGACGACGACCCGGCGCGACGCGACGTCGAGCACGACCGTGTACCGCAGCCGGCCCAGCACGAAGACCACCGCGCCCAGCAGGGCGACCGTCGTCGTGACGGCGACGATCGTGGACTCCTGCCAGCGCAGGACGAGCCCGGCCCACCACGCCGCGGCGGCGAGCACCAGCACGGCCCAGCCGAACGGGGACACCACCCCCACCACCGGGGCGAGGCGCGCCCAGGCGTGCACGAGCCCGGCGCCGACGGCCTCGCCGGCCGCGCTCCTGGCGTCGGAGAGCACGCGGCGCAGCCGGCGCCGCGGCGTCGCGGCCGGTGCGGGCGCGGCGTCGTCCTGGGCCGCCTCGGGCGCGGCGGCCTCGGGTGCGGCGTCGGGCGCGTTCTCGCGCTCGGTGGTCGTGGTCATGAGGATGCGCTCCGGTAGGGCGTTCGAGCGGTCAGGCGGTCCGGCGTTCCTGCGGCGCGGGCACGTCGGTGAGCAGGCGCGAGATGGTCCCGTCGGCGGTGGCGCCCGCGAACTCGGCCTCGGCGTCGAGCACGAGGCGGTGGGCCCACACCGGCTGCACGAGGTCCTTGACGTCGTCCGGCAGGACGTAGTTGCGCCCGTGCGCGGCGGCCCAGACCTTCATGCAGCGCACGAGGGCGAGCGCGCCTCGCACGGACACCCCGACGTGCACGTCGGCGGCCTCGCGCGACTCCTGCGCCAGGCGGGAGACGTACTCGAGCACCGCCGGGTCGACGTGGGTGGAGGCCGCGAGGGCCGCCATGTCGACGACGGCCTGGCCGGTGATGACGGGCTGCAGCGCGGCGCTGCGGTCGCGCACGGCCGACCCGGCGAGGATCTCGACGGTCGAGGTGAGGTCCGGGTAGCCGATCGACGTCTTCATGAGGAAGCGGTCGAGCTGGGCCTCGGGGAGCTTGTACGTGCCGGCCTGCTCGATCGGGTTCTGCGTGGCCACCACCATGAACGGCGCGCCCACCGGGTGCGGCACGCCGTCGACCGTGACGCGCGCCTCCTCCATGACCTCCAGGAGCGCGGACTGCGTCTTCGGCGAGGCGCGGTTGATCTCGTCCGCGAGCACGATGTTCGCGAAGACGGGGCCCTCGTGGAACTCGAACGTGCCGGTCTTCTGGTCGTAGATCGTGACGCCCGTGACGTCCGACGGCAGCAGGTCGGGCGTGAACTGGATGCGGTGGTTGGTGCCCTGCACGCTCGCGGCCATCGCACGGGCCAGCATCGTCTTGCCCGTGCCCGGGGCGTCCTCGAGCAGCAGGTGGCCCTCGGCCAGCATGCACGTCAGCGCGAGGCGGATCTGGTCGTCCTTGCCCAGGACGGCGCGCGCCACGTTGCCGACGATGCGGTCGAACGTCTGCGCAAACCAGGAGGCCTGCTCGGGGGTCATGGTGCTCATCTCGTCGTTCCCGTCCGTTCGGTGTGCGCCGGTGGCGCGGTCTGCTCGTTGTCCAGGAGGCTCGCGTGGCTCGATGTCCAAGAGCCCCGGGGCGGCCGTTTGTTACCCGCGACTACCACCAGTCGACCTTGTTGCTGGTGAGGTTGAGACCGTCACTGGTGGTGACCCAGACGGTGCCCGTGGTGCCCGTGTAGCACCACAGGTCGCGCGGGCCTGCGTTGCCGTTGCCGTCCGTGCTCGTGACCCCGGCCCGCTTCCAGTTGGTCCCGGCCGTGTTGAACTTCCGGCCGTCGGAGATGCAGTTGTACTTGAACTGCTGGTTCGGCTTCGCGTCGCGGATCGTGATCCGCAGGTACGCGCAGCCGTCGCTGAAGCAATCCCCGTACTGGGTCTCGCCGACCGCGGTCGAGCCGCGCTCGAGCGTCAGCGTCGGCTTCGGCTCCGCCTCGGTGCTCCCGCTCGCGGAGTCGCTGGAACACCCGGCGCTGTTGCAGGCCTGCACGCTCACGGAGTACGACTTCGAGTACCCCCCGTTGACGTTGACCCGCCCGGTGCCGCTGCCCGAGCCCTTCTGGGACCCGGAGAGGGTCCACTTCACCGTCCCGGAGTCGCCGTTCCAGCTGCCCGGGCCGCTCACGGTGAAGTAGCCGTCCGTCGCCGACGTCTTCGTCCAGCGCACGCTCGGCGCGGACGGGACCCGGTAGGCCTTGACCCCGTTGGACGCCGCGCTCGCGCTCGACGCGCCCGCGGCGTTGTGGGCCGTGACCGTGAAGGTGTAGGTGTTCCCGTCCGGCAGCCCGGTGAACTGGGTGTTGGTACCGCTCACCGACTTCGTGGCGCCGTTGGACGCCCGCACCGTGTAGCTGGAGATCGGCGACCCGTTGGGGTCCGCGGCGCCCCAGGAGATCGACGGCACGCCCTTGTTGTCCGACGCCTTGACCCCTGTCGGGGTGCCCGGCTTGCCGTACGGCGTGACGGCGTTCGACCTCGGGCTGGTCGCCCCCTTGCCGGCCTTGTTCTCCGCGGTGACGGTGAACGAGTAGCTCGACTTGGTGTCGAGGCCCTCGAAGTCGTACGACGTGGCCGACGTCGTCGCGGACTCCACCTTCGAGTCGCCCTTGAACACGGCGACGTGGTAGTCCGAGACGGCGTCGCCGTTGTTCGCCGGCGCCTTCCACGTGACGTGCACCTGGCCGCCCAGCGCGGTGTCGACCCGCGACGCGCTCGGCGCGGCCGGGGCGTCCGGCGGCCCCGCGGGCACCATGGACGTCGACCACGCGCCCCAGTCCGACGGGTCGGGCGCCTGGTTCACGGCCTGCACCCGGACCTTGTAGGCGGTGCCGTTGGTCAGGCCCTCCCACACGATCCGCTCGCCCGTGACGCCGACCTTCTGCGCCTCCCCGTTGGCGGGGGCGGGTGAGATCTCCAGGTTCACCGACTCGATCGGCGACCGGTCGGTGTACGACGCGTTCTTCCACGAGACCTCGAGCGACTCGTCACCGAACTCGAGCTGCGGCGCGGCGGGCGGGTCGGGCTTCTCGTCCGGGCGCGCCTCGGCGGAGGCGGGCGACGCGTCGGACGGCCCCACCGCGTTCTCGGCGACCACGGTGAACGTGTACGTGACGTTGTTGGTCAGCGGCTTCAGCGTGCACGTGGTGGCGGCGCAGCTGAACTCGTCGCCCTGGCTGGACGTCACCGTGTAGCCCGTGATCTCCGAGCCGTTGTTCTGCGGCGGGGTCCACGACAGCACGACCGTGCCGGAACGGACCTCCTCGACCACCGGCGTCGACGGCGCCTCCGGGGCGCCGAGCACGTTGACGGTGATGCGGCCCTCGACCTGGCGGTCCGGGTCCTCGGTGGCGTCCTGCACCAGGTAGCGCACCACCATCGTGCCGACGAAGTCCTCCTTCGGGGAGACGACGACCTGGTCGCCGTCCGCCGTCGCGTCGCCGCGGCCCGTCTCCACGACGGGCTGCCCGACGAGCTCGAGCGGGCCCCGGTCGGCGAACGGGTTGGAGTCGTTCGCGAGCACCGGCACCGAGACGGCCTTGCCCTGGTGGGCGTCGTCCACGACGTCGTCCACGGCGCGCGCGAGCGGGCGCGTGGAGGCGACCACGTCGACGGCGAGCTCGCCGTCGACCGGCGGGTGCTCGTCGTCCGTCACCGTGTACGGCACGGTGAAGGAGCTCCCCTTGGGGATCGAGGGCGTGGCCTCGAGCGTGACCCGCGTGCCGGACATGGTGGCCGACAGCCCCTCGGGCAGCCCGCCGAGCTCGAAGCGCAGGTCGTCGTTGTCGGGGTCCTTCGCGAACCGGCCGAGGTCGACGACGCTCTCCTCGCCCGCGGCGACCTTGCCCGACGGCGAGCCGGGCTCCGGCGGCAGGTTCTCCGGCGGCAGCACCGTGATCGGCATCGTCAGCACCGCCGTGCTGCCCTCCGGGTCGTCCGGGCCGTCGCCGTCGGTGACCTCGAACGTCACCGACGCGGGCCCGTCGTAGTCGTCGCGGGGGGTGTAGGACATGGTGGTCTGGCCGGTGACCTCGACCTCGCCCTCCAGGGCGGTCACCTGGTCGGCCGTGGTGAGGCGCGGGCTGCGGCCCTCGACCACCAGCACGTGCTCGGTGATGTCGATGTCGAGCTTCTCCCCCGCGGCGACCTCGAGCGGCGCCTGGCCGGGCTTGAGGATCGGCTGGGTGGACTCCATCCCCGGCACGACGACGAACGCCTTCGCGCTCTGGCCGTCCATGTCGGTGACCGAGTACGTGATGACCTGGCGGCGCTCGGTGAGCGTGACCTCGAGCTGGCCGTCCTCCGTGACCGCCGCGGTCGTCGCCCCGGTCTCGACGGTGAGGTCGTCGGCGGCGCCGTCCGGGTCCTCGTCGTTGTCGAGCACCGGCACGGTGACGCTGGTCTTGCCCAGCAGGTCGGCCACGGGCACGGAGTCGTCCCGGGCGACCGGCGGCAGCAGGGGCGCGTCGGCCGCGACGGTGACGCTCACGGACGCCGAGGCGCGCGCGGCGTACGTGTCCTCGATCGCGTAGAAGAACGTGTAGGTGCCCTCGTCGGACGGCGTCTGCACGACGACGCGGTCCTCGACGACCTCGGCGTCGAGGTCCTCGTCGCCCTCCAGCGCGCCGGCCACGAGGCCGACCTGGTCGCCGTCGGGGTCGGAGTCGTTCGCCAGCGCGGGCACGGCCACGCGCCGGTCCGGGCGCACCGTGACCTCGTCGTCGGCGGCGACCGGCGGCTGGTTGGTGGCGGGCGGCTGCGCGATGCCGACCCGGACCACGCCCGTGGCGACCTCGCCGCGCGCGTCCTGCACCGTGTAGCGGAAGGTGTCCGCCCCGCTCGCGTTCTCGCCGGCCGCGTAGTCGACGTACCCGTCGACGACCTCGGCGCGGCCCTGCGTCGGCCCGGTGGCCAGGCCGGTGAGCTGGACCGAGTCGCCGTCGGGGTCGATGCCGTCCAGCGGCACCGGGATGCGCACCGTGCCGCCGGACAGCACGCGCGCGTCGACGTCGCGGGGCACCGGGGCGGCGTTCTCGGACCCGCCGCGGATGTGGATCGTGACCTGGGCGGAGTCCTCCTGCCCGTTCGGGTCGCGCACCGTGTAGATCGCGTACGCGGTCCCGGCCTCCGAGCCGGCGCGGAAGCGCAGCCGGTCCTCGGAGACGAAGAGGTCGCCCTGGCCCTCGTCGACCGTCTGCTCGAGCTTCGGGTCGAGGGTCAGCTCCAGGCCGTCCGGGTGCGTGTCGTTCTTCAGCACCGGGATGTTCACGTAGTCACCCGCCCGCACCGTGACCTCGTCGGCGGCGGCATTGGGCGGCTGCAGGCGGTCGGGCGCGGGCACGGGCAGCACCCGCACCTCGCCGGTCGACGTCTCGGTGCCGTTCGACACGGTGTACGTGAGGGTGACGGGCTCGGACATGCGCTTCGTCTCGGTGACGCGCAGCATCTGGTGCGCCAGCACGGCGACGCTGACGCCGGAGTCGTCGGGCACGTCGACCGACTGCACCACGAGCACGCCGCCCGCCGGGTCGGTGTCGTTGGCGAGCACGTCCACCAGCGTCGACCCGCCCGCGGGCAGCAGCGCCGTGTCGGAGACGACGACCGGCGCGCCCTGCGCACTCTCCGGGTCCTGCACGTCGACGCGGACCACACCGGTCGTGGCCTCGGGCCCGTCCGACACCTGGTAGAGCACGTCGTAGGACTTCGGCTCCTGGGCCAGGAAGGTGAACGTCCCCGCGTCGTAGTTGGGGGTGATCTCGGCGGGCGCGGCGTCGCTCACGCTGGTCAGCCGCAGCTCGTCGCCGTTGGGGTCGGAGTCGTTCTTCAGCGGCTCGATCGTCACCGGCTGCCCGGCCGTGACCACGACGTGGTCGCCGACGGCCACGGGCGGCTCGTTGCCGTCGCCCAGGACGTCCACCCACAGCGTGCCCTCGACGACCTCGCCCTGGCCGTCGCCGACCGTGAGCGTGACCTTCTTGCGCCCGGTGGCGGAGCCTCCGTCGCGGAACTCGACCGTGCCGTCCGGGTAGGCGCGCACCTCGTCGCCCTGCACCGTCGCCGCGGCGGTCGCGAGGTAGACGTCGTCGCCGTCCGGGTCCTTGAAGAACGGGAGGACCTTGATCTGGGCGCTCTTGCCCTGCTGGACCCGCAGCACGGGCTCGCCCGACTGCTCCGGGGCGTGGTTCTCGCTCCACGGCACCACGTCGACGTCCACGGTCGCCTGGTCGTGGCCGCCGCGCCCGTCGGTGACGTCGTAGGTGAAGGAGGCGTCGCCGCTCGCGTCCTCGGGCGTCACCGCCTGCAGCGCCTTGCCTCCCAGCACCCGCTGGACGGAGAACGCGTCCGGCTGGTCGCCGTCCAGGCTCGCGGTGATGACGTCGCCGTCCGGGTCGAGGTCGTTCGACAGGACGTCGAGGATGGTCGTGCGACCGGGCCGCACGCCGAAGCTGTCGTCCTGGGCCTTGGGCGGGTCCTGCTTCTCCCGGTCGACGACCGTCTGGTCGACGAGCTCCGGCTTCGCGTCCTCGGCGTCCTCGTCCTGGCCCTCGACCTGCTCCGGGAGCTTGACGTCCCAGTCGTCGACCTTCTCGTACTCGTCGAGCGCCATCCACAGCGTGCCCGACGTGAGGTCGTTGAGGACCACGTTGTTGCGGTTCACGCGGTACTCGAGCTTCGTGCTCTGGTCGATGCCCTCGAGCACACGGTCGACGTCACGGTCCGTGCCCTCGCAGTCGCGCACGATCTGCCCGGTCGTCGACCAGGCGCCGTAGAGGCAGCCGCCGAGCTGCACCGGCGCGCCGGCGGACCCGGACGCCTTGCGCTGCGTCGCCGCGCCGCCGTCCAGCGGCTGCAGCACCAGGGCGCTCGACGTCGCGTAGGCGACGGCGTCCGACGACTCGCCCACCTGCTGCAGGCGGGCGCCCTGGGCGTCCGCGACGTCCACGGTCTCGCCACCGGGCAGCCGCAGCTCGCCGTCGGTGCGGTTCAGGATCACCGGGTCGTCGCCGACCGCGGTGAGGACGACGTCGTCGCCCCCGTCGAGCAGGCCCAGCTCCGTGACCTCGGGCTCCTGGCCCGGCTCGACCGTCCACAGCACGTCCCGGCTCGGCACCACCGCGAACGTGGTGCCCCCCTGCGACACCACGACCTGCGCCGCACCGTCCAGGTCCTGGGTCGGGTCCTCCTCCTCGGTATCGAGGCCGGGGAGCCGCTCGACCGTGGTGACCCACAGGGAGCCCGACTCGTCGTCCACCACGGCGACGCGGCCGCCGCCCATCGCGGTCTCGGCCCCCGCGGGGAGGACGGTGGCCGAGGAGAACTTGAGCCGGGCCACGTCGACGAGGTTCGCCGCGCTGCTCCCGCCGTCGTCCACCAGCACCTGGCTCGCCTGCTGCTCCACGTCGAAGTCGGCGCTGCCCGCCAGCAGCGTGCCGTCGAGCGCCTTCGCCTCCGTGCTGAACCGGCCCACCAGCCCCGCCGACTGCTTCGTCACCCACACGCCGGAGTCGTTGAGGTCGACGTCCGCCGTGGCCTCGCCCTCGTACATCAGTGCCGTCACCACGACGCCGGCGGTCAGCGCGAGCACGACCGACGTCGAGACGGTCGCACGTCGGTCGGTGCGCAGGCGCGTGAACAGACCCAAGATTCCCCCGGTGCCATGGTGGTGACGACCTCCTGGGCGGGCGTGCGCACCCGTGGCCGTCGATGGCTGGAGAGGTCGGATCGCTCGCACAGGATAGCCAGAATTCACCCGCTGGAGGCAACGAATCTCACGTCAGCGCATGGGGAGAGGTCCCCATGCCGCCCCCGTGTCCCTTCCGGCGGGCGGGCGCGTGGCCGTCACCAGGTCGTTCGCCGGTACTCCTTCCCGTCGATCACGACCGCCACCTGGCGGCCGCCGTAGCCGAAGTAGCACTTGAGCTGCTTGCTCCCCTGCTCCGAGAGCGTGACGTCGTAGGCGTGCCCGGGCGCCACGATGTTGCTCCACCCCTGCGCGTCGTCGCCGTAGCACTGCACGCTGTGCGTGCCGGGCTTGAAGTTCTTGGTGTTGACGACGAAGTACGCGCAGTCCGAGCTGGAGCACCCCTTCTGCCCCTGGGCCGAGGCGCCGCGGGTGACCCAGGCGTCCGCCACGAACGCCTTGTCGCTGGCGCACTTCGACGCCGTCTGCCCCGCCGAGTCCCGGACCTTCACGCAGACCTGCTTCGACTGCCCGGGGTCGGCCGAGACCGTCTTCTTGCCGCTGCCCGCGGAGCTGGACACCGCGCCCGTGACGCTGACGTCGATCGACCGGCCGTTGGTGCTGGTCGACCAGCTGAACGTCACCTGGTTGCTGCCGCCGGAGGCGGACACGGACGGCGTCGGCACCGGCCCGTACGGCTTCACGGCGCCGGAGTACGACGTCCAGCCCGAGCAGCCGGCGGCGTTGCACGCCTGCACCCGGAACCGGTAGCTGGTGCCGTTCTTGAGGCCGCCGTAGCTCGTGGACGTGCCGGTCACCTTCTTGCTGCCGCCCTTGTCGGTCGCGACGGTGTACGTCACGGCGTTGCCGTTGTCGTTCGCCGCGCCCCACGAGACGTTCGCCTGCCCGCTCGTGCCGTCCACGGACGCCTTCGGCGTGCCGGGCGCGCCGGGCCTGCCGAACGGCTTCACCGCGTTGGACCGCGCGCTCGCCGGGCCCTTGCCCGCCTTGTTCTGGCCCGCGACGGCGAACGAGTAGCTCGCCTTCTTGTCGAGCCCCTCCAGGTCGAGCGAGGTGCCCGTGGCGGCCCGCGTGTCCACCTTGGACCCGTTCTTGAACACGTCCACGAAGTACTTCTTGACGGTGTCGCCGTTGTCGACCGGCGCGCGCCACGTGACGTGCACCTGCCCGCCCAGCGCGGTGTCGACGCGCGACGCGCTCGGCGCCGCGGGGGCGTCCGGCTTGCCGGCCGGGACCTCGCTGGCCGACCAGGCTCCCCACTCGGACGGGTCGGGCGCCTGGTTGACCGCCTGCAGCCGCACCTTGTAGGCGGTGCCGTTGGTCAGCCCCTCCCAGACCACGCGGTTGGAGGTCACGCCGACCTTCTGCGTCTCGCCGCTGCCGGGCGCGGGCGAGATCTCCAGGTTCGACGACGTGATCGCCGAGCGGTCGGAGTACGACGCGTTCTTCCACGTCACCGTCAGCTTCCCGTCCCCGAACTCGAGCTGCGGCGCCGCGGGCGGGTCGGGCTTCTCGTCGGGCCGGGCCTCGGCCGAGGGCGGCGACTCCTTCGAGGGGCCGACGTCGTTGTTCGCCTTCACCGTGAACGTGTAGGTGACGTTGTTGGTCAGCCCGTCGAGCGTGCAGGTGGTGGTCTCGCACTCGAACGTGTCGCCGCGGCTCGAGGTCACCGTGTACCCGGTGATGTCCGCGCCGTTGTTCGCCGGCGGCGTCCACGACAGCACGACGGTCTTCGAGCGGACCTCCTCGACCTGCGGGGTCGTCGGCGCGTCGGGCGCGCCGAGCACGTTGACGGTGGCCCGGCCCTCGACCTGGCGGTCGGGGTCCTTCGTCGCGTCCTGCACGGTGTAGCGCACCACCATCGTGCCGATGAAGTCCTTGTCCGGCGTCACGACGACATCCTCGCCGTCCACGGTCGCGGTCCCGCGGCCGGTCTCGAGGATCGCGTCGCCCACGATCTCCAGCGGCCCCCGGTCCTCGAACGGGTTGGAGTCGTTCGCCAGCACGGGCACGGAGACCGCCTCGCCCTGGTGGGCGTCGTCCACCGTGTCGTCGACCGCCCGCGCGAGCGGGCGCGTGGAGGCCACGACCTCGACCGACAGCTTGCCGTCGACCGGCGCGTGCTCGTCGTCCGTGACCGTGTACGGCACGGTCAGCACGGTCCCCTTGGCGACGTCCGGCGACGCCTCCAGCGTCACGCGGGACCCGGACACCGTGCCCCCGACGCCCTCCGGCAGCGCGCCGAGCTCGAAGCGCAGCGGGTCGTCGTCCGGGTCCTTCGCGAAGCGCCCGAGGTCGACCACGTTCTCCTCGCCCGCGGCGACCTCGCCCGACGGCGAGCCCGGCTCGGGCGGCAGGTTGTCCGGGGGCAGCACCGTGACGGGCAGGGTGAGCACCGCGGTGTGGCCGTCGGGGTCGTCGGGGCTCTCGCCGTCGGTGACCTCGAACGTCACCGACGCCGGGCCCACGTGGTCGGGGTTCGGCGTGTACGTCATGGTGGTCTGCCCGGTCACCTCGACCCGGCCGTCCACGGCGGTGACCTGGTCGGTCGTGGTGAACCGCGGCGAGCGGCCCTCGACGACCAGCACGTGCTCGGCGATGTCGATGTCGAGCGGCTCGCCGGCCGGCACCTCGAGCGGGGCCTGACCCGGCTTGAGGATCGGCTCGATCGAGGTGAGGCCAGGGACGACGACGAACGCCTTGGCCTGCTGCCCGTCCATGTCGGTCACCGTGTAGGTGATGACCTGGCGCTGCTCGGTGAGCGTCACGTCCAGGGCGCCCTCGGGAGTCACGGTCGCCGTCGAGGCGTCCGTGTCCACGGCGAGGTCGTCGGCCGCACCGTCCGGGTCCTCGTCGTTGTCGAGCACCGGCACGGTGACGCTGGTCTTGCCCATGAGGTCCGCGACGGGGACGGAGTCGTCCCGCGCGACCGGCGGCAGCAGGGGGGCGTCCGCGGCGACCGTGACGCTCACCGACGCGTTCCCGCGTGCGCCGTACGTGTCCTCGATCGCGTAGAAGAACGTGGAGGTGCCCTCCTCGGAGGGCGTCTGCACGACGATGCGGTCCTCGGCCACCTTCGCGTCCAGGTCGTCGTCGCCCTCCAGCGCACCGGCGACCAGCCCGACCTGGTCGCCGTCCGGGTCGGAGTCGTTCTCCAGCGCGGGGATCGCGACCCGTCGGTCGGGGCGCACGGTGATCTCGTCGTCGGCACCCACGGGCGGCTGATTCGTGGCGGGCGGCTGCGCGATGCCGACCCGGACCATGCCGGTGGCCACCTCGCCGCGCGCGTCCTGGACGGTGTAGCGGAAGCTGTCGCCACCGCTCGCGTTCTCGCTCGCCTCGTAGTCGATGAAGCCGTCCGCCACCTCGGCGCGCCCCTGCGTGGGTCCGGTGGCCAGGCCCGTCAGCTGGACCGAGTCACCGTCCGGGTCGATGCCGTCCAGCGGCACGGGGACGCGCACCGTGCCGCCGGACAGCACCCGGGCGTCGACGTCGCGGGGCACGGGCGCCGCGTTCTCCTCGCCCCCGCGGATGTGGATCGTCACCTGGGCGGAGTCCTCCTGCCCGTTCGGGTCGCGCACGGAGTAGATGGCGTACGCGGTGCCCGGCTCGCTCCCGGCGCGGAAGCGCAGCCGGTCCTCGGAGACGAAGAGGTCACCCTGCGCCTGGTCGGCCGACTGCTCCAGCTCGGGGTCCAGGGTGAGCTCGAGCCCGTCCGGGTGCGTGTCGTTGCCCAGCACCGGGATGTTCACGTAGTCGCCCGCCCGGACCGTCACCTCGTCGGCCGTGGCGTTCGGCGGCTGCAGGCGGTCGGGGGCCGGCACCGGCAGCACCCGCACCTCGCCGGTCGACGTCTCGCTCCCGTTCGAGACCGTGTACTCCAGCACGACGGGCTCGGACAGCCGGCGCGTCTCGCTGATCCGCAGCGTCTGGTGACCGAGCACGGCGACGTTCAGGCCGGAGTCCTCCGGCACACGCACCGACTGCACCACGAGCACGCCGCCCGCCGGGTCGGTGTCGTTGGCGAGCACGTCCACCAGCGTCGACCCGCCCGCCGGCAGCATCGCCGTGTCGGAGACCACGACCGGCGCGCCCTGCGCACTCTCCGGGTCCTGCACGTCGACGCGGACCACACCGGTCGTGGCCTCGGGCCCGTCCGACACCTGGTAGAGCACGTCGTAGGACTTCGCCTCGTGCGCGAGGAACGTGAACGTCCCCGCGTCGTAGTTGGGCGTGATCTCCGCCGGCGCCGCCTCGCTGACCGACGCGAGCCGCAGCTCGTCGCCGTTCGGGTCCGTGTCGTTCTTCAGCGGCTCGATCGTGATCGGCTCGCCCGCGGTCGCCTCCACGTGGTCGCCGACCGCGACCGGCGGCTCGTTGCCGTCGCCCAGGACGTCCACCCACAGCGTGCCCTCGACGACCTCGCCCTGCCCGTCGCCCACGGTCAGCGTCACCTTCTTGCGCCCGGTCGCCGACCCGTTGTCGCGGAACTCGACCGTGCCGTCCGGGTACGACCGCACCTCGTCGCCCTGCACCGTCGCCGCGGCCGTCGCGAGGTAGACGTCGTCGCCGTCCGGGTCCTTGAAGTACGGCAGGACCTTGATGCGCGAGGTCTTGCCCTGCTCCACCCGCAGCACCGGCTCGCCCGACTGCTCCGGGGCGGCGTTCTCCTCGGGCGGCACGACCCGCAGCTTCACCTCGGCCTGGTCGGTGCCGCCGCGCCCGTCGCTCACCTGGTACCGGAACGTCACGTCCCCGGTGGCGTCGGGCGGCGCGACCGCCTGCAGGGCCTTGCCGCCCAGCACCTGCTGCACCGAGACCGGCTCCGGCTGGTCGCCCTCGACGCTCGCGGTGATGACGTCGCCGTCCGGGTCGAGGTCGTTCGACAGCACGTCCAGCACCGTGGCCCGGCCGGGGCGGACCCCGAAGCTGTCGTCCTTCGCCTGCGGCGGGTCCTGCTTCTCCCGGTCGACGACCGTCTGGTCGACGAGCTCCGGCTTCGCGTCCTCCGCGTCCTCGTCCTGACCCTCCGTCTGCTCGGGCAGCTGCACGTCCCAGTCGTCGACCTTCTCGAACTCGTCCAGGGCCATCCACAGCGTGCCCGACGTGAGGTCGTTGAGGACGACGTTGTCGCGGTTGGTGCGGTACTCGAGCTCGGTGCTCGGGTCGATCCCCTGGAGGGTCTCGTCCACGTCCCTGTCGGTGCCGTCGCAGTCGCGCACGATCTGGCCCGAGCTCGACCACGCCCCGTACAGGCAGCCCCCGAGCTGCACCGGCGCCGCCGGCGAGCCGGACGCCTGGCGCTGCGTCGCCGCGCCGCCGTCCAGCGGCTGCAGCACCAGCGCGCTCGCCGTCGCGTACGCGACGGCGTCCGACGACTCGCCCACCTGCTGCAGCTGTGCCTCCTGGGCCTCGGCGACGTCCACGACGTCCCCGCTCGGCAGCCGCAGCTCGCCGTCCGTGCGGTCGAGGATCACCGGCTCGTCGCCGACGGCGGTGAGGACCACGTCGTCGGCCTCGTCGAGCAGGCCGAGGTCCGTCGTCGTCGGCTCCTCGCCCGGCTCGACGGTCCACAGCACGTCCCGGCCCGGCACCACCGCGAACGTGGTGCCCCCTTGCGACACCACGACCTGCGCCGCACCGTCCAGCTCGACGGTCGGGTCCTCCTCCTCGAGGTCGAGCGTCGCCATGGTGTCGACGGGCGCCACCCACAGCGCGCCCGCCTCGTCGTCGACCACCGCGACCTGGCCGCCGCCCAAGGCCGACTCCGCACCCGAGGGCAGCTGCGTGGTGGAGCCGAACTTCAGGCGCGCGACGTCGACCACGTTGGCCGCGGCGCTCCCGGCGTCGTCCACCAGCACCTGGCTCGCCTGCTGGTCCACGTCGAAGTCGGCGCTCCCGGCCAGCAGCGTGCCGTCGAGCGCCTTGGCCTCGGTGTTGAAGCGGCCGACGAGGCCGGCGGACTGCTTGGTGACCCACACGCCCGAGTCGTCGAGGTCGACGTCCGCCGTGGCCTCGCCGTCGTACAGCAGTGCCGTGACGGCGACCCCCGCGGACAGGGCGAGGACGACCGACGTCGAGACGGTCGCGCGTCGGTCGGTGCGCAGGCGCGTGAACAAGCCCAAGAATCCTCCGTCGTCTGTGGCGTCGCGGCGTTGCGGCGGCATGGGCCGGCACGAACCGGGCACGATCGGCGCCCACCCTAATCAGAATTCACCCTCGGGATCCATGGATCTGCGGGGGTCGATTCTGATACAGCCCCGGATCGACCGGTCGGTCTCAGCGGGCGAGACGCTCCACCACGGCGCCGTACGTCCGCGGCAGCCGCGCCGCCGCGGGGACCACACCGCGGCGCAGCCGCGACGTCGCCGCGGCGACCAGCCCGCCGGTCAGCAGCCGGTAGTCACGGGTGGCGCGCGACCACGCCCGCTCGTACGCGGCGGCGTCCGTCAGGTGCGCGACGGCGGCCCGCGCCTGCGCCAGTCCGACCCGCAGCCCCTCCCCCGTCAGCGCGTCGACATACCCCGAGGCGTCGCCCACGAGGCGCACCCGACCGCGCGTGCGGGCCGTGCTGCGCACCCGCAGCGGCCCCGCACCGCGGACCGGTCCGTCCGGGGCCGCGCCCGCGAGGCGCACGGCGAGCTCGGGCAGCGTCGCGAGCTCGGTGTCGAAGTCCGTGCCGGGCGGGCCGAGCAGGGCGACCCCGACCAGGTCGTCGGCCACGGGCGTCACGTAGGCCTCGACCCGCGGGCCCCAGTGCACCTCCACCAGGTCGGTCCACGGCGCGACGCGGAAGTGCCGCCGCAGCCCGAACCTGCGGGGCCGGGCCCGGGTACCGCGACCCTGGTCGTCACGTGCCTCGAGCCCCGCTTCTCTGCGCACCCGCGAGTGCAGACCGTCGCAGGCCAGCAGCCAGCGCGCCCGCACCCCGGCGGTGGCGACGCCGTCGGCGTCCTCGACCAGCGGCCCCGCCCGGCGCGGCAGCACCACCGCGCCGGCCGCCGTCGCCGCGTCGTGCAGCGCGGCGTGCAGGAGGGTGCGCCGCACCCCGCGCCCGGGGCCGGCGGCGAAGAGGTGGTCCGCGACCCGGCCGTCCTGCCGGTAGGAGATCCCCCGCAGCGGCCACCCCGGCGCCTCGGCGCCCAGCCGCCGCACCGCGGCGAGGGTGCCCGGCATGAGCCCCTCGCCGCACGCCTTGTCGACCGGTGCCGTGCGCGGCTCCAGCACGACGACGTCGAGTCCCACCAGGCGGGCCTCGATCGCGGCCGCGAGCCCCACCGGGCCGCCCCCGACCACGAGGACGTCGGCGTCGGGCATCAGGCCGTCCCGGCCTCGCGGCCCGGACCGACGGCGAGCCGCAGCGCACGCTCCTCCGCCGGGATCCGGAAGCCGAGCAGCAGCCAGGCGTTCAGGACCGTGAAGGTGACCGCCGTGACCCACGCGGTGTGCACCAGCGGCAGCGCGATCCCCTCGACGACCACGGCCACGTAGTTCGGGTGCGGCAGCCACCGGTACGGCCCGCGGCGCACCAGCGGGAGGCCGGGCACCACGATCACCCGGGTGTTCCACCGCGGGCCCAGCGTGGCGATGCACCACCAGCGCAGGCCCTGGCTGCCCAGCACCAGCGCGAGCATCGGCCAGCCGAGCCAGGGCAGGAACGGCCGGTCGGCGACCACCACCTCGACGACGCACGCCACCAGCAGGCCCGTGTGCAGCGCGACCATGGCCCCGAAATGCCCGCGCCCGGACTCCACGCCGCCGCGCGCGAACGACCAGCGGGCGTTGCGGGCCGAGACGACGAGCTCCGCCAGGCGCTCCAGCCCGGTCGCCAGCACCAGCGCCGCATACGCCAGCACGCCCGCGATCACGCCGCCGCCCCGCGCAGCAGCACGAGCTCGGCGGCCACGCCCGGGCCGAACGCCATCAGCACGGCCCAGCCGCCGGGCGGCGGGTCGCCGTCCGCCACCGTCGCGGCCAGCACGTGCAGCACGGACGACGACGACAGGTTGCCCTGCGCCGCGAGCGTCGCGCGGGTGCGCACCAGCGCGGCCTCGGGGAGCTCGAGCGCGTCGCGGACGGCGTCCACGATCTTCGGCCCGCCGGCGTGCACCACCCACGTGCCGACGTCGTCCGGCTCGAGCCCGTGCGCGGCGAGCAGGTCCTTGACGTCACCCGCGAGGTGCGCGCGCAGCAGACGCGGCAGCTCCGGCGACAGCACGATGCCGAACCCGGTGTCCCGCACGTCCCAGCCGAGGTGGGCGGCCGTGCCGGGGTAGAGCCGGCTGCGCGACCCCACCACCTCCGGCCCGGGCCGGCCCGCCGGCGGCGGGACGGCGTCGCCCGCGACGACCACCGCGGCGGCGCCGTCGCCGAAGAGCCCGGAGGACACGAGGTTCGCGGTCGAGCCGTCGTCGCGCTGGAAGGTGAGCGAGCACAGCTCGACGGACAGCAGCAGCGCGACCCGGTCCGGGTGGCCCGCCAGGTGGTCGTGCAGGAGGGCGAGCCCCGCGGCCCCGCCCGCGCAGCCGAGCCCGAACGACGGGATCCGCCGCACGTCCTGCCGCAGCCCGAGCCGGGACACCAGGCCCGCGTCGATCGACGGCGCCCCGACGCCGGTCACCGACGTGAAGAACACCAGGTCGACGTCCTGCGGCGCGACGCCCGCCGCCGCCAGCGCCCGGGCGCACGCCCGCTCGGCGAGCACGGTGCCCTCGCGGGCGAAGTGCGCGTTGGCGTCCGCGAACCCCGTGAGGCCCGCGTACTGCTCGAGCGGCAGCGCCAGGTGGCGGGTGCGCACCCCCGAGCCGGCGTGCAGGCGACGGGCCAGTGCGCGCCGCGGCCCGGCCGGCGCGAGCAGGGGCGCGATGACGTCGGCGATCTGCTCCTGCGGGTGCGCGTCGCCCGGGAGCACCGGGGCGACGGCGAGGACTCGCGACATGCTTCGCATCGTGGCACCCGGACCACCTCCCCGCGCGGGGGCGCCCTTCCGCCCGACCTGTCGCACCCCTCCCGCCTCACCAGCGGCGCCCTTCCTGCCCGGCCCGTCGCCCGCCCGGCCGACGTCGTGACGACGCTCCCGACCACGCCGACCACCCGTCCGGCGCGTAGGTTGCGGAGGGTGAGCAGGACGACGACGGCGGGCCGGGTGCGCGGGATGCTCGCGGCCACGCACCCCGCCCCCGCGGCCGTCGTCACGGCGCTGGCGCTGGTCTTCGCCGTCGGGGTCGCGCTCCCCGCCGGGCGTGCCGTGCTGGTCACGGCGGCCGTGGCGGCGGGCCAGCTCTCGGTGGGGTGGAGCAACGACTGGCTCGACGCCGCACGCGACCGCAGGGTCGGCCGCGCGGACAAGCCGACCGTGACGGGCGTCGTCACCCCGCGGATGCTGCGCACGGGCGCACTCACCGCCCTCGCGGTGTGCGTGGTCCTGTCGCTCGCGACCGGCGTCGTGGCCGGGCTGCTGCACCTCGCTGCGGTCGCGAGCGCCTGGTCGTACAACGCGTGGCTCAAGGCGACGCCGCTGTCGTGGCTGCCCTACGCCGCGGGCTTCGGGCTGCTGCCCGCCTTCGTCGTGGCGGCAACGGGCGACGGGCGGATGGTGGCGGGCTGGACCGTGGGCGCCGCCGCGCTGCTCGGCGTCGGCGCGCACGTGGCCAACGTGCTGCCGGACCTCGAGGACGACCGCGCCACCGGGATCCGTGGCCTGCCGCACCGGCTCGGGAGACGCGCGTCGAGCGTGCTGGCGCCGCTGGTGCTCGCCGCGGGGTCGGTGGTGATCCTGGCCGGCCCGCCCGGCGCCGTCGCCCCCGTGTCCGCCGGGCTGACGGCCGGCGCGGTCCTGCTGGCGGTCGCCGCGGGCGTCGTGGGCATCCGCCTGACGCACAGCCGGGCGCCGTTCGGCCTCAGCATGGCGGTGGCGGCGCTGTGCGTGGTGCAGCTCGTCCTCGCGGCCGACGCGGTCGCCGTCGTCGGCTGACCGGACCGCCCGGGACGACCGGTCAAGCCGTGCGGTCGGCCAGGGCCTCGGCCAGGTCGCCCAGCGCCTGCCGGACCGACCCCTCGGGCAGCGGCGCGAGCTCGTCCGCAGCCTCCCGCGCCCACCGCCCCGCGAGGTCCCGCGTCTCGGCGAGCACGTCGTGCGCGCGCAGGTCGTCGACGACGGCCGCGAGCGCCGCGTCGTCGGACAGGTCGCCGTCGAGGCGGGCGACGAGCTCCGCGTCGACGGCCGTCCCCTCGCCGCGCGCCACGCGCTGGCGCAGCAGCAGCACGGGCATGGTGGGCACGTGCTCGCGGAGGTCGGTGCCCGGCGTCTTGCCGGACTCGTCGCCGCTGGACGCGATGTCGAGGACGTCGTCGGCGAGCTGGAACGCGACGCCGACCTTCTCCCCGTACGCGGCGACGGCGTCGAGCACGGCGTCGTCGCAGCCGCCGAACATCGCACCGAGGCGCGCCGACGTCGCGAGCAGGGACGCCGTCTTGTCGCTGAGCACTTGCAGGTAGTGCTCGACCGGGTCCTCGCCGTCGCGCGGGCCGATGGTCTCGTGCAGCTGGCCGAGGCACATGCGCTCGAACGTGCGCGACTGCAGCACCACGGCCTCCGGGCCGAGGCCGGCCACGAGCGCGGACGCGCGGGCGAACAGCAGGTCGCCCACGAGGATCGCGACCGAGTTGCCCCACACCGTGTGCGCGGCGGGCGCGCCGCGGCGCAGCGGCGCGGAGTCCATGACGTCGTCGTGGTACAGCGACGCGACCTGCGTCAGCTCGACGACGACGGCGGCGTCCACGAGCTCCGGGCGCGACCCGTCCCCCAGCTCCCCCGCGAGCAGCGTCAGCAGCGGGCGGAACCGCTTGCCGCCGGCGGACACCAGGTGGCGCGAGGCGTCGTCCGCGAGCGCGTCGGCCGAGGCCACCGCGGCTTCGAGCGCGGCGTCGACCCGCTCCATCCGCCCCGCGAGCCGGTCGGCGAGCGCGGGGTCGGTCAACGGGATCGCCGTGGGCAACGGCGAGTGCGGCGGGGGCCCCGACCCGGGGGCCGGCGCGGAAGGTGCACGAGTCACTGTCCGAACCTATCCGGCCGGGCCGGGGAACACGGAACCGAAACCGCCCGCGGGGCGCGTCGGTTCGCTCACGCCCGCAGTCCGGCGAGGTGGCTCGCGAGGACCGCGCGCGCCCGGTCCGGGGGCAGCAGCTCGGGGTGCAGCACCCCGCGCACGGTCAGCCCGTCGACGAGCGCCGACAGGCGCTGCTCCTCCAGGTCGAGGTCCAGCCCGGGCCGCAGCGAGCCGCGGGCGTGGGCGCCGTCGAGGACCCGGCGCACGAGCGCGGAGGTGCCGGCCACCGCCGCCGCTGACCGTTCCCGCAGCTCAGGGCGGGTCCGTGCCGCCGACTCGAAGGCGAGCCACACGGCCGCCTCGTCCCTGCGCTCGGTGTCGAGCGGGAGGAGCTCCGCCAGCAGGTCGACGACGGCGTCGATGGTGGCGGCGCCGGTCAGGTCCCCCCGCTCGAGCGCCGGGACGAGGGCGGAGGCCCGTTCGACCAGCCGCGCCGTCACCCGCTCGACCATCGCGTCGAGGGCGAACGCGACCAGGGCGTCGTGCCCGTCGAAGTAGTGTCGCACCGAGCCGACGGCGAGGCCCGCCTCGTCGGCGACGCGCCGCAGCGAGGCGCCCTCCAGGCCGGCACGGCGGACCACCCGGAACAGGGCGTCCACGACGTTCGCACGGCGACGGTCGGGGTCCACGATCTTCGGCACCCGGCCTTTCTAGCACAACCCTGCTACGTTATTTAGCATGACTGTGCTACAAACCTGGTGGCCCGTGCTCGTGGTCGTCGTCCTGGTGGTCGTCGTCGTGCGCCGGTTCCGCGGAGAGCCCGTCGACCTCAAGGACGCCGTCGTCGCCCCGGCGGTGCTGCTGTTCCTCGGCGGGCGCACCCTCCTGGACCTCGACCTGACGGGTACCGACGTGCTCTGGCTCGCGGTCACCGGCGCGGCCGGCGTCGCGCTGGGCGGGGTGCGCGGCACGACCACCCGGATCAGCGGCCCGCCGGAGCGCCTCGTGCAGCGCTACACGGGGCGCACCCTCGTCGTCTGGGTCGCCTCCCTGGTCGTCGGCGGCACGCTCGGAGGGCTCGCGGCGTTCGCCGGGATGCAGGCCGAGGCGCGTCCCGTCACCCTGAGCATCGGGCTCAGCCTGCTCGGGGAGTCCGCGGTGCTCCTGTGGCGCGCCCACCGGGCCGGCGCCGACGTCGTGGGGCTGCTCCGCCCCGACGACGCCGCGGCCCGGCCCGGCGCACGCTGAGCTCAGAAGCGGAACTGCCCCGCCTGCGCGGCGAGGTCCAGGACCGCCGCCGGGAAGACGCCGAGCAGCAGCACACCGGCGGCGCACAGCGCGATCGCCACGGCCGCCGGACCCCGCGAACCCACCACGGTGACGACCGTGCGCACCACGACGGTGCGCGTCGCGGTCCCGGTGAGCGTCGCCGTCACACCGCTCGGCTCCGCCCCCGCCCCGTCGAGGCCGTCGTCGGGCGCCGCGGTTCCGCCCGACGAGGATCCCGACGACGAACCTGCCGCCGACGCGTCGTCGGCAGGCGGCGTGAGCACCATCAGCACGATGATCCGCACGTAGAAGAAGACCGAGACGGCGGACGCGAGCACGCCCAGCAGCGCGAGCGGCCACGCCCCGGCCTCGACCGCGGCGGAGAAGACCCCGAACTTGGCGATGAACCCGGCGGTCAGCGGGATCCCCGCCATCGACAGCAGGAACAGGCAGAACGCCGCGGTCAGCCACGGCGCACGACGGCCGATGCCCGCCCACTGGGCGAGCCGTGTCGCCTCGCCGAGCACCACGCCGTCGTCGTCGTCGGCCGCACCCTCGCCGGGGCCGCGCGTCACCGTCCGCTCGCGCACGAGCGTCACCACGGCGAACGCCCCGACCGTAGCCAGGCCGTAGGCCAGCAGGTAGAAGACCAGCGCCCGCGAGCTCACCTCGTCGAGGCCGACGGTCCCGACCAGCAGGAAGCCCGCGTGCGCGATCGACGAGTACGCCAGGAGCCGCTTGATGTCCGTCTGCACGGCCCCGGCGACGGTGCCGATCAGCATCGTGAGGATCGCGACCACCCACAGGGCCACCTCGACATCATGCCGCGCGTCGGCGTCCAGCCCGGCCGCGAGCGTGAAGACCACACGCACGAGCGCACCCACCGCGGCCGCCTTGGTGCACGCCGCCATGAACCCCGTGATGGGCGTGGGCGCGCCCTGGTAGACGTCGGGCGTCCACGTGTGGAACGGGGCCGCGCCGACCTTGAACAGCAGCCCGGCCATCACCAGCAGCAGGCCGACCACCACCAGGCCCGGCATCGTCCCGAGCGGGGAGACCGACGGCTCCGCCAGCACGGCCACCACGTTCTCGAGCCGCACCGACCCGGAGAACCCGTAGACCAGCGCCACCCCGAAGATGAACAGCGCGGAGGCGAACGCCCCCAGCACGAAGTACTTGAACGCCGCCTCCTGGCTCAGCAGCCGGCGCCGGCGCGCCGTCGCGCACAGCACGTACAGCGGCAGCGACAGGACCTCCAGCGCCACGAACATCACGATGAGGTCGTCGGTCGCGGGGAAGAGCAGCATTCCGCCGGTCGCGAAGAGCAGCAGGGGGAAGATCTCGGTCTGCTGCAGCCCCGCCCGGCGGGTCTCGTCCTCGTAGACGGTGCCCGGCACCGCGGCCGCGGCGGGCGCGAAGGCGTCCTGTCCGGTGGTGGTGCGCTCGGCGACGACGAGGACGCCCAGCAGCGCGCACAGGGCGACGACGGCCTGGACGCCCAGCCCGAACGGCGTGAGCACGTACGAGCCGTTCACCACGGCGACCGAGCCGTCCTGCACGCGGTCCCACAGGAGGCCGACGGCGACGAGCGACCCGGCCAGCGCGCCGAGGGCGAGCACGAGCTGCGTCGTGCGCCGGACCCGGTCCGGCAGGAACGCCTCGAGGAGCACCCCGAGCACCCCCGCGCCCAGCACGATCAGCACCGGCGAGACGGCGGCCCAGTCGATGACCGGTGCGACGAAGTCGTTCACAGCGCGCTCCCCTCGGTCGTGGCGGCCGCAGGCTCGCCCAGCGTGTCGATCACCGGCGGCGGGTCGGTCTCGTCCACGAGCTCGACCGCCACCTCGCCCGGGGCGCGGACGTAGTCGAGCACCGGCCCGGGCGCGACGCCCAGCACCACGAGCGCGGCGACGAGGACCCCGGCCACGGTCTTCTCGCGGCCGTCGAGGTCGCGCGCCCCGGCCAGCTCGCCGGCGACCGGCCCGGTGAACATCCGCTGGTAGGTCAGCAGCACGTAGACGGCGGCCAGCACGACGGCCGGCACCGCCACGAGCACGGCCACGGGCCAGCGGGCGAACGACCCGAGGAAGACCATGACCTCGGAGACGAACGTCGCCAGACCGGGCAGGGCCGCTGCCGACAGGCCCGCGACGAGGAACGTGCCGCCCAGGACCGGCGCCACCGCACGCAGGCCGCCGAAGTCGGCGATCTCCTGGCTGCGGCGCGGGTGCCGCGCGATCGCGAAGCCGGCGATGAGGAACAGCGCCCCGGTGGAGATGCCGTGGTTGAGCATCATCAGGCCCGAGCCGGCGGTGCCGAGCGACGTGAACGTGAAGATGCCCAGGATGATGAACCCGAAGTGCGACACCGACGTATAGCCGACCAGGCGCAGCAGGTCCTTCTGCCCGATGGCGAGGATCGCCCCGTACAGGATCGAGACCACGGCCAGTACGACGACGAACGGGGCCGCCCACCGGCTCGCCCCCGGGAACAGGGGCAGGCACAGGGTGAGCATCCCGAACGTGCCCACCTTGTCCAGGACGCAGATCAGCAGGGTGGACGTGCCCGGCGTGGCGTTCCCCGCGACGTCCGGCAGCCAGGTGTGCACCGGGAACATGGGCGCCTTGATCGCGAACGCGAGGAAGAACGCGGCGAACATCAGCTTCTCGGCCGTGGGGTCGAGCGCCAGCCCGGTGAGGTTGCTGGTGAGGAACGCGTCGGCGGGGCGCAGGCCCGTGGCGGCGTCGACCGGCACCTGCAGGTACAGGGCCACGACGCCCACCAGCATGACCAGCCCGCCGGCGAGCGAGAACAGCAGGAACTTCACCGCCGCGTACCGGCGCTGCGCGCCCTGCCCGAACCCGCCGATGAGGAAGTAGGCGGGGATGAGCATGGCCTCGAACAGCACGTAGAAGAGGAAGACGTCCCGCGCCGCGAAGACGGCCACCATGAACGCCTCCAGCACGAGCACCGTCGCCAGGTAGCGGCGCAGCTTCGCGTGGTCGCCGCCCTGCTCGCGCCACGCCGCGAGGATCACCAGCGGCACCAGGGCGACCGACAGCGCGACCAACAGCAGCCCCACGCCGTCGACGCCGACGGCGTAGCTGGCACCGAGCGCCGGGATCCAGGCGTGGGTCTCGGTGAGCTGGTGCTCGCCGGCCGCGCCGGTGTCGAAGGCGGCGAACGCCCCGACGAGCAGCGCGACCTCGACCAGCGCGCCGACGAGCGCGACCGTGCGCGCGGCGCCGGCGCCGAACCGCCCTCGGCCGGTGACCGGACCGCCGGCCGGGCGGCCGCGACCCGCCCCGGTGAGCGCCGTCGCGGCGGCCGCCACCAGGGGCCACACGATGAGGACCGTGAGCCAGGGGAACCCTGTGGACATCGTCATCCTTTCCGTCCTCGGCCGATCAGTTCGCCAGCAGCCAGACGACCAGGGCGACCACGCCCAGGCCGCCCAGCATCGTGGCCGCGTAGGAGCGCACGTACCCGTTCTGCAGGCCGCGCAGCCTGGTGCCCAGCCGCCCGATGGCGCCGGCCAGGCCGAGCCAGCCGGCGTCGACCACCGTGCGGTCGCCGTACACCAGCGAGCGCGTGAGGTACTGCCCCGGCCGCATGACCACGGCCTCGTTGACGTCGTCCTGGTGCAGGTCGACGCGCGCGGCACGCACGAGGACGGACGCCGGCGGCGGCGTCACGGGCACGGCCGCGACGGCGTACTGCCGGAACGCGAGCACCACGCCGAGGGCGACCAGCAGCAGCGTCAGCGTGATCAGCAGCCAGACCGGCAGCACCGGTTCGTGGTGCTCCACGTGCCCGGTGACCGGCTCCAGCCAGGTGACGAAGCCGTCCCCGACGGCGAGCAGCCCGCCGAGCGCCACCGACCCCACCGCGAGCACGATCATCGGCCACGTCATCAGCGCCGGGGACTCGTGCGGGTGGCGCACGGGTGCGCCGTCGTCACGCTGCCGGTCGTCGGGCCCGCCGTCACGCCAGCGTCGCCGGCCCATGAACGTCATGAAGAACAGCCGCGACATGTAGTACGCGGTGATCCCGGCGCCGAGCAGGGCCACCGTCCCGAAGACCCACGGCCGCCAGCCCTCGCCGACGAACGCGGCCTCGATGATCTTGTCCTTCGACCAGAACCCGGAGAACGGCGGGACCCCGAGGATCGCCAGCCAGCCCAGGCCCATGGTGATCGCCGTGACCGGCAGCAGCCGGGCGAGCCCGCCGAAGCGGCGCATGTTCACGTCGTCGTCCATCGCGTGCATCACCGAGCCGGCACCCAGGAACAGCCCCGCCTTGAAGAACCCGTGCGTGAGCAGGTGGAAGATCGCGAACGCGTACCCGACCGGTCCCAGCCCGGCGGCGAGCATCATGTAGCCGATCTGCGACATGGTGGAGGCGGCGAGCGCCTTCTTGATGTCGTCCTTGGCGGTACCGACGACGGCCCCGAACAGCAGGGTCAGCGCGCCGACGATCGCGACGACGAGCTGGGCGTCGGGCGCCGCCTCGAGCAGCGGGCCGGAGCGCACCAGCAGGTACACGCCGGCGGTGACCATCGTGGCCGCGTGGATGAGCGCCGACACCGGTGTGGGGCCTGCCATCGCGTCGCCGAGCCACGCCTGCAGCGGCAGCTGGGCGCTCTTGCCGCACGCCGCCAGCAGCAGCATCAGCCCGATCGCCGTCATCGTGCCCTGGCTGACGCCCGCCGCGGACCCGTCGCCCGCCGCACCGAGCACGGTGGAGAAGTCGACGGCGCCGAAGGTGGCGAGCATGAGCATCATCGCGACGATGAGCCCCATGTCGCCGACCCGGTTCATGACGAACGCCTTCTTGCCGGCCACCGCGTTCTCGCGCCTGCCGTCCCAGAAGCCGATGAGCAGGAACGAGGCGAGGCCCACGCCCTCCCAGCCCACGAAGAGCAGCAGGTAGGAGTCCGCGAGCACCAGCAGCAGCATGGCCGCGACGAACAGGTTGAGGTAGGCGAAGAACCGGCGCCGGTCGACGTCGTGGTCCATGTACGCCACGGAGTACACGTGGATGAGCGTGCCGACGAACGTCACGAGCATGACGAACGTCATCGACAGCGGGTCCACCTGGAAGCCGAGGTCCACGTGCAGCGGGCCGGCGTCGAGCCAGGTGCCCACCGTGTGCTGCGCGACGCGGGCGTCCGCCGGGGTGCCCAGCATGTCGAGCAGCATCACGAGGCCGACGACGAAGGTCGCGGCGCTGGCGAGGACGCCTAGCCAGTGGCCCCAGCGGTCGCTGCGGCGCCCGGCGAGCAGCAGCACGGCCGCCCCGAGCATCGGGGTCGCGACCAGCCAGGGGGCGAGGGAGAGGGTCTGCATCGTCATCGAAGTCGTGGGCCTCTCAGCTCTGCAGCAGGTTGACGTCGTCGACCGAGGCCGACCGGCGGGCACGGAAGATCATGATGATGATCGCGAGGCCGACCACGACCTCCGCGGCGGCCACCACCATGACGAAGAAGGCGAGCACCTGCCCCGTGAGGTCTCCGTGCATCCGGGCGAACGTGACGAACGCCAGGTTGGTGGCGTTGAGCATGAGCTCCACGCCCATGAACACGATGATCGCGTTGCGACGCAGCAGCACCGTCGCCGCCCCCAGGGCGAACAGGATCACCGCCAGCCCGAGGTAGTTGGTGATCTCCATCAGCGCCCCTCCTCGTCGGTGGCCGGGCCGTCTGGGGCCGGGCCGTCACTGTCCGGGCCGTCACTGTCCAGGCCCGTCGAGGTGCCCGACGAGGTGCCCGGCGGGTCGGCCTCGGCGGTGAGCAGGCCGGCCTCGGCGAGCTCGCGGCCGACGAGCGTCTCCTCGGCGGCGAGCACCGCGGTGGCCGACCGCTGCTGGCCGCGGATGCGCAGCACCCGTGGGACGGAGTGCTCCAGCGGCCGCCCGTCGGGCCCCAGCGCCGGCGTGTCCATGGCGTTGTTCTGGGCGTAGACGCCGGGCGCGGGCAGGGGCGTGATCGTCTTCCCCTCGGGCAGCGCCGCCACCTTCGCGGCCGCGAGCGCACGCTGCGTCGGCCGGGAGCTGAGCCGGCGCCGGTGGGTGAGCACCAGCCCCGCGAGCGCCGCGGTGACCAGCAGCACGCCGACCACCTCCATGGCCAGCACGTACTCCGAGAACATCAGGCGGGCGAGGGCGACCGGGTTGGTCACCGCGTTCGCCTCCGCCAGCCCGACGGCGGGCGGGAAGGCGGCGCGGGAGATCACCCCGAGCAGCACCACCGCGAGCCCGACGCCGAGCAGCACCCCGATCCACCGCTGGCCGCGGATGGTCTCGGTGAGCGAGTCGGCGGCGTCGATGCCCACGAGCATCAGCACGAAGAGGAACAGCATCATGACGGCGCCCGTGTAGACGACGACCTGCACGACGCCGAGGAACGGCGCCTCCTGCGCGACGTACAGGATCGCGAGGCAGACCATCACGAACATCACGCAGATCGCGGCGTGCACGGCCTTGCGTGCCACGAGCAGCCCCAGCGACGCCAGGACCATCAGCGGCGCCAGCACCCAGAACAGGGCGGCCTCGCCGCCCGTCGCGGTCACCGGTCACCCCCGACGTGCCCGCCGGTCGCGGCCTCCCGGGTGGCGACGGCGGCCTTGGTGGCGCTGCCGCGCAGCCGGTGCCGGCTCGGCACCGGCTCCGGCGCGTCGCCCGAGACCACCCGCACGGCCGAGTCGAGCGTGGGGTCGTCCTCGCGGTGCTCGCGGACCCAGTCGACCTGCGCCTGCGTCGGCGCGGCCACCTCGCCGCGGTAGTACTCCGTGTCGGTGGTCCCCTCGACCATCGGGTGCGGGGCGGCGAGCATGCCCTCGGCCAGCGGAGCGAGCAGGTCGGTCTTCTCGTAGATCATCCCGGCGCGGTCCGGCCCGGCGAGCTCGTAGTCGTTCGTCATCGTCAGCGCCCGCGTGGGGCACGCCTCGATGCAGAGCCCGCAGAAGATGCAGCGCAGGTAGTTGATCTGGTAGACGCGGCCGTACCGCTCCCCCGGCGACATGTGGCCGCCGTCGGGCAGGTCGGCGTTGTCGGCGCCCTCGACGTAGATCGCGTCGGCCGGGCACGCCCAGGCGCACAGCTCGCAGCCGATGCACTTCTCGAGCCCGTCGGCGTACCGGTTGAGCTGGTGGCGCCCGTGGTAGCGCCGCTGCGGCGCGGTCTTCTTGCGCGGGTACTGCTCGGTCACCGTGGGCCGGAACATCGACGAGAACGTCACGCCGAAGCCCGCCACGGGGGCGAACAGCTCGCCGAGCGGTCCCTTCTTCGGACGGAGCGGCTCGTACGGCTTGTCGGTCATCGCGTCTCCTCGGGTCGGTCGACGGCGGTGCTGTGGACGTGGCGGCGGGCGCGCGGCGACGGCGGCAGGGACTGGCCCGGCAGCGGCGGCACGGGGAAGCCGGCGGCGAACGCGTCGACGACCCCCGGTGCGGCGGGGTCGGCGTCCAGGGCCTCGGCGCGGCCGGCCTTCGCGCCCGCGTCCTTGCTGGGCCAGAACCACACCAGGGCGATGACCACCGCCGCGGCGACCAGCACGCCCACGACCAGCTGGGTGCGGGTCACGCCCGACAGGCCGAGGTACTGGAACACGCTCAGCACCACGACCCACCCGAGGGCGACCGGGATGAGCACCTTCCAGCCGAACTTCATGAACTGGTCGTAGCGCAGCCGCAGCAGGGTGCCGCGCACCCACACGAACACGAACATGACCGCCCAGAGCTTCACCAGGAACCACAGCACGGGCCACCAGCCCGTGTTGAGGGCGCCGTCGGCGATCGCGGACAGCGGCCACGGCGCGCGCCAGCCGCCGAGGAACAGGGTCGTGGCGACGGCCGAGACGTTGAGCATGTTGATGTACTCGGCCAGGAAGAACCAGGCGAACTTCATCGACGAGTACTCGGTCATGTACCCCGAGACCAGCTCGCCCTCCGCCTCCGGCAGGTCGAACGGCAGCCGGTTGGTCTCGCCGATCATCGAGATCACGTAGACCACGAACGCGGGCAGCAGCGGCAGGAACCACCAGATGCCGGCCTGCGAGGCCACGATCTGCGACGTCGACATCGAGCCCGCCATGATGAAGACGCTCACCAGCGAGAGGCCCATCGCCAGCTCGTAGGAGATGACCTGGGCCGTCGAGCGCACCGACCCCAGCAGCGGGTACGTGGAGCCGGAGGACCAGCCGCCCAGCACGATGCCGTAAACGCCCAGCGACGCGCAGGCCAGCACGTACAGCACGGCGACCGGGAAGTCGGTGAGCTGCGCCGGGGTCGTGTAGTCGGTGAAAGGGATCGTCACCTCGGGCCCGAACGGGATGACCGCGAAGACCAGCAGCGCGCAGAACACGGAGATCATCGGCGCCAGCAGGTAGACGACCTTGTCCGCCCGGGTGACGTTCACGTCCTCCTTGAGCAGCAGCTTCATCGCGTCCGCGAGCGACTGGAGCAGACCGAACGGGCCGTGCCAGTTGGGGCCCGGGCGCACCTGCATGCGCGCCACGACCTTGCGCTCGAACCAGATCGCGAACAGCACGCTGGTCAGCAGGAAGACGACGATGAGCACGGCCTTGATCGCCGACACCCAGAGCCAGTCGTTGCTGAAGTCGGCGGCGACCCCGGGGATCATGCGGCACCTCCGTCGTCGCTCGCGGCGGCCGCCGGGGCGACGCGCACCAGGTCGCCCGCGGCGGCGCCGAGGGCGTCGTGCACCCGGCTGCCGCGCGAGGCCAGCGGCAGCCACACCACGTGGTCGACCATCTCGGTGATCGCCACCGGGACGGTGATCGTGCCGCGGTCGGTGGACACGGCGACGCGGTCGCCGTCGTACACGTCGACGGCGGCGGCCGTGGCCGCCGACATCCGGGCGACCGGCTGCTTGGCCGTGCCGGCGAGGAACTGCTCGCCGTCCTGCAGCGCGCCGTCGTCGAGCAGCAGGTGCCAGGTCGCCAGGACGGCGGAGCCGGCCGGGACCTCGGGCGGCTCCACGGTCCCGTCGTCGGGCGCCGGGCCGCGCGCCCCGCCCCACGCGGGCAGGGCCGCGACGGCGCGGTGCGCGGCGAGCGGCTCGCCGGCGCCGAGGTCGACGTCGAGCTGGGCGGCGAGCGCGTCGAGCACGCGGTGGTCCGGCAGCGCCGCGGACTCCAGAGCCTGCCCGAACGACCGCACCCGGCCCTCCCAGTTCCAGTACGACCCGGCACGCTCGACGGGCGGCGCCACGGGGAGCACGACGTCGGCGAGCTCGGTCGCCTCGGTGCTGCGCACCTCCAGGGCGACGACGAACCCGGCCGCGGCGAGGGCACGCCGCGCGTGGTCGGGGTCGGGCAGGTCGGCGAGCTCCACCCCGCCGACGACCGCTCCCTCGAGCTGACCCAACCACAGCGCGTCGAGGATCTCGCCGGTGTCCCGGCCCGGCTCGGCCGGCAGGGCGTCGGGCTCGAGGCCCCACGCGGCCGCGACCTCGGCGCGTGCCGCGGCGTCGTCGACCGGCCGGCCGCCGGGCAGCAGCCCGGGAAGCAGCCCCGCCTCGACGCCGCCGCGCTCGCCCGCGCGGCGCGGGACCCAGGCCAGCCGTGCCCCGGTGGCGTCCGCCAGCCGCACGGCCGCGGCGTACGCGCCGGGCGAGGACGCGAGCCGCTCGCCCACCAGGACGACGGCGCCCGGCTGCCCGAGCGCCTCGGCCACGTCGCCGACGGTCTCGGCGTCCGCGGCAGCGGCGACGAGGTTCCCGACCGCGCGGTCGGCGAGCGTGCCGAGCCACTCGGCCTCGGTGCCGGGCGCAGCCGGCAGCAGGGTGCCGTCCAGCCGGGCCAGGCCGCGGCTCGCGAACGGCGCCACCGCGAAGACCCGCTGGCCGTGGGCGCGGACGGCCTTGCGCAGCCGCAGGAAGGTGACGCCCGCCTCCTCCTCGGCCTCGAGGCCCGCCAGCAGCACCGCGGGCGCAGCCTCCAGGTCGCCGAAGGTGACCCCGATCCCCGACCCCGCGACGGTGTGCGCGAGGAACGCCGCCTCCTGGGCCGAGTGGACCCGCGCCCGCTGGTCGACGTCGTGGGTGTGCAGCACGGCCCGGGCGAACCGCGACCACGCGAACGCGTCCTCGACGGTGAGCCGGCCACCGGGCAGCAGCCCGACGCCGGCGCCGTCGCGCGCCGCGGCCAGGCCCTCGGCCGCGAGCTCCAGCGCCTCGACCCACGACGCGGGCCGCAGCTCCCCGCGGGCCACGACGTTGCCGTCCTCGTCGAACCGGCGGTCGCGCACCAGCGGCGTCGTGATCCGGTCGGGGGCGGTCTGCCAGGTGAAGGCGAACCGGTCCTTGTCGGTGATCCACTCCTCGTTGACCGCCGCGTCCTCGCCGGACAGGCGCCGCAGGACGACGCCGCGCCGGTGGTCGACCCGGATCGCCGACCCGCAGGAGTCGTGCTCCGCGACGCCGGGCGTCGAGACCAGGTCGAAGGGGCGCGAGCGGAAGCGGTAGGCCGCGCTGGTGAGCGCCCCGACCGGGCAGATCTGCACCGTGTTGCCCGAGTAGTACGACGAGAACGGCTGCCCGGACGTGTCGGGCAGGGCCGTGCCGGCGGTGGGCTCGCCGGGCGCCGACGGCGGCGGCGCGAAGTCGAGCACCGACTCGTCGAAGCGGCCGATCTGCTGGCCGGCCCCCCGCTCCTGCAGCGCGATGAACGCGTCGCCCGCGATCTCCTCGCTGAAGCGGGTGCAGCGCTGGCACAGGATGCAGCGCTCCCGGTCCAGCAGGATCTGGGTGGACACCGCGATCGGCTTGGGGAACGTGCGCTTGACGTCCTCGAAGCGGGTCTCCGCGCGCCCGTTGCTCATCGCCTGGTTCTGCAGGGGGCACTCGCCGCCCTTGTCGCACACCGGGCAGTCGAGCGGGTGGTTCATGAGCAGCAGCTCCATGACCCCGTGCTGCGCCTTGTCCGCCACGGCCGACGTGCGCTGCGTCTTGACGACCATGCCCGGCGTGACCGTCATGGTGCACGACGCCTGCGGCTTCGGCATCGGCCGCACGTTGCCCTCGCGGTCGGGCATCGCGACCTCGACCAGGCACTGGCGGCACGCGCCGGCGGGCTCGAGGAGCGGGTGGTCGCAGAACCGGGGGATCTGGATGCCCACCTGCTCGGCCGCGCGGATGATCAGCGTGCCCTTCGGCACGGTGACCTCGACCTCGTCGATGGTCAGCGTGACCGTCTCGACGGGCTTGTCGACGCTGCCGCCCGCGGCCGGCCTGTCGGTGGTCGCCGTCATCAGTGACCTCCCACTCCGGCGAGCGCCGGGGTGTGCTTGGGGGTGTACGGGAACAGGGCGCTCGCGCTCGGGTCGAACGGGCAGCCCCGCCCGTCGATGTGCGCCTGGTACTCGTCGCGGAAGAGCTGGATGCTCGACGTCACGGGAGACGTCGCTCCGTCGCCCAGCGCGCAGAACGCGCGGCCGAGGATGTTGTCGCACAGGTCGAGCAGGAGGTCGATGTCGCGCTCCTCGCCCTGACCCGCCTCGATGCGGTGCAGCACCTGCTTGAGCCAGTACGTGCCCTCGCGGCACGGGGTGCACTTGCCGCAGGACTCGTGCGCGTAGAAGTCGGTCCACCGGCTCACCGCCCGCACGACGCACGTCGAGTCGTCGAAGATCTGCAGCGCGCGCGTGCCGAGCATCGACCCGGCCGCGCCGACGGACTCGTAGTCCAGCGGCGTGTCGAGGTGGTCGGCCGTGAAGATCGGGGTCGAGGACCCGCCGGGCGTCCAGAACTTCAGCTGGTGGCCCGCCCGCACGCCGCCCGCGAGGTCGAGCAGCTCGCGCAGCGTGATGCCGAGCGGGGCCTCGTACTGCCCCGGCCGGGTCACGTGCCCGGACAGCGAGAACAGCCCGTGGCCCTGCGACTTCGCCGTGCCCATGCCCGCGAACCAGTCGACGCCGCGGTCGAGGATCCCCGGCACGGACGCGATGGACTCCACGTTGTTGACCACCGTCGGTCGCGCGTACAGGCCCGCGACGGCGGGGAACGGCGGCTTCAGCCGCGGCTGGCCGCGCTTGCCCTCCAGCGAGTCGAGCAGAGCCGTCTCCTCCCCGCAGATGTACGCGCCGGCTCCCGCGTGCACGGTGACCTCGAGGTCGAAGCCCGACCCGCGGACGTCCTTGCCCAGGTAGCCGGCGTCGTAGGCCTCCTGCACGGCCGCCATGACCCGGCGGTAGACGTGCAGCACCTCCCCGCGGACGTAGATGAACGCGTGGTGGCAGCCGATGGCGTAGCTGGTGATGATCACGCCCTCGACGAGGTGCTGCGGACTCGCCATCATGAGCGGGATGTCCTTGCAGGTCCCCGGCTCCGACTCGTCCGCGTTGACCACGAGGTAGCGCGGCCCGCCGTCGGGCGGGGGCAGGAAGCCCCACTTCATCCCCGTCGGGAAGCCTGCGCCGCCGCGGCCGCGCAGGCCCGAGTCCTTGACCGCCTGCACGACGTCGCCCGGTTCCATCGCGAGCGCCTTGGTGAGGCCCGCGTAGCCTCCGGCGGCCTCGTACGCGGCGAGCGTCCACGAGCGTTCGGCGTCCCACGTGTCCGTGAGCACGGGCAGCAGCTCAGTCATCGACCTCGCCCTCCTTCTCCGGCTCGGGCTTCTTCTCCGGCTCGGGCTTCGCCGGTCCGCCGGACGGCGAGCGTCCCGGTGCGGCGTCGCCCGGCGCGGCCGGCTTGCGCTCGGCGCTCGACTGCGCGGTCCCCGTCTCGGGCGGCACCTCCGCGGGCTTCCCGCCACCGTCAGCGGGTGCGGGGCGCCGGCCGTCCTCCGGGCCGGCGGCGCCGTCCACCGAGGCGGCGGCCCGCGCCAGGCGCAGCCCCGCGAGGGTCGGTTCCCCCGCGCCCACGCCCTCGTCGGCGCGGCCGTCGGTGAAGCCCGCGAGCACCCGGCTCATCTGCTTGAACGAGCACACCGACGCCGCACCCCGCGTCGGGGCGACGTCCTGCCCGGCACGCAGCCGGTCGGCGAGCTCCGTGGCGGAGCCGGGCGTCTGGTTGTCGAAGAACTCCCAGTTGACCATCACGACGGGCGCGTAGTCGCAGGCGGCGTTGCACTCGACCCGCTCGAGCGTGATCGCGCCGTCGTCGGTGGTCTCGTCGTGCCCGACGCCGAGGTGGTCGCTCAGCTCGTCGAAGATCGCGTCGCCGCCCATGACGGCGCACAGCGTGTTGGTGCACACGCCGACCGTGTAGGTGCCGTTCGGGTGGCGCTTGTACTGGGTGTAGAAGGTCGCGACGGCGCTGACCTCCGCGGGCGTGAGCCCCAGCTGCTCGGCGCAGAACATGATCCCGTCGCGGCTCACGTAACCGTCCACGGACTGCACCAGGTGGAGCATCGGCAGCAGCCCGGAGCGCGGGTCGGGGTAGCGCGCCGTGATCGCGGCGGCGTCGGCGGTCAGGGACGCCAGCGTCTCGGCGTCGTACCGCGCCTGCGAGCGGGCGCTCGTCGGTTCTGCGGTCATCGGTCGACCCCTCCCAGCACCGGGTCCAGGGACGCGACCGCCACGACGACGTCCGCCACCTGGCCGCCCTCGCACATCATCGACACCGCCTGGAGGTTGTTGAACGACGGGTCGCGGAAGTGCGCCCGGTACGGCTTGGTGCCGCCGTCGGACACCGCGTGCACGCCGAGCTCCCCGCGCGGGTGCTCGACCGTCTGCCAGACCTGGCCGGCGGGGACCCGGAAGCCCTCGGTGACCAGCTTGAAGTGGTGGATCAGGGCCTCCATCGAGGTGCCCATGATGTGGCGGATGTGGTCCAGCGAGTTGCCCTGCCCGTCGGCGCCGACGGCGAGCTGCGCCGGCCACGCGATCTTCTTGTCCGCGACCATCACGGGAGCGCCCGCGGTGTCGCGCAGCCGCACGAGGCACTGCTCGACGATCCGCAGCGACTGGTAGCACTCCTCCAGCCGCAGCACCACGCGGGAGAAGCAGTCGGCGTCCGTCGACGTCGGGACGTCGAAGTCGTACGTCTCGTAGCCGGAGTACGGGAACGCCTTGCGCACGTCGTACGGCAGGCCGGCGGAGCGCAGCACCGGGCCGGTGACGCCGAGCGCCATGCAGCCGGCGAGGCTGAGCGCCCCCACCTCGGTGAGCCGCGCCTTGAAGATCGGGTTGGCGAGCATGAGGTCGCCGAGCTGACCGAGGTAGTGGCGGATCTTCGGCAGCGCGGCCCTGACCTGGTCCTCGAAGTCGTCGGGCACGTCCTGCGCCACGCCGCCGGGGCGCACGTACGCGTGGTTCATGCGCAGCCCCGTCACCGCCTCGAAGAGCCGCAGGATCTCCTCGCGCCCCGTGAACCCGACCGTCATGACCGTGGTCGCGCCCATCTCGTTGCCGCCCGTGCCGAGGCACACCAGGTGGGAGGCGACGCGGTTGAGCTCCATCATGAGGACGCGGATGATCGACGCCCGCTCGGGCACGTCGTCGGTGACGCCGAGCAGCCGCTCCGTCGCCAGGCAGAACGCCGTCTCCTGGAACAGGGGCGCGAGGTAGTCCATCCGGGTGCAGAACGTGGTGCCCTGCGTCCAGGTGCGAAACTCCATGTTCTTCTCGATGCCGGTGTGCAGGTAGCCGATGCCGCAGCGGGCCTCGGTGACCGTCTCGCCGTCGATCTCGAGCATGAGGCGCAGCACGCCGTGCGTGGACGGGTGCTGGGGGCCCATGTTGACGACGATGCGCTCCTCGCCGACGGCCTCGCGCGCGATCTCGTCCCAGTCGCCGCCGGACGCCTCGAACCCCGGGATCCCGGGGTCGAAGTCGTCGGTCGGCGGCCTCGTGGCGGTGAAGGCGGGTGCAGTCATGAGTACTGCCTCCTCGTGTCCGGCGGCGGCACCGTGGCGCCCTTGTACTCCACGGGGATGCCGCCGAGCGGGTAGTCCTTGCGCTGCGGGTGGCCGGGCCAGTCGTCCGGCATCTCGATCCGCGCGAGCCCGGGGTGGTCGTCGAAGACGATCCCGAAGAAGTCCCACGTCTCGCGCTCGTGCCAGTCGTTGGTGGGGTACACCGACGTCGTCGACGGCACGTGCGGGTCGGCGTCGGGGACGGCGACCTCGAGGCGCACCCGGCGCCCGTGGGTGACGGACGTCAGGTGGTAGACGGCGTGCAGCTCGCGGCCGACGTCCTGCGGGTAGTGCACGCCCGACACGCCGAGGCTGAGCTCGAAGCGCAGGTCCTGGTCGTCGCGCAGGGCCCGGCTCACCGCGACCAGGTGCTCGCGCGCCACGACCAGGGTGAGCTCGGCGTGCTCGTGCGGCGGGTCGGTCTGCGGGTCGACGACGACGCGCTCGACGGCGTCGTCGAACGCGACCCCCGCCTCGCCCAGCACCTCCGCGAGCACGTCCACCGCCTCGTCGAACCAGCCGCCGTAGGGCCGCGACGCGGCGCCCGGCAGCGCGACGGGCTGCACGAGCCCGCCGTAGCCCGAGGTGTCGCCCGAGCCGTCCACGCCGAACATCCCGCGGCGCACGTCGACCACCTCGGGGCCGTGGCCGGCCCGGCCGGCCTGGTCGCTGCCGGACACGACCTCGTCGGCCCGGGGACCGGCGACCTCCGCCGGCTGCGGCACGGGCCTGTCCGCGCCCGCGCCGCCCGTCGTGCCGTCCGTCATCGCAGCAGCCCCTTGAGCTCGAACGTCGGCGTGGCCTCCAGCGCGGCCGCCTCGGCGGCCGCGGCCGCCTCCCTGCGGTTCACGCCCAGCGGCGCGTCCTGGATCTGCTGGTGCAGCGCCAGGATCGCGTTGATGAGCATCTCGGGACGGGGCGGGCAGCCGGGCAGGTAGATGTCCACCGGCAGGATGTGGTCGACGCCCTGCACGATCGCGTAGTTGTTGAACATCCCGCCGCTCGACGCGCACACGCCCATCGAGAGCACCCACTTGGGCTCGCTCATCTGGTCGTAGACCTGCCGCACGACCGGGGCCATCTTCTGGCTCACGCGCCCCGCGACGATCATGAGGTCCGCCTGACGCGGCGACGCGCGGAAGACCTCCATGCCGAACCGGGACAGGTCGAACCGCGACGCACCGGCCGCCATCATCTCGATCGCACAGCACGCCAGGCCGAACGTGACCGGCCAGACCGACGCCTTGCGCAGGTAGCCGGCCAGGTCTTCGATCGTCGTCAGCAGGAAACCCGAAGGCGACTCCTCGAGCCCCATGTTCCCTCCTCCCTGTCCAGGAGGTGCCGGTCGTGCCGGCACCGTTGCCGTCCTTACCGTTCGGTCCCCGCCGTCGGCGGGGGGGGTGGGTCGTCAGACCCAGTCGAAGCCGCCGCGCCTCCACTCGTAGACGAACGGGACCGTGATGAGAGCCAGGAACGCCAGCATCGCCACCAGCCCGAACCCGGCGAGCACCGTGAAGTCCACGGCCCACGGGTAGAGGAAGACCACCTCGATGTCGAAGACGATGAACGTCATCGCGACCAGGTAGTACTTGATGGGCAGCCGCCCGCCGCCGTCGGCGAGCGGCGTCGGCTCGATGCCGCACTCGTAGGCGTCGAGCTTGGCCCGGTTGTACCGCCGGGGCCCGATGACGGCGCTGGCCGCCACGCCCCCGAGGGCGAGGACGGCGGCGATCCCCATGAGGACCAGCACCGGGACGTACGGATTGGTCATCGTCCCCTCCTGACCTGCGCTCGCATTCCGACCACTTCCTTGTGCTCGTCGTGACTCATGCTCCGCCGCTTCCGCCCGATCGCTGCGGTGCCTCGCTCCGGCACATCTCGTCCCTCGACGTACCTCCGCGGGGGCTCCTCACGCTCATGCAGCTGGCACCACCCTCGTGAGCCCCGCGATGACCCGGTCGACCCAGTCACCGCCCCGCGGCTCGTAGGAGTCGGACAGCAGCTTGAGGACGAACCGCATGACGACGGGCCGCGGGAGCCCGTACCGGACGGCGGCCCGCATCACCTGCGGGTGCTCGATCAGCCGCACGAACCACCGGCCCAGCGTGTAGTAGCCGCCCAGGTCGGCGCGCATGCGGTCGGCGTAGGTGCCGAGCGTGCGCTCGCGGGAGTCGTCGGTGGCGCGGGTGCGGGCCTGGGCGATCGCGTCGGCGGCGACCCGGCCGGCCTGCAGCGCGTAGGCGATGCCCTCGCCGTTGAACGGGCTGACCATGCCCGCCGAGTCGCCCACCAGCACCGCGCCCCGCGAGTACAGCGGGCTGCGGTTGAAGCCCATCGGCAGCGCCGCACCGCGGACGGGGCCGGTCTGGTTCTCGGCGGTGAACCCCCACTCGGCCGGGCTGTTGCGCACCCAGGTGTCGAGGATCGCCCGGTAGTCGTTGCCGGCGGCGGACTGCCGCGCGGGCGTCGAGCTCACGGCGCCGAGGCCGACGTTGGCCGTGCCGTCGCCCAGGGCGAAGATCCAGCCGTAGCCGGGCAGGAGGGTCGACGCGCCCGGGGCGCCGTCCCACAGCTCCAGGTGGGACTCCATCCACGGGTCCTCGTGCCGGGGGGTGCCCTCGGTGCGGAAGTACGTGCGCACCGCGGTGCCCAGCGGCCGGTCGTCGCGACGGGTGATGTCGAGCGCCGTCGCGAACCGGGAGGAGACGCCGTCGGCCGCGACGACGACGGGTGCCCGGAACGTCGTGGCGGCGCCGTCCGCACGACCGCGGGCGTCGAGCGGCTGCGCGGTGACGCCCACGACGCGGCCGGAGCGCTCGTCGAGCAGCGGGCCGGTCACCTTGGTGCGCTCCAGCAGCTTGGCGCCGCTGGCCTGCGCGTGCTGGGCGAGGCGCTGGTCGAGCGTCATGCGGGCGCGGGCCATGCCGTAGCCGGGGTAGGACGCGAGGTCGGGCCAGGGCAGCTCCCACGACCGGCCGCCGGCCACGACCCGCAGCCCGCGGTTGCGGATCCAGCCGTCCTCGGCCTGCGTGCCGACGCCCATCCGGGCGAGCTCGGCGACCGCGCGAGGCGTGAGGCCGTCGCCGCACACCTTGTCCCGGGGGAAAGCCGCCTTCTCGAGCAGGAGCACGTCGAGGCCGGCGCTCGCGCACCAGTGCGCCGTCGACGCACCGGCCGGCCCGGCGCCCACGACGATGACGTCGGCGACGTCCTCGCGGCCTGCCCGCACCTGCTCCACCTCCGCTCTCCGAGCGCCCCCGGCGACGGTGCCGGAGTCGACTTGTGAACCTCATCACAACTCTTGCGTGCACTCTAGTCACGTTCGCCCCGCGATGTGTAGGAAGGTTTGCCTTCCTTCGCCGCCGCGGGCCTGACCTCGCGTGTCGCAGCGTGCGCCCGGGCCGTGCGGCGCCTAGCGTCGGCGACCACGGCACTCGTCGCGGCACCTGCCACGACGCCCGCGGAGTCATCCACCACACATCAGGAGGCGCACGGCATGAAGGCTGGACCGGCATTCGTCATCGGGGCCACGCTCGGGTACCTGGTCGGCACCGAGAAGGGCCGCCAGCAGCTCGACCGCGCCAAGGGCTGGGCCACCGAGACGTGGAACGACCCGCGCGTCCAGGCCAAGGTCTCCGACCTCTCGGCGACCGTGACCGACTTCGCCAAGGAGCGCTCCGCCGGAGCCTGACGCCCCGCCGCCCCGGCACCCCGGCGAGGTCGGCACGCCCTCAGGCGGGGCGGGTGCCCCGGTGCAGCGCGACGATGCCGCCGCTGAGGTTGCGGTAGGCGACGTGCTCCCAGCCGGCGTCGAGCATGCGGCGGGCGAGCGCCGGCTGGTCCGGCCACGCGCGGATCGACTCGGCGAGATAGTCGTACGAGCCGCGGTCGCGGGTCACGGCGCCCGCGATCACGGGCAGCGCGCGCATCAGGTACTCCTGGTACACCACCCGGAACGGCTCCCAGGTGGGCGTCGAGAACTCGCAGACGACCAGCCGCCCGCCCTGCCGCACGACCCGCAGCATCTCGCGCAGCGCCGCGTCGGTGTCGACGACGTTGCGCAGCCCGAAGCTGATCGTCACGGCGTCGAAGCTCGCGTCCGCGAACGGCAGACGTGTCGCGTCGCCCGCGACGAACGACAGGTCCGGCCGCCGCTGCTTGCCGACCTGCAGCATCCCGAGGCTGAAGTCGGAGGGCACGACGAGCGCGCCGTCGTCCGCGAACGGCTCGCTTGAGGTGCCCGTGCCGGCCGCGAGGTCGAGCACGCGCTCCCCCGGCAGGGCCGCGACCGCGTCGACGGTGGCCCGGCGCCAGCGCCGGTCCTGCCAGAGCGAGGCGATGTCGTTGACCAGGTCGTAGCGCGTGGCGATGCCGTCGAACATCGATGCGACCTCGGCGGGTTGCTTCTCCAGGCTGGCGCGGGACATGGGCGTCATCGTCCCACGCGGACGCCGGCGGCCGGCCTCCCGACGGTCGTCCCCGGGGTCGTCCCGACGGTTGTCCCGGACGGCGGAGCGGGCTAGCGTCGGCGGTCGACGACGGCGTCCGCCGTCGGTCCCTGGATCGGCAGACAGGCCCACTGAGCCGGCGCACGCGGCGCCGCACGGCCTGGGTCCGTCGGCAGGAGTCGCCATGAGTCGGCACGGGCCGGCCGGCACCGGCGCCGCCAGGAGGCACCGATGACCACGACCTGGATCCGCAACCCGCTGGGCGTCTTCACCGCCGACGACGCGCCCGACGCCCCCGACGCGCGTGGCGGCCTCGTCGTGACCGACGGGGTGATCACCGAGCTGGTGGCCGCCGGCGGGCGGCCCGCCACTGCGCCGGACGAGACCGTGGACGCGTCCGAGCACGTCGTCACGCCCGGCCTGATCAACACCCACCATCACTTCTACCAGACGCTCACCCGCGCCTGGGCGCCCGTGACGGACGCCCCGCTGTTCGGCTGGCTGCAGCGCCTGTACCCGGTGTGGGCACGCCTGACGCCGCGCGACCTGGAGCTCGCGACGTCGGTCGCGCTCACCGAGCTGCTGCTGTCCGGGTGCACCACGGCCGCCGACCACCACTACGTCTACCCGTCGGGCCTCGAGGAGGCCGTCGACGTGCAGGTGGACGTGGTGCGCCGCCTCGGGGTGCGCGCCACGCTCACCCGCGGGTCGATGTCCCTGGGCCCGGACGACGGCGGCCTGCCGCCGCAGTCGGTGGTGCAGGACGCGGACGTCATCGCCGCCGACTGCCGGCGCGTGGTGGAGAGGTACCACGAGCGCGGCGCCGGCGCACAGGTGCAGGTGGCCCTGGCACCCTGCTCCCCGTTCTCGGTGACGACCGAGGGCATGCGGGAGGCGGCCGAGCTCGCCGAGGAGCTGGACGTGCGGCTGCACACCCACCTCGCCGAGACGATCGACGAGGAGGAGTTCTGCCGTGAGCGCTTCGGGATGCGCACGGTGGACTACCTGGAGTCGGTGGGCTGGCTGACGGACCGGACGTGGCTCGCGCACGGCGTCCACTTCGACGACGGCGAGGTGGCACGGCTGGGCGCCGCCGGCACCGGGGTGGCGCACTGCCCGACGTCGAACATGCGGCTCGCCTCGGGCACCGCGCGCGGCGTGGAGCTGGAGGACGCGGGCGTGGCGCTCGGCCTGGGGGTGGACGGGTCGGCGTCGAACGACGGGTCGAACCTGGCCCTCGAGGCGCGCCAGGCCCTGTACCTGCAGCGGCTGCGCTACGGCGCGCAGCTGCCGGTGACCCGCGCCCTGGGCTGGGCCACGCGGGGGTCGGCGCGCGCGCTGGGCCGGGACGACGTCGGGGTCCTCGCCGTCGGCAAGCAGGCCGACCTCGTGATGTGGCGCCTGGACGAGGCCCGGTTCTCCGGGGCGCACGACCCGGTGGCCGCGCTGCTGCTGTGCGGCGCCGACCGCGCGGACCGGGTGATGGTCGGCGGCGAGTGGCGCGTGCGGGACGGCGAGGTCGTGGGGCTGGACGTGCCCGCGCTGCTCGTCGAGCACCGGGAGGCGGCACGCAGGCTCGTCGCGGGCTGAGCGGCGGCGGTCGAGGGTTGACACACGTCACGCTTGCCGGTCGAATAGTGGAACTCTTCTTCCGAAGCGCGAAATGCCATCGAAGAACGCCAGCGAACAAGGAGGTCCGCTATGGCCAGGTCGGACAGACGTGCGACGACGACCCCGGCACGCCCCGAGGACGAACGGCTGCCCCTCGGGGCCACGTTCGGCTACGGCTTCCAGCACGTGCTCACGATGTACGGCGGGATCATCGCCCCGCCCCTGATCGTCGGCGGGGCGGCCGGCCTCACGGCCGCCGAGATCGGCACCCTCGTGGCCGCCTCCCTGTTCGTCGGCGGGCTCGCGACGATCCTGCAGACGGTCGGCATCCGGTTCTTCGGCTCCCAGCTGCCGCTGGTGCAGGGCGTGTCGTTCGCCGGCGTGTCGACGATGGTGGCCATCGTCGGCGGGGGCGGCGGCATCCCGGCGATCCTGGGCGCCGTCATCGTCGCGTCGGCCGTGGGGTTCCTCATCACCCCGTTCTTCGCCCAGATCATCCGCTTCTTCCCGCCGGTGGTGACCGGCGTCGTCATCACGACGATCGGGCTCACCCTCATGCCCGTCGCGGCCAACTGGGCGATGGGCGGCGCGGAGGACGCCCCCGACTACGGCTCGGTGGGCAACGTCGGCCTCGCGTTCGGAACGTTCGCGATCGTCATCCTCCTGTCCAAGGTCGGCTCGGGGGCGGTCTCGCGCCTGTCGATCCTCATCGCGATCGTCGCCGGCACCCTGATCTCGATCCCCCTCGGGATGGCGGACTTCGCCGGTGTGGGCGACGGGCCGATCTTCGCGTTCCCGACCCCGCTGGCGTTCGGGGCCCCGACGTTCGAGGCCGCGGCGATCGTCTCCATGCTCATCGTGATCCTGGTGACGCTGACCGAGACGACGGCGGACATCATCGCGGTCGGGGAGATCGTCGACACCAAGGTGGACCGCAAGCGCATCGCGAACGGCCTGCGCGCGGACATGGCGTCGTCGTTCGTCTCGCCGTTCTTCGGCTCGTTCACCCAGTCGGCGTTCGCGCAGAACGTCGGCCTCGTGGCGATCACGGGGATCAAGTCGCGCTTCGTGGTCTCCGCCGGCGGCCTCATCCTCGTCGTGCTCGGCCTGCTGCCCGTGCTGGGGCGCGTCGTCGCGGCCGTGCCGACCCCCGTGCTCGGCGGCGCCGGCGTGGTGCTGTTCGGCTCCGTCGCGGCGTCCGGCATCCGCACGCTGGCCAAGGTCGACTACGCCAACTCGATGAACCTCGTCATCGTGGCGGCGTCGATCTCGTTCGGCATGATCCCGATCGCCAAGCCGGACTTCTACGACCAGTTCCCCACGTGGTTCGCCACCATCTTCCACTCGGGGATCAGCTCGGCCGCGCTCATGGCCATCCTGTTGAACATCCTGTTCAACCACATCAAGGCGGGCACGCCGGAGAACCCGTCGGTCTTCGCCAAGGGCACGGGCCGCACGGCCGTCGGCGACGACGACCTCGCGGACCTCGCCGACGACGGCGTCCTCAACCGCTCGGTCGGGCGGGTCGCCGCTCCCGCCGCCGAGAGCGACACCCCCGCGGCCGACGCCGAGCGGCCACGCTGACCCGGCGGGGGCGTGGCGGCCCGTCGGCGTACGCTTGAGCCGATGTCCGCCACGCCCCTGCCGGCGCCACGCCCCCTCCCGGGCGCACCCGCCGGCCACGCTCCACTCCCGCTCGTCGTCCGCAGCACGCGGATCGACGACCTCCCGGGCGGCCTCACCGCACTCGTGGACCTGCTGCCGGACACCCGGCCGCTGAGCTGGGTGCGCCGCGGCGGCGGCATCGTCGGCTGGGGCGAGGCGCTGCGGTTCGACACGTTCGGCCCCGGCCGGTTCGCGGACGCCGAGTCCGCCTGGCAGGCCACCCTGGAGCGAGCCGTCGTCCACGACGACGTCCGGCTGCCCGGCACCGGCCCCGTCGCGTTCGGCACCTTCGCGTTCGACGACTCGGGCCCCGACGACCAGGCGGACACCGCCGACAGCCCGGCCCGCCCGGACGGCACCCTGGTGGTCCCGCGGGTCGTGGTCGGGCGCCGGGGCGGCGTCACGTGGATGACGACCGTCTCGACGACCGGCACCCTCGACGCCGTCCCCGGGTCGGTCGCCCTGCGCGGCACGCACGTCGCGCCCGTCACCGCGCCGGGCCGCGTCACCGCCACCGACGGCGCGGTCGCGGCCGAGGACTGGCCCGCCGTCGTCTGCGAGGGCGTCGCCCGCATCCAGTCCGGCGAGCTGGAGAAGGTCGTGCTGGCGCGCGACGTCGTCGCCACCGCCGAGCGTCCCGTCGACCCCCGCTGGCTGCTGGGCCGCCTGGCCGACCGCTACCAGGCCTGCTGGACCTTCTCGGTCGCGGGGATGGTCGGCGCCACGCCCGAGCTCCTCGTGCGCAGCGAGAAGGGGCTCGTGACCTCCCGCGTGCTGGCGGGCACGATCCGCCGCGAGCCCGGGATGTCGGACGACGACGCCCTGCTGCACGCGGCCCAGCTCGCGCGCTCCTCCAAGGACCTCGAGGAGCACGAGTACGCGGTGCGCTCGGTCGCCGCCGCGCTCGAGCCGTTCTGCACCTCCATGAACGTGCCGGACGCCCCGTTCGTGCTCCACCTGCCCAACGTCATGCACCTGGCCAGCGACGTCACCGGAGTCCTCGACCGGGCCGTCGGGCCGGTGCGGGCGCCGTCGTCGCTCACGCTGGCGGCCGCGCTGCACCCGTCCGCGGCCGTGTGCGGCACGCCGACGGTCGTGGCCCGCGACCTCATCCGCGAGATCGAGGGGATGGACCGGTCGCGCTACGCCGGGCCGGTCGGCTGGGTGGGCGCCGACGGCGACGGCGAGTGGGGCATCGCGCTGCGCTCGGCCGAGCTGTCCGAGTCCGACCCGCGGCACGTGCGGCTCTTCGCCGGCTGCGGCATCGTCGCCGCGTCCGACCCGCAGGCGGAGCTGGCGGAGTCCGAGGCCAAGCTCGAGCCCATGCGCTGGGCCCTGCGCGACGACTGATATGTAGGCCTGTTCTGTCAAGTGGCAGGGTGAAGCACCCGCCTCGGACTGGTTGTTCGGGGCGGGTGCTTCTCTTGTGATCGCGCCCGTTGTGCTGGTGCAGCGTGTCGTTGTCGACGCGTGGTCAAGACTGATATGCGCGGGTTGGTTACCGCATGACGGGGTTTCGGCAGGAGCGGGACCATCGGGTGTCTGAGGTCGAGCGTGGCCCCTGTGCTGGGGCTGCTCACAGCCGTTTCGTGGGTCGCTCCTCGCGCTGCGCACGAGCGTCGGGGCGTGATGACAAGTCTGGTTGCCACCCCCATGGAAAAAAGAGGGGGTGCTTCAGGGGTGTTTCAGTCCTCGAGGGTGGCCAGTGACCAGCACCAGCCGGCGATCTCGCGGGCGATCGCGGTGGTGGCCACGGTGTGCTTCTTGCCGCGGGCGTCGAACTGGGTCCAGCGGTGGTGCAGGCGCCGGTTGGCGAGGTCGGCGCGTTCGCGCGCGGCGGGCGGGGCGGTGTTCCAGCGTTCTTGCAGGACTCTGCCCACGACGTAGCGCGGCTTGTGCAGCCAGGCGGACTCGACCAGGAGGCGGCGGGCGTGGGTGTTGCCGGCCTTGGTGATCCCGCCCTGGCGGCGGGTGCCGCCGGAGGAGTGCTCGGACGGGGTCAGGCCGCAGAAGGCTCCGATGCTCGAGCCGGTGAAGCGGGTCCAGTCCCCGATCTCGACCGCCAACGCGAACCCGGTCAGGGTCGCGATCCCGCGCAGGCAGCACAACCGCCTCACCACGGGCGTGAACGAGCAGTCCGCGGCCAGGAGCCCGATCTGCGCATCGAGGCGGTCGCGTCGGGCTTGCAGGTGGGTGACGAGCTCGCGGGACTCGGCGAACGCGATACGGGTGCCAGAGTGGGTGAACCGGATGCTGTTCATCCACTGCTCGTGCGCGCCGGTCCACGCGCGCCCGCCGGCATAGACGTGCCCGTGGCGCAGCAGCAGCTTGCCCAGCCGGTGACGGGCCGACATCAGGTCGGATCGGTTGTCGAACCGGAGACGGACCAGATCACGGGCCGACTCCTGCTCGATCGTGGGCACGACCACGCCGGCCAGGTCATCGACCCTCAGCAGGCGAGCGAGCAGGCGCGCATCCCGGGCGTCGGTCTTGACCCGGTCCCCAGGCGCCCGGTTGATCTTCGACGGCGCCGCGACCACACACCTGATGCCCGCACCGGCCAGGCTGCGGGCCAGGCCGAACCCGGTCGGGCCGGCCTCGTAGGTCACCGCGACCGGGCCGGGCAGCCGAGCGATCCAGTCCATGACCGGCCGGTAGTCCTCACCCGGGCTCAAAGTCTGCTCGAACAACTCGCCCGTGGCCGTGTCGATCGCGCTCGCCCGCACAGATCGTGCGTGCACGTCCAGGCCGACACTCGTACGCTCGGTGAACACGGGGCCTCCTATGAATGTGGATAGGCCGGGCAGGGCAATCTGCTCGACAACCCACGACTTTCATAGCGAGGCCCCGCCCGCGCGACCCGGGACCACCCCGGGACGCACTCATACCGTCTGAGGCGGAGGTGCAGCGCAGGGTGGGGGCCGAGGGACGAGGCACCCGCCCGCAGCGGAACCGCAGACTCAGGCGTCAGACAGCACGACTGAGGCGGAGGTGCAGCGCAGGGTGGGGGCCGAGGGACGAGGCACTCGCCCGCAGCGGAACCGCAGACTCAGGCGTCAGACAGCTCGACTGAGGACCCGAGCACGAGAAGGGCGTCGCCCGTTCCGGCGACGCCCTTCACTGCCTGGCCCGTGCTGCGCGGGGGGCTACTCCTGCCAGACCTGCTCGCGGAAGTCGGACCAGACCTGGACGTCCGACGTCGCGCCCATGAGCCCGATCCGGGCGTCGACCAGGGCCAGCAGGATCTCGACGAGCGACGCGCCGTCGGCGATCTGCCCCCCCAGGTCCGCGAAGTCCTCCCCGTCGGGGAGGTTCGCGTGGATGGAGGAGATGTACATCTGGGCGTTGCCCTCCATCGACACGTAGTCGGCGTTCGTCACCGTGCCGCCGAGCGTCTCGCCGCCGAGGGCGTAGGTCTTGAGCCAGAACCCCGGGACCTTCACCGAGTCCACGGAGATCTTGAGGGCGTCACGCCGCGGGCCGTCGGTCGAGACCGGGACGTTCACCACGCTGATCCCGTTGAGGCCCGTGAGCGGCAGCTGCAGGTCGCGCGTCTCGAGCTCGCCGTCGAGCGAGAAGACGTTCTCGTCCTCCGGCACGCCGCAGTCGCCCGGGAGGCTGATGTTGATGTCGAACTCGCCGCCGAAGGTGATCCGCGCGCACGGGCCGAGCTCGAGCGTGGCGGCCTCCTTCACATCCTCGCGGGCCTCCTTCTGGGTCGTCGGCCCGTCGCCGTCCTTGCCCTTCTCGCCCTTGTCCTTCTCGCCTGGGTCCGTCCCGTCCTTCTCGTCGCCGCCGGCGTCCTTGCCGTCGGTCGTGCCGTCGTCTCCCGGCTCGAGGATCCCGTCGTCGGCGCTGCCCGCGGCGTCGTCACCCGCTCCGGCGTCACCGGCACCGTCGCCCGTGCCTGCGTCCTCGCCGCCCGCGTCGGCGGGGTCGTCCGTCGCCGACGGCGACGGGCTGGGCTCGGCCTCGTCGCCCTCGCACGTGACCGACTCGATCCAGTCGAGCGGGTCCCAGCAGACGTCCGAGGCCAGCGAGCCCGCCTGCGGGGCGCCGGCGGCGGGGGCCGCCGGCAGCGCCGGGGTCACGAGGGCGAACGCCGCGACGACGGCCACGGCCGCCGAGCGACGGGCCGGAGTCTGGTCGCCGGACCGGGGGCGGACGTCCTCGGCACCGTTCTCGGGCTCGTGCTCGTCGCCGAACGGCAGCAGCTCGTCGAACGCCCCCGAGAGCGCGGGGTTGTCGGCCCGCGGCTCTCCCTCGGGGCGCTCGGCCGGGTCGGCGGCGGAGGCCGCCGCGTCCCGGGGCATCCAGGAGACGGCGAGGATGCCGCCGACGACGCCCAGGACCATCCCGATCCCGAACCCACCGAGGTTGACGCCGAGCAACGAGTAGACCGAGATCGCGAGCGTGATGACGCCGTAGAACACCCGGAACTGCGGCTGCACGATCAGCAGCACGCCCAGGGCGACGAGCGCCACGGGCAGCAGCGTCGACTGCATGCCCTCGATGCCGAGCTGGATCTCGAAGCTGTCGAGCTCCAGGCGGCCCGAGAAGTACAGCACCAGGCCGGACAGCACCGCCAGGACGCCGCCGGCGAACGGGCGTTCGCGCCGCCACGCGGCGAACCGCGCGCGACGCGTGGGCCCGGCGGCCGTCGCGGTGCCGGCCTCCGGCACCTCGACCTCGGGCACCTCGGCCGCGGGGACGTCGGCCGCGGGGACGTCGGCCGCGGGCGGGTCGGCAGCCCGCGGCCCCTCGGCGTCGGGCTGCCCGGAGGCGGACCCCGGCGGCGGGGTGTTCTCGTGGCTCACGTGGGGTCTCCCGTACTGCTCAGAAGCACTCGGTGCCGTCGGAGATCTGCAGGTGCAGGTCCGTCAGCTTGAACACCGCCGCGGACGTGCTCGACGAGACCTGCTTGAGGTTCTGGATGTCGATCGCGTCCGAGTCCATGGCGAAGTCGCCCTCGCTGCCGTGCGCCTTGGTGTTCACCGTCGAGGCGTCGACACCGATGCGGATGTCGCCGAAGGTGGCGGTGCCGCGCAGGTCGCTCATGCCGATCTGCAGGTCCGTGGCCTTGACGGGGTTCTCCGGGTCGGTGCCCGCGGAGATGAGCAGGCCGAGCGGCATGCCCGGGACCTTCACGGACTGGCACAGGTTGTTCAGCGTCGCGTCCTTGATGTTCGCGATCGCGACGGGGTGCACCTTGCCCTGGGCGTCCTTCGCCTCGCCGGCGTACTGCGAGAACCCGGTGCCCTCGAGCGAGTCGGCCGCGATCTTGAACTGCTGCCCCGAGATCGCCATCGACACGGGAACGGCCCCCTGGGCCACCCCACCCATCAGGACGCCGATGACAGCCACGGTCGGGACCGCGGCGAGCGCGGCACGACCGCGCCGCGTGCGCGTCAGTGCGCTGAGCTTCATTTCCCCTCCACAGTCGAACGGGCGACCCCTGCGTCGCCGATGCGTGGCGACGGTACGCCCGTTACTGAGGCAACGTCAATAGGAGTCCAGGGCGCGTCGGTCGACCAGGGCAACATGCCTGGTGGCGTGCCGAACGGGCCATATGCTCGGCACATGGCAGCCGCGCGACGCACCCGGATGAGCCCCGACGAGCGCAAGCAGCAGCTCGTCGCCCTGGGGGTCGCGGCGCTGGCCGACCGCCCGCTGGAGGCCGTCACCGTCGAGGACCTCGCCGCGCAGGCCGGCGTCTCCCCCGGGCTGGTGCACTACCACTTCGGCAGCCGCCAGGGGCTGCACTCGGAGATCGTCCGCACGGCCCGCGACGCGATGCTCCACGCGACCGAGCCCCGCGCCGACCTGCCGCCCCGCGAGCGGCTGCGCGACACCCTCGACCGGTTCGTCGTCTTCGTGGCCGCGCACGACGCGACCTTCTACTCCCTGGTGCGCGGCGCCGCGAGCGGGGACGAGCGCGTGCGCGCCACCATCCAGCACGCGCGCGACGTCCTCGCCGGCCACCTGCGCGACGCGTTCCAGGAGATCGGCGTCGCACCCACCCCGCTGCTCGAGGTCGGCCTGCACGCCTGGATCTCGTTCGCCGAGCAGGCGCTCGTCGAGGCCGCCACGGACCCGCGCGTCCCGCCGGAGGAGCTGGCCGACTTCCTGGAGCGCAGCGCCCTGGGCGTGGTCGCCGCGCTGCACTCCGCCCCGCGCCCCGGCACCGGCTCCTGACCGGCCCGGCTCCTGACCGGCCCGGGCGCACGAGGGCCCCGCCGGAAAGAACTCCGGCGGGGCCCTCGTCCGGTCAGTTGCCGCTGCCCTCGCCCTGGAGCAGGTCCTCGAGCCAGCCCGGGAGGTTGTCCGGCTGCGACGGGTCGGAACCCTGCGAACCGTCCTGGTCCTGGCCCTCCTGACCCTGGCCCTGCCCCTGGCCCTCCTGGCCCTGGCCGGCCGTCTCCGGCTCCTCGCGGACCGCGAGGGTGACGTCGACCGTGCTCGTCTCGTCGCCTCGGACGTAGGTGAGCCGGACCTTCTGGGAGGCGTCCTTCTCCCGCACGTGAGCCGTGAGCGACTCGGCGCCGTTCACCGAGTCGTCGTCGATCGCCACGATGACGTCGCCCGGCTTCAGCCCCGCCTCGGCGGCCGGCGACCCGGGCGTGACCTCCACGACCTCCGCGCCCCGGCGGGTGACGCCGTCCGACGTCGCGGTCCCGTCCGTCATCGACACACCCAGGAAGGCGTGCTCGGCCGTGCCGTCCGCGATGAGCTGGTCGGCGATGTTCGCCGCCAGGTCGACCGGGATCGCGAAGCCCAGACCGATCGACCCCGACTGGCCGCCCATCCCGCCCGACAGGGTGGCGATCGACGACGTGATGCCGATGACCTGCCCCTGGGAGTTGAACAGCGGACCGCCCGAGTTGCCCGGGTTGATGGCCGCGTCGATCTGGATCGCGTTGGTCACCACCGCGGTGCTGCCGTCCTCGCCCGACGCCGACACGGGGCGGTCGAGGGCCGACACGATGCCCGTGGTCGCCGTGTTCGCGAGCCCGAGCGGGTTGCCCACCGCGAGCACCGGGTCGCCGACCACGACGTCCTCGGACGTGCCGAACGACGCGGGCTTGAGGTCGTCCGGCGCCTCCTTGATCTGGACCACGGCGAGGTCCGTCGTGGGGTCCGTCCCGACGATCGTCGCCTCGAACAGCCGGCCGTCGGCGAGCGACACCTGCACGACGTCGTTCTCGGCGCCGGCGACGACGTGGTTGTTGGTGAGCACGTGGCCCTTGTCGTCGAGGACGACGCCGGAACCTTCGGAGTTCTGCGTCTGGATCGCGACGACCGACGGCGCGACGGCGTCCGTCACGGCCTCCCAGTCCGGGGCGCCGTCCGACGAGCTCGACACCGGCGCCTCGTCCGTCTCGCGGTCGCCGCCCACGTCGGCGAGCGACGACGGGCTCGAGTCGTCGAACGCGCCCGTGGCGGCGGCCGTGCCGAGGCTCGCGAGCAGCGCCGCGCCGAGCGCGGCGGCGGTCACCGGCACCCAGACGGAGCGCTGACGGCGCTCGGCCGCCGGCGCCGCGCCGGCGGGCGAGCCGTGCTGGCCGGGGCCGCCCGGGCCGGGCGCGTACGGGTTCTGCGGGTGCTGCCCGTGCTGGGCCTGCTGTCCGTGCTGGGCCTGCTGTCCGTGCTGGGCCTGCTGCCCGTACGGCTGGCCGTAGGCGCCGTGGCCGTACGGGGGCTGGCCCTGCTGTCCGTACTGCTGGCCGTGCTGCTGGCCGGGCTGCTGGCCGGGCTGGTGCCCGTACGACTGGCCGTAGCCGCCCTGGCCGTGCTGGCCCTGCTGCCCGTAGGGCTGGCCGGCCCCGGCGTACGGGGCCGCGGGCGCCGCCTGCCCGTACCGGGGCTGGGGTGCCTGCGAGGACGTCGCCTGCGGCGCAGCGGGCTGCGGCGCCGTCTGCCGGGTGTCGTCCGGCCCGGTCGCCGGGAGCTGCTGCGTGGCCTGCTCCTGCGGGTGCGGGGTACGGCCCGGCTCCTGGCGCAGCTCGATCCGCTGCGTCGGCTGCTCGGCGCGCGCGTCGTCCGCACGGCTGTCGGGGGTCGCCGCGTCGTGGCCCTCGGCGCGCTCCGGGGTGCGGTCTGCCTGCTGGTCGGGTCGGTCCGCGCCCGACGGCTGCTGCGGTGCGCCCGTGTTGTCGGTGCTCATGGTGCCCTCCTCGTACCCTCTCGAAGTGTGGCTCCACCTCATCACGCCACCCTGGTGCACGCCTTGGCCGAACCTGTGAAGTCCCTGGGCGGCGCGTTCGCGCTGGTCCGACGGGGTGCGCCGGGGCCGGGCCGGCCGCACGTCCACGACATCCGTCGCCGGCTGCACCACAATGACCCTGCATCAGGACGAGGGCACGACGGCCGACGGTCGGCGGCCGCGAGGGAGGGGCCGAGTGGGCACCACGGGCAAGCGACCGATCCTGCGAGACATCGCCGCGCGGGTCGGGGTCTCCGAGACCGCCGCGTCGTTCGCGCTGAACGGCCGGCCGGGGATCTCCGACGAGACCCGCCGGCGCGTGCTCGAGGTCGTCGAGGAGATGGGCTGGCGGCCCAGCTATGCCGCCCGCGTCCTGTCCGGCGCCCGGTCCCGGACCATCGGGATGGTCCTGACGCGCACGGCGGCCACGGCGGACTCCGACCTTTTCTTCATGCGCCTCATGACCGGGATGCAGTCGGTGCTGCGTCGCGCCCAGTACGGGCTGCTGATCCAGGTGGCGGAGACCCCGGAGGAGGAGGTCGAGGTCTACCGCACCTGGCAGGCCGAGCGTCGGGTGGACGGCGTGGTCCTGGTCGACCTGCGCGCCGACGACCCCCGGCCGCGCGCGGTCGTGGACCTCGACCTGCCAGCCGTGCTGGCCGGCGGGCCGGACCCGGACGCGCTGGTCCCGTCCGTGTCCATCGACGACACCGCGGCGATGACCCTGGTGCTGGACCATGTCCGCGAGCTGGGCCACCGCCGGGTCGCCTACGTGTGCGGACCGCAGGACCTGCTGCACGTGCAGCGCCGTGTGGAGGCGTTCGACGAGGCCGTCCGGCACCACCGGCTCCAGCAGGGCAGCGTGCTCGGCACCGACTTCACGTCCCGCTCGGCCGCGGCTGCGACCCGTGCCGTCCTCGACGACCCGGCTCCCCCGACGGCGATCATCTGCGACAACGAGGTCCTGGCGGTCTCGGTGGTCGCGACCCTTCGTGCGCTCGGCCGGAGCATCCCGGGCGACGTGGCGGTGATCTCCTGCGAGGACACCCCCGTCTGCACCGCGATGCAGCCGGCGCTCACCGCCCTGCACCGTGACACGCCCGGGTTCGGCGCGGACGTCGCCGCGCACCTGCTGGGCCGGCTCGACGGCGAGGCGCCGGCGGACAGCCAGGAGCAGACGCCCGAGCTGGTCGTGCGCGGCAGCACCGTTCCCGCGCCCGCCTGAGCCGCGCCCCGGGCCCGCCCGACAGGGCGCCGCGACGTCCCGTCCCTCGCCGCCACCTGGGCCGTTGACTCTGTGAACCGCCGCACACTAGTGTCCCTCAACTAAAGGGCATTAGTTCCCGACGGACGAGCCACAGGAGACCCGTGCACACCCAGCCCCAGCTGACCCTCGACCGGCTCGAGCGCGTGCTCCGCGAGCGCATCCGCCCGCACGTCCACGAGCGCCTCGACGGCGTCTCGCTGCACGCGTGGCAGGTGGACGGCGACGGCGAGCCCGTCCCGGCCGCGCACGCCATCGGCCTCGCCCCCCTGCCCGGCCGGGAGACCCCCCGGTACGAGCCCTTCGAGCTCGGGTCGACGTGGGGCCCGGCGTGGAGCACCACGTGGTTCCGCGTCGAGGGCCGCGTCCCCGCACACGCCCCGGACGTCGTCGAGCTGTGCGTCGACCTGGGCTGGGAGGACCACTCCGTCGGCGGGCACGGCGAGGCGCTCGTCCACCGGCCCGACGGGTCGCTCGTCAAGGCCCTGCACCCACGCCACGGCTGGCTCCGGCTGCGCGGCCCCGGAGCTCCCGAGCGCCTCCTCGAGGCGGACGGCACCTTCACCCTGTACGTCGAGGCGGCGGCCAACCCCCTCGTCCTCGGCCTCCCGCCGTTCGAGGTCACCGACGTCGGCGACAAGGACACCGCGGCCAGCTTCGCCCCCTACGTGCTGCGCACCGCCGAGCTGGCGGAGTTCCGCACCGAGGTCTGGGAGCTGGTGCGCGACCTGGAGGTCGTCGGCGGGCTGGCCGCCGAGGTCCCCACCGACGAGCCGCGCTACTGGCGGCTGCTGGACGCGCTCGAGCGCTCGCTCGACGCCTACGACCACCGCGACCCCGCCACCGCCGTCGCCGCCCGCGCCGCGCTGGCCGACGTCCTGTCCCGCCCGGCGCACGCGAGCGCGCACCGCGTCACCGCCGTCGGGCACGCGCACATCGACTCCGCCTGGCTGTGGCCCCTGCGGGAGACCCGGCGCAAGGTGGCCCGGACGGTCTCCAACGTCCTGGCGCTGATGGACGGCGACCCGGACCTCGTCTACGCCATGTCCTCCGCCCAGCAGTTCGCGTGGCTCCAGGAGGACCAGCCCGAGCTCTTCGCGCGGGTCCTGGAGCGGGTGCGCGAGGGCCGGTTCGTGCCGGTCGGCGGCATGTGGGTCGAGTCCGACGCCGTGATGCCCACGGGCGAGTCGATCGTCCGGCAGCTCACCTACGGCTCGCGCTACTTCGCCCAGCAGCTGGGCGTGGTGGCCGACGGGATGTGGCTGCCCGACAGCTTCGGCTACTCCGGCGCCCTGCCGCAGATCGCCCGCCGGGCCGGGTTCCGGTGGTTCCTCACCCAGAAGATCTCCTGGAACGACACCAACACCTTCCCGCACCACAGCTTCTCCTGGGAGGGCATCGACGGGACGCGGATCTTCACGCACTTCCCGCCCGTCGACACGTACGCCGCGGAGCTCTCGGCGGCCGAGCTGCACCACGCGTCGTCGAACTTCCGCGACAAGGCGCGCTCGTCGCACTCGCTCGTCCCCTTCGGCTACGGCGACGGCGGCGGCGGCCCGACCCGCGAGATGCTCGGCCGCGCACGGCGCTTCGCCGACCTGGAGGGCGCACCCCGCGTCGAGGTCCGCGGGCCCTCGGAGTTCTTCGCCGAGGCAGAGGCCGAGTACGTCGCCGCCGGCGGGCCGCCCGTCTGGCACGGCGAGCTCTACCTCGAGCTGCACCGCGGCACCCTCACCTCGCAGCTCGCGATGAAGCAGGGCAACCGGCGGGCCGAGGCCATGCTGCGCACCGTCGAGCACCTGGCCGCGATCGCCGCGCTGCGCGGCGCCGACTACCCGCGCGCCGAGCTCGACGACATCTGGCAGACGGTGCTGCTGCACCAGTTCCACGACATCCTGCCCGGCTCGTCCATCGCCTGGGTGCACCGGGAGGCGCGCGAGACCTACCGGAGCCTCGACCAGCGCCTGCGGGCGCTCGCCGCCCGGGTCGCCGACGCGCTCGGTGCCGGCGGCGCCACGGCGCCCGCGAGGATCGCGCCCACGGCGCACGGGACGTGGAGCGTCGAGCGCCCCGCCCCCGCGACGCCCGTGACGGTGGAGCAGGGCGAGGCGACCGTGCTCGACAACGGCCGGCTGCGCGCCCTCGTCGACGCGTCGGGCCACGTCGTCTCGCTGCACGACCTGGCCGCCGACCGCGAGCTCGTCCCCGCCGGCGGGCGGCTCGGCGCGCTGACCCTGTTCCCGGACGTCCCGATCCGCTGGGACGCCTGGGACGTCGACCGGCACACGCTCCGGCTCGGCTCCGACCTGGCGGAGGTCGAGAGCCTCGAGGCCTCGACGGACGACGACGGGGCCGGCCGCGTGCGGGTCGTGCGCACCCGGGGCGGGTCCCGGTTCACCCTCACCTACGTGCTGCGCCCGGGCAGCGACGCGCTCGACATGACCTGCGACGTGGACTGGCAGGAGCGCGAGCACCTGCTCAAGGTCGCCCTGCCGCTCGACGTCCGGGCCACGACCGCCCGCTTCGAGACGCAGTACGGCTACGTCGAGCGCCCGGTCAGCTCGAACACCTCCTGGGACGAGGCCCGGTACGAGGTCAACCAGCACCGGTACCTGCACGTCGCCGAGCCCGGCTACGGCGTCGGCGTCGTCAACGACTCCAGCCACGGCTGCGACGTCACCCGGCTCGACGACGGCGGCACGCTCGTGCGGCTGTCCCTGCTGCGCGCCGCCCGCTACCCGGACCCGGGCGCCGACCTGGGCACCCACCGGATGGCCTGGTCCGTCGTCGCGGCCGACCAGCCCGCGACCGTCACCGCCGCCTACGCGCTCAACGCCCCCGTCCTGGACGCCGTGGCCGACGTCGAGCCCCTGGTCGCCCTCGACGTCGCCGAGGGCGCGGCCGTCGTCGACTGGGTCAAGCTCGCCGACGACGGCAGCGGCGACGTCGTCGCCCGCGTCGCCGAGGTGGCGGGCGGCCGCGCCCGCGCCGCCCTCGTCCCCGGGGTCGACCTGCGGGGGGCGACCGTCGTCGAGACCGACCTGCACGAGCGGCCGGTGGACCCCGCGGCCGACGGGCTCGGCCACGCGACGGACCACCCCGGCTCCCCGGCCCCCGCGGACGGCGCCGCGCTGCGGCTCGGTCCCTTCCAGCTCACCACCCTGCGGATCCGCCCCGGATCCTCGACGACGAAGGAGTAATCCCATGCGCAGGTCCTTCCCCAGGCGCGCCGCGCTCGGCGGCACGGCTGCCGCGACCGTCCTCGCCCTCGGCGCGTGCGGCATCGCCGGCGGCTCCGGCGGCACGGACGACGCCGCGGCAGCCGACGGCGAGGTCACGGGCGAGATCACGTTCCAGACCTGGAACCTCAAGGGCGGTTACGAGGACTACTTCACGGACCTCATCGCCGCCTTCGAGGAAGAGCACCCGGGGGCCACCGTGAAGTGGGTCGACCAGCCGGCGGAGGGCTACGAGGACTCCCTCTCGGCCGACGCCGCCGCCGGGAACCTGCCCGACGTCGTGGACATGGGGCCGGAGGCCGCGTACACGCTCGCCTCCGCCGACATGCTCCTGGACGTCGCCGCCGCGGACCCCGAGGCGAAGGCCGGCTACCTGCCGCAGGCGTGGGACGCCATGACCTTCGACGGCCTGGGCGGCGGCACCTACGGGTTCCCCTGGTACCTCAACACCGGCCCGTCGTTCTTCAACACCGAGCTCCTCGAGAAGTGCGGCCTGGACGCCGACAACCTGCCCAGCACCTACGACGAGCTGTTCGACCAGGCGACGACCATGGCCGCCGAGTGCGACGACGCGACCATGATCGGCCGCCTGCCGGAGATGGAGGTCTTCGGCTCCTTCGGGTCGCAGCTGATGAACGACGACCAGTCCGCGTTCACCTTCAACGACGCCAAGGGTGTCGAGCTCGTGCAGCGGTACGCCGACCTGTACGCCGAGGGCGGGTTCACCGCGGAGGCGGTGAACGCGCTGCAGACCGAGGAGCTCGAGGCCTTCAAGGCCGGCCAGGTGGCCTGGCTGCCCGGCAGCTCGTACACGCTCAAGGAGCTGAAGGACACGGCGCCCGAGGTGTACAAGAACGTCGAGGTCGTCCCCGCCATCGCGAACACCGCGCCGAACATGTACCTCGAGTCGCTCGCGGTGAGCTCGCAGTCCGACAACACGCCCACCGCGATCGCCTTCGCGCGGTTCGTCACGGGTGCCGAGAACCAGATGTCGTTCGCCAAGGAGGCCTCCGTGTTCCCGTCCGCGGAGGGGAGCCTGGACGACCCGTTCTTCACCGAGGACGACGGCACGGACGACGCCCGGGTGCGGGTCCAGGCGGCGAAGCAGGTCGGCGAGGCGCAGGTGTGGGTCCCGCCCACGTTCTCGGAGGCGAGCAGCGTCTTCCTGCACGAGCAGATCGCGCAGGCCGTCCTGGGCAAGAAGACGGCGCAGGAGGCGCTCGACGCCACCGTGGCCTACTCCGACGAGCGGATCGCCGGCTCCGAGTGAGCCGCCCCGCCGGTGCCCGCCCGTCCCCCGGGCGGCACCGGCGGACCGCCGCCCGCCCTCCGGACACGAGACGAAGAAGGCCATGAGCACCGTCACCACCACCTCACAGACCCCCCGGGCACGGTCGGCGCCCTCGCCGCAGGGACGCCGGCGCACCCGTCACTGGTCGCAGCCACGCTGGTACGTGCCCTACCTGTTCGCGGGTGGCGCGCTGGCGCTCGTGCTCGTCATGACGCTGTTCCCGTTCCTCAACACGCTGGCGCTGTCGTTCACCGACGCCACGATGCTCAAGGGCGGCCAGTTCGTCGGCCTCGACAACTTCCGGGCTCTGCTGGACGACGCGCGGTTCACGACCGCGCTGCTCAACTCCACCCTGTACGTGGTGTGCGTCGTGCCGTTCATGGTGCTGCTGCCGCTGGTGCTCGCCACCCTGGCCGCCGGCCGCGGTCGGCTGCTGGGCTTCTTCCGCACCGCCTACTACCTGCCCGTCGTGATGGGGGCCGTCGCGTCGGGCCTGGTGTGGACCAGCCTGCTCGAGTCGCGGGGCCTGGTGAACTCCCTGCTGAGCTGGCTGCACGTCGTCGGGGCGCCCGTCCCGTTCCTCACCGACCGGTGGCTGCTGCTGGTCAGCGCCATGATCGTGACGGTCTGGATGGGCATGGGCTACTACATGGTCATCTACCTGGCCGCCCTCGCCAACATCGACCCGGCGCTGTACGACGCCGCCGCCGTGGACGGCGCGGGCCCCGTCCGGCAGTTCCGCTCCGTGACCATGCCCGGGGTGCGCAACACCATGGCGCTCATCGCGATGTTCTCGTCGGTGGCCGCGTTCCGCGTGTTCAGCGAGGTCTACATCCTCACGGGCGGCACCGGAGGGCCCGGGGGCAGCGTGACCACCATGACCATGCTCATCCAGCGGGAGGGCACCGGGCTGCAGGCCCAGACCGGCTACGCGGGCGCGATCAGCCTCGTGATGTTCGTGGTCCTCGCCGCGCTCCTCGTGCTGCAGCTCGTGGTGCAGAACCGACAGGGGAAGAACTGATGACCGCCGCCGACACCACCACCGCCGCGCCCCGAGCGGTCGCGGCCCGGCCCCGGGCCCGCCACCGGGTGCGCCCGGCCACCGTGGGCAGGTACGCGATCCTGGTGCTGATGCTCGTGCTGCTCGCCGGGCCGCTGCTGTGGCAGCTCTCGCTGGCGCTCAAGGGCCCCGGCGACGACCTCTACGCCGTGCCGCCGCAGCTGCTGCCCGCCGACCCCACCCTGGACAACTTCGCCGGGGTGATCGACCGGATCCCGGTGCTGCGCTTCGTGCTCAACTCCGTGGTGGTCGCGGCGCTCGTGGTGGGCGGCAACATCGTGCTGGCCACGCTGGCCGGCTTCGCGCTGGGCCGCCTCCGGTGGCGGTTGCGCCCGGTGGCGACCGCGGTGTTCGTGGCCGCGCTCCTCGTGCCCCTGGAGGCGATCATCATCGCCCAGTTCCTCCTGGTGCGTTCCGCGAACCTCACCGACACCCTCCTCGGGGTGGCCCTGCCGATGCTCGTCGCCCCGCTGAACGTCCTGCTGATGCGCAACGCCTTCCTCGGGATCCCCGACGAGCTCGAGGAGGCGGCCGTCATCGACGGCGCGAACGTCTGGCAGCGCTTCCGGCGGATCTGCCTGCCGCAGGTCAAGGGTGTCGTGAGCGTCGTGGCGATCTTCGCGTTCGTCGGCGCCTGGAACGACTTCCTGTGGCCCCTCGTGGTGCTCTCCAGCGAGAACAGCTACACCCTCACCGTCGGTCTCAACTACCTGCGCGGGACGTTCTACGACGACCCCCGGCTCATCGCGGCCGGGACGATCGTCGCCCTCGTGCCGGTCATCGTGTTCTTCGCGGCCCTGCAGCGCTACTTCATGCGGGGCCTCGAGCAAGGAGGAATCAAGGGATGAACGTGCAGTCGGACACGCCGAGGTTCGGCGTCAACTACGTGCCTCGCCAGGGCTGGTTCTACTCCTGGCTGGAGCCGGACTGGGACGAGGTCCGCCGCGACCTCGAGGCGATCGCCTCGCTCGGCCTGGACCACGTGCGGGTGTTCCCGTTCTGGCCCGTGCTGCAGCCCAACCGCACGCTCATCCGGCCCCGCGCGGTCGCCGACGTCCGGCGGGTCGTGCAGATCGCCGGCGAGGCGGGGCTGGACGCCTCGGTCGACGTCATCCAGGGGCACATGTCCAGCTACGACTTCGTGCCCGCGTGGCTCACGTCGTGGCACGCCACCAACATGTTCACCGACCCCGGGGCGCTGGCCGCGCAGGCGGGCCTCGCGCGCAGCCTGCACGACGCGCTCGCCGACCTGCCGAACTACCTGGGGCTGACGCTCGGCAACGAGGTCAACCAGTTCTCCGGCGACCCGCACCCGACCCCGATGCGGGCCACCCCCGCGGAGGCGGAGCACTGGGTGCGGACCCTGCTGGACGCCGTCCCCGCGGACGGCGACCGGCTGCGGCTGCACGCCGAGTACGACGCCGTCTGGTATCTCGACGACCACCCGTTCCTGCCCACCCACGCCGCGCGGCTGGGCGACGTGACGGCCATCCACTCGTGGATCTTCAACGGCACCGCGCAGCGCTACGGCGGGACGTCCACGGAGAGCCTGCGGCACGGCGAGTACCTGGTGGAGCTGTCCCGGGCCTTCGCGACCGACCCGGCACGGCCGGTCTGGCTGCAGGAGATCGGCGCGCCGCTGAACTGCCTCGACGAGGCGGACGTGCCCGCCTTCTGCGAGCAGGCCGTGCGGCACGCGGCGGACAGCCCCGCGCTGTGGGGCGTCACGTGGTGGTGCTCCCACGACGTGCACCGCTCCCTCGCGGACTTCCCCGACCTGGAGTACTCCCTCGGCCTCTTCGACGCCGACGGGAACGTCAAGCCGATCGGCCGCGCCTTCGCGGCCGTCGCGGCGGACCTGCGCGAGCGGGCCACGGTCCCGGCGGCCCGCACCGACGCCGTCGTCGTCGAGGTCGACGCCGACGACGTGCCGCTGCGGCGCGCGGACCTCGCGCCGGGCGGCGCCGTCTTCACGGCGTGGATGGACCTGGCCCGCGACGGCCGACGGCCGACCGTCGTGACGTCGCGGACGGCGGCCTCCCCCACCGACCTCGCCGCGCGCGGCGTCACGACCTCCCACCAGCCCGCCGCGAGCGGCGCCAGCGCATACTCCGCGGTCAGCGACGCCGAGGCGCTGGCCGTGGGCGGTGCCCCGTGACGCCACGCGTGGCGGCCCTCCTCGCCGGGATGACGACCCGCGAGAAGGTGGGACAGGTCAACCAGCGGCTCCTCGGGTGGCGGGCCGTGGAACGGACCCCCGGCGGGTTCCGCGTGACCGACGAGGCGCGGGCGGAGATCGACCGCTGGGGCGGGCTCGGCGCCCTGTACGGCCTGTTCCGGGCCGACGCGTGGTCCGGCAGGTCGTGGGCGGACGGCATCCGGCCCGAGGAGCGCGCCGAGGCGGCGCAGGTCGTGCAGGACGCGGTGGCCTCCGCCGACCGGCACGGCGTCGGGGCGCTGCTGGTCGAGGAGGCGCCGCACGGGCACCAGGCGCTCGGCGGCACGCTGCTTCCGGTCAACCTCGCCGTGGCCGCGGGGTGGCGGCCCGAGCGGCTCGCCGACGCGGCCCGCGCCGTCGCCGCGGAGCTGGCGGCGAGCGGCGTGCACGTGGCGCTCGTCTCCGCGCTCGACGTGCTGCGCGACCCGCGCTGGGGCCGGAGCGAGGAGACGTTCGGCGAGGACCCGCTGCTCGCCGCCGAGCTCACCCGCGCGCTCGTCGAGGGCATGCAGGGCCCGGCCCGTTCCCGGGTCGGGGACGACGGCGTCGCCGTCGTGCTCAAGCACCTGGCCGCTCAGGGCGAGGCCGTGGGCGGCCGCAACGGCCAGTCCGCCCATCTGGGGCCGCACGACCTCGCCGAGCTCCACCTGCCCCCGGTCGAGGCGGGGCTGGCCGCCGGGGCGCTCGGGTTCATGGCCGCCTACAACGACATCGACGGCGTGCCGTGCTGCGCCAGCCCCGAGCTCCTGACGACGTACCTGCGGCGCGAGCGCGGCTTCGACGGTGTCGTCATGGCGGACGGCCACGCCGTGGACCGTCTGGAGGGCATGACCGGCAGCCTGCCGGCGGCGGCCCGCGCGGCGCTCCTGGCGGGGGTCGACCTGTCGCTGTGGGACACGGCCTACACGACGCTCGCCGACCTGGCCGCGGACGACGCCGAGGTCGCGGGGGCGCTCGACGTCGCCGCGGGCCGCGTCCTCGCGCTGAAGGAACGGCTCGGCCTGCTGGGCGAGGCGGGCGTCCCCGTCGCCCTCGACGCCGGGCGCTCCGTGGTGCGCCTCGAGCGGGCCCGCGAGGACGCCGCTGCGGCGTCGCAGCGGCTGGCCGCCGACTCGCTCGTCCTGCTCAGCAACCGCGGCGCGCTGCCGTGGCGCGCCGACCTGCGCCGCGTCGCCGTCGTGGGCCCGTGGGCGCACGACGTCCCCGCCCTCCTCGGCGACTACGTCCCGCCGCTTCCCGCCGGCTCCGCCGCGAGCATCGCGGACGCGCTGCGCGCCGCGCTTCCCGACGCCGAGCTCACGGTCGCGGAGGCCCTGGCCGGGCCGGACGACCACGCCGGCGCGGGGGGCCGGGTGGAGGCGTCGACGATCCGCGACGCCGATGCCGTCGTGGTCGTGGTCGGCGGCACCAGCCACCGGTCCTACGACGACGCGTTCGCCGACAACGGCGCCATCGCCGGGCGGGCCGGCCAGGCCACGGGCGGCGAGGGCGTCGACCTCGCCGACGTCTCGCTCCCGGCCGGCCAGGACGAGCTCGTCCGCGCGGTGCGGGACGCCACCGACGCCCCGCTGGTCGCGGTCGTGGTCTCCGGGCGCCCGCACGTCCTGACCGACGTCCTGGAGGTCGCCGACGCCGTGCTGTGGGCCGGCTACCCCGGCCCGTGGGGCGGTGAGGCGGTGGCCGACGTCCTCACGGGCCGCGCCGAGCCCACCGGCCACCTGCCGATGACCCTCCCTCGGCACCCCGGCGTCGTCCCCGTGCGCCACAACGACCGGCAGACGGCCCAGGACGTCTATCGCGACGTCCCCGACCCGGTGCTCCTGCCGTTCGGGCACGGGCTGCGCTACCGGGACGTCGCCGTCACCGGCCTCGAGGCGGTCCCCGGGGCGCACGGGGTGCGCGTCACCGCCACGGTGACCAGCCGTGACGACGAGCCCGCCGACGCCCTGGTCCGCGTCCTGGCGCACCGGACGGGCGGCACGCGCGCGCCCCGGCTGCGCGAGCTCGTCGCGTTCGGCCGCGTGGACGTCGCCCCCGGCGCCACCGCCGACATCACGTGGGACGTCCCCGCCGCGCGCGTCTTCGCGGACCCGGCGTCGTCCCTGTGCACGACGGAGCTGCACGTCGACGGGCTGACCCGGACGGTGCGCCCGCACGTTCCCTGACCCGGCTGCCGCCGGCGACCATCACTCACGAAGGAGAGAGACGTATGGCCAGGCCACGACCATCCCGCCGCGCCCCCGGGGCGCGCGCCGGCACGACGCTCGCCGCCGCCCTCGCGGTCACCCTCGCCGGGGCGGGGGCGGCCGCCGCGAGCGACACCCTCCCGTGGGAGGGCGACAGCGCGAAGGGCGCGAACCAGCCCGCCCAGCACGGGTACAACCCGGACGCGCTGCTGGCCTGGGACCCGGCCACCGACCCCGGGGCCGAGCTGCTGCGGGCCCGCGTTCCGTTGCAGGAGCGCGCGGACGCCGACCCCTCCACCCAGCGCGACCCGTCCCTCCCTGCCGAGACGCAGGCGCTCACGCTGGCCGGCGACTACGGCAACGCGTTCTTCGAGTCGCACCCGTACACGAACGAGTTCAGCCAGCACCTGTTCAGCTTCTGGCAGTACACGGACGTCTACGCCTCCTGGCACGGGATGGCGTCGGGCGGCGTGCCGGAGGAGCTGTACGACCCCGAGGCGGAGTGGACCCAGCGCTGGTTCGAGTTCGGCGCGGTGAACCTGCCCAACCCGGGCTACACGAACGCGGCGCACCGCAACGGCGTCCGCTCCCTGGGCGGCATCTTCTTCTCCGACAACGACCGCGGCTCCCAGGACTACCGCGAGCTGCTGGTGCGCGACGAGGACGGCGAGTTCCCCGCCGCGCGCAAGCTCGCCGAGGTCGCCGAGTACTTCGGCTTCGACGGGTACTTCGTCAACCAGGAGCAGAGCAAGGTCGCCGCCGAGGACGTCGCCGTCTACCAGGACTTCCTCGCCCAGCTGCGCGCGGAGGGCCTGTACGTCCAGTGGTACGACTCCGTGGACGCGGACACGGGCGACAAGCTGTACGAGAACGAGTTCACGCCCCGCAACAGCCCGTTCGTGCGCGACGCGGACAAGGGCGACCTGGCCGACTCGATCTTCCTCAACTACTGGTGGGACCACGACAAGCTCACGGCCTCGGCCGAGCACGCCCGGTCGCTGGGCCTGGACCCGCGCGAGACCGTCTTCGCGGGCGTCGAGGCGGGCATGTACCAGTTCGACCAGCCGTACGACCTGCAGGACAACCTCGGCGCGGACGGCGCGCCGATGAACGCGGTCGCGACGCTCGGCGCCGACTTCGTGCACGCCGACTTCGCCGACAAGACCGACGACGCCGCGCAGGCGCAGGTCTTCGACCGCGAGCGCCGGTGGTGGACCGGCTCGCCCACGGGCACGGACGCCACGGCCCCCGCCGACGGCGAGTGGCAGGGCATGTCGTCCTACGTCGCCGAGCGCACCGCGATCACGGGCACCACCTTCGCGACGAGCTTCAACACCGGCCACGGCCTCGGCTACTGGCACGACGGCGAGCTCTCCTCCGACGCGGAGTGGGGCAACATCGGGGTGCAGGACCTGCCGGTCACGTGGCAGTGGTGGACGGAGGCGGCCGGCGACGAGGACCCGCTGCAGGCTGACTACGACTACGGCCCCGACTACGCCGCCGCCGACCGGTTCGGCTACGAGAAGCTCGGCGCGTACGAGGGCGGCAGCTCGCTGGCCGTCTCGGGCGACCTGGCCTCCGACAACCTCGTGCGCCTGTTCAAGTCGGACCTCGACGTCACCGGCGGCACCAGCGTCGAGCTCACGTACGCGAAGCCGGCGGACGACGACACGCAGCTCACGCTCGCGCTCGTGCTCGCCTCCGACCCGGACGAGGTCGTCGAGGTCCCGGTCGAGGGGTCCGGCGCCGCGACCGGCGGCTGGCGCACCGTGCAGGTCGACCTCTCGCAGTACGCGGGCGAGACGATCTCGACGCTCGGCCTCGGGGTGCGCGCGGGCGACCAGCCCGTCGAGGACTACCAGGTCAACGTCGGGAAGATCGCCGTGACCGACGGCGTCGACCGGACGCCGGAGCGCCCGCGCGGCTTCGTGATCGACCGCGCGCTCCCGTCGTCCGACGAGCTGTTCCTGCGGTGGGACCTCGACGACTACGACGACGTCGCCCGCTACGACGTCTACGCCGACGGCGAGTACCTGGGTGGCGTGTACGACGACGTCCTGTACGCCAAGCACTTCACCGGCACGCGCGGCACGCTCGAGCTGGTCGCGGTGGGTCACGACGGCAGCGAGAGCGCGCCGGCGACGGTGCGGTACGACCTCACCCGGGGTCCGGGCGACGTCACCGCGACGGCGGGGAAGGACGGTTCGGTGACCGTGTCGTGGGACGAGCCCGCCCGCTCGCGCACGGTCGTCACGGTCGCGGCCGACGACGCCGGCAACGACGGGTACGCCCGGCGCACGGCCGTGCGGCCCGGGGCGACCGAGGCGACGTTCGACGGTGCGCCCACGGGCGGCGGCGACCTCGTCGCCACGGTGAGCCCGGCGGCCGGCACCCCGGTGTCGGCGACGGCCGAGCTCGCCGACACCGAGGTGGCGCCGTACCCCGCCTCGGCGGCCACGCTGGACGGCACGTCCCTGAGGCTCACCCGTCCGGCGCTGGCGGACTGGCACACCCTCACCGTGACGGAGGACGGCGAGCCGGTCTCGTTCGACACCACCTACGACCAGGGTGAGCGGCCGCAGATGATCCGTGGCCGCACGACGCTGGCCGCCCTGGACGTGACGCTGGCGTCCGGCGACAGCCGCGTGGTCGCGGTGCTCGAGGACTACGCGGGCAACCAGGCCCGCACGGTGCTGCGCGCCGGCTGACGGTCCGCGTGCACGGTCCGCACCCACGGTGCGCGACGCGGGGGCGGGACGGAGTCCTGCCCCCGCGTCGTGTCGTCCCGGTCAGGTCACAGGTCAGGTCACAGGGCAGGTCACAGGGCAGGTCACAGGGCAGCGCGCACCGCGGCGGCGACCCGGCCGGCGAGGTCGCGCGTCTCGGCGAGCCGGTCGGCGCGCGGCACGCGCACCTCGATCACCTGCACCCCGCGCGAGGGCGCCTGCAGCGCGTGCCGCAGCGAGCCGACATCGCCCACCAGCTGGTGGTCGACGCCGTAGCCGGCGCACAGCTGCGCGAGGGTGGCGCCGTGCGGCGTGCCGAAGACCCGCTCGAAGGTGCTCGCCCCGGCCGGCGAGGCCGCGGCCAGCTCGCCGTGCTCCAGCGTCGCGAAGATCGACCCGCCGTCGTCGTTCACGACGACGATCTCCAGGTCCACGGACGGCTCGTCGGGTCCGCGCAGCAGCCCGCCGACGTCGTGCAGGAAGGTGAGGTCGCCGACGAGCGCCCGCGTGCGCCGGCCGAGGCGGGCCGCGGAGTGCGCGACGCCCAACGCGGTCGACACGGTGCCGTCGATGCCGGCCAGGCCCCGGTTCGCGACGACGTCGGGCAGGTCGCCGGCCTGCGGGTGGTCGAGCCCGAGCACCAGGTCCAGGTCGCGCACGGGGTTGGAGGAGCCCACGACCAGGAGGTCGTTCGGGCCGAGCACGGAGGCCACGGCGCGCGCCACGGCCAGCGGTGCGTGCGCGGCGTCGACGAGCTCGCCCGCGACGGCGTCGTCGGCCGTGGCCTCGTCGACGACGGCCGCCGCGGCCCGGCCGGCGGCACGCCAGCGGGCGAGGAACTCCCCGGGCCCGCCGCCCGGGGAGCCCTCGTGCGGCGCCGGCGCGGACCAGCTCTCGGCCAGGGACGTCACGACCCGCTCGGCGTGGCGCGCGGCGTCCGGCCACGGCCCCCCGCCGGGCGCGACGACGGTCACCGTGACGTCGGGCCGGCCGAGCAGGCGCTGCACCGGCCGCGACAGCGTCGGCCGGCCGAGGACGACGACCTGCTCGACGTCGCGGGTCAGCTCGTCGACCGCCAGCACGCAGCGGTAGGCCGCGACCGCGTTCGGGCCGCCGCAGGCGCCGGACGACGGTTCGGCGAGCAGCGGCCAGCCCTGCGCCTCGGCGATCGTGCGGGCGCCGGGGCCGGCGCCGTCGCCCGCGACGACGAGCGTCCGGGCCGGGTCGCCGCCCAGGGCGGGGTCGGCGCCCGGCCCGGGGGCGGGCGGGACCACGACGGTGCGCCGGAACCCGTCGGGCCACGTCTCCTGCGGCGGCGGCGGCTCGAGCACGGCGGCCGGGTGCAGCGGGTCGCGGAACGCGAGGTTCACGTGCACGGGGCCGGGGTGGCGGTCGCGCAGCCCCTGCGCGGCGGCGAGCGCCCGGCCGGTCGTGGCGAGCAGGTCGCGCAGCTCACCCTCGCGCCCGTCGGGGGCGGGCACGTCGACGGCGTACCGCACCGCCGGGCCGAAGATCCCCACCTGGTCGGTGGTCTGGGAGGCGCCGGTGCCGCGCAGCTCGTGCGGGCGGTCGGCGGTGAGCAGCACCAGCGGCACGCCGGCGTGGTGGGCCTCGAGCACCGCCGGGTGCAGGTTCGCGACGGCGGTGCCGGAGGTCGTGACGACGGCGACGGGCCGCGGCAGGTGGACCGGGCCGTCGCCCGGGCCGCCGTCGACCGGCTCGCTCGCGCGGGCCAGGCCGAGCGCGAGGAACCCTGCCGACCGCTCGTCGACGCGCACGTGGAGGGTGAGGCGCCCCGCGTCCGCGGCCTCGGCCAGCGCGTACGCGAGCGGGGCGGAGCGGGAGCCGGGGGCGAGCACGACGTCGCGCACGCCCCGCCCGGCGAGGTCGACGACGAGCGCCCGCGCCGCCGCGACCGACGGCGGCACCCCGGCGCTCATGCGGGCACCTGCGCCAGCAGCGCCGTCAGCCGCCCGTGCCGGGCGAGCCACCGGTCCCGGGTCCCCTCGTCGGGGGCGGCGGCGGCGCACGCCTCGGCGTCGGGCTCCCGGCGGCGCACGTCGAGGGCACCGTCGGTGGGCAGCAGCGGGTCGGCGACGACGTCGCGCTCCAGGAGCTGGGCCGTCGCCAGGCCGCACGCGTACGGCAGGTCGGGCAGGGCGGCGGCCAGCGCGACGCCGGCGGCGAGCCCCACGGACGACTCCAGCGCCGACGACACCACCACGGGCAGCCCCACCTGCTCGGCGAGCTCGAGGCACGCGCGCACGCCGCCGAGGGGCTGCACCTTGAGCACGACGACGTCGGCGGCGTCCTCGCGCACCACCCGCAGCGGGTCGGCGGCACGCCGGATGGACTCGTCGGCGGCCACGGGCACGGCCACGGACAGCCCGCGGCGCACGGCGGCCAGCTCGGCGACGGTCGCGCACGGCTGCTCGACGTACTCCAGCCCGCGCGCCTCGGCGTCCAGCACGGGGATGCGGGCCAGTGCCTCGGTGAGCGTCCACGCCCCGTTGGCGTCCACCCGGACCGCGCCGGTGCCCGGCCCGTACAGCTCGTCGAACGCCGCCCGCACCGCCGCGACCCGCTCCGCCTCGGCGGCCAGCGGCTCGACCTCGCCCGGTCGTCCCTGGCGCGCGGGCCCGCGCTGGGCCACCTTGACCTTGGCGGTGCGGCAGCCCCCGGAGCGGAGGACGATCTCGCGCGCCCGCTGCGGACCGACCGCGGGCACGGTCACGTTGACGGGCACCCGCTCGCGCACCGGGTCGGGGAACCCGACGTCCGCCGCCTCCCGGGCCGCGCGGAGCCAGGTCACCGACTCCGCGTCGTCGTAGTCCCAGAACGGCGAGAGCTCGCCCCAGCCCGCGTCGCCCCGCAGCAGGACGCCGTCGCGGACGTCGAGGCCGCGGAAGCGCGAGCGCAGCGGGGTCGACCAGACCAGGGGTGCGAGCATCGAGGGCTGCGGTGACGACACGCCCTCAGCCTAGGCCGCGCCCGGGTCAGATCGTGGAGACGCCGTCGCCGATCATCTTGGCGCCGATGACCAGCAGCAGGACCGCCATGATCACGGCGTTGTTCTGCCCCGGCGCCCTGACCGCCCGGCGAGGAAGGCGGCCGCGTCGGCCTTCGCACGCCGGCTGACGACCATGAGCACCACCGCCACGATCGGCAGCGGGCTGATGAGCACGCCCACCGCGACGGGCAGCGACTGGCCGACTGCTGCACCCATGCGCCGCTCCTCCACCCTCGGGTACCGGCCGCGCTCGGGCCGCCGGCTCAGAGCATTCTCTTGTCGACTGAGTCGGCGGTTCCGCTTCAGTCGACGAACTCGGTGAGGTCCGGCTCGTACGCGAGCGGGCTGGGCGCCGGCCGGCCGCCGAGGCGCTGGGCGGCGCGGCGGACCGTCTCCGCGTCGTACACGAAGATCTCGTGCGCGACGTCCTCCGGGTCCACCACCTCGTCGCCGGCTGCTGGCGTGGTCATGCCTTCATCGTGCGCCCGCACCCGCCGTTCGGGCGGGAACGGCGCCGGGCGTGCCGTCGCCCGGGCTTGCCCGCGACGTGCGGGTGGTCCACAGCGTTTGCACAGGGGGGCCGGGTGCGAGACCGTCGGTCCCCGTCCCACCTGGGTCACGAGGAGCTGACGTCAAAGACACGGACGGGGTCACGCAGTGAACGAGCAATCGGGCAAGGTCGAACAGCGTGGCGCGCGGCGGCACGCGCACGACGCGGCCGACAGGGTCGGGCGCGCGCTCAGGTCGCCCACCGCCGAGGTGGTGCCACACCCGGCCCTGGACTACCCGATCGGGGTCGACGAGCACCGGCGCAGCCCGGTGGACTGGACCGTCTTCGGGGTCACCGCTGCCGTGGCCGTCGCCTTCCTCGTCTGGGGCTTCGTCGACACCGACGGCCTGGCCAGCGCCTCCAGCACGGCCCTGGGCTGGGTGACCACGAACATGGGCTGGCTCTTCGTGCTGACCGCCAGCCTGTTCGTCGTGTACAGCCTGTGGCTGGCGATCAGCAAGTTCGGCGCCATCCCCCTCGGTGCCGACGGCGAGGCGCCCGAGTTCCGCACGGTGTCCTGGGTGGCGATGATGTTCTCCGCCGGTATGGGCATCGGGCTGATCTTCTGGGGGGTCGCCGAGCCGCTCGCCCACTACGTGGACCCGCCGCCGGGCACCGTCGACGCCGGCAACCCCGAGGCCGTCCAGCACGCGATGTCCACCACGATGTTCCACTGGACGTTGCACCCCTGGGCGATCTACGCCGTGGTCGGGCTGGCGATCGCCTACAGCGCCTACCGCAAGGGCCGCAAGCAGCTGATCTCCTCGGTGTTCGAGCCGCTGCTGGGCCGGCGTGCGCACGGCCCGGTCGGGAAGGTCATCGACATGCTCGCGATCTTCGCGACGCTGTTCGGGTCGGCCGCCTCGCTCGGGCTGGGTGCGCTGCAGATCAAGAGCGGCCTGCAGGTCGTCGGCTGGGCCGGCGACGTCGGCAACGGCGTCCTGGTCGTGATCATCGCGGTGCTCACGGCCTGCTTCGTGCTCTCGGCGGTCTCGGGCGTCGCCCGCGGCATCCAGTGGCTGTCGAACATCAACATGGTGCTGGCCCTGGCGCTGGCGGTGTTCGTCTTCGTGGTCGGGCCGACGGTGTTCATCCTGAACCTCATCCCGAACTCGATCGGCACCTACGTCCAGGACCTGGCGATGATGGCGGCCCGGACCGGCGCCGACAGCTCCACCACCCCCGGCGGTGTCTCCACCAGCGACTGGCTGGCGCAGTGGACCGTCTTCTACTGGGCCTGGTGGATCTCCTGGACGCCCTTCGTCGGCATGTTCATCGCCCGGATCTCCCGCGGCCGGACGATCCGCCAGTTCGTCGGCGGTGTCCTCCTGGTGCCGAGCCTGGTCACCGTCGTGTGGTTCTGCGTCTTCGGTGGCGCGAGCATCTTCCTCCAGAAGGGCGGCACCGACATCGCCGGCGCCGGGGAGACGGAGGCGCAGCTGTTCGGGATGCTCGGCGAGTACCCGTGGCAGTCGCTCACCACCGTGATCGTGATGATCCTGGTCGGGATCTTCTTCGTCTCCGGCGCGGACGCCGCCTCCATCGTCATGGGCACGCTGTCGCAGCGCGGCAGCGCCGAACCGAGTCGTCCCAACGTCATCTTCTGGGGTGTCGCGACGGGTGCGGTCGCCGCGGTGATGCTGCTCGTGGGCGGGAACGACGCGCTCACCGGGCTCCAGAACCTCACCATCCTGGTCGCCCTGCCGTTCGTGGTCGTGATGGTGCTGCTGATGGTCTCGCTGACCCGGGACCTCAACTCCGACCCGATGATCGTCCGGCAGAAGTACGCCCGGGAGGCCGTCAAGCAGGCGGTCATCGCCGGCGTCACCGAGCACGGGGACGAGTTCGCGCTCGCGGTCGAGCCCGCCGACCGGCCGATCACGCCCGAGGGCGTCGACGTGCCCGACGAGGTCGACCTTCCTGGCGACGTGACGGCCGCCCGCGCGGAGACCGCCGACGGGACCGGCCGCGACCCCGACCGCGACACCGAGTAGGGGCGCGCGGCGGTCAGTCGGTGGCGTGCCGCACCCGGGCCGCGGACAGCGCGTCGTGCAGCTCGCGGGCGGCGGGGACCGCCACCACGATCCGCGCGCCGCGCGACGTGCGGACCTCGACCCCGGGTCCGGGCCCCCACAGGAGACCCGTGACCTTGCCCGGCATCCGGCGCAGCCCGACGCCGCCGAGGCGGGCCGGGTCCACCCGGTCCACGAGCTCGACGGACTCGATCTCCGCGGTCTCGACGACGGCCCGGTGCAGCGGGCGGAACGCGAAGACCGCGAAGTCGTCCGCGACCGTGACCGAGATCCGGCAGACCATGAGCGCCCAGGCGACGAGCGCCCCGACGGCGATCGGTACGAGCGTGGCGACCAGGAGCCCGGGGTCGCCGCGCAGCGCCGTCACCGCCCAGCCGATCGCGACAGCCTCGACCACAGCGATGCCGACGCCGAGGCCCCGCATCCCTCCCGGCGTGGGCGCGGTGAACAGTTCGGCGGGGACGGGGCCTCGCGAGTCCGGCGCACCGCTCACGGCGAGGGCACCCGCGCAGCCGCACGGTGAGCGACGACGCCGGCGATCACGGCGAGGACGCCCTCCGCCAGGACCAGGGTGATGCCCACCATCTCGAGCGCGGTGGGCTCGAGGAACCCACCGAGCACCACGACGAGGGCAGCGACCACGACCGCCAGACCGCCCCAGGTCACCAGCGGCAACGCCGCACGGTGAGCCGCGACCCAGGCTTCCTGTGAGCGCTGGGTGGCGGGCGTGCGGATGCCGATCGCGCCGTTGGCGCCGATGCGCCCGCGGGCCGCCGCCACGGTCATCAGCCACACCCCGACCGCAAGCACCATCGCCACCACCAGCAACGCCATCAGGCCACTCCTTCGTCGGATCGGACGTCGACGGCCTGGTCACCGTCGTCGTCGGGGATGAACAGCTCGTCCACGCGGGTGCCGAGCGCCCGCGCGAGGCGGAACGCCAGCGGGAGGCTGGGGTCGAAGCGGCCCTGCTCGATCGAGATGATCGTGCGCCGCGACACCGCGACCCGTGCGGCCAGGTCCGCCTGCGTCAGGCCCGCGGCCGAGCGCAGCTCCCGTACCCGGCTACGCACCGTCGCCCACCTGCCGGCGCCACCCGCGCCGCACGCGGACCCCGAGGTCGGCCAGGACGACGGCGAGGCCGGCGAGCGGTAGCCAGCGGAGCAACGGGCCCTCGGCCCACAGCCCCAGCAACGCGACCAGGACCAGAACGCTCACGGCGTCGACGAACGTCGCGGAGCTGGCCGCCACCCAGACCCGGCGCTCGACGGAGTCCTCGGCCGCCTCTGGCGACGACGCCTCGACGCCCCGGCCGGCCGCGGACCGCACGAGCAGGTGCACCCCGACCGCCAAGGCGACCGCGAGCCCCAGCAGCGCGCCGTCGAGACCGCCGGCGCCCGGGTCACGGCCGAGGACCGCACCGAGCAGGCCACCCACCGCGGCCAGGATCACGGCTGTCGCCACCAGGGTGCGCGTCACGCGGGTCAGCATGACGACGAGTGAAGCACACTTCACTCTCGATGTGAAGCAAGCTACACACGACCGGCGGCGCCCTCCGCGGCCGACCGCAGGATCTCGACGACGCGCGGGACGGGCGCCCCCTGCACGCGGGCCGCGCCGACGACGACGCCCCAGGTCGCGGGGTGCGCCGACGTGCTGGACAGCGGCTCGGCCGGGATGCCGGCGGCGCGCAGCGCGGACACCGCCCGCGCCTCGCCGTCGCCGTCCGGCAGCCGCACGACGAGGTGCAGGCCCGCGGCGACGCCCTCGACGGGGAGGTGCGGCGCGGCGCGCGCGATCGCGTCGAGCAGCACCCCCCGGCGGCGCCTGTACTCCAGGCGGGCGCGGCGCAGGTGCCGCGCGTACGCGCCGTCGGCGATCAGCCGGGCGAACGCGGCCTGCTCCGGCACCGAGCAGCCGAGGTCGGCGCGGCGCTTGGTGTCGACGAGCGCCTCCCGCACCCCGGCCGGCGCGACCACCCAGCCCAGCCGCAGCGCCGGGGACAGCAGCTTGGACACCGAGCCGAGCAGCGCGACGTGGTCCGGGTCCAGGCCCCGCAGTGCGCCGACCGGCTGCCGGTCGTACCGGAGCTCGGCGTCGTAGTCGTCCTCCAGCAGCAGGCGGCCGCCGTCCCGGGCCCAGGCGACCAGCTCGCGCCGGCGGTCCGGGGCCAGCACGACGCCCAGCGGGAACTGGTGGGCGGGCGTCACCACGGCCGCCGCGGCGTCGGGCAGGGCGTCGGTCCGGAGCCCGCGGCCGTCGACCGGCACCGGGACGACCTCCAGCCCGGCGCCGCGCAGCTGCCCGACGACGCCGGGCGACGCGGGGTCCTCGACGACCACCCGCCGGCCGCCCAGCCCGCCGGCGAGCACCTCGCCGAGCAGCGCCAGCCCCTGCGCCACGCCGCTCACGACCACCACGTCCTCGGCCTCGACCGGGGCGGCGCGCGCGGTCCGCAGGTGGGCGGCGAGCGCCTCGCGCAGCCCGAGCAGCCCCTGCGGGTCCGGGTAGCCCAGCTCGGCGTCGGGCAGCTCGCGCATCGCGTCCCGCACGGCGCGCGCCCAGGCGGCGCGCGGGAAGAGCGCCGGGTCGGGTGCCCCGACGCTGGCCGGACGCTCCGCCGCGGCGCCGGGGCGGGCGGGCCCGGGCGCCGTCCCCCGCGGGCGCCGGTCGAGGTCGGCGACGACGACGCCCGAGCGCGGGCGGCTCTCGAGCACCCCCTCTCCCACGAGCTCGTCGACCGCCGCCGCCACGGTGCCCCGCGCGACGCCCAGGCCCGCCGCCGCCGACCGCGACGACGGCAGCGTCGCGCCCGCCTCCAGCCGACCCGCCGCGACGGCGTCCCGGAGGCCGTCGCGCAGCCAGGCTCCGACCTCGGCCCGCGGGCGGGCACCCAGCACGAGGAGCAGGTCCTCCGGCTGCAGCCGCCTCATCGCGTCACGCTCCCCTTCCGGCCGCGCACCGACACGCTCGTCCTCATCTGGCCCAGTGAACCAGGAGCGAACTGGCCCTGCCCACCGGTCCAGCCCGCTCGTAGCGTCGTCGGCATGACGTCCACGACACGCGCCGTCGACCCCGGCTACCCGACCTCACCCCGGGTTCGACAGGCTCGACCACCGGAAGCCGCGTACGTCCTCTGCGCCGCCGCGATGGCGCTCGTCGGCGCGTCGTTCACCGCCTCCGCGGCACTCGTCGACTACCCCCTGGCGGGCGGGCAGGCGGTGCGGTACGCGGTCGCCGCGCTGTGCCTGCTCGCCGTCATGGTGTGGCGGCGAGAGCGCCTCGTCCTGCCGAGCCTGCGCCAGGCCGGGCGCCTCACCGCCCTGGCCGCGACGGGGCTGACCGGGTTCAGCGTGCTCGTCGTGCTCGCCACCTCTCGCGCCGACCCCTCCCTCGTCGGTGCGGTGGTGGGCGCCACGCCCGTGGTGCTCGCCGTCACGCAGGCCGTGCGCGAGCGCCACCTGGCCCTCCGGACCCTCGCGGCGGCGGTCGTCGTGACGGCCGGGGTGGTGCTCGTCGAGGGCCTCGGGTCGGCCGACCCGCTCGGCCTGGTGCTCGCGGTCGGGGCGCTCGCGTGCGAGGCGGCGTTCTCGCTGCTCGCCGTGCCGCTGCTGCCGACGCTCGGGCCGCTGCGCGTGTCGGCGTACGCGTGCTGCGCGGCCGTCCCGCAGCTGGTGCTGCTCGGCCTGCTCGCGCCGGGACCGTTCCTCGCCGTGCCGGACGGCGGCGAGCTCGTGGCGCTGGCCTACCTCTCCGTCGTCCTCACCGCGGTCGCGTTCCTGCTCTGGTACACCGGCCTCGCCCGCGTCGGCCCCGCCCGCGCCGGCCTGTTCGCCGGGCTGGTGCCCGTCGCGGCGCTCGCGGCGTCGCTGGCCCTCGGCGCCGAGACGGCGAGCCCGCACGCCGTCGCCGGCGCGCTCGTCGTCGGCCTGGGCCTGGTGCTCGGCCTGGCACCGGGTCGACGAAGCAGTCGACGGACCGGTCGACGAACTAGGGTGACGGCGTGAGCAGCGCAACGCTTCCCCGGCCCGTGTCCGAGACGTTCGACCCCGTCCGCTGGCGTGACGTCGCAGGTTTCGACGACCTCACCGACATGACCTACCACCGGGGCGTCGAGCGCGACGGCGCCGGCCGGGTCGTGCGCGACCTGCCCGTCGTGCGCGTGGCGTTCGACCGCCCCCAGGTGCGCAACGCGTTCCGCCCGCACACGGTCGACGAGCTGTACCGCGTGCTCGACCACGCCCGCATGACGTCCGACGTCGGCACCGTCCTGCTCACGGGCAACGGCCCGTCGGCCAAGGACGGCGGGTGGGCGTTCTGCTCCGGCGGCGACCAGCGCATCCGCGGGCGGTCGGGCTACCAGTACACGACGGCCGACGACGGCGGGGGCGCCGGCGAGACCGCGGACGCCGTCGACCCCGCGCGGGCCGGGAGGCTGCACATCCTCGAGGTGCAGCGGCTGATCCGCACCATGCCGAAGGTCGTCGTGGCCGTGGTGGACGGCTGGGCCGCGGGCGGCGGACACTCGCTGCACGTGGTCGCCGACCTGACGATCGCCTGCCGCGAGCACGGGAGGTTCAAGCAGACCGACGCCGACGTGGGTTCGTTCGACGGCGGCTACGGGTCGGCGTACCTGGCCCGGCAGGTCGGCCAGAAGCGGGCCCGCGAGATCTTCTTCCTCGCCCGCGAGTACTCGGCCGACGACGCCGAGCGGTGGGGCGCGGTCAACGAGGTCGCCGAGCACGACGACCTCGAGGGGCTCGCGATCGAGTACGCGCGGACCGTCGCGGGCAAGTCCCCGCAGGCGGTGCGGATGCTGAAGTTCGCGTTCAACCTCGCCGACGACGGCCTGATGGGCCAGCAGGTGTTCGCCGGGGAGGCGACGCGCCTGGCCTACCTGACCGACGAGGCCGTCGAGGGACGCGACGCCTTCCTCGCCAAGCGCGACCCCGACTGGTCGGCGTTCCCGTACGCCTTCTGAGCGGGCACGCTCAGCGCGTCGTCCAGCTCCCGGACTTCTTCGGCACCAGCTCGACCCAGGTGCTGCCGGGGTCGAGCTCGACGGGCTCCCCGCCCCGGGTGAGCTCGACCGGCGACGCCACGTCCTTCTTGGACCACTCCACCGCGACGACCTTCCCGCCGGAGGCGAGCACGCCCTTGCCGGAGCCGACCAGCTTCGTCTCCGGCACGGGCGCGCCGGACGGGTCCTTGTACCGGGTGTCGACCACGTCGGCCGAGAGCGCCAGCACGTTGGCCGCGGCCAGCCGGTCCCCCGAGGTCGAGACCGCCTCCGTGGACCCGTCGCTGCGCAGCCAGGCGTCCTGCTTGCCGGACCAGTCCCAGACGCTGCGCTGCGCCGGGCTCAGCTCGACGTCGAACGTGCCGGCCTTCTTCCCGTCCGTCGCGGCGGTGCCCTCGCCGGCCTCGTCGGCGTAGGCGAACTGGGCGGGCGGCGGCGCGGTGCGCTCGTCGTCGGCCTGGTCGAGGAAGGCGTGCATGTCGCCGATCACGTTGTGCGGCGCGGACCGCTCCGGGTCCCGGCTGAAGCCGGCGTCGCCGCGGTCCATGATCACGGACTGGGTGCCCGACTTCTCGACCGCCTCGATGAACGGGGGCTGCGCGCCCGAGTAGGCGAGGATGCCGTCCAGCGGGGCCACGATCGCCGGGTCCATGGGCCGCACCGAGCGCACCGGCTCCACCGTGTCCGGGATCGTCGAGTGGTACACCGCCACGAACCGGGTGATGCCGCCCTCCACGACCTCCTCCCAGACGATGTCCGCCGCCTCCAGCCCGGTCTGCGGGCGAGCCTCGGGGGCGTTCTCGACCTTCACCGCGAGGGCGGGGCGCTGCGCGACGTCGTCGGACGGGACCCCGGTGAGCGGCCACGCCGGCACCTCGTCGGGCGCGGGCGGCCCGCTCTTGTCCGCCGACGGCGTCACGGTGGGCTCAGGGTCGCCGCCGGAGGTGCAGGCCGTCAGCGCGAGGACGACGACGGCGACGCAGGCCGCCGCGGGCCGGCTGCGGATCGGGGTCGTGCGGGGCATCGCGCCTCCCGTGCGGGTGTGGGCTGGCTCACGTTCGTGCTCACCCTACGACGCGTACCCTCACGGCAGCCGCCACGACCCGTCCCCGCGTGGCACGAGCTCGACCCACAGGTTGCCGGGGTTCAGGAGCACCGGGTCGCCGCCGCCCGTGCGCAGCCGCACCGGCTCGCGCTCGCTCTTCTTCTTCCAGGTCACGGGGATCGCCCGGCCGGCGGAGAGCAGCACCCCCTTGCCCTTGCCGACCATCTGGGTCTTCGGCACGGGCGCGCCGCCCGGGTCGCGGTAGCCGGTGTTGACCACCCGGGTGGACATCAGCAGCACGTTGCGCGCCGCCACCCGCCTGCCCGACGAGACGGACGGCGTGCCGCCGTCGCTGCGGGCGTACTTCTTCGCGGTGGCGCTCCAGGTCCAGACGGTGCGCTGCGCGGCGGAGAGGCGCACGTCGGCGGTCCTGACCTTGCGCCCCTCGGACGTGGACCCCTTCCCGTAGGAGCGGGCGTAGTGGAACTGCGCCGCCGGCGGCTTGGCACGGCCCTTGCCCGCCTGCGCGGCGAAGGTGCGAACGTTCCCGTACACGTTGTGGGGCGCGAGCCGGGCGCCGCTGCGGTGGAACCCGGGCGACCCCCGGTCCATGAGGACCGACTGCACGTTGGCCTCGGTCACCGCGCGGATGAACGGCGGCTGCCCGCCGGTGTAGGCCAGGATCCCGCGCATCGGCGCCACGATCGCCGGGTCCATGGGGCGCACGGACCGGACCGGGCCCACGGCCTTCGGCAGGTCCGAGTGGTAGACGGCGACGAACCGGCTGATGCCGCCCTCGACCACCTGCTCCCACACGATGTCCGCGCGGTGCAGCCCGGTGTGCGGTCGCGACACGGGCGAGTTCTCGATCTTCACCGCGACCGACGCGCGGCGCGGCACCTTCTTCGTCCCGGTCTTCCCTCCGGTCAGCGGCCACACCACGGGCTTCGGCTTGGGCTTCGGCGGGGGCACCGGCTCGGGGGGCGCAGACTTCGGCACCGCCGGGTCGGGCGCGACCGTCACGGTGGGGGCCTGGTCGGCCCCCGGGCTGCACCCCGCCGTCGCGAGCAGGGCGAGCGCCGCCGCCACGGCGACGGCTCCGCGCGCGCGCAGGGTGCCACGACGGGCGGCACGACGGGCGTGCGGTGCGGGCATCAGGTCCTCCTCGACTGGCTCGCCCGGCGACGGACCGCGCGTCCGGCCGGAGCCGCCCACGATACGAGGTGCCCCGTACCCGGCGGCAACCCTGCAGCATCCCGGCCCGGCGGGCGTGCCTACCCTGGGCCGGTGCAGCCCGACACCCCCCACGTCCCCGACCTGACCGCCGCCGTGCGCAGGGCGCTCGACGGCGGCCCCGCCGTCGTCCCGCTGCCGCGCGTCACCGCGGCCCCGCTCCCCGCGGGCACCGCCCTCGTGGTCCGCACCTCGGGGTCGACCGGGGTGCCGAAGGAGGTCGCCCTGTCGGCGGCGGCGCTGCGCGCGTCGGCCACCGCGACCCACGAGCGCCTCGGCGGGCCGGGGCGCTGGGTGCTCACGCTGCCGCCGACGCACGTCGCGGGGCTGCAGGTCGTGGTGCGCTCGGTGCTCGCCGGCACGCCGCTCACGGCGGCCGGGGGCCCCGGCACGTTCACCCCCGACGGCTTCGCGGACCTGCTCGAGCCCGCGCTGCGCCACGGCGACGACCCGGTGTACGCGTCGCTGGTGCCCACCCAGCTGCACCGGCTGGTGGCCGCGGCGGACGACGGCGCCCCGCGCGGGCTGCGCGCGCTGGCCCGCTGCGCGGGCGTCCTGCTCGGCGGCGCCGCGACGCCGCCGCGCCTGCTGCAGCAGGCCCGCGACGCCGGCGTCCGCGTCGTGCGGACCTACGGGATGTCGGAGACCGCCGGGGGGTGCGTGTACGACGGCGTCCCCCTGCGCGGCGTGCGGGTGCGCCTCGCCTCCCCCGACGCGGCCTCCCCCGACGCGGGGGTGGGTGCGGGGGTCGGGGTGGTCGAGCTCGGCGGGCCCGTGCTCGCCACCGGGTACGTCGGCGACGACGCCGCGACGGCCGCCGCGTTCCGGACCGAGCCCGCCGCGGATGCCCCGCCGGCGGGCGGCGACGGCGCCCGGTGGTTCCGCACCAGCGACCTCGGCCGGCTGGACGCCGACGGCACGCTCCGGGTGCTCGGCCGGGCCGACGACGTCGTCGTCACCGGCGGCCAGAACGTCGCCCCCGCCCCGGTGGAGGCGCTGCTGGGCGAGCTGCTCGGCGGGGAGGCGTGCGTCGTCGGCGTCCCCGACCCCGAGTGGGGGCAGGCGCTCGTCGCCGTCGTCACCACCTCGACCCCGGGCGAGTTGTCAGAACGACGTGCGGGTATACCGGCGCCTGGTTCTGACAACTCGAGGCGGGGAGGGATCCGCGCCCTCGGTGAGGAGGAGCTGGCGCAGGTGCGGGCCGCCGCCAGGACTAGGCTGGGCCCGCCGTCCGCGCCCCGCCGCGTGTACCGCACGCCCGCGCTCCCCCTGCGCGGGCCCGGCAAGGTGGACCGCAGCGGCGTCGTCGCCCTCGTCCGCGAGCACGAGGCGCACGCCTGACCCGCTCGCACGAGACCGCCCGCACGACACGACGGAGGACCATGGCCACGACGAGCGAGTGGGTCGCCGGCGCCCGACCCCGGACGCTGCCCGCGGCGGCCGCGCCGGTCCTGATCGGCTCCGGCGCCGCCGCACAGGTCGACGCGTTCGGCTGGCTGCCCGCCGTGCTCGCGCTCGGCGTCGCGCTCGCCCTGCAGGTGGGCGTCAACTACGCGAACGACTACTCCGACGGCGTGCGCGGCACCGACCTCGACCGCGTGGGCCCGATGCGGCTCACGGCCTCCGGCGCCGCCCCGCCCGGGCGGGTGAAGGCGGCCGCGTTCGGCTCGTTCGGTGTCGCGGGCGTGCTCGGGCTCGCGCTGTGCGCCGTGAGCGGCCACTGGTGGCTGCTGGCCGTGGGTGTCGTGTGCGTGCTGGCCGCCTGGTTCTACACCGGCGGCAAGCACCCGTACGGGTACGCGGGCCTCGGAGAGGTCGGGGTCTTCGTCTTCTTCGGGCTGGTCGCGACCCTCGGCACCACGTACACGCAGGCCGACCGCGTCACCTGGCCGTCCGTGCTCGGCGCCGTCGGGGTGGGGCTCATCGCCTGCGGGCTGCTCATGATCAACAACGTGCGCGACATCCCCACCGACGTGGTCGCGGGCAAGCGCACGCTCGCCGTGCGGATGGGCGACCACCGGGCACGGCGCGCGTACGCCGCCTGCATCCTGGTGCCCGTGGTCCTCGCCATGGTGTGCGCGGCCTGGGCGCCGTGGGCGCTGCTGGTCATGCTCCTGCTGCTGCCCGCCTGGCTGCTCGTGGTGCCCGTGGTCGCCGGCGCCCAGGGGCGCCTGCTGGTGCCCGTCCTCGCCGGGACGGGGATGTTCGAGCTCGCCTACGGCGCGCTGCTCGGCCTCGGCCTCGCGCTCTGAGGAGGGCCGGTCGCCGGAAGGTCAGTCGCCGTCCTTCGACCCCCGGGGCTCCTGGTCGACGACCGAGTCCTCGAAGTCGGAGTCGGCGTCCTTGGTGACCCGGGGCGCCGCCTTGCGCCGCTCGGCGCGCTCCGCGAGCCAGCGGGCGGCGGCGTCCCGCGGCCCGGACAGTGCCAGGTACGAGACGGCGAACGCCACGATCAGGGCCACGAGCAGCAGCAGCCAGCTGCGCAGGCCGAGGAGGTAGCCGGCGCCGAGAGCGCCGACGAACAACAGGATCCGCCAGGCGGAGTACTTCACGAGGGGCACCCGTCAAGAATAGGCGCGATTCCTGGGCTCCCCCGCCGGCGGAATAGGCTGGGGGCATGTTCGTCCGTGTGGTCCTGCCGCTCCTCGTGCTGGGGCTCGCCCTGTACGCGCTCCTCGATCTCTCCGCGTCGAAGGAGGAGGACCGCGGGGGCCTGCCGCGGTGGCTGTGGGTCGTGATCATCGTGCTGCTGCCGGTGTTCGGCGCGCTGGCGTGGATCGTCGTGAAGCACTCGAGCCGGCGCGCCCCGGGCAGCCGTGGCGGGTCGGGTCGGCCCGGTCGCCCGGGCGGCGGGCCGCGACGCCCGTCCGGCCCCATCGCCCCCGACGACGACCCCGACTTCCTGTGGAAGCTCGAGCAGGACCGGCGTCGCCGCGAGCGCGGCTCCGGCAGCCCGCGCCCGGACGACGGCAACGGCACCAACGGCACCAGCCCCTGACGCCGGCGTCCGGCCGACCACGACGACGGCGACGGTCCCGCCCCGGGACCGTCGCCGTTGTCGTACCGCCGCCGTGAGCCGTCAGCCGGCGGTGGTGCCCGCGTCGAGGCCCGAGTACGAGTGCTTGCCGTTGAAGATGAGGTTCACGCCGGTGAAGTTGAACAGCACGCACGCGTAGCCGACGACGACGAACCACGCCGCCCGGCGCCCGTCCCAGCCGCGCGTCGTGCGGGCGTGCAGGTACGCGGCGTAGACGACCCACACGACGAAGCTCCAGACCTCCTTGGGGTCCCAGCCCCAGTAGCGGCCCCAGGCGTGCTCGGCCCAGATGGCGCCGCCGATGATCGTGAAGGTCCACAGCACGAACGCCACGGCGTTGAGCCGGAACGACAGCGCCTCCAGCGACATGGGGGCCGGCACGCGGTCGAGCCAGCGGAAGCCGGGGCGCTGCAGGTACGGCGCGCCGGAGTCGCGGCTGTCGCGCAGCAGCTGCAGCACGGACGCCACGAACGCCACGGTGAAGATGCCCGTCGCGCTGATCGCCACGCCGACGTGGATGACGAGCCAGTAGTTCTGCAGGGCGGGCTGGACGCCGGTGGCCGCCACGTAGAACACGTTGAGCCCGAGCACGAGGAACAGCACCGACAGGCCGGCGACGAACGGCCCGAGGAACCGCACGTCCCGGCGCACGTTCAGCCCGAGGAAGACCGCCAGGGCCATGAAGGTGCCCACCAGCGTGAACTCGTACATGTTCGCCCACGGCGTCCGGCCGGCGGCCAGCCCGCGGAGCACGATCGCGACCAGCAGCAGGGCCGTGCCCAGCCAGGTGGTCGACATGGCGATGCCGGCGGCGCGCCGGCGCGGGGCGGCCGGCTCGGCCGCGGGCGCCCCGGGCGCCGGGCCCGACGACGACGCGGCTCCGACGGCGACGGGCGTGCGCGCCTCGGCGTGCGCCTCCGCGCGGGCCTCGACCCGCTCCTCCGTGCGGCGACCCAGGTCGACCGCGAACGCGACGAGCGCGATGGTCAGGGCGGTGGCGGCAGCCCAGACGAGCAGCACGCTCAGCTCGGCGATCTGCATGGTCAGTCCTCCGTGGCGGTGGTGGTGCCGGTGGTGCGGCGTGGTGTGGAGCTGTGGTCCTGGCCCGGGTCCGGGCCCGGGTCGGTCTCACCGAGGATCGCGGCGAGCACCGCGTCGACCTCGCGCTGCAGCCCGGCGTCGTCGCCGCGGGCCAGCCCCGCGAGCTCGACGCGGGTCACCGGACGACCGTCGTCGTCGGTGGTCTCCCATGATCGCACCCAGACGCGCCGTCGGGGCGTGAAGAGCGAGATCGCGAGGCCGCCGAGGGCCAGCAGGGAGAAGGTCAGCACGAAGGTCAGCGACGGGTCGTGGCGCAGGTCGAGCGCCACGTAGCGCGGCACGTCCTCGCCGAGCTCCACCGTCCCGAGCCCGTCGGGCAGCTCGACGCTCTCGCCCGGGCGCACGAGCAGCTTGATGGTCTCGCCGTCCTCGTCGACCGACGGCGTGAGGTTCGCGGTGTCGAGGTTGTAGACGTTCTGCGGCACGCCCTCGTCCAGGCCCAGGTCGCCCCGGTACACCTCGAGCACCATCAGCGGGTTGTCCGGCTGCGGGAAGACGGAGCGCGCGGAGCCGTCCTCCTCCACCACCGCGGAGGGCAGGAAGTAGCCGATCATCCCGACCTGCTCCTGCCCCGGCGAGACGTCCGGCACCTTGACGACGCCGCGCGAGGTGTACATCTGGTCCTCGGGCAGGAACGGCACCCGGCCGGCGAAGGCGACCTGGCCCTCGGAGTCCGTCACGGTGAGCTCCGGGGCGAACCCGTTGCCCTGCAGGTAGATCTTGGCGCCGTCGACCGTCAGCGGGTGGTTGACCTTGATCTCCTCCGGGTGGCTGCTGCCGTCCGGCTCGGTCACGGTGACGTCCGCGGTGAAGTCGCGGGCCTGCGCGAACGCGACCGTGTCCGACGCGAACTCGGAGTGGAAGTCGTCGAGCGTCATCGAGAACGGCACGAGGGACGACGGCTGGAACCAGGCGCCCTTGTCGAAGGTGTCGTAGTCCACGACGGCGTTGGCGAAGCCCCGGCCCTCGGTGACGATCGCCTGGCCGCGGTAGTGCAGCAGCTGCCCGAGCGCGACGGAGATCAGCAGGCCGAGCAGGGCCAGGTGGAACAGCAGGTTGCCCGTCTCGCGGAGGTAGCCCCGCTCGGCCGCGACCGTGCGGGTGGCGGGGCGGCCCAGCCGCGGCTCCTCGGAGCCGGTGTCCACGCGGAACGTGGGCAGCCGGCGGAACCGGCCGCGCAAGTGGGTGGCGGCCGCCTCGACGACGGCGTCCGGGCTCGCGGTCGTCGTCGCCGACGCGGTGGCGGGGAACCGGCCGAAGCGGACCGGCGTCTTCGGCGGGCGGTTGCGCAGCGCCCGCGCGTGCGACAGCGTGCGGGGCACGATGCAGCCGACCAGCGAGACGAACAGCAGCAGGTAGATGGCGGAGAACCACGCCGAGCTGTACACCTCGAAGAAGCCGAACCGGTCGAGCCACTCGCCCAGGGTCGGGTTGTCGCCGAGGTACTCCAGCACGGCGGCCGGGTCCTGGCTGCGCTGCGGCAGCACGGACCCCGGCACGGCGGCGACGGCGAGCAGCATCAGCAGCATCAGGGCGACGCGCATGCTCGTGAGCTGCCGCCACGTCCAGCGCAGCATCCCGCGCCAGCCCAGCGCCGGGGGCGTCGGGCGTCGGGCCGCCGTGTCCGCGGGCCGGTCCGCCGGGGTCCCGCCCTCGGTGAAGGCGTCGTGGATGCCCTCGGGACGGTACGTCGTCTTGTCGCTCATCACACCACCGTCACGAATCCGCCGATCCAGCCCTGCAGCTGGCTCGTCCACGTCGCCCACAGGCCGGTGACGAGCGCGAGGCCCACCAGCACCAGCAGGCCGCCACCCGCGCGCTGGATCACCAGGCGGTGGCGGCGCAGGAAGCCGAGCATGCGCTGCGAGGACTGCAGCCCCAGGGCCACGAGCAGGAACGGTACGCCCAGGCCGAGGCAGTACGCGATGCCGAGCGCGATCCCGCGGCCCGCCGAGGCCTCGTCGAGCGAGAGCGCCTGCACCGCCGCGAGCGTCGGGCCGATGCACGGCGTCCAGCCGAGGCCGAAGACGACGCCGAGCAGCGGCGCGCCCCACAGGCCGGCCCGCGGGCTCAGGTGCAGCCGCGCCTCGCGCTGCAGGAAGGGCACCATGCCGATGAAGCCGAGCCCCAGCAGGATCACGACCACGCCCAGCACGCGCATGATCAGGTCCTCCCAGCGGACCAGGTACCCGCCCAGCGCGCCCGCGGCAGCCATGAGCGCCACGAAGACGACGGTGAACCCCAGGACGAACAGGCCGACCCCTGCGACGACCCGGCGCCTGCCGGGCGCGGCGCGCGTCGCGCCGCCCGTCGACGGCCCGGCCTGCGCCGCCGCCATGCCGCTGACGTAGCCGACGTAGCCCGGCACCAGCGGCAGCACGCACGGCGACGCGAACGACACGAGTCCCGCGATCAGCGCCACCGGCAGCGCCAGCAGCATCGAGCCGCTGAACGCCGTGGTCGCGAAGGTCTCACCCATCACGCGTCCTCGGTGCCCTCGGAGCTGTCATCCTCGGCGAGGAGCTCGTCGACGATGGCCTCCAGCGTGGAGCCGTCCGCCTGCCCGATGACGCGGGCGGCCACCCGGCCCTCGGCGTCCAGCACGACGGTGGAGGGCACGGCCTGCAGCGGCACGACGCCGGACAGGCCGGCCACGACCTGGCCGCTGCGGTCCTCGATCGACGGGTACGGCACCTCGAAGGTGCGCTGGAACGCCTCGGCCGCCCCCGCCTCGTCCTCGGTGTTGATGCCGAGCACCCGCACGCCGTCGGCCTCGCGCTCGTTGGCGAGGTCGACGAGCTCGGGCGCCTCGGCCCGGCACGGGGCGCACCCGGCGTACCAGGTGTTGACGACGACGACGTCGCCCAGCCAGTCGGCGGTGCTCACCTCGTCGCCCTCGAAGGCGGTGCCCTCGACGGTCACCGGGTCCTCGCGGTCGGCCGGGTCCCACTGCTTGACCGAGCCGTCGCCCGACACGAACCCCTGGCCCACGACGTCGCCCGCGCCGGACTCCTCGGGCCCGCACGCGGCGAGGAGGGGCGCGGCCACCAGGGCAGCGAGCGCGGCCGCGGCGACGCGGCGGGTCCGGGTGCGCATCATGCCCCCGGGACCGGGTCGGCGCCCGCGAGCAGGCCGGCCGCGGGCTCGGTGTAGTGCAGGCCGACGAACCGGTCGTCGTCGAAGCGCAGCGACGTGAGGGAGGCCAGGGAGCACTCGCGGCGGCGCGGGTCGTGCGCCAGCGCGCGGTCCTCGAACGACCGGCGCGTCACCCACACCGGGAGCTGGTGGCTGACGAGCACGACCTCGTGCCCGGCGTAGGCGCGCCGCGCGTCGTCGACGGCCGCGCGCATGCGCGCCACCTGGTCGGCGTACGGCTCTCCCCAGGACGGGCGCATCGGGTTCCACAGGTACCGCCAGTAGCGGGGGTGGGCGAGCTGGCCGGGGTTCGACCCGATCGTGCTGCCCTCGAAGCGGTTGCCCGCCTCGATGAGGCGCTCGTCCGTGGCGAGGTCCAGGTCGAACGCCCGGGCGACGGGTGCCGCGGTCTCCTGTGCGCGCTGGAGCGGCGAGGCGACGACGGCGACGACGTCACGGCCGGCGCCCGACAGGTGCTCGGCGACGCGTTCGGCCATCGCCTGGCCGCGGTCGGACAGCCGGTACCCGGGGATGCGCCCGTAGAGGACCCTGCCCGGGTTGTGGACCTCGCCATGCCGCAGGAGATGGACGGTGGTGGTGGCCATGGCTCCCAGTGTCCCAGACCGCCGGAGCACCCAGGTCCCGTCCAGCGGCCGTCCCGCGCGGCGTGACGAGCCTCACCCCGCGCCCGTCCCGCGCCGCCCGGGCGGGGCTACGCCCCCGTCCGGGCCGCGTGCGCGACCTTCGCCATCGCGCGCCCCAGCGTGGTGAGCTCGTCGGCGTCCAGCACGTCGACCAGCAGCCGCCGGACGGCGGTCACGTGCGCAGGGGCCGCGGCGACGAGCACCGCGTAGCCGGCGTCGGTCATGACGCAGTGCACGCCCCGTCGGTCGCCCGGTGCCGGACGCCGTGTCACCAGCCCGCGCTTCTCCATCCGGGCCACGGTGTGCGTGAGCCGGCTGCGCGACAGCGCGAGGAAGTCGGCGAGCGCCGACATCCGCAGCGTCCAGTCGGGCGCCTCGGAGAGCTGGACCAGCAGGTGGTACTCGCCGAGGGAGACCTGGATGTCGTCCTCGTGCGCGTCGCCGAGCGCCTCGAAGAAGCGCGACGTGCCCTCCAGGAACCGGCGCCACGCCCACTGCTGGTCCGTGTCGAGCCAGCGCACCTGTTCGGCCTCGCCCACGGCGGTGCCCGCTCCGGCGCTGTCCGCGGCGGCCACGTCGTCCCGCACCTTCTTCTCCGTACGCACGGGAATAGGTTACGAGACCGGTGCGTTACGACCCACGACCGGATAGTTGATGGCTCAACTATTTTGGACTTCCGGTCCGACACGCACCGCACGTCCCCGAACGAGGAGATACCTATGACCGCGCTTCCCGCTGGCCTCGTCGCCGGTTCCTACACCATCGACGCCTCCCACTCCACCGCGTCCTTCTCCGTCCGCCACGCGGGCATCGCCAAGGTCCGCGGCACCATCGGCATCGCGGACGGGACCATCACCGTCGGCGAGGACCTCGAGTCGGCGGCCGTACGCGCCGAGCTCGACGCGACCTCGGTCAACACCGGCGACGAGAACCGCGACGCGCACCTCAAGAGCGCGGACTTCTGGCACGCCGAGGAGAACCCGGCCTGGACGTTCGTCTCGCAGAAGGTCACCACGGACGGTGAGGACTACGCCATCGTCGGCGAGCTGACCATCAACGGCGTGACCAACACCGTCGAGCTGCCGACCGAGTTCACCGGCACCGCCACCGACCCGTTCGGCAACCCGCGCGCCGGCTTCGAGGCCGAGCTCGAGATCTCCCGCAAGGACTTCGGCCTGACCTGGAACGCCGCCCTCGAGACCGGCGGCGTCCTGGTGGGCGACAAGGTCAAGATCGCCCTCGACGTCTCCGCGATCAAGGCCGACTGACCGGCCGGACCGAGGAGCCGAGCCGAGAGGCCGGACCGAACGAGGAAGGGACGGACCGCAGCCCGCGGTCCGTCCCTTCCTCGCGTCTCCCCTCGGCGTCCCGGCGCGCTACCGCGGGGCGCTCGGCGTGCCGTTGGTGGCCGCGCGGGCGGCGGCGTGGAACGCGAGGATCTGCAGCTCGCCGGCCACGTCCACCGAGCGCACGACGACGTCCTCGGGCAGCTGCAGGGCCACCGGCGCGAAGGAGAGGATCTCCCGCACGCCGCACGCGACGACCCGCTCGGCGAGCCCCTGCGCGACCGGCCCCGGCGTCGCGAGCACCACCATCGACACGCCGCACCGCTCGAGCACCTCCTCGAGCGCGTCCACGTGCTCGATCGCGATCCCGGCCGCCGAGCGCCCGACCACCTGCGGGTCGGCGTCGAGCAGCGCCACCACCTGGAAGCCGCGCGCGGCGTAGCCCGAGTAGTTCGCCAGGGCGTGCCCCAGGTTGCCGATGCCGACGATGGCCAGCTTGTGCTCCGACCCCAGCCCCAGGGCCGCGGCGATGTACGACGCGAGCGACTGCACGTCGTAGCCCACGCCGCGCGTGCCGAAGGACCCCAGGTACGACAGGTCCTTGCGCAGCTGCGCCGACCCCACGCCGGACCGTTCCGCCAGCTCCGAGGACGACGTCGTCGTCACCCCCGCGTCCGCCAGGTCGCGCAGTGCGCGCAGATAGTAGGGCAGCCGCGCCACCGTCGCGGCCGGCACCGTCGCCTCACCGAGCTCGATCACGTCCGAATTCCTCCCCAGGTCACCCGGCCAGCCGTCGCGCGAGCCGCGCGCCGTCCACCCGCCAGAAACCCTGCTGCACGCCGTCCACCTCGACGACGGGCACGTAGTCCCCGTATCGCGCCACCAGGTCCCCCGCCGTACCGCCGGCGCCGGCCCTGCTGTCGAGCCCGGCGTCGGTGCCGGCCTCGATGTCCACCTCGCGCCACTGCTCGCCCGCTGCCGCGCAGACCTCGGCCACCACCACCCGTGCGTCCTCGCACAGGTGGCAGCCCTGCCGGGTGTACAGCACGACCCGAGGTACGTCGACGGATCCTGGCGGCCTGCTCACGAGCACAGCGTAGCCGCGCCGATACAGTTGTCCGCATGCCGTCGTCCGTCGTGCCCCCCGAACCTCCGGCCCGGGCCGCGGCGTTCTTCGACGTCGACAACACGATCATCCGCGGGGCCAGCGCCTTCCACCTCGCCCGCGCCCTGTACCAGCGGCGCTTCTTCGGCACGATGGACCTGGTGCGCTTCGCGCTCATCCAGGCGAAGTACCTGCTCTTCGGCGAGTCGCGCACCCAGATCGAGTCGGTGCGCAGCAGGGCCCTGTCGCTCATCGCCGGCCGGTCGGTCGCGGAGATCACCGCCGTCGGCGAGGAGGTCTACGACACCGTCCTCGAGCTGCGCATCTTCCCGGGCACCAAGCGCCTGCTCGACGAGCACCTGGCCGCGGGCGACCAGGTCTGGCTCGTGACGGCGACCCCGGTCGAGGTGGGCGGGCTCATCGCCCGCCGGCTGGGCGCCACCGGCTGCCTCGGCACCATCGCGGAGCACTCGGGCGGCTTCTACACGGGCCGGCTGGTCGGCGACCTCATGCACGGCGAGGCCAAGGGGGCGGCCGTGCGGGAGCTGGCCGACCGGGAGGGCCTCGACCTCTCCGCCTCGTACGCCTACGGCGACTCGCTCAACGACCTGCCGATGATGCGCTCGGTGGGCCACCCCTGCCCGATCAACCCCGACGTGCGGCTGCGCCGGCACGCCAAGGACATCGGGTGGCCGATCCGGGAGTTCCGCGGTCGCGGGCGACGCGTGGCCGGCCGTGGCATGAAGACCGCGTCGTGGGCGGGCGCGGCCTGGGTGGCGGGCCTGGTGCTGCGCGCGATCAGCCGGCGGCTGCGGGGCCTCTGACCACGCCCGGCGACTGACCACGCCCGGCGACGACCGCGCCCGAGACGCGTCGAGCCCGGCACCCTCGCGAGGAGGGTCCGGGCTCGTTGCGTACCCCGCCGGTCGGCGGGGGCGGCGTCACTTCTTGTTGCGGCGCTGGTGACGCGTCCTGCGAAGCAGCTTGCGGTGCTTCTTCTTCGCCATGCGCTTGCGGCGCTTCTTGATGACGGAGCCCATGAGGTCCTCACAATGCTGGTCGGGTGGTGGAGCACGGTTGGTCCCACGAGCCCTGTGACCAGGTGCAGCCGACCAACGCGGAAAAGTCCGTCCCTCAGACTACCCGATGCTTCTTCGTGCCAGGAACGCCGGCCCCGCCCCCGCCGGCAGAAAAAAGCCGTCCCGGCTTTGCGCGCCACCTTGCATGCAACCTAGAGTGCAACGCATGCCTGCCCCCTCCGGCGCCGCCGAGCGCGCCTACGAGCACACCAAGACGAGGATCCTGTCCGGCGAGATCCCCGGCGGCCGGCTCCTGTCCGAGGGCGAGGTGGCCGCCGAGCTCGGCATCAGCCGCACCCCGGTCCACGAGGCGTTCCTGCGCCTGGACGCCGAGCACCTCCTCGCCGTGTCCTCCCGGCGCGGCGCCGCCGTCGTGCCGATGGCGCCCGACGAGGCCCGCGACGTGCTGGAGATGCGCGAGGCGATCGAGCTCTCCACCGCGCGTCGGGCGCTGGCGCACGGCGCCCCGCCCGTCGAGACCCTCGACGCGATGCGCGCCAGCCTGCAGGACCAGCGGGAGGCCGCCGCGGCCGGCGACGTCGAGGCGTTCGTCGAGGCGGACGGCCGGTTCCACACGGTCCTCGTGGTCGCGTCGCGCAACCAGACCGCCCAGCAGTTCCACGGCCTGCTGCGCGACCGGCAGCAGCGGCTGCGCCGCCAGCTCCTGCACGTCGGCCCGCAACAGGTCGCATCGTCCCTGGGCGACCACGAGGCGATGCTCGCCGCCGCCGAGCAGGGCGACGTCGAGGAGTTCTGCCGCCTGGTCGGCGAGCACGTGCGCCGGCACCGCGGCATCCTCTGATGGCCCGGGGGACGCAGGGCTGGAAGGGCGTCTTCGGCGCCCTCTTCGTGTGCTCCTGGGCGGGCAACCAGTTCAGCCCGATGCTGCTCATGTACGAGGACGTGCACGGCTACGGCGACACCACGGTCAACACCTTCCTCGGCGTGTACGTGCTGGGGCTCGCGCCGGCGCTGCTGGTGGCGGGCGCCCTGTCCGACCGGCACGGCCGGCGGCCGGTGATGTTCGCGGGCACCCTCCTCGCCATGGCCGCGAGCGCCGTGCTCGCCTTCGGCGCGCTCGGCCCGGCACCCATCTACGTGGGCCGGCTGCTGGCGGGCCTGACGGTGGGCACCGCGATGGCCGTCGGCACGAGCTGGCTCAAGGAGCTGTCGCAGGTCCCCTACGACCGGACCGCCGACGCCGGGTCGGGCGCGCGCCGCGCGTCGCTCGCCTTCACGCTCGGGTCCGGGCTGGGCGCGCTGGTCGCGGGGTCGCTCGGGCAGTGGGGCCCCTGGCCCGAGGAGCTGCCCTACCTGGTGCACCTGGTGGTCACCGTGCCGTTCGCCGTGTGGGTGCTCCGCGTCCCGGAGACGAGCACGGGCGGCGGCGTGCCGGGGCCGCTGCGCGCGCAGCTGCGGGTCCCGGCCGCCGGGCACCGGCGCTTCACGCGGGTCGTGCTCGTCGTCGCGCCCTGGATCTTCGCGGTGGCCGCCCTCGCCTACGGGTACACGCCCGTCCTGCTGCGCGCGCAGGCCGGCGACCTGGGCGTGGCGTACGCGACGCTGCTGACGGTCGTGTGCCTCGGCGTCGCCGCCGTGGTGCAGCCGGCCGCGAAGCGGCTGGACGCGGCCGACAGCGCGCGCGGCCTCACGGTGGCCGTCGTGGTCCTGGTGGCGGCCGTGGGCGCCGTCGGCGCGGCGGTCGCGGCCTCCTCGCCCGGGTGGGGCGTCGCCGCCGCGGTGGTGGCCGGCGTCGGCATCGGCATCGGGCTCTCGTCGGGCCTGATGGAGGTGCAGCGCATCGCCGGCCCGCGCGACCTCGCCGGCCTCACGGGCGTGTTCTACGCTGTCGCCTACGCGGGCTTCCTGCTGCCCGCGGCGATGGCGGCGGTCACGCCCCCGTTCACGACGACGGCGCTCTTCGGCGTCCTGCTCGTGCTCGGCGGGGTGTCCGTCGCGGTCGTCGTGGCGGGCTACCGCCGGCACCTGCCCGGCACCGTGCCGGGTGGGCTCCCCTGAGCGCCGGTCCCCTGGACGGCTGGCGGGTCAGGCCGGGCGCTCGTCGAGGACCCGGTCGAGCGCCGCCCGGCCCGCCGGGCCCCAGGCCGGCTTGCCGCCGGGCAGGCCGCGGTCCCCGTTCTGGCCCATCAGCATGAGGAAGAGGCTCTTCAGCGCGGCCAGCCCGCGGGCGCGCCGGACCGTCGCCTCGTCGGCCCCCGCGTACGCGGCGAAGAAGCGCGCGGCCGCACCCGCCGGCAGCAGCACCCACGCGGCCGCGAGGTCCAGGGCCGGGTCGCCGGCGAACAGGTCGCCGAAGTCGACGACGCCCGCCAGCGTCCCGTCCGCGACGACCACGTTCGCGGGGTGCAGGTCGCCGTGCACCCACACCGGCGGGCCCTCCCACGCGGGGGCCGCGGCGGCGTCGGCCCAGACGCGCCGGACGCCGGCGAGGTCCCCGACCGCTGCGGCGTCGACGGCACCGAGGAACTGCTCGAAGCCGTCCGTGCTGTCCCGCGGGTGCGCGCCGCGGACCGGGTCGACCGGGGCGTCGGCGGGCGCCGCCACGTGCAGCGCCCGCAGGAACCCCGCCAGGGTCTCGGCCGCGTGCGCGCCTCGGGTGATCGACCCGCGGTCCAGCGGCAGGCCCGGCACCCACGTCACGACCGTCCAGATCTTGTCGAACCGCTCGGAGGGGGTGCCGCTGCGCACCGGGACCGGGATCGGCAGCGGCAGGCGCGGCGCGAGCAGCGGGAGCCACCGCCGCTCCCTGAGCTGCTGGTCGGGACCCGGGTCCATGCGCTGGACCCGCACGGCCAGGTCGTCCCCCAGGCGCCACATCTGGTTGCCCCAGCCGCCCTCCACCTCGCGCAGGGGCAGGTCGGCGAGGTCCGGGTGCTGGTCGCGCAGCAGGTCCCGGAGCAGGTCGGCGGTGATCGCGGCGTCCGTCGGCATGGCACGCGACCGTACCGCCCGGCCAGGACGTCCGTCGTGAGGCCGGCCGGCGCCCTGGTCTCCACCCCCGGCATCGTGGTCAGCGGCGCGGCCGTGGCGCTCACCGGGGGCGCGCTGGCCCGGTCGTGGCACCGGCCGGCGTGGTGGTGGCTCGCGGCGGTCGGCGCCGTCGGCCTGGTCGCGGGTGCCCTGCTGGTCGTGCGCCTCGACGTGCGGTGGGGCGGCCTGCTCGAGCGGGTGGCGCTGTGGCCGTCGTTCGCCGCGTGCACGCTCGTCGCCGTCGCCCTGCTGGTGCGCGCCCGGCGCGGGGCGGCGCCCCGGGCGGTTCAGTCCCGGTAGGGGTCGAGGCCCCACGTGGGGAAGACGTGCCGGCGCGTGGCCAGGATCGCGCGGTCGACGTCGTCGGACGGGTCGTAGCCGTCGGACCACGGGCGCCACTCGGCCTCGCCCGTGCCGAGCCGTTCCGCGGGGTCGAGCCCCGACAGCTCCTCGACCTCGTGCCGCCACGCCGCGGGCAGCTGCAGCCCCGGCGGCAGCGGCACGTGCGCCGCCTCCGCGACGAGGCTCGCCCACACCAGCGGCACGACGTCGACGACCGCGTACCCGCCGCCGCCGAGCGCCACCCAGCGACCGCGGGCGACCTCGTGCGCCAGGTCGTGCACCCACCGCGCCGCGGTGCGCTGCGCGTCGACGCTCACGTCCAGGTCCGTCAGCGGGTCGTTGCCGTGCGCGTCGCACCCGTGCTGCGAGACGATCGCCTGCGGACCGAACTCGCGCACCACCGCGGGCACGACGGCGTCCAGGGCGCGCAGCCAGCGGCCGCCGTCGGTCCGGGGCGGGAGGGCGACGTTGACGGCCGTGCCCTGGGCCGCCGTCCCGCCGATGTCCGCCGGGTTGCCGGTGCCGGGGAACAGCGTGTGCCCGTCCTGGTGCACGGAGACGGTGAGCACGCGCGGGTCGTCCCAGAAGATCGACTCGACCCCGTCGCCGTGGTGCGCGTCGAGGTCCACGTACGCGACGCGGTCGGCGCCCAGGTCCAGCAGCCGCTGCACCGCCGCGGCGGCGTCGTTGTAGATGCAGAAGCCGGACGCCGCGCCGCGCCGCGCGTGGTGCATCCCGCCGGCCACGTTCACCGCGTGCGCCACGCGCCCGGACCACACGGACTCGGCGGCGTCCACCGACGCCGCCACCAGCCGGGCACCCGCCTCGTGCATGGTGGCGAAGACCGGATCGTCCTCCGTGCCGAGCCCGCGGGCCGGGTCCGACTGACCGGTGGTCGCCGCGCGCCGCACCGCGGCGACGTACTCGGGGTCGTGCACCGTCTGCACGACGGCGTCGTCGGCCGGGTCGACGTCGCCCACCTCCAGCGAGGGCGCCTCGAGCAGGCCGAGCTCGGCGACCAGGCGCATCGTGAGGTCGAGACGGGCCGGCGCCATCGGGTGCCCGGGACCGAAGTCGTACCGCAGCAGCTCGGGGCTCCACAGCAGCCGGGCGACGCACATCCCGTCACGGTAGCCCACGGCGTGGCAGGCTGGGGCCGCGTGGTCCGTCACCGAGACGGGCCACGCGCTGGCGCGGCGCGTGGTGGGAAGGGAGTCGGGTGGCGACGACGTGGGGCAGCCGCATGCTGTCGCTGCGCGGCTGGGTGGACCAGGCTGCACGGGAGTACCCCGCGCGGCTCGCGATGACGGTCTTCGCGGCCGTCATCACCCTGTTCACCCTGCTGCTCCTGCCGCCGTGGGCGACCGCCTCGGGCCGCGGGGCGTCGCTGGTCGACGCGCTGTTCACGGCGACGTCGGCCGTCTGCGTGACCGGCCTGGTCGTGGTCGACACCGCGAGCTACTGGTCGGAGTACGGGCAGGTCGTCATCCTGCTGGGCATCAAGATCGGCGGCCTCGGCGTGATGACGCTCGCGTCGCTGCTCGGGCTGGCGGTGTCGCGGCGTCTCGGCCTCACCCAGAAGCTGCTCACCGCCTCGGAGACCAAGACCGAGCGGCTCGGCGAGGTCGGCGCCCTGCTGCGCACGATCATCATCACCGCCACCTCGATCGAGATGGCGATCGCGCTGATGCTGTTCCCGCGGTTCCTCGCGCTGGGCGACCCCGCCGGGCAGGCGGCCTGGCACTCCCTGTTCTACGGGATCTCGTCGTTCAACAACGCAGGGTTCGTGCCGACCGAGCACGGGCTGCTGCCCTTCGCGTCGGACTGGTTCGTGCTGCTGCCGATCGCCCTCGGGGTGTTCATCGGCTCGCTGGGCTTCCCCGTGATCCTCAACATCATGACCCACCGGCGGCGTCGTCATCACTGGATCCGGTCGCTGTCCCTGCACACCAAGCTCACCGTCACGACGAGCCTGGCGCTGCTGGGCGGCGGCGCGGTGCTCATCGGGGTGCTGGAGTGGACGAACCCCGCGACCCTCGGGGCCCAGGACACCGGCACCCGCATCCTGTCGTCGATCTTCGCCTCGGTGATGCCCCGCTCGGGCGGGTTCAGCAGCGTCAACGTGCACGAGATGCACCAGGAGACCTGGCTGGTCACCGACGCGCTGATGTTCGTGGGCGGCGGCTCGGCGTCGACCGCCGGCGGCATCAAGGTCACGACGCTCGCCGTCATGCTGCTCGCCATCCTCTCGGAGGCGCGCGGTGACAAGGACACGGACGCCTTCGGGCGCCGCATCCCCCGCGACACGATCCGGCTGGCGATCGCGGTGGTCTTCATGGGGGCGACGGCGGTGCTCGTGTCGTGCCTCGCGCTGCTGCGCATGACCCCGTTCAGCCTCTCGGAGGTGCTGTACGAGGTGATCTCGGCGTTCGCGACCGTGGGCCTGTCCACCGGCATCACGGCCGACCTGCCCGACCCGGCCAAGTTCTGGCTGAGCGGGCTGATGTTCGTCGGGCGCGTGGGCGTGATCTCGCTCATGGGCGCGCTGGCCCTGCGCGACCGGCGGCGCATCGTACGCTTCCCCGAGGAACGTCCGATCGTCGGGTGAGTCGGAGGTGCCGCGGAGGGTGAGGGCCGAGGAACGAGGCACTCGCCCGAAGCAGAACCGCAGACTCACCCGACCACGAGAATCGTGGGCTGACGGTCGACGCTCCGCCCTGACGTCGAGAGGAACCTCGTGCCCGAGAAGAAGACCCGCGAGCGAGAGCGGGACGCCGGCGTGCTCGTGGTGGGGCTGGGTCGGTTCGGCTCGGCCATCGCCGGGACCCTGGACCGCCTCGGCCAGGACGTCCTGGCCGTCGAGCGCGACGAGCGCCTGGTCGCGCAGTGGTCCGGCCGCCTGCCGCTCGTGGAGGCGGACGCGTCCAACCCGGAGGCGCTGGAGCAGCTCGGCGCGCGGGACTTCGGCGTCGCGGTGGTCGGCGTCGGCACCGAGCTGGAGGCGTCGGTGCTCATCACCGGCAACCTCGTCGACATGGGCACGCCGCAGATCTGGGCCAAGGCGATCTCCGCCGAGCACGGGCGCATCCTCACGCGCATCGGGGCGCACCACGTGGTCTTCCCGGAGTCGGACGCCGGGTCGCGCGTGGCCCACCTCGTCAGCGGCAAGATGCTCGACTACATCGAGGTGGAGGACGGGTTCACCATCGTCAAGATGCGCCCGCCGAAGGAGATGCAGGGGTTCACGCTCGCCCAGTCGGACATCCGCAAGAAGTACGGCGTCACGGTCATCGGCGTGAAGTCCCCCGGCACCGAGTTCATCTACGCGACGCCCGAGACCCGGGTGAGCGCGAACGACCTGCTGGTCTGCTCCGGCCACGCCGAGCTGCTGGAGAGGTTCTCGGCCCGGCCGTAGGTCAGGTGGTGGGCAGGGCCGGCGGTGAGGTCAGGCGACGGATTCGCAGGTTCCACGCTCCAGATTCGCAGGTTCCTACGCTACAGATTCGCGCCCGCTCCAGACGTCGAGACTCATGAGTCCCTGAGGGGTCTCGGCGAGTCCAGCCGAACTGGCGACGACGTGACGCCGTCGTCGCCGTGCGCCGTGAGGGTGGTGGCCCCGTCGCTGGGACCGGGCCACCAGGCGGCCCACCATCCGTCGGCGACGGTCGCCTGAACCTCGAACCCGTTGGCGCGGGTGATCGTCACCGCGCCAACGGCATCGCCGACAGGACCGTAGACGGCAGTGGCATACCCGTTGTCCGTCCCCCAGGTCTCGAAGTAGCTCGCGACGACGGCCTCGCCCGCATCGGGCGGGTCGAGGTCGCGCAAGGCCGTTGATGGCTCATCCGATCTGAGGGTGTAGCCGCGGTCTGAAGCCGCCGGCTTCCAGGAGCGATCGGGCGA
>NZ_BMDG01000016.1 GCF_014635665.1 Isoptericola cucumis
TGGCAGGACGTCGCCGCCCGCCTCGAGCGCGCCCGCACCCAGACCGCGGGCCTGATCGTCCCCGCGTGACGGCAGCGACCTCGTCTGTGCGCGGCCGTCGATTCATCGGAGGAATCCCGGCACGAAGCGCCACGGTGCGGGATACTGCCTGACGTGTCGCGCACAGATGAGGTCGTCGACGGCGTCCGCCGCATGATCACCGGCGGCGAGCTCGGCCCCGGTGACCGGCTCCCCGTCGAGAAGGAGCTCGCGGAACGCCTCGGCGTCTCGCGCGGGTCGCTGCGCGAGGGGGTGCGCGCGCTCACCGTGCTCGGCGTGCTCGACACGCGCCAGGGCGACGGCACCTACGTGACCAGCCTCGACCCCGCGCGGCTCATGTCCTCGCTGCAGTTCGTCGTGGACCTGCACGGCGACACCAGCGCCCGGCCCTTCCACGCCGTGCGGCGCGTGCTCGAGACCGAGGCGGCGGGCCTCGCCGCCCACCGCATCACGCCGGAGGCCCTGGAGGAGGCTCGCGCCGTCCTCGACCTGGCGGCGCGCACGCTCGCGCAGGACGAGGTCGACCATGCCGCCTTCATCGAGGCGGACACCGCGTTCCACCGCATCGTCTCCGAGCAGGGCGGCAACCCCGTCGTCACGGCGCTCGTGGAGGCGATCGCCGGGCGGACGTTCCGCGAGCGCCTCTGGCGCGGCCGGCACGAGGAGGGCGCCGAGGAGCGTACCCAGCGCGACCACGAGGCCGTCTGGCGCGCCCTCGCGGCCGGGGACGCCGAGGCCGCGCGCGTCCGCATGGCCGCGCACCTCCTCGACGTCGAGGAGTCGCTCCCCACCCCCGCCCGCCTCGACGAGGCAGCACAGCCCGACGAGTCGTAGGGCGCGGGCCGCGAGCCGAGGCAGGTCCTGCACTACCTCGCGGCGCCCGTCCCCGCCTCCCGCTGCCAGCGGGCACCGAGCTCGGCCTGCGAGGGGCCGTGGCCCGGCAGCGCGCCGTGCGCCTCGGCGTCGGCGCGCAGGCTCGCCAGATGGAGCTCGAGGTACCGGCGCCGCAGCGCCGCGTCCCGTGCGGGGCCCCCGAGACGGATCGCGGCGAGCTGCTCGTAGACCATCGGCAGGTCCGTGTCGACGACGTCGGACCGCACCGCCCGGGCGTCCTGCGCCCGGCGGAGGATCTCCCCCGCGAGGCGCCCGGCCTCCTCGGCGAGCGCACCGTGCTCGGGCGTCGGCGCGAACCGGCCGGCGAGGTGGACGGTGAGGGAGTGCACGTCCGCGTCGACGACGCCGCGCAGCAGGGCCTCGAACGCGCCCCACGGGTCGGCGGTGTCCCGGGCGGCGCGCGCGATCTCGACGAACCGCCGCAGCCCGTCGAGGCAGAGCGTCGCCAGGAGCTCCTCCTTGCTGGCGTACCGGCGGTACAGGGCGCTGATGCCCACGCCCGCGGCGTGGGCAACGGCGGAGACCGGGGCGTCGGGCGCCGCCATGAAGACCTCGCGGGCGGCGTCGAGGATCACCGCGTCGTTGCGGGCCGCCTGTGCTCGCCGTCCGCTGAGCGGGGCGTCGGTGCTCGGGGTGCTCATGGTCTGCTCCGGTGGTCGGGGGGAGAACCGATGGCCGACGATACCACATGTGCGGAACGGAACGTTCCGCTACTGTCTCCAACAGCGGAACATTGCATTCCGTTCCAAGCTTTCGTCGTCAACGGAGACCCCGATGAACGCCCAGCTCACCCCCACCCGGATCGACGTCCCGCAGGCCGAGCTCGACGACGTGCGCGAGCGTCTCGCCCGCATCCGGTTCACCGACCAGATCGGGGACGACGGCGAGGACGGCACGAGCGTCGGCCGCGTCCGCGAGCTCGTGCGGCACTGGCTCGAGGAGTTCGACTGGCGGGCGCTGGAGGCGCGGATCAACGCCTACCCGCAGGTCGAGACGGTCATCGACGGCCAGCGGGTGCACGCGATCCATGTCCGTTCCGGCCGCCCGGACGCCGTCGGGCTCGTCCTCACGCACGGCTGGCCGGGCTCCGTCGTCGAGTACCTCGAGGTCGTCGAGTACCTCGAGGTCGTCGAGCCGCTCACCGCTGCCGGCTACGACGTCGTGCTGCCGTCGATCCCCGGGTTCGGGTTCTCCGGCCCGACCACCGACCGCGGCTGGGACGACGAGCGCGTCGCCCGTGCCTGGGCCGAGCTCATGCGCCGGCTCGGCTACGAGCGGTACGGCGCGGTGGGCAACGACGCGGGCGCGACGATCTCGGTCGCGGTCGGCCGGGTCGACCCGGAGCACGTCGTCGGGGTGCACGTGGCCCAGCTCTTCTCGTTCCCGTCGGGCGACCCCGCGGAGCTGGTCGACCTCACCGAGGAGGAGCAGGCGGCCCTCGCCCACCTCGGGTGGTTCTGGGAGAACATGGGCGCGTTCAACCAGCTGCAGTCGCAGCAGCCGCAGACCCTCGCGCACGCGCTCGCGGACTCACCGTCGGGCGTGCTCGGCTGGCACGCCCAGCTCATGGGCGACGCCGACCCCGGGTTCGTCGTGGCCAACGCCGCCGTGTACTGGTTCACCGGGACGCAGGGCTCGGCCCTGCGGCTGTACCGGGAGAACGCCCTGGCGGCCCGCCGCGCGCAGGAGTCGGGCGAGCGCCGCGAGCCGACGACGGTGCCGACCGCGCTCGCCGCCGCGCAGGGCGATTTCGCCTCCATCCGCCGGTTCGCCGAGCGGGACCACTCCGACATCCGGCACTGGAACGTCTACGAGCGCGGAGGCCACTTCGCCGCCCACGCGGAGCCGGAGCAGACCGCCGCGGACATCACGGCGTTCTTCGCGGCTCTCTGACGCCGATCGTCAGCAGCAGGTTCGCGTAGACGCGCTGGTCGCCGGTCGCGACGAGCAGCGCGACGTCGTCGGACCGGGCGGCGTCGTAGAACGCGAAGCGGTCCAGCTCCTCCCAGCCCACGTCGGGGCCGAGCGTCGCCCGGTACCCGGCGTGGGCGGGGATCTCCTCGCCCGCGGCGACGACGTCGCCCGTCACCCCGCCGGGCACCATCACGGCCGCGGACTCGACCGGGACGGCGTCCACCAGCACCTCCAGCACCTGGTCCACGGTCAGCAGGCCGGGACGCAGGTTGAGGTGCACGCGCTCGGCGCCGGCCCGGGCGCCCGTCGAGTGCGGGTAGTTCGCGTCGGCGAGCAGCACCCGCGACCCGTGCCCCGCCGCGGCCAGCGCCCCGACGAGGCCCGGGTGCAGCAGCTCGTAGCGCAGCACGGTCAGCCCGCCGTCGCTGGCGACGCGGCCGCGACCGCGTGCCGCTGCCGGCCCAGGCCCTCGATCTCCAGCTCGACGACGTCACCGTCGGCCAGGTACGGGAAGCGGCCGGACAGCGCGACGCCCTCGGGCGTGCCGGTGCAGATCAGATCGCCGGGCTCGAGCGTCATGTACTGCGACAGGTGGTGCACGATCGCCGCGACGTCGAAGATCATGTCAGCGGTCGAGGAGTCCTGCCGCGGCTCGCCGTTCACCCACGACCGCAGCCGCAGGCTGCCGGGCTCGACCTCGTCCGCGGGGACGAGGGCCGGGCCGGTGGGCAGGAAGCCCGGGCCGCACTTGCCCTTGGACCACTGGCCGAGGGAGTCCTCGAGCTGCCACGCGCGCTCGCTCACGTCGTCGACCACGGTGTACCCCGCGACGTGCTCGAGAGCCTCGTCGACCGACGACAGGTAGCCGGCCCGCCTGCCGACGACGATCGCGAGCTCGACCTCCCAGTCGACCTTCTGGGCGCCGGGCGGCAGCGGCACGGTGTCGTCCGGGCCGACCACGGTGTTGGGGTGCTTGAAGAAGATGATCGGCAGGCGCGGCGGCTCGGCGCCCGACTCGCGCGCGTGCGCGGCGTAGTTCTGGCCCACGCACACGACGGCGGCGGGCCGCGCGATCGGCGCCCCGCGGCGCAGCGCGTCGGCGCCGTCGAGCACGGGCAGCTCGCCTGCGGCCAGCGCGGCGCGGGTGCGCGCGACGCCGTCGGCCGCGAGGAACGCGCCGTCGACGTCGCGGCTGCCGTCGATGCCGGCCACCAGGGGGCGCAGGTCGTAGGTGACGCCGTCGTGAGTGACGGCGGGGATCTCCTGGCCCACGGGGCCCAGGCGGAGCAGCTGCATCAGTGTCCTCGTTCTTCGTCGGGAGAGATCCGACCCTTCCAGCACGCCATCTCGGACGTTTGCAGGCGTCGAGACGTCCAGCATGACGTTCTCGAAGGGTAGGGGGGCGGGTCGGGGGCGCGAGCGGATGGGTGGATGGGCGGGTGGGTGGTGCTTCAGGCGAAAGCGTCGGGGTGGGCGTCGGGGGCGAGCAGGCCGGCCCCGACGAGGGCGGTCCACAGGTCGGGGGGCACGACGGCGGTGTGCCGGGCGACGGCCTCGCGCACCTGGTCGGGGGTGCGCAGCCCGACGACGGTGCTCGCGACCGCGGGATGGCTGCGCACGTACGCGAGCGCCGCCTCCGGCAGGGTGACGCCGTGCTCGGCGCAGACGGCGGCGACGCGCCGCGTCCGCTCCAGCAGGGCGGGCGGGGCCTGCACGTAGTCGTACGTCGCGTCGTCGGGCGGCACGTCTCGGGCCAGCAGGCCCGAGTTGTAGACGCCGGCGACGACGACGGCCACGCCCCGCTCGGCCGCGAGCGGCAGCAAGTCGGTCAGGGCCGGCTGCTCCAGCAGCGTGAACCGCCCGGCGCACATGACCACGTCCACGTCGGCGTCGCGCACGAACCGCGCGAGCATCGCGGACTGGTTCATCCCGGCCCCGATCGCGCCGACCACACCCTGCTCGCGCAGCTCCACGAGCGCCGGGAGGGCCTCGGCGAATGCCTGCTCCTCATGGTCGTCCGGGTCGTGCAGGTACACGACGTCGAGGCGGTCCAGGCCCGTGCGCTCCAGGCTGGACTCGAGCGAGCGCAGGATCCCGTCGCGGGAGAAGTCCCAGACGCGGCGCACGTCGGCGGGGACGTCGAACATGTCCGGGTCGCGCTCGTGGGCCGTCTCGGGCGACGGCACCAGCAGCCGGCCGACCTTCGTGGAGACGACGTACTCGTCGCGCGCGCGGGCGGCCAGGCTCGCGCCGAGACGCCGCTCGGACAGGCCCAGCCCGTAGTGCGGCGCGGTGTCGAAGTACCGGACCCCGGCCTCCCACGCGACGTCGAACGCGGCCTGCGTCTCGGCGTCCGTCGTCGGCCGGTACAGGTTGCCCGCCTGCGCGGCCCCGTAGCCCAGGCTCGTCAGCCGCACGCCGGTGGCGCGGACCTCCCGGGCCGGCATCGTCGTCGTGGCGGCCGCCTCCTCGTGCCGTGCCGCGCTCACGGCTGCTGCGGCGGGCGCACCCGCAGGTCGTGCATGCCGCCGTCGACAGCGAGCGCGGTGCCGGTGGTCGCCGTCGCGAGCGGGCTCGCCAGGTAGCACACGGCGTGCGCCACGGCCTCGGGGCTCACGAGCTTCCCGGTGGGCTGGCGCGCCTCGAGGGCGGCGCGCTCCGCGGCGGGGTCGTCGGCGGCGTCCAGGAGCCGGCCCACCCACGGCGTGTCGACGGTGCCCGGGTTCACGCAGGTGACGCGGATGCCCTCGCGCACGTGGTCGGCCGCCATCGCGAGCGTGAGCGCCTGCACGGCGCCCTTGCTCGCGGAGTACAGCGCGCGCGACGGCAGCCCGGACCACGACGCGATCGACGCGGTGTTGACCACGGCCGCGTGCTCGGAGGCGCGCAGGTGGTCCAGCGCGGCCCGTGTGACGCGGACGATGCCGAGCACGTTGACGTCGAGCACGCGCAGCCACTCGGCGTCGTCGTTGTCCGCCACGGTGCCCTGCGCGCCGATGCCGGCGTTGTTGACGACGACGTCGATGCCGCCCATCGCGGCCGCGGCCGCGTCGACGGCCCGGCGCACCGCGCCGTCGTCGGTCACGTCGGCGATCTCGGCCCCGGCGCCGGCCGGGACGCCGTCTGAGGTGCGGTCGATCGCGACGACGCGGGCACCGCGGGCGAGCATCGCCGTCACGACGGCGGCGCCGATGCCGGACGCGCCGCCGGTGACGATCGCGCGGATGCCGTCGAGCTCGGGCGGGAGTGCGGTCGGGACGGTCACAGGGGGTCCTCCTGGTGAGCGGGGGTCGTGGCGGGTGCGGTGGCGGGTACGGGCCGGCTCGTGCTCGGGCCGGGCTCCAGCCGGTAGGTGCGGGTCGCGGTGCCGGCGAGCACGGCCGCCCGCTCGTCGCCGGTGAGGCCGGCGACCAGCTCGCGGGCGGCGTCGAGCCACCGGTCGTAGCGGGAGGCGAGCAGGCAGACGGGCCAGTCGGAGCCGAACATCAGCCGGCCGGGCCCGAAGACGTCAAGGGCGTGGTCGGCGACGGGGCGCAGGTCCGCGACCGTCCAGCGGTCCCAGTCCGCCTCGGTGACGAGCCCGGACAGCTTGGCGACGACGTTGGGCCGCGCGGCGAGGTCGGCGAGGTCGCGACGCCAGGCGTCGAGTGCGGACGGGTCGCCGGACGCTCCGCCGGGCGTGCCACCGGACATCGCGGTGGCGACCGGCGGCTTGCCGAGGTGGTCGAGGACGAACGTCACGTCGGGCAGCGCCGACGCGAGCCGGGCGCAGGACGCGAGCTGATGGTCGCGCACGACGAGGTCGAACGGCAGGCCGGCGGCGCCGACGGCGGCGATGCCGGCCCGGACGTCCGGGCGGTCGAGGTAGGCGGGGTCGGTCTCGTCCTGCACCATCGTGCGGACGCCGACCAGGCGCTCCCCGCCCGGGCCGGCGCGCAGGGCCGCGAGCCGGTCGGCGAGGTCGGGGGCGAAGAGGTCGGCCCAGCCCACCACGCCGGCGATCCCGGCCGCGCGGCCCTCCGCCGACGTGGCGGTGGCGAGCAGGTCCACGGTCTCCGCCCAGCGGCTCACGGTCTGCACGACGACGGTCGCGTCGACGCCGGTGGCCGCTGCGCGCAGGTCGGCGGGCGTGAAGTCGGCGTCGATCGCCGCCATCGTGGCAGGGTCGACCCAGGGTTGGGGGGTACGGTCCCGCACCCACAGGTGATGATGGGCGTCGACGACGACGTCAGGCATGGCTGTGCTCCCTCGCGCAATTCATCTAATCTATAGCAAGCGCGTTCGCCAGAGTCCAGACGCCCGCGCGAGAGAACCGCCAGATACGTCGGATCTCTTCTCAGGTCATGACCCAGCTCGACGAGGAGTGAAGCCCGTGCCCCTGCCCCATCGCCCCGTCCCCCGACCGCCCGCCGGCCCGGCCGAGTGGTTCACCGAGACCAGGTTCGGCCTCTTCGTGCACTTCGGACCGTACTCGGCGGCGGCACGGCACGAGTGGGTCATGACCAACGAGCGCATGACCGTCGAGGAGTACGCCCGGTACGTCGACGTCTTCGACCCCGACCTCTTCGACGCCCGCGCGATCGCCCGGGCGGCCAAGGACGCCGGGATGGGCTACGTGGTGCTCACCTCCAAGCACCACGACGGCTTCGGCCTGTGGGACTCCGCCGTCAGCGACTACACGATCGCCCGCACCCGCGGCCGCGACCTCGTCGCCGAGCTGGCGGAGGCCGTGCGCGCCGAGGGGCTCCGGCTCGGGCTGTACCACTCGGTCATCGACTGGCACCACCCCGACTTCACGGTCGACCACGTGCACCCGCGCCGCGACGACGCGGGCGCCCACGCCCTGAACGACGGCCGCGACATGGCCCGCTACCGCGAGTACCTGCACGCCCAGGTGCGCGAGCTCCTCACCGGCTACGGCGCCGTCGACTACGTCTTCTTCGACTTCACCTTCGCCGAGGACAAGGACGGGTGGCGCGGCAAGTACCCCGAGGACTGGGACGCCGAGGCGCTGCTCGCCCTGGTCCGCGAGCTGCAGCCGCAGGCCGTCGTCAACGACCGCCTCGGCATCCCCGGCGACCTCGTCACCCCCGAGCAGTACCAGCCGGACGAGCCGATGCGCGGCCCGGACGGCGAGCCCGTGGTCTGGGAGGCGTGCCAGACCCTCAACGGCAGCTGGGGCTACGACCGGGACAACACGGACTTCAAGGACCCGGACCTCCTCGTGCGCATGCTCGTCGACACGGTGGCCAAGGACGGCAACCTGCTGCTCAACATCGGGCCGGACGGGCGTGGCGCGATCACGCCGCACGACGCCGCGTCCCTCGCCTACGTCGGGGAGTGGATGCGGCTGCACCGCCGGTCGGTCGTCGGCGCCGGTTCGCCGGACCCCGAGCTCGCCGCCGCGATCGGGCCGGGCCTGCCGCCCGGGGTCGTCGTCACGCAGCGCGACGACCGGCTGTACCTGCATCTGTTCGCGTGGCCGTTCGGGCACCTGCACCTGCGCGGGATCGCCGACCGGGTGCGGTACGTCCAGCTCCTGCACGACGGCTCCGAGCTGCGCAGCACGCGCACCGACCCCGACCAGAAGGCGTGGAACACCAACCCCGGCGGGCAGCCTCCCGGCACGCTCACGCTGCACCTGCCCACCGTGCGGCCGGACGTCGCCGTGCCGGTGGTCGAGCTGTTCCTCGACCGCGCCTGACCACCCTCGCTCACGGGTCGTCGGACGTCCGGCCGTACATGCCCCGTTCCGGGTCGTACTTGCTCCGCTCCAGGTGCTCGACCGGGACGCCCGCCGTGGCGGCGCGATTCTCGAGCGCCGCCACGACCGTCCTCACGTCGTCGGTGGGGTGGATCCACAGGTCGGCCCGCGCGTACCCCGAGGCGAGGTCGCCGTCCGCGTACAGGGCGCGCCGCTGGGCGCGAGTGGCCCGGGCGGCGACGACGGCCGGCTCGCGCAGCACCAGGGCGACCCTGGTGCGGGAGTGGCCCGGCACGAACGTCATGTTGATCGCGAGGCTGGAGGACAGCAAGCCCGACCCCAGGAAGGCCGTGATGCGGCGGTCCGCGACCACGAGGACGTCGGCGATCTCGGACCAGCCGATCGCCAGCCCGCCGCGCGTCACGACCCCCGCGTCGGTGACGGCCAGGTCGAGCGCGTCGGCACCGCGCCGGAGCAGCACGGGGACCGCCAGCGTCGCGAGCGTGATCCCCACCCCCAGGAAGATCACGGAGATCGACGCCAGCAGGGCCAGGACCCTGTCGAAGTCCGCGAAGAACCACTCGCCGAAGGCGCCGAAGTGCTGCGGCGCGTCCCACTCCCACTCGTCGACGACCGGGCTCGACCACATCAGCCCCAGGTGGTCCAGGTAGGCCAGCAGGACGTACCCGACGACGTAGGCGCCCGGCAGCCCGAGCATGACGTACAGCGCGGTCCGCGAGAGCAGGTCCGCCTGGCCCCGCGGCGAGGAACGCAGCACCGGGCCGGACAGGTCGACGGCGCCGGTGAGGTCGACGGGCGCAGGCTCGTCCGCCCGGCGGACGCGGGCGCGGGCACGACGGGCAGCGGCGGACCGCGCGCCGGCGCGGACCGCGCCCACCAGGAGCGTGATCCCGCAGCCCAGCGACACCGCCAGCACGGCGAGCACCACCACGGGCCAGCGGTTCGTCACGGTGAACAGCGGGTCGATCGCGACCCCCTGGTACCCCCAGGCCAGCCAGTCGAAGCTCCCGTACCCGGCCAGCTCCTCGACGTACGCCGACAGGATGTGCACGACGAGGACGGCCACGGGCGCGCTGAGGACCAGGAGCACCGCGGTCCACGCCCGGGGCCGCCGCCGCGCGGACGCCGCCTCGGGCTCGGGCTCGGGTTCCGGCTCGGCAGCCCGCGGGGCGGCGCCGCGGAGGCGCCGGAACCGGCCCTCCGGGCGCAGCCGCTCGCGGACGAGACCGTTGAAGGTGACGAGCCCGACCCACAGCGCGATCGCGATCGCGACGAGGAGGAACGGCGCTGCGACGTACACGCCCCACCCGCCGTCCTGCGCCATCAGCACGATGACCCAGACGCCCAGGCCGGCGAGCGCCAGCGCGACCAGCTTGGCGACGACGAGGCCCCAGGCCTCGGCGACGTAGTAGCCGGAGCGTTCGGTGAGGTGGCGCTCGATCGGCGAGACGGGCGTGGCGGCGCGCGCGGACTTCCGGAGCCTGGTCATTCGTGCCTCCGCAGGCTGTCACGTGGTGGTCGCGCGGGGCCGCGCGGCGCCCGGACCTGCGCGGGCATCCGGCGATCCTAGCCGCCGGCCCGTGGACGACCGCGCCGGACCGGTGGATATAGTGGCGGCGTCGAGGCGGACCTGCGCCGCCTTGCGCTCGAAAAAGGGGCGCACGGCAGCCCGGTCACCGGCAGTCACCACTGCAGCCAGCACGTCGGACCGGCGTCGGGACCGCACGGGACACATACGGACTGTCACTCTCATCCGTCACTGTTCCCAGGAGGCCCCCGTGCCCACGTCGTCCAGCCCCGCGTCCGGCACCGTGTCCGCGCATGTCGCCCGCACGCTCGCCCAGCACGTCGACCACGTCTTCGGCGTCATGGGCAACGGCAACGCCTGGTTCCTCGACTCCCTCGAGCGTTCGACGACGGCCCGCTTCACCGCCGTCCGCCACGAGGCGGGCGGGGTCGTGGCGGCGGACGCCTACTTCCGCGCGGCGGGCCGCATCGCGGCCGCGACGGTCACCTACGGCGCCGGCTTCACCAACACGCTCACCGCGCTCGCGGAGGCCGCGCAGGCCCGGGTGCCGCTGGTGCTGCTCGCCGGCGACGAGCCGACCTCCGGGCCGCGCCCGTGGGACGTGGACCAGATCGCCCTCGCGGCGGCCGTCGGCGCGCGCACGTATACCGTCGGCCGCGCGGACGCCGCCGCGACCACGGTCATCGCCATCGAGCACTCGCTGACCTACCGGGTGCCGGTCGTGCTCGCGATCCCCTACGACGTCGCCGCGCTGGAGGCCGGGCCCGTCCCCGAGGCGCCGGAGCCGGCGCTGCCCGCCCCCCTCGCCCCGTCCGGCCCCTTCGACGCCGCCGCGATCACCGACCTCGCCCGGCACCTCGCAGGCGCCGAGCGGCCGCTGCTGGTCGCGGGCCGCGGCGCGTGGCTCGCCGGCGCGGGCGAGGCGCTCGGCGAGCTCGCCGAGGCGACCGGGGCCCTGACCGCGACGACGGCACTGGGCCGCGGCGTCTTCCCCGACGGCCGCTACGACCTCGGCGTCGCGGGCGGCTTCGGGGCCGAGGGCGCGATGGCGCTGGTGCGGGAGGCGGACGTCGCGGTCGTGCTCGGCGCGTCGCTCAACCAGTTCACGATGCGCTTCGGCGAGCTGTTCTCCCCCGGCACCCGGGTGGTCCAGGTCGACGTCGCGGCGACGGCGACGCACCGGCACGTGGGCGGGTTCGTGCGGGGCGACGCCGCGCTCGTGGCCCGCGCCCTCGTCGACGAGCTCAGCGCCCTGGGGGCGTCGCCGTCGGGCTGGCGCGAGTCGGTGGACGCCACCGTGGGTGTCGCCGCCGCGCGCGAGCACGAGCCGGGCCCGGCCGACGGGCTCGCCCCGGACGGACGGCTCGACCCCCGCGCCGTCGCCCACCGGCTCGGCGCGCTGCTCCCGGAGGACCGCGTCGTCGTCTCGGACGGCGGCCACTTCATCGGCTGGGCCAACATGTACTGGCCGGTCGCGTCGCCCGACCGGATGATGATGGTCGGCACCGCCTACCAGTCCATCGGGCTGGGCTTCCCCAGCGTCGCGGGGGCCGCGGCCGCCCTCCCTGGCTCCGCCGTCGTGCTCACGACCGGCGACGGGGGCGGCCTCATGGCCCTGGCCGACCTGGAGACCGCGGTCCGCACGGCCGGCGGGCGGGGGATCGCGGTCGTGTGGAACGACGCCGTCTACGGCGCCGAGGTGCACGTGTACGGGCGACAGGGGCTCGCCGAGGAGCCGATGCGCATCCCCGAGACCGACTTCGCGGCGCTCGCCGCAGCGGTCGGGGCGGAGGGCGTCGTCGTGCGCTCGCTCGCCGACCTCGACCGGCTCGCGTCGTGGACGGCCGAGCCCGTCGACGAGCGCCGGTTCCTCATGCTCGACTGCCGCGTCTCCCCCACCGTCGTCGCCCCGTACCAGGAGGAGATCCTGCGGGTGAATCTCGGCCGGTGACCCGCGGCGGGCGGGCCACGGACTCGCGCGGTCCTGCCCCGCGTGCGCGGCATCTCCACCGGCCCGGGCGAAAGGCCTCGCTCCGGCCGCGGGGGCCGTGCCAGGCTCGCGCGCATGTCGATCCCCCCGCACGTGCCTGGCAGGTTTCCGCTCCACGTCGCGCGCGTCCTGCGCGTCGAGGAGGACGCCTGCGGCCTGTGGACGCCCGACGGTGTCACGTCGGCGGTGTTCGCGCCGATGTTTCCCACCCCGCGGGTCGAGCGCGTCCAGCCTGGCCACCTCGTCGCCCTCGCCACCAGCCCGGACGGGGCCGAGGCCGTCGTCTGGCGCTGGTTCGACGCCGTGGTGCTGGGGCCCGCGGACGACGACGGCGTCCGGCTCTGGGAGCCTGCGCACGGCGAGGTCGTGGCGCGCCGACGCCGGCCCGCCACTGCCCTCGAGCCCGGGTCGCGCGCCTTCGCCTCCGCGGGTCTTCCCGGCGCCGACTGGTGGGTGACCTGCCCCGCCGGTCACCTCCCGCCCGCCGCGGACGTCGACCTGGACGAGGTCCACGCGCTCTACTCGGACAACCACCTGTGGGACGGGATCTTCACGCACCCGGCATGACCGGCCGACGCGGGGTCCTCGCGGCCCTGGCGCCGCGGCACGGACCGGTGCACAGTGGGGGCAAGCACGCGCACCTTGGCCGTCGGCTTCGGCCTCGGGCACGCACGGGCGACCACACGTTGTGACGACGAGGGGAGTCCCAGTGAACGAGTCCCAGGTCTCGGAAGAGGCTCTCGAGGCGGCGCTCGCCGCCGGCTCCCGGCCGCCGGTCGGCCGGTATCGGCTCGACCTGACCACCGGCCACTGGGCCTGGTCGGACGAGATCTTCGAGATGCACGGCTTCGCACCGGGCGACATCGTCCCGACCACCGAGCTGATGCTCACGCACAAGCACCCCGACGACCGGGAGCGCGTCGACAGCGTGCTGAAGCAGGCCGCCCGGACCGGGCAGCCGTTCAGCTCCGTGCACCGCATCGTCGACGGCCACGGCAAGGTCCGCACCCTCGCGGTCACGGGGCAGGGGCGCCGCGACCCCGACAGCGGCGAGGTCACGGAGCTCTTCGGCTACTTCATCGACGTGACCGACGCCCACCGGGAGCTGGCCCAGCGGGAGGCCACCGTCTCCATCCAGGCCTCGGCCGAGCGCCGCGCCTCGATCGAGCAGGCGAAGGGCGTGCTCATGGTCGGCCTGGGGCTCGAGCCGGACGACGCGTTCGACCGGCTGCGGGTCGCGTCGAACCTCACCAACGTGCCGGTCCGCGAGCTCGCCACGTGGCTCGTCGAGTGGTTCGCCCGGCCGGGCATGACCACGTTCCCCACCACCGACGAGCTGACGGCGTTCCTCGACGCACCCGTCCCGGCACCCGTGGAGGACGAGCCGGCCGCCGAGACGCCGGCGGCCGGCTGACGCTCACGACCCCGCGCGCAGGGCGCCCTCGAAGAACTCCCCCAGCTCCTCGGTGGCGTCGAGCGGCAGGACGTGCGCCACGTACTGGTCGGGCCGGACGACGACGACCACGCCGCCTCGGTCGAGGCCGCGCAGGTCGAAGACGTCGTCGGGCACCTCCTCGGACGTGCCGGCGGCATAGACCTTCTCGTAGTCGACGAGCTCGAACGGCCCGACCCGGGGCAGGAAGGCCTGCGGCACCCGGCCGACGTCGACCGCGGTGTGGTCCTGCTGGTAGACGACCTTGACGTCGAACCAGGCGTCGGGGTCGAGGCCGTCGGGCGTGGCCGCCAGCGGCGAGCGGGGCGACGTCGCGACCCACTCGGCCCACCGCTCCAGCGCCGAGGGCTGCCCGGGTGCCGGCGCGTCGGCGAAGGCGTAGATCCGCCAGCGCCCGTCGGCACGGTGGTGGTGGCCCAGGTGCACCGGGTTGGCGTCCGCGACCCGCACGACCGGGGCGGAGCGGAACCGCTTGCCGACCGGGAAGCCCGTGGCGAGGCGCTGGTGGGTCGCCGGCCCCACGATCATCGACGGCTGGTACTCCGTCATGAAGCCGGCGGGGAACTCCGCCGTGCGCACGTAGAAGTCCTCCAGCTCGGACGGCGAGTCGAACTCCTCCGGCTTCTTCGCCATCATCGTCGACCACTCGCGGTCGAAGTCGATGAGGTCCTTCGCCACGACGTGCCGCTCGGCGGAGTACGTCGCGAGCAGGCTCTCCGGGGCGCGCCCGTCGAGCACGTGGCCCAGCTTCCAGCCGATGTTGAAGCCGTCCTGCATCGAGACGTTCATCCCCTGCCCGGCCTTGGCGCTGTGCGTGTGGCACGCGTCGCCGGTGATGAAGACGCGCGGCGTGCGGGTGCCGGCCTCCCGGGTGGGCACGTCGTCGAACCGGTCGGTGAGCCGGTGGCCCACCTCGTACACGCTGTGCCACGCGACGTCCTTCACGTCGAGCGTGTAGGGCGTGAGGATCTCGTTGGCCTTGGCGATGATCTGGTCGATCGTGGTGGCACGCACGGCGTGGTTGTCGCCGGTGGGCACCTCGCCCAGGTCGACGTACATGCGGAACAGGTAGCCGCCCTCGCGCGGGATGAGCAGGATGTTGCCCGCCTCGGACTGGATCGAGCACTTGGTGCGGATGTCCGGGAAGTCGGTGACGGCCAGCACGTCCATGACGCCCCACGCATGGTTCGCGGGGCTGCCCATGTGCTGCGCGCCGATCGCCGCGCGCACGCCGCTGCGCGCGCCGTCCGCGCCGACGACGTAGCGGGCGCGCACGGTGCGGCGGACGCCGTCGTGCTCCCCCGCGCACCCCTCGAGCGTCACGACGACCGGGTGGGTGCCGGAGTCCTCGACCTGCAGGCCGACGAACTCCCATCCGTAGTCCGGGCGCAGGCGCGTGGGGGCGTTCGCCGCGGCCTCGGCGAAGTAGTCGAGGACGCGCGCCTGGTTGACGATGAGGTGCGGGAACTCGCTGACGCCCGACGGGTCGTCGACGGGGCGCGCGGCGCGCACGATGTGCGCGACGTTCTCCGGGTCCGGCTTCCAGAACGCCATCTCCGTGATGCGGTACGCCTCGGCGACGATGCGCTCGGCGAACCCGAACGCCTGGAACGTCTCGACGCTGCGGGCCTGGATGCCGTCGGCCTGGCCGATCTCCAGCCGGCCGCCGCGCCGCTCGACGAGGCGCGTCGTGACGTCCGGGAACTGCGCGAGCTGCGCGGCGGCGACCATGCCGGCCGGCCCGGACCCGACGATCAGGACGTCGACGACGTCGGGAAGCTCGTCGGGCCGGTCCACGCCGGTGCCGGCGGGCGGCTGGACCGACGGGTCTCCCGACACGTAGCCGTGGTGGTGGAACTGCACGGGTTCTCCTCATCGTCATCGATGCGCTCCCTCGACTCCCCTGTCGAGGCCTTGCACTTCGCTCGTCGTGCGTTCTATATTCGAACGCAGCGTTCTACTATTGAATGCAGGTTAGCCCACCGGCGCCGACCGGCTCAACGCCCGCAGCGACGACCGACCGCACGACCAGACGACGACCAGACGACGACCAGACGACGACCCCGGAGGACGACGGTGACGACACAGCCCCGGGACGGCGGCGCCCCGTCGCAGACCCTCAGCCGCGGCATCCGCATCCTCGAGCTCCTCGCCGACTCCCACGGGTCCCTGACCATCGACGACGTCGCGGCCCGCCTGGGCGTGCACCGGTCGATCGCCTACCGGCTCCTGCGCACGCTGGAGCACCACGGCCTCGTCGTGCGCGACCGCAACGGGCGGGTCGCGCTGGGCGCGCGGATGGCGGCCCTCGCCGCCGGCGTGGCCCACGACCTGCAGGCCGAGGCGCTCCCCGAGCTGACCGCCGTCGCGAACGAGCTGGGCATGACCTGCTTCCTCGCGGTGCTCGACCACGACGAGTGCGTGACCCTCGTCAGCGTCGAGCCGCGGCACGCCGTCGCCCCGGTGGCCCAGCGGCCCGGCGCCCGGCACCCCGTCACCGCCGGCGCTCCGGGCAAGGCCATCCTCACGCTGGTGCCCGACGCGGAGTGGCCGGCGGACGCGACCGACGGGCTGCGCGACGCCGTCGCCCGGGCGTCGCGCCGCGGCTACGCCACCAGCCACGACGAGGTCATCCCCAGCCTGGAGTCCGTCGCGGTGCCGCTGGCGCTGCACGGGCGGGAGCCCGCGGCGATCGCCGTCGTGCACGTCGCCAGCCCGCTCGGGCACGCCGAGATCGCGGCGCGGCTGGAGCGCTCGGGCCGCGCCGTCCGCGACGCCCTCGGCGGCTGACGCCGAGCGGGGGGCAGCTCGCGCGGACGATCAGGGCGCCGCGGCGAAGAGGCGGTCGAGGTGCTGGTCGACGGCGGCCAGCGCGGCCTGCGGCTCGATCACCTCGAGCTCGAGCAGCGGGGCGAAACCGGTCAGCGCGAGGACGAGATCCGTCTCGACGTCGGGGTCGCGGTCCGGCGCGATCTGCCCCTGCGCGATCGCCTGCCGGACGAGGCTCTCGACCATGGCGCGACCTTCCCGCAGCCCGAGGCCCGCCTGCTCGCGCAGTGCCGGGTCGTGCAGCGTCTCGAGGACGTAGGCGGCGCGCATGCGGCTCGAGGCGCGCGCCTCGGGACCCAGCGGGAGCATCTCGGCGAGGACGAGCCGCAGCACGTCCCTGGGGTGCGGAGGCTGGTCGAGCGCGGCCAGCGCACGGGTGATCCGGTCGCCGGTCTGCGCGGCGGTGAGGTCCATCGCGAAGGTCAACAGCTCCGTGCGAGACGTGAAGTAGTGCTGCAGGTGCCCCAGCGAGACCCCCGCCTCGCGGGCGACCTCACGCATCGTGACCTTCGTCCAGCCGTGCTGGTCGACGACCCGCCACAGCGCACGTGCGAGCGCCTCGCGGCGTTCCTGGTGGTCCACCAGCTTCGGCATGCTGCCTCCGGTTCCTTGCCCATGCGCATGACACAATACAGGCGTATTGGCAACCATGAGAGGGAGCGACGATGGCTGACCCGGACCTACCCTCCGCGTTCTTCAACCCGTACGCGGTCGCCATCGACGACGAGGTGGCGATCGCGCTGCTGGCCGACCTGCTGGTGCGCAAGGCGATCGAACGAGGCGACTTCGACGACCTGCCCGGCAGCGGCAAGCCGCTCGACCTGCCCGACCGCCACGACCCCGACTGGTGGCTGAAGAACCTCCTGAAGCGCGACCGGTTCGTGCTGCTGCCGCCCTCCGTCCAGCTGCGCAAGGAGGACGCCGCGCTGGACGAGCGCCTCGACGCGCTGTGGAGCGAGGACGACGTCCGTCAGGAGGTCGAGGAGTTCAACGAGCGGGTGCGTCGTGGCCGCTACCAGCCGCCGGCCGGGCCGCCCCTGGTCACCATGCCGCGGGACGTCGAGGCGACGGTCGCCGCCTGGGCGGACCGCCGGGCGGCACGGGCCGCGGAGGCACGCGCCGCAGAGGCACGAGCGGAGGCGCACGGGAAGAGCCGCCGCCGTCTCGTCCGTCGGCGGCGGTCGCTGCGCGCCTGAGCGCGCTGACCTGCGGGAACGGATCCTCGCGTGGCGGTCCTGGCGACATCTGTGCATGGTGTGCGAGGTGACTCGAGCAACGGCTGACCCCGGAGTCCCCGCCGCGACACCGACCCCGGAGGTGCCCGATGAGCTCAAGCCCGATGTCCCCCGCCGACGCCGGCCCGTGGACCGGCCGCCGACGGCTCGCCGCCGTCGGGGCGGCCGCCGCCCTCCTGTGGTCCCTCTGCCCGTCGCCCGCGCTCGCCGGGCCGGTCGCGGCCCCGGAGCGGGAGGGGCACGTCATGACACGGCCCGAGGCGCTCCTGCCCATGGGGTTCGGCAAGCAGAGCAGCCGCTCCAGCACCTTGAAGCGCTACCTGCGCTGGGCCGACGCCTACGGGTTCCGCGTGTCCGAGCACCCCTCCTACGGGGGCGTCACCCGTGGGGCGCACGCGTCGCGGTCGTGGCACTACGACGGCCTCGCCGCGGACCTCAACTGGGGCCCGCCCGGAGCGCCCGCGTCCGAGCGGACCAACGTGAGGTTCGCGATCAAGGTGGCGAACTCGCTGGGCCTCGGCGTGATCTACGCGCGGGACGGCACGGTCGGCTCGGCCGCCGACCACCGCAGCCACCTGCACGTCGACGTCGGCTCGACGTCCAACTACGGCAGGGGCCTGGTCCGGGTCCCCGAGGGGCAGCGCAGGACGCAGTCGCTGCAGGGCGCCGCCCACTTCCCCTGGGCCCAGCGCGACAACCTGTGGGGCACCAACACGGACAAGCGGCTGCAGGCCATCCGCGCCGCCTCCCGGATGCACGGCACGAAGTTCCCCTACGGCGTGAAGCTGGCCCAGCGCGCGGTGGGCGTCACCGCCGACGGCAAGTGGGGCCCGAAGTCGCGCGCCGCCCACGACAGGACCGTCGCCGCCGTGCAGCGCGCCATCTCCGTGTCCCCCACCGGCATCTGGGGGCCCGTCACCGAGCGCACCTACCTGAAGGTGCGCGCGAAGCTGCGCTGAGCTCCCCGGACGCGCCCGTCAGGCCCTGCCGACGCCGTAGATCGGGCTGGCGGACTGCTCGGCCTCGTGCTCGGGTCCGAGCGGGATGCCGGTGCGGTCGCGCAGCAGGAGCGTGGCGGCGAACGCGACGACCATGACGCCCGCGATGTAGTACGCGACGGACGTCGCCGTCCCCGTGGTCTGCACGAGCCAGGCCGCGATCGTCGGGGCGAACGCGCCGCCCAGGATGGCGCCGATGGCGTACGTGATCGACACCCCCGAGTAGCGGATCGACGCCGGGAAGAGCTCGGTGAAGTACGCCGCCTGCTGCCCGTACGTGAACCCGTTGCCCACGGCGAAGAGGGAGACACCGAGGAACAGCAGCCACGGGTCCCCGGTGTTCACCAGGGGGAACAGCAGGAACACGGTGGCGAGGAAGGCGATCCAGCCGATGATGTAGGTGTTCCGGCGCCCGATCCGGTCCGACAGGGCGCCCGCCGCGAACGTGCACACCAGCCAGACGACGGACGCGCCCGCCACCGCGAGCAGCACGGGGGTGCGGTCCATCCCGACGAGCCCGCCGTCGGCGACCGGGGTGGTCGCGTAGTTCTGCAGGTACCCGCCGGTGGTCATGTAGCCGGCGGCGTTGTTGCCCGCGAAGGTGAGCGCGGCGAGCAGCACGAGCAGCCAGTGCTTGCGGAAGAGCGTGAGGATCGGGGTCTTCGCCGCGGCCTTCTTCTCGGCGATCTCGAGGAACACCGGGCTCTCCTCCACCCGGCGGCGCACCATGATGCCGACGCCGATGAGCACCACGCTCAGCAGGAACGGGATGCGCCAGCCCCACGCGACGAACGCGTCGCCGGGCGAGATCACCCCGGTCATGAGCGCGAGCACCCCGGAGGCCAGCAGCAGGCCGACGGGGACGCCGATCTGCGGGAAGGCGCCCATCCGGCCACGCCGCCCGGCCGGGGCGTGCTCGACGGCCATGAGCACGGCGCCGCCCCACTCCCCGCCGGTGGACAGACCCTGCAGGATGCGCAGCAGCACGAGCAGCACCGGTGCGGCGATGCCGATCGTCTCGTAGGTGGGCAGCAGGCCGATCAGGGTGGTGGCCCCGCCCATGAGCATCAGGGTGACGACGAGCATGGCCTTGCGGCCGATCTTGTCGCCGAAGTGCCCGGCGAGGAACGCGCCGAGGGGCCGGAAGAGGAAGCTGATGCCGACGGTCGCGAACGCCAGGAGCGTCCCGATCGAGGAGCCGGCCGGCTCGAAGAAGAGCGTGCCGAAGACGAGCCCGGCAGCGCTGGCGTAGAGGAAGAAGTCGTACCACTCGATGGTGGTACCGATGACGGTCGCGAACGCGACGCGCCGCATCTCGCGACGCTCGGTGTCGCTGGGGGTGGCTGCAGTGCCGGTGGTCATGTCCGGAAGACCTCTCTGTCAGTCCGCAGGTGGTGCAGTGGGCAGGATCGTATATCATCCGAGATACGACACGACAGCTTCTACCTGACAATGGGGTGCCCGTGGTCATCGACGACCAGCCCAAGCCCGGCAAGATCATCGCCGTCCACCTCAACTACCCGTCGCGCGCGGCGCAGCGGGGCCGGACGCCGAGCCAGCCCTCCTACTTCCTCAAGCCCGCGTCGTCGCTCGCCGGCACCGGCGGGACGATCGTGCGCCCGCTCGGCACGGAGCTGCTCGCGTTCGAGGGCGAGGTCGCGATCCGCATCGGCACCGCCGCCCGCTGGGTCTCGCCGGCCGAGGGCTGGTCGCACGTCGACGCCGTCACGGCGGCGAACGACTTCGGCCTCTACGACCTGCGCGCCGCCGACAAGGGCTCCAACCTGCGCAACAAGGGCGGCGACGGCTTCACCCCGCTCGGCCCGCGCTGGATCCCCGCGCCCGACGTCGACCCCGCCGGCCTGCGCGTGCGCACCTGGGTGGACGGCGAGCTCGTCCAGGACGACTCCACCGGCACGCTGCTCTTCGACTTCGGCCGCCTGGTCGCGGACCTCTCGCAGCACCTCACGCTCGAGCCCGGCGACGTGATCCTCACCGGCACGCCCGCCGGGTCGTCGGTCGTCGAGCCGGGCCAGACGGTGGAGGTCGAGGTGGACGCCCCCGAGGCGCCCGGCGCCCCGACCAGCGGCCGCCTCGTCACCACCGTCACCGCCGGCACGCGCGCGTTCGGCGACTTCGGCTCCCAGCCCTCGGTGGACGACACGCAGCGCGCCGAGGCCTGGGGCACCCCCGCCCCCGCGCCCGAGCCGGCCTTCGTCCTCACCGACGCGATGCGCGAGCGGTTCGGAGGCGTCGCCGTCGCCACGCTGTCGGCGGTGCTGCGCAAGCGCGGGTACACCGACGTCTTCGTCGAGGGCGTGCACGCGGGCCGCCCGGGCGACCGGTTCGTCGGCACCGCCCGCACGCTGCGGCTCATCCCCTTCCGCCCCGACCTCTTCGCCTCCCACGGCGGCGGCTTCAACGCGCAGAAGCGCGCGTTCGACGCCGTCGAGCCGGGCGAGGTGATCGTGGTCGAGGCGCGCGGCGAGCGCGGCACCGGCACCGTGGGCGACGTGCTGGCCCTGCGCGCGCAGGTCCGCGGCGCGGCCGCGATCGTCACCGACGGCGGCGTGCGCGACTCCGAGGCCGTCGCGGAGATCGGCATCCCCGTGTTCTCGCAGGGCCCGCACCCGTCCGTCCTCGGCCGCAGGCACGTGCCGTGGGAGACCGACGTGACCGTCGCGTGCGGCGGGGCCGCCGTGCAGCCGGGCGACGTCGTCGTGGGCGACGGCGACGGCGTCCTCGTCATCCCGCCGGCGCTCGTGGCCGAGGTGCTCGCCGAGGCCGAGGCCCAGGAGGCCGCCGACGCGTGGGTCGCGCAGCAGGTCGCCGCGGGGCACCCCGTCGACGGGCTGTTCCCGATGAACGCCACCTGGCGCGCCCGCTACGAGGCCGAGACCGCCGGCGGTGCCGGATGAGCCTCACGACCGGTCCGACCAGCAGCGTCAGCAAGTCCCAGCGCGCCTACGCGTTCCTGCGCGAGCGGATCGAGGACGGCCGGTTCGTCCCCGGCTACCGCCTCGTGCTGGCCCAGCTGGCGGGCGAGCTCGACATGTCGGTGGTGCCGGTCCGGGAGGCGATCCGCCGCCTCGAGGCGGAGGGCCTGGTGACGTTCGAGCGCAACGTCGGCGCGCAGGTCGCCCTCATCAAGGAGACCGAGTACCTCCACACGATGGAGACCCTCGCCCTGGTGGAGGGCTTCGCCACGGCCCTGTCCGCCCCGCACCTGACCGCCGCGCAGCTCGAGGCCGCCCGCGCGGTCAACGAGCGGATGCGCCGCTGCCTCGAGGACTTCGACCCGCACCGCTTCACCGAGCTCAACCTCGAGTTCCACGCGGTGCTGTTCGAGCCGTGCCCCAACCCGCACGTGCTCGACCTCGTCCACCGCGGCTGGCGCCGGATGAACGTGCTGCGCGACTCGTCGTTCTCGTTCGTGCCCGGCCGGGCGCACGAGTCCGTCGCGGAGCACGACCGCATCCTCGACCTGATCACCGGCCTGCAGGCGGGCAGCACCGACGTGCTCGACGTCGAGCTGGCCGCCCGCCGCCACCGCACCGCCACCCTCGACGCGGTGCTCGCCTACCAGCAGTCCCGCCACTCGTCCCACCAGACCACGGAGGTCCAGCGATGACCAGCCACACGTCGGATGCCACCACCCACGTCGGGAACGGGCACCGCCCCGACGGCCTGCCGGACCGCATCCGCCACTACGTCGACGGCGCGTTCGTCGACTCCGTCGGCGGCGAGACGTTCGACGTCCTCGACCCGGTGAGCAACGAGACCTACGTCCAGGCCGCCGCCGGCCAGCAGGCCGACATCGACGCCGCCGTCGCCGCCGCCCGCCGCGCCTTCACCGATGGCCCGTGGCCGAAGATGCTGCCGCGCGAGCGCTCGCGCGTGCTGCACAAGATCGCCGACCTCGTCGAGTCGCGCGACGCCCGCCTCGCCGAGCTGGAGAGCTTCGACTCCGGCCTGCCCATCACCCAGGCGCTGGGCCAGGCGCGCCGCGCCGCCGAGAACTTCCGCTTCTTCGCGGACCTGATCGTGGCCCAGGCCGACGACACCTACAAGGTGCCCGGCCGCCAGATCAACTACGTCAACCGCAAGCCGATCGGCGTCGCCGGGCTCATCACGCCGTGGAACACGCCGTTCATGCTCGAGTCGTGGAAGCTCGCGCCCGCGCTCGCCACCGGCAACACCGTGGTGCTCAAGCCGGCCGAGTTCACGCCGCTCTCCGCGTCGCTGTGGGCGGGGATCTTCGAGGAGGCCGGGCTGCCCCGCGGCGTGTTCAACCTCGTCAACGGGCTGGGCGAGGAGGCCGGCGACGCGCTGGTCAAGCACCCCGACGTCCCGCTCATCTCGTTCACCGGCGAGAGCAGCACGGGCCAGCTCATCTTCGCCAACGCCGCCCCGCACCTCAAGGGCCTGTCGATGGAGCTCGGCGGCAAGTCCCCCGCCGTCGTCTTCGCCGACGCCGACCTGGACGCCGCCGTCGACGCGACGATCTTCGGCGTCTTCTCCCTCAACGGCGAGCGCTGCACCGCCGGGTCGCGCATCCTCGTCGAGCGCGCCGTGTACGACGAGTTCGTCGAGCGGTACGCCGCGCAGGCGAAGCGCGTACGCGTGGGCTACCCGCACGACGAGGCCACCGAGGTGGGCGCCCTCGTGCACCCGGAGCACTTCGAGAAGGTGATGAGCTACGTCGAGCTCGGCAAGTCGGAGGGCCGCCTGGTCGCCGGCGGCGGCCGGCCCGAGGGCTTCGAGACCGGCAACTTCGTGGCCCCCACGGTGTTCGCCGACGTGAAGCCCGACGCCCGGATCTTCACCGAGGAGATCTTCGGGCCCGTCGTCGCGATCACGCCGTTCGACACCGAGGAAGAGGCGCTCGAGCTCGCCAACGGCGTGAAGTACGGCCTCGCCGCCTACGTCTGGACCAACGACCTCAAGCGCGCGCACAACTTCTCGCAGGCCGTCGAGGCCGGGATGGTCTGGCTGAACTCGAACAACGTGCGCGACCTGCGCACCCCGTTCGGCGGCGTCAAGGCCTCCGGCCTGGGCCACGAGGGCGGCTACCGCTCCATCGACTTCTACACCGACCAGCAGGCCGTGCACATCACGCTCGGCAAGGTCCACAACCCGACCTTCGGCAAGCACTGACCCGGCCTCGAACGGCAAGGACGCCTGACATGACCCACAAGAACGACCGCACCCTCACCTCCTCGGGCTTCTACGTCTCGCAGGAGGCCCCGATCCACTCCGACAACCCGATCGCGACGCCGTCGAGCCCCGCGCCGGACATCCTGCGCTGCGCGTACATGGAGCTCGTCGTCACGGACCTCGCGGCCTCCCGCCGGTTCTACGTGGACGTGCTCGGCCTGTACGTCACCGAGGAGGACGAGAACAGCGTCTACCTGCGCTCCACCGAGGAGTTCATCCACCACAACCTGGTGCTGCGCCAGGGTGACGTGGCCGCGGTGGCCGCGTTCTCCTACCGCGTGCGCACGCCGGAGGACCTCGACAAGGCCGAGGCGTTCTACGGCGAGCTCGGCTGCGACGTGCGCCGGGACCCGGCGGGCTTCACGAGGGGCATCGGCGACTCGGTGCGCGTGGTCGACCCGCTCGGCTTCCCGTACGAGTTCTTCCACGACACCACCCACGTCGAGCGGCTGTCGTGGCGTTACGACCTGCACACCCCCGGCGAGCTGGTGCGCCTGGACCACTTCAACCAGGTCACCCCGGACGTGCCGCGGGCCGTGAAGTTCATGCAGGACCTCGGCTTCCGCGTCACCGAGGACATCCAGGACGACGAGGGCACCGTCTACGCGGCGTGGATGCGCCGCAAGCCGACCGTGCACGACACCGCGATGACCGGCGGCGACGGCCCCCGCATGCACCACATGGCGTGGTCGACCCACGAGAAGCACAACATCCTCGCGATCTGCGACAAGCTCGGCGCCCTGCGGATCTCCGACTGCATCGAGCGTGGCCCCGGGCGCCACGGCGTCTCCAACGCGTTCTACCTGTACCTGCGCGACCCCGACGGGCACCGCGTCGAGATCTACACGCAGGACTACTACACCGGCGACCCGGACAACCCGGTCGTCACGTGGGACGTGCACGACAACCAGCGCCGCGACTGGTGGGGCAACCCCGTCGTGCCGAGCTGGTACACCGAGGCGTCGCTCGTGCTGGACCTCGACGGCAACCCGCAGCCCGTCGTCGCCCGCACCGACGACTCCGAGATGGAGGTGACCGTCGGCGCCGACGGCTTCTCCTACACGCGCCGGGCCGATGACGGCACAGGCGACGGCGGCGTGCAGGGCTTCAAGCTCGGGGCGACGCTGTGACGGCCGGGGACACGTCCCCCGACGGCGCCCGCACCCTCGACGACGCGGCCGTCGTCGCCATCGCCGACGAGCTCGCCGAGGCCGACCGCACCCGCACGCCCGTGCCCCTCCTGACGGCGCGGCACCCGGGGATGACCGTGGCCGACGCCTACGCCGTGCAGCGCACGTGGCGCGACCGCGGGGAGGCCCGCGGCCGCCGCGTCGTCGGGCACAAGATCGGCCTGACGTCGAAGGCCATGCAGGCCGCGACGGGCATCACCGAGCCCGACTACGGCGTCATCTTCGACGACATGGTGCTCGAGTCGGGCGGCGTCGTGGAGCACGCCGCGTACTCGAACGTGCGCGTCGAGGTGGAGCTCGCCTTCGTCCTCGCCTTCCCGCTGGAAGGGCCGGGCGTGACCGTCACCGACGTGCTGCGCGCCACCGAGCGTGTGGTGCCCGCGCTGGAGATCCTCGACGCGCGCGTCGAGATGCCGGGGCGCACGATCGTCGACACGATCAGCGACAACGCCGCCATGGGTGCCATGGTGGTGGGCGGTCGGCCCGTGCGGCCCGACGACGTCGACCTGCGCTGGGTGTCCGCCCTGCTGTACCGCAACGAGACCATCGAGGAGACGGGCGTCGCCGCGGGCGTGCTGGGGCACCCCGCGCAGGGTGTCGCCTGGCTCGCGAACAAGCTGGCCGCGCACGGCGACTCGCTCGCCGCGGGCGAGACCGTCCTGTCCGGGTCGTTCACCCGCCCCACCTGGGTGCACCCGGGCGACACCGTGCACGCCGACTACGGGACCCTGGGGGCCGTGACATGCCGCTTCGTGTGACCACCGACCGTTCGTTCGCCGCCGTCCTCGCCGACGCCGCCGCCGAGGGGCGGGCCGCCTCCGGCGCCTGGTCGTCCATGGGCAGCCCGGTCGCGGCCGAGATCCTCGCCGGCAGCGGCCTGGACGTCGTCCTGGTGGACGGCGAGCACGGGCCGAACGACCTGACCACCGTCCTCGCGCAGCTCCAGGCCACGGCCGCCTACCCGGTCGCGACGCTGGTGCGGGTGCCGTCGGGCGACCCGGTGGGCCTCAAGCGGGTGCTCGACCTGGGGGCCACGAACGTGCTGGTGCCCATGGTCGATTCCGTCGCCCAGGCGACCGACGCCGTCCGCGCCGTGCGCTACCCGCCCGCCGGTGTCCGCGGCGTGGGCAGCGCGCTGGCCCGGTCGTCGCGGTGGAACCGGGTGCCCGGGTACCTGGGCGGCGCCGACGACGGGATCACGCTTGTCGTGCAGCTCGAGACGCGCGCCGCGATCGCCGACGCCGAGGCGATCGCCGCGGTCGACGGGGTGGGTGCGGTGCTGGTCGGGCCGGCCGACCTCGCGGCGTCGCTCGGCCACCTCGGCCAGCAGGACCACCCCGAGGTCACCGGCGCGGTGCTCGGCGCGATCGACGCGTGCCGCCGGGCAGGGACGCCGGTCGGCGTGAACGCGTTCGACCCGGTCATGGCGGAGAAGTACGTCGCCGCGGGCGCCGCGTACGTCGTCGTCGGGGCCGACGTCACCCTCCTCGCGCGCGGGGCGGAGAAGCTCGGCACGCAGACGGCGGGTTTCACTCCCGCCCCGGACTTTGGTTAGGCTGCCCTAAGCGCGCTTCCCCGGTGCGCATCCCGACCAGCCTCCGGAGACCACCTGTGCCCAGCTCGACCCGCCGCGCCCTGGCGACCAGCGCCGCCGCGATCAGCCTGACCCTGCTCGCCACCTCGTGCGCGAGCGACGACGGCACCACGTCCGCCGGCGGTGCCGACGGCGGGGCCGGCGCCGGCGGCGCGTTCGAGCCCGTGACCATCAGCCACGCGCTGGGCGAGGCCGAGATCACCGAGAAGCCCGAGCGCATCGTCACCCTCGGCCAGGGGTCGGCCGAGACGGCGATCGCGCTGGGCACCGTCCCCGTCGGCATCGAGGAGTACCCCTGGGGCGCCGACGACACCGGCTACCTGCCCTGGATCCACGAGGCCGTCGAGGCCGAGGGCGCCGAGCTGCCCGAGCAGTTCACCGGCGGCACCGAGCTCGACGTCGAGGCCGTCCTCGAGCTCGAGCCCGACCTGATCCTCGCCCCGTGGTCCGGCCTCACGCAGGACCAGTACGACCTGCTCGCCGACATCGCGCCCACCATCGCCTACCCCGAGCAGCCGTGGACGATCGAGTGGGACGAGCAGATCGAGACGATCGGCGAGGCGATGGGCCAGCCCGAGGAGGCCGAGAAGCTCGTCGCCGACCTCGAGGCCCAGCTCGCCGACGCCGCGAAGCCGGAGTACGAGGACCTCACGTTCTCCTACGTCTACAACGACGGCCCCGGCACGCTCGGGGTCTTCCTGCCCGACGAGCAGCGCGTCGCCATGGTGCGGGCGCTCGGCCTCACCGTGGACCCCATGGTCGACGGGCTCGGTGAGTACGAGGTCGCCGGCACCGACTCGGCCGTCATCGGGCTGGAGAACGCCGACATGCTCGCCGACTCCGACCTGGTGTTCACGTTCTACTCCGACCCCGCGAACCGCAAGGAGATCGAGGCACAGCCCCTGTACGCGAAGATCCCCGCCGTCGAGCGCGGGTCCGTCGTCGCGGCCGAGGACCAGTCGTTCGTCACCGCGTCCTCGATGATCAACCCGCTCACCGTGCCGTGGACGCTGGAGCGCTACGTGCCGATCATCGACGAGGCCGTCGGGCACCTCGACGAGAAGTGACCCGGGGATCCCGCGCCCTGGTCGTCCTGCTCGGGGCGACCGCGCTGCTGGTCGTCGTCGCCGTCGTCAGCCTGTTCGCGGGCAGCAAGGACACCGGCCTGACGGACGTGCTGCCCGTGCTCGCCGGCGGCGGCGACGAGTACGTGCAGGCGGTCGTGGACTCCCGCGTCGCGCGCACCGCCCTCGGTGCCCTGGTGGGTGCGGCGCTGGCCGCGTCGGGCGTCATCGTGCAGGGCATCACCCGCAACCCGCTCGGCGAGCCGGGGCTGCTCGGCGTCACCGTCGGCGCCTCGGCCGCCGTGGTCACCGCCACCGCGTTCTTCGGCTTCACCGGCGGCGGCGCGACCGTGTGGGTCGCCCTGCCCGGCGCCGCCGTGGCCGTGCTCGCCGTCGTGACGCTCGGGCGGCGCTCGGGCAGCGAGAGCGTGGTCCCGCTCGTGCTCGCCGGGGCCGTCCTGTCCGCCGTCCTCGGCGCCTACATCCAGGCGATGGTGCTCGCGCGTCCGGACGTGTTCGACTCCTACCGGCACTGGGTGGTGGGGTCCCTCGCCGGGGCGGACCTGCAGACCCTCCAAGCGGTGGCGCCCGCCGCGATCGCCGGCGCCGTGCTCGCCCTGGTGCTCGCGTCGTCGCTGGACTCCCTCGCCCTCGGCGACGAGCTCGCGACGTCGCTGGGCGTGCGGGTCCCGCTCGTGCGGGGCGCGGGCATCGCGGCGGCCACGCTGCTCGCCGCGGCCGCCACCGCCGCGGCGGGGCCCGTCGCGTTCGTCGGGCTGGCCGTGCCGCACGTCGTACGGGCGCTGGTCGGCACGGACCACCGGTGGCAGCTCCCCGTGTCGTTCGTGCTCGGCGCCGCGCTCCTGGTCGCCGCCGACGTCGCGGGGCGCGTCGTCGCGCGCCCGGGCGAGCTCATGGTGGGCGTGGTCACCGCGTTCGTCGGCGCCCCGTTCCTGCTCGCCGCCGTCCGCCGCGGCCGGGTGACGACGTGAGCGCGGCCGCGCGCGGGGACAATCTCGCGGCCCGTCGCGAGGTCCGGCTCGGCACGGCGGTCGCCCTCGGCTTCTCGCGCCGCAGCGCCCGCGTCGTGCTCGCGCTGCTGGCGGCGCTGGTCGTCGTGGCGGCGGCCTCCCTCGCGCTCGGCAGCCTCGGGATCTCCCCGGCGGACGCCCTGGCCGCGCTGCGGGGCGAGGCCGACGTCACGACGACGTTCGCCCTGGAGCGGCTCCGCGGGCCGCGGCTGCTCGTCGGCGCGGGCGTCGGCGTGGCGCTCGGGCTGGCCGGAGGGCTGTTCCAGACCGTCACCCGCAACCCCCTCGGCAGCCCCGACGTGATCGGGCTCAGCGCCGGGGCGGGCGCCGGCGTCGCCGTCGCCACGCTGCTCGTGCCGGGCGCGGTGCCGGCCCCGGTGGGCGCCGTGGCCGGGGCGGGGGCGGCCATCGGCCTCGTCTGGCTCGCCACCGGCACGGGGTTCTCGTCGCCCGCACGCCTCATCGTCACGGGCATCGGAGTCGCCGCGATGGCCACCGCCGTCACCCAGTACGTCGTCGCGGTCATGCTGCGCGACCAGGGGGCGGAGCTCGCCGTCTACGTCGTCGGCTCCCTCGGCTCGCGCGACCTGGGGCACGTCGCCCAGATCTGGGGCGCGCTGCTCCTGCTCGTGCCGTGCGTCGCGCTCCTCGGCCACCGGCTGGCCGTCACCGACATGGGCGACCCCCTGACCGACGCCCTCGGTGCCCGCTCCAACCAGACCCGCACGCTCGCGATCGTGCTGTCGGTGCTGCTGGCGGCGGCTGCCGTGGCGGTCTCCGGGCCGATCACGTTCGTGGCGCTCACCGCCCCGCACGTCGCCCGGCTCCTCACCCGCGCGCCCGGGCCGAACCTCACGGTCTCCGGCCTCACGGGCGCCGTCCTCGTGGTGGCCTCCGACCTCGTCGTGCAGCACGTGCCGGCGCTCGAGGGGCTCCCCGTCGGCGTCGTCACGGCCGGGCTGGGCGGCGTCTACCTCGGCTACCTGCTGACCACCGGATGGAAGAAGACTCGGGCATGACGGACACGACAGCGGCGTCGCACACGGCACCGGGCACGACCGCCCGCGGCCTGGTCGCCGACGACCTCGAGGTGGGCTACGGGCCGACGACCGTCCTCGACGGCCTGAACCTCACCCTGCCCGCCGGCGCGTTCACCGCGATCGTCGGGCCCAACGGCTGCGGCAAGTCGACCCTGGTGCGCACGCTGGCGCGCACGCTGCGGCCCCGGCGTGGCGCCGTCCTGCTCGACGGCCGCCCCCTGACCGCGTGGCGCCCGAAGCAGCTCGCGCAGCAGCTCGCCTTCCTCCCGCAGGACCCGGTGGTGCCCGACGGCGTCACCGTGCGGAGCCTGGTCGCGCGCGGCCGCCACCCGTACCACTCGCCCCTGCGCCAGTGGGCGCCGGGCGACGACGAGGCCGTCGCGCACGCCATGGACGTCACCGGCGTCACCGCGCTCGCCGACGACCCGCTCGCCGAGCTCTCCGGCGGCCAGCGACAGCGGGCCTGGATCGCGATGACGCTCGCGCAGGACACCCCGCACGTGCTGCTCGACGAGCCGACGTCGTTCCTCGACCTGGCGCACCAGATCGACGTGCTGCACGTGTGCCGCGACATGCGCGACCAGGGGCGCACCGTCGTCGCCGTCCTGCACGACCTCAACCAGGCGGCCCGCTACGCCGACCACCTCGTCGTGATGCACGAGGGCCGGGTGCACGCGGAGGGCACCCCCGACGCCGTGCTGGGCGGCGACGCGGGTGCCCGGCTCGTGGGCGACGTCTTCGACCTGGCCTGCGAGATCGCCACCGACCCGCAGAGCGGCACCCCGATGGTGGTGCCGCTCGCGCGGGCCTGACCCGGGCGGTCAGGACGGGCGGGTCAGGCGGGCGCGGGCCTGGCGGAGAGGCTCCGTCAGCCGCCACGACCGGCTGGTGCGCAGGTCGTGGAGGTCGTCCTCGAGCTGCGCGATCGTCGCGTCCCGCGCGGCGACCGCGCGGCGCAGTCGGGAGATCTCGTTCATCGCCCCCTGGGGCGCGCCCTTCCGCTTCTTCGAGAAGACCGACAGCCAGCGGTTCGGGATCGGTGACGGGATGAGCTGGTGGTGCCCGAAGGCCCGGACCGTGTCGAGGAGGTAGCGCTCGAGGCTCGCCGGGCTGAAGACGAACGTCTGGTCCTTCCGCCGGGTGCTCAGGCCGATCAGGGGCTGGTCCTCGGGGAGCTCGCCCGCACCGTCGAGGGTCGAGCGGAACTTGCGGTCGGCGAGCCCCGGGTACTCGAGCACCAGGTGGGACGAGGTCAGGTCGGCGGCGCGGTCGAGGAACGCCAGCGGGTCGCGCGAGTGGTGGATGACGTTGAGCGCGAGCACGACGTCGAACGCGCCGGACCTCGACCGCAGGTCCTCGAGCGCGACGTTGCGCAGGTCGATCGAGGCGTCGAGGGTCTTGGCGATAGTGCAGGCCTCCTCGAACCGCCGGCCCCAGGGCTCGATGGCGGTGACCTTCGCGCCCATCCGGTGGGCGCTCAGCGCCGCCGCACCCTCGGCGCACCCGATGTCGAGCACGCGCTTCCCGGCGAGGGGCATCTGGAGCGCCAGCTCCAGCGTCGTCGACCGTGCCGACCCGGCCGCACCCTCCCGGTAGTCCGCCTGGTAGGAGCCCTGGCGGACCTCGAGCACCTGCGTCGGGTGACCCTCCCGGCAGAGCTGCTCCGAGTCCGCCCCGGCCAGCCGCGGATAGTCCCACCGCGACAGGGTGGCGAAGTCGTCGTGGACGTCGCCGTTGGAGCACAGGTAGCGGACCGGCGTCGTCGAGTGGTCCAGGTGCAGCGCGAGGTGCTCGTAGACCTGGGCCAGGCGGCGGCCCTCGAGCGCGCGGGCCCACCGGTCGGCGTTGTAGGGGCGTCCCGCGCGCCCCGCCTCGACGGGTTCGTCCCCGGACCGCTGGGACGCCCGCCGGAGGAGGACGGGGCGCGGCGCGGCCAGCACGACGACCTCGTCGGCGGCGTCGATGAGACGAGCCACCATCGGGCTGACCGTCGCGCGGCCGGCGTCGGCCGGGCGGTCCTGGGCGCTGTGCAGGAGGTTGAAGTGGACGACGTCGTCCACCCCGGTCGGAATCGCCGACCGGTCCTTGATCTCGTAGGCGAAATGGAGGCGGAGGTCGCCGCCGGACGCCGAGTCTCGCATTCGCTCGACGAACGTCGACTTCCCCGCGGAGGTGGGGCCGATGACGAGGCGCATGGCCGGACGCTACACCCGTTCACCCGGCGTTGGCCGGGCGTTCGGCTCGCCGTGTCGCGACCAGCGGGTCGCGACACGGCGAGGTCGACGGCCGCTCAGCCGACCGAGGTGCGCTCGGGCACCTGCGGCTCCCAGCACTCGATGCCGGTGAGGTCGGGGACCTTGTCGCGGGTGAACTGCGGGTCGAGCCCCTGCTTGCGCTGCGCGGTGAAGTCGCGCATCAGGCGGAACGCGATCGCGCTCAACGGGGCGATCGCGGCGAGGTTGACCAGCGCCATCACCGCCATCGTCGTGTCGGCGAGCGTCCACACGAGCTGCACCGAGCCGATGGACCCGAGGAAGGCGATGACCAGGAAGACCACGCGGAACGCGGTGAGCGCCGCGGGCCGGCGGGTGAGGAACGCGACGTTGGCCTCGCCGTAGTAGTAGTTGCCCAGCACCGAGGTGAACGCCAGCAGCAGGAGGATCACGGTGAGCACGTGCAGCGACCAGTCGCCGAGGCTGGACTGCAGCGCCTCCTGCGTCATGGTCGGCCCCGCGTTCTCGCCGTACGTCGGGTTGGAGACCAGCACGATGAACGCGGTGATCGAGCAGACGAACAGGGTGTCGATGTAGACGCCGAGGGTCTGCACCAGCCCCTGCTTCACCGGGTGGCTCACGGTGGCGGTGGCGGCGGCGTTCGGCGCCGAGCCGAGCCCGCCCTCGTTGGAGAACATCCCGCGGCGCACCCCCTGGGAGATGGCCGTGCCGATGCCCGCCGCGGCGAACTCCTGGAAGCCCAGCGCGTGTCCCAGGATGCTCGCGACGACCTCGGGGACGCGCTCCACGTTCAGCCCCACCACGAGGACGCCGAGCCCCAGGTAGAGCACCACCATGAGCGGCACGAGCAGCTGCGCGGTGTGCGCGATCCGGTGCAGCCCGCCGAAGATGATCGCGGCGACGAGCGCCACCAGCAGCGCCCCCACGACCGGGGCCAGCCAGGCCGGCGTCTCGCCGAGGATCTGCTCGGCCGAGGTGCCGATCGCGCCCGAGATCGTGTTGGCCTGGACCGAGTTGAAGACGAAGCTGAACGTCACGATGATGACGACGGCGAACAGCAGCCCCATCCACCGCTTCCCGAGGCCGCGCTCCATGTAGTAGGCCGGGCCGCCGCGGAAGTCCTTGCCGTCCCTGACCTTGTAGAGCTGGGCGAGGGTCGACTCGACGAAGCTCGCGGCCCCCACGACGAGGGCCATCACCCACATCCAGAAGACGGCCCCGGGGCCCCCCAGCGCGATCGCCGTGGCGACGCCCACGATGTTGCCCGTGCCGATCCGCGCCGCCGCGGAGATCGCGAACGCCTGGAACGACGAGACCGGCTTCTCCCCCGGCGCGGTCGGCGGCTTCGCCACGATGGCCCGGAACATGTCCGGGATCAGGCGGATCTGCACCGCGCGGGAGCGGATCGTGAACCAGATGCACAGGACGGCGAGGATCGGGACGACGACGTAGAGCCAGAGTCCGTCGTTGAACGCGGCAAGTTCCTCGTTGAAGCTTTCCATGGTCGAGCGGGCCCTTCAGGTCGCGGTCGGCCCCGGCGTCGGTAGCGGAACCGGTCGGTTACCTTAGCGAACCATCCGGATCGGGTCATCTTCCGACCGCGGGTCGACCAAGAGCGCCCTCCCGTCAGCCCCAGACGAGGCCGCGCGCCGGGTCCTCGAGCACCTTCGCCACGTCGGCCAGGAAGCGGGCGCCGAGCTCGCCGTCCACCAGCCGGTGGTCGAACGAGAGCGCGAGCTGGGTGACCCAGCGCGGCTTCACCTTCCCCTTGTGCACCCACGGCTGCTTCCGGATCGCGCCGAACGCCAGGATCGCGGCCTCGCCCGGGTTGAGGATCGGGGTGCCCGTGTCGGTGCCGAAGATGCCGACGTTCGTGATGGTGACCGAGCCGTCCGCCATGTCGGCCGGCGGGGTGCGGCCCGCCCGGGCCGTCGACGTCAGGCCGGCGATCGCCTTCGCGAGGCCGAGCAGGTCGAGGGTGTGCGCGTCCTTGATGTTCGGCACGACGAGCCCGCGCGGCGTCGCGGCCGCGATGCCGAGGTTCACGTAGTGCTTGTAGACGATCTCCTGGGCCGCGTCGTCCCAGCTCGCGTTGATCTCCGGGTGCCGGTTCACGGCGAGCAGCACGGCCTTGGCCGCCACGAGCAGCGGCGTCACCCGCACGTCGGCGAAGTCGCGGTCCTCCTTCAGGCGCGCGACCAGCTTCATCGTCTTGGTGACGTCGATCGTCTGGAACACGGTGACGTGGGGCGCGGTGAACGCGCTCGCCACCATCGCCTCGGCGGTGCGCTTGCGCACCGACTTCACCGGCACGCGCGTCTGCCGCCCGTCGGTGCTGACGCTCCCGGAGGCCAACCACGGCTGGTCGTCGTCGGGGTAGGTGGCCAGGCCCTTCGGCGCCGCGCTCTCGCTGTGCGCGACGACGTCCTCCCGCGTGACGATCCCGCCCGGGCCCGTGGGCTGCACGGACGCGAGGTCGACCCCGAGGTCCTTGGCCAGCTTGCGCACCGGCGGCTTGGCCAGCACGCGCACGCGCTGCGCCGACGACGTGGCGCCGGAGGCCGCCGCGTCGGCCGGGACGCTCGACAGGGCGCGCTCGATCGACGGCCCGGCGGGAGCCGGGGCCGGGCTCGGCGCGGGGGCGGGCTTCGGCGCGGGCGCGGGCTGTGGCGCGGGCGCCGCGGGCCTGGGTGCGGGAGCAGGCTCCGGCGCAGGGGATCCGCCCCCGGCGCGGCGGCGCCGGCGCCCCGAGCCCGCGGCGTCCCCGGTGCCGTAGCCGACCAGCACGGACCCGGAGCCCTCGTCGGCAGGCGCGGCGGCACCCGCGGAGCCGGAGGCCGCGGGGCCGTCCGCGGCCGGCGCCGGTGCGTCGTCCGAGCCGGTGGCGATCTCGACGATCGCGGTGCCGACGTCGACGGTGGTGCCCTCGTCGGCGAGGAGCGCGGTGACGGTGCCGGCCCACGGGGACGGCAGCTCGACCAGCGACTTCGCGCTCTCGATCTCCACGATCACCTGGTTGACCGTCACGGTGTCGCCGACGGCGACGCGCCACTCGACGATCTCGGCCTCGGTCAGGCCCTCGCCCACGTCGGGCAGCGGGAAGCGCTGGGTCGTCATCGTTCTCCCTCGGGTCGGCTCGGCAAGGCCGGTGTCAGTAGGCCAGCGCGCGGTCGACGGCGTCCAGGACGCGGTCGACGCTGGGCAGGAACTCGTGCTCGAGCTTGGCCACGGGGTACGGCGCGTGGAAGCCGCCGACCCGCAGCACGGGCGCCTCCAGCGAGTGGAAGCACTCCTCGGTGACGCGTGCCGCGACCTCCGCGCCCGCGCCCAGGAACGACGGCGCCTCGTGCACGACCACGCAGCGGCCCGTGCGGCGCACGGACTCGGCCACCGCCGTGACGTCGAGCGGCGAGATGGCGCGCAGGTCGACGACGTCCGCGGACGTCCCCTCGGCGGCGAGCGCGTCCGCGACCTTGAGAGCCGTCGCGACGGTGGGGCCGTAGGCCACGAGGGTGACGTCGTCGCCGCGTCGCGCGACGCGGGCCCGGTTGAGCACGTCGGCGCGGCCGGCGTCGTCGGCCGACGGGTACGCGCCCGTCGTCACGTCGCCCTTGGTCCAGTACCGGCCCTTGGGCTCGAAGAACAGCACCGGGTCCGGGGACGCGACCGCCGCGCGCATCATGTCGTAGGCGTCCTGCGGGGTGGACGGCGAGACCACGCGCAGGCCGGGCGTGTGCGCGAACAGCGCCTCGGGGCTCTCCGAGTGGTGCTCGATCGCGCCGATGCCGCCGCCGTAGGGGATGCGGATGACGACGGGCAGCTGCAGGCGGCCGCGCGAGCGGTAGTGCAGCTTGGCGAGCTGCGTCGTGATCTGGTCGTAGGCGGGGAAGACGAAGCCGTCGAACTGGATCTCGCACACCGGCCGGTAGCCGCGCAGCGCCAGCCCGATCGCGGTGCCGACGATGCCGGACTCGGCGAGCGGGGTGTCGACGACGCGGTCCTCGCCGAAGTCCTTCTGCAGCCCGTCGGTGACGCGGAAGACGCCGCCGAGGCGGCCGACGTCCTCGCCCATGACGAGGACCTTCGGGTCGGACTCGAGCGCCGAGCGCAGGCCCTCGGTGATGGCTCGCGCGAAGGTGAGGGTCTCGCTCATCGGGTCGCTCCCGTCCCGGCCGTGGCGTGGCCCGTCTCGGACTCGTACTGCTCGAACCATGCCCGCTCGGCGGTGACCTGGGCGTGCTCGGTGGCGTACACGTGCTCGAACATCGCGGTGGCGGGCGGGGCGCCGAGCTCGCGGACCCCGGTGCGCAGGCGCTCGCCGAGCGCCTCGGCCTCGGCGTCCACCTCGGCGGCCCAGGCCTCGTCCCAGCCGTCCTCGGCGCGCAGCAGGGCGGCGACCCGGTCGATCGGGTCGCGCTGGCGCCAGTACTCCTCCTCCGCCCGCTCCCGGTACCTGGTCGGGTCGTCGGACGTGGTGTGCGCGCCCATGCGGTACGTGTACGCCTCGATGAACGTGGGGCCGCCGCCCGCGTGCGCCCGCTCGAGCGCCTCGGCGGTGACGGCGTAGCAGGCGAGCACGTCGTTGCCGTCCACGCGCACGCTGGGGACGCCGAAGCCCTCGCCGCGCCGGTACAGGGGGGCGGGCGACTGGCGGGACGTCGGCTCGGAGATCGCCCACTGGTTGTTCTGACAGAAGAACACGACCGGCGCGCTGTTGACGCCGGCGAAGACCAGGCCCTCGCTGACGTCGCCCTGGCTGGTGGCGCCGTCGCCGAAGTAGGTGATGACCGCGGCGTCGCGCTCGGGGTCGCCGTGCCCGACGAGCCCGTCGCGCTGGATGCCCATCGCGTAGCCGGTGGCGTGCAGCACGTGGGAGCCGATGACCAGCGTGTACAGGTGCACGTTGGACTCCGCCGGGTCCCAGCCGCCGTGGTCCTGGCCGCGGTACATGCGCAGGCGGTCGACCGGGTCGATGCCGCGCACGTGCAGCACACCGTGCTCGCGGTAGGAGGGGAAGACGAAGTCCTGGGGGGCGAGCGCGTACGCGGAACCGACCTGCGCGGCCTCCTGGCCACGGCCCTGGGCGTAGAGGGCGAGCTCGCCCTGGCGCTGCAGGGCCGTGGCCTCGTCGTCGAACCGTCGCGTCAGCACCATGTCGCGGTACATGTCGCGCAGGTCGCCTGCGGAGAGGTGGTCGACACGCGACCGGTAGGCCGCGTTGTCGGGTTCGACGACACGCTCGCCGGTGGGCGAGACGAGCTGGACGAGCGGCGTGACGTCGGCGGGCGCGCCGTCGGGCCCGCCGGCCGGTGCGCCGGGTGTGGTGTGCGGCACGCGTTCTCCTTCGCTGGCGTCCCCGGGCGGGGCTGTTCCGGCATGGGACGAGGTCCCGGCGGGCGGACCGCCGAAACCTACGCCTTCGTAGCCTACGCCAGCGTAGGTTGCGGTCCAGGGGGTGCACCCCCCGACGGCGGTGCCAATGTCCCCCCGGCCGTTTTGGAGGTTTCCTCTAACGCTGGAGATGCCGAGACTCCTCCAGCAACGACGAGAGCAGGGCCGCGCGTGTGCGCGACCCTGCTCTCGTGCCTGTCAGATCGAGAGATCTGTCAGAGCGGGCGGATGTTCGACGCCTGCGGGCCCTTGGGGCCCTGGGTGACGTCGAACTCGACCTTCTGGTTCTCGGCGAGGGTGCGGAAGCCATCGGCCGCGATCGCGCTGTAGTGCGCGAACACGTCAGCCGTGCCGTCCTCGGGGGCGATGAAGCCGAACCCCTTCTCCTCGTTGAACCACTTCACGGTGCCGGCGGTCATGTTGTCTTCTCTCGTTGATGCGACGGACCCGCGAACGTGGGTCCGGTCGTCGCGCCCGGGAGGGCACGGACGTGGTGGGGGCGCGCTCGGTGCGAGCGCACGGTGCCGCGGCGCGACGGGGCACGGAGCCTCGTCGCGGCGGACAGGGTGGCGGTGACGCCGATCGGCCGCGAGAAGCGGTCGTGGACGTGGTAGCCGTCAGGGAGCCGGGTGATCATGCCGCCGTACTCGCCGTCGACCGTCGCGACCCACAGGTCGTCGTCGGCGCGGCGCCACACGGGGGCGACGACCGGCCTTGCAAGGATGGAAGAAGAAGTGATGCTCTCTACTCTCGCTCCGCGCTCTGTGGGCGGAGATCGTCGGGCGACGGGGGGGCCGTCGACGCGCAGGTCCTCGCTTCGATGCTGAGGAACCGAAGGCTGCCGCGGGAAGAAGCTCGCGGCGTGCGCGACCTCCAGGGTACACGCTCTGACGACCGGCGCGTGCCGCCGGTCAGCGCGGCGGCAGCTGACCGGCCCGCATCGCGTCCCGTTCGCGCAGCACGGGCCACCGGGAGAACGCGAAGACCAGGAACATCACCAGGTTGAGGATCGGCACGATCCCGACGAGCACCCACCATCCCGAGTAGCCCGCCTTCTGGATGATCCGGACGTACGCGATGACGATGATCACGAGGAAGACGACGTAGACGGCGATGGCAGCACCGCCGACGAGCCACCCGTAGTCGTCGGCGAACTGTTCGTAGTCCCAGGTGTCCATGGCCAGGAGTCTTCTCCACCCCGGCCCAAGCGCAACCGGGAGCACATCGGCGTCAGCCCCCGGGACGCCTCAGTTCCAGTCGTCGATCTTCACGTCCCGGGGCGACGGCGCGCCCGCACCGTGCTCCACCAGGGCCTTGAGGCTCACGAGGAACGTGGCCCACTTGGTGCTGCAGTGGTGCATGAACTCCACCGGTTCGCGCCAGCCCCGGTGCGCGAACAGCACGATCGTCCAGTCGCCGTCCTGACGCAGGTCCCACTCGATCGTCGTGCCGACCCACTCGTCAGGGCCGCCGACCACGCGCCACACCACCCGCTCGCGGGGGCGCAGCTCGGCGACCTCCATCTCGAAGCCCCCGTCCGGGAACCGGAACTCGAGCCTCCCTCCGACGCCGGCGCTCCCTCGCGTGTCCTCCGTCCACCAGCCGGCGAGGCCGGCGACCGTCGTCAGCGCGTCGTACACCCGCCGTGTCGTCGCCTCCGGCGCCGGGGTCGTGACCCCGATCCGATGCAGGATGTCCACCATCGCGCTCTCCTCTCAACCGTGCTGCGGGTCGTCCGGGTCGCCCTCGTCGTGCCGGGCCGTCTGGATCGCCTCCGCGATCCCCTTGATGCGCTGCAGCCGGGCGTCCCACGTCCGGCCCACGGCCGCCAGCTGCTCCGCCGCGCGGGCGAGCTGGGCGGCGTCGACCTGGCACCGCTTCTCCCGGCCCACGGGCGTCGAGCGGACGAGGCCGGCACGGTCGAGCACGTCCAGGTGCTTGGCCACCGCCTGCCGGGTGACCGGCAGCCGGTCGCTCAGCGACGTGGCGGTGCCGCCGCCGTCGGCGAGCAGCAGGTCGAGGATGCGTCGCCGCGTCGGGTCGCCGATCGCGGACCAGAGGCCGTCGTCCACCGGCCCCGGCGCCGTGGGTGTCACGACCGCACCTGGAGCGACTCGGCGTAGGGCGCCAGCCGCGGCAGGAAGAAGGCCCAGCCCTCGACGTGCTCGGCATAGCGCTGCTCGAGGACGGCGACCTCCCAGCCCATCTCCCGGAAGCCCGTCTCCGTCATCCGCAGCAGCGTGCCGTCGCCGGACGGGACGAGCTCGAAGGTGACGAGCAGCGAGTTGCCCTCCCGGGCCGCCTCGCCCGCCGGGTGGGTCCAGCGGAACGAGAACGTGCGCGGCGGCAGCGACTCGACCACGGTGAGCTGCTCGACGCCGCCGTCCGCGTCGGGGTCGCCGAAGACGATCTCCCCCGTCCCGCCGGGCGCGGGGTCGTAGCGGGCGTCGTCCGGCCACCACTGCCTGACGTGCTCCGGCTTGCTCACGACGTCGAAGACGACCTCCGGCGACGCCTCGACGAAGATCTCGCGCTCGATGCTCCCGAGTTCCATGGCCCCTCCTGCAACTGTTGGTTGCACATCACGCTAGACCCGCGGCGAGCAATGCGCAACCTTTTGTTGCAGAAGGGTGTCGAGGGCGCCGCTACCGCCGGCGCGTGGCCAGGAATTCCCCGATGCGGCCGATGGCCTCGGTGAGGACCTCCTCGTCGGGCAGCGTGACCAGCCGGAAGTGGTCGGGCTCGAACCAGTTGAACCCGGTGCCGTGCGTGACCAGGATCTTCTTGGCCCGCAGCAGCTCGATGACGAACTCCTGGTCGTCGTCGATCGGGTACATCTCCGGGTCGAGGCGCGGGAAGCAGTACAACGCGCCCCGCGGCCGCACCGAGGACACGCCCGGGATCTCGTTGAGCAGCTTGTCGGCCAGCATCGCCTGGTCGTAGAACCGCCCGCCGGGCACGATCAGCTCGTCGATGGACTGGTAGCCGCCCAGCGCCGTCTGGATCGCGTGCTGCGCGGGCACGTTGGCGCACATGCGCATGTTGGCGAGCAGGGTCAGGCCCTCGAGGAACTCCGCGGCCGTCTCCTTCGGGCCGGAGACCATGACCCAGCCGGCCCGGTACCCGCACACCCGGTACGCCTTCGACAGGCCGCTGAACGTCAGGCACAGCACGTCGTCGCCCGCGGCGGCCGCCGCGTGGTGGTGGGTGGCGCCGTCGAACAGGATCTTCTCGTAGATCTCGTCGGTGAGGACGACGAGGTCGTGGCGGCGGGCGATGTCGACCATCGCCTCCACCATCTCCTTGCTGTACACCGCGCCGGTGGGGTTGTTCGGGTTGATGATCACCATCGCGTGGGTGTTCTCGGTGATCTTCGACTCGAGGTCCTCGAGGTCCGGCATCCAGCCGTTCTCCTCGTCGCACCGGTAGTGCACCGCCGTGCCCCCGCACAGCGTCACCGCGCCCGTCCACAGCGGGTAGTCCGGCGCGGGCACGAGGATCTCGTTGCCCTCGTCGACGAACGCCTGCAGCACCATCGAGATGAGCTCCGAGACCCCGTTGCCGATGAAGACGTCCTCCACCGTCGTGTCCCGCAGCCCCCGCGACTGGTAGTACTGCGCCACCGCGGTGCGCGCCTCGTAGATCCCGCGCGAGTCGCTGTACCCCTGCGCCTCCGGCAGGTGGTGGACGACGTCCGCCTGGATGGCTGCCGGCGCCTCGAAGCCGAACGGCGCCGTGTTGCCGATGTTCAGCTTGAGGATGCGGTGGCCCTCGGCCTCGAGGCGCTGGGCCTCGACGAGGATGGGACCGCGGACGTCGTAGCGGACGCCGCGGAGCTTCTTGCTCTGTCGGATGGTGCGCACGGGTCCATCTTCCCCCCGTCGCGGCGGTGCCGACACGGCCATTCGCCGACGACTGGCATCCGCAGACGTCGTGAGCGACGGTGGGAGCCCACCCTCGGCAGCACTCGGAGGTCGTCATGAAGGTCGTCGTCATCGGCGCGCTCGGCAAGGTCGCGCGCCTGCTGGTCCCTCTCCTGGCGGACGGCGGCACGGGTCCGGTGGTCGACGTCGTGGGCGTCGTGCGCCGGCCCGAGCAGGTCGACCGGGTCGCCGACCTCGGCGCGGACCCCCTGCTGCTCGACGTCGAGAACGCGAGCACGGACGAGATCGCCGCCGCGCTGACCGGCGCCGACGCCGTGGTGTGGTCCGCCGGCGCGGGCGGCGGCAACCCGGAGCGCACGTACGCCGTCGACCGCGACGCCGCGATCCGCTCGATGGACGCCGCCGCGGGCGCCGGGGTGCGGCGGTACGTCATGGTGTCGTGGATCGGCTCGACGCCCGAGCACGGGGTGCCGACCAGCGCCGGCTTCTACGCGTACGCGGACGCCAAGCTCGCCGCCGACGACCACCTGCGCACCACCGACCTGGACTGGACGATCCTCGGCCCCGGCACGCTGACCGACGAGCCACCCACCGGGCGGATCGCCCTCCTGCCGGAGACCGGTGCCGTGCCCTCCGGGACCGACACGAGCGTGCCGCGCGCCGACGTCGCGCAGGTGGCCGCCGCGGCGCTGCGCGAGCCCGCGACCATCGGGCGCTTCGTCCGGTTCTCCTCCGGGGACGACCCGATCCCCGCCGCGCTGCGAAAGCTCGGATAGGGGCGGGCTTCAGCCGCGGCGCAGGCGCTGCGCGTAGACGTCGAGCACCTGGATGATGCCCGTGTGCTGGTAGACCCGGTTGCGCTGCATCCCGGTGCGCTCCTCCAGCACCCCTGCCTCGACCAGCTGGCCGAGCGCGCGCTGGGCCCCCATGCCGTTCATGCCCACCAGCTCGACCAGCAGGCTCGCGTTCACCACCGGGTGGGCGACCAGGTGCGGCAGCACCTTCCATGCCCCCGCGTTGCGGCGCACGCCCGTCATCTGCTCGCGCGACCGCACGACCTGCGCGGCGAGGGCGTCGACCAGCTGAGCGCCGGAGGAGGCGGCGAAGCGGCTCGCGTTGCCGAAACTCTCGATGATCGGTCTCGCGTCGCCGGCGCGATAGGCACCGAGCGCATGGAAGTAGGCCTCGGTGTCGCGCAGCAGCCCCGCCGAGACGGGTGCCGTGGTGCTGGTGAGCACGCCCTTGGACTTCAGCATCGCGTGCACGATCGCGCGGCCGGTGCGCCCGTTGCCGTCAGCGAACGGGTGGATGGTCTCGAACTGGGCATGCGCGATCGCGGCCTGCACGAGCACAGGCATGTCGTCGCGGCGCATGAACTCCACCAGGTCGTCGACGGCGGCGGGCACGTGCTCCGCCTGCGGGGCGACGTGGCTGGCGCCGATCGGGGTGAGACCGCTGGAGCCGACCCACACGAGCCCGTCGCGGTAGCGTCCGGCGTGCTTCTCCCAGCCGATCTGAGCCTCCAGCAGCTCGCGCTGCATCGTGAGGATCGCGTCGGCATCGAGGCGATCGGCGAGGTCGAGCGCCGCCTCCATGGCGCGCACGTTGGCCACGACCACCTTCGCGTTCTGGGACGTCGACTGGTCGATCTCCGCAAGAGCGAGCTGACGTGCACCCACCGTCAGGTTCTCGATCTGGGAGGACGAGGTGGACTCGGTGCGCAGCAGGATCGACGACATCGGGCCGAGCGTCGGGCTGTCCGCGCCGAGCACCGAGCGGGCGTAGGTGTCGAACCGCGCGAGAGCCGCGGTCGCCTCTTCGGCATCGGCGGCAAGATCCGTCGGCAGGCTCGGCACGAAGCGCGCGATGGGCGGCGTCCGCGTGGACCGGTACGGCCCGCTGGCGGCCGCTACTCGGGCGCGGCCGTGCAGCCCGTCGGGCTCCGCTTGCCAGACATGCTCCTCGTAGCCGATCTCGGGCACGCTCACCGGAAGTGTGACCACGCCCGCCATCTTAGTAACACTTCATTCGAATGTGTTGGTGAGCGACCTACGAGAGTCACATGACGCCGGCTCCGGGGCGTGTCCACGCCGCGCAGGCCATAGGGTTCGGAGCGTCGAAGAGGACGCCGATGACCGCTCGAGGCTGGGTCGTCCTGCTGGGTGCCGCCGTGCTGCTGGGCGTGGCCGTCGCGCTCTCGGCAACCGGGAGCCCGTGGGCGCCGGTCCCGGTCTGGACGTTCTGGGTCGCGGTCGTCGTCGCGCTGGTCGTCCGGGTGCTGCGGTCGCGCAGCCCGGGCCCTGCGGCCGGGCGGGCAGGGGCTCGGCGAGGTACAGGACCTCTACCTCGGCCGGATCCGCCCGGAGGTGGAGCACGGCGGAGCCGCGGGGCCGGTCGCCGAGCTGGTGCAGCCGGTGTCCGACGACCCGCTCGCGGGCGGCCGGGTCACGCTCGACCCGCCTCCCGACGTCGCGCGCTGATCGCGCGGTCAGCCGAGGAACGCCGCCACCCGGCGTCGGACGCCCGCGGCGTCGAGGCCGTGCGCGGCGGCGTGGTCGCGCGGGGTGCCGTAGCGCCGCAGCTCGGTCTCGCCCGGCACGCCGACGTGCAGCACGCGGCTGGGCCGGTCGACCAGCGCGGCGGCCACCTCCCCCGCGCCGGTGCCCTCCAGGTACGGCGTCACGACGGCGAGCACCGGCGCCGGGCCTGCGAGCGCCCGCAGGCCCTCGGCGTCGAGCGGGTGCGGCGTGGCGGTCCACGCGACACGGACGGGCAGGTCGGCGGTGGCCACCAGCACGGTCTCGAGCATCGGCCCGACGGCGACGACGAGCGGCCCGTGCTCGCCGCCGGCACCCGCGCCGTCGCGCACCAGGTGCAGGCGCCCGTCCACCGGGTGCGGGCGGGAGTTGCGCTGCCCCGACAGCCGCAGGTACACCCGCCCGGTGCCCGCGGCCTCGCGGTGCAGCAGCTCGGCGACCTCGTCCGCGTGGCCCGGCACGTGCACCGTCCAGCCGGGCAGCGCGGAGATCAGCGCGACGTCGGCGGGGGCCTGGTGCGTGCGCCCGCCGGCGCTCACGTCGTAGGACGCCCCGGCGCTCACGAGCACCGCGCCGACGTCCTGGTGCCCGAGGTCGAGCTTGACCTGCTCGTACGGCCGCTCCACCAGGAACGACGCGAACGTGTGCACGATCGGGCGCCGACCGGCGAGCGCGAGCCCGCCCGCGACGCCGATCAGCGCCTGCTCGCGGATGCCGACGTCGATCACGCGGCCCGGGTGCCGCTCGATGGCTCGGCCCATGTACCCGGACCCGATGACCGCCAGGACGACGTCGACGTCCGGGTACGCGTCGAGCAGCGGGTCGAGCTCGTCGTAGAAGCGGGTGCGCAGGTCGAGCGCCGGCGCGGCGGTGGCCAGGGCGGTCATGCTGCCTCCTTGCTGGTCGGGGTGATCGTCGGGGTGATCGTCGGGGCGGGCGACGTGTCGACGACCACGACGGTGGGCCGGTCGGGCTCGGCGCGCCGCAGGGCGGTCACCAGGCCGGGGCCGTCGTGGGCGCGCGTCTCGGCGGCCGACCAGCCCTCGCCGGCGAACCGCGTCGCGATGCCGCCGGGCCAGCCCAGCGAGTCGCTGTGGTTGTCGACGACGACGCACGTGAGGTTGCCGAGCCCGAACCGGCCGGCGACCTGGATCGCCTCGGCGTTGCTGCCCTCGTCGAGCTCGGCGTCGCCCACCAGCACGACCACCCGCGCGGGCGAGCGGCCCCGCAGCCCGATCGCGAGGCCCACCGCGAGCGGCAGCCCGTGACCCAGCGAGCCGCTGCCGATCTCGATGCCGGGCACCAGCGTGCGGTCGGGGTGGTGGCCCAGCGGCGAGTCGAACGACGCGACGTCGTCCAGCCAGGCCGCGGGGAAGAACCCCTTCGCCGCCAGGACCGCGTACGTCGACGCCGGTCCGTGGCCCTTGGAGAGCAGGAACCGGTCGCGCCCCGGGTCGTCGGGGCGGTCCGGGTCGACCCGGAGCACCTGGTCGTAGAGCGTCCAGACCACCTCGAGGGTGGAGTGGGCGCTCGGGTCGTGCTTCTCGTCGCCGGTGACGCGGGCGACGAGGTCCCGGACCTGCTGCGGGACGACCCCGGGAACGGTCGTCGTGGGTGTGGTCGTCGTCATCCCCCGATCGTGGGACCTCAACCATGCTTGAGGTCAAGGGGGTGCGGGACGTCACCCTCCGACGTCCTGCGGAAGCGCCGCACCGGGGGCAGGATCGGCAGGGAACGCCGCTCCCGTCTCAGGAGGTCGATCGTGGCCCGCACCGTCGCCGAACATCTCGTGGACCAGCTCGTCGCCGCCGGGGTGAAGCGCATCTACGGCATCGTCGGGGACTCCCTCAACCCCGTGGTGGACGCCGTGCGCCGCACGGAGGGCATCGACTGGGTGCACGTGCGCCACGAGGAGGCCGCCGCGTTCGCCGCGGCCGCGGACGCCGAGGTCACCGGCGGGCTCGCCGTGTGCGCCGGGTCGTGCGGGCCGGGCAACCTGCACCTCATCAACGGCCTCTACGACGCGAACCGCTCCGGCCTGCCGGTGCTGGCGATCGCGTCGCACATCCCGAGCCCGCAGATCGGCACGAAGTTCTTCCAGGAGACGCACCCGGACCGGATCTTCAACGAGGCGTCCGTGTTCTCCGAGATGATCTCGACGGCGGCCCAGCTCCCGCGCGTCACCCGGTCCGCGATCCAGCACGCGCTCGCCGCCCCCGGCGTCGCGGTGCTCACGCTGCCGGGCGACGTCGCCGACCAGCGGGTGCCCGACGACGACGCCCCGATCCTCGTGCCCGGCGCCTGCCCGGCGCGCGTCGTGCCGAACGACGCCGACGTCGAGGCCCTGGCCACCGCGATCAACAAGGCGAAGAAGGTCACGCTCTTCGTCGGCGCCGGCGCGCGCGGCGCCCGCGACGCGGTGCTCGAGCTGGCCGACCTCGCCGCCGCGCCCGTCGGCCACTCGCTGCGCGGCAAGGAGATCATCCAGTACGAGAACCCGCACGACGTCGGCATGTCGGGCCTGCTCGGGTACGGCTCGTGCCACGAGGCGATGCACGACGCCGACCTGCTGGTGCTGGTCGGCACCGACTTCCCGTACGACTCGTTCCTGCCCGCCGACGTGCGCACCGCGCAGATCGACATCGACGCGTCCCACCTGGGGCGCCGCACGCGGCTCGACCTGCCGGTGCACGGCGACGTCGGCGAGGCGCTGCGCCTGCTCAACCCGCTCGTGAAGCGCAAGAAGGACCGCAAGTTCCTGCGCGCCATGGTCGACAAGCACGCCGGGCTCATGACCAAGGTCGTGGGCGCCTACACCCGCAACGTCGAGAAGCACACGCCCATCCACCCGGAGTACGCGGCCGTGCAGCTCGACGAGACCGCGGCCGACGACGCCGTGTTCACCGTCGACACCGGCATGAACAACGTCTGGGCGGCGCGCTACCTCACGCCGAACGGCAGGCGGCGCGTCATCGGGTCGTTCATCCACGGGTCCATGGCGAACGCCCTGCCGCACGCGATCGGCGCCGCGTTCGCGCAGCCCGGCCGGCAGGTGGTCGCGCTCGCCGGCGACGGCGGCCTGTCGATGCTGCTGGGCGAGCTCATCACGGTGCGCACCTACGACCTGCCCGTGAAGATCGTCGTGTTCAACAACGCGACCCTCGGGATGGTGAAGCTCGAGATGCTCGTGGAGGGCCTGCCCTCGTACGGCACCGACTCGCCCCCGGTCGACTACCGCAACATCGGGCTCGCCGTCGGCATCCCGTCCGTGCGCGTCGAGAGGCCGCGCGACCTGCGCAAGGCGTTCAAGGACGGCCTCGACCGCAAGGGACCCGCGCTGATCGAGGTCGTCACCGACCCGAACGCCCTGTCCATCCCACCGTCGATCACGTCGGGCCAGATCCGCGGCTTCGCCACCGCCATGACCAAGCAGATCTTCGGCGGCGGCATGGGCGAGGTCATGTCCATGGCGCGCTCGAACCTGCGCAACCTGCCCCGTTAGAGCGCGGAGCGCCAGCGGGCGGCGACGTCGAGGAACGCGTCGTTCGCCTCGACCTCACCGATGCTCACGCGCAGCCCGTCGCCCGCGAACGGCCGTACCAGGACGCCGGCGGCGGACGCCTCGGCGGCGCGCTCCAGGGTCGCGTCGCCGAGGGGGAACCAGACGAAGTTCGCGTGCGTCCCGGGCAGGTCCCAGCCCTGCTCGCGCAGCGCCGCGGTGACGCGGTCGCGCTCGGCCACCAGCGCCGACACCCGCTCCAGCAGCTCGGTCTGCGCCGTCGGCTCGAGCGACGCGATCGCGGCCCGCTGCGCGACGTGCGAGACGCCGAACGGCGTGGACACCGCGCGGATCCCCGCGGCCAGGCGCGGCTCGGCGACGGCGTACCCGACCCGGAGGCCCGCCAGGCCGTACGCCTTGGACAGGGTGCGCAGCAGCACGACGTTGGCGTGACGGCGCAGCACGTCGACGCCGTCCGGCGCCTGCGGGTCGCGCACGAACTCCAGGTACGCCTCGTCCACGATCACGAGCACGTCGCGCGGGACGGCGGCGAGGAACTCCTCGAGCTCGCCCGCCTGCACCACCGGGCCGGTCGGGTTGTTCGGCGTGCACACCATGACGACGCGGGTGCGCGGCGTGACGGCCGCCGCCATGGCGGGCAGGTCGAGCCGCCCGTCGTCGCGCACCGGGACCGTGACGGCGGCGCCGCCCGCGACGGCGACCGTGATCGGGTACGCCTCGAAGGACCGCCACGGGAACACGACCTCGTCGCCGTGCTCGACGACGGCCTGCAGCACGTGGCCCAGCACGGCGACGGACCCGTTGCCGACCACGACCTGCTCGGCGGGGACCCCGACGTGCGCGGCGAGCGCCTCGACCAGCTCGGTGGCGAACATGTCCGGGTAGCGGTTCGTCTGCTCCGCGGCCCGGGTGATGGCCTCCAGCACCGACGGCAGCGGCGGGTACGGGTTCTCGTTCGACGACAGCTTCCAGAGCTTCGCCCCCGGAGCGGGACGCGCGCCCGGCACGTAGGCGGGCAGCGCGGCGACGGCGGCGCGCAGGGGGACGGTCAGCGGTTCAGCAGGGGTGGTCACAGCCGTCAAGGATGCCACCCGCGGGGCCGGGCGCGCTCGGACGCCGTTCGCGCCCGGCCTCCTGCCCCGTGGGGCCCTCACGTGCCACGATGACGGGATGAACTTCATCGTCCGCACCATCGTCACGGCGGTCGCCCTGTGGCTGAGCGACCTGATCTTCACGAACCTCGAGATCTACGGCGGCGACGACAGCACGCTGAACCGGATCCTCGTCATCCTCGGCGTGGCGCTGATCTTCACGATCGTCAGCAGCTTCGTGAAGCCGATCGTCAGCATCATCTCCATCCCGTTGCTGATCCTCACCCTCGGGCTGTTCTACCTGCTGATCAACGCGTTCATGCTGTGGCTGACCACGTGGATCACCGACCAGGGCTGGTTCGGCGACTGGGGCATCGACGTCACCGGCGGGTTCTGGTGGTTCATCTGGATCGCGCTGATCCTCGCGGTGCTGCAGGCGATCATCGGAGCGTTCGCCCCGAAGAAGGACTGAGCGCGTCGGGCCCGGGCGCCATCACGACGCCCGGGTCCGCCGGCTCGCGCCGGACGCCGTAGAACCGGGTCCGCGCGCGCTCGCCGCCGAGCAGCGCCTCGATGCGGCCCGCGACCCCCGCCACCTGCACGTTCCCCGACGCACGGGCCGCGGCGAGCGTGCGCAGGTGGGTGGGCATCGCGTGGGCGAGGGACAGGCTGCCCGACGCCGCCCGGTCGGCCGGGTCGGCCGACGCGCGCAGGGCGCGCCCCACCGTGACGCGGTCGGGGGCGGCGGGGTTCTCCGCCGTCGACCGGCCGTCCAGCGGCGAGACGAGCTCCTCGTCGTTCTCCAGGTGCAGCACGGGCACGCCCGCCGGGGTGCGGAACGTGGCCGTGGGCGAGCCGGCCGTCACGACGCCACCCACCCGGTGCCGCGCCCGGAAGGCCGGCGACGACGCGAGCGCGACGGCCGCGATCCCGCCGAGGCTGTGGCCCACGAGCACCACCGGCTCGTCGCGCGCCGCCCCGGCCTCCGCCAGCGCCCGGGTGACACCGTCGGTGACGTCGGCCGCCCGGTCGGCCATCAGCTCCAGGTCGGTGAGCCCGTCGAACGGGTTCGACGCCGAGACGGACGTCTGTGTGCCCGGCACCAGCACGGTCCACGACGTCGACCCGTCGTCGTGCGTCACCTCCTCGACCGCGACGGTGCCCGCGGGCGCCCCCGCCCCCGACCGACCCACGATCCCGCTGCCGTGGGGATAGAGGTCGGCGGTGCGGGCGAGCGCCTCGGCGACCGTGCCGGCCGGCCGGCCGGACCAGGCGGGCGTCCCGGCGGGGAACGCCGCCGCGGCGAGGGGCCACACCCGGACCTCCGAGTCCGGCATCGCGGCGCGCGCCAGCCCGCCCAGCGACCCCGCCGCGCCGGTCACGCTCGCGTCCCCGGCCGGGTGCCGGCTCGCGACGAGGCCCACGCCCCAGCCCAGCCCCGCGACCGCCTCGTCCGCCACCGGGGCGACGCCCCGCAGCAGGGCGCCGGCCGGGTCGTCGCCACCGGTCGTGACGACCCGGCCCGCCGGCGTCGCCGGGTCGCCGCCGACCGGCGCTGCGGGCGTCCGGCCGAGGGCGGCCCCGCGCGTCGCCCAGGTGGCGACGTCGCCCACGGCGTGCGCGCCCCAGCGCACGAACGGCTGCGCCAGGACCGCCCCGGCCGCGAGGCCGGCTGCCGCGGCGACGGTCGTCACGACACCGCCCGCCACCTGCTCCGCCGTCGACTCCGACCGGCGGTAGAGGCCGGCGGCGATCCGCAGCCGTGTCGCGAGCGCGGCCGCCCGGCGGGCGCGCTCCCCCAGCCGCGCGGCGGCGTCGCCCACCAGCGCGACGGCGCGCCCGCGGACCGCCGGGTCGCGCATCGCCCGGTCCAGGGCGACCTGGAGCCCGAGGAGGTCGGGCGCCCACAGCGACCGTTCGAGGGCGGTGTGCGCGACCGCGCACCGCGACGCCGCGCCCTGCAGCCGCGCGGCGGCGTCGTCGAGCAGCCCGGCCGCCGCCAGCACCGCGTCCGCGTCCACCCGGACCAGCGGTGGACCGCCGACGACGGTCAGGGTGTCCCGCGGGGGCAGGACGTCGGTCACGACCGCACCACCGCGACCGCCTCGCCGAGTACCCGCAGGTCGCCCTCGAGGGCGACCAGCAGCGCCGACACGCCCGCCCGGAACCCGTCGGCCGCCGGCGACTCCCACCCGACCGCCAGGCTGCGGCGCGCCGCCGCCGCGGCCTCCCCGACCGACGCGTGGGCGCCGAGCAGGTGGTCGAGGGCGGCGGCGGGGCTCAGGAGGTCGGGCGTCATGCCGGGGACGCTAGGGCCGGGCCTGGTCCGCGGGGCGCCGGCCTGCCCGTCCCGGTGGACGACCGCCCCTGGGGACGGCGTCGTGGCCCACGGGCGCCTGCCGGCGACCCGTGGGGTCAGTCGTCCGGCAGCGTGCCGTCGTGGGCGGCGAGCCGCTCCCGGTCGGACAGGATGTCGATGCCGGCGACCCGTCCGTCGCGCACCGTGAAGGCGAGCACCGAGAACACCGTGCCGTCGTCGAGCACGGTGACCAGCCCGGGCGAGCCGTCGACGAGCGCGAGCCGCGAGGACGCCGCCGTGCCGAAGTGCAGCCGCGCCTGCTCGGCCACGCCCCGCGCGCCCCGGACGAGCCGCGCGGCACCACCGGGCCCGTAGTCGACCCGCACGACCACCTCGGGGTCCAGGAGCGCCAGCAGGGCGTCGAAGTCCCCCGCCTGCGAGGCCGCGAGGTACGCCGCGACCACCTCGCGGCGGCGGGCCACGTCGTCCTGCACCGGGGTCGCGTCGCGCACCTTGCGACGCGCCCGGCTGGCGAGCTGGCGCGTGGCCGCCACCGACTTGTCCACGATGGGGGCGACGTCCTCGAACGGCACGGCGAACTGGTCGTGCAGGACGAACGCGACCCGCTCCGCCGGGGTGAGCGCGTCCAGGACGACCAGCAGCGCCTCCCCCAGCTCGTCGGACCGCACGGCCCGCTGCTCGGGGCCGTCCGCAGCCAGGACCGGGTCGGGCAGGTGCCCCGACCACTCGGCGTCCCAGCCGGTCTCGCGCCGCGTCGCACGCGACCGCAGCAGGTTGAGCGCGACCCGCGCGACGATCGTCGTGAGCCACCCGCCGAGGTTGTCCACGCCGTCCGCCCCGGCGGCGTGGGCGCGCACCCAGGCGTCCTGCACCGCGTCGTCGGCGTCGGCCGCGGAGCCGAGGACCCGGTAGGCCACCGACCGCAGGTGCGGTCGGTACGTCTCGAAGCCCTCGGCCAGAAGATCCGTGCTCACCTGTCACACTCCTCCGCCGCGGCGTGTCAGACCGGATGACAGCACCCGCTGCCGGTGCCCACCGAACCACAACCCTCGGACGCCGGCCACAGACCGAGGAGCACCCATGACCGACCTGACCTCGACCGACACCTTCGCCGAGGGCCTCGCCGGTGCCCTGACCGGACGCCTGCTGCGGCCCGGCGACGACGCCTTCGACCGGGCCGCCACCCCGTGGAACCTGGCCGTGCACCAGCCCGTCGCGGCCGTCGTCGAGGCCGCCGACGCGGACGACGTCGTCGCCACCGTGCGGCACGCGCGGGCGGCCGGCCGGGCCGTCGCCGCCCAGTCCACCGGGCACGGCGCGACCGGTGACACGGCGGACGCCGTCCTGCTGCGCACGGGGCGGCTCGACCGCGTCGAGGTGGACCCGGTGGCCCGCACCGCCCGCGTCGGTGCCGGGGCCTCGTGGCGGTCCGTGCAGGCCGCGGCGGCGCCGCACGGCCTCACCGGCCTGCTCGGCAGCGCCCCCGGCGTCGGCGTCGCCGGGTACACGCTCGGCGGCGGCCTGGGCTGGTTCAGCCGCGCCCACGGGCTGGCCGCCGACCACGTCCGGTCGTTCGACGTCGTGGACGCGGCGGGCGAGCCGGGCACCGTCACCGCGGACTCGGACGGCGAGCTGTTCTGGGCGCTGCGCGGCGGGGGCGGCGACCTGGCGGTCGTGACCGCCATGGAGATCGGCCTCGAACCGGTGCCGTCGTTCTCCGGCGGCAAGCTGGCCTGGCCCGCCGAGCGCGCCGCCGAGGTCCTCGACGTCTTCCGTGCGGTCACCGCGACCGCCCCGGCCGGGCTCAGCGTGTGGCTGTCCCGCGTCGAGGCGCCGGGCGCCCCGGCCGTCGTCGTGGTCCACGCCGCCCACCTGGGCGACGCGCCCGAGGCCCGTGCGCTGCTGCGGCCGTTCGCCGCGGTCCCCGGCGTCCTCGGTCCGGGTGTCGACGCCGCGATCGGGCCGGTCGGGCTCGCGGACGTCGGCGACATCACGGCCGACCCCACCGACCCGGCCGCGGGGCGGTCGCGCGCCGAGCTCCTGACCGGGGTCGACGGCCCGGAGGTCGAGCGGCTGTTCACGTCCTCGGTCGCGCCGCTGCTCCTGCTGCAGCTGCGGCACCTGGGCGGGGCGCTGGCGCACCCCGGGCCGGACGCGGGCGCGCTCGGGGCGATCGCCGAGCCCTACCTGCTGTACGGCTTCGGGCTCGCCTTCGGGCCCGGGCTCGCGGCGGCCGTCGGCGACAGGCTCGCTGCCCTGCCCGCCGAGCTCGCCGGGACGGCCACGGGCCGCACGCCGGCGACGTTCCTCGCCCCCGGGGAGCGCGCCGCGGCCGCGTACGACGACGCCGCCCTCGCACGGCTGACGGACCTCAAGCGCTCTCGCGACCCGCAGGGCACGATCCGCGGGGCCTACCCGCTCCTCGGCTGACCGCCCCTCGGCCGTCCGTCCCGTCGTGGGAGAATGTGCGCCGTGACCTCCTCCGCGCCGCAGACCGTCCAGCCCGCCCGCGTGAACCTCGCCGACGTCACGCCGCCCCTCGCGCTCGGCCCGCTCGACGGCCGCTACCGGGGCGCCGTCGCACCGCTGGTGGACCACCTCAGCGAGGCCGCGCTCAACCGGGCGCGCATCCACGTCGAGGTCGAGTGGCTGATCACGCTCTGCAACGGGACCGCGGGGGCCGGTGCGCCGGGCGCCGTCGTGCCCGGCGCACCGTCGCTGTCCGACGCGGAGATCGCCTACCTGCGGCAGGTCCCCGCCACCTTCGGCGCCGACGAGATCGCCGAGCTCGGCGCCATCGAGCGCGAGACGGTGCACGACGTCAAGGCCGTCGAGTACTTCATCAAGCGCCGGATCGCGGCCGCGCCCGACGTGCTGGGCACCACGAACCTGCCGGCCGCGAGCGAGCTCGTGCACTTCGCCTGCACCAGCGAGGACATCAACAACCTCTCCTACGCGCTGATGGTGCAGGGCGCGGTGCGCGACGTGTGGCTGCCCGCCGCCGAGGCGCTGGCCGACCAGCTCGCCGACATGGCCCGCGAGCTCGCCCGGGTGCCGATGCTGAGCCGCACGCACGGCCAGCCCGCCACCCCGACGACGATGGGCAAGGAGCTCGCGGTGCTCACCCACCGCCTGCGCCGGCAGCTGCGCCGCGTCGAGGGCGCGGAGTACCTGGGCAAGCTCAACGGCGCCACCGGCACCTACGGCGCGCACGTCGTCGCCGTGCCGGGTGCCGACTGGCCCGCGGTGTCGAAGGCGTTCGTCGAGCACCTGGGCCTCGTCTGGAACCCGCTGACCACGCAGATCGAGTCGCACGACTGGCAGGCCGAGGTCTACGCGGACGTCGCCCGGTTCAACCGCATCCTGCACAACCTCGCGACCGACGTGTGGACATACATCTCGCTCGGCTTCTTCAAGCAGATCCCCGTCGCGGGCGCGACGGGCTCGTCGACGATGCCGCACAAGGTCAACCCGATCCGGTTCGAGAACGCCGAGGCGAACCTCGAGATCTCCTGCTCGCTGCTGGACACGCTGTCCGCGACGCTCGTGACGAGCCGCCTGCAGCGCGACCTCACCGACTCCACGACGCAGCGCAACATCGGCCCGGCGTTCGGCCACTCCTTGCTCGCGATCGACAACGTCCGTCGCGGTCTCAAGGCTCTCGACGTCAACGCCGAGCTCATGGCCGACGACCTCGACGCCAACTGGGAGGTGCTCGGCGAGCCCGTCCAGTCGGCGATGCGCGCCGCGTCCGTCGCCGGCGTCGAAGGTATGGAGAACCCCTACGAGCGGCTCAAGGAGCTCACCCGCGGGCAGCGCGTCGACGCCGCTCGGATGCGTGAGTTCGTCGCCGGGCTCGGGCTGCCCGACGACGTCGCCGCCCGCCTCGCCGAGCTCACCCCCCAGTCGTACACCGGCGTCGCCGCCCGGCTCGTCGAGGACTACCTGGCCTGAGGTTCGACGTCAGCCTCGCGCCGAGGGCACTCTCGTTTCGAGGGGTGCCGGCACGGCAGGATCGCGTCCGCCTCAGCACGCACCGATTCTCCGTTGCAGGGATTCCCTGCTGACCAGGATTCGTGACCGCCCCGTAGGCCGATCTCCTGCTACGCCGACACCCCTCGAAACGACAATGCCGTCGGGTCGAGTTCCGCTCAGGCGTCAGGCCGTCGTAGGCCCGCCGACGGCGGAAGACCACCCATCGGCGGGATCGACGACGTCCAGCTGCGCGAGGGATGCAACGACGTGACCGATCCGGCCCAGACCGAGGGCGACCGCGACGCATCCCAGCACTCCGACGGTGGCGAGAAGACCACCGGTGGCGACATGGGAGAGCACGATCATCCCGGTCCCCGTGAACCAGGGCTGGATCCCGAGGAGCCCCTGCGCCATCGTCAGGACGGGCAGCGCCGCACCCAGTGCGGCCACCTTTCCCCGTGCGCGCGGGCGTGCAGCCGCACCTCCGAGGGACGAGACGGAAGCCCGCTGCGCGACGGCCACGGCGAGGACCGACTGGCCGACCGTCCAGCCCACCCACGTGCGGATGCCCACGTCACCGAGCGAGAGAGTCCAGGTCAGCGACCCGAGCACCCGCGCCGCGGGAACATCAGGACGAGCGGCAACAGGGCCACGAGCCGGGCTCGGCGCCGTCGAGCAGGTGCCCAGCCTCTCGGCCTCGTGCGCACGAGATCCCGTACCCGTGTGCCGGACCCGCGCCGCGAGCGCGGACAGGATGAGGAACGCCGGTTCGTGCAGCGGTCTGGATGCCATGCCCGGAACCACACTCTTGTCACGAAGGCATTGCCTCGGACACGCCCGACCGGGCCAGCAGGCGGGACACCTCGTCCTCGGTGAGCGACGGCGCCAGCAGCTCGAGCCACTCGCGCAGTTCGCCGGCGGCGAGGTCGCGGTGCTCGGTCGGGGAACCCGGGCGCCGGACGGTCACGGCGGACTCCGTGACGGTCACGTGGCGGCCCGGCAGGTGCCTGGCGACGACGAGACCCTGCGTGAAGTGCGAGCCGGGGTACGTGCTCGTGTAGTGGTGGCCGATCTCGACGTCCTGGGGCACCACCGGGTGCTCGTCGGTCGAGTGCATGGGCTCCCACCCGTGCCCGCGGGCGCGGGCGAGCCGCCAGACCGCCCGGTCGCCGTCCCGCGTGACGCGGAACCGCCAGCCGCCGCCCTGCTCGGCGACGTGCCCGTCGACGAGCGGGACCGGACGCACCAGGCCCATGCCGAAGCCCGGGTCGCACAGCAGCCGCTGGCCGTCCAGCACGACCTCGACGACCAGGTGCGTGCGCCCCGACACGGGGACGGCGGCCGGGTCGCCGACGCGGGCGAGACGTCGCACGACCGGGTAGCCGAGCCGCTCCAGCGCGGCGGCAAGGATGGTCGAGTGCTCGAAGCAGTAGCCGCCCCGGCCGCGCCCGACGAACTTGCCCTGCACCGCCTCGAGCCCCACCCCGGGGTGCTGCCCGAGCAGCACGTCGACGTTGTCGAAGGTGAAGGTCCGCACGTGCTGCTCGACCAGCTCGTCGAGCGCCGCCCGGCTCGGTGTCCGCGCGTCGAGTCCCAGCCGCTCGAGGTACCCCCGCAGGTCGAGCTGCGCGGCCTGCCAGTCGTCGCGGGTCGTCACGACGCCACCTCCGCCAGGGCAGCCGGGGGACGAGCGGCGCGCAGCGTCCACCCCCACCAGATCAGCCGGTCGAGCATCGCGCGCATCGCCCGGTCGGGCCCCGCCGGGGAGCCAAGGCACCCACCGTCGTCGAACATGTCCCAGACCCGCACCAGCGTGACCGACTCCCGGACCGTGACCGCGTCCAGCTCCGCGAAGACCTGCCGCAGCTGCTCGACGGAGCGCGCCCCGCCCGCGCCGCCGCCGTAGGAGACGAACGCGACCGGCTTGGCCTGCCACTCGTCCACGACCGAGTCGATCGCGGTCTTCAGGTAGCCGGGGTAGCCGTGGTTGTACTCGGGCGTCAGGACGACGAAGGCGTCGGCCGCGTCGACGCGCGAGCGCCACCGCTCCGTGTCTCCCCCGCCGTCGAGCCCGGCGGGCAGGTCGAGCTCCATGAGGTCGACGACGTCGAGACAGGTCCCCCCGTGCGCCACGATGCGGGCGGTGGCCCAGGCGGCGACGGTCGATCCGAACCGGTCGGGGCGGACGCTCGCGACGACGAGCACGACGCGAAGATCGGCAGTGGGGTGGGACATGGCCTTTCCTCTCTCGGTCAGGAGTGGTGCGGGGCGGTGCCGGTGGTGGTGCGGACGACGAGCTCCGTGGGCAGGAGCACGCGGTGGGCGGTGAACGACGGGTCGAGGAGCATCCGGCCCAGCGTGCGGCCCTTCTCCCGGACCGGTTGGTGGACGGTCGTCAGCCCTTCCTGGGCCGCCTGCGGCAGGTCGTCGAAACCCGTGACGGAGACGTCCACCCCCGGCCGGACGCCACGGCTGCGGAGGGCCTCGAGCACCCCGAGCGCCAGGACGTCGGACGTGGCGACGACGGCGGTGACCCACGGGTCGCGCGCGAGGATCGCGTCCACGGCACGACGGCCCGACCGCGCCGTGTTGGTGCCGGCGTCCACGACCATCACCTCGTGGGGCTCCAGCGCCTCCCGGACACCCTCGAGACGGCGCCGCGCGTACGGGAAGAGCGGCCGGTGGTCGGCGGGCTCGACCCGGGGCCTGCCGTCACCGGTGCTGTCGGCGACGAACGCGACCCGCCGGTGCCCCAGGCTCCGCAGGTGCTCGCCGAGCGCCCTGCCCGCGCCGGCGTCGTCGACGACCACGCTGCGCCCGCCGCCCTCGTCGGTGGTGCGCACGAGCGGGACGTCCCGCTCGGCGAGCACCCGCAGCATCGGGTGGTCCGGCTGGACGCCGTCGGCGATGGCCCCGTCGACCGCCGCCCGGCGCACGCCGTGCACCAGGCGCATCTCCTCGTCGCGCGAGTACGTGCGGGACGAGACGTGGGGACCCACCGGCATGAGAAGGATGTTGGAGCCTGCCTCCGTCGCGACGTCCGCGATGCCGGCGAGCAGCGTGGTGCAGTAGGGGTCGTCGAACGCGTAGGTGAGCGCCTGCGCGAAGAGCATGCCGATCGAACCGGTGCGCCGGCTGCGCAACGAGCTGGCGGTCGGGTCGGGGCCGGCGTAGCCCATGCGGTCGGCGACGTCGAGGATCCGTTCCCGCACGGCGCCGGAGAGCTGCTCGGGTCGGTTGTACGCGTTCGACACCGTCGCCGGCGAGACGCCGGCGGCCGCGGCCACCGTCTTGATGCTCGGTCTGCTCGTCATGGCTCTTCCGCTCGACGACCCTCGGGCTTCTTGATCGATTTAGTAGAACGTATCAGGAGATCGGGGCGAGTCAACAGGTTCAGGTGCGGATCCGCGCGGTCAGCGCACCATGGACTGCCGGCCGACGACGGCGAGGAGCGCGAGCTTCTCCTCCGCCTCGGAGCGGGGCGGCGCGGTGAGCACGAGCAGCGCCTGCGTCTGGTCCTCGGTGAACAGCACCTGGCAGTCCAGCTCGACGGGCCCGACCTGCGGGTGCATCAGCGTCTTGTGGTCGGCGAAGCGCTGGTGCACCTCGTGCCGGTCCCACAGCTCGGCGAACTCGGCGCTGCGCGCCTGCAGCTCGCGCACGAGCTCCCCCGCCCGCGAGCGCGGCCCGAGCATCCCGTGCGCCACGCGCAGCGTGGAGACGAGCGCGCGCCCCTGACGGTCGCGGTCGTCGTCGGGGTAGAGCTCGCGCTCGACGGGGTCGGTGAACCAGCGGTAGACGTCGCTGCGCGCCCACCCGGTCAGTGCGGAGCGGTCGCCCAGCAGCGCGACGGCGAGGTCGTTCGCGACCAGCGTCTCGCCCAGGGCGGACAGGACCAGCGCGGGAGTGTCCGCCAGCCTGTCGAGCACCCGTAGCAGCGCCGGGGAGACGTGCGACGACATGGTCATCCGGTCCGGGGTCCCGCGGCCGGCGACCCGGAACAGGTAGTCCCGCTCGTCGTCGGACAGGCGCAGCGCCCGCGCGAGGGAGGCCAGCATCTGCTCGCTGGGCTGCGGGCCGCGCTGCTGCTCCAGGCGGGTGTAGTAGTCCGCCGACATGGCCGCGAGCGCCGCGACCTCCTCGCGTCGCAGGCCGGCGGTCCGGCGCCGCGCACCCTCGGGCAGCCCCACGTCCCCGGGTCGTACGGACTCCCGGCGTCGGCGGAGGAACTCCGCGAGGGCTGCTCGGTCCATGCGGACCATCGTCCGACGGCGCCGCGCGCTCCGCCAGGCCCCAGCCAGGGACCGCCGGTCCCCCGATGACCGGTCCTCTCCCGCCCCGCGCGACGCCGGCGCACGGTGAGGACATGGACCTCACCACCAGCACCGTCTTCATCCCTGGCGCGACCAGCGGCATCGGTCTCGCGCTGGCCCTGCGGCTCCGGGCCCGCGGGGCCACCGTGGTCGTGGGCGGCCGCCGCACCGCGCTGCTCGACGAGATCGCCGCCGCGCACCCCGGCGTCGACACCGTCCGCATCGACACCGCGGACCCCGACAGCATCGACGCCGCACGACGCGAGGTGCTCGACCGGCGCCCCGACCTCGACGTGGTCGTCGCGATGGCCGGCATCATGCAGGCCGAGGACTGGACGTCCGACGACTTCCTCGCCACGGCCGAGCGCACGGTCACCACGAACCTGCTCGGCCCGATCCGGCTGGCCGCCGCGTTCCTCCCGCACCTGCGGGGGCGCGCGGACGCCGCCTTCGTCACGGTGTCGTCGGGCCTGGCGCACGTGCCGCTCGCCGCGACGCCCACCTACAACGCGACCAAGGCGGCGGTGCACCGGCTGAGCGAGGGCATCCGGCTCCAGCTCGAGCCGGCGGGCGTGCGGGTGCTGGAGATCGTGCCGCCCGCCGTGCGCACCGGGCTCATGCCCGGCCAGGAGGACAACCCCGTCGCGATGCCGCTCGACGCCTTCGCGGACGAGGTGGTCGACCTCCTGGTCTCGCAGCCGGACGCCCGCGAGATCCTGGTCGAGGGCGTGAAGTTCCTCCGGTTCGCCGAGACGTCAGGTACCTACGACGCGACCGTCGCGCGCCTCAACGCGACAGACCGGCACGCCGTCTGACCGGGCCTCAGGGGCGCGACTTGCGCAGGTACTTCGCCGCGAGGAAGCCGTACTTGCTGCCGGCCTTGACCTTCACCCAGCCGTTCTTCGTCGGGTGGATCATGGCCACCGCGGTGCCCTTGCTCAGGCTCGCGCGGACGGCCGACGACGTGGTGGGCTTGGCCCGCAGCCGCAGGCCGTTCACCTGCACGTACCTCGTGCCCAACGACGTCGTGGTGGGCGAGACGTAGTACGCGTGCATCCAGCCGACCGTGCCGTTGCGGTTGACCTTGCGCCAGACGCCCGAGCCGTCTCCCGGCTTGGCGGTGAGCTTGAGGTTCACCCCGACCGTCTTGAGCACCCGGTAGTCCGTGCCCGGGCCGGAGCGGAGGTTGACGCTCGTCGTCGTGAAGTACTTGCACGACGTCGGCACGACCCGCTTGTTGGCCCACGCCGCACCCCGCCTGAGGTCGGCGCCGTGGTTCTTCATCCACGGCAGCGGGTCGGCGGTGCGGCCCGAGCCCTTGTAGGCGTTCTTCCAGATCTCCAGGTGCAGGTGCGGGGCGGTCGACGTGCCCGTGCTGCCGACCTGCGCGATCCGCTGGCCACGCTTGACGTTCTTGCCCGCCTTCACGAACCGGTCGCCGTCGATGACGTGCCCGTACACGTGGAAGACCTTGCCCTCGGTCGCGTTGGTGCGGATCACCACGACCTGGCCGAACCCGGTGGCGGACCCCGCCTTGACGACCCTCCCGGGCGCGACGGCCTTGATCGTGGTGCCGCGCCTGGCGCTCATGTCCTGGCCCTGGTGGTACGTGGACGCGCCGCGGATCGGCATGCACCGTGGGCCGTAGTAGGACGACAGCCCGTACGAACCGTCGGGCAGCGGGCGTACCGCGGCCTCGGCCGCGCCTGCCCCGACGAGGCCGGTGGCGGCGGCCAGGGCCCCGGCGAGCCCCATGGCGATGCCGGTCGTGGCGATACGGCGTGCGAGTCCCATGTCCCTGCCCTCCCCGTGCGGAGGGCCCCGTTGCCCCCCGTGGCGCACGGTAACCATGCCGACGGCCGGAGCGCGCGGGATGACGGTCGCAAACCTTCCCTGGCACGCGCGAGTGTGAAACTCTCTTACCGTCCCGCCCGTCGTCCCGACCACGACCGCTCGACCGGAGGAACTGCAATGACGCACCCCGACTCGACAGCCACGACCACCCCGACCGTCCCGACGGCGCGTGCCCTCGACCGCCGCGGCTTCATCACGCTGGCGAGCGCCGGCCTGGCCGGCTCCGCCCTGTCCGTCACCGTCGGGTCGATGACGCCCGCGGGCGCCGCGACGTCCACGGACACCCCGGTCGCGTCGTCCGCCGCGGCGCTCCCGGCCGCGCGCAAGCGCGAGCTGCGGGCGATGTGGATCTCGTCGGTGGTGAACATCGACTGGCCGTCGCGCACCGGCCTGAGCGCGGACGAGCTCAAGGCGGAGTACCTGCACTGGCTGGACGTCGCCGCCGACATGAACCTCAACGCCGTGTTCGTCCAGGTGCGCCCCACGGCGGACGCGTTCTGGCCCAGCCCGTACGAGCCCTGGTCGCAGTACCTCACCGGCACGCAGGGCGGCGACCCCGGCTTCGACCCGCTGCGCTTCGTGGTCACCGAGACGCACCGGCGCAACCTCGAGCTGCACACCTGGTACAACCCGTACCGGGTGTCGATGCAGACCGACCCGTCCCGGCTGGTGCCCGAGCACCCGGCGCGGCAGCACCCCGACTGGGTGTGGCCGTACGGCGGCAAGCTGTACTTCGACCCGGGGCTGCCCGAGGCGCGCGAGCACATCTACCGCGCCATCCTGCACAGCGTCGAGCACTACGACATCGACGGCGTCCACTTCGACGACTACTTCTACCCGTACCCCGTGGCGGGCCAGACGCTGCCCGACGCCGCCACCTACGCGGCGCACGGGGCCGGCTTCGACACCATCGAGGCGTGGCGCCGGAACAACGTGGACGAGTTCGTCCGGGAGGTCTCCGAGCGCATCAAGGCGCTCAAGCCCTGGGTCAAGTTCGGCATCAGCCCGTTCGGCATCTGGCGCAACGCCGCGACGGACCCGCGCGGGTCGGACACGAACGGGTCGCAGAGCTACGACAACCAGTTCGCCGACACCCGCCGGTGGGTGCTCGAGGGGTGGCTCGACTACGTCAACCCGCAGATCTACTGGCAGCTCGGACTCGCCGTCGCCGACTACCGCAAGCTCGTGCCGTGGTGGGCCGACGTCGCCGCGCAGTCGGGCGCCCACCTGTACGTCGGCGAGGCGCTGTACAAGGTGACGTCCGGGGTGTTCACCGACCCGGCCGAGCTGAGCAACCACCTCACCTACTGCGCCGAGGTCACGGAGGCCGGCACGCCCGTGCACGGCAACGTGCACTTCTCCGCGGTGCACGTGCCGCAGGACCCGCAGGGCTCGATGTCCCGGGTGCGCGCCGACCACTACGCCCACCCCGCCCTGGTCCCCGCGATGCCGCACCTGCCACGCACGCCGGTGCGCGTCCCCGTGCTGACGCACGTCGGCGCCACCGGCGACGGGGTGGAGCTGCACTGGGTGGACGCGGCGCCGCACCGCGCCCGGGCGACGTCGTTCGCCGTCTACCGCGTGCCCGGACGACACGGCGGACCCGACGCCGTCGACGTGGACGACGCGACCCACCTCCTCGCCACCGTCCGGTCGTCGGGGCGGGTGCTGCAGCAGCTCACCGACACGACGGCCTTGCCCGGCGAGCGGTACACCTACGTGGTGACGGCGCTCGACCGGGTGTGGAACGAGTCGGGCCCGAGCCGCCCCCGCCACGTCTAGGCCGGACGCACGACGCCGAACGGTTGCACCGAGCCATCAACCGGGACACTGTGACCTGTGCCACCATTGCAGACCTGGAACAGGAGTCGATGATGCCTCGCACCGGTCCAGCGCTCCGGCGCACCCTCGCCCTCGCCCTCACGGCGGCCACGGCCGTCGCGGGCGTCTCCGCCGCGGCACCGCCCGCCACCCCCGAGGCCGCTCCCGCCCAGGCCGCCGGCCACGGCGGCGGCGGGGGCGGCCACGGCGGCGGGGGCGGCGCCGACCAGGTGGTGACCTGGGGCGCGAGCGCCGACACCGTCCCCGGGTCGCTCGACGACCAGACGGTCCGCAACCTGGTGCACACCAGCATCGGCGGGCGGAACGTCCGGGTCGAGGTGTCGAACGCGTTCGGCACCGAGCCCGTGACGTTCGACTCCGTGTACGCCGGGATCCCCGCCGACGAGGACGACCCGGCCGCCGACCTCGCGCCCGGCAGCAACCACGAGGTGACGTTCTCCGGCAGCTCGAGCGTCACCGTGCCGCCCGGCGCGCAGGCGCTGAGCGACCCGGTGGACTGGGACGTCCCCGCCGACACGACGCTCGCGGTGAGCGTGCACGCCGCGGGCGAGCAGGGCGCGCTCACCGGCCACAACCTCGCGATGTCGACCACCTACGTCTCCGAGCCCGGCGACGTCGCCGCCGACGAGAGCGGCGACGCCTACACGCAGACCGAGGAGCACTGGTACTGGGTGACCGGCCTGGTCGTGGACGCGCCGCGCCAGGTCGACACCCTCGCCCTGCTGGGCGACTCGATCACCGACGGGCACAGCTCGACCGTCGACGCGAACCACCGCTGGCCGGACCTCCTCGCGGACCGGCTCGCCGAGGAGCCGCTCCCCCATCGGTACGGCGTGATGAACCAGGGCATCTCCGGCAACCGCGTGCTGGTCGACAGCGCCGGGGTGAGCGCCCAGGCGCGCTTCGACCGCGACGTCCTGGCGAAGCCCGACGTCGAGACCGTGGTCCTGCTCGAGGGCATCAACGACATCGGCAACGGCGACGCCACCTCCGCGGACCAGCTCGTCGCGGCGTACCGGCAGCTCATCGCCCGCGCCCACGCGGCGGACGTGTGCATCGTCGGCGCGACGCTCACCCCGTTCGAGGGCGCCTTCTACTACAGCGAGGCCAAGGAGGAGGTGCGCGCCGGGGTGAACGAGTGGATCCGCACCAGCGGCGAGTTCGACGCGGTCATCGACTTCGACGCCGCCGTCCGCGACCCGGAGAACCCGCTCGCGATGCTGCCCGCGTACGACATCGGCGACAACCTGCACCCCAACGACGCCGGCTACCAGGCGATGGCGGACGCCGTCGACCTGGACGTCCTCGACTGCGACCGGTGAGCCGCCCGGCGCCGGCCGCGCGACGGCCGGCGCCGGTCAGTCGAGGAAGATCCCGTTGCCCGGCCCCACCGGCAGGTCGAGGAAGAAGAACGCCGTCAGGATCGCCGCCCACACCACCCAGAAGCAGACGGTGAACGGCAGCAGCCGCGCCATGACGGTGCCGAGCCCGGCCTCGGGCTCCCAGCGCCGCAGGAACGTCAGCAGCACGATCATGTACGGGTTGAGCGGCGTGATGATCTGCGTGGCGGAGTCCCCGACGCGGAACGCGGCCTGCACGAAGCCCGGCTCGTAGCCGATGAGCGCGAACATGGGGACGAAGACGGCCGCCATCAGCGTCCACAGCGCCGAGCCGGAGATGATGAACAGGTTCAGCAGCGACGCGACGACGAGGAAGCCGAGGATCGCGCCGTAGCCGGTGAGCCCGACCGACTCCAGCGCCGACGCCCCCGACACCGCGATCCACTGCCCCACGCCGGACCAGTTGAACAGCGCGATGAACTGGCCGAGCACGAACGCCAGCACGACGAACCCGATCATGTCGCGCAGCGCCTGGCCGAACATGATCGGCACGTCCTCGATCCGGCGCACGGTGCCCACGGCTCGGCCGAAGGCCACCGCCGGGACCAGGAACATCGTGAAGACGATGAACACGATCGAGCTCAGCAGCGGCGACTCGGGCAGGAAGCCGCCGTCCTCGTTGCGCCAGGGCGAGCCGGGCACCAGCACGGCCGCGGCCATCACCACGGCGACGGCGAGCCCCGCGAGCAGCGCGTGGCGCAGCCCGCGTCGCTCGTCCGGCGTCGTCGCGGCGGACGTCGACGCGAGCGGGTCGTCGCCGTCGTCGGCGACCTGCTCCACGGGGACGCCCTGGCGCCGGATCCGCGGCTCGAGCACCTTGTCGATGAGGAAGCCGGCCAGCAGCGCCAGGACGACCGACGAGACGGCGTTGAAGAACCAGTTCGACAGCGGGTTCACGGGGTCGCCCGGGTTCGGCAGGATCTGCACGACCGAGCTCGTGATGCCCGCGAAGAGCGCGTCCAGGCTGGTGACCAGGATGTTCGTCGAGTACCCGGCGCCGGCGGCGGCGAAGCCGCCGAGCAGCCCCGCCACGGGGTGGCGCCCGGCGGCCCGGAACACCATCGCCGCCAGCGGCGGGATGATGATGAACGCCGTGTCGGCCATGACGCTGCCGAGCACGCCGACGAACCCGACCGCGTAGGCGAGCGCCCAGCGGGGCGCCGAACCGAAGACGACCCGCACGGCGGCGGGAAGCAGCCCCGACTTCTCGGCGACGCCCACGGCCATGAGGATGGGCAGCACGGTCACCAGCGGCGGGAAGCCGACGAAGTTGGCGCCGAGGTTCTCGGTCAGCCACGTCATCCCCTCGGCCGTGAACAGGCCCTTGACCTCGACGACCTCGTCGGTGCCCGGCATCTGCACCGTGACGCCCGCGAGCGCCATGCCCGTGGACGCCACCGCGATGACGGCGAAGAGGACGAGGAACAGGGTGAACGGCTCGGGCAGGCGGTTCCCGACCCGTTCCACGGCGGCGAGGAAGCGGTCGGTGCGGGATCGTGCGTCGACGGCGCTGGTCACGCGACCCGACGATAGTGGCCCCGGTCACATTACTGACCCCTGGGCGCGCCGACATCCCTACGATGCCTGACATGACCGCGACCACACCCGGCGACCGGCCGAGCACCGCGTACCTCGACCACCTCGCGTCCGAGACCGAGGCCCGGCGGGGGGCCACCGTGGCGCCCGACGTCGCCCCGTCGTCGCTGCCGGAGGCGGTCGCGGCCGCCGTCGAGCGCGCGGCCGAGGCGCTGGAGCCCGAGCTGCGCGAGATCGTCGAGCGGCTGCACGCGGACCCGGAGCCCGCGTTCGAGGAGCACCGCAGCGCCGCCACGCTCGTCGAGGTCCTCGCCCGGCACGGGGTCACGGCCGAGCTCGGGGCCCACGGGGTCGAGACCGCGTTCCGCGCGGAGCTGGGCGACGGCGCCGGGCCCACCGTCGCGATCTGCGCCGAGTACGACGCGCTGCCCGGGATCGGGCACGCGTGCGGGCACAACGTCATCGCTGCCGCCGGGGTGGGGGCGTTCCTCGCGCTGCAGGGGGTCATGACCGGCGACGGCGCGCCCGCCGGCCGCGTCGTCCTGCTGGGCACCCCGGCCGAGGAGGGGCACACCGGCAAGGAGGTGCTGGCCCGCGCCGGGGCGTTCGACGACGTGGACGCCGCGATCATGGTGCACCCGTACGGGCAGGACGTCGCCGACCAGGTGTGGCTGGGCCGCCGGCTGCTCACCTGGACCTTCACGGGCCGGCCCGCGCACGCGTCGGCGCAGCCGTTCATGGGCCGCAACGCGCTGGACGCGGCGAACCTCGCCTACCAGGCCATCGGCCTGCTGCGGCAGCAGATGCCGCCGGTGGACCGCGTGCACGCGACGATCGTCGAGGGCGGCACCCGGCCCAGCATCATCACCGAGCGTGCCGTGATGCGACTGTACGCCCGGTCGAAGTACCCCGACACCCTGCGCGACCTGTCCGCCCGGCTGGACGACGTCGCCCGCGGCGCGGCGCTCATGACCGGCACCGAGGTGGAGATCGCGTGGGACGACGGCGCGCTGCCGAGCCTGCCGGTGCGCACCAACGCCGCGCTCACCGCACGCTGGGTGGCGGCGCAGCGGCGGCGCGGCCGGGACCCGCTGCCGGCGGGCGTGGTCTCCGAGACGCTCGCGGCGTCCACCGACTTCGGCAACGTGTCGTTCCGGGTGCCGGGGATGCACCCGCTGATCCAGGTCTCGGGCCCCGAGGTGGCCCTGCACAGCGCCGAGTTCGCCGATGCCGCGGCCGGTCCCGACGCCGTGCGGGCCGCCGTCGACGGCGCGTTCGGGCTCGCGACGACCGCCCTCGAGTACCTCGCCGACGACGCGCTGCGGACCGCCGTGCACGACGAGTTCGTCGCGCACGGCGGCCCGCTGGACGTGCCGCGCTACTTCGAGTGAGGCAGGGTCAGCTGCCGGACGTCACCCCGATGTTCGCGGGGACCTTGCCCGGCACGTCGCCGCGCAGCACGGTCGCCTTCGCGGCGGTCCGCTCGTCGGTCACCGTGAACCGCAGGGTCTCGGTGAACTCGCGGCCGCGGTTGTCGGTCGCGCTGACCTCGGCGGTGTGGGTGCCCTCGTCGAGGTCCGCCGGGAGCGGCAGCCGCCACAGGTGCGCGTTCGACTGCGTGACCCCGCCGCTGGTGAGCAGGTTGCGCGTGGCCGCGAACGTGTCGGAGTACTCCCACCCCGTCGCCAGCGCCTCGCCCTGCATGGGCTGCGAGTGCTCGGCCTCGACCTCGGCGCCGCCGTCGATCGACACCTCGACGCGGGCGTCCGTGGAGCCGGCGTAGAAGTTGGCGGTCAGCCAGCTCTCGCCGGCCAGGTCCTCGGCGGAGACGACGCCCTCGTCACCGAGCGCGGGCGCGTCGCCCTCCTTGCCGCCGTCGCGCCACTCGAGCTGCTTGGCGGCCCACTCGCGCCAGTGCGGCGTGTTCACGCCGAGCGCGAGCTGCAGGTCGTCGGACTCCCCGCGGATCGTGTACCGCTCGGAGAACTCGTTGCCGTCCAGCTCGAGCGTGAGCACGCCGGGGCGCGCACCGTCCGTCATGAACGCGTACGGCAGGCCCTGCTCGTCGAGGCCGCCGGAGTACCAGTTGCCCGACACGGCGCCGGCCACGAGCTGGGTGTGCTCGAGCTCCTCGACGCCGCCGGCCGCCCACTCCTCGCGGGTGTCGCCCGGGAGCAGGTTCTCCAGCATGTGCGTGTGGCCGCCGATCGTGACGGCGTTGCGCCCCTCCAGCACGTCGTACAGCTCCGCGGCGTTGTCGGTGACGACCATGCGGTGGTCGACGATCGGCGCGTGCGCGGCGACGACGACGAGCTTGTTCGCCGGCACCTCGGCGAGGTCGTTCTCCAGCCACTCGAGCTGCTGGTCGTCGATCGCCTCCTTGTAGCCGCCGTTCTTGCCGCCCTCCTTGGCGCCGTTGTAGATGACGTTGTCCAGCACGACGACGTGCGCCTGCCCGACGTCGTAGGAGAAGTAGCCGGGCCCGAACTGGTGGCGGAACGTGTCGAGGGCGTGCGTGTCGTCCGCCGCGTCGTAGTCCATGTCGTGGTTGCCGGGCGTCGCGCGGACGGGCCCGTTGGCGTCGGCGTAGATGTCCTTGAGCGCCGGGTTGAGGCTCAGGTCGTCGCCCACGTTGTCGCCGAGCATGAGGATGCCGCAGCTGGCGTAGTCGTCGCGGGCCATGAGGTCCGCCACGGCGCCGTCGCGGGCGTAGCCCATCTCGGTCATGTTGTACGCCTGCGTGTCGGAGGCGATCGGGCAGCTCTGCTGCGCCTTGCCGGTCGCCTTGGACTTCGCCAGCGGGAAGTTCACCGCCTCCGGCAGCTCGCCGGTGGCGGGGATGCCGCCGTACTTCAGCTCCGGCGACCCCTCGGGCAGGTGGTTGTAGCTGAACTGGGCGATCTGGTGCTCGTCCACCGGCACCTGGTAGCCCGCGGGCTGGGTGACGAAGACGGTCATGTTGTCGAAGGCAGGGATGCTGTAGCGGCCCTGGCCGTCGGTGGTGGCGACGTCGCGGCCGTTGGAGACCGTCACGCCGGCGATGCCCTTCTCCCGGCGGTCCTGCGTGGAGTCCTCGTCCCGGTCGTGGAACACGGTGCCGGTGAGCACCTCGGGGTCGGCGGCCTCGCCGCGGACCACCTCCACGTGGCCGGTGTAGGGGTCGTAGGACGCGCCGTCGCCGGATGGTGCGGCGCTCGCGCCCGGCGCGACGAGGAACAGCCCGACGATGGGGGCGATCCCTGCGACTGCGCAGGTCAGACGTGTGCTGCGGGGGCTCATGTACTTCCTCCGAGATCGATGTGATCGGTGAGAGCGGATCGAGTACACGCCCTGGCCAAGGGCGCTCCGGCATGCCGACGACGACGTTATGCAGCCCGGGCAACCGTCTGGTGACGGCCGGTGGCCGGTCAGCCGAACGTCAGGAGCTCCTCCGCGAACTCTCGGCGAACTCTGCCGAGGGCGGGCCGCACCGGTTGCGGTCCCGCGGGTGCGCGGCTACCCGCATGGCTGCGCGCGGCCTGTCCGGCCCTGGGCGCGGCCCCACGTAGCATGCTGCGAATGATCGAGACGTACCCCGCACTCACGCTGCTGCCGCCGCTGGTGGCGATCGTGCTCGTGGTGATCACCAAGAAGGTGCTCGTCAGCCTCGGCGTCGGTGCCCTGACGGCGGCGCTGCTGGTGGCGGACTTCGCTCCCCTCGAGACCCTGCGGCTGGTCTGGGGCGCGTTCGCGGGCATCTTCTGGGCGGACGGGGCGCTCAACGCGTCGAACGTCTACATCCTGGCGTTCCTGCTGATGCTGGGCGTGACGACGGCGTTCGTCATGATGTCGGGCGGCACGCGGGCGTTCGCGGACTGGGCGATGACGCGCATCCGCACGCGCCGCGGGGCGCAGGTGCTGCCGGCCGTGCTCGGCATCATCATCTTCATCGACGACTACTTCAACGCCCTCGCCGTGGGCCAGGTGAGCCGCCCGGTGACCGACCGGCATCGGGTGTCCCGCGCCAAGCTCGCGTACATCATCGACTCGACGTCGGCGCCCGTGTCGGTGCTCGCGCCGATCTCCAGCTGGGGCGCGTACATCATGGGGCTGCTCGTGCCGATCGTGGCGGCGACGACGCTCGACCTCGGCAGCGTGGAGGCGTTCCTCGGCGCCGCCGCCGCCAACTACTACGCGATCGCCGCGCTGGTGCTGGTGTGGCTGGTGGCGCTGCTCGGGATCGACCTGAAGCCGATGCGGGCGGAGGAGGAGCGCGCCGTCACCGAGGGCCGCCCGTTCGCCGACGCCGCCGACCTGCCGGGGCGCCTGTCCGAGGACCTGCCCGTCCACCACCCCGGCGCCAAGCGGGCGCTCGTCGTGCCGTTCGTGCTGCTGGTCGTCGGCGTGCTCGCGGGGATCGTGTGGACCGGTCACGTCGCGTCGGGCAGCTGGAACCCCGTCGACGTCCTGGCCGCGACCGACTCCTCCCAGGCCCTGATGTGGGGCGGCATCGCGGGCCTCGTCTCGGCCGTCGCCCTGTACCTGCGCTACACGGCGCCCAACCCGCGGTTCGCGGCGGGGACGTTCGGCCGGGGCTGGTCGGAGGGCGTGCGCTCGATGCTGCCCGCCGTGCAGATCCTCGTGCTGGCCTGGATGCTCGCGGCGCTGATCGACGAGCTCGGCACCGGCGCCTACCTGGGCGGGCTCGTGGAGGGCGCCAGCATCCCGACGGCGTGGCTGGTGCCGCTCGTGTTCCTCGTCGCGCTCGGGATGGCGTTCGCGACCGGGACGTCGTGGGGGTCGTTCGGGCTCCTGCTGCCCCTGGTGGGCGGCATCATCGCCTCGACGGACTCGCCCGAGCTGCTGCTGCCCGCGATGGGTGCCGTGCTGGCCGGCGCCGTCGGCGGGGACCACGCGTCACCCATCTCGGACACGACGATCCTGTCCGCCACCGGGGCGAGCTGCAACGTCATCACGCATGTGCTGACGCAGCTGCCGTACTTCGCGGTCGCGGCCGGGTGCGCGCTGCTCGGCTACGTCGCCGTCGCGCTGGGCGCCGGCACGCTCGTCGGCCTGCTGGTGACACTGGCCGGGCTCGCGGTCTTCACCGTCGTCGCGCGCCTCGCGACGCGTCCGGTCGCCGTCCCCGCCTGAGCGTCCGCTCCCGAGCCCTCAGCTCTCGACGGGCAGCCCGCGGGACGACCAGCTCACCATGCCGCCGTCGAGGTTGACCGCGTCGTAACCGACGGCCTCGACGAGGAAGCGGGTGGCCTGCGCCGACCGGCCGCCCGTGCGGCAGACGACGAAGACCGGCGCGTCCGCGTCGAGCTCGGCGTGGCGGGCGGGCAGCTCGGCCAGCGGGATGTGCACCGCGCCGGGGGCGTGCCCGGCGTCCCACTCGTCCTGCTCGCGCACGTCCAGCAGGGTCGCGCCCTCGGGCAGCGGCGCGGCGGGGTCCAGGTCGCGCACGTCGAGGGTCGGCACGTCGGGCTGCATCGGCGGGAACATGCCACCAGGGTAGGCGCCGCGCCCGGCGGGCGAGGGCCCGTTCGAGGTCCGGTCAGTCGAGGGCCCAGGCGAAGGCCCGCTCCACGAACGCCCGTGCGTCGTGCGTCACGACCGGCCCGTGGGCGAGCACGACCTGCGAGAAGTCCCAGTCGAGCACCCGGCGCACGCTGGCGCGCAGCGCGCCGCGGTCCCGGAAGGACAGCCTGATGTCGACCGACGTCCCGCCGTCGGGTGCCGCCACGCCGCCCCACCGCTTGACCGCGTTGGAGAACGCGCGGCCGGGCAGCTGCTGGTGCACCTGGACGACGTCGCCGAGGACCAGGGTGCGCGACCGGCGGTGGAAGAAGCAGACCTCCTCGAGGAGCCTGCTGCCCAGGAGCGGAGCCTGGTCGAGGTCCGCGGCCCACGCCGCGGGCGGATCGGCACCGAGCACCCCCGACAGCGGCAGGGTCGTCCGCCGCAGCGTGACCGGGGTGTGGCGCACCGACCACAGCTCGGCGTCGGGGAACAGCTCGTGCCAGGCGTCGAGCCGCCACACGTGGCGGGGCGTGTTCGACACCAGGTGGCGCACCGGCCCGATCCCCGTCAGCCGCGTCAGGGTCTCGTAGCTCGCCGGGACCGGCGACTCGACCCACAACGACCCGTCGGACAGCGTGACGACCGTCATCCGCGTGGTGAACGGCATCCCCGTGTCACGGACCACGGGGCCGTCGACCACGACCAGACCGTCACCGAGCTCCGACCATCCGCTCATCCGTCCACGCTATCCGCGCCGTCCCGTCGAGGCTATGGCGGGCATAGGACGATCGGTGGTTCCCCGGGCGGCGCACGGCCGGGAGGGTGTGAGCATCGCCGACCCGACGACCCGCCCGGCCGACCCCAGGGAGCCCACGTGACCGCCACCTCCTTCACCGTCAACGACCGCTCGTACACGATGCCGGACGCTCCCGTCGTCGTGATCTGCATCGACGGCTCCGAGCCCGACTACCACCGCGAGGCGGTCGCAGCGGGCCGGATGCCCTGGCTCGCGCGGACGCTCGGGTCGACCGGTTCGTCGTGGGAGGCGCACTGCGCCATGCCGGCCCTCACGAACCCGAACAACGTCTCGATCGCGACCGGCCGGCCCCCGGCCGTGCACGGCATCAGCGGCAACTACATCTTCGACACCACGACCGGCGAGGAGGTGCTGATGAACGACTCGCGCTTCCTGCGGGTGCCGACGGTCTTCGGCGCCGCGAACGACGCCGGACTCGACGTCGTCGTCGTCACCGCGAAGGACAAGCTGCGCCGCCTCCTCGGCGCGGGCCTCGTCGAGGCCGGACCGGACCTCGGCGGCAGCGGCGAGTTCGTGGAGCCGCGCCGCCGAGGCATCTGCTTCTCCGCCGAGAAGGCCGACCAGGCCACCGTCGAGGCCAACGGCATCGACGGCGTGCTCGACCTGGTGGGGCGGCCGCTGCCGAGCGTGTACTCGGCCGACCTCAGCGAGTTCGCGCTCGCCGCCGGCGTCGAGATCCTCCGCACCCGCGGCGCCGACCTCATGTACCTGTCTCTGACCGACTACATCCAGCACAAGAACGCGCCCGGCACGCCCGTCGCGAACGACTTCTACGCGATGATCGACCACTACGCGGCCGAGCTGGACGCGCTCGGCGCGATCGTCGTGCTCACCGCCGACCACGGGATGAGCGCCAAGACGGACGACGCCGGCGTCGCGCAGGTGGTCTACGTCGAGGACGAGGTCCGGCGCATCCTCGGCACGGCCGGCGCCGAGCCGGGCAGCGACGGGCTGCGCGTCATCCTCCCGATCACCGACCCGTACACCGTCCACCACGGCGCGCTCGGCTCGTTCGCGAGCGTGCACCTGCCCGACGGCGCGGACGCCGCCGCGACCGCCCGCGGGCTGCGCGACGTGCCCGGCGTCCAGGCCGTGCACCTGCGCGACGACGCCGCGGCCACGTTCTCGCTGCCCCCGGACCGGATCGGGGACGTCGTGGTCCTCGCCGAGAAGGGGACGGCCCTCGGCCGGTACGCCGCGTGGCACGACCTCAGCGGCCTCGACGCCCCCCTGCGCTCGCACGGAGCCCTCGGGGAGCTGCAGATCCCGTTCGTGGTCAACCGCCCCCTGCCCCGGCCCGAGCCCCTCGACGAGCCGTACGGCCGCGAGGCGTACCTCCACAACTACGACGCGTTCTGGGTCGGCACGACCCTCGTCAGCGGCGCCTCCGACGTCGACCGCCCCCTGGCGAGCGCCAGGGTCTGAGAACCGCACGGAAAGGGAGCCGACGATGTCTCTCCTCCGCAACACCGCTTCACAGGCGACCGGCAAGGCCGGCCGCAGCCTGCGCAGCTGGCAGACCCAGGTCTTCGTCGTCTCGTGGGTCACGTACGCGGCGTTCTACTTCCCGCGCTCGTCGTTCTCGGCGGCCAAGGTCGGGATCCTCGAGGACCCGACCGTCAACGGGACGCTCACGCAAGGGGTGCTCGGCAACCTCGACGCCCTCTACCTGGCGGCGTACGCGATCGGGCAGTTCACGTGGGGAGCCGTCGCCGAGAAGTGGGGCACCCGCGTCGTCGTGACGGGCGGCATGATCTTCGCCGGCCTCGCCGCGATCTTCATGGGCTTCGGGTCGGCCCTGTGGCTGTTCGCGCCGCTGATGATCGTCCAGGGGCTGGCCCAGGCGACCGGGTGGTCGGCGCTCAGCAAGAACATCGCGTCGTTCTTCACCGTGAAGAGCCGCGGCCGGGCCATGGGGATGTTCTCCACCAGCTACGCGTTCGGCGGCCTCGTCGCCGCCCCGGTGGCGGGCTTCTTCGCCTACTCGGTGTTGCACGACTGGCGGGCCGCGTTCTTCACGGGTGGCCTCGTCATCCTGGCCCTGCTGGTCGTCTTCGTGGCGCTGCAGCGCAACAACCTGCGTGAGTGCGGGCTGCCGGACATCGACGTCATCGACTCCGACCTGCCGGAGGCCGGGGAGAAGACCGCCGCGATCGAGGAGGGGCGTCGTCGGATGCGGCTGAGCGACCTGCTCGCCGCGGCCCGGCACGACAGCATGATCCTGCGGCTCGGGGTCTCGTACTTCCTCCTCAAGCCCGCCCGGTACGCGATCCTGCTGTGGGGCCCGGTGCTCGTGATCCAGGCGATGCCGGAGGTCGACAAGCTCACCGCCGTGCTCGTCCCGATCGCGTTCGGCGTCGCCGGGGTGGTCGCCCCGATCGTGTGCGGCTGGCTGTCAGACACGGTCTTCGGCGCCCGCCGGGTCCCGGTCTGCGTGATCTCGTTGGCCCTCCTGGTGGGGGTGCTGTGCCTGTGGGGCCCGATGACGGCGACCGGCTCGGTGCCGCTCGTGTGCGGGGCGCTCGCCCTGATCGGCCTCGCCGCCTACGGCGCGGACGCGATGATCTCCGGAGTCGCGGCCGTCGACTTCGGGACGTCGCGGCACGCTGCCGGCGCCGCCGGATTCATCAACGGGTGCGGCTCCGTGGGCGCCATCCTCGGGGGCCTGCTGCCCGGCTACCTCGGCGGCGGCGCGCTCTTCTACGGGTTCGCGGTCGCTGCCGCGATCGCCGCCGCCGTCCTGGCGCCGCAGTGGAACCGGCGCCCCGTCTCCGCCTGACCGGCACCCTCCCCGGGCGGAGCCCGGGCACGACCAAGGAGTAGCGATGACCACCACTCTGGACGACACCGACGTCGTCGTCGTCGGAGCCGGCATCGCCGGCCTGGCCCACGCCCTCGCCTGCGCCCGCCGCGGGCTGCGGGTCACCGTCGTCGAGCGCGACGACCGCGCCGTCGGGGCCTCGATCCGCAACTTCGGGTCGATCTGGCCCATCGGCCAGGTGCACGGCGACGACTGGTCGGACTACGAGCGCGGCTGCCGCGGCGCCGACGTGTGGCGCACGGTCGCCGCCGAGACGGGCATGTGGATCGCCGACACCGGCTCCCTGGCCGTCGCCCGCCACGCCGACGAGCTGGCGGTGCTGGAGGAGTTCCTGGCCCAGGGTGGGCCGGCGGTCGAGCGGGGCGCCCGGCTCGTGACGGCTGCGGAGGTGGTGGACCTCAGCCCGGCCGTCGTCCCCGACGAGGTCGTCGGCGGCATGTTCAGCCCCACGGAGGTCAACGTCGACCCGACGGTCGGCATCCCCACCGTGGCCCGCTGGCTGGCCGAGCGGCACGGTGTCCGCTTCGTCTGGGGCGCGCTGGTGCGGGAGATCGACCTGCCCCGGGTGCGCACCAGTGCGGGCGACCTGCGCTGCGAGCAGGTGTTCGTGTGCAGCGGCGCGGACTTCCAGACGCTCTACCCGGAGCTGTGGGGCCCGGACGTCGCGCGCAAGTGCAAGCTGCAGATGATGCGCACCGTCCCGCAGCCCGGCGGCTGGGACCTGGGGCCGACGCTCTGCGCCGGCCTCACGCTGCTGCACTACGACAGCTTCTCCCGGCTCTCCTCGCTCGGCGCCCTGCGCGAGCGCATGGCGGACGAGCTGCCGTTCCAGCGCGAGCACGGCATCCACGTCCTGGCGACCCAGACCGCGTCGGGGGCTGTCACGATCGGTGACAGTCACGACTACGCGCCGACGCACGACCCCTTCGAGAAGCAGGCCGTGTTCGACGCGATCCTCGACTACTTCGACGGCTTCGTCCGCCTGCCGGACCGCCGCATCGAGGAGTACTGGCACGGCGTCTACCCGTCGCTGGTCGACGGCACGCCGCACCTCGTGGCAGAGCCCGAACCGGGCGTGCGGGTGGCGAACGGGCTCGGCGGCGCCGGCATGACCCTCTCCTTCGGCCTCGCCGAGGACCACCTCGCCGGGAGGGTGGGCCCGCGGACCGCCCTCGCCGCCGCCACGACCGACCACGCGTGACCTCAGCACGCACGACGAGCGAAGGAGCTCCGGTGAACCCGATGGACTTCAAGGTCGCGCCCGACCACCTGCTCAACCACGTCGGTGGCCGCTGGGTGCCGAGCGGCGCCGGCGGCACCCGTCCGAACGTCAACCCCGCCGACATCACCGACGTGGTGGGCGACTTCACCGAGTCGGTCGCCGCCGACGTCACGGCCGCGGTGGACGCCGCCGAGGCGGCCCGGCCGGCCTGGGACGCGATCGGCCCGATCGAGCGCGCGAAGGTGCTCACCCGGGCGGGGCGGCTCCTCGAGGAACGTGCGGAGGACCTGGCCCGGGCCATCACCCGCGAGCAGGGCAAGCGCCTGTCCGAGGCGCGCGGCGAGGTGACGCGGGCGCTGACGATCCTGGAGTTCACGGCCGGCGAGGCGCGGCGCCTCAACGGGGAGACCACCCCGGCCGAGGAGCCGCGCACCGTCGCGATGACCTTCCGCCGCCCCATCGGCGTGGTCGGGCTCATCACGCCGTGGAACTTCCCGGTCGCGATCCCCATCTGGAAGGTGGCGCCGGCGCTCCTGTCCGGCTGCACCGCCGTGCTCAAGCCGTCGCCCCTGACCCCGCTGACGTCGGCGCTGCTCGTGCAGGCGTTCGTCGACGCAGGTGTGCCGGGCGGCGTCCTCAACCTCGTGCAGGGCGACCGGGAGGCCGGCGAGACGCTCGTCGACGACCCGCGCGTCGCCGGGATCTCGTTCACCGGCTCCCTGCCGGTCGGGACGGCGATCAACCGGGCCGGCGCCGGCCGGCTGATGCGCACCCAGCTCGAGCTCGGCGGCAAGAACGCGCTGATCGTGCTCGCGGACGCCGACCTCGACGCCGCCGTCGACGCCGTCGTGCACGGGGCGTTCGGGCAGTCCGGGCAGCGGTGCTCGGCCACGAGCCGGGTCGTCGTCGACCGGGCCGTGCACGACGAGCTCGTCGCGCGGCTGGTCGCCCGGGTCGACGCCATGACGATCGGCCCCGGCGACGACCCGGCCGCCGACATCGGCCCGGTGGTCAACGACGAGCGCTACCGCGCGTGCCTCGACGCGGTGGCCCGCGCGACGGCGGACGGCGCGCGGGTGGTCGCCGGCGGGGGCGCGGCGGAGCTCGACACCCCCGGCTGGTACGTGCGGCCCACGGTGCTCGACGACGTCGCGTGGGACGCGGAGATCGCCCAGGAGGAGGTCTTCGGACCGGTGCTGTCGGTCGTCACCTGCGACGGGTACGACGACGCGATGCGGATCGCGAACTCGGTGCGGTACGGGATGTCCGGGACGATCTTCACCCAGGATCCGGCGCTGATCTTCCAGGCTCTGCAGGACTTCGAGGCCGGGATGCTGCACGTCAACCGGCCCGGGGTCGGCGCGTACTCGCACCTGCCACACATGGGCGCGAAGGCGTCCCAGCTGGGCGCGCCCGAGTGCTCGCCGGCGGTGTGGAACTTCTACACCGACCTGCGGTCCGCCTGCATCCGGTACTGACCGGACCGACGCGACAGGACCGGCGCGACAGGACCGGCGCTCACCCCGGCCAGGAGCCGAGCGACCGCAGCATCGCGACGAAGGCCTCCTCGGGCGGGGTGAGCACGCGGTCCGCGCGGCGCACCAGGGAGACGGTGCGCCGCGGGGGCGCGGGCTCCACCCGGAGCGCGACCAGCTGGCCCGCCGCCCGCTCTCGCACCGTCACGTGCTCGGACAGCAGGGCGACGCCGAGCCCTTCGGCGGCCGCCTCCTTCAGCGTCTCCGGCCCCCACAGCTCCCACCGGGGCTCGGACTCGAGGCCCCACGCGTGCAGGATCTCCTCCTGGAGCCGGCGCGTGGCGGAGCCCCGCTCGCGCAGGAGGAACCGCTGGCCCCGGAGGTCGGCGGGCGTCAGGTCCCGGCCGGCCAGCGGCGAGCCCGGGCCGGCCACGAGCACGATCTGGTCCTCGAGCAGCGGCTCGGCCTCCAGGTGCTCCCGCGGCTCGTCGATGCAGAGCCCCAGGGTCGCCTCCCCGCGGACGATCCACTCCTCGACGGCCTGCTCGTTGCCGACCCGGATCTGGCAGTCGACGTTGGGGGCGCGGGAGGAGAAGTCCGCGACCAGCCGCGGCAGGAGGTACGTGCCGAGGGTGGTCGTCCCCGCGACGAGGAGCCGGCCGGCGCCCAGCCCCCGGAACCCGGCCACCTGCTGCTCGAGCGACTCCAGGAGCCGGAAGATGCTGCGGGCGTGGTCGACGACGACGTCGCCCGCCGGCGTCGTCCGCGCGCCCTGGGTGGTGCGCTCCACGAGCCGGACGCCGAGCGAGCTCTCCAGGTTGCGCACGTGGTTGGAGACCGACGGCTGGCTGAGGTACATCGACTTCGCCGCGCCGGAGAACCCGCCGGCCTCGACGACCGCGACCAGCACCTCGAGCTGGTTGAGGCTCACCATGATCTCGTCGTCACGACCTTCCCGGCGCCGGCGCCGTCCACACGCTATCGGGTGGGCCCCCCTGCCGGGCCACCACAAGTGCTGGCAAGATCGGGGCATGCACGAGCGAGCAGGACAGCCGGCCCAGGACACCGACCTCATCGACGTCGACGCGGTGGTCGGTGCGTACTACGACCGCACCCCGGACGTGGACGACCCGGGCCAGCAGGTCGTCTTCGGCACGTCGGGCCATCGCGGCTCGAGCCTCGACGGCGCGTTCAACGAGGCGCACATCGCGGCGATCACGCAGGCGATCGTCGAGTACCGCGCGTCGCAGGGCACCGACGGCCCGCTGTTCATCGGCCGTGACACCCACGCGCTGTCGTTGCCCGCGTGGCAGACGGCTGTCGAGGTGCTCGCGGCCGCCGGCGTCACGGTGATGGTCGACGCGCGCGACTCGTTCACGCCGACGCCGGCGGTGTCGCAGTCGATCCTCATCCACAACGGAGCGGCCACCGACGAGGGCGTGCGCGCGCAGGGTCCCGGTTCCGCGGACGGCATCGTCGTCACGCCGTCGCACAACCCGCCGCGGGACGGCGGCTTCAAGTACAACCCGCCGCACGGCGGGCCCGCCGGCTCGGAGGCCACCGGCTGGATCGCCGACCGCGCCAACGAGATCCTGCGCTCGGGCGGCCTGGCGTCCGTGCGGCGCCTCTCCCTCGACGAGGCGCTCGCCGCCGACACCACGCACCGCCACGACTTCCTCACGACCTACGTCGACGACCTGCCGAACGTCCTCGACCTCGAGGCGATCCGCGCGGCGGGGGTGCGCATCGGCGCCGACCCGCTCGGCGGCGCGTCCGTGGAGTACTGGGGCGCCATCGCCGAGCGCTACGACCTCGACCTCACCGTCGTGAACCCGCAGGTCGACCCGCGCTGGTCGTTCATGACCCTCGACTGGGACGGCAAGATCCGCATGGACTGCTCGTCGCCGTACGCGATGGCGTCGCTCGTGGCGGCGATGCGGCCCGACGCCGCGGGCGAGGCGCCGTACGACATCGCCACGGGCAACGACGCGGACTCCGACCGGCACGGCATCGTCACGCCCGACGGCGGCCTGATGAACCCGAACCACTTCCTCGCCGTCGCGATCCGGTACCTGTACGGCGGGGCGCGGCCCGGCTGGCCGTCGGACGCCGCGATCGGCAAGACCCTCGTCTCGTCGGCGCTGATCGACCGGGTCGCGGCCGACCTGGGGCGCACGCTCGTCGAGGTGCCCGTGGGGTTCAAGTGGTTCGTGCCGGGGCTGCTGACGGGCGAGGTCGGCTTCGGCGGCGAGGAGTCGGCGGGGGCGTCGTTCCTGCGCCGCGACGGCCGCGTCTGGTCGACGGACAAGGACGGCATCCTGCTGGCGCTGCTCGCCTCCGAGATCCTCGCGACCACCGGCCGGTCGCCGTCGGCGCACCACCGCGAGCTCGTCGCGGAGCACGGCGAGTCCTGGTACGCGCGCGTCGATGCGCCCGCCACCCGCGAGCAGAAGGCGAAGCTGTCGGCACTGTCCCCCAACCAGGTGGCCTCCACCACGCTCGCGGGACAGGACATCACGGCGACGCTCACCGAGGCGCCCGGCAACGGCGCGAAGATCGGCGGCCTCAAGGTGACCACCAGCGACGCGTGGTTCGCGGCCCGCCCGTCCGGCACGGAGGACGTGTACAAGATCTACGCCGAGTCGTTCGTCTCCGCCGACCACCTCGCCGAGGTCCAGGCCGCCGCGAAGGACCTCGTCGACGGCGCGCTGGGGGACGCCTGAGCCCGGGCCGACGATGACCGGCGCGCCGCGCACCGTCGTCGTCACGGGCGCCGACTCGGGCCTGGGCCGGGCGGTCGCGGACGTCCTGAGGGCGCGCGGCGACCGGGTCGTCGCGTGCGGGCTCGGTGCGGACGTCGAGGTCCGGGCGGACCTGACGACCGCCGAGGGCCGCACCGCCCTGGTCACCCAGGTCGAGGCGCTGAGCGGCGGTCGCGTCGACGGGCTCGTCGCCGCGGCCGGGACGGGCGCCTCCCGCCCGGAGACCGTCGCGCTGAACTACTTCGGTGCGGTCGCAGTCCTGGACGGCCTCCGCGCCTCGCTGGCGGCCTCGGACTCGCCCGCCGCCGTCGTCGTCTCCTCGTCCTCGACGCTGAACCGCGGGAGCGGTGCGCTCGTCCGGGCCTGCCTCCGCGGCGACGAGCCACGCGCCCTCGCGGTGGCGCACCGGCTCTCGCGGATCGGGCTGGGGACCCAGCTCTACCGGTCGAGCAAGGCGGCGCTGAACCAGTGGACCAGGGCCACGGCCGTGACCCCGCCCTGGGCCGGGAACGGCATCGTCCTCAACGCCGTGGCCCCCGGGATCATCGCCACCGAGGTCGTGACCCGTACGTGGGACCGGGACGCCGCGCTGCTGCGGACGGCCCTGCCGCAGCCCCTCGGCGCGCCCGGTCCCGTCGCCCCGGTGGCCGACCTGATCGCCTACCTGGTCTCCCCCGCCAACCGGTTCATGACCGGCCAGGTCGTCTACTGCGACGGGGGCACCGACGCCCTGATGCGCCGAGCTCGTCCCCAGGAGGTCTACCTGCGGTACCGTCCCCGCGACCTCGTCGCCATGTGGCGGGCGTCGCGGCGGCCGGGCGACGGAGCTACCGGCCCGACGACGCCCGCAGGTCCGCGTACTCCGGGTGCCGCTCGGCGTACGCCTTGATGAACGGGCACAGCGGCACGAACGTCTCGCCTGCGTCGCGCACGTGCCCGAGCGCGCCGGCCGCGAGCTGGGAGCCGATCCCGCGGCCCTCGTAGGCGGGGTCGACCTCGGTGTGCGTGAACGTGACGACGCCGCCGGAGCGCCGGTAGTACGCGCCGCCGGCGGAGCTGCCGTCGGGGAGACGGGCGAGGAAGACCTGGTTCTCCCGGTCGTCGACGACGGTGATCTGCTCTCGGTTGTCGGTCATGCCTGCCATGATCGCCCCGCCGGCCACCGGCCGCGGCACGGGGCCCCGGGCGGTGCGAGAATCCGGGCGTGCCCCGCAACCCTTACCTCGACGTCCTCCGCCTGCCCGGGGCGGCCACGTTCTCCGCCGCGGGCTTCTTCGCGCGGCTGCCGATGTCGATGGTGGGGATCAGCACCGTCCTGATGGTGCAGGCCCTGTACGGCTCGTACGCGACCGCGGGGCGGGTGTCGGCGGTGCTGGTCGTCGCGCAGGCGGTCGTGGCACCGCAGATCGCGCGGCTGGTGGACCGTGCGGGCCAGCGGCGCGTGATGGTGCCCATGCTGGTCACGACGACGGCGGGGCTGCTGGGGCTCGCGGTCGCCGCCGTGCTGGGGGCGCCGGAGTGGGTGCTGTGGGTGCTCGCGGCGGTCGGCGGGGCGAGCCAGGGGTCGTACGGGTCGATGTCCCGCGCGCGCTGGTCGCACGCCGTCCCGGAGGCGGGCCGGCTGCACACCGCGTACGCGTGGGAGTCGGCGCTGGACGAGCTGGTGTTCGTCGTCGGGCCGGTGCTCGCGACGCTGCTCGCCACCGGCGTGACCTCGTGGGCCGGGCTGGCGGTGGCCGTCGGCGTGGGCGGCGCCGGGGCCGCGTGGTTCCTGTCCCAGCGGCGCACCGAGCCTCCGGTCCGGTCGGGGTCGTCCCCCGTCCCGACGGCGGAGCTCGCGGGGCAGCCGGCGGCCGTGGCACCGCCCACGGGCTCGGCGATCCGCATGCCCGGGATGCCGTTGCTGGCGCTGGTGTTCGTCGGCATGGGCGTGATGTTCGGCTCGAGCGACGTCGCCACGGTCGCGTTCGCTGAGGAGCAGGGTGCGAAGGGGCAGGCCGGGCTCGTGCTCGGGTGCTTCGCGCTGGGGTCGATGCTCGCCGGCCTGGGCTACGGGGCCCGGCACTGGCTGTCGCCGCTGTCGCGCCGGTTCGCGATCACGGCGTGCGCGCTGGCCGTCGGCGTCACCCTGTTCCTGCTGGTGGAGAACCTGCTGGTGCTGGCGGCCGTCATGTTCGTCGCGGGCATCGGCATCGCGCCGACCCTGATCAACGGCAACGCCCTCGTCCAGGCGCTCGTCGCGCCGCACCAGCTCACGGAGGGCCTCACGTGGGTGGGCACGTCGCTCGGCGTCGGCGTCTCGGTGGGCTCGTGGCTGGCCGGCGTGCGGATCGACGCGGCCGGCTCCCACGCCGGCTTCTTCGTGACGATGGCGGGCGGCTGGGCGTGCGCCGTGCTCGCCCTGGTCGCGCTGCCGGTGCTGAGCAAGAAGCGGGCCTACGCCGCGGCGGACGTCTAGCCACGGCGCGGCGCGTCCAGCCCTACGGCTCGGGGTGCCGGGCGTCGTAGCGCCAGAACCGCGGCTGGAACCGCACCACGAGCCACAGCACGACGATGCAGGCGAGCCCGCCCGCGACGGCGGCCCAGCCCTCCCCGAACCAGGTCGCCTCCGTGCCGAGCACCATCTCGCCGAGGCGGGGCCCGCCCGCGACGACGACGATGAACACGCCCTGCAGCCGGCCGCGCAGGTGGTCCGGGGTGGCGGTCTGCAGGATCGTCTGCCGGAAGACGGACGAGATCGCGTCCGACGCCCCCGCGGCGAGGAGGGCGACACCCGCCAGCACCAGCGCACCCCACAGGACGACGTCCGGCGAGCCCGGCCCGACCGCCACGAGCACCGCACCGAACGCGGCCACGCTCAGGCCCCACGCCGTGATCGCCCAGACGATGATGCGGCCCTGCCACCGCACCCGCACCAGGCCGCCCGAGAACACGCTCGCGAGGATGCCGCCGACGGCGAACCCGGCGGCGAGCACGCCCGTCGTCGTCTCCCCGCCGCCGAGGTACAGCGCGCCCGCGGCCGGCCACAGCACGCGCGGGAACGCGAGCACCATCGCCGCCAGGTCGACGACGAACGTGGTGCGCACGTTGGGGCGGGTCGCGAGGTAGCGCAGGCCGTCGAGCACCGAGGAGAGCCCGACGACGCGGCGCCGGCCGGGCGACGTCGCCGCGCCTGCCACGCTCGACGACTCCGGCTCGGGTGGGATGGGCGGCAGCCGCCACACCGCCCACAGCGCCGCGGTGAACAGCAGCGTGTCGACGGTGTACGCGACGGAGTAGTCGAGCTGCGCCACGAGCAAGGCGCCCAGCAAGGGCCCGCCCGTGAGGGCGACGTTCATCGACAGCGTCTGCAGCGCGTTGGCGGCGGGCATCAGCTCGGGCGCCACCAGGCGCGGGATGATCGCCGACCGCGCCGGGTTGTTGATGGCGAACGCCGCCGACTGCAGGGCGACGAGCGCGTACAGCAGGTTGACGGACCCGACGTCGAGCCACGCCTGCGCCGCGATCCCCGCCGTCACCAGCCACAGCACCGACGACGCGAGGAGCGACACCGTGCGCCGGTCGTAGTGGTCGACGAGCGCCCCTCCGTACAGGCCGAGCGCGACCAGCGGCACCAGGGCCGCGATGCCGAGTGCGCCCACCGCCAGGGTCGACCCCGTGATGGCGTACACCTGCAGGCCGACCGCGACGACCGTCAGCTGGGTGCCGATGTTCGACACCCCGAGCCCCCACCACAGCCTGCGGTACGCCGGCGAGACGCGCAGCGGCGTGAGGTCGGCGATCAGGCGGGGCACGAGGCCCCAGCGTAGGCGTCGACGGCGCGCGAGCGACCCCGGGCAGGTCTACCGTTCATGATCCGGTGATCCTCTGCCCGGGGCCGCTCTGCCTTCCCGGTCCCTGGATGCCGTCGTCCCGCGGTGCTGCCGAGCCCCCTGCGCCCTGCTGCACCGCCGCCGGCCCCGGCCGGGGTGGAACGGTCACGGGCCGCCCCCCAGCGACGTCCCGTGACCGTTCCACCCCGGCCGGAGTCGGGTCGACTCCGGCCGGAGCCGGTCAGCGGGAGATGCGCTGGGCGACCGCCACGACGCGACCGCGCGCGACGAGGCCCGTGCCCACGAGCATCAGCAGCAGCGACAGGACCAGCAGGCGCTGGTCCGCCCCTGTCACGGGAAGCGTCGACGGCAGGTCCGTCGTCGCGGTCGTCATCGACGAGTCCGGGACGAACGACACGCCGTCGTTGCCCGTGATCGGGTTGCCGACCTCGTCAGTGGCGTCCCCGGAACCGTCCCAGCCCGAACCGTCCGCACCAGAACCGTCGGCACCATCGGCGCCGTCCGTGCCGTCCGTGCCGTCCGTGCCGCCGGTGCCGTCCGAACCCGGGCCGTCGGCACCGTCGTTGCCGTCCGAGCCCGGCCCGTCCGTCCCGGAGTCGGTCCCGTCACCGGGGTCCGTGGGATCCGTCGGGTCGGTGGGATCCGTCGGGTCCGTCGGGTCGGTGGGATCCGTCGGGTCCGTCGGGTCGGTGGGATCCGTCGGGTCCGTCGGGTCGGTGGGATCCGTCGGGTCGACGGCGCTCCCGTCCTCGAGCACGTCGTCCACGAGGCCGTCGTCCGCGAGCACCTCTTCGGTGACGCCGCCGAGGTCGCCGTCGATCAGCTCGCCGACCGTCTGGTCGAGGTCGTCGACCGCGTGCTCGACGAGCTCGTCGGTCACGCCACCCTCGGGCTCGTCGGCACCGACGACGTCATCCACCACGCCGTCCTCACCGACCAGACCATCCACGGTGTCCTGCACCAGCGGTTCCGTGCCCAGCACGTCATCCACCGTGCCCGACGCATCCACGACGTCCTGCAGCACCGGGTCGAGACCCTGGTCCTCCAGCACGTCGTCGACCAGACCGTCCTCCGCGAGGACAGCGTCGTTCACTCCCTGCAGATCACCGGCACCGAGCTCGTCCAGCGCGGTGTCGACGTCCTCGACGACCGACTCCACCAGCTCGTCGGTCACGCCGCCCTCAGGCCCGTCGGCACCGACGACGTCATCCACCACGCCGTCCTCACCGACCAGACCATCCACGGTGTCCTGCACCAGCGGTTCCGTGCCCAGCACGTCATCCACCGTGCCCGACGCATCCACGACATCACCGAGCACCGGGTCGAGACCCTGGTCCTCCAGCACGTCGTCGACAAGACCGTCCTCCGCGGTCACGGAGTCCACGACCCCGCCGAGGTCGCCCTCGACCAGGTCACCGACCGTCTGATCCGCGTCCTCGACGACCGACTCCACCAGCTCGTCGGTCACACCGCCCTCAGGCCCGTCGGCACCGACGACGTCATCCACCACGCCGTCCTCACCGACCAGACCATCCACGGTGTCCTGCACCAGCGGTTCCGTGCCCAGCACGTCATCCACCGTGCCCGACGCATCCACGACATCACCGAGCACCGGGTCGAGACCCTGGTCCTCCAGCACGTCGTCGACCAGACCCTCCTCAGCCGTCACACCACCGACGACACCAGGCAGATCACCCGCCATCAGCAGCATCACCACCTCGTCGACGTCCGCGACCGCGTGCTCCACGGCCTCATCGGTCACACCGCCCTCAGGCCCGTCGGCACCGACGACGTCATCCACCACGCCGTCCTCACCGACCAGACCGTCAGCGACGTCCTGCACCAGCGGGTCCGTGCCCAGCACGTCGTCCACCGGGCCCGTCGCGTCCACGACATCACCGAGCACCGGGTCGAGACCCTGGTCCTCCAGCACGTCGTCGACCAGAGCGTCCTCAGCCGTCACACCACCGACGACACCAGGCAGATCACCCGCCATCAGCAGCATCACCACCTCGTCGACGTCCGCGACCGCGTGCTCCACGGCCTCATCGGTCACGCCACCCTCAGGCCCGTCGGCACCGACGACGTCATCGACCACGCCGTCCTCACCGACCAGGCCGTCCGCAACGTCCTGCACCAGCGGTTCCGTGCCCAGCACGTCGTCCACCGTGCCCGTCGCGTCCACGACATCACCGAGCACCGGGTCGAGACCCTGGTCCTCCAGCACGTCGTCGACCAGACCGTCCTCCGCGAGGACAGCGTCGTTCACTCCCTGCAGATCACCGGCACCGAGCTCGTCCAGCGCGGTGTCGACGTCCTCGACGACCGACTCCACCAGCTCGTCGGTCACACCGCCCTCAGGCCCGTCGGCACCGACGACGTCATCCACCACGCCGTCCTCACCGACCAGGCCGTCAGCGACGTCCTGCACCAGCGGGTCAGTCCCGAGCGTGTCGTCGACCACGGCCGTCAAGGCCGAGACGGTGGCGAGCACGCCGTCCAGCACCATGTCAGCGCCCAGGTCAACAGGTACGTCGCCCGGACCGGGGAGACCCGCAAGGTCGCCAAGGTCAAGGCCGCCAAGGTCGCCAACCGGACCCGTCAGATCACCCAGACCACCAACACCAGCCGGATCACCCAGGCCCAGACCACCAAGGTCAAGGCCACCAAGGCCACCAAGGCCACCAAGGCCACCGAGCTCACCCAGCTCACCGGGCTCACCCAGCTCACCGAGGTCACCGAGGTCACCGAGGTCACCGAGGTCACCGAGGTCACCAAGGTCACCAAGGCCACCAAGGCCACCAAGGCCACCAAGGCCACCAAGGTCGCCAAGGTCGCCAAGGTCGCCAAGGTCACCGAGGTCGCCAAGACCCCCGAGCTCACCGAGGTCACCAAGCTCACCCAGGTCACCAAGACCCCCGAGCTCACCCAGGTCACCAAGACCCCCGAGACCGCCGAGGTCCCCCAGGCCGGCCGGGTCACCGAGTCCCAGACCGCCGTCCAGGCCAGGGACGTCGCCGATGGTGTCGGTCAGGCCGGTGACGGGCTCGGTCACGGCACCGACGGTGTCCTGCACCGTCGAGCCGGTGCCGAGTGCGCCGTCGACACCGCCGCCGAGTCCGGCGAGCGCTCCGTCGGCGTCACCGAGGACCGCAGCGGCACCGCCGTCCTCGAGCGCGTCGTCGAGGAGGCCGTCCTCGGCGACCAGGGAGTCGACCGTCCCGCCGACATCTCCGGCGGTCACGGAACCGAGCGTGTGGTCGACGTCGTCGAGCACGTGGTCCACGACCTCGTCGGTCACCCCGGTCTCGGGCTGGTCAGCCCCCACGACGTCGTCGACGACACCGTCCGGGCCGGCCACACCGTCGACCGTGTCCCGCACGGCGGAGCCGGTGCCGAGCGCGTCGTCCAGTGCGCCGGACGTCTCGGACACGGTCCCGACGACGTCATCGACCGTGCCGTCGACGCCGCCGTCCTCGAGTGCGTCGTCGACGACACCGTCCTCGGAGGCCACGTCCGCCACGACCGCTTCGACGTCGCCCTGCCCCGCGTCCCGAACCGCCTGCGCGGCGTCGTCGACGAGGTGCTCGGCGACGTCGTCCGTCGCGCCGGACTCGGGCTCGTCGGCCACGACGACGTCATCCACCGCGCCGTCGTCACCCACCAGCCCGTCGACCAGTCCGTCGACGGCACCGGTCGCGTCCGCCACACCGTCGTCCTGGCCCGATCCACGGTCGGGACCATTCCCCTCCGCAGGACCATTCCCCTCCGCAGGACCATTCCCCTCCGCAGGACCATTCCCCTCCGCAGGACCATTCCCCTCCGCAGGGCCATTCCCCTCGGCAGGCTCTTCCTCGCCGGCCTGGCCGTCACCGGCCTCGTCGGCGGGGCGCTCCGGCTGTCCGGCGGGGTCAGCCGAGGCACCGTCCGAGGTCTGCCCGGTCACGCCGTCGACGACGTCCTGGACGACGTTCGACCCGTCACCCTCGGGCGCACCTACCTCGGCGTTCGCGTCCACGTCCACGTCAGCGTTTGCATCGGCGTTCGCGTCAGCGTCGGCACTCGCGTCAGCGTCGGCGTTCGCTTCAGCATCCGCGTCCACGTCGGCGTTCGCGTCAGCGTCGGCGTTGGCATCGGCGTCAGCGTCCACGTCGGCGATGACCGAGGCCTTCACCGGTGTCTTCTCACCCGACGATCCGACGTCCTGCTCGACCGCCGTGTCGTCGTCGGCGGCGAGGTCGACGGCGACGTCGGCGACGTCTCCGTCCGCAGCTTGGGCCATCCCGGCCCCGGCGACCACCAGGCCGCCCGCGACGAGCGCTGATCGCAGCGCGCGTCGTACATGGGTATGCATGATCCACTCCTGAACTGACGTGGGTCGCCGGCGGCGGGTGCCGCCTACGGTCGCGGTCGCGCTCAGAGGCGCGACGCGGCCACGTCAGGCAGGAGAGACGGGGATGTCGTGAGCGACCGCCGTGAGGCGGAGGAAGACCTCGCCGGAGGGCCGGAACCAGGCTCCGGCGGAACCGCCGGCGAGGGAGGCGAGGACGGCGACGGCGTCGCCACCGGAGGACGGCCCGCGGTAGCTCGCTCCCGCACCGCCGACGTTGACGGTGACGGCGGGGGCGAGCGGCCGGCTCGGCGCGGGGTCGCCGTCGGGCGTGCCGGCGTCCTGCGTGGGTGCGACCGTGAGGTCGGCACCTGCCACCAGGGCGACGTCGCCGACAGCAGCGTCGAGGTCGGCCGCCATGGTCGCGCGACGCTCCGGCGTGGCTGGCCGCACGTCCTGCGGCGCGACCGGCTCCGCGTCGTGCGCGCCCGGGGTCGCGGGGCGGTCCACCTCGGGGTCGATCTCGACAGGGTCGATGCCGACGGCGTCCATGACGGGTCCGACGGCGGGGTCGAGCGCGTCGGTCACCGGGGCCGTGACGGGCGCGAGCGTACCGACCACGGGCGCCACGACCGGGTCCAGCGCACCGGTCACCGGAGCGACGACGTCGAGCACCGGGGCGACCACAGGGTCGAGGGACTTCACGACCGGGGACAGCAGCCCCACGACGGGCTCGACGACCGGGTCGAGGGACTTCACGACCGGGCGAGCCGCCGACCCCACGGCGTCGGTGACGGGCGCGAGCGGCTCGGTCACGGCACGCACCACGGGCCGCACGGGCTCGAGGACCGGCGACAGCCCGTCGAGCACCGGCGTGACGATCCCCGCCAGCGGCTTCGTCACCGGCTGGAGCACCGCCCCGACCGGGGCGGTCACCTTCCCGACGACGGCGGTCAGCGGCTCGAGCGCCGCGCCCGTCGGGCCCGCGACCTCGCCGACCGTCTCCCCGACGGGAGTCGTCACCGTCGTCACGACGTCAGCGACCGGTGTCACGACGTCGGAGACCGGGTCTGCTGCGGCGTCCTCGGACACCAGGTCCGCTGCGCCATCCTCGGAGGCGCGCTCCGCCACGACGTCGTCGGGCGACGCCACGTCGTGGGCCTCCGGGCCGGCGCCTGCGTCCTGCGAGACCGGCGCCAGGCCGAGGAGGTCGGCGACGACGTCCTCGGAACGCTCCGCCGGGGTACCCGTCGAGACATCCTGGTCCGCGCTCGACGGCGCGGACCGCTCCGACGGCTCGGACGGCTCGGCCATGGCCTCGGCCACGGCTGCGCTCGTCTCCTCGAGCGTCGGCAGGTCGTCGACGAACGCCTCGGCCCGGTCCTCGACACGGTCCTTCACCTGCTCCGCGCGCGCCGCGTGGTCCTGGAGCCGGTCCTCTCGCACAGGCCGGTCGGACTCCGCCGACGGTGCCTCGCGCTCGGCCTCCGCCGCGGAGGCGCGCTCCGCAGGCTCAGAAGACCCACGCTCCTCGGCAGGCTCGGCCTGCTCGGGCGCCAGCCCGGAGAGCACCTTGGCGACCGGCTCGTCCTCGCGCGGCTCCGTCGCGGGCTGCGGCTCCGGCTGGGGCTCCGACTCCGTCGCGGGCTCGGGCTCCGTCACGGGCTCGGGCTCCGTGTCCCGCTCAACTTCGGGCTCAGGCTCCGCGGCCTGCTCGACCTCAGGCTTCACGGCCCGCTCCGCCTCGGGCTCGACGGCGTCGTGTCCCGGGTCGACCAGGTCGCGGACAGCGTCGCGCACGGGGGTGGCGCGCTCCTCGACGACGGCGTCCGGTCGTGCGCCGTCGTACGCCTCGTCGCCGGCGGCGGACGCGGTGCCCGCGACGGCGACGGTGAGGGTGGCGGCTCCGAGAAGGCTCCCGGCCGCTGCGGCGGCGCGCGCGAGCCACCGACGGCGTGCTGCCGCCCGTGCCCGGTCCGCGCTGCGTGCCACAGAGCCCCCTTCGATGCCACGCCGGGCCACGACGTCCGGCGCGTGGCCCTGGTCACACTGTGACGCCGGGGCAACCGCTCTGCAACGTGAGCGGGTGAATCTTCACCCGCTCGCGTCCGGCGGCGTCAGGCCAGCGTGGTCCCGAAGGCGAGCCCGAGCACATAGGTGACGGCGGCGGCGCCGAAGCCGATCAGCAGCTGGCGCAACGCGCGGGTGAGGGGCGACGTCCCGGAGAGCAGGCCGGTGATCGCCCCCGTGACCAGCAGCGACACCCCGACGAGCAGGCAGGCGACGAACACGGCCTGCATCCCGACGAGGCCCAGCAGGTAGGGGAGCACGGGGATCAGCGCGCCGGACGCGAAGAAGCAGAAGCTGGAGATCGCAGCACCCCACGCGGTGCCGTGCGTCTCGTGGTCGGTCTCGGCCGCCCCGGGCCCGTCGGCCTCGCCGCCGTCGTGGGTGAGGGGGCCGGGTCCGGCCGCGCCCGTCGCGGCCAGCGAGGCGAGCACGCCGTCGGCGCGGCGCTGGGCGTCGTCGGACGCCATCCCCCGCGCCCGGTACACGAGCGCCAGCTCGTTCGCGTCGACGTCCAGGTGGGGCAGCGCCTTCGCGCTGCGCGGGTCGGGCGTGGACGCGTCCAGCAGCTCGCGCTGGGAGCGCACCGACACGAACTCCCCGGCCCCCATGGACAGCGCGCCGGCGAGGAGGCCCGCCAGGCCGGTGAACAGGACGGTCTGCGACGACACCCCGGACGCCCCGATGCCGAGGACGAGCGCGAGGTTGGACACGAGGCCGTCGTTGGCGCCGAAGACGGCGGCACGGAAGGTGCCTGAGAGCCGGTTGCGTCCCCGGGTGGCGAGGCCGCGCACCACCTCCTCGTGGATCTGCTCGTCGGCGGCCATGGTGGCCGTCGCGAACGCCTCCTGGTCGTAGCTGGACCGGGACTCGGCGCGCTGCGCGAGCGCGAGCACGAACACGCCGCCGAACCGCCGCGCGAGGAAGCCGAGCAGCCGGGTGCGCACGTCCCCGCGCAGGGGGCGCCCGACGTCGTCGCCGAGGAGGTCGAGCCAGTGCTGCTCGTGCCGCTTCTCGGCGTCGGCGAGCGCGAGCAGGATGGCGCGCTCCTCGCCCGTGCGTCGCCCGGCGAGGTCGCGGTAGACGGCGGCCTCGGCGCGCTCGTCCGCCAGGTACCGGCGCCAGCGCCGCACGTCCGCGGGCGTGCGGGGGCGGCCGGGCATCGCGGGATCGGGGTCCGGGTGGGCGTCCATGGCGCCATGATCGCCGCGATCGGACGGTCATGGGTTCCGGTGGTTCGGGCCCGAGTGTTCGGCCGTCCGCACTCTCGGGACCTGCTCGGACGGCATCGCCGTGGACGGTTCACCTGAATGTCACCGGTACGGGGCACAATGGGGGCCGACGCCCGGGGCGCTCCGGGTGCACACATCGGGACACTGAGGGACACCGGCGTGATCATTGTCAGCACCGACGGCTCGTGCCTGCGCAACCCAGGCGGCGCGATCGGCTGGGCGTGGATCGCCCACGAGGGAGGCCGGTTCGACTCCGGCGGCGCCGCATCGGGCACCAACCAGATCGCGGAGCTCACGGCGCTCCTGCGCGCGATCGAGGCACATCCCGGCGACGAGCCGCTGCTCGTGGAGTCCGACTCGCAGTACGCGATCCGTTGCGCGTCGGAGTGGCTGGAGGGGTGGAAGCGCAAGGGCTGGCGCACGGCCTCCGGCGACCAGGTGAAGAACCTGGAGCTCATCCAGTCGATCGACCGGGCCATCTCGGGGCGCCAGGGCCCCGTGCGCTTCCGGTGGGTCCGCGGGCACGTGGGCAACCCGTTCAACGAGCGCGCCGATCAGCTCGCCGGTCTGGCCGCGCAGGAGTGGGCTGCCGGTCGCGGCGTCGTCGACGACGTCCTCGTCTCCTCGCAGGACGCCGAGTCCGGCACGGCCCGCCCCGCCCGCCAGCCCGCGTCGGAGCCCGCCCGCGAGGTCGTCGGCGCACGGTCCGAGCCGGGCTGGGAGCTCGGCACCCTCTTCGACTGACCGCGCAAAACGACGATCCGACCCGCCGTGCCAGCCGATGTGACGTTCGAGCACCTCTCCGACCGACCGCTCGACCTCGCCCTGACCCTGTCCCCGTTGCGCCACGGGGCCGGCGACCCCACGTTCTGCCGCACGCCCGACGGCGCGATCTGGCGCACTTCGTTGGGGAGGTCGGGGCCCGTCACCCAGCGCTTCGTCGCGACCGGGGAGCGTTCCGCCGCCGTGCAGCTGTGGGGGCCGGGGGCGCGGGAGTCCGCGGCACGCCTGCCCGACCTGCTCGGTGAGGGCGACAGCACCGCCGGCTTCGTCCCGCCGCCGCAGGCTCAGGCGGCGATGCGCCGCGCCCCGGGGCTGCGGATCCCGCGCAGCGGGCGCGTCATGGAGGCGCTGGTGCCCGCGGTCCTGGAGCAGAAGGTGCAGGTCGTCACGGCGCACCGGGCGTGGCGGTGGCTTCTGGCCCGCCGGGGCACACCTGCCCCCGGGCCCGCGCCCGCGGGGATGCGCGTGGTGCCGGACGCCCGGACGTGGGCGACGCTGCCCGTCTGGGAGTGGCACCGGGCCGGCGTCGACCCGAGGCGGGCGCAGGTCGTCGTGCGTTGTGCCCGCGTCGCCGCTCGCCTCGAGGAGGCCACGACCATGCCGAGCGCCGAGGCGCGGGCCAGGCTCGAGGCGGTGTCCGGGATCGGGGTGTGGACGTCGGCGGAGGTCGCGCAGCGCGCGCTCGGCGACGCGGACGCGGTGTCGGTCGGCGACTTCCACCTGGCGGCGGCCGTGGGCTGGGCGCTCACGGGCGAACGCACGGACGACGACGGGATGCTGCGCCTGCTCGCGCCGTACTCGCCCCACCGGCACCGCGTGGTGCGGCTGCTCTTCCTCGACCGCCGCGCGCAGGCGCCTCGCCGCGGACCGCGCCTGCCGATCCCCGACTACCGCCGGTTCTGAGGTCCGCTACTCGGGGAGCGCGCAGCTGCCGTCCGCGCAGACGCCGCCGTCGTCGCCCAGGATCTGCAGGCCGTGGTCCTCGCCGGTGCCGGCATTCGGCGTCGGGTGCCCGTGGTGCGGTGCGGCGGCCTCCGACGCGCTGCGCCCCACCAGCGTGGTGCGGCGCGGGTTCGCGATCGAGCGGTGCGCGCTCTCGGTGATCTCGTTCATCTCTTCTCCTCCACGGTGGGCGCACGGCGCCGGTGCTCGCGTGCCTGGTGTTGGGCCGCCGCAACGTTGCGGGACGGGGTCTCAATTGTGCGTGAAACTCAGTCGCAACGGGAGGTCGGCGTGGTGTGAGTTGCCGCACGCCGATCTCGCCCGCGTCTAGCCCCGCTCGTCCAGCACCTGCTGCAGCACCTGGACGAAGGTGTCCGGGTCCTGCGCGCCGGACACGCCGTACTTGCCGTCGAGCACGAAGAACGGGACGCCGTTGATGCCGAAGCCGCGGGCCCGGGCGATGTCGTCGGCGACGGCCTCGGCGAAGGTCCCGGCCTCGAGCGCCACGACGACCGCCTCGCGCTCCAGGCCGACCTCGGCCGCGAGGTCGGCGAGCTCCTCGACGCGGCCGACGTGCCGGCCCTCGGTGAAGTACGCGCGCAGCAGGCGCTCCTTCATCTCCGCCTGCTTCCCGAACGCCTTCGCGAGGTGCAGCAGCTCGTGCGCCTTGAGGGTCTTGGTGTGCCGGACGTCGCCCATCCGGTACTCGAGCCCCTCCTCGGCCGCGAGCGCCGTCACCTGGTCCTGCATCTGCTGCGCCGTCTCCAGCGGGATGCCCTTGTGGTGGGCGAGGAACTCGGTGGCCGTGCCGTCGAAGTCGACCGGCGTGTCGGGCGAGAGCTCGAACGAGTGGTACTCGATCTCGACCTCGGGCGCCCCGCCGTCATGCTCCGCCAGCCGGGACAGGGCGGTCTCGAACCGCCGCTTGCCGATGTAGCACCAGGGGCACGCGACGTCGGACCAGACGTCGACCTTGAGGGTCTTGAGGGTCTCGGATGTCGTCACACGAGCGCCAACGCCCCGCCGCGGGAGTCGATTCCCGCGGCGGGGCGTGGCGCGCCTCTCGGCGCTCGGTCCCGTGGCGCTCGGTCCGTGGCGCTCAGTTCAGCGGCGCAGCACCGTTCGAGCTCGCGGCGGGTGTGGCGTCGGCGTCGGGGGTGGTCAGCTGCGTCCCCGCGATCCCGGCGATGAGCTGGTGGATGTCCACGCCGGTGAGCTGCTTGACGACGCCCTGTCCCTCGCCGAGCACGGACGCGACGGTCTTGGTCACGGCCGACGCGCCGTCCGTCGAGACCACCGTCATGCCCTGGATGGAGCCGATGGGCTCGGCCGCGGCACGAACGATCTCGGGCAGCCGCTCGATGAGTTCCTGCACGAGCGCCGCCTCGCCGTACTTCTTGAGCGCCTCGGCCTTCGCGTCGGTGGCGACGGCCTCGGCGCGGCCCTCGGCCTCGATCGCGGCACCCTTGGCCTCGCCCTCGGCCTTGATGCCCGCGGCGAGCGCGATCTGCCGGTCGCGCTCGGCCTCGCCGGCACGCCGGACGGCCGTCGCGGACGCCTCGGCGTCCTGGATGGCGGCCGTCTTGTTCGCCTCGGCGATGGTGGTGCGCTTGAAGGCGTCGGCCTCGGTGGCCGCGTTCGCCGCGTCGCGGCGGGCGGTCGCCTCCTGGACCTCGGCGTACGCCTTGGCCTCGGCGGGCTTGCGGATCTCGATGTCGAGCCGCTCCTGTGTCACGCGCGCCTGCTCGGCGAGCGCCTCGCGCTCCTGCTGCGCGACCAGGCGGTCCTGCTCGGCGCGGGCGAGCTGCCCGGCCGCGTCCGCCTCGGCGTTGGCGCGGTCGGTGTCGGCCTTGATCACGGCCTTCTTGAGGTCGAGCGCCTTCTGGCGCTCCGCGATCTGCTCGGCGGCCTCGATGACGGCGAACTCCGACACCCGGCGGGCCTCCGCCTCGGACACCTCGGCGACCTGCAGCGCGCGGGCCCCCTCGGCGCGACCGAGGTTCGCCAGGTACTCCGAGCCGGGGGTAGAGATGTCGGAGATGTTGAGCAGGTCGACCTGCAGGCCCTGCTCGGCCAGGTCGGTCTTGGTCGACTGCACCACCCGGTCGGACAGCCCCTTGCGGTCCGAGATGATCTGCTCGATCGTCATGTCGCCGACGATGGAGCGCAGCGAGCCCTCGAGGGACTCCTTGATGATCTCGGTGAGCATCTCCTGCTGGGACAGGAAGCGCTGCGCCGCCCGGCGCACGCCCTCGTCGTCGCCCCGCACCTTGAAGTTGATGGACGCCTTGATGGCGATCTTGATGCGGTTCTTGTCGACGCCCTCGACGGTGATGCCGATCTGCCGCTGCTCGAGGGAGATCGCGAAGCCCTGCTGCAGGATCGGCCAGACGAACGTGCGCCCGCCGATGACGACCCGCTGGCTCTGGGCGGCGGACTCCTTCTTGCCGGCGCCACGGCCGACGATGACGAGCGCCTGGTTCGGCGGGACGCGGCGGATGCGCTGGGCGACGAAGATGCCCACCGCGAGGAAGGCCACCACGAGGGCGAGGACCGCGATCGTGGTGATGAAGCTGCTGTCGGACGAGTCGAACATGGGGCGCGCCGGGGCGCGTCTCCTTCCAGCTGGTGCGGAGTGGTCAGCGGGCCTGCGCGCCGACCCGGACGGTGGAACCGGAGTGCTCGAGGACGACGACGCGGGCGCCCGAGGGGATGTGGTCGTCGGAGCGGGCGAGGCGACGCTCGAGCTCGGTGGCCGCGTCGAGGGTCACCTCGCCGGACGTGGGCGTGATGTCGGTGGTCGCGGTGCCGTGCACGCCGACGAGGGAGGTCGTGGTGCCGTCCTCGGTGGCAGCCAGCCGCCGGATCATCGCCTGGGCGGCCACGACGCCGAGCACGCCGACGACCGCCGACGCGACGTACGCCAGCCATGCCTGGCCGCCGTTCGCGACCACGATCGTCCCGACGGCCCCGAAGACGACCGCCCCGACACCGAGCGACGTGCCGGAGACCGCGCCGTCGCCCAGGTCGACGAGCTCGCCCACCACGAGCGAGAGGAGGAGCAGCACCATGCCTGCCGCGCCGATGAGGACGAAGACCAGCACGAGCAGCTCCCTGTGGTGTTGTCGGCGGCCGGTGCCGTCGTCGGGGACCAACCTCCCAGACGGCGGAGCCCGAGCACTACCTGGACACTCACTGTGACCGAACTGTGACTCGCGGGTGCCCCGCCCACGGAGGTGCGCGATGCTTCCAAGATGCCTCTCGTGCCGAGCAAGGACCCGCAGCTGGTGCTGCTGCGCCACGGCGAGACGGAGTGGAGCCGCAGCGGTCAGCACACCGGGCGCACCGACCTTCCGCTCACGCCCGACGGCGAAGAGCAGGCCCGCACCGCGGGGCGCGCCCTCGCCGCGCTGGACTTCGCCGTCGTCTACTCGTCGCCTCTGCAGCGCGCGCGGCGGACCGCGGAGATCGCCGGCCACCCCGACCCCGTGACCGACCCCGACCTGGCCGAGTGGGACTACGGGCCGGTCGACGGCCGGTCCTCCGCCGAGGTGGGCGACCTCGTCGGCCACGAGTTCCAGATCTTCGACGACGGCGTGCGGGTGCTGCCGCCCGACCCCGCCCACGGCGACGGCCGCCCCGGCGAGCTGCTGGAGGACGTCGCCGCCCGCGCACGACGCTTCGTCGAACGGGCCGACGCCACGCTCAACGACGGCGGGAACGTGCTCGCCGTCGCGCACGGGCACCTGCTGCGCGTGCTCGCCACCGCGTGGCTCGGCGTCGACCCCCGGTACGGGGCGCGGCTCGAGCTCGGCACCGCCGCCATCTGCCTGCTCGGCTACGGGCACCAGCTGCGGACCATCGAGGGGTGGAACCTGCCACCCACGCTCTGACGCTCTGGCAGCATGTGCCCCATGGCGTTGAACGAGCAGAACCTCGTCGAGGGCGAGCACGTGATCATGGAGCTGCGGGAGCACGCGAAGGCCCTCATCTGGCCGTTCCTGCTCCTGCTCGTGCTGCTCGTCGGGGCTGCCGCGTCGTTCGTCGTCACGCTCGACGACACGGTGCGCTGGGTCCTGCTCGGCGTCATCGCCGTCGTCGCGGTGGTGTGGGTGTTCGTGCCCTGGCTGAAGTGGCGCAGCACGTCGTACACCGTGACGACGCAGCGCATCGCGATGCGCTCGGGGATCTTCACCCGCGTGGGTCGTGACATCCCCCTGTACCGCATCAACGACATCGCGCTGGAGAAGGACCTCGTCGACCGGATGCTCGGCTGCGGCACGCTCCAGGTCTCCGACGCCACGGAGAAGGCCGGCATGGTGCTGGTCGACGTGCCCCGGGTGGACGAGGTGCACGTGAAGCTCCAGGAGCTGCTCTACGCCGTGGACGACGGGTCCGACGACGGCGAGTGGCCGCCCGCCGAGCCGCCGCGCGGCCGCCGGCGCTGACCTGTCGCGCCGCGCACCTCCGCCCCGGCGGGGCGCGCCGGGACCTCGGGCGGCCGGTGGGCCTCGGGCGGCCGGTCGTGCTGGTGCCCCGTGGGTGCGGTCCAGCGCGTGACCCCCGTCGCCGGGTCCCGGGAGACCCGCCAGCCGCCGCTGGTCTTCGCGCGATGGTGCGTGCGGCACAGCGCGTGCAGGTTGTCGCCGTGGGTCTGCGGGCCGTCGACGGCCGGGTCGAACGGCTCCACGTGGTCGAGGTCGCATCCTGACGCAGGCACCCGGCAGCCGGGGAACGTACAGGTGACGTCGCGCGCCACCACCGCCGCACGCAGGCGCGCGCCCGGTCGGTACGAGCGGGACGACGTGTCGGTGAGGACCCCGGTGCCGGGGTCGGTGAAGATCCGCTGCCACACGGCGTCCGGGTCGCCGGCCAGCGCCCGCGCCGTCCCGGCGGGGACCGGGCCGTGCCCACGGAGGATCGCCGGAAGATCGTCCGAGCCCAGCAGGGTCGACGCCGCGATGCTCACCCGCACCCCGCCACGTCGTGACGCCGCGCCCGAAGGCTGCACCGGCACGGCGCGGCGCACCCCGTCATTTCCCGCCACGTCACGACCGGACCCGTCACCGTCGGCGACGTCAGCACCGTCGCCGGCACGGAGGCGTCCGCTGAGCAGCCCGGTGAGCACGTCGGCGCGGCACTCGGCGAGCAGCCGCTCCTCCCCCGGACCGCGGCGCACCGCCAGCGCGAGCTCGTCGACGGCCGCGAAGGCGCGGACCGCGTCGTCGGCCGGGAGGTACGCGGTGAGATAGGCCATCGCGTCGTCCACCGGCTCGAGGCGGACGTACCGTTCCGTGCGTGCCACCCGGTGGCGCTCCTCGGCACCGCTCGGGTCGACGGCGATCTCCGCACGCCTCATCCGGGTACGGATCTGCGGGACGGTCAGGTGCTCGACGTCGGGCAGCAGCTCTCTGACGGCCTGCCGGCGCTGCTCGTCCGGGAGCCGGCCGGTCGCGATCAGGGCCTCCGCCTTGCGACGGTCGACGAGCCCGTCCGCCAGCGCGTCGGCGACCTCGGGCAGGTGTGCCGTCCCGTGGGCGACCGTGACGTGCTGCGCGGCGGCGCTCCGGGTCAGCCCGAGGCGCGCTGCCACGCCGTCGGCGACGAGCTCGTGCCCCGACGAGCCCGCGGTGCGTTCCAGCAGCTCGGCCAGGACCCGCGCGGAACCTGCCTGCGCCCAGGACGCCACCCGTTCCCACGCGGCGAGCGCCTCGACGAGCGTGTGGTCGTCGAGGTCGGCCGGCTCGAGCGACGCGAGCCACTCCGCCAGCTCCGCCCCCGGCAGTGCGGCGTCCAGCCGGGCCGCGAGCGAGGCACCGCGGTCCTCCTGCGGCGAGGCACCACGACCGTCCCGCGCCGGCGAGCCGGCCGAACCGGTCGGCAGGACAGCCGACGCCGGCGGTGAAGAAGGGCCCGCCATGACGGCGGAGTCCGTGAACGGCGGCACGGCGCGGCGAACCCACCTCGTCTCGACGGCCCGCATGCCGCCGTCAGGCCGGGACCGGAGCGCCGCGTCGCTGAGCTCGACGAGACGGCCGAGCATCTTCTCGACCCGAGTGGCGGGCGGGCGCGAGGCCAGGGTCAACAGCGTGCCCGGCTCCGGTGCGGCCGGGGCACTGGCCACACCGGAGCCGGACGTTCGACGACGCGTGGTGCCGGCCGTGTGACGAGCCGCCCCGCTCCGCGCATCTTCGAACATGTGTTCGACTCTATCGAACGGATGCCGACCTCACAAGGTGTCACGGGGCCTCGGGCGAGGCGGTTTCCCGCGCCCGGGTGACGCCGGTCCCCCGGCAGGGGGAGGCCCGCCGCCCGCCGCGACGGGAGCGTGGGAGCCACGCACCCATCGGCGAGAGGAACCACGATGACCAGCCCGTCCGCCCCCTACGACACCCCGGCGCGGGACGCGGTGCCCGGCGCACCCGGCGCACCCGGAGCCCCGTCGGACCCGAGCGGGCACGTGGCCCGGCAGTCCACCCGGAGGCTCGCAGTCGCCGCGCTCGTCGCGTCGGCGGCGACGGCGGTGCTCGTCACGTTCTTCGCCGTGCGGCCCGGGCTCAGCCCGCTCCTCGAGACCGGCAACACTCTGGGCCGGACGTTCCTGCCGGGCGCGCTCCTCACCGGGGTGCTGCTCGCCGCGGCACTGCTCGGCGTCGCGACCGCGGCCGCCGCGCTCGCCCGACCCGCGAGCCGCGTGACCCAGCGGGCGGTCGCGCCGGTCGCCGTCGTCCAGGTGCTCGCGTTCGGCTTCCTCGCCCAGGGCTCCGGGACGCTCAGCGTGGCCGGCTACCTCGTCGCGATGGCCGTCCCCGTCCTCGCCGTGTGGGCGGGCGTCCAGGTGTTCCGCACCCGGCCCGCGTGGCGGCTCCCCGTCGCCGCCGCGGGCGTGCTCGCCCTCGTCGGTATCGTCGTCGCCCGCGACGACTTCGCCACCTGGCTCGGTGCCCTCGCGAGCGGCTTGGCACGTGAGCGCTGGGGTCTCCTCGCGGTGCTCCTGCCCCTCGCGACGGCGACGGCGTGGGCCGGCCTCGCGCTCGTCCGCGCCTGGCGGCGGGGGTCGCTCCGCGGGGCGACCGCGTGGGTGACGCGCCACCGCCGGCTGTTCACCGTCCTCGCGGCCCTCGGCCCGCTGCCGTACGCGCTCGCCCGCCTCACCTGGCTGACGCCGTGGCCGCAGCTCGTCATGGAGGGCGACATGCCGCTCGCCGTCCGCATCCAGGGGCTGGCGCTCTCCTCCGGCGCGTGGGCCGGCATCATCCTCACGCTCGGCCTGATCCTGCCGTGGGGCGAGACGTTCCCGCGCTGGTTCCCGCGCCGGGCCGGACAGCCCGTGCCCCCGGCCGCGGCGATCGTCCCTGGCGGGATCGTCGCCGTCATGCTCTGCGGCGCAGCGATCCCGATGCTCGTCATGATGGGCGGGAGCAGCGCCCTGTTCTTCCCCGCGTGGTTCTGGGGGCCGGCGCTCGCCCTCGCCGTCTGGGGCTACGCCGGGCACCGCGCCGGCATCCGGTGACCTAGCCGACCGCGCGCAGCGCCAGCGCGTGGATCTCCTCGCCGAGCAGCGACCCGCCCGCGTCGTGCTCGGCGAGGAGCGTCGCCGCGAGCTCGGCCGCCGGCCGGGACCCCTCGAGCCGGAACGAGGCGCCGAACCAGTCGGCCAGGGTCACCCCGTGCCGCGGCGTGGAGACGACCTCGACGGCGTCGCCCGCCCGGAGCTCGCCCGGCTCGACGACGCGCAGGTACGCCCCGGTCCGGTTCGCCACGGTGAACCGGCGTACCCACCGCGGCGGGGAGCCGAGGCGGCGGGCGAACGTCTGGCACGGGGTGCGCGGCTGCGACACCTCCAGCAGCGCCGACCCGACCCGCCAGCGCTGCCCGATGACGGCGCGGCTCACCTCCAGCCCGCGGGTGCGCAGGTTCTCGCCGAACAGGCCGGGCACGACCTCGTACCCGAGCTCCGCGGCCCAGTGGTCGGCGTCCTCCTGCGAGTACGCGTACACCGCCTGGTCGTGACCGCCGTGGTTCTCGCGGTCGGCCTGCACGTCCGCGTACAGCCCGAGGGGCCGGACGCAGACCGGGCCGTCGACCGGCCGCTTGTCGATCGCCGTCACCCCGACCGAGCCCGTGTCCGGCAGCAGCCTGTGGACGCGGCAGACCGCGAGGAGCTCACCCGTGCCGTGCGTGCCGTGCGTGCCGTGCGTCCCGTGCATGGCGACATGGTCGCAAAGTCCGCCGGCCCGGCGGGCCACGGTCCACGGGCCGGCGACAACGACGGGCACGACGGGCACGACGGGCTCGACGGGCTCGACCACCCGGCCGTCGATACGGTGGGCAGGTGACCGACCGCCCCGCCCTGCCCCACGTCGTCGTCGTCGGAGGTGGCTTCGGCGGGCTCGCCGTCGTCAAGGCGCTCGCGGGAGCCCCCGTGCGGGTGACGCTGGTGGAGCGCCGCGTCTACAACACGTTCCAGCCGCTGCTGTACCAGGTCGCGACCGGCGGGCTCAGCCCCGGCGACGTGACCTACTGGCTGCGCGGGCTGCGGCTGCGGCAGAAGAACGTGCGCGTGCTGCACGAGCACCTGGTCGGCATCGACCACGACGCCCGCACCATCCGGCTCGCCAACGACGAGACGATCGCCTTCGACCACCTCGTGCTCGCCAACGGCACCACCGTGAACTACTTCGGCACCCCGGGCGCGAAGGAGCACGCCTTCGGCATGTACTCCCGCTCGCAGGCGCTGAAGATCCGGGACCAGCTGTTCATCCGGCTCGAGAACTCGGCCTTCACGCCCGGCTCGGACGACGGCCTGCGGGTCGTGGTCGTCGGCGGCGGCGCCACAGGCGTCGAGGTCGCGGGCGCGCTCGCCGAGCTGCGCACCGCCGGCCTGGAGCCCGCGTACCCGGAGATCCACGGCGACGCGTTCGAGATCACCGTCGTGCAGCGCGGCCCCGACCTGCTGAAGGGTTTCCACCCCGACCTGCGGCAGTACGCGGCCCGCGAGCTCGCCCGGCGCGGCGTGACGCTGCGGCTGGGCGCCGGGGTCGCCGAGGTGCTGCCCGACGCCGTCGTGCTGACCGACGGCTCCCGCCTCCACGCCGACCTCACCGTGTGGTCGGCCGGCGTCGGGCCGCACCCCGAGGTCGACGACTGGGACCTGCCGCGCCGCGACGGCGGCCGGATCGCCGTCGGGCCGGACCTCCAGGTCGAGGGCCGGCCCGGCGTGTACGCGATCGGCGACATCGCCGAGACGCCGGACTGGCTCCCCCAGCTCGCGCAGCCCGCGATCCAGGGCGGGCAGCAGGCGGCGCGCAACATCCTCGCGCAGCTGGGCGGCCGCCCCACCGAGCCGCTGCGCTACCGCGACAAGGGCACGATGGCGGTGATCGGGCGACGGGCGGCCGTCGCGGAGATCGCGGTCCCCGGCCGCACCGCGCACCTGCGCCTCACGAGCGGCCTCGCCTGGCTGGTGTGGCTGTTCGTGCACGTGATGTCGCTGGTCGGGCCCCGCAACCGCGTCACGACCCTCGCCGGGCTGGTGACCCGCTACGGCTTCCCGTTCCACCGCCGCCCGATCCCCATCGTCGGCGACGTGCCGACGGTGCGGCCGGACAAGCCCGCCTGACGGGCGGCGTCAGTCGCGGGCGCGCCGCACGCCCCGCGTCAGGGCGTAGACGGCGAGGATGACCACGACCAGCCCGGCCGTCGCGGTGAGCTGGGCGCGGGCCGCGGCGTCGGACAGCATGAGCCCCGCGAGGCCGACCAGGGCCACGAGGACGACCCACGAGAGCCACGGGAAACCCCACATGCGCAGGCGCATGGGCTCGCCGGACCGCGCGGCCTCCGCCTCCAGGCGGGGCCGCAGGCGCAGCTGGGAGATCGTGATGAGCAGCCACACGACGAACAGCGCGGACCCGACGGCGTTGAGCAGGATCGACAGCAGCGCCTCCGGCAGGAGCCAGTTGAGCACGACGGCGACGACGCCGAAGAACACCGAGACCAGCACGGCGACCCACGGCACGTCGCGGCGCGACACCTTGGTCACCGCCTTCGGCGCGTCGTCGCGCTGGCCGAGCGAGAAGAGCATGCGCGACGTGCCGTACACGTTGGCGTTGAAGGCGCTCAGCAGCGCCAGCGCCACGACGACCTCCATCAGGCGCGCCGCCCAGTCGAACCCGGCGAGCTGCAGGACGGAGACGAACGGGGACGCGAGGGCCTCGGCGTCGTCCCACGGGACCAGCGCCACGATGATGGCGACGGCACCGACGTAGAAGAACAGGATGCGCCACAGGATGGTGCGGGTGGCGCGGGCGACGGCGTCGCGCGGGTCGCGCGCCTCGGCCGCGGCGATGGCCACGATCTCGATGCCGCCGAACGCGAACGCCACCGCGAGGAGGCCCGCGGCGATGCCGGCGACGCCGGCCGGGGCGAAGCCGCCGTGCTCCGCCCAGTGGCCGAGCACGCTGCCGGACACGGGGATGACGCCGACGACGATGAGCACGCCCACGACCAGGAACGCGAGGATCGCGACGACCTTGATGAGGGCGAACCAGAACTCGGCCTCGCCGAACTGGCGCACGCCCACGAGGTTGATGCCGCCGAGCACGGCCACGATGACGGCCGCCACGGCCCACTGGGGCACCGACGGCCACCAGCCGGTGACGATCTCCGCCACGCCCGTGACCTCGACGCCGAGCACCATGATGAGCATGAACCAGTACACCCAGCCGAGCAGGAACCCGGCCCAGCGGCCCAGCGCGGCCTCGGCGTACACGGAGAACGAGCCCGACGCGGGCATGGCCGAGGCCATCTCCGCGAGCATCCGCATGACGAGCACGACGATCGCGCCCGCGATCGCGTAGCTGATGAGCACGGCGGGCCCGGCGGTGCCGATCGCCTGGCCCGAGCCGAGGAAGAGCCCGGCCCCGATCGCGGAGCCCAGGCCCATCATGGTCAGGTGCCGCGGCCGGAGCCCGTGGGCGAGGTGTGCGTCGGACGACGGCGCCGGCGTCCCCTGCTGGTCGGTGGTAGTCACGGCGGACCACCGTAGTGCCTCGACGGCGGGACGACGCAGCCGCGCCGGTCAGCGAGACCGGCGCGGCTGCGTCGAGGGTGGCGACGGCACCCGTCAGGTGGTGACCACGTCCCGGCGCCGGAAGCCGACGAACGCGAGCGCGTACAGCACCGCGGCGACGGCGAGCAGGCCGACGAACGCGACGCCGTCGAAGTCCTCCACGAACGCCTCCGGCACCCAGTACAGGGGTGACAGGTAGTGCGCCGCGTCGGGCATGTCCTCGATCAGCGGGCCGAAGAACCCGATGAAGAAGGTGTAGCCCAGCAGCGCCCAGCCCAGGCCGGTCAGCCGCGGAGCCCAGGCGAACAGCGCGGCCACGAACCCGAGGTAGACGAGCACCGCGGGGAGCTGGGCCAGGAAGACCTCCGAGTACGGCCCGAAGCCTGGTTCGGACTCCCCGACCACCACGGCCCCGAACCAGAGGGCGTACACGCTCACGGCCGTGAGCACGACCGCGCCGAGCGTGGCGACGGACAGCTGCGCCCCGAGCCACCGGCCGCGGGACACGGGCCGCGCGAGGGCGATCTCGAGCCGGCCGGCGGTCTCCTCCGCCTTCGGCCGCGCGGCCATGACGATGGCGTACGCGGCGCAGCACAGGACGGCGTACAGGACGATCACCCCGAGGAACCCGGTCGCGAAGGTGCTCGGGTCGTCGCCGAAGAGCGCCGCCATCGCGGGGTTCTCCGACACCAGGTCGCCGACCATCGTGCCGATGTCCGGGATGAGCGTGCCCGTCGCGAACCACATCAGGCCGAGCCCGAGGCAGCTCCACAGGAGCGCCATGCGCTGCTGGGTCCAGGCCAGCGCGAACGGCCCGCGCAGCGACGCCTTCGCGTCGGCCCGGCCCTTGCGGGTCGCGATCATGCCGCCGCCGAAGTCGCGGCGCGACGCGAGGATCGCGGCGAGCCACAGCAGCAGGAGGATGGCGACGACGCTCAGCGCCATCGGCCACCAGCGCAGGTCCACGAACGCCCGCGTCTGCTGGGCCCAGGCGATCGGGGAGAACCAGGACAGCGTCGTGCCGCCCGGGATCTCCCGCAGGTTCCCCGCGACCTGGATCGCGAACGCGAGGCCGAACACGGCCAGGGACAGCCCGGTGGCGCCGCGCCCGTGCTCGGACAGCTGGCTCAGCACCAGCGCGATCGCGCCGAACACGATCGAGCTCAGCGCGACGCCGACGGTCATGCCGAGCGAGTCGGCCATCGGCAGCTCGTCGATGCCGCCGGCGCCCGTCATCGCCAGCGCCGAGACGAGCGCGATGACCACGTTGACGAGCACCAGCGTGACCACCGCGGCGACGGCGGGGGCGTGCCGGCCGACGACGGCCGCGCGGACCAGCTCCGACCGGCTCGACTCCTCCTCGGCCCGCGTGTGGCGCACCACGTGCAGGATGCTCATGATCGACAGCGCCAGCACCATCCAGACGGTGCCCTCGTTCGCCATCGACGCGCCGACCGTGTAGTTGTCGATCCCGTACCCCGGGCCGCCCATGACGATGCCGGCAGGCGTCTCCATGAGCGCCCCGCGGGCCTCGAGCGCGCCGGGGGTGTCGGACATGAGGCCGAGCGCCGCCGTGAAGTACGCGTAGAACATCACGATCAGCACGGTCCACACCGTGAGCCGCACGCGGTCGCGGCGCAGGATGAACCGGATGAGGCTCCAGGTCCCCGTGAGGGTCGACCCCCCGCGGGCGGCCGGCGCGGCGGGCGCGGGGGGCGCCGGCCGTTCCAGTGTGGTCGTCATCGCGCACCTGCCCTGCTGCGCGCCCCCGGCTCGGCCGCGTCTGCCGCGTGCTTCGCGGCGGCCTCCTCCTGCGCGAGCTCGTCGCCGTAGTGGCGCATGAACAGCTCCTCCAGCGACGGCGGGGCCGCGGTGAAGCTGTGCACGCCCATGGCGCTGAGCGCGGTGAGGACGCCGCCGATGTCCGCGTTGTCGACGTCGAAGGTGACGCGGGTGCCCTCCTCCACGGTGGTGGTCTGCACGTCGTGCACGCCCGGCAGCACGGCGAGGCCGGCCGGGTCGCCCGTGACGACCGTCGTGACGGCGGACCGCGTGAGGTGGCGCAGCTGGTCGAGCGTGCCGGACTCCACCGACCGGCCGGCCCGGATGATCGTGACGGTGTCGCAGACCTTCTCGACCTCGGACAGGATGTGGCTGCTCAGCAGCACGGACGTGCCCCGGTCCTTGGCCTCGCGCACGTAGTCCATGAAGACGGACTCCATGAGCGGGTCGAGGCCCGACGTCGGCTCGTCGAGCACCAGCAGGTCCACCTCGGCCATGAACGCCGCGACCAGCGCGACCTTCTGCCGGTTCCCCTTGGAGTAGGTGCGGGCCTTCTTGGTGGGGTCGAGCTCGAAGCGCTCCAGCAGCTCGGCCTTGCGCCGCTTGTCGACGGTGCCGCGCAGGCGGGTCAGGTAGTCGATGGCCTCGCCGCCCGACAGGTTCGGCCACAGCGACACGTCGCCCGGCACGTACGCGAGGCGCCGGTGCAGCGCGACGGCGTCGCGCCAGGGGTCGCCGCCGAGCAGGCGCACGTTCCCGGAGTCCTTGCGCAGCAGGCCGAGCAGCACGCGGATGGTGGTGGACTTGCCGGCCCCGTTCGGGCCGAGGAAGCCGGCGACCTGGCCGTGGGTGACGGCCAGCTCCAGGCCGTCCAGGGCCTTCACGGGGCCGAACGACTTGTGCAGGTCGTGGATCTCGATCGCGGGCGCGCCGGCGGCGGCGCCCGAAGGCGTGGTGGTCATGGTCCCTCTCCAGAGGTGCGTTGCCGATTCCAGTGCTGGGCGTGCGAGGGGCTGCGGCGCTCAGGCCGCGGGCTCGTCCTCGCCGGCGCCGGGCGGCGGGTCCCCGACGTACAGGAGGTAGTCGTCGAGCATGCGGCGGGTGGTGAGGAAGCCCTCGGTGAAGAGCTCGAGCATCGGCAGGTAGAGGTCGTCCATGAAGGCGCGGACGGCGGTGTTCACGTCCTCGGGGTCGTCCGGGGGGTTCATCGTGACCGACAGCAGCAGCGATCCGAGCGACGAGTAGACGAGGTAGCGCACCCGCGCCCTCTCGTCGAGGCTGGGCTTGGCGAGGCCCTGCTCGACCGCCTCGGCGGTGTACTTCTCGGCGTCGTCGATCATGTGCTCGACGAACGACTTCCCGACGGCGCCGCCCGCCTGCATCGACCGCAGAACGTACCCCACGAGGGGCGCGAACTCGTCCGCCTGGGCGAGCACCTCGAGCAGCCGGCCGCCGGTGGCCTTGCCCATGTTCTCCCGCTTGGACTTCGCGATCCAGGCCAGCACGTGTTCGTCGCAGGCCTCGTGCAGCTTGTCCTTGGACCCGAAGTGGTGGATCACCAGTGCGGGGCTGACGCCGGCGTCGGTGGCGACGGCGCGCACCGACGCCCCGAAGCCGGAGCGGGCGAACCGCAGCACCGCCGCCTCGAGGATCCGGGCCCGCGCACTGGTGTCCGGCGGGGCGGCGACCGTCCCCGGCTCCTCGGCACCTCCCGTGGCTGAACGCATGTTCAACAGGCTAAACAGGTGTTCAGTGTTCGCGCAAGGGGGTCGTCGGGTGTCAGTTTCCGAAGTCGACTGCACGAGTGTCCGAAGTCCTCTGCACAGGGCTATCCGCCCTGAGCAGAAGGAATGGCGGAAGGGCTCGATCACCGACTGGCGAGCGTCCTTCGCTGTTGCGGCTCAACGGCGGGGTGGGTCGACGGGTTCTGCGCCGCGTTCGATCCGGACATCAGTGAACTCGAGGTCGGCCGGCTCGGTGAAGCGGCGGCCGTTGATCTCGTCGTGACGCATGAAGGTGGGCGGGTCGACGTGGACGCGCAGCGTGTAGGCGCCGTCCTCGGGGAGGTTCCAGTTGCGGGCGTAGTGATACATCATCGGGTGCCACACCAGTTGCTGGTCGTAGGGGCCCAACTCGGTGCCCGAGGGTGCGATCAGCGTGGCGCTGACCTGGACGGCGGGTATGAAGCGTCCGTCTGCCGCGTCCCTCACGGTGACCTCGACGTGCGCGTTCTCCTCCTCCGGGTTGTGCCAGGTCAGTTCGCCGTCATCTTAGGCGTACATGCCCTCGGCGTCCTCGATCGCGTAACCGATGAGGTACTGGCCGGCCCGTTGCAGCTGTGCTGATCTGTGCTGATGTAGAGAAGGGCCGCCGCGGCGTCGTCAAGCGGGCTGCGTGAGCCGGAAGGCGGCATCCGTGAAGTGGCCTTTCGCTCTGGTCCCGTGCTCTTCGGTCGTGGTCTCAGGTGGGGAGTTTGGAGGCCTGTACGTCGAGCTTGTCGATCGTGGGTTCGGAGAACAGCGTGCCGGTCTGCTCGCCGAGGGCTGCCGCGACCGGGCCGGACAGGTGGGTGTCGCGGCCGTCCTCGTCGGGGAACACGTCGAAGATCCCGAACGAGGACGGTCCGAGCCGGATCCCGAACCACGCGATGGTTGCCGGCTCCTGGTCCACCAGCGCAAGGCCGGCGTCGAGGAACTCCTTCACCTCGTCCTCCTTACCGGGCAGGGCGTCGAAGCGGACCAACAAGCCCTTGGTCACGGTCATGATGTCACCTTTCTTCGGTCGAGCTGCCCGCGAACTCGGTCACGATCGCGTCGCAGAACACGGGCAGGTCATCGGGTGAGCGGCTGGTGGTCAGGTTGCCGTCGACCACCACTTCCTGGTCGAGGACGTCTGCGCCGGCATTGCGCAGATCGGTTCGGATGCTCGGGAAGGACGTCAGGGTGCGACCCCCGACCACGCCGGCCTCGATCAACGTCCAGGGACCGTGGCAGATCGCCGCCACCGGCTTGCCGCTGTCGACGAAGTCGCGGACGAACGCGACTGCGTCCGGGTCGATTCGTAGCTGGTCTGGGTTCACCGTACCGCCGGGAAGCAGCAACGCGTCGTAGTCGGTCACGAACGCGTCGGTGACCGTCCGATCGACGGTGAAGGTGCCCGCTGCGTCCAAGTCATTGTCGCGGGCCTGGATCTCGCCGTCATGGACCGACAACAGGTCGGTCTGGGCGCCGGCTCCACCCAATGCCTCGCGAGGCTTCTCGAGCTCGACGCGTTCCACCCCGTCCGCAGCAAGGATCGCGACTCTCTTGCCCTGCAGCTGCTCGGCCATCTCAGCCCGCCTTCCCGGCCGGCATTGCGGGCTTGAGGATGACCTTGGTCCACCCGTCGGTGCGGTCGTCGAACTGTTGGTAGGCCTCGACGGCGCCGTCGAGAGGCAGCTCGTGGGAGACGATCCAAGACGGTGTCGCCTTGCCCGCCGCGATCAGGTCTCGCAGCCGCCGGTTGTACTTCTTGACCGGCGCCTGCCCGGTGCCGATGGTCTGGCCCTTGAACCAAGACAGTCCGAAGTCGAAGGGGACCTTGCCCTGCTGGGCCATCTCGTCCGGGCCGCCCGGATCGGCGGGCAGGAACACCCCCACCACTCCGATGCCGCCGGTGAACCTGACCGAGGCGATGATCCGATTCATCGTCAACGCGGGGTCCTCGGTGCCTTGCGGGTCGTGGGCCTGGTAGCCGACACACTCACACCCGCGATCCGCACCCAGACCCATCGTCTGGTCCAAGACGGCCTGGACCGGGTCGACCTTCGAGTCGTCGATCGCGATCGCGCCGATCTGCTCGGCGAGCTTGAGCCGGTCTGCGTGCCGGTCGACGACCATCACCTTGGCCGCTCCCTTGATCGTCGCCGAGTACGCCGCCATCAGCCCGACGGGCCCACCGCCATAGATCACCACGGAGTCACCCGGGACCACCCCGGCCATCTCGGTGGCGTGATACCCGGTCGGGAAGATGTCGGCCAACATCACGTAGTCGTTCTCCTTCTCCGCCGCGTCCTCCCCCAGGCGAAGGCAGTTGTGGTCGCCGTAGGGCACCCGCAGGTATTCCGCCTGCCCACCGGCCCAGGGACCCATCGCGGCGAACCCGTACGCGGCGCCGGCGGCAGCGGGATCTGGCTGGGTGGTCAGGCAGTAGTTGGTCAGGCCCCGCTCGCAGTTCTTGCAGAAGCCGCACGAGATATTGAACGGCAGCACCACATGCCCACCGACCTCGACCTTGTCCACACCGCTGCCGACCTCGACGACCTCGCCCATGTTCTCGTGCCCGAACGTGCGCCCGGTCTCGAAGTCGGTGCGGCCCTCGTACATATGCAGATCCGACCCGCAGATGTTGGTGGCGGTGATCCGCACCAGCACATCGGTCGGACGTTCGATCCTGGCGTCCGGCACATCGTTGACGCTGACCTGACGCGGCCCTTCGTAAACAACTGCTTTCATGCTCGGCTCCTCGGCGTCGGAGTCCACGTACGTGGACCTGCTCTGCGGCGGAACGCCACCGATCCCCACGCTCGACCGCGAGACGCACCCGAAGCAATCGACGCTACTCCGCCCCCGTGACCGAGTCGAGACCTCGGTGAGCAAGACTGCCAGGGTCACCGACCGAGATGGAACTCCCCGGGCCGCGCGCTGCCGTGCGGTTGGAGGACCCCGGTGATCGGCTGAGGGCAACGACGCTGCTGCGCCACCCGATCCCGTCAGGAGACAGGAGGCATCACTGGCTATGAGTGCCTCCGAGCCGGGCGCCGAGAAGGACGACCGGACCACAGACGCCCTGGAGCTGTTCTTCGACCTGGTCTTCGTGTTCGCGATGTCCCAGGTCACCCAGTTGATGCTCGCCGAGGGCTCGTGGCTGGGACTGGCACGAGGCGCGTTGGCGTTGACAGCAGTGTGGTGGACCTGGGTCTGCTACGCCTGGCTGACCAACACCACCAGCGATGCCAGAGTGGCGGCACGGATACTGACCCTTGCCGCCATGGCAGCGATGCTGGTCGCCGCCATCGCGCTACCAGATGCGTTCGCCGCTCGGGCTCTGGTCTTCGCGGTGGCCTTCCTGTGTGTGCGGCTGGTGCACCTGGTGCTCCTGGTTCTCGAGACAGGGCACAGCCGCGAGCAGCGATCAGCGGCCATCCATCTGATGCCCAGCCTGTTGGCCGGACCCTGCCTCGTCCTGCTCGCCGCGTTCCTCGGCGCGCCGTACCGGGAGCTGGTGTGGATCCTCGCCGCGCTGATCGACCTCGGCGGCCCGCTGGTTGTCGGATTCGGGGGACTTCGCGTGCTGCCCCGCTACTTCGTCGACCGGCACGGGCTGATCATCATCATCGCCCTCGGCGAGACCATCGTCCAGGTCGGAACCGGCGCCACCCGAGACCTGAGTCAACCGGGCGTCCTTACAGCGGTCATCCTGGCGGTGCTCATCGCCGGCCAGCTCTGGTGGTCCTACTTCGCCCTCACCGACGCTGCCCAAGCACGGCTGACTGTGGCTTGCGCCGATAAATGGCGGGGTTCTGTAGGTGCTATGTGGCGGCCTGTCAACTGACGCCGATGACAAGGGTGCTGGCGGCGGCTTCGATGACGTCGTTGGTGATGGTGTCGAGTTCGTTGATCTTCAGGACGCGCTCGATCTGGGGGAAGAGTCGTTCCAGGAGTCGGAAGTTCCCTCGGGTGATGCGGGCGATGGCGGCGATGGCTTGGGCGTCGGTGAAGTCCTCTGGGTCGAGGGTCTTGGTGAGGGCGCGCCAGTGCCGTTGAAGGACGAAGAGCAGTTCGTCCTTGCCCAGGGGCCGGTACTGGTGGGCGAAGCCGACGCGGCTGTAGAACTGGGGGTAGTGGCTGAACTGCTTCTCCAGGCCGGGCATGCCGATCAGGATGAGGGCGATGTTGTCGCGGTCGTAGCGATCGCGCAGCAGTTCCAGTGCGGTGGGGCGTAGGCGTTCGGACTCATCGACGATGATCAGCTCGACGTAGTTCCTGCTGTGGCGCCACCCGCGCGTCTCTGGCGTGACCTGTCCGGCCGGCGCGAGGTGCTGCTCGATGCAGATATTGGTGCGGGAGATGACCTGGTCGAGCTCCTCCTTCAGGGCCCGTGGCGTGGTCAGCACGCTGGGGGTGTAGAGCACGGTACGGCTCTTGGCCAGCGCGGCGTAGATTGTCCCGCCCCGGGTTCAGTGGAGGCTCGATACTGACGCCTCGACGGTAGCCGGGGCGGTGTGG
>NZ_BMDG01000017.1 GCF_014635665.1 Isoptericola cucumis
CCCTACCCCGACGTCATCACCACGCCCGGCGTGTCACCGGGGACCCCCCTCATCCGCGAAGAGCCGCATTACCGCAGGTCAGAGTCGCGATCGACGGCTGAAGCACTGGGCGTGGGCTCTGTCGCCCGTTGAGAGAGACGAGACGAGCCCGGTGAGGGCGGCGCGAGGGGGGAAAGGCCCAGTGGCCGCGCGGTTCGCGCTCAGCCGGCATCCTGCTGCGCCGAGCCGCTGCCTGAGCTCAGCCATACAGCGTATGACGGCCGCAACCTCCTCCGGTTGCGGCCCGTAGTGCTCGGGATGCGGATCGGTGCGGGTCAGGCCACCGGCTCGACGTCGAGCGAGGCGAGCAGTTCGCGGATTCGACGCTCGATCTCGTCGCGGATGGGCCGCACGGCGTCGATGCCCTGGCCGGCGGGGTCGTCGAGCTGCCAGTCCTCGTACCGCTTGCCGGGGAAGATCGGGCAGGCGTCGCCGCAGCCCATGGTGATCACGACGTCGGACGCTTGGACGGCGTCGGTGGTGAGCACCTTGGGCTGCTCGGCGGTGATGTCGACGCCGACCTCGGCCATCGCCTCGACGGCGACGGGGTTGATGCGGTCGGCGGGCATCGAGCCGGCGGACCGGACCTCGACGGCGCCGCCCGAGAGCGCGCGCAGGAAGCCCGCGGCCATCTGGGAGCGGCCGGCGTTGTGCACGCAGACGAACAGGGCGGACGGCTTCGTGGTGGCGTGGGTGTCGGTCACGGTGGTCTCCGGGGTTCGGTCGTTCACGGGGTGGGCAGGTCGAGGTCGGGCAGCAGGTCGGTGAGCAGTGCGCGCACGCGGGTGTCGAGCTCGTCGCGGATGGCGGCGACGCCTGCCGGGGAGGCCAGGGCGGGGTCGCCGACGAGCCAGTCCTCGTACCGCTTGCCGGGCAGGATCGGGCACACGTCGCCGCAGCCCATGGTGATCACGACGTCGGCGGCGCGGACGGCGTCGTCGGTCAGCGGCTTCGGGAACGGCTCGTCGGTGCCCAGTGCGGCGAGCTCGGGGCGCACGGCGGGGTGCACGTCTGCCGCCGGGGTGGACCCGGCGGAGCGGACGACGACCCGGTCGCCGGCGTAGTGCCGTACGAGCGCGGCGGCGAGCTGGGAGCGGCCGGCGTTCGCGACGCACACGAACAGCACCTGGGGAGCGTCCGCAGTACCGGTGTGGGCGTTCGTGGATGCCTCGCGGGTCAGGTCGTCCAGCCGCTGGCGGGCGAACCTGTCGGTGAGGGTGAGCAGGTGCGCCGAGACCTTGGCCGAGCGGGCCAGCGCCGTGTACGACTCGCGCACGGTGCGCAGCACGACGTCGTCGGCCAGGTCGGGATGAGTGGCCGCGAGGTCGGCGGCGAGCCGGTCGAGCGCGGCGTCGGCGTCCTCGAGCCCGGTCAGGTGCGGGTGCTCGCCCAGGGCGTCCAGGGCGGCGGGCGCGAACGACTCGAGCAGGGTGCTGATCGCGGACTTGTAGCCGGGGGTGATGTGATACCAGACCCACGTGCCGCGCCGCTCGGAGGCGAGCACGCCGACGTCGCGCAGCACCTTGAGGTGATGGGAAACCGTGGGCTGGGACACGTCGGTCAGCTCGGCCAGGTCGCACACGCACGCCTCCCCGGCCGGCGCGGTGGCGAGGAAGGACAGCATCCGCAGCCGCAGCGGCTCGGCCAGCGCCTTGAGCGTGGCCGCAACCGCGCCCGCGGCCTCGGTGCCGATCGCGTGCGCCTCGATGCGGGGCCCGCAGTCCGGGTCGCGCACCGTCAGCGGCACACTCCCCTCGGTCGTGTCGGTGGCGGTCATGACCTCACCTCGTCCAGCTCTCGTGCGGGCGGCTCGATGGAGTAGGGGGCGACGGCGAACCATCGCCGGGCGACCCACAGGGACACGTAGACCAGGCCCACCAGGACCGGGACCTCGATGAGCGGCCCGACAACCCCGGCCAGCGCCTCGCCGGAAGTGGCGCCGAAGGTGCCGATCGCCACCGCGATGGCGAGCTCGAAGTTGTTGCCCGCCGCGGTGAACGCCAGCGTGGTCGTGCGGGCATAGCCGAGGTCGAGCAGCTTGCCGAGCACCATCCCCAGGCCCCACATGACGGCGAAGTACACCAGCAGCGGCAGCGCGATCCGCACGACGTCGAGCGGGTTCGAGGTCACGGCGTCGCCCTGCAGGGCGAACAGCAGCACGATCGTGAACAGCAGCCCGTACAGAGCCCAGGGGCCGATCTTCGGCACGAACCGCTCCTCGTACCAGTCGCGGCCCTTGGTCCGCTCGCCGATCCAGCGGGACGCGAACCCCGCCACCAGCGGGATGCCGAGGAAGACCAGCACGTTGAGCGCGATCTGCCCGATCGAGACGTCCAGTCCCTGGGTGTCGAGGCCGAGCCAGCCGGGCAGCACGGTGAGGTAGAAGTACCCGAGCAGCGAGAAGGCGATCACCTGGAACACGGAGTTGATCGCCACCAGCACCGCGGCGGCCTCCCGGTCGCCGCAGGCCAGGTCGTTCCAGATCACGACCATGGCGATGCAGCGTGCCAGGCCCACGATGATGAGCCCGGTGCGGTACTCGGGCAGGTCGGGCAGGAACGTCCAGGCCAGGGCGAACATCAGCGCCGGGCCGACGATCCAGTTCAGCAGCAGCGAGCTGACCAGCAGCTTCTTGTCGCCGGTGACCGAGGCGACCTTGTCGTAGCGGACCTTGGCCAGCACCGGGTACATCATCACCAGCAGCCCGAGCGCGATCGGGACCGAGATGCCGCCGACCTCCATCGAGGCCAGCACGTCCGACAGACCCGGGACGAACCGGCCCACCAGCAGGCCACCGAACATGGCCAGGCCGATCCAGGCCGGAAGCCAGCGATCCAGGGTGGACAGGCGCCGGACGGCGTCGGTCTGCGGGGTCGCTGCGTCGCTCACCGGGCCACCTCCCGCGCGTCGGCGTCAGCGAGGGCGGCAGGGAGCCCGTCAGGGTTGGGCGCCGTCGGGGTGCCGGCCAGGGACTGCTCGCCCTCGGCGTCGGCGACCTCGGTGAGGTAGGACTGGGCGTCGAGCGCGGCTGAGCACCCGGAACCGGCGGCGGTGATCGCCTGGCGGTACGTGTGGTCGACGGCGTCGCCGCAGGCGAAGACGCCGGGCAGGTTGGTGCGGGTCGAACGGCCCTCGACGAGGATGTAGCCCTCGTCGTCCAGGTCAATCTGGCCCTTGACCAAGTCGGTGCGCGGGTCGTGACCGATGGCGACAAACAGCCCGGTCGTGTCGAGCTCGCGCTCGGCGCCGGTGACGGTGTCGCGCAGGGTGAGCCCGGTGACCTTGTTCTCGCCGGAGATGCCGGCGACCTCGCTGTTCCAGGCGAACTCGATCTTCGGGTCTGCCTGGGCCCGGTCGGCCATGATCTTCGAGGCACGCAGCGAGTCGCGACGGTGCACGATCGTCACCTTGGACGCGAAGCGGGTGAGGAAGGTGGCCTCCTCCATCGCGGAGTCGCCGCCACCGACGACGGCGATGTGCTGGTCGCGGAAGAAGAACCCGTCGCACGTGGCGCACCACGAGACGCCGCGGCCGGAGAGCCGCTTCTCCTCGGGCAGGCCCAGCTCGCGGTAGGCGGAGCCGGTCGCGAGGATCACCGCACGGGCCTTGAACGTCTCGCCGCCGCCGGTGACGACCGTCTTGACGTCGCCGGCGAGCTCCACCTGCTCCGCGTCGTCCCACAGCACCTTGGCGCCGAACCTCTCGGCCTGCTCGCGCATCGCCTCCATGAGGTCCGGGCCCTGGATGCCGGCGGGGAAGCCGGGAAAGTTCTCGACCTCGGTGGTGTTCATGAGCGCGCCGCCCGCGGTCACGGACCCCGCGATCACGACGGGAGCCAGACCAGCCCGCGCGGCGTACACGGCCGCGGTGTAGCCCGCCGGGCCAGAACCAACGATGACAAGGTCGTGGACCTGCTGTATCGACATACGTCAATATTGACACATGTCTATGTTGTAGCCAACCCGGGCCCCTCCACACCGGAGACCTGCTCGGCTCCGACCGGTGGGCCCGAACCATGTTCTCCGTTCGTCCGCCCACGTGAGAGAGAATCGGCGCATGAAGATCGAGCTCTTGGTCGTTGACGCATGCCCGAACGTGGCGCCCGCCCGCGCTGCGCTGCGCCGGGTCCTGGATCGGGCTGGCCTCGACGCGCCGATCGCCACCGTGGTCATCGATGACGACGACCAGGCCCAGGCGCGCAGCTTTCTCGGATCGCCGTCGTTCCACATCGACGGGCACGACGTTTTCCCCGCCCCGGGCTCCCAGCCTGGAGTGGCGTGCCGGGTCTATCCCACGGCCGCCGGCCTGCGTGGAGTGCCCGACGATCATGCGCTGGGTGCCGCGGTCGCGGCCCGCACCGGGCGCTGACCGTGCTCGACCGGCCCTAAGGTGCCGCCTCGGGCCCATGGGCACGTGTCGGGTCGTATGGGCGGTGACGTCGAATCGCCCCAACAGTGATCGGTGCCCCGATCGCTGCGGGCAGGAGCCAGAACGACCAGTCTGGTAGCCGTTCCCACAATGGCAAGTGCGGCCCGTTGTCGACGTAGAACGCGGTCAGCATCGCGACGTACGCCAGGCTCATCCACGCGATGTGCGCGACGTCGTCCCCGCTGTGGCGGCGGTTACGCCATCCGAGCGACGCGGCAGTCAGCGAAGCTCCCCCGAGCACCGCCAGATGGACCGTCGCAGGCCAGCGGATCACGACCATGACCGCCATCGATCCGAAGAGGGCGGCGATCCCGCCGAGGAAGACACGCCCCGCTCCGATGTGCCACCGACCGCCCTTCACGGCAAGCATCGCGACAAGTCCCGCGAGCACCGCCGTGATCCCCGCAGTGATGTGCAGAAGCAGGGCCATGTCGAACACCGGACCCGCGTCCGGTTCCGGCAGACCCGGGATATCGATCACGACTGCCTCCGGCCTTGGGGTACCCCCTTGCCCAGCGTCTCACCGACCGAGCCTGTCGGAGTGGCTCAGGTAGGTCGCGGGGCGTACATGATGACGGCGACACCGGCGAGACAGATGAGGGCGCCGGTGACGTCCCACCGGTCGGGCTTGAAGCCGTCGACGACCATGCCCCAGGCGAGGGACCCGGCGACGAAGATGCCGCCGTAGGCCGCGAGGATGCGGCCGAAGTTCGCATCCGGTTGGAGCGTGGCGAAGAAGCCGTACAGGCCGAGAGCGATCACACCCGCGCCGATCCAGACCCAGCCCTTGTGCTCACGGATTCCTTGCCATATCAGCCAAGCACCGCCGATCTCGAAGAGGGCGGCGGCGCCGAACAGCAGGATCGAGCGGGCAAGGTTCATCGGGCGGCCTCCTGGGCACCGAGCAGGTCGTCAAGCATGGTGCGCGCCTCGGGCGGCGCGGTGATCGTCAGGTCGAACGTCGAGTCGTGCAGGTCGATCCGGAACGTGTAGAACGCGCAGCAGCCCTGCTCGGCCTGCGCGAGAGCGGTGGCGCGCCCCAGAGTGCTGGTCGGGAGCGTCACGCGAACTCCGCCGTTCACGTCGGCGCGCGGCGCGCCGGCCAGCAGCTCGCGCCAGTCGGCGACCCGGCCGCCATAGTCGTCGCCGTCGAGGGAGCACGCGATCGGGGTACGAGGCTCGTCCACGACCGGGAGGGCCGGCCGCGCGCGATCGAGAAAAGTGCACCCGGCGTCGCAAGGCTCGGCGCGGTCGGGCAGGGCGTCCAGCCGCTCGACGGCCGTCGCCAGGGTCGAGCGCAGCGCTTCAAGGGAGGCGATCCGCTCATCGACCTGGGCCGCGTGCTCGACGAGCATCGGCCGGTACGTCGCGCGCACGCTGTGGCACGGCTCCGACTCCCACGCAGTGACGAGCTCGCGCACCGCGGGCAGCGGTAGGTCGAGGTGCTTGGCCTGGGCGATGAACGCGAGCCTGTCGACGGCCGCGTCGCCGTCGACGCGGTAGCCGTTCTCAGCCCGGTCCGCCGGCAGCAGGCCCTCGGACTCGTAGAAGCGCAGCGTGGACGCCGGCACTCCGGTACGCGCCGACAGCTCGGAGATCCTCATGACCACGACGGTAAACCTTCGACTCGGCTTGAAGGTCAAGCCCTCGTTGTCGGAAGCCCTCGGGGCACCCACCGAATCAGAGCATTCCGAATCTCCCCTACCCGCCCTGTGTACGGGCGCCGAGCCGCCGCGAGTCAGGGCCCCGGGTTGGACGCGGGAGTTGCTGCTTGCCGTTCGCTGCGCGACGGTGCGGGGTTCTCGAGGTGCGGCAGCGGGGGTAGTGCGACGCTTCCTCGAGCTGCACGTAGGCCGTTGAGGATGACCACGACTTCCGCGATCTCGTGGACGAGGACGACGCCGGCCAGCCCGAGCACGCCGAACAGGGCGAGCGGGAACAGCACGAGGATGATAGCCAGGGCGAGCAGGATGTTTCCGGTCATGATCCGCCGGCCACGGCGGGCGTGGGCCAGGCCCTGGGGCACGAGGCGAAGGTCGCTGCCGGTGAAGGCGACGTCGGCGGTCTCGATGGCCGCGGCTGAGCCGCCGGCGCCCATCGCGATGCCGACGTTGGCGGCGGCCAACGCGGGCGCGTCGTTCACGCCGTCGCCGATCATGGCCGTCGGGACTCGTTGGGCCGACTCGCGTACTGCGCGTTCCTTGTCCTGCGGCAGTTGCGCGGCGCGCACGTCGGGGATGCCCGCCTCGCGGGCGAGAGCGTTCGCCGTGCGCTCGTTGTCGCCGGTCAGCATCATCACCCGGACGCCGTCGTCGGCAAGGTGGCGGACGGCTTCGGCGGCCTCCGGGCGCAGTTCGTCGCGGATGCCGAGGAGCGCGACGGGAGCGCCGCCGATCTCCACGGCGACGACGGTCATGCCCCGTTCTTCCAGCTTCGCCGCGTCGGGCTCGAGGTCGCCGGCGTCGATCCAGCGGGTGGTGCCGACGCGCACGGGTGTGCCCGCGACGATGCCTTGCAGGCCGCGGCCGGGGTGTTCTTCGACGTCGTCGGCGCGGGAGGCTGCCGGCGCGGCGGCGAGGATCGCCGCGGCCAGGGGGTGGGTGCTGCGGGCCTCCAGCGCTGCTGCCAGCACGAGGGCGCGCTCGCGCGTGGTGTCGGGGCTGGTGACGACCTCGACGACCTCGGGCCGGTTGAGGGTGAGCGTGCCGGTCTTGTCGATGGCGACGGCGCGGACCGTGCCGAGCTCTTCGAACGCTGCTCCGGACTTGATGATCATTCCGAAGCGGCTGGCGGCGCCGATGGCGGAGATCACGGTGACGGGGACGGCGATCGCCAGGGCGCAGGGTGAGGCCGCTACCAGGACGACGAGGGCTCGCTGGATCCAGGTTCCGGGATCGCCGACGACGAAGCCCCAGACGGCGACCAGGACAGCGGCGACCAGCACGATGGGGACCAGGGGGCGGGCGATGCGGTCGGCCAGGCGTGCGCGCTCGCCCTTGCGCGCCTGGGCCTCCTCGACGAGGCGCACAATCGTGGTCAGGGAGTTGTCGCGTCCGTCCGCGGTGGCCTCGACCTGCAGGGTGCCCGTGCCGTTGATGGCGCCGGCGGGAACGAAGTCGCCGGGGCCGACCTCGACCGGGATGGACTCTCCGGTGATGGTCGAGGTGTCCAGCGAGCTACGCCCGGAGGTCACGACGCCGTCGGTGGCGAGCCGCTCGCCGCCGCGCACGACGAGCAGGTCCAGCTCGCGAACCTGGTCGGCGGGGATGTCGATCTCGCCAGACAGCCGGGAGATGCGGGCCGTCTCGGGCATGAGGTCCAGGAGCGCGCGCAGGCCGTGCCGCGCGCGGTCCATGGCACGGTCCTCGAGGGCTTCCGCGATCGAGAACAGGAACGCCAGCGCGGCCGCCTCGCCGACGTGGCCGAGGGCCACGGCGCCGACGGCGGCGATGGTCATGAGCAGCCCGACGCCGAGGCGCCCACGCAGCAGTCGCCGCAGCGCGCCGGGGGCGAACGTCCAGGCGCCGGCGAGCAGGCTCGCGGCCTGGACGACACCCGCAGACACCTCGAGGCCGCTCCACTCCAAGCCGTACCCAGCAGCGAGGAGGACGCCGGAGACCGCGGGCAGCAGCAGCGCGCGGTCGCGCCACCACGGCGCGAGCTCTTCCTGCGCGTCCTCTTCGTCGTGGCCGTCGCGGCCTGTCCCGTCGGCGCCGGCCGGTGACTCGGCCGAGCCGGTCTTCCCGGCCGCGGAGGACGAACCCAGCCCGAGGGGCATAGGCCGGTCCTCGGGCTCGTCGGGGCCGCAGCACTCGCGGCTCATGCGCCGACCTCGCAGGCGGTGCAGCCGGGTACCTCGCACAGCGGGTTGGCGCACTCGCGCCCGTCGCGAACGTCGAGCACGACGCGAACGAGCTCCCCGAGCGCGGCGCTCAGGTGCGGGTCGGCGATGGCGTACCGGGTACGACGCCCGTCGGGTTCGGTGAGCACGAGCCCGCAGCCGCGCAGGCACGCGAGGTGGTTCGACACGTTGGACCGGGACAGGTCCAGGCTCGCCGCCAGGTCGGCGGGATACGCCGGGCCGGCCAGCAGGCGCTCCAGGATGCGCGCCCGGGTTGGGTCGCTCATGGCACGCCCGAGCCTGCCCATCACCTCGATGCGGTCGACAGTGTTCAGCATGCGGTGAACAGTACATGGAGGACTGAATCGACGGCCAGAGCTGACCGACCTTCGGACATGCGAGCGAGCTGCGTTATCTGTTCGTGACTTTCTGGGTCGTCGTCGGGTACATTCGCTCCACCTCACGATCGTGGGGTGCACGGGCGGGCGCCGAGCCCTGCCGCCGCTGCGTGCTGATCGACACCCGGCAGGGACGGGGGAACCACTTTCGGGCGCCGCAGGTCGGCGTCCTCGGGGTGAAGCCACGCGAGCATGCCTCGCTGGCCGGGTCAGTCTCCGACCCGAATCCGACAGCTAACCTCGCAGGCGCCAGGAGATATCGATGCGCGTTTGCGTTTACCCGTGCCCTGTGCCCGAATTCCATCTCACGCCTGCCGCGGGCCGACTCTTGTGTGGTCTCGCATGAGGCACGGCCACACCATCCCGGCGGGGGCACGACAGGCCCGCCCGACCCGCAGCCGCTCGGCACGCGGCCGCCATGCCGAGGGCCGCAAGCCCGGCACGCGAACCGGCGCCCGCATCCTGGGCGGCAGCCTCGGCGTCGCCGCCATGGTCGCCACCACGGCGGCCTTCGCGATCACCACCGGCGAGCCTCAGCACGCCCACGCCGAGACGCTCGGGCAGAACCCCGACACGCAGGCACAGGAAGCGACAGGGGCCTCGAAGCAGGTCACCGCCGCCCCGCCGATCGTCGTCGACCGGTCCGCCAAGATCTCCAGGACCGAAGAGCGAATGAAGATCAAGATCGAGCCGGCACCTCCCGAGCCCAAGCCGACCCCGCCGCCCGAGGCCGCATCGGACGCACCGCAGGAACAGGCTGCCGACGCGGCTGACGGCGGTGGGGCGCTGCCCGGCTGCGTCGCCGCGGTCGATGAGGGATCGGCCAACGGGCAGGTCCCGGACGACCAGCTGTGCTCGCCCTGGGACGGGGCGCAGCAGGTACGCGCGGATGCCGCCGAGGCGCTGGCCGAGCTGAACGAGGCCTACGTCGCCCGGTTCGGCGAGTCCATGTGCATCTCGGACGGCTACCGGTCCTACGACCAGCAGGTCGCGACCAAGGCGGCCAAGGGCTACCTCGCCGCCACGCCGGGCACGTCCAACCACGGCTGGGGTCTCGCGGTCGACCTGTGCGCCGAGACCTACGCCGGGGAGCGATGGGACTGGCTCGCAGACCAGGCGCAGACCTCCGGCTGGGACAACCCGGACTGGGCGCGTCCGGGCGGCTCGAAGTACGAGCCGTGGCACTGGGAGCTCGTCGAGGGCGTCGCGGCACAGGAATCCTGAACCCGGCACGTGCGCCGTGGCGGACGACTGTGATCTGCGAGTCAGGTTCACGCCCTAGGATCCTTCTCGCCATGGTTGCCACGACCCGACACCCAATCGTCACGACCGCGGTGCGGTGCGTGCTCGGGATCGTGCTGCTCACGCTCGCCTGCGTGCTCGGGCTGACCGTGGTCGACTCGCCGCCGTCGGGCACCGCGTCCGCGTCAGGTTCGGTGGATGCGGTCGCGACCCTCGCGGACGGCCCGAACCTCGAAGCCCCCGTGGCCGCGGGCGGCGAAGAGGTCGCTCCCGGAGCGCCCGCGGGTCACCACGACGACGGGACATTCGCCCTGTTGTGCCTGTGCGCGATGCTTGTGGCCACGGCGCTGGTGACGGCGCACCGGCGCCCGGTGCGCCGTGCCGCGATCATGGCGGTTCGCGGTGGTGAGGACCTTCCACGTGGGCCCGTCATGGCACTTCCCGCTCGGCCGGACCCGCTCACCTGGGGCGTGAGCCGCACGTAGGTGCTCCGCGAGCCGCCGTGCGACCACCTGCGCGCGTCGCACGGCCCGGCCACGTCCTGATGCGGGACGCGGCCGACGAGAGGCCAGGGCCGCCGCCGTCCTGAATGAGGGCTGTCGGCCGTCTCGACCCCCTGTGCCTCACGGGCTCCGTCGTGCACCTGCCACCGCTCCTGTGAACCCCGAGGAACCCTCATGACTACCCGCCGCGTACTGCAGTCCGTGCTCGTCGCCACCGTGATCGCCGTCATCGGCCTCGTTGTCTGGCTCGTGAGCTCAAGCGACTCGCCCGAACCGACACGAGCCGCGTCCGGGGCCGACGCGCCCGCCGTCGTGAACGACGAGACCCACATCGTGAACCAGGCTCAGGACGAGAAGGCCGTCCTGGTGGAGTTCCTCGACTTCGAGTGCGAGGCCTGCCGCGCGTTCTATCCCGCCGTCGAGCAGCTACGAGCCACCCAGGGCGACGAGCTGACCCTGGCCATCCGGTACTTCCCCATCCCGTCGCACGTGAACTCGACGAACGCCGCGGTGGCCGTCGAGGCTGCCGCCCGCCAGGGGCAGCTCGAGGCGATGTACCAGCGGATGTACGAGACCCAGGCCGAATGGGGCGAGCAGGGCGACTCCCAGGCCGACGTCTTCCGCGGCTTCGCCGAGGACATGCACCTGGACCTGGAGCAGTACGACGACGACGTTGCCGACCCCGAGGTCGCGGCCCGCGTCCAGCGCGACTTCGACGACGGCCGCGCGCTCGGCGTGCAGGGCACACCGACGTTCTTCCTCGACGGGCAGCGGCTCGAGGTGTCCAGCCCGGATGAGCTGGTGCAGGTCGTGCAGGAGGCGCTGGCGAAGTGAGCATCCCCGAGGTGGTCTTCTCCGGCGGGCTCGCGCTGGCGGTGCCCCTCGCCCTCCTGGCCGGGCTGGTGTCCTTCGCCTCTCCGTGCATCCTGCCGCTCGTACCGGGGTACCTCGGTTACATCGGCGGGATGGGCGAGCAGTCGTCCCGGCGACGGCTGCTGGCAGGGGTCGGGCTCTTCGTGGCCGGGTTCACCGTCGTCTTCGTCGCCTACGGTGCGCTCTTCGGCGCGCTCGGGGCGTGGTTGCTGCGATATCAGGGACCGCTGATCCGGATCCTCGGGGTGTTCGTGATGCTGATGGGCTTGGTGTTCGTCGGCCAGATCGGACCGCTGCAGCGCGTCGTGCGCCCGTCCTGGACACCGCGGGTGGGCATCGCCGGCGCGCCCGTGCTCGGGGTGGTCTTCGGCCTGGGCTGGGCACCCTGCCTGGGCCCGACCCTGGTCGCGATCTCGGCACTGAGCATCGATGCCGCCTCCGCACCGCGCGGAGCACTGCTCGGCCTCGTCTACTGCCTGGGCCTCGGGGTGCCGTTCGGGCTCATCGCCTGGGGCTTCGGCTGGGCCCAGCGCTCGACGACCTTCCTGCGCCGACACCTGCGCACCATCAACGTCGCCGGCGGGATCGTCCTGATGCTCGTCGGGCTCGCCATGGCCACGGGCGCGTGGTCGCTGCTGATGACGAACGTCCAGGCCTGGGTGAAGGGCTTCGTGACACCGATCTGACGACCTCGACAGCATCGCCATCCGTCGCTAGCATCGCCGTATGACGATGCAACAGGCTCCGCCGCGGCCCGAGATCGACCGGGTGGCCACCGGAGCGTTCGCCGACCTCTTCCACGCCCTGTCCGACGCGACGCGGCTGGCGCTGTTGCAGCACCTCGCGATCGGTGAACACCGCGTGCGCGACCTGGTCGAGCATCTCGCCCTCGCGCAGTCGACCGTGAGCAAGCACCTGGCGTGCCTGCGCGAGTGCGGGCTGGTATCGGTGCGCACGCAGGGGCGCGCGTCGTGGTTCTCGCTGGCCGAGCCCGAACTCCTGGCACGGCTCCTGGCGGGGGCGGAGCAGCTGCTCGACGCGACCGGGGACCGGGTCACGCTCTGCACGCACCTCATGCACCCCCACTCGCACGCTCCCGCGTCCTCGTCTGTGGGAGTGTCCTGATGGGTGCCGGGCACAGCCATGGGCCGGCGGCGTCCGACGGTGGCGGTACGGCGCCGGCGCACCGGCGCAGGCTGGCGATCGCCTTCGGGATCACCGCGACGATCGTGGTCGCCCAGGCAGTCGGGTCCGTGGTCACTGGCAGCCTGGCTCTGCTGACCGACACCGCCCACGCCGTCACGGACGCCGCGGGTCTGCTGGTGGCGCTGGTCGCGGCCACGCTCATGCACCGGCCGGCCGACAAGAAGCACACCTGGGGATTTCGCCGCATCGAGGTGATCGCGGCGCTCGGCCAGGCGACGCTGCTCATCGTCGTGGGTACCTACGCGGCCGTGGAGGGGGTGCGTCGCCTGGTCGAGCCGCCGGAGGTCCCGTCCACCGAGCTCCTCGTCTTCGGCATCGTCGGTCTGGTGGCGAACATCGTCGGCATGCATCACGGTCCTGTCCTCCAGCCGCGGGGCCAACCTCAACATGCGCGCCGCGTTCCTCGAGGTCCTCAACGACGCGCTCGGCTCCCTGGGCGTGATCGTGGCGGCGATCGTCATCGCGACTACGGGCTACCAGCGCGCCGACGCGATCGCCGGACTGTTCATCGCCGTGCTCATCGTGCCCCGCGCGTTCACGATCATGCGCCAGACGTTCCGGGTGCTGATGGAGTACACCCCCGAGGGCTTGGATCTCGACGAGGTCCGGGAGCACGTCCTGGCGCTCGAGCATGTGCGAGACGTGCACGACGTGCACGCCTCCACCGTCGCGACGGGGCTGCCCGTCATCTCCGCGCACGTGGTGGTCGACGACGCGTGCTTCGCGGAGGGCCACGCGCCCGACATCCTGCGTCGCATCCGCACGTGCGTCGCCGAACACTTCCCGGTGTCGGTGGAGCACTCGACCATCCAGCTGGAGACGTCACGGCTGCGCGCGGACGAGCATGCGTCCGCCGGCCACGCGTGACCTCTCCCCCACGAAATCAGGGTGCCTCGGGCCGGCTGCCGAGACGCCGCAGGTAGTCGTTGTAGGCGTCGAGATCGGGGTCGCCCTCGGCGTCGATGCGCCGGTCGGCGGCGGCGACCTTGCGGGTCTCGTCCTTGTTCCACCGCACGAAGATGATCAGCAGCATGATCAGCGAGGGCAGCTCGCCGTACGACCAGGCGAGCGCCCCCGCCGTGCCCTGGTCGGCCATGACGTCCACGCCCCACGACGCCGGCGGGTGGGTGAACGCGGAGACCAGCGGGGCGCTGGCCATCATCACGATGACGCCGAAGAACGCGTGCGTGGGCATCTCGATGAACATGTCGGCCGCACGGCCGAGGTGACCTTGCGGCTTGGGCAGCGGGTCACGGGACAGCACCGGGACGGTGAACAGGATTCCGGCGAGCAGGAACAACAGCTCCAGCGAAAGGTGCCCGCCCCAGGTGGACAGCAGGTCCCCAGCGAGGTCGCTGAGGTACAGGGCGTAGAAGCACAGCAGGAACAGCGGGATCATCAGCGCCGGGTGCAGGGCCACCCGCCCCGGCCACGACCGCAGCCCCCACCGCGCCGCGACGAGGACCGGGCGCCCGGCACGGTTGTGCGGGACTGTGCGCAGCAGCAGCGTCCCAGGACGCCCGAGCACCAGCAGCGGCGGGACCGCCATCATGAGGGTCAGCTGCTGGAACATGAACACCGAGTACATCTCGAGTCCGTAACCCTCGACCCCGGCGCCCATCACGATCGTCAGGACGGCGCAGCCGCTGAGGAACGACAGCGTGGCCCAGGGCGACCACCGGCGACCGGTCGTCCACACGTGGATCGCGCCGGCCAGGTAGAGGGCCGCCGCGAGCAACGCGATCACCGGGATCACAGGGATCGGCTGGATCGTGGGGGCGAGGTACGTCTCCCACGAGGGGGGCGCGGTGGGCACCCAGACCGGACCGTCGAACTGCGCCGGGACCGTCACCACGGCGAACCACCTCCACCTCAGAATGCCGCACGGACCGTAACAGAGACCACTGCGCGAGGGTTCAGGCGCACGGCGCGACGCGTCTAGGATCGACCCTGCCATGGCTGCTCAGACCCGGACCCGTGCAGGATCGACCGTCACGCGCTGCGTGCTGACGGTCGTGCTGCTCGCGCTCACCGTGTTGCTTGGCACCACGGTGCTGGAGACGGCCGGACCTTCGCCGGCGGCGACCTCGAGCGCGTCCAACACATTCAGCACCTCGAGCACGTCCGACCACGTCGTCGCGGCGGGTGGCGAACACTACGTCGAGGCCCTTGGCGCGGCCGCGCACGGTGCGCTGCCGGACGCCTACGAAGTTGTCGAGGCCGGTCATGGCGACGAGCCGGTCAGCCTGCTGTGCCTGTGTGCCCTGCTCGTGGCCGGCATTGCGATGCTCGTACGCGGTGCCGCGACGCTGTGGCGGCAGGTGGCCTCAGCCGGCGACCGGGGGCTTCGCGCCATGCCCGCTGGTCTGGGCGGAGCATCCCTCCAGCGCAGGGGCGCTCTGGCCTGGGGAGTGTGCCGCAGGTAGACCCGCCGGTGGCGTGACGTCGACGTCGCCACGTCGAGCGTCCCGCCCCGTCAGCTCACCTTGCCCCTTCCTCGCTCGGCACCCTGATCCATCTTGCTCTCGCGCGTCTCGCTCTGGCGCGTGACGAGATCTCGGATGTTGCCGGGCCGATCGTCGCGGCCCCGCGACCCCGGCGCCAGCCGTCGGCGGTTCGGTCGTGCCGCGGAGAGGAATCCCGTGTCTCCCTCCGACTTGAGCGCCTTGTTCGCCTGGGGCGCCGCGACGGCCCTGGCCACCGCCATGGTCGCCTTCGCGGCCGATCTCGCCCGCCGTGCGGACGACCGCACCGGACCACCTGCGGCGACCTCACCCGGGACCGTGACCCGGCCACGGCGGGCCGCCGGCGCCGGGATGGCCACCACCTGGCTCGCCACCGTGATGCTCGTGGCCGCGATCGTCCTGCGGGGAATCGCCGCCGGCAGGACCCCGTGGTCGAACATGTACGAGTTCACGCTTGTCGGCGCCGCTACCGCCCTGATCGTCTTCCTCCTGCTCAACCTGCGCCGGGACCTGCGGTTCCTCGGGACCTTCGTCACCGGCATCGCGGCACTGTTTGTGGTGCTCGCGCTCAACGTGTTCTACGTCCCCGCAACCGGGCTTTTTCCCGCCCTGCAGTCCTACTGGCTCGTCATCCACGTGGGCATCGCCGTGGGTTCGGCCGGGATCTTCACCGTCAGCTTCGTCCTGTCCTGCCTGCAGCTCCTGCGTGACTCCCAGCAGCACGGCACGAGGGCGCTCTCCGGGCGCGGATGGGGCTGGCTGAACCACCTGCCCGAGCCCGCCGCGCTTGAGGGCCTGTCGTTCCGGCTCAACGCCATCGGCTTCATCGGGTGGACCTTCACCCTGATCGGCGGTGCCATCTGGGCCGAAGACGCCTGGGGTCGCTACTGGGGATGGGACCCCAAGGAGGTCTGGACCTTCGTCATCTGGGTCATCTACGCCGCCTACCTGCACGCCCGCATGACCCGGGGCTGGGCCGGACGGCGTTCCGCCTACCTCGTCCTGGTCGGCTACACGTGCGTGATCTTCAACTTCACCGTGGTGAACCTGATCATCAACGGCAAGCACTCCTACTCGGGCCTGACCACCGGATGACCGATCACCGATCCCGCACCACGTCAGCAATCCCGCCTTCGGACACCACCCCCGTCCACAGCCACCACCAAGGAGATGCCCCTGTGACACGCCCCGTCCGCCGCGCCCTCGCCGCGCTCACCGCACTCGGCACCGCCACCCTGGCGATGCTCGCCACCGCACCCGCGGCCAGCGCCCACGACGAGCTCCTGTCCTCCAAGCCCGCCGACGGCCAGGTCGCCACCGAGGTGCCCGCAGCGGTCGAGCTCACGTTCAGCGCGGACCTCATCCTCACCGGCGTGGAGATCGTGGTCACCAACTCCGGCGGCAAGCAGGTCCCGACCGGATCCGTAGGAGTCAGTGGTTCGGAGGTCACCACTCCGCTCCCGTCGGACCTCGCGTCGGGCGATTACGACGTCACCTGGCGTGTCGTGTCGTCCGACGGCCACCCGATCGACGGCAGCTTCTCCTTCACGCTCGATGTCCCCGACCCGTCCCCGAGCCCTTCGGACACCAAGGCCGCCGCACCCGCGCCGAGCGCCACCCCCTCCGCGGAACAGGCGCCCGAGCCGGCGAGCACCGCGCTCGCCGTCGACCAGCCGTCCACGGACGATGGTCAGGTCTCGTCCACGGTCCTGTGGTGGTTCGCCGGGATCATCGCCGTCCTGCTTCTTGCCATCGCCGCGATCTGGCTCATCGAGAAGCGCCGCAAGGCGCAGCGCAACGACCCCGCAGGCACATGACAGGACGATCCTCGCGGCCGTCCGGGATCCCGAGCATGCCGCCGCGGCCGTGGTGGCTGATCGCCGCCGGGCCCGCCGCTGTTCTCGTCGCCGTCCTGGCCGTGCTGGCGGGCGGCGCCTACTCCGGCGCGTCCCAGGCCCTGAGCGGGTTCTCCGACCCGGGAGCCCTGGTGCGGCACGGTCTGCCCGTGGCCACCGTCGTCACCGAGCTGTCCCTGTCGGTCACGTTGGGTTCACTGGTCGTCGCCGCGTGCCTGGTCCCGCCGGGGCGCGCGCAGTCGCGCCTGCTCGCGACCGCCGGCTCCGCGTCGGCCGTGTGGGCCGTCGCCGCTGTCGCCCAGCTCGTGCTGCGGTACGCCAACGTGTCCGGTACGTCGCCCGCCTCACCCGCGTTCGGCCAAGGCTTGGCGCAGTTCGTCACCGAGCTCGAGCTCGGCAGGCTCTACCTGGCGATCATCATGGTCGCCGCGGTGACCTCCGCTCTCGCGATGGCCCTCGGCGGGCCTGTCGGGGCGATGTGGACGACGCTGTTGCCCCTGGCTGCCCTCGCGGCCCAGTCCACCACCGGGCACGCCGCCGGTGCGGCCGACCACGAGCTGGCCGTCGGCGCCATGCTGCTGCACCTGGTCGGCGCGGCCGTGTGGGTGGGCGGCCTGGGCTCGCTGCTCGTCGTCGTACTCACCCGGGGTGAACAGCGTGACGACGGCCGGGTGGCGGCTGCCGCGGTCGCGCGCTTCTCGCCGGTCGCGGGGTGGTGCTTCGCCGCCGTGGGGATCTCGGGCGTCTTGAACGCCTGGATCCGGATGGCGTCGGTCGGCGACCTGCTCACCCCGTACGGGACCTTGATGTTGGTCAAGGTCGTGCTCATGGTCGCGCTCGGCGGCCTCGGATTCGCCCACCGCATGTGGGTCGTCGACCGACTGGGCAAGACGTCGGGCGTCTCCGCCGTGCGGCGCCTGGCGCCTGCTGGCCGTCGAGCTGCTGGTCATCGGCGCCGTCTCCGGCGTCGCCGTGGCGCTCGGCGCGACCGCGCCGCCGGAGCCCGACGAGGTACCCGTCGACGTCTCGCCCGCCTACCAGCTCACCGGCGAGGCGCTGCCCCCCGAGCCGACCATGGCGCGCTGGTTCACCGAGTGGAGCTTTGAACCTCTGCTGGCGTTCGCGTGCATTGCGGGCGTCGTCGTCTACCTCCGCCGGGCCTGGAGACTGGCGCGTCGCGGGGACAGGTGGCCCGTGGGGCGCACGGTGTCGTGGTGCCTGGGCATGGTCGTGATGTTCTGGGTGACCAGCGGCGGCCCGGCCGTGTACGGACAGGTGATCTTCAGCGGCCACATGGTGCAGCACATGACGCTCGCGATGCTGGTGCCGCTGTTCCTCGTCCTGGCCGCGCCCGTCACGCTGCTGCTGCGCGCCATCCCCGCCCGCAAGGACGGATCGCGCGGGCCGCGCGAATGGGTGCTCGGCCTGGTGCACTCCCGGTTCGGCCAGTTCCTCGCCCGCCCGGTGGTGGCCGCCGTGCTCTTCGCCGGCGGCATGATCGCCTTCTACTACACGCCCGCGTTCGAGTTCGCGCTGCGCAACCACGCCGGGCACGTGTGGATGATCGTGCACTTCACGCTGGTGGGGTACCTGTTCGCCAACGCCCTGGTGGGCATCGACCCCGGCCCCAAGAGACCGGGCTACCCGCAGCGGTTGCTGCTGCTCTTCGCGACGATGGCGTTCCACGCGTTCTTCGGCGTGGTGCTCACCACCGGCGAGTCGCTGCTCGTGGCCGACTGGTTCGGCAACATGGGCCGCCCCTGGGGCCTGCCCGCCATCGACGACCAGCAGCGCGGCGGCGGCGTCGCCTGGGGCATCGGCGAGCTCCCGACGCTCGCGCTCGCCATCGCCGTCGCCGTCGCGGTGCAGTGGACCACCTCCGACGAGCGAGAGGCGCGCCGCCGGGACCGCAAGGCCGACCGCGACGGCGACGCCGAGCTCACCGAGTACAACGCCATGCTCGCCAAGATGGCCGAGCACGACGACCGCCCGACAGAGAAGTAGAGGACCGGCCGAAGCCCAAGCGACAGCTGGCGGTCCGCCCGAAGCAAGGCGATGGGGGCCACGCAGACGCGCACCATCGCCGGCGACCAATGATCGACGATCATCGGCTATCATCGACGAGTGTCGATCATAAGTCTTGAGGTGTGCACCGCCAGTACAGCGGACGTCGAGCCGGCAGTCGCGTTGTTCCGCTCGTTGGGCGACCCCGCACGGCTGGCCATCGTGCGCCGGCTCGCGGTCGGGGAAGCGAGGGTCGCGGAGCTGACCCGCGAGTTGGGCCTGGCGCAGTCGACGGTGTCTTCGCACGTGGCGTGCCTGAAGGACTGCGGCCTGGTCGAGGGGCGGATGGAGGGCCGGCGGGTGTACTACTCCCTGGCCCGCCCCGAGCTGCTGGACATGCTCGCGGCAGCCGAAACACTGCTCGCTGCGACGGGCAGCGCCGTCGCGCTGTGCCCGACGTACGGGGTCGACGGGCAGGTGTCGGCGTGCTGAGCACGATCGCGGCCGCGGCCGGGTTGTTCGTCGCGACCAACCTCGACGACATCGTGGTGCTGACCGTCCTGTTCGCCGTCGCGGCGCGGGGCACCTCGCAGCTACGCGGGTGGCAGATCGTCGCGGGCCAGTACCTCGGCCTCATCACCCTGATCGCGGTCAGCTTCCTGGCCGCCCTGGGCCTGACGATCGTGCCGGACGAATGGGTCGGCCTGCTCGGCCTGATCCCGCTGGCCATCGGTGTGCTCGGCCTAGTGCGCACCCTGCGCGGCAAGGATGACGACGACGAGGCCGAGTCCGCGCTGAAGGCGGTGGGGCTGCTCGGCGTCGCCGGCATCACGATCGCCAACGGCGGGGACAACATCGCGATCTACACCCCGGTGTTCCGCACCATGTCGACCACGGACGCACTGGTCACGATCGCGGTGTTCCTTGTCCTGCTCGCCGGGTGGTGCCTGCTCGCCCGCGCGATCGGGACGAACGAGAAGGTCACCGAGGCGCTGGAGAAGGTCGAGCACTGGCTCGTGCCCGTGGTGTTCATCGGCCTCGGCGTGTTCATCCTCATCGAGTCCGGCACCCTGGGCCACATCGCCTCGCTGCTGTAACCCGAGACGGCAAGGCGCCGGCCACGAGAGCGTGACCGGCGCCTTGTTGGGCCCTTACCGCGCAGCCCGGATGGGCCTGCCACACCTGGTTCGGTTTGGCGGCTCGGCCGCGGACGCGCAAAGGGGTGGAACAGAGCAAGTACCAGGCCTGTCGTGTTGCCTCTGTCAGCGGCCGAAGAGCCTGCTGAGGAAGCCGCGCGACGGCGCTGCGTCCTCGTGGCCTGGGCACCACTTGTTGGCGGCGACGACGCGCCTGACGTCGGCGATGTGCTGGCCGCAGCCGGCCCAAGTCGTCTTGCCGCAGGTCTTGCAGGTGGCGGGGTAGCACACGCGAGTTCTCCTAGCTGGTGCGGTGGTGCTCAGGCGAGCATGAGGAAGAGCTTCTCGAGCTCTGCGGTGGTCAGGCCGTCCTCGTTCTCGGAGGTGCCATCAGGGTCGACGGCGCAGTCGCGCATCGCCGTGGAGACGATGGCGAACCCCGCCCGGTCGAGTGCGCTGGACACGGCAGCCAGCTGCGTGACCACGTCACGGCACTTCCCGCCGGTCTCGACGGCGTTGATGACTGCGTCAAGCTGACCGCGTGCGCGGCGCAGCCGGTTGACGATCTTGCGCTGTGCTTCGACGTCGGGGGTCATGGGATCGGAGTCTCCTCGGGGATGGGGTAAGCGGTCGCGGTCAAGCGCCGGCGAGCAGGGTGAGCATCTCAAACGGCGCTCGTGCGGCTCTCGCCCTTTCACGTCGCCTGCTGATCGGCGATCTGCTCGCGGACCTTCTCCATGTCCAGGTCCTTAACGGCCTCGATCACCTGCTCCAGCTGCGGGGCCGCCAACGCCCCGGGCTGGTCAAAGGTGATGACCCTCTCCCGGAATGCCATCAGTGTGGGGATAGACGTGATGTTGAACGCCGCGGCCAACTGCTGCTGGGCTTCGGTGTCGACCTTGCCGAACACGATGTCAGGATGATTCTCGGAGGCGGCCTCGAAGACCGGCGCAAACGACCGGCACGGGCCGCACCACTCGGCCCAGAAGTCCAGCAACACGATGTCGTTGCCGGAGATGGTCTCCTCGAGGTTGTCGAGCGTGATCTCGCGCGTGGCCATGCCACTACCATATACCCCCAGGGGTTTCCTCGAACATGATCCGCATCACAGGCGAACCGAGGGGACTGCTTGGCGGGCCCGAGTGCCGGGGCCTTCCTTGCGCGTCCTTGTGGTGGGCGGGCAGTTGGCTCTGGAGTGTGTCTCGTACATCCTGAGCGCGACGACGATGCCGGAGACCGCTGTCAGGCCGGCGACGACCCAGACCGCCGAGCGGAGTCCCCACAGGTCGGCGATGACGCCGGCGAGGACGGCGCCGATGGCGAAGCCGCCGTCGCGCCATAGCCGGTATACGCCGACCGCGCGGGCGCGCCACGCGGGATGGGCGACGTCGCCGATCGCAGCGAGCAGGGTCGGATAGACCATCGCCGTCCCGACACCGAGCAGGGCGGCGGCCACCACCCAGGGAGCGAAGGTGTCCGCGGAGACCACCAAGGCGAGGGCGACGGCCTGGACAAGCATGCCCGCGGTGATGAAGGGCTTGCGGCCCAGCCGGTCCGACAGCGGCCCGGTGACGAGCTGGCTCAGCCCCCACACTGCGGGATAGACGGCGGCCAGGACGCCGATTCTCGCTACCGAGAGCCCGGCGGCGGCGAACAGGATCGGAAACAGGCCCCAGGCCAGGCCGTCGTTGAGGTTGTTGACCATCCCGGCCTGGCTTGCCGCCGACAGCGCGGGCTCGCGAAAGCTCGTCTGGACGAAGACCTGCCGGTTGGTCAACTCCGCGTGCAGGTTGTGGTCTGTGCCGTCGCTGCGGGACGTGTGTCGGGCGGCTTCCAGGCGGGCGTGTTCGCGCGTCTCGCGGACCACGAGCCCGGACAGGCCGAGTGCCAGCGCGACATAGGCCGCCCCCAGCAGGAACGGTGCCGGCCGCAGCCCGTAGTCGGTGGCGAGGTAGCCGGTGGTCACCGCGGTGAACGCGACGGCCAGGTAGCCGGCGGCTTCGTTCAGCCCCATTGCCAGGCCGCGGCGGCCAGGGCCGGCGAGGTCGATCTTCATGATCACGGTCGTGGACCAGGTCAGTCCCTGGTTGATTCCGAGCAGGACGTTCGCGGCGACGATCCAGCCCCATGACGGTGCCCAGATCAGCATCAGCGGGATCGGGATCGCGACGAGCCACCCGGCGAGTAGGACGGGCTTGCGGCCGAACCGGTCCGACCAGGTGCCGGCGAAATAGTTCGCGGCCGCCTTGGTGGCGCCGAAGGCCAGGACGTACGTCAGCAGGAAGGTGTAGCCGCTCAGGTGGTAGGTCTGGTCGGCGAGCAGCGGCAACACCGTGCGCTCCTGCCCGAGCACCCCACCGACCAAGGCGTTGACCACCACGAGGAGGCTGAACTGGCCGAGGTTCGCGCGGATGCCTAGCCGCGGGCCTGCGGTGACGTGAGTCATCGCCCGGTTTTCTGGCGTGTGTCGGTCGGCAAGTCGTGCGGAGCCATGCGGGCATCCTATACCCCCCGGGGTGTACGTCTCCCTGGCCGTCTTCGCGCCTGCCGGGGCCGGTGTGCGAGCCCTCCGCGTCGGCGAACGGTCGATTTGGATACTCCCGGGGGTATGTGCCACGCTCGTCTGGCACACCGACCCCGATTGGGAGAGATGCAATGCTTCTCGAACGCATTTACGACGAGGACCTCGCCCAGGCCAGCTACTTCATCGGCTGCCAGGCGAAGGGCGAGGCGGTCGTCGTCGACGCCCGCCGCGACATCACTGGGTACCTCGACCTCGCTCGCCGGCACGGGATGCGCATCGTCGCCGTGACCGAGACGCACATCCACGCCGACTACCTCTCCGGGACGCGGGAACTGGCCGCCGCCGTCGACGCCGAGATCTACGTCTCCGGCGAGGGCGGCGAGGACTGGCAGTACGGCTTCGAGGCGACCCGGCTGCACGACGGCGACGCCATCACGATCGGCAACATCGCGGTCCGGGCCCGGCACTCCCCCGGGCATACCCCTGAGCACCTGACCTTCATGGTGACCGACGGCGCCTTCAGCGACGAGCCCGGTTACATGCTGTCCGGCGACTTCGTCTTCGCGGGTGACCTGGGTCGCCCGGACCTGCTCGACGAGGCAGCCGGCGGTGTCGACACCCGGTTCGAGGGTGCCCGCCAGCTGTTCCGCAGCCTGAAGGACGTCTTCCTGGCTCAGCCAGACCACGTGCAGGTCTACCCGGCGCACGGGTCGGGCAGCGCGTGCGGGAAGGCGCTGGGCGCCCTGCCCTCGACCACCGTGGGCTATGAGCGCAGGTACGCATGGTGGGCGCCGTTCCTGCAGAACGACGACGAGCAGGGCTTCGTCACCGAGCTGCTCGACGGCCAGCCCGACGCCCACGCGTACTTCGCCCGGATGAAGCGGCAGAACAAGGAGGGCCCGACCCTCCTCGGCGAGCTCGAGCCGCTAACCGAGCTCGAGCCCGGGCAGGTCGCCCAGGCTCTTGCCGCGCAGGACGTGGTGTTCGTGGACACCCGCTCGCACCGCGAGGTGCACGGCGAGACCGTGCCCGCCGCGCTGAACATCCCGGGCCCGGCCAAGGCCGCCAGCTTCGGCGCATGGGCCTACGACCCTGAGGCCGAGACCACGCCATTGGTCCTCCTGGCCCCGGACGGTCAGGTCGCGCAGGAGCTGCGTGACCACCTGGTCCGTGTCGGCATCGACCACTTCAGCGGTTACGTCACTACCCTCGACGGGCTCCCGACGGTGACGCCGCCAACGCTCGCCCCGGCCGACCTCGATTCGTTCGACAAGGTGCTGCTGCTCGACGTACGCAACAAGACCGAGCACGCCGCCGGGACCATCCCCGGTTCGCAGCAGCTCAGCGCCGGCCGAGTGCTCTGGCACACCGACCAGCTGCCCGCCGACGGCACTATCGTCACCTACTGCCAGTCCGGAGTCCGCAACTCCGTGGCTGCAAGCGCTCTGCGGCGCCGCGGGTTCAACGTCGTCGAGCTCGACGGCAGCTACGCCGGCTGGAGGACCTGGGACCAGGACCGCGCGAACGCTCCCGCCCCCACGAAGTAGTTCCAGCCCTCACACGGCGAGGCCCCGGTCTCACTTGTCGGCGATCAGTTCTCACCGCCGGCACGGCCGGGGCCGACCCTTGCGTACCCGTCTACGAAAGGACAAACAGTCTTGGAAACGATCACCAGGCCCTCTACCCTCGCCGCCTCGGAGCTGAAGGAGCGCATCGCCGAAGACGATGCCCTGACGATCATCGACGTGCGGTCCGCCGCCGAGTTCGAGTCGGCCCACATTCGAGGGTCCTACAACGTCCCCCTGCCGCTGCTCTCCGAGCACACCCACGACCTGGCAGAGCGACTGCAGGGACACGTCGTACTGGTGTGCCAGTCAGGCGTCCGCGCCGAGGACGCTCGCAAGCGTCTCGCCGCCGTTGGCCTGGACAGCGCAGCCATCCTGTCGGGCGGAATCTCCGCCTATGAGGCGGCCGGCGGCGCGGTAGTCCGCGGCGCGCAACGCTGGGCCATGGACCGCCAGGTCCGCATGACCGCCGGCTCCCTCGTCCTCCTCGGATTCGTCGGCAGCAAGCTCGTCACCCCCGGGCTCGGATACCTCTCGGCAGCCATCGGCGCCGGCCTCACCTACTCGGCACTGACCAACTCCTGCGCCATGGCAGCGGTCCTGTCGAAGATGCCGTGGAACAAGACGACCGCGAACCCCACCCTCGACAGCGCGATCCGGAGCATCCCGCGCGCGACCCAGACGTCCCGAGCCTGACTGCTCACGACGTCGACGGCCGGTACCGAGCCGCGACAACCCCATCCCAGCTCGGTGCCGGCCTACTCCGGCTGCTCCAACGAACGACTAAGAGGCACTCATGGAAATCCACCTTGTCATCGTCATGGCACTCGCCGTCGTCGTTGGCGTGTCCCTCGGGCTTCTCGGCGGAGGTGGCTCCATCCTGACCGTCCCACTGCTCACCTACGTCGCGGGACTGGACCCCAAGGAGGCCATCGCAGCCTCCCTGTTCGTGGTCGGAACCACGTCGATCGTCAGCACCGTCATGCATGCCCGTCAGGGCAACGTGCGCTGGCGCACAGGACTGATCTTCGGCGCGGCCGGCATGACCGGAGCCTTCCTGGGAGGTCTCGCCGGCGGCCACATCCCCGGGACCGTCCTGATGATCGCCTTCGCGATCATGATGGTCGCCACCGCCCTGGCCATGATCCGCGGCCGCAAGGCCCGCACCACCCACCACGCCGACGGCAACCGGGAGCTCCCGCTCGGGCGGGTTTTGCTCGACGGCCTCGTGGTCGGACTTGTCACCGGCCTGGTCGGAGCAGGCGGCGGATTCCTCGTCGTGCCTGCACTCGCCCTGCTCGGCGGCTTGCCCATGCCCGTGGCGGTCGGCACGTCCCTGCTCGTGATCGCGATGAAGTCCTTCGCCGGCTTCGGCGGCTACCTGACGACCGTCAGCATGGACTGGCCCCTGGTCGCCGCAGTGACCGCCGCCGCGATCGTCGGCTCCATCCTCGGCGCTCGCCTGACCTCACGCGTCCCCGAGGCAGCCCTTCGCAAGGGATTCGGCTACTTCGTGCTCCTCATGGGCGCATTCGTCCTCTACCAGGAACTGCCGTCACCGGCTGGTACGACGGTTGCGGCCATTATCGTGCTCGCCGTGACCGCCGTGGCCGCTTGTCGACTGGCAGGGGACCGGTGCCCCCTGCCAGTCGCTGCGAAGTGAATCACCGGCGAACCTCAAAATTCGCGTGCAGCCCGCACCCAGGTGCCGATACCGAACAGGCCCATACCGGGTCCTCGGCGGCGGACACTCGACGCGCAACGTGACGCGCTGCTGGCCGCCGGAGTCGACGTCCGGCACCTGCGGGGTCGAGACGGCGTCGGGTCGGCGGGACGACCGACCGGTCCTGGCCGCTCTCCTGGCCGACATCGAAATGGCTGACGCCGTCGTTGTGACCAAACTCGACCGCCCCGGACGAAGAGTGTCCCACCTGGTGCGCGTGGTCGACGAGCTCGAGCGCCGCGACGTTGCTCTGCGCTCTCTGTCCGAGCAGATAGATACGAGCACGTCGGCCGGCCGGTTCATGGTGCACATGCTCGCCGCGCTCGCCCAGATGGAGGCCGATCTGATCCGCGAACGCACCCTCGACGGCCTAGCGGCCGCGCGTTCACGCGGACGGATCGGCGGACGTCCGACCGTCATGTCACCGGAACGGCTCGCTACTGCGCGGGCATCGGTCGCGGGTGGCCAATCCATTGCGTCCGTCGCGCGGGCGCTCGGAGTGTCGGTCTCCACAGCCCGTCGGCACCTCGCCGAGCTTGGGTGAAGGTCTACCTTCAGCCGGGAACACCGGTCGCCGGCTCAGTCGGTCGCGAAGCGCCCGAGCGCCCAGGAACTCGCACCTCACGAGCACGCACCTCTACCAGTCGGACATGCTCCCGCCGGGCCCGGTACTCGTCGTCGGTGGCGCAAACTCCGGTCGGCAGATCGCGGTCGAGCTCGCCCAGACCAGGCGCCCCGTGCACCTGGCAGAGGGTGCGAGGCTGCGCGAGCTGCCACAACGACCGCTCGGCCGTGACCTGTTCTGGTGGCTGACCACCTCCCGCGCCATCGACGCCCCGGTTGCCTCGCGCGTCGGGCATCGCCTGCGCGCGAACGAACCAGTCATCGGCACTCCGCGTCGTGCCCTGCGTGCCGCGGGCGTGACCTTCCACCCCCGCGCAGAGGGCGTCGCCGGCGACACCGTCGGGTTCGTCGACCGGCACACCGTCCAGCCCACCGCCGTCGTGTGGGCCACCGGATACCTCAACGACGACACCTGGATCACCATCCCTGGTGCCCTCGACGAAGCCGGCGCCCTCATCGTCGACGACGGTACGACCCCCGTCGCGGGGCTTTACGCCATCGGGCGCTCCTGGCAACGCGACCGCGGCTCTGCGCTGCTCGGCTTCGTCGACCGCGACGCACGACGCCTCGCGGCCCGTCTCTCCTCTGAATGATGAGCCTCGATCTGCTGGCCTCCTTCACGGTTGCTCGCTGATCGTGGTCGGGTATCCCATCGATGACCAGGCGTCGGCAGGCTGCCGCCGACGCCGATCAACGAGAACCGTGACATCAGGTCAGACGGCGCGCAGGTGCTGTCCTTTCGCGGGCTTCCTCGTCTCCTGCTCGCCTACTCGAGCGGTGCCGAGGGAGGACCGGACGAGGCGCTCGAGAGTGTGTCGCACGTCCGGCGCCATCGGGGCGCGCGCGATGTAGTGCGTCCGTGTGATGCCGGTGAGCTTGTGCCCGAGCACGAGGCCGGCGATCTCTTGCCCGTGCTCCTCGTCGATCGCCGTCGCGGCAGTCGACCGGAGCTTGTGGAAGCTCACACGGTGCTTCTGCAACGCCCCGCCGGAGAGCTCGACCACCCGGTCGAGGACCTTGGCGGCGTTGCCGGTGTTCCACGGCGTGCCGTTGCGGGTGGGGAACACCCAGTCCGTCGGCTTCCACCACGCTGGCCGGATCCCCTCGATCGCGTCGACCACGGACGGCGGCAAGAGGAGCGTCCGGTTGCTTGACTCGGTCTTCGGCACGTCCTGGCGCAGCACGCCCTTCCCTTTGAGCTCTACCTGGGTGCCGGAGATCGTGACCGTCGGGTCATGGCCGTCAAGGTCGAGGTCGCTCCAGCGCAGCGCGCCGGCCTCCCCCACACGCATCCCGGTGCCGAGCAGGATCACGATCAAAGCGTCGAGGTTTCGCACCGTCGTGTGCGCTGCCTGCATGTTCGGCGACGTCGTGAGGATGCTGCGGATCGCCCGCAGTTCCTCGGGCTTGAGCACGATCGGCCGAGGGTCGGTGCGGTTGATCGAGTCGACTCCCGCCATCGGGTCGGTGACCAGGAGCCCGAGCCGGACGGCACCGTGGAACGCCTTGCGCAACACGATGCGGATCTCGGCGGCGCGCCCGCGGGACTCCTCCGCCTGTTCGAACAACCAGGTCTCCAGCGCCAGGGTCGTCGCCTCGTTGAGCCTGAGGTCGCCGATACCACCCGGGCGCGCGCGGATGTTCCGCACCGCGCGCACCGAGTGCACCATTGACTGGGGTCTCGGGGGCTTGCTTCCCCGGCGCTCGGCCGCGTCCGAGCGGGTCCAGTACGCGCTCGACTCGGCGAGCGCTCGGTCGAGCCACCTTTCGCACAGTTCGCCGACAGTCGTCACGGATGCGATCTGCGCGGTCCCGGTGAGCGTGTCGAGCTTGTCTCGCAGGTCGCTGGTGGCTTTGGTCTTCGTGGGCCCGACGGCGGAGGCCCAGTGGTATGCCCCGAGCGCGTCGCGGTAGCGCACGCGTGCGCGCCACCGGTTCGTGCCGTCGATCCGCTTGGTGTTGATGTCGCCGGCCTCCCCGAGGCCGAGCCGGGCACGAGCCATCAGGCCACCACCCTCGACTCACTCCACGCGAGGAGGTCGCGCGGGTCGTACAGCACGTGCCTGCCGTGGAGCCGGTAGCGCGGGCCGATGCCCTCGAACCCGGCGCGTCGCCACTTCTCCAGGGTGTGTACCGAGACCCCGAGCGTCTCGGCAGCCTGCTCCGGGGTGAAGTACCCCGTCGCCGGTAGCGTCGTGTGCTGGGGCGCCGTGTGCTGGGGCGTCGTGTGCGTGGTGTGCGTCGTCGTCTTCATGCCCCGCAGGTGTGCGCCGCACACCTGCCGGACAGGGAGAGAGCCGCATCCACGCGGCGCCAGCCGTCCGACGCGGCGCCTGCAATTCGTGCGCATGGTGAGCCGTCCTGGCCTCGCGGACGACGTCCGCGCAGGTCACCTGCCCGATACCCGAGAACGAAGTACTTTTCCGTGTGAGCGCCCGGGTGGTCGCACCGAGCAGCGGCGCGCCGGCGGCCACCGCGTGGCTGGCCGGGACAGGCTGGGTCGTCAGGTCGGGGCGCCCTCTCGCGACGCTTGCGCCAGCCGCACGACGAGGTCGTCCGGGATCGGCCTGCTCGGCGTGAAGGTGATGCCGGTCTTGGTGGCCTTGAGCCCCGCGGCGGCGATCTCGTCGGCGTGCCCGGAGACGGCGCCGGGGAGGACGTACAGCCCGCACTGCTTGCTGAAGGCCGCGTAGCTCGCGACCACCGAGCCGCCGATCGCGAACCCCGGCATGTGGTACGCCACGATCTCGTCCGCCTCCGGCAGGGCGCGGGCAAGAAGGGTGCGCAGACGGTTCAGCGCGGGCTGGAACTTCTCCGGTGCCGCAGCGATGTAGGCGTCGTGGTCGTCTGTCGTCATGGCCGTGCCTCGCTCCCGGTCCCCCGTCATGGCTGCTCGCTGACCAACCCTAGTCAGTCCCACCCGTGACCGGGACTGCTGCGCGGAGACACCTCTGCCGCGTCATCGATCGGAGGGCGGTTCCTGGCTTGGCGGTGCGCTCGAGCGCCACGGTCCGGGAGGATGCGGTCATGACCTCGCACCCACGCCCCGACCACGACGACGCCCGACCGACGCTGACGGTGGACCGCTACCGGCCCGGCGACCGCGACGCCCTGTACGACGTCTGCCTGCGCACCGGCGACTCGGGCGAGGACGCCTCCGCCGTCTACGCCGACGGCGACCTCCTCGGCCACCTCTACCTCGGCGCGTACCTGGCGCTGGAGCCCGAGCTGGCCCGTGTGCTGCGTCGCTCGGACGGCGTCGCCGTCGGCTACTGCGTGGCGACCGCGAGCACGCCCGACTTCGAGCGCCGGTGCGAGGAGAGCTGGTGGCCCCCGCTGCGCGACCGCTACGCCCCGCCCGCCGCCGGAGACGAGTCGCCGGACGCCCGCCTGGTGCGCGCGATCCACGCCCCCTCGCGCTCCGACGCCGCGTGGTTGGCGCAGTATCCCGCGCACCTGCACGTCGACCTGCTGCCCGAGGCGCAGGGGGGCGGCAGCGGCCGCCGCGTGCTCGAGGCCGTCCTGGACGCCGTCGGCGACACCGGCGCTCCGGGGATCCACCTCGGCGTCGGCGGGCGCAACGTGCGTGCGATCGGGTTCTACGAGCACCTGGGCTTCCGCACCGTGGAGCACCAGCCCTGGGGCCTGACGATGGGCATGCGCCTGCCCCGTCGCTGAGCGTCTCCCCTCCTCACACGGCCTGCCACCCGATCGAACCGGTTCGCGAAATTTATTGACGCGGACAAGCATCTGTTCGTAACTTATTGGCACACCGGTGTGAGAGGAGTCACTCGTGACCACGGCAACGCCGCCGCGGACCGGACTGACCAGGGTCGTCGACGACCCCGGGCTGCTCGGCAAGGAACCCGTCGCACTGTGCGCGAACTACACCGCCGTCACCGCGGACCTCGAGCGCGGGGTCGACGCGCTCCTGGCCGCCGGCGTCCCGGTCACCTCGCTGCTCACTCCCGAGCACGGGTACTGGGGCGCCGCCCAGGCGGGCCTCAGCGACGGCGACGGCGTCGACGCCCCCACCCGCCTGCCCGTGCTCGACACCTACCGCGTCGCCGGCGCCGACCTCGACGCGCTCCTCGGGCGGTCCGGCGCCGACCACGTCGTCGTCGACCTCCAGGACGTCGGCACCCGGTTCTACACCTACATGTGGACGCTGTACGACCTGCTGTGCGCCGCCGCCCGGACCGGGCGGCGCCTCACCGTGCTGGACCGGCCGAACCCGCTCGGCCGCCGGCGGGCCGGGCCCGGACTCGACCCCGCCTGCGCGAGCTTCGTGGGCCGGGAGTCCGTTCCGCTCCAGCACGGGCTGACGCTGGGCGAGCTGGCGCGCTGGTTCAACGCCGTGCACGTGCCGGCCGTCGCCGGGCGCGGCGCCGACCTCGCCGTCGTCGAGCTCGACGGCTGGGACGGGGGCCGGCGAGCCGACGACGAGCCGTGGGTCATGCCGTCCCCGAACCTGCCCACGCTCGACTCCGCCGTCCTCTACCCCGCCACCGGGCTCGTCGAGGGCACCACGCTGTCCGAAGGACGCGGCACCACGCGCCCGTTCGAGCTCCTCGGGGCGGGCTGGACCGACGGACGGCTCGCGGCCGCGCTGCGCGAGCGGCAGCTGCCGGGCGTCGTAGTGCGGGAGGCCGTGTTCCGCCCCATGTTCTCCGCGTGGGCCGGCGAGACCGTCCACGGCGTCCAGCTCCACCTCACGGACTCGGGCGACTTCGACCCGCTCGCGACGGGGTTCGCCCTGCTGCGCACCGTCGCCGACCTCTACCCGGACCGGGCCCTGTGGCGCGACCGGTCCGAGGGCCGCCCCCCGTTCGTCGACCTCCTGTGGGGGTCGCCGTCGCTGCGCGAGGGCATCGACTCCCGCGCCACGCTCGCGGAGATCCTGCGGGCCGCGCCCGACACGCCCGCGATCCCGCCGGGCACGGTCCTCTACCCGAACCACCCTGCGGAGGTTCCTGCGTGACACCCCAGACAGTCCTGGCCGTCGGCGCCCACATCGGCGACATGGACCTCGCGGCCGGCCCCGTCCTCGCCCAGAACGTGCTCGACGGCGGCACGTCCGTGCTCGTCGCTCTCACCCCCGGCGAGCGCGGCCACCCGCGCCTCGACGCCGAGCGCTACAAGGCGCAGAAGATCGCCGAGGCCGAGGCGTTCGCCGACGGCATCGGCGCCCGGGTCGTCGTCTTCGACGACCTCTCCGACGGTTTCCTGCCCGCCGACGACGCCGTCGCCGACCGGCTCACCATGCTGGTGCGGGACGTGCGCCCCGACCTGATGCTCGCCCACTGGCCGCGCAGCATGCACTCGGACCACACCAACGCCTCGACGGTCGCCGAGCGGGCACGGTTCCTGGCCGGCCTGCCGGGCCACCGGGAGGATGACCGCCCGCGTCACGGGGTCGCGCGGTTCCTCTACACCGAGAACTGGGAGGACGCCCCGGGCTTCGAGGCGGACACCTTCGTCGAGATCTCGCCCGAGGCGCAGGCGCGCTGGACGGACGCGATCAGCGGCCAGGCGTTCGCCCGGGGCGAGACGTACGGGTTCCGCTACATCGACTACTACTCGGCGCAGATGGTCACGCGAGGCTGCCTGGCGGGCGTGCCGCACGCCGTCGCGTTCTCGAGCGGCGACCTCCCGGCGCTGCGGAGGCTCCCGTGACCGTCACCTACCGGGGGCACCGGCCCGGCGACCTCGAGGCCCTCGCCGAGCTCACGGCCGTCGCCATGCCGCGCGACGTCGTGAGCGAGGAGTGGCTCGCGGAGAACGTGCTCCTCGACGTCAACTTCGACCCGGACGGCCTCGTCGTGGCGGCGGACCAGGAGACCGGGCAGCGGCTCGGCTTCGTCTACGCGGTGGTCGCCGCCCGCGGCGTCCCCGCCGACCCGGCCGCGGGCTTCCTCACCATCGGGTGCGTCCACCCCGACCATCGCCGTCGTGGCATCGGCACGCGCCTGCTGAGGCGCGCGACGGAGCACCTCGCCGCACGCGGCGCGACGTCGGTCACCTACGCCGGATACCCGCAGGCCTACTTCCTGCCGGGCCTGGACGTCGACACCTATCCCGAGGCCGCCGCCCTGCTCGCCGCCCACGGCTTCGCGACGCGGTACACCGCGGCCGCGATGACGCTCGACCTCGACGCGTACGCCATGCCCGCCTCGGTGCGGGACCTGGTGCGCGCCCGGACCGACGAGGGGTACCGCCTCGGGGTGGCCACCTACGACGATCTGCCGGACGCCATCGAGTTCGCGTCCCGCCGGCTCGCGCCGGACTGGGGGCTCGCGATCCGTGACTCCGTCCTGCGGCACGGTCAGGGCCCCGGCCGGGTGCTCCTCGCCCGGGACCCCGCGGGCGACGTCGTCGGCGTCTCCACCTACGGCGCCTACCGCGGCCTGCGCGAGCGCTTCGGGCCCATCGGCGTCGACGAGTCCCGTCGCGGGACCGGCCTGGGCCGTGCGCTGCTCCACCTCACCCTCACGCGGATGCGGGCCGAGGGCGCGCACTCCGCCTGGTTCCTGTGGACCGGGGAGGACTCCCCCGCCGGCCACCTGTACCGGTCCACGGGGTTCGACGTCGTCCGGCGCTTCGAGGTCATGCGCGCGCCGCTCGACGCGCGCCCCTGACCCTCCCCGCGGGAGCCGCCAGCGGCATCCGCCCGGCACGACGAGCAACCCACGACCAATCCACCCACGAGAGGCCACCATGAGAACGACGACGTTCCCCCGAGCGGCCGCGGTGCTCGCCGCAGCTTCGCTCGCCCTGGCCGGCTGCAGCGGCGCCGGCGGCGACACCGGTCAGCCCGCACCCGGCGGCGCCCCGGCGGCCCTGTCCGTCCACGCGAACACCGCGAACACCTACGAGCGCAACTTCAACCCGTACTCGCCCACCGCCAACCAGGGCACCAAGGGGATGATCTACGAGCCCCTGCTGCTCAACACCCCGATGACCCCCGGGGAGTCCGTCCCGTGGCTGGCGGAGTCCATGGAGTTCAACGAGGACGGCACAGTCGCGACGTTCACGCTCCGCGAGGGCGTGACGTGGTCCGACGGCGAGGCCTTCGACGCGGACGACGTCGCGTTCACGTTCAACCTCATGCGCGACAACCCGGCCGCGAACGCGTCGGCCCTGGACCTCGACAAGGCGACCGCCGTCGACGCCCGCACGGTCGAGGTGGCGTTCAACAGCACGTCGTTCGCCTTCAAGGAGGCGATCGAGAACACCGTCATCGTCCCGGAGCACGTCTTCGCGGACGTCGACCCCGTCGAGTTCACGAACGAGAAGCCGGTGGGGACGGGCCCCTTCGTCCTCGGCGACTTCTCGCAGCAGCTGTACACGCTGACCAAGAACGACAGGTACTGGAACGCCGACGAGGTCGAGGTCGGCGAGGTCCGGTACCCGGCGGCGTCCGACCAGACGTTCAACACCTCCCTGCAGGCCGGGGAGCTGGACTGGGCCGGCGGGTTCGTCGCGAACATCGACCAGATCTTCATCAACCAGGACCCGGAGAACCGCTCGTACTGGTACCCCGGCGACGGCCTCGTCAACCTGCTCGTCAACGACCAGAAGGCCCCGTTCGACGACCTCGAGCTGCGCAAGGCCGTCTCCGCCGCCGTCGACCGCGACCAGCTGTCCGAGGTCGCGATGCAGGGGTACACGCCGCCGGCCCACCCCACGGGACTGCCGCTGCCCGCCTTCGAGGGGGTCATGAGCGACGAGTACGCCGACGCGGCGTTCACGCGGGACGTGGACCGGGCCAACCAGCTCCTCGACGACGCCGGCTACGCGAAGGGCCCCGACGGGGTGCGCACGACGCCCGACGGCGAGCGCCTGTCGTTCACCCTGCAGATCCCGTCCGACTACGTCGACTGGGTGACGATGTCCCAGCTGTTGTCCGAGCAGCTCAAGGAGGTCGGGATCGAGCTGAAGCCGCAGGGCGTGTCGTTCGACGCCTGGCTGCAGGCGCGCGGCGCCGGCGCGTTCGAGATGACGATCGCGTCCGTGCCGATGGGGCTGTCCCCGTACACCCTCTACCGGGCCATCATGAGCTCGGAGTACCGGGAGGACGAGGGGCCGGTCATCGCCAACTACTCGCGCTTCTACGACGAGGAGGCCGACGCGCACCTCAAGGCGTACGCGGCGACCGACGACGAGGCGCAGCAGCAGGCCGCGCTCGACGGGATGCAGCAGATCATGGTCGACGAGCTGCCGCTCATCCCGCTCCTCCAGTCGCCGAACTGGGCGCAGTTCAACACCGCGAGCTGGGAGGGCTTCCCCAGCGAGGAGGACCCGTACGCCCTCGGCGCGCCGTACCAGTTCCCCGACAACCTGCTCGTCGTCACCCGCCTGACCCCGGCCGGGAAGTGACCACGGCGTGAAGTACCTCCTGCGCAAGGTGCTGCTCTACGTGTTCATCGCCTGGGCCGCGCTGACGATGAACTTCCTCATCCCCCGCCTGATGCCCGGCGACCCGGTCTCGTTGCTGGTCGAGCGGCTCAACGGCCGGATCGACCCGGCGGCGATGTCCGCGATCGCGGAGAGCTACGGCATCACGGACGACCCCCTGCTGGTGCAGTACCTGGACTACCTCGGCTCCCTCGCGCGGGGCGACCTGGGCCTGTCGATCGGGCTCTATCCCGTGCCGGTCGCGGACATCGTCATGGGCGCGCTCCCCTGGACGATCGGCCTCGTCGGCACGACCACGGTCATCAGCTTCGTGATCGGCACGGCTCTCGGGGTCGTCCTCGCGTGGCGGCGCGGGAAGCGCACCGACCTCCTCCTGCCCGGCCTGACGTTCCTCAACGCCGTCCCGTACTTCTGGATGGCGCTGATCCTGGTGCTCGTCTTCGCCGTGAACCTGGGCTGGTTCCCGGTCTCGCAGGCGTACACGCCGGGCCTGACCCCGGGCCTGACGCCCGAGTTCGTCGGCTCGGTGCTGTACCACGCGGTCCTGCCGGCGATCACCATCATCATCGCGTCGTTCGCCGGCTGGGTGCTGAGCATGCGCAACATGACCGTGACCGTCCTCGGCGAGGACTACGTGACGATGGCCGAGGCCAAGGGGCTGCCGCGCCGGATGATCCGGCTCGACTACGCCGCGCGCAACGCGATCCTCCCGTCGGTGACCGGGTTCGCGCTCTCGCTCGGCGCCGTCGTCGGGGGCTCGATGCTGACGGAGGTCATCTTCAACTACCCCGGCGTCGGCTACACCCTCTTCCAGGCGGTCCAGAACCAGGACTTCCCCCTCATGCAGGGCCTGTTCCTCATCATCTCGCTCGCGGTGATCGCGGCGAACCTCATCGCGGACGTCGTGTACGTCTTCCTCGACCCGCGCACCCGGCAGGAGGGCTGAGCATGTCCCGAGCCACATCACGGGCCACGTCCCGGGCCACGTCACGAGCCACGTCACGGGCCACCCCACGCGCGATGACGCGGGCGATGTCACCGTCGACGCTGCTCCCGTCGTCCGGCAAGGTCCGGCTCGGCCTGGCCATCACGCTGTTCTTCGTGCTCCTCGCGGCGCTGGGCCCGCTGCTCACCGCCTACGACCCGCAGCAGAGCGGCCCGGACATCCTGCAGCCGCCGTCGGGCCAGCACTGGTTCGGCACCACGCAGACCGGGCAGGACGTGTTCTCCCAGTTCGTGCACGGCGCCCGGGTCTCGCTCGGCGTCGGGGTGGTCGCGGGGATCGTCTCGCAGGTGATCTCCGTGCTCGTCGGCATGATCGGCGGCTACTTCCGCGGCGCGACCGACGAGCTCCTCTACGTCCTCACCGCGGTGTTCCTCGTGGTGCCGGGCATGCCGCTCCTCATCGTCCTCACCGGCTACCTCCCGTCCCGCGGGATGGTGTCGGTCGCGCTCGTCATCGCCATCACGTCCTGGGCGGGGTCCGCGCGGGTGCTGCGCGCCCAGACGATGTCGCTGCGCCGGCGCGACTTCGTGGAGGCGGCTCGCGCGACCGGCGAGTCGCGCACCCGGATCATCTTCTCCGAGGTCATGCCGAACGCCCTGCCGCTGGTCGCGTCGGGCTTCCTGTTCTCCGTGATCACGGCGGTGCTCTCCGAGGCGGGGCTGTCGTTCCTCGGGCTCGGGTCGCTGACCACCACCAGCTGGGGGTCGATGCTCTACTTCGCGCAGAGCGCCCAGGCCTTCCTCTACGGCGCCTGGTGGTGGTTCGTCCCGCCCGGGCTCGCGATCGCTGTCGTCGGCGCGGGCCTGGCCCTCATCAACTTCGGGATCGACGAGTTCGCCAACCCTCGCCTGCGCACCGGCAGGAGCCGGCGTCGGCCGGTGCGGCGGTCCGGTCCCGTCGCGGCCGCGCTCGCCGCGGCGACCACGGCCCCGGAGGTCCGGGAGCCCGAGTCGTCGGAGCCCACCGACCCCGGCCCCCAGGTCCGGCCGGCGGACGTCGCGGGCGACCCCGTCGTCTCGGTCCGCGACCTCGTGGTCGAGTACGACACGCCCGACGGCCGGGTGCGCGCGGTGGACGACGTGTCCCTCACGCTGCACCGCGGCGAGGTCCTGGGGCTGGCCGGCGAGTCCGGCTCCGGCAAGTCGACGCTCACCAACGCCGTCACCCGGCTGCTGCGCACCCCCGCCGAGGTCACGGCCGGGTCGATCACCTACCACCGCAGGTCGCGGGACGGCTCCCGCCGCGAGGACGTCGACCTCCTGGGCCTGCCCGACGACGAGCTGCGCGTCCTGCGCTGGAGCGAGATCGCGATCGTCTTCCAGAGCGCCATGAACGCCCTCAACCCGGTCACCCGGGTGTCGGCCCAGTTCGACGACGTGGTCCGCGTCCACCGGCCCACCATGCCCGCCGCCGACCGCCGGGCGCTCGCGGTGCAGATGCTGCAGAAGGTGGGCATCGAGCCCGACCGGGTGGACGCCTACCCGCACGAGCTGTCCGGGGGGATGAAGCAGCGTGTCGCCATCGCGATCGCGCTCGTGCTCGAGCCCGAGGTCATCGTCATGGACGAGCCGACCACCGCGCTCGACCTGCTGGTCCAGCGCGAGGTGCTCGACCAGGTCATGCGGCTGCGCGACGAGTACGGGTTCGCGATCGTCTTCACCACCCACGACCTCGCCCTGCTGCTGGAGATCGCGGACTCCATCGCCGTGATGCAGACCGGCCGGCTCGTCGAGTACGGCCCCGCGCTCGAGCTGTACACCGACGCCCGCCACCCGTACACGCGCGCGCTGCTGCGCTCGCTCGCCGACCTGGGAGCCCTCCTGTGAGCACCACGACCACCAAACGCCCCGGACCCGCCACCGGCGAGGTGGTGCTCGAGGCGCACGACCTGGTCAAGGACTTCCGGGGCAAGCGTGCCGGGCTCCGTCGCACGCGGTTCCGCGCCGTCGACCACGTCTCGCTGGCGCTGCGCACCGGCCAGGTGACGGCGCTCGTGGGACAGTCCGGCTCCGGCAAGAGCACGGTCGGGCGGCTGCTCGCACGTCTCGTGCCGGCGACCTCCGGGGAGATCCTGCTGCGCGGGCGTCCGGTCACGGCGACCCACGGCCGCCGCTTCGTGGAGTACACCTCGACGGTGCAGATGACCCTGCAGGACCCCTTCGCGTCGCTCAACCCCGTGCACCGGATCTCCCACGTGCTGGAACGGAGCCTGCGCATCCACGGTCACGCCGCCACCGCCGAGGAGGTGGAGCACCAGAGCCTCGAGCTCCTGCGCCGGGTGAACCTCACGCCGCCCGAGCGGTACCTGCACCGGTTCCCGCACGAGCTGTCGGGTGGCGAGCGGCAGCGGGTCTCGTTCGCCCGGGCCCTCGCGGCACAGCCGCAGGTGCTGCTCGCGGACGAGCCGGTGTCGATGCTGGACGTGACGATCCGCAAGGAGATCCTCGACCTGCTCGCCGACCTGCGCCGCACCGAGGACCTCGCGGTCCTCTACATCACCCACGACCTCGGCTCCGCCCGCGCCTACTCCGACGACACGGTCGTGATGTATCACGGCCAGGTCGTCGAGCGCGGGCCGAGCCACGAGGTGATCGACGACCCCCAGCACGAGTACACCCGGCGGCTGCTCGCCGCAGCGCCGAACCCGCGGCGGCGGCTCGACGCCCGCTGACCCGGGCCGTCAGTCGCGGAACGCGTGCCAGCAGATGTCGTCGCGGCGGCGCTGGCCGTCCAGGACGAGGTCGCGCACCGCCGCGGCGCCGAGGTCGTGGGCAGGCGGTGGTGCTCGTCGGTCAGGGTGCCGCCGCGGCGCAGCGTGACGAGCCGGGGGTCTCGGTCGGTCGGGAGGATCGGCATGTGCCCAACCGACCGGCCGGGCCGTCGTGCTGCGCCTGCGCCCTACGCCGCGGTGCTGCCGCGCAGGATCGAGGACATCTTCTTGCCGCGCGCGACCTCGTCGACCAGCTTGTCCATCCAGCGGATCCGCTGCATGAGCAGGTCGGTGATCTCCTCGACCCGGACGCCGCAGATGACGCCCGTGATGAGGACGGCGTCCGGGTTCATGGCCGGTGCCTCGGCGAAGAACGTCTCGAGGTCGACCTCGTCGGCGACCGCCCTGGCGAGACCCGGCCCGTCATAACCGGTGAGCCAGGTGAGGACACGGTCGAGGTCGGCCGTGCTGCGGTCCTTGCGCTCCACCTTCTGCACGTACATCGGGTAGATGCTGGCGAACGTCATCCGCCGGATCCGGTCCGCGACCATCGTCGCCTCCTCGTGGTGCCGCACCTCGTGGTGCCGTGTTCTTCGTGGTGCCGTTCTTCGCGCTCCCCGCTGGGAGGCTACTGCTACTGGTGCGCCGCGCGCGGCAGGGCCGCGACGACCGTGGTGCGCTCGAGGCGCCCGGTCAGCGCCACCAGCCCGGCGGCGAGCGGCAGCAGCACCAGGTTGCCGAGCAGCATCGGGCGCAGGAACGGCAGCCCGGACACGTAGCTGGCCAGCAGGCCGTCGATCCCCGCCGGGTAGAAGGTGCCGCGGCCGAGCCACCACACCCCGGCGTTGGTCCACAGGTAGAAGAACAGGGAGCTGCCCACGCCGAAGCCCAGCGCGCTGACGAGCCGCGCGCCGGAGCCGCGCACCCGGCCGGCCCACCAGGCGCCGACGCCGATCACGGCCCACGCCGTCCAGGTGAACACCAGCACGTTCGAGTTGCCGAGCAGCACGTCGCTCAGCGCGACCACCACCAGGGGCGCGAGCATCGCGAGCCGGTGACGCAGCAGGCCCGCGGCGGCGAAGGCCGCGGCCGTCGACAGCTCGAGGTTCGGCGGGGCACCGAGGTCGTCCTTCACCAGGCGCCAGGCCACCGCGCCCGCGACGAGCAGCACGGCCAGCGCCGGGCGCCACCAGCGGCCGACGAGGTCGCGGGCGCCCAGCGGGGCGTCCAGACGTGGGGCGTGCGCAGACGTCACTTGATCTCCTCGAGCTTCCAGGTGATGGTCTGGCCGTCCTTCGTCTTCAGGGAGCCGGCGCCGACCTGGGCCGCCTCGTCGTCGACGTACAGTGCCCAGAACTCGGTCTCGGGATCGGCCTCCCGGCCGCGGATGGCGGTGACGTAGGCGTTCTCGCCCTTCCCCTGCACCTGGGCCTGCGGGTCGTTCTCCTCGAGCAGCTCGAGCGCCGAGCGCCCGTCCTCGCCCGCGTAGGAGAACTCGCTGAGGTTCTCCGCGACGTGCTCGCTCGGGTCGACCGAGACCGTCGGGCTCGCGGACGCGGCGGGGGCGTCGTCGGACCCGGAGCAGCCGGCCAGCAGGCCGACCGCCAGGACCGCCGCCGGAAGGCTCGCCAGGGCGCGCCGATGAAGGGGGTGGGTGATCGTCACGCCCCGAGATTACCCGGACCGCCGCGCCGCTCGCCCGGCGATCCACACCTCGGTCGTGCCGCGGCCCGCGCGCAACGGGCCGGCCGACGGGTCACACGTCGATGCGCGAGTGGTCCAGCGTCTGCGCGCCGGCCACGATGAACTCCTTGCGGGGCGCGACGTCGCTGCCCATCAGCAGCTCGAAGACCCGTTCGGCCGCCTCGGCGTGCTCCACCGTGACCCGGCGCAGCGTGCGGTGCCGGGGGTCCATCGTCGTCTCGGCGAGCTGGTCGGCGTCCATCTCCCCCAGGCCCTTGTACCGCTGGATGTCCTCCTTGTAGCGGCGCCCGGCGCGGTCGAGCTTCTTGAGCGTCGCCGTCAGCTCGGCCTCCGAGTACGTGTACAGGTACTCGTTCTTGCGTCGCCCCGAACCGATCACCTCGACGCGGTGCAGCGGCGGCACGGCGGCGAACACCCGGCCCCCCTCGAGCATCGGGCGCATGTACCGGTAGAAGAGCGTCAGCAGCAGCGTGCGGATGTGCGCGCCGTCGACGTCGGCGTCCGTCATCAGCACGATCTTGCCGTAGCGCGCCGCGTCGAGCTCGAACGACCGACCGGAGCCCGCGCCGATGACCTGGATGATCGCCGCGCACTCGACGTTGCGCAGCATGTCGCTGATCGACGCCTTCTGGACGTTGAGGATCTTGCCGCGGATCGGCAGCAGCGCCTGGAAGTCGGACGACCGGGCGAGCTTGGCCGTGCCGAGGGCGCTGTCTCCCTCGACGATGAAGAGCTCGCTGCGGTTGACGTCGTCGCTGCGGCAGTCGGCCAGCTTCGCCGGCAGCGAGGACGACTCCAGCGCGTTCTTGCGCCGCGAGATCTCCTTCTGCTTGCGCGCGGTGACGCGGGCCCGCATCTCGGCGACGACCTTCTCGAGCAGCAGCGCCGACTGCGCCTTCTCGTCCCGCTTCGTGGAGGTGAGCAGCGCGCCGAGCTCCTTCTCCACCACCCGCGAGACGATGCCGCGCACCGGCGCGGTGCCGAGGACCTCCTTGGTCTGCCCCTCGAACTGCGGCTCCGCCAGACGGACGGTCACGACGGCGGTCAGCCCGGCCAGGACGTCGTCCTTCTCGATGCGCTCCGCCGCGTCCTTGGTCGAGACCTTGAGCCGGCGCGCGTTCGCCTCGATCTGCTTGCGCACCGTCTTGAGCAGGCCCTGCTCGAACCCGGCGTGGTGCGACCCACCCTTCGGCGTCGCGATGATGTTCACGAAGGTGCGCAGCTCCGTCTCGTAGCCCCCGCCCCAGCGGAGCGCCACGTCCACCTCGCACTCGCGCTGCACCTCCTGCGGCGTCATGTGGCCGCGGGAGTCGAGCACGGGCACCGTCTCGCTGAAGTGCCCCTTGCCCTGCAGCCGCCACGTCGACGTGACCGGGGCGTCCGGCGCGAGGAACTCGACGAAGTCGACGGCGCCGCCCGAGTGCTGGAACACCTCCTCGTAGGGGCCGGACTCCCCCGGCGTGCCCGGCAGGCCGCGCTCGTCGCGCACCGTGAGCTTGAGGCCGGGCACGAGGAACGTCGTCTGGCGGGCGCGCGTGACCAGCTCGTCGTAGCTGAACACCGCCGACTTCGGGAAGACCTGCCGGTCCGCCCAGTAGCGCACCCGGGTGCCGGTGACACCGCGCTTGACCTTGCCGACGACGGCCAGCTCGCTGTGGTCGGTGAACGGGGTGAACGGGGACTCCGGCGACGGGCCCGTCGCCGGGTCGGAGAACACGCCCGGCTCGCCGCGGTGGAACGTCATCCGGTAGGTCTTGCCGCCGAGGTCGACCTCGGCGTCCAGGCGCGCGGAGAGCGCGTTGACCACCGAGGCACCGACGCCGTGCAGGCCGCCCGAGGCCGTGTACGAGCCGCCGCCGAACTTGCCGCCGGCGTGCAGCTTGGTGAAGACGACCTCGACGCCCGACAGCCCCGTCTTGGGCTCGACGTCGACGGGGATGCCGCGCCCGTCGTCCTCGACCGTGACCGACGAGTCCGCGTGCAGCACGACGCGGATCGTCGTCGCGTGGCCGCCCAGGGCCTCGTCGACCGAGTTGTCGATGATCTCCCACAGGCAGTGCATGAGGCCGCGCGAGTCGGTGGACCCGACGTACATGCCGGGGCGCTTGCGGACCGCCTCGAGGCCCTCGAGGACGGTCAGGTGGCGCGCGGTGTACCCGGACTCGGAGGTGGCAGTCACGGGAACGAGGGTAGACGACCCGAACAGGTGTTCCGTGTGGCCCACGCCGCTATGCCCGGAGCGAACCCGCCCCGCGGCCGGGATGCTCCGCGGCGGGGGGATGGTTGGATGGTCATGTGAGCACCACGACGATCGAACCGAGCCAGCCGCTGACCGCCGCCGACCGCTGCGACCGCTGCGGCGCCCAGGCGTACGTTCGCGTGGTCATGCCCGTCGGAGAGCTCCTCTTCTGCGGGCACCACGCACGTGCGCACGCGGACGCCTACGCGGACGTCGCGACCCACGTCCAGGACGAGACCGACAAGCTGCACGCCGAGCACGGCGCGGGCTGAGGTCCCCCGGACGGCAGGCCTGCGGGCCCCGTCCCGACGGACACAGCACCACGCAGCACGACACACCAGGAGCCCCGCGCCGCAGGTCGGCGCGGGGCTCCGGTGCGTCCGGGCTCGTCAGCCCCCGGCCACCTGCGCCACCTCCTCGGCGGCCAGGGCCCGGTCCCACACGCGCACGTCGTCGACCGCGCCCGCCCAGAAGTCGACGTCGCCCTCGCCGAACCGCGCACGGCCCACGGTGAGCGGCCCCTCGGACGCGGGGTTCAGGCACTGCGTCATCGAGTCCTGCAGGACGCCGTCGACGTACAGGGAGTGGGTCTGCGTGGCCGCGTCCCGCACGCCCGTGACGTGGTACCAGCGGTCGACCTCGGGCACGAACGTCGACTCGACCCGCCCGCCGGCCGTCGAGAACGAGAACCGGTCGTTGTCCCCCCGCTTCTGCAGGAAGAACGCCGACTGGACGGGGCCGTCCTGACCCACGGCGGTGCGCCAGCCGTCGTCACGGTCCATCTTGACCCAGGCGGAGACCGTGAAGCTGCCCGTCGTGTCCAGCACGGGTCCGGCGGTCTCGGCGTGGCCGCCCGTCCCGTCGAGCTGCAGCGCCCCGCCGTCCCGGCCGGCCGTCCACGTCGCGCCCGGGCGGAGCGTCAGGTCGGCGTCGCCCGCCGCGTCGGCGGCGACGTCACCGACGCCCTCGTCCAGCGGCCAGGCCGACAGCCCGGTCAGGCCGGGCGTGCCGGGGTCGTCCGGCGGCGCGGCACCGCTGCCGTCCGCGGTCTCGATGATCTCCTCGTTGATGGCACGCACCTGGTCGAAGTCCATCTTCTCGACCTGCCGGTCGTAGGTGAAGAAGCCGTTGACCTCGTGCTCGACGTCGGTGATCTGCGTGTAGATCGACCCGCCGACGCCGCACTGCTGCGCCGCGGTGACGACGTCGCGCTGGTTCTCGACGTACCGCCGGGTCAGCGTGGCGGGGTCCGGCGTCATCTCGTACGCGTGCCCGTCGGCGAACCACATGTGACCGTCCGTCTCGAGGCCGAATCCGCCGTGCTCGCCGTCGATCGACGCCCGCTTGGCGTCCGGCGCCGGCGTGGCCGGCCCGACGTACTGGTGCCAGTCGACGACGTCGCCGGCGCCGCTGTCCCCGAGCGAGTCGCAGCAGTTCACGCCGCTGTGCGCGTTCACCAGGCGGGACGGGTCCTGCGCCTTGACCTCCTCGGCGATGCGGCCGGTGGCCTCCCGGGACCACTCGCCCCAGCCCTCGTTGAACGGCACCCAGCCGATGACGGAGGTCCAGCTCGAGTGCTGGTCGACCATCTCGTGCAGCTCCCGCTCGAACTGCTCCTGGGCGGCGGCCGGCGGTCGCCCCCCGGTCTTCATGGAGGGCATGTCCTGCCAGACGAGGAGGCCGAGCCGGTCGGCGTGGTAGAACCAGCGGTCCGGCTCCACCTTGATGTGCTTGCGCACCGTGTTGAACCCCAGCTCCTTGTGCTGCTCGAGGTCGAACGCGAGCGCCTCGTCGGTGGGCGCGGTGTAGATGCCGTCCGGCCAGTACCCCTGGTCCAGCGTCGAGAGCAGGAAGGTGATCTCGCCGTTGAGGGTGATCCGGTTCTTGCCGTCGGCACCCGGCGCCACCCCGATCTCGCGCATCCCGAAGTAGGAGTCGACACGGTCGACGGGCCGCCCCTTCCCGCCGTCGTGCCCGGCGCTCCGGCCCGTGCCGTCGACGAGGCGCACCTGCAGGTCGTACAGGTACGGGTCGTCCGGCGACCAGAGGCGGGCGTCGGGCACCGGAAGGTCGAAGGTCTCGCCGACGACGCCGCGGGTGCGGCTCACCGGCCGCTTGCCGGCCCGCACCACGGCCTCGACCGTCATCCCCTCGGCCGCGTCGGTGCCCTCGACCGTGAGCGCCAACGTCCCCGAGTCGATGTCGGGGGTCATGTCCAGCTTCTCGACGGACGCCGGCGCGACCGGCTCGGCCCACACGGTCTGCCAGATGCCGGACGCCCCCTCGTAGAAGATGCCGCGGTCGGGGACGTTGCGCTGCTTGCCGACGGGCTGCCACGTGGCGTCCGTCCTGTCCGTCACGCCGACGACGACCTCCTGCGGGCCCGACCGGGTCAGGGCGTCGGTGACGTCGGCCGAGAACCGGCCGAACCCCCCGGTGTGCCGGGCCACCTCCTGGCCGTTCACCCACACGGTGGCGTCGTGGTCCACGGCGCCGAAGTGCAGCACGACCCGTTGGTCGCCGGCCCGCCAGGACTGCGGCACCTGCATCGTGCGGCGATACCACATGTGGTCGTCGTGGCGGTCGATCCCGGACAGCTCCGACTCCGCCGGGTACGGCACCAGGATCTCCTCGGCGAGGTCCTCGCCGAACGGGGGCGCCGCACCCTCCTCGGCCGCCGCGTACTGCCACAGGCCGTTGAGGTTGAGCCAGCGGTCGCGCTCCAGCTGCGGGCGGGGGTACTCCGGGAGCGCGTTGTCCGGGGTGACCTCGTCGGTCCACGGGGTCGGCAACCGGGCGTCGGTCACCGGCCAGGGGTCGGCGTCGGAGGCCGGCGCCGACGACGCCGGCAGCGGGCCGGCCACCGCCAGCACCCCGCCGGTGGCCACCGCCGCGAGGGCCGCGACCAGCCGCCGACGGCGCGCGTGCGGCGGTGGTGCGGGCCGTGCCTCGGGCCGGCTCAGGGGTGTGCTCGAACGGGGATTGCGTGATCTCTGCCGGAACGACAACGCTGTCACCTTTCCTCGGTCCACTCCGTCGTGGTGCCACCAGCGCACCCGCGATGCCTGGATCGCGCAACTCGGGCGGTCCTCGGACGCACGAGGGCCCGCACCCGAGAACCGGGTGCGGGCCCTGTGACCTGCGGGTGTCAGTCGAGGTAGTCGCGCAGCACCTGCGAGCGCGACGGGTGCCGCAGCTTCGACATCGTCTTGGACTCGATCTGACGGATGCGCTCGCGCGTCACGCCGTAGACCTTCCCGATCTCGTCGAGCGTCTTGGGCTGGCCGTCCTGGAGGCCGAACCGCATGGAGACCACGCCCGCCTCACGCTCGGAGAGCGTGTCGAGCACCTGGTGCAGCTGCTCCTGCAGCAGCGTGAACGACACGGCGTCCGCGGGGACGACCGCCTCGGAGTCCTCGATGAGGTCGCCGAACTCGCTGTCGCCGTCCTCGCCGAGGGGCGTGTGCAGGGAGATGGGCTCGCGACCGTACTTCTGGACCTCGACCACCTTCTCCGGGGTCATGTCCAGCTCCTTGGCCAGCTCCTCCGGGGTGGGCTCGCGGCCCAGGTCCTGGAGCATCTGACGCTGCACGCGGGCGAGCTTGTTGATGACCTCGACCATGTGCACCGGGATGCGGATGGTGCGGGCCTGGTCCGCCATGGCACGGGTGATCGCCTGCCGGATCCACCACGTCGCGTACGTCGAGAACTTGTAGCCCTTGGTGTAGTCGAACTTCTCGACCGCACGGATCAGGCCGAGGTTGCCCTCCTGGATGAGGTCCAGGAACAGCATGCCGCGGCCGGTGTAGCGCTTGGCCAGGGAGACCACGAGCCGCAGGTTCGCCTCGAGGAGGTGGTTCTTGGCGCGCTTGCCGTCGTGCGCGATCCATCGCAGGTCGCGGTACATGCGGCGCTCGTCGGCGTTCGCCTTGGTCCGGTCCCAGTCGGCGTAGTCCTTGGACAGCCGCTCCTCGGCGAACAGGCCTGCCTCGATGCGCTTGGCGAGCTCGACCTCCTGCTCCGCGTTGAGGAGCGCGACCTTGCCGATCTGCTTGAGGTAGTCCTTGACCGGGTCGGCCGTCGCGCCGGCGGTCACGACCTGCTGCGCCGGCTGGTCCTCGTCGTCGGTGTCGGAGACGACGAAGCCCGACGCCTCGTCCTCCGGCTTGCCGTCCTTGCCGGCGGCCTTGCCGTTGGCCTTCGCCGCAGCGGTGTCGTCGGCGTCGGCCTCGACGTGCTCGTCGTCGACCTCCTCGCCCACGGCGTCGGCGGTGCGGCTGGCGGCCTTCGACGTCTTGGTCGAACGGGTCGACGTGGACTTGCGGGCCGGCTTCTTGGCCGCGGCGGGCGCGTCGTCGTCGGCAGCGTCCGTGGCCGGCGCGGCCTTCGTCGTCGACGTCGACCCGGTGGCCGACTTCGTGGCCGCGGACCGCGTCGACGGCGCCTTCGCGCGCGTCGTGGTGGCACGACCGGCCGCGGCCGCCGCGACCTTCGTGGCGGCGGGCACGCCGATCTCGACCCCCGCCGTGGCGAGGGCCCGGAGCACCGCCTTCAGGCGCTTCGGGTCGCCCACCGACGCCTCCTCGCACGCGGCGCGGAAGCTCTCGGCGTCGACCCGACCGGCGGCGGTGCCGCGAGCGAGCAGCCCCTGCAGGGCAGGGTGCTCGAACTCACGGGGAAGTGCAGGGTTCTGCGCTGTGGACGCCACAAACCGACCTTTCGGCATTCGAGGGTACGGTGCACCGCCGTCGTTGCCCTGGGACTGGGAGGGTCGAGGCTCGAGCGGGACACCCCTATTGTACCGGCGACACCCGCGCCAGCACGGCACCCTGGGCTCCTGCGCCCGCATGTGCACCCTGCTCCGCTCGTTCACCGGTCCTTGTCCAACGCCCGGGACCGGACGAAGATTCCCACCATGCTGCGGCAGACGCGGCCTGGCGGAACCTCGGCCGGGGGCCGCCGCGCCGGCCTGTGACCGGCGGGTGGTCACGTGTGTCACACCACGGCGCCGTCGCCGTCACCCGCACGATCGCCCGCACCGTCACCACCAGGACGAACGCTCGCGTCCCTCGCGCGGCCGGGCCGTGCGGCCTCCGGTCGTCACGGCTTCACCGCGAGCACCGGGCACGGCGCCTCCAGCAGGATCCGCTGCGCGCCCGACCCCAGGATCAGCTTGCCCACCGGGCTGCGTCGACGGAGGCCGATCACGATCAGCTCGGCCCCGGAACCGTGCGCGGTCCGCACCAGGTCCTCCGCAAGATCACCCGTGCCGGGCACGATCCTGGAGGAGACACCGGCGTCGGCCAGCCGGGCCCCGACCGCCTCCACCGCCTCCCGGTCCTCCTCGGGCCGGCTCACGACGACGGCCAGGGGGACGTTCCGTTCCCGGGCCTCGGTGACGGCAGCGGTGAGCGCCGCCTGCCCCTCCGCCGTGCCCAGGAGTCCGACGACGATCGACATGGGTGGCACGCTACCCGACCCTCCCGCCGTCCGCGCCGGCCCCGGTGCCCCGGGGCATCGCCCGCACCCAGCCGGGCGGGACCGCCGCAGCGAGCACCCCGTCGAGCAGGGCTGCCAGCCGGTATGCCGGGTCCGCCTCGGCGGCCGCCGCGACGCGGTGGGCGGCGAGCCCGCCGTCACCCTGCCACCAGGCGAGCAGGCCCAGCAGCGTGAGCGGGGCGGCGTGCCACCGCCGCGGCACGTGCGCGACGAGCTGCTCCAGCACCACCTGCGCGGCTGCCGCCGTCCCCGGGTCCGGCAGGACGGCGACCCGCGGGTCCACGACGCGCGCGATCGCCCGCGCCGTGGCCACCTCGACCTCGGCCCGCCCGGCAGCGTCCTCGTCGGGAGCGTCCCTGCCGGCGACGGTGCGGCGCGCGGGCTCGTCCCCGCCGGGGATCACGGACAGCAGGACGGCGTCCCGGACCGCGACGTCGTCGAGCGCGACGGCGAACCGGCCCAGGCGTGCGGGCGGCAGGTCCGTCGGCGCGGACTCCCCCGGGCCGAGCTCGAGGTCCCGCGCGGCGTGGCGCACGAGGTCGCACCACAGGTCGTACCCGGAGGCCCGGCTGCGGGCGGCGTGGTCCCGTGGCGTCGCACCGGCGCCCGCGGCCGGCGCCTCGCGGACGGCCTCCCGGGCACGGGCGGCGCGGGTCGCAGCGCGCGCCGCCCGCGAGCGCCGGGCGTCGTCGACCCGAGGGAGCCGGTACGCGTCGTCGGCCGACGACGCCACCGCGCGCCCGGTCAGCGCCAGCGCCGCGTTGACCGCGCGGTGCTCGAGGTCGGCGGGCGGGTGCCCGTGCGGAGGGCAGCACGCGGGGTCGGTGCAGTCCAGGCCGCGATAGCCCTCAGGCGCCACCAGCCAGGGGTCGACGTCGCCCACGAGCGCGAGCTCCGCCAGCGCGGGACCGACCAGGCGCCGCGCGGTCCGCGCGTCGCGCGCCGTGTGGACCGCCGCGACGATCTCCGCGGTCCCGACCCGCCGTGCCGCCGCGACCAGCCGGTCGACGGCGCCCCGCCCTTCCCTGCCGGACGAGCCGCCGCGCAGGTCGTCGAGGCCCACCCGGGCGACCAGTCCCACGACCTGCCGGTCGGTGACACACACGACCACGAGGCTCTCCCTCGGCCGGTACCCGAGGAGGTGCGGGACCGCCGCGAGGAGGTCGCGGGCGGAGCGTGCCCGGACGACCGGCGGGTCGGCGTCCGCGGCGGGACTGCCGGCGGCACCGCCGCCGGGGTCGGCGGACGGGTCGGGCGGCGGCACGGCATCACGTGTCTGGGCTGTCGGTGGCATGCCCCGATCCCAGCGCGCTCCGGTCGCGCCCCGCGCGGCCGGTGGGCAGGTCTGTGGACGCCCCGACCTGGGCACAGGTTCCGCCGCCCGTCGCCCCGCGCACCGACCCGTCGTGACCGACGACCGCGGGGCCCGCTACGGTGGGCGCCGTGCTCCCGTCCGACCCTGCGCACCCCCGTCGACCCCGCGCCGTGAGGCGTCCCGCGACGCGTCCCGCGGGCGTCGTGGCAGGCGTCACGAGCGTGCTGCTCCTGGCCGGCCTCACGGCCTGCCAGGCGGACGGCGGTCCCGCGTCCGGCTCCGACGCCTCCGCCCGGTCGGCCGCGTCGGACACGTCCGACGACTCCGGGCGCGGCGTCCGCGGCGAACCCGGGGACGACGCGGAGACCACCACGGACCCCCAGCCCGCCGACACCCCGGCGGCGCTCCCCACGTTCGACCCCGCCACCACCGTGGGCGGGTACGCGCCGGACTTCCCGAAGGACCTCCTCGGCGCACCGGACGACGCGACGGTGCTCGCCAGCTCCGCCGTCCCCGGCGACGGGCGGCTGACCGAGGTGACGCTCAACCTCACCACCTCCCGCAGCGCGCAGCAGGTCATCGACCAGCTCGCCGAACGGCTCCGGGACGCCGGGTTCGAGGAGTCGGCGTCGACGACCTTCTCCGGGCTCACGGCGCAGACCACCTTCACCCGCAAGCAGCAGCACAAGAAGCCCGTCCTGGAGACCGTGCTCCTCGGCGTCTTCGACGAGGGCGAACGGCGGCTCGTGACGGTGAGCGGGTCCCTCGTCGTCTGACCCCTCCCGGCGCCCGGCCCGGCTCACCGCGCCCGCGGGTCGGCTTAGGCTGTCGGACATGCCCACCGCCACCGCCCTCGTCGATCTCGAGAACCTCCGCACCGACGTGGACGCGGCGCTCGACCAGCACCTCGAGGCCCTGGCCGCCGAGGTGAGCACGGTGGGCGCCGCCGCGTCCGCGCTGACCACGCAGGTCGCCGCGCTGCTCTCCGGCGGCAAGCGCCTCCGGGCGGCGTTCTGCTACTGGTCCGCGCGGGCCCACGGCGTGCCGGCCGAGGGTCCCGGGCGGGACGCGGCCGTGCGCGCGGGCGCCGCGCTCGAGCTGTTCCAGGCTGCGGCGCTGCTGCACGACGACGTCATGGACGCCTCCGACACACGCCGCGGCCGCCCGACGGCCCACCGCGTGTTCGAGGCCCGGCACTCCGGCGCCCGCTGGTCGGGGGACGCGGGGCGCTTCGGCACGGCGGCGGCGATCCTGCTCGGGGACCTGTGCCTCGTCGCGTGCCAGCGCGAGATGGCGGCCGCGGTCGCCGGGCTGCCGGCGGGACGCGCGGCGGCGACGCGCGAGGTCTTCGACGCGATGCAGACCGAGGTCGTCGTCGGGCAGTACCTCGACGTGCTCGTGCAGGCCGAGCCGTGGGGGCTCGACCCGGCGTCCGACGAGCAGCGCGCACGGGCGGTGCTGCGGGCGAAGTCGGCCCGCTACTCGGTCGAGCGGCCGCTCGTCCTCGGCGCGCTGCTCGCCGGCGCGGGGCCGGAGGCGCTCGCCGCGATGACCGCGGCGGGCACCCCGCTGGGCGAGGCCTTCCAGCTCCGCGACGACGTCCTCGGGGTCTTCGGCGACCCGGCGGTGACGGGCAAGCCCGCCGGGGACGACCTGCGCGAGGGCAAGCGGACCGTCCTCGTCGCCCGGACGATGGCGAACGCCGACGGTGCCGGCCGCGAGCTGCTGGCGACGAGCCTGGGCGACCCCGACCTCGACGCCGGGACGGTGGCCCGGCTGCGCGACGTCATCACCTCGAGCGGCGCGCTCGCAGAGGTCGAGGACCTCATCGCCCAGCTGACCGGGCAGGCCCTCGACGCCCTCGGCGCGGCCGACCTCGACGAGCGCTCCCGGACGGTGCTCGCCGACCTCGCGCGGGCGGCGGTCGACCGGGCCGCCTGAGCGGCGCCCGACCACCGCCGACGCGCCGGGAGTCCACGGGACGTCCGCGGGGCGTGCCGGACCGTCAGCCGACGGTCTGGGCCACGCGCCGCACCTCGTGCTTGCGCCCGGACCGGAGCGCCTCGACCGGGGTGGTCCCCATCGACTCCTCCGGCTCGAAGAGCCAGCGCAGGATGTCGTCGTCGGGCAGTCCGCCGTCAGCGAGGACGAGGACCGTGCCGCGCAACGCCCCGAGCACCTCCTGGCCGCCGTCCTCGGACGGCACCAGGAACGCGGCGGGCACCTGGAACGTGCGACGCTCCCCGCGCCGCACCCCCACCAGGTTCCGCTCCGACACCTGCCGGCGGACCTTGCCGACGTCGGTGCCGAGCGCCTCGGCGACGTCGGGCAGCGTCAGCCACTCCCCGACGAGCGCATCGAGCGAGCTCTGCCCGTCGTCGTCGGACGGGCGGGCCTGGGTGGGGGACGCATCACTCACCGGGCCAGCCTACGGCCCCGCCGGCGCCCCCGCGCCTACACTCGTCGCGTGGCCATCGCGACGACCGACCCGCTCCTCGGCCGCCTGGTCGACGGGCGGTACGAGGTCTCCGCACGCCTCGCCCGCGGCGGGATGGCCACGGTCTACCTCGCCACCGACCGCCGGCTCGACCGCGACGTCGCGGTCAAGGTCATGCACCCCCACCTGGCGGACGGCGTCGACGGCGCGGCCTTCGTCTCCCGCTTCCGGCGGGAGGCGCGGGCCGCCGCACGCCTCACCCACCCGGGGGTGGTCGCCGTCTACGACCAGGGGCTCGACGGCGACACGAGCTACCTCGTGATGGAGTACGTGCCGGGCACCAACCTGCGGCACGAGCTGCACACCGAGGGCACGCTGAGCGTGCGGCGCACGCTCGACGTCCTGGCCCAGGTCCTCGCCGCGCTCGCCGCCGCGCACCGCAAGCAGCTCGTGCACCGCGACGTGAAGCCCGAGAACGTCCTCGTCGTCGCCGACCCGGACGCCACCGACGACGAGCCCGAGGACGGCGACGGGCCGGCCGGTGGCCGGGTGAAGGTCGCGGACTTCGGCCTCGCGCGCGCGGTCACCGAGGTCACGTCGACGGCCACCGGGACCATCCTGGGCACCGTCGCCTACCTCGCCCCCGAGGTGGTGACGAGCGGCGCCTGCGACGCCCGGACCGACGTCTACGCGGTGGGCGTGCTCGCGTACGAGATGCTCACCGGGACGCTCCCCTACCCCGGGGAGCCGCCCCTGCAGGTGGCGTTCCACCACGTCCACGACGACTTCCCGGCGCCGTCCGGACGGGTGCCCTGGCTGCCCCCCGAGCTGGACCGGTTCGTGGCCTCGTGCACCGCACGCAACCCCCAGGCCCGACCTGCGGACGCGGGTGCGGCGCTCGAGGCGCTCGAGCTCCTGCGCGCGGGGCTCGACGACGACGTCCTGGACCTGCGTGCCGACCCGCCGCCGCGGGTGGCCGACGACGCCGACGACGCCCCCCGCGGCCCCGACGAGGACGACGTCGACGACGGCGGGACGAGCGCCGTGGACGAGATCCCGACCGGCTTCTTCCAGGAGGTCTCCGCGCCGGGCCGCGCGACCGACCTCCTCGTCGAGCAGCCGACCGCGGCGCTCGACGACGGGAGCCGGCGGCGCTCGCGACGGCGGCGTGTCGTCGCCTGGGTCCTCGTGCTGCTCCTGCTGGTCGGCGGGGGCGGCTACAGCACCTGGTGGTGGTTCGACGACGGCCCCGGCGCCTGGACCACCGTGCCCACCGGCATCGCGGGCGTGCCCGCGGACGACGCCGAGCAGGTGCTCGGCCAGGCCGGCCTCGACACGTCGGCCAGCCGTGCCTTCCACGACGACGTCCCCGCCGGCGCCGTCGTCACCACCCGCCCCGCGCCGGGCGAGCGCGTCCGCAAGGACGGCAGCGTGGAGGTGGTGGTCTCGCGCGGGGTGCAGATGCTCACCGTCCCGGGCGAGCTGGTCGGCGCGCACCGGAAGCAGGCCGCGGCAGCGCTCGAGGACGCCGGGTTCGGGCTCGCGCCCGTGGTCCGCGAGCACGACGACGCGGCGGCGAAGGGCACCGTCCTGGGCGTCTCGGTGCCCGAGGGCTCACGGCAGCGGCACGACACCCCGGTGCGGCTGACGGTGTCCGACGGCCCGGCACCCGTCCAGGTGCCGCAGGAGGTCGGCAAGGAGAAGGACGAGGCCGTCGCCGACCTGGAGAGCCTGGGGCTGCGCGTCACGCTCGCCGAGCCCGAGTACTCCGAGACCGTGGACAAGGGCCACGTGCTGTCCCAGACGCCCGAGCACGGGGCCACCGCGCACCGGACCGACACCGTGACGCTCACCGTGTCGCAGGGCCCGCCCCTGGTCGCCGTGCCCGACGTCGTCGGGATGAAGAGCGCCGAGGCCCACGACGCGCTGGAGAAGGCCGGCTTCCAGGTGGAGGAGAACAGCTACCTCGGCGGGCTGCTCGATACCGTGCGGTTCCAGGACACCACCGGCAAGGCGCCCAAGGGCAGCACCGTCACCGTGACTGTCTGGTGAGCATCTCCGCCACCTGGAACGCCGTCTCCAGCGACTGCTGGTGGTTGAGCCGCGGGTCGACCAGCGTCTCGTAGCGCAGCGCGAGCCCGTCGTCGGAGATCTCCTCGCTCCCGCCGAGCACCTCGGTGACGTCGTCACCGGTGAGCTCCATGTGCAGGCCGCCGGGCACCGTGCCGAGCGCCCGGTGCACCTCGAAGAACCCGGTGACCTCGTCCAGCACGTCGGCGAACCGGCGCGTCTTGAACCCGCTGTCCGACGTGATCGTGTTCCCGTGCATGGGGTCGGTCACCCAGGTGACCGCCACCCCGGCCGCGGTCACCTCCTCGACGACGGCGGGCAGCACGTCGCGCACCCGGCCGGCGCCCATGCGGGCGACGAACGTCAGCCGGCCCGGCACGTTGTCCGGGTTGAGGCGCTCGGCGAGCGCGATCGCGTCCGCCGGCGCCGTCGTCGGCCCGAGCTTGACCCCGACCGGGTTCGCCACGCGGGACAGGAACTCGACGTGCGCGCCGTCGAGCTGGCGCGTGCGCTCCCCGATCCACAGGAAGTGCGCGGAGGTGTCGTACGCACGGCCCGTCGCCGGGTCGACCCGCGTCAGCGCCCGCTCGTAGTCGAGGATGAGCGCCTCGTGGCTGAGGTAGAACTCGACCGTGCGCAGCGCGTCGAAGTCCGCGCCGCACGCCTCCATGAACCGGATCGCCCGGTCGATCTCGGTGGCCGTGCGCTCGTACCGCGAGTACGCGGGGTTGCGCATGAAGCCGCGGTTCCACTCGTGCACCTGCCGCAGGTCGGCGTAGCCCCCGCGGGTGAAGGCCCGCACGACGTTCGCCGTCGCCGCCGAGATCCGGTACGCCTGCTCGAGGCGGCGCGGGTCGGGGGCCCTGTCGGCCGGGGTGAAGGGGTGCCCGTTGACCATGTCCCCGCGGTAGGCCGGCAGCGTCACGCCGTCGCGCGTCTCCGAGTCGCTCGAGCGCGGCTTGGCGTACTGCCCGGCGAGCCGGCCCATCTTGACCACGGGCGTGCTGGCCCCGTGGGTGAGGACGACCGCCATCTGCAGGATGGTGCGCACCTTGTTGCGGATGCGCGTCGCGCTCGCGTCGGCGAACGTCTCGGCGCAGTCGCCGCCCTGCAGGAGGAACGCCTCGCCGCGGCCGGCCGCGGCGAGGCGCTGCGTGAGCAGCTCGGCCTCCGCCGGCACCACCAGGGGCGCAGCACCCGACAGCCGCGCGGCGACGGCCGCGAGGGCGTCCGCGTCGGGCCAGGCCGGCTGCTGGCGTGCCTCGAGCGCGCGGAACCGGTCGAGCCCCTCAGGGTCCGTGCCGGGTGCCACGATGTCGACGGCGGTGCTCATGCGGGTCCCCCGAGCTCTCGGTGCCGGTGCCTCAGTGCGCGGCCGGCTGCGCCGCGACCAGCGGCTGGCCGATGCCCTCGAGGATCTCGCCGAACCAGGGCACCGAGACGTCGAACGCCTTGCCGCCCGCGATGCGCGGGAACGCGATCGCCTTGAGGCGGTCGCCGTCCTCCTCGTCGTGGCCGATGACGCCGGCCTCGCCGCGCAGCGCGCACTCGACGGCCAGGTCGGTCATCGACTTGATGAGGCGCAGGTCCTCGGCGTTCGCGGCCGCGGCACGCGAGTAGTAGCCCGACTTCTGCACCATGACCTTCTCGGCACCGAGCTTCTCGGCGAACTGCTTCGCGAACCACTGCCCGGGGTTGATGGTGTCGAGCTTGACGTGGCCGAACGGGTCGCGCGGCACCTCCTCGCCGGCGGCCTCGAGCTGCGCGACGATCTCGTGCATGCCCGCGCCCTCGGACAGGAAGATGTTGACGTTGCCGATCTCGTCCATCGTGGTGCGTAGGCGCGCGGCCTCGGCCTCGATGTCGAGCTGCAGCTCCGGCAGGAACACCGCGTGCACGTCCCAGCGCTCGCGCGTCAGGCCGAGGGCGGGCGCCCACTCCTGCGCGTCGAGCCACGTGCGGTACTCCTTCGCGGCGGCCGCGGTGAGCCAGCCGCAGTGCCGGCCCATGACCTCGTGCACGATGAGCATGCGCGGGCCCGAGCGGTGCTCGCCGATGACGTTCGCGGCGAAGCCCGCGGCCTCCTCGGCCGCCGTCCACGCACCGAGCGACTGACGGATCGGCACCACGTCGTTGTCGATCGTCTTGGGCAGCCCGACGACGGTGAGCTCGTACCCGTTGTCGTGCAGGTAGGCCGCGAGGTCCGCGGCCGTCGTGTTGGTGTCGTCGCCGCCGATGGTGTGCAGGACGTCGACGCCGTCGGCCTTGAGCTGCTCGGCCGCGACCTCGAGCGGGTTCTGCCCCTCGGACACGAGACCGCGCTTGACGCAGTCCGCGGCGTTGGTGAGCTTCACGCGCGAGTTGCCGATCGGCGAGCCGCCGAAGCGGTGCAGGATGCCGGCCTGCTTGCGGCCCTCGCCGTCCACCACGATCTTCGTCCCCGTGAGCAGGCCGTGGTAGCCGTACTGGTAGGCGATGATCTCGATCGACGGGTCGAGCTCGGTGTACCGCTCGATGAGGCCACCGACCGCGGATGACAGGCACGGGGCGAAGCCGCCAGCGGTCAGGAGAGCCACACGACGAACCGACATGACAGGAGCTACCTCTCGGTGGGGGACGAACTGCCCTGACATCCTATGAGCACCCACGGGCGCGCGGCACCGGCGTCCACGGGCGCCGCCGACCGTGCGCGACCGGCCCGTCCCGTGCGATGATGCCGGGACGAGCCTCCCCCGCCACCGGCGCCGGGAGGCTCTCTCGTATGACCTCGACGAACTCTCGCCCGCACCCGTCACGACCCGCCGCGCCGGGCGACCCGCTGCCTGTCGTCCGCCCTGCCGTGGCCGCGGACCGCGCCCTGCTGGACCGCCTGTGGCAGCTCTTCCGCCACGACCTGTCGGACGTCGACGGCACCCTGCCCGACGCGGCCGGCCGGTTCCGCGACGAGCGCCTGCACGCGGCGTTCACCGACCCCGGATGGCGCGGCCACGTCGTCGAGCGGGGCAGGCGGCCCGCGGGGTTCGCCCTCGTGCGCGGGCTGGACGGCCCCGTCCGGGTGCTCTCCGCGTTCTTCGTGGCCCGCGGCGCCCGGCGCGAGGGCGTCGGCCGTCATCTCGCAGCCCGGGTGCTCGCGTCGACGCCCGGGACGTGGGAGGTGCCCTTCCAGGACGCCAACCTGCCCGCCGCGGCGTTCTGGCGGCGGGTCGCCGAGGAGGCGGCCCCGGGAGCGTGGGCCCTCGAGCACCGCCCGGTGCCGGGCCGGCCGGACCTGCCGCCGGACGCCTGGATCGTGCTCGACGTCGCCTGACGGGGGCTCAGCCTTCCTCGTCGACCTTCCGGCCGGCGGCCAGGCGGGCCTTCATGGTCGCGGCGTAGACGTCCACGTACTCCTGCTCGGAGAGCCGCATGATCGCGTACATGATCTCGTCGGCCACCGACCGCAGGACGAACCGGTCGTGCTCCATCCCGCGGTAGCGGCTGAAGTCGAGCGGCTCGCCGATGACGATGCCGATCGGCATCGGCTTGGGGACCGCCCGGCCGAGCGGCTGGGCGACGTCGGTGCCCACCATCGCGACGGGGACCACGGGGGCGCCGGACTCGAGCGCCAGGCGGGCGACGCCCGTCTTGCCCCGGTACAGGCGGCCGTCCGGGCTACGGGTGCCCTCCGGGTAGATGCCGAAGAGGTCGCCCTCGTCGAGCACCCGCAGCCCGGTGCGCAGGGCGGCCTCGCTCGCCTTGCCCCCCGCACGGTCGACCGGGATGGTGCCGACGCCGCGCATGAAGCCCGCCACCAGGCGGCCGCGGACCCCACCGCCGGTGAAGTAGTCCGACTTGCCGAGGAACTGCACCTGCCGGTCCAGCACGAGGGGCAGCACGAACGAGTCGATCACCGCGAGGTGGTTGCTGGCGAGGATGGCCGGGCCGCTGGACGGCACGTTCTCCACGCCTTTCGTCCAGGGGCGGAAGGCGAGCCGGAGCCACGGTCCGACCAGCACGTTCTTCATCACCCAGTAGAACAACGGTCCTCCTCGACGTGCGCCTTGCGGTCACCACTGCGTCCACCGGCGTCGTCCGCCGATGGGTTCTGCCCCTGCCTTCCGCAAGGCGTCGCCCACGACAATAGAGTGAACCCATGGCCGCACCGAACCCGGACGCCGATCCGGGCACGCCCGACGACCTCCCTGACGACGCCGTCGAGGCGCGCTGGGCGGACATCGTCGCGCAGCTCGGTCCCCTCGACGGGCCGGACGCGCCGGAGCACGGTGCCTCGTCCGGGAGCTCCTCGCAGCCGACGGGCGGGCCCGCGCCCGCCGGCGACGACCCGCCGGTCGCTGCGGGTCCGGCCGCGGCGCCCGTGGCCGGGCAGGGCCCTCGGGACTGGCCCGCCACGCCCGAGGTGGACGCCCTCGACGAGGCGGACTCCCACTTCGTCCCGCCGGAGCCCGAGCCGCTCCTGAGCCGCGACCCGCTGCTGACCATGGCGTGGTCCGTCGTCGCCGCCGTCCCGATCCTCACGGTGGTGCTCGTCGTCGTGCGTGCGCTGGTCCCGGCCCTGCACCTGCCCGGGTGGCTGGGGCCGGTCGGCGGCGGCCTCTTCCTCGCGGCCGTCGCCGTCCTGCTGTGGCGGATGCCGCACCACCGCGACCCGGAGGACGACGGCACGGGCGCCGTCGTCTGACGGCGGCTCCGGCGGCCGGCTCAGGGCCGAGCGGCTCAGGGCCGAGCGGCTCAGGGCCGAGCGGCTCAGGGCCGAGCCGATCAGCGGCGCGCCAGGTCCGCGGCGCCGATGATGCCCGCCTCGTTCCCGTGCTGGGCGAGCTCGATGCTCGCCACCGGGCGGTGCCCGAGCGCGGACAGCTGGGCCTCGTACGCCTTGCGCACCGGCGACAGCAACAGGTCGCCCGCCGCCCCGACGCCGCCGCCGATGACGATGAGCTCGGGGTCGAGCAGGGCCGCCACCGACGCCGACCCCTCGCCGATCCAGCGGCCGAGGTTCGAGAGCAGCTCGACGGCGAGCTCGTCGCCCTCCTGGGCGGCCTGGGTCACGCACGGCCCCGTGATCGTCGCTGGGCCGCCGTCCGCCAGCTCGACGAGGCGCTGCGCGCGGGCGGGCTGCGCGATCGCCGCCTGGCGCGCGTCCCGCACGAGGGCGGTGCCCGACGCGTACTGCTCCCAGCAGCCCTCGTGCCCGCACCCGCAGTAGTGCCCGCCGGGCACCACCCGCATGTGGCCGACCTCGGCCGCCACGCCCCACTTGCCGCGCACGAGCTCGCGGTCGACGACGATCGCGCCGCCGAGGCCCGTGCCCACGGTGAGCATCAGCATGTCCGTGGCCTCGCGGGCGGCGCCGAAGCGGAACTCCGCCCACCCGGCGGCGTTGGCGTCGTTCTCCACGACCACCGGCACGTCGGGCTCGAGCAGGTCCTCGATGCGCTGCGCCAGGGGGTACTCCCGCCACGCGATGTTCGGCGCGAAGAGCACGGAGCGCCGGTCGGGGCTCACGAAGCCCGCAGCGGCGAGGCCGATCGCACCGACCTCGTGCTCCTTCGCCAGCTCGGTGCACGCCTCGGCGATCACGCGGTCGATGTCCGCGACGTCGTCCGCCACCGTCTCCCGACGCACCTGCGCGAGGATCCTGCCCGCCTCGTCCACGACGCCGACCGCGATCTTGGTGCCGCCGATGTCGACTCCGATGGCGTGCATGCGTTGACCTCACGTTTTCGTTCGTCGGAATCCCGCCGCGACCGCGCGACGGGGGGGGAGACGCGCAGGGCGCGCAGGGTCCAGACTAGCGACGTGCCGGGCCGAGCAGCGACGCTGTCCGATTCCGTCGCACCCGGCCCGGACCACCCCCTGAGACCCGGTATCGTGACCGCCACGGACGAGCCCTGCCACTGGAGTCAGAATGGACGAGATCACTCTTCCGCAGGCAGTAGAGCTGCCTGCGACGTCGAACCTCAACGACCTGCTCGCCACCCGCGTGGCGACCGACCCGCGAGCCCCGCTCGCCGAACGGCCCGCGGCCGACGGCTGGGCGCCGGTCTCCGCCGCCCAGTTCGACGCCGAGGTGGTCGCTGTCGCGAAGGGCCTCGTCGCCAGGGGCGTGCAGCCCGGCGACGCGGTCGGCATCATGTCGCACACCCGCTACGAGTGGACGCTGCTCGACTTCGCCGCCTGGGCGGCGGGGGCCGTGGTGGTCCCCGTCTACGAGACCTCCTCGGCCGAGCAGGTCGAGTGGATCCTCTCCGACTCCGCCGTCTCGGTCCTCGTCGTCGAGGAGCCGGCGCACGCCGCCACGGTGGCCGAGGTCGCGGACCGCACCCCCGCGCTGCGCGAGGTCCTGACGATCGACGACGGCGCGATCGCCGAGCTCACCGCGGCCGGCGCCGAGGTGAGCGACGACGAGATCGCGCGGCGTCGCGGGATCGCGGACCTCGAGGACGTGGCGACGCTCATCTACACGTCGGGCACCACCGGGCGCCCCAAGGGCGCACAGATCACCCACGGCAACCTCGCCCTGCTGGCCGTCAACGCCGTGGCCGCGGTGCCCGAGGTCTTCAAGGACGGCGGGCGCACGCTGCTCTTCCTGCCGCTGGCGCACGTCTTCGCCCGGTACATCGAGGTCCTGGCGATCGCGAGCGGCACGGTGCTGGGCCACTGGTCGAACCTCAAGACGGTCACCGAGGGCCTGGGGACGTTCCGCCCCACCTACATCCTCGCGGTGCCGCGCGTGTTCGAGAAGGTCTACAACGCCGCGGAGCAGAACGCCGCCTCCGGGGGCAAGCTCAAGATCTTCCACTGGGCGGCCGCCACGGCGATCGAGTACTCGCGCGCTCTCGACACCCCGTCGGGCCCGTCCCTGTGGCTGCGGCTGCAGCACAAGGTCGCCGACACGCTCGTCTTCGGCAAGCTGCGCGCGGTCCTCGGGGGCCAGGCGCGATACGCAGTCTCAGGCGGAGGGCCCCTCGGCGAGCGGCTCGGCCACTTCTACCGCGGGCTCGGCCTGAACATCCTGGAGGGCTACGGCCTCACCGAGACCACGGCGCCGACCTCCGTGAACCGCCCCGACGCCACCAAGATCGGCTCCGTCGGCCAGCAGCTTCCCGGCTGCGGGGTGAAGATCGCCGCCGACAACGAGGTGCTGCTGCGGGGCATCCAGGTCTTCAAGGGCTACCACAACAACCCGGAGGCGACCGCGGAGTCGTTCGAGGACGGCTGGTTCCGCACCGGCGACCTCGGCACGCTGGACGACGACGGCTTCCTCACGATCACGGGCCGCAAGAAGGAGATCATCGTGACGGCCGGGGGCAAGAACGTCGCCCCCGCGCTCCTCGAGGACCGCATCCGCGCCCACGCCCTCGTGAGCCAGTGCGTCGTGGTCGGCGACAACCGGCCGTTCATCGGCGCCCTGGTCACGCTGGACGCCGAGGGTCTGCCCGGGTGGCTGAAGATGCACGGCAAGCCGGAGATGCCGCCCGAGCAGGCGGCGACGGACCCCGACGTCCTCGCCGCCCTCGACGCCGCCGTCACCCGCGCGAACCAGGCGGTCTCCAAGGCGGAGTCGATCCGCAAGTTCGCCGTCCTGCCCGGCGACCTCACCGTCGAGAACGGCTACCTCACGCCGAAGCAGAGCGTGCGCCGGCACGTCTTCGTCAAGGACTTCGCCACGGAGATCGACGATCTGTACGTCGACACGCGGCAGAAGTCGACCAGCTGACGCCGGCGCCACAGCGGGTGCGCTCGAGCCCGCCGGGACCTCCGTCCCGGCGGGCTCGACCGCGTTCCGGCCAGGCGCCCGGAGCGGTGTCCGTGCCAGCCTCCGGGCCTGTCGGTGGCCCTCGCTAGCGTCCCGCCCATGCCGAGCACGACACCGGTCCGGGGCGCACCGGCCCCGCGCACACCGGTCCAGCACACCTTCGCCGAGCTCGGGACCCCGCTGAGCGACGTCACGTTCGTCGTCGTGGACCTCGAGACCACCGGCGGCCGGGTGTCCGACAGCGGCATCACGGAGATCGGGGCCGTCAAGGTGCGCGGCGGCGAGGTGCTCGGCGAGCTGCAGTCGCTCGTCGACCCGGGGCGGCCGGTGCCCGCGTTCGTCGCCCGGCTCACCGGCATCACCACCGCGATGGTCGCCACCGCTCCCCCGCTCGACCTGGTGCTGCCCAGCTTCCTCGAGTTCTCGCGCGACGCCGTGCTCGTGGCCCACAACGCCCCGTTCGACGTCGGCTTCCTCCGGGCGGCGTGCGAGCAGCTCGGCTACGAGTGGCCCGGCTACCGGGTCGTGGACACCGTGCCACTGGCACGGCGGGTCGTCACGCGGGACGAGGCCCGCAACCACAAGCTGTCCACCCTGGCCGCGCTCTTCCGCGCCACCGTCACGCCCGAGCACCGCGCCCTCGCGGACGCGCGCGCGACGGTCGACGTCCTGCACGGCCTCCTCGAGCGGCTCGCCCCGCTCGGCGTGACGCACCTCGAGGACCTGGCGACGGCGTCCGACCCGGTGCCGCCGGACGTGCGCCGCAAGCGCACCCTGGCGGACGGGCTGCCCGAGGCGCCGGGTGTCTACCTGTTCCGCGGCCCCGGCGACGAGGTGCTCTACGTGGGGACGTCGACCAACCTGCGCAAGCGGGTGCGGTCCTACTTCACCGCGGCCGAGAAGCGGCGCCGCATCACGGAGATGCTCCGGATCGCCCACGCCGTCACCCCCGTCGTCTGCGCCACGGCGCTCGAGGCCCAGGTCCGCGAGCTCCGGCTCATCGCCGAGCACGAGCCGCGGTACAACCGTCGCTCGAAGTACCCCGAGCGGCAGTCGTGGGTGCGGCTCACCTCCGAGCCCTACCCCCGGCTGTCCGTGGTCCGCCAGGTGCGCCCCGACTCCGCCCACATCGGTCCGTTCTCCTCCCGGCGCACCGCGCAGTCCGCCGTCGAGGCGCTCCAGGACGCCTTCCCGGTCCGGCAGTGCACGGCGCGGCTGGCGCGCGTCTCCCGGGTCGCCGGCAGCCCCTGCGCGCTGGCGGGCATGGGCCGCTGCTCGGCGCCGTGCGTCGCCACGACGGCACCCGACACCGCGTACGACGAGGTCGTGCACGCGCTCCGCGGTGCGCTCCTCGGCGACCCCGCTGGGGTCGTGGAGCCTCTCGCCGCGCGAGTGGGCGCCCTCGCCGCGCAGGAGCGGTTCGAGGAGGCCGGGCGGCTCACCGAGCGCCTGCGCGCCTACCTGCGGGGAGCCGCGCGCACGCAGCGGCTCGACCCCGTGGCGCGGTGCGCCGAGATCGTGGCGGCCCTGCCCACCCCCGACGGCGGCTGGGAGCTGGTCGTGGTGAAGCACGGGCGGCTCGCCGGGACCGCGGTGACCGGCCCCGACGACGACCCGCTGCCGGTCGTCGACGCGCTCCGCGCCACGGCGGAGGTCGTCGAGCCGGCGACCGCCCCCGCCCCGGCCTGCCATCCCGAGGAAGCCGACCTCGTCCTGGACTGGCTGGAGCGACCCGGGGTGCGCCTGGTGCACGTGAGCGGGCCCTGGTCGTGGCCGGTGCGGTCGGCGGCGATGCACGTCGACCTCGCGCAGGTCCGTGCGGCGGTCGACGGGGACGGCGAGATCGACCGGTCGGTCGTCGGCGGTGCGCTGCCCGCGGTCGTCGCTACGATGGCGCCATGCTGACCGCGATCGTGCTCATCGACACCGAGGCCGACCAGATCCCCGAGGTCGCCCTCCAGGTCACCGACCTCAAGGGCGTCAGCGAGGTCTACTCCGTCACCGGGAAGGCCGACCTCGTCGCCATGGTGCGCGTCCGCGAGCACGAGGAGCTGGCCGACGTCATCGCCGACGGGATCAGCAAGGTCCCCGGCGTCGTGCGCACCGAGACCCTCATCGCGTTCCGGACGTACTCGAACGTCGACCTCGAGCAGGCGTTCGCGCTCGGCCTCGACGACTGACGCGGCGGGGGTACCGGCGGGGCCAGGCGGGCCACCTCCTGCGGCCCCGCGTGCCCGCACGCGGGCCGGAGGTGCCAGGTCAGGGCGCGTGCCTGCTCAGTGCTGCGTCTGCGCGACCCAGCGCTGCAGCACCTGCTCGGCCGCGCCCTCGTCGATGCTCCGCGCGGCGCGCTCCAGCCCGGCCTGCAGGCGCTCGACGAGCGAGCCCGTGCCGGTGCCCGGCAGGCTGCCGTCCGCAACCAGCGCCGCCGCGGCGTTGAGCAGCACGGTCTCGCGCACCGGTCCCCGGTCGGTGCCGTCGAACACCCTGCGGGCGACATCCGCGTTGTGAGCGGCGTCGGCTCCGCGCAGGTCAGCGAGCTCGATGGGTCGCAGGCCCAGCTCCGCCGCGGCGTCGAGGCGCTGCTCGCGCACCTCGCCCTCGCGCACCTCCCACACGCTCGCTCCGCCGGTCGCGGCGAGCTCGTCCAGGCCGTCGTCGCCCCGGAACACCAGCGCGTCGGTCCCCCGCAGCGCGAACACTCCGGCCATGAGCGGCGCCATGCGCGCGTCCGCGCAGCCGACGGCGGTCGCGCGCGGCTGCGCCGGGTTCGTCAGCGGGCCGAGGAAGTTGAAGGCCGTCGCGATGCCGAGGTCGCGGCGGGCGACCGCGGCGTGCCGCATCGACGGGTGGAACAGCCCCGCGAAGCAGAAGGTGATGCCGGCCTCCACGGCGAGGTCGGCCACCTTCGCGGGCGACTGGTCCAGCCGGACCCCGAGAGCCTCGAGCACGTCGGCCGAGCCGGACGACGACGACGCCGCGCGGTTGCCGTGCTTGACGACCCGCACCCCGGTGCCCGCGATCACCACGGCGGCCATCGTCGACACGTTCACCGTGTGGTGCCGGTCCCCGCCCGTGCCGACGATGTCGACGGCAGGGCCGGGCACCTCGATCCGGGTGGCGTGCCCGAGCATCGCGTCCGCCAGTCCCGTGAGCTCCTGGGCGGTCTCGCCCTTCGCCCGCAGCCCGACGAGGAAGCCCGCCAGGCGGGTGGGCGGGACCTCGCCCGACATCACCTCGTCCATCGCCCACGCCGTCTCCCGGGCGGTCAGGTCGCGCCCGGCGACCAGCTCGGTCAGGATGCCGGGCCAGGTGGGCTCGGCGGCGGGGTCGATGGTGGCCACGAGGGTCCCTTCGGTCGGGGCGCCCGGCGCACGGCCGGGGCATGGCGCCCCGAACGACGGGTCAGGCTGCGGCGGTCAGGAAGCCGGCGAGGGTGCGCTGCAGCCCGACGGGGTCGAGCGGCCGCGGCACCACGGCGTCGGCCAGCGACCACGATGCTAGCCACCCGTCGTCCTGCCTGCCGGTGAGGACCACGACGGGCGGGCACCGGTAGATCTCATTCTTCAGCTGCCGGCACAGGCCCATGCCTCCGGACTTGTCGGCCTCGCCGTCGAGCACCAGGAGGTCCCATCCCCCGCGGTCGGCGTGCGCGACGACCATGGCCGGCGTCGCGACCTCCGTCCACGAGATCTCGGGGGCGTGCGCCCGCAGCCGGGGGCCGACGGCGAGACGCACCTGCTCCCGCACCGTCCGGTCGTCGCTGTAGAGCAGGATGCGCGGGCCCCTCCTCGGGTCCGTCGGCTGGTCCGTCATCGGGCCTTCCCTTCGCAGATGGGCTTCGCGGATCGGCCTCGGAGCCGAGCGCCGCGCCGGGCGCCGCGGAAGGCCGCGGCAGGACCCGTCGGACGCGCCGTCACGGCCGATGTTTGCTGGCATCGTGGCACAACCGTGTCACCTCGGTCAGCCGCCAAACGTGGTGTTTTCCTGGCATTGTCCGGGAAACCGTCAGATCGTGGGGGCGGAGTGGCGAGATCTCGCAGAAACTGTGGATCCGATCTCCACGAAGAGCCCTCTCGGGTGGCTCGAACCGGGCGTATGTCGGCCATAATGGCTGACGTGTCGACCGCAACGGCTGCAGCCCCCCATGCCCACCAGCACGTGAGCGTCAACCGTCCGAACCCCGTGTCGGTCGGGACGATCGTCTGGCTCGCGAGCGAGCTGATGTTCTTCGCGGGTCTCTTCGCGATGTACTTCACCGTGCGCTCGGTGATGCCCGAGGCGGAGTGGGCCGCGGAGGCGGGCAAGCTCAACCTCACCTTCGCGGCGATCAACACCACCGTGCTGGTCCTGTCCTCCGTCACGTGCCAGATGGGCGTGTGGGCCGCCGAGCGCTTCCAGCCGGTGCGCACCGGCTCGATCCTCGCGGTGAACCGCTGGGGCATGAACGAGTGGATGACCCTCACGTACCTCATGGGCGCCTTCTTCATCGGCGGCCAGATCTTCGAGTACGCCGAGCTGGTGCACGAGGGCGTCTCGATCTCCTCCAGCGCCTACGGGTCGGTCTTCTACCTGACCACCGGCTTCCACGGCCTGCACGTGGTCGGCGGTCTCATCGCGTTCCTGTTCCTGCTCGGCCGGTCCTTCGCCGCCCGCAGGTTCGGCCACCACGAGGCGACCACCGCCATCGTCACGTCCTACTACTGGCACTTCGTCGACGTGGTGTGGATCGCGCTCTTCGCCGTCATCTACCTGCTGCGCTGACGTCCTCCGGTCGGCGTCGACGCCGGCCATCAGAACCTGAACCTTCCATCTGCGAGACGAGGATCATTTCGTGAAGGCACTCGCCGCCCGCCGGCACCACCGGTCCGCCCCGGTCGTGCTGCTGCTGCTGGCGCTGCTGGTCACGGGCGGTGTCTACGCCGCCCTGGCGCCCAGCCCGGCCAAGGCCGACACCGCCAGCACCGCGGACATCGAGACCGGGAAGAAGCTCTTCCAGGCCAACTGCGCCACGTGCCACGGCCCCAACGCCGAGGGCACCACCGAGGCCCCGTCGCTGGTCGGCGTGGGCGCGGCGGCGGTCGACTTCCAGGTCTCCACCGGCCGGATGCCCATGCAGATGAACGGCCCGCAGGCCGAGGCCAAGCCGCCGCAGATGGACGAGGAGCAGACGGCTGCCCTCGCCGCGTACGTCGCGTCGCTCGGCGCCGGCCCGGCGATCCCGACCGACGAGCAGGTCGACGGCAGCCTCGGCGACGCAGCCAACGGCATGGCCCTCTTCCGCACCAACTGCGCGATGTGCCACAACGCCGTCGGCGCGGGCGGTGCCCTGTCCGAGGGCAAGTTCGCCCCGTCTCTCTTCGAGACCTCGGACCGCAACATCTACCAGGCCATGCTCACCGGTCCCCAGTCCATGCCGGTGTTCAACGACGCCAACATCACCCCGGAAGAGAAGCGCGACATCGTCGCGTTCATCGACGAGCAGCGTGAGGGCTCCGCCGGCGGCCTGTCCCTCGGGTCGCTCGGCCCCGTCTCCGAAGGCCTGTGGGCCTGGGTCGTGGGCCTCGGCCTGATCATCGGTGCAGCAGTGTGGATCGGAGCGAAGTCCTCGTGAGCGAGAACCAGAACCCCCAGCCCTCGCGCGACGTGACGCCGCACGGCGGCGACGGGACGCTGGCCCAGGCCGACCGTTTCACCGACCCCGGTGTGCCGGAGCACAAGCCGCGCCTGACGGATACCGACCCGCGCTCCGCCAAACGCAACGAGCGCCTGATCGTCCTGATCTTCCTGATCTCGTGCCTCGGCACCGTCGGCTCGGTCGTGGCGTACTTCGCCGTGCGGCCGGACGGCACCACCGAGGGCGTGCGCCTCTCGACGCTCCTCCTCGGTGTCGCCATGGCCGTGTCCCTCCTGGGGATCGGCATCGCCGCGGTGCACTGGGCCAAGACCTTGATGTCGAACCACGAGCACGTCGAGGAGCGGCACCCGAGCAGCAGCTCGGACGAGGTCCGCGCGGTCGTCGCGAACCAGTTCAAGGAGGGCGGCAAGGACGCCGGCATCGCCCGGCGCCCCATGCTCCTCGGCTCCGTCGGTCTGGCGCTCGCGCTCTTCCCGCTGTCGATCGCCGTGCCGCTCGTCTCGAGCGTCGGCGGTGACTGGAACGTCAGCAAGTTCCGCCACACGATGTGGAAGAAGGGCACGCGCCTCGCCTACGACCCGTCGGGCCGCCTGATCCGGGCCGCCGACCTGACCGTCGGCTCCGTCGCCCACGTCATCCCCGACGTACCCGCCGAGGAGCGCGAGACCCACCACTGGATCACGGAGAAGGCCAAGGCCGTCGTGCTCCTGGTGCGACTCGACCCGCGCGACCTCAAGCGCGACCACCGCGAGGGCGCCTCCTACGACGGGATCGTCGCCTACTCGAAGATCTGCACCCACGTCGGCTGCCCGGTCGCCCTGTACGAGCAGCAGACGCACCACCTGCTGTGCCCCTGCCACCAGTCGACGTTCGACATCGCGGACGGCGCGAAGGTGGTCTTCGGCCCGGCCAAGCGTCCCCTGCCGCAGCTGCCGATCACGGTGGACGACGAGGGCTACCTCGTCGCGGAGGACGACTTCAACGAGCCCATCGGCCCGAGCTACTGGGAGCGCCTCAAGTGAGCACCACGACCCCCTCCTCCGTGGCGGAACCGACCACTGCGATCGGCAAGACCGCCGACTTCCTCGACCAGCGGACCAAGGTCGGCGTCCTCGCCAAGCAGCTCGTCCGCAAGGTCTTCCCGGACCACTGGTCCTTCATGCTCGGCGAGATCGCGCTCTTCTCGTTCGTCGTGCTGATCCTGTCGGGCTTCTTCCTGACGATGTTCTTCGAGCCCTCGATGGCGCTCACGCGCTACGAGAACGAGCACCCCGCGTCGATGCACGGCGAGCTCATGTCCGTGGCCTTCGCCTCGACGCTCGACATGTCGTTCGAGGTGCGCGGCGGCCTGCTGATGCGCCAGATCCACCACTGGTCGGCGCTCATCTTCATGGCCGGCATCGTCGTGCACATGATGCGCGTCTTCTTCACCGGCGCGTTCCGCAAGCCGCGCGAGCTCAACTGGCTCGTCGGCGTGACGATGCTGATCCTCGGCCTCCTGGCCGGGTTCACCGGCTACTCGCTGCCTGACGACGTGCTCTCGGGCAACGGCCTGCGCATCACCGACGGCGTCGTGAAGTCGATCCCGATCATCGGCTCGTACCTGTCGTACTTCATCTTCGGCGGCGAGTTCCCGGGCGAGCACATCGTCCCGCGCCTGTTCACGTTGCACATCCTCGTCGTGCCCGCCCTGCTGCTGGCGCTGATCGGTGTGCACCTGTTCCTCATGGTGCTCAACAAGCACACCCAGTACCCGGGTGGCGGGCGCACCAACAACAACGTGGTCGGCTCCCCCGCCGTCCCGGCGTTCGCCACGAAGATGGGCGGCAACTTCTTCATCATCTTCGGTGTCCTGGCCCTCATGGGCGGCACGATGGCGATCAACAACGTCTGGAACTACGGGCCGTACGACCCGTCACCGGTCTCCGCAGGGGCCCAGCCCGACTGGTACATGCTCTTCCTGGAGGGCTCCCTGCGGCTCATGCCGGGCCAGACGGAGTACGTGATCGGCGGGTACACCCTGTCGCTCAACATCCTGATCCCGGCCGTGGTGATCCCGGGCCTGCTGTTCACGTTCCTGTTCGTCTATCCCTTCATCGAGGCGAAGGTGACGGGCGACCACCGTGAGCACCACCTGCTCGACCGCCCGCGCAACGTGCCGGTGCGCACCGGCCTGGGCGTCGCGTTCCTCACCGCGTTCATCATCCTGGCGCTGGCGGGGTCCAACGACCTCATCGCGACACACTTCAGCCTGTCGATCAACACGATCACCTGGGTCTTCAGGTTCCTGTTCTTCGCCGGTCCGGTCTTCGCGTTCTGGATCACCAAGCGCATCTGCCTCGGCCTGCAGCGCAAGGACCGCGAGCTCGTCCTGCACGGTCACGAGACCGGCCGCATCGTCCGCTTCGCGAACGGTGAGTACATCGAGGTGCACCGCCCCCTCGACGAGCAGGAGCGCTGGCTGCGGGTGAACTACGACGCGCACGCCCCGCTGGAGATCGAGCCGGCCACCGACGCCCGCGGCGTCAAGCGCAAGGGCTACAAGCAGGACCGTCGCTGGCAGCGTCTGTCCCGGTTCTTCTTCGAGGACCGGGTGGAGCCCGTGACGCCGGCCGAGCTGGCTGCCGCGCACTCGCACGGCGAGCACGACGAGCTCGAGTCCGCCCACACCGCCCCCGAGCTGGTCTCGGGGTCTGGAAACGTCGAGCGGGAGCACTGAAACTCCTGCAGGCTAGAACGGTGACCCGCGCGCCCCGAATCCGCTCCGGCGGGCTTGGCGTGCGGGTCTCCGTCATCTCCGGCCGGTGAGCCCCGGCCGGGGCCAATGCTCGACGACGCACCTGCCGCGCGCCGGCGACGGCGCGCGGCTCGAATCCCGGAGGTAACTCAGCATGGCTGTCTACACGCTCCCTGACCTGCCCTACGACTACAGCGCCCTGGAGCCGCACATCAGCGGCAAGATCATGGAGCTGCACCA
>NZ_BMDG01000018.1 GCF_014635665.1 Isoptericola cucumis
CGACCGCACCCACCCCGACCGCACCCACCCCGACCGCACCCACCCCGACCGCACCCACCCCGACCGCACCCACCCCGACCGCACCGATCGCCCCCGACCGCACCCACCGTCCGCACGACCGCCGTCCGGCACCGAGAGAGCTCCCATGACGTACACGTTCGACCCCCTCGTCCCGAGGCCCATCGACCGGCCGACGCCGGTGCCGCTCGGCGGCGCGCTGACGCCCGAGCAGAGCGTGGCGCTCGACGACGCGAAGATCTTCGTGGGGCCGGCCGACCCCGCCGACCGGCCCGCGTGGCGCGAGCGGCTCGCGGCGTGGCGCGACGACGCCCGGGAGCGCCACGGCTACACGGGGGCGGCCTACACGCGGCCCGGGGCGGCGTGGGCGGCCGGCTGCCGCTCGGTCGCGCAGGTGTGGCTCTGGGACGAGCTGCTCTACTCCTTCGACGAGCGACGCTTCACCCCCGAGCGCTTCCTCGCCGACGCCCGCGAGCGGTTCGGGGGGCTCGACGCCGTCGTGCTGTGGCACGCCTACCCGGTCATCGGGATCGACGACCGCAACCAGTGGGACTTCTACCGCGACGTGCCCGGCATCGCCCAGCTGGTGGCCGCGTTCCACGAGGCCGGCCTGCACGTGTTCGTCGACTACAACCCGTGGGACACCGGCACCCGGCGCGGCGAGGACGACCTCACCGAGCTGGCCGCGCTCGTGCGCGACCTGCGCGCGGACGGGGTCTTCCTCGACACCCTGAAGAAGGCGGAGCCGGAGCTCGTCGCCCGGCTCGAGGCGGCCCGGCCCGGCATCGTGCTCGAGGGCGAGTCCAAGCTGCCGGTGGAGCGCATCGAGGACCACTCGTCGTCGTGGGCGCAGTTCTTCGCGGACTCTCCCGTCCCCGGCGTGCTGCGCGCCCACTGGTACGAGCGCCGGCACATGCAGCACCACGTGCGGCGCTGGCACCGGGACCACTCCGAGGAGCTGCAGTCCGCCTGGCTCAACGGCGTGGGCGTCATGGTGTGGGAGGTCGTCTTCGGGGTGTGGGTCGGCTGGTCGGCACGTGACGCGGCGACGCTGCGCCGGATGCAGGCCGTCCAGCGAGCCGGTCACGAGCTCCTCCTGGCGGGGGAGTGGACGCCGCTCGCCCGGCTGGCGCCCGAGGCCGAGTCCGCCGGGGTGTACGCCTCCCGCTGGGAGGCCGACGGCGTCGCGCTGTGGACGCTGGTCAACCGGGGCGAGGACGACTACGCAGGGCCCGTGCTCGCCGACGGCTCGCGCGTCACCGTCCCCGGCCGCGGGATCGCGGCGCTGGTCCGGGCCGACGGCGTGGCGGGCGGCGTGGCGGGCGGCGTGGCAGGCGGCGAGGAGCCGGCGTGGCTCGCGGGTCTGCGGTCCGCCGTCGCCCGCATCGACGAGCCGGGGGCGGGCGCGCACGACCCGGACGCACGCTTCCCCCACCGGCTCGCCCGCCGGCTGCGGCCCGAGGCCCCCGCGGGGATCGCGCCCGGGCCCGGCGCGGGGCCGGAGGCCGGCGCGGTCGTCGTTCCGGCCGGCGGGTACGTCGTCACGGTGCGGCACCGCGCCCGCGAGACCGGGATGTACCAGGGCGCGCCGTACGTCGACGAGTGGAAGCCGCTGCCGCCGCGCCTGCACGACGCGCGCACGCTGCAGCGCGACGGCGAGCTCGTGGCACCCGTCGCGGTCGCCGTCACCGAGGTGACCAACGCGCAGTTCGCCGCGTTCGTCACCGAGACCGGCTACGCGCCCGCCGAGCCGCACCGCTTCCTGGCGCACTGGGCCCACGGGCACCCGGCACCGGGCACCGAGGACGAGCCGGTGACCTTCGTGGACCTCGACGACGCGCGGGCCTACTGCGCGTGGCGCGGCGGCCGGCTGCCCACCGAGGACGAGTGGCAGCTGGCGGGCGAGGGGCGGCCCGGGCAGCCCGGGTTCCGACGCGGCGAGCCGGCCGTGTGGAACTGGACCGACAGCGAGCACAGCGACGGCCGCACCCGGTACGTCATGCTCAAGGGAGGCAGCGACCACGGCGCCGAGGGCTCGGACTGGTACGTCGAGGGCGGCCGGCGCGCGCCGGACCACGCGGTGAAGCTGCTGCTGCCGGGGCTCGGCCTCGCCCGCGGCGCCACCGTCGGGTTCCGGTGCGCGTGGGACCTGCCCGACGCGCCGGGCACGCAGGACACGACGGAGGTGACCCGATGACCGTCTCGCGCGAGCCCGGCGCCGGCGCGCTCGCCGGCCTGCGCGTCGTCGACGCGTCGACCCTGTTCGCGGGGCCGATGGCGGCGATGCACCTGGGCGACATGGGGGCCGAGGTGATCAAGGTCGAGCACCCCACGAAGCCCGACCCGTCGCGCACCCACGGCGCGGCGAAGGACGGCGTGAACCTGTGGTGGAAGACCCTCGGGCGCAACAAGCGGGCCGTCACCGCGAACCTGGGCAGCGCGGGCGGCCGGGAGGTCTTCCTCGCGCTCGCCGAGCGCTCCGACGTGGTGATCGAGAACTTCCGCCCGGGCACGCTGGAGCGCTGGGGGCTCGGCTACGAGGAGCTGTCGGCACGCAACCCCGGCCTGGTGCTGGCGCGCGTGAGCGGGTTCGGCCAGGTGGGGCCGTACCGCACCCGGCCCGGCTTCGGCACCCTGGCCGAGGCCATGAGCGGGTTCGCCGCGATGACCGGTGAGCCCGACGGGCCGCCCACCCTGCCCCCCTTCGGGCTCGCGGACGGCGTGGCGTCGCTCGCGACGGCGTTCGCCGTCATGGTCGCCCTGTCGAGCCGGGAGCGCACGGGGCGCGGCCAGGTGGTGGACACCGCCATCGTCGAGCCGATCCTGGCGATGCTGGGACCGCAGATCACCCGGTGGGACCAGCTGCGCACCACCCAGCCGCGCACCGGGAACCGCTCGACCAACAATGCGCCCCGCAACACCTACCGCACGAGCGACGGGCACTGGGTCGCCGTGTCGACCTCGGCGCAGTCCATCGCCGAGCGGGTGGTGCGGCTGGTGGGGCGGCCCGAGCTGGTCGACGAGCCCTGGTTCGCGCGCGGCGTGGACCGGGCGCAGCACGCCGACGAGCTCGACGACGCCGTCGGCGGCTGGATCGCGCAGCGCACGCGCGACGAGGTCGTGGCGGCGTTCGAGGAGGCGCAGGCAGCCGTGGCGCCGATCTACGACGCGCACGACATCGTCCGTGACCCGCAGTTCCGCGCCCTGGGGACCATCCACGAGATCGACGACCCGGACCTCGGGCCGATGCTCATGCAGGGGCCGCTGTTCCGGCTCTCGGGGCACGACGGCGTCATCCGGCACACCGGGCGGGCGCACGGCGCGGACACGGACGCCGTGCTCGACGAGCTGGGGTTCGCCCCGGAGCGGGTCGCGGCCCTGCGCGCCGAGGGGGCGGTGTGACCGGCGCCGGGGCCCACGGGCCGGCGGCCGGCGGGGCGCCCGTGCCGCCGCTGACCCTGCTGTACGTGCCGGCCGACCGCCCGGACCGGGTCGCCAAGGCGCTCGCCTCCGGCGCCGACGCCGTCCTCGTCGACCTGGAGGACGCCGTCGCCCCGGGGGCCAAGGACGCGGCCCGCGGGAACCTCGCCGGCCTCCTGGGCGGCAGGGCTGCTGGTCCCGAGCCCGCCGGCCTGGAGGTGCAGGTGCGGATCAACGCCGCGGGCACGCCGTGGCACGCCGCCGACGTGGCGGCCGTCGCCGCGCTGCCGCCGTCGGTCGGGGTGCGGGTGCCCAAGGTCGAGTCGGTCTCGCAGGTGTGCGCCCTGGCCGGCGCCCTGCCCGGACGGCCCCTGCACCTGCTGCTCGAGTCCGCCCTCGGGGTGGAGCGGGCGTTCGAGCTCGCGTCCGCGTCCGCGCAGGTCGCGTCCGTCGGCCTGGGCGAGGCGGACCTGCGCTCCGACCTGCGGGTCGACGACGAGGCGGGGCTGGCGTGGCCGCGGTCGCGGGTCGTGGTGGCCGCACGGGCCGCCGGGCTGCCCGCCCCCGCGATGTCCGCGTACACGCACGTGCGTGACCTGGACGGGCTCGCCGCGTCGTGCCGGGCGGGCCGGGCGCTGGGGTTCTGCGGGCGGACCGCCATCCACCCCGGCCAGCTCGACGTCATCCGGCAGGCGTTCGCGCCGACGGAGCGCGACGTGGAGCGGGCCCGCGAGGTCGTGGCGCGCGTGGCCGAGGCCGCGGACGCCGGGTCGGGGACGGTGGTCCTGGCGGACGGCACGTTCCTCGACGTGGCGATGATCGACCGGGCCCGCTGGGTCCTGGCGCTCGCCGACCGCGCCGGGGCCTGACGCCGACGGCGTCAGGCTCGGCGGCGAGGCTCCGCGGGGAGGCCCGGGTCGTCGGCGCCCTGCGCCTGCGGCAGCGCGGCCGCGGTCTCGCGCAGGGCGTCGAGGCCGCCCGAGCGCAGGTGCGCCGGCCAGGCGAGGACCGTCGTGACGGGTGGCGCGTCGGTCACGGGGACCGCGGCGTGCTGCGGCCACTGCCACGCCCGGCTGGAGGCGGGGATGACCAGGAGGGCCCGTCCCAGGGCCACCAGCTGCGCGAGCTGCGACTGCGTCCGTACCTCGGGCCCCGGCCCGTCGGGGTAGGAGCCGTCGAGACGCGGCCAGCGCGCGATCGGCAGGTCCGGGACGTGCGCGACGTCGGAGACCGTCACTCGGTCCCGGGACGCGAGGGGGTGCGCGGCGGGGACGATCGCCACCTGGCCCTCCGTCAGCAGGTCCTGCGTCTCGAACCCTGCGAGGTCGTCGTACGGGCGGTGCATGAGCGCCACGTCGGCCGCCCCGGTGCGGAGGAACCCGGCCTGCTCTCCCACCTCGCACAGGACCACGTCGACCGGTGCGGCGTCCGGGACGCGCGAGGACGCGTCGAGGAGGGACCGCAGGAGGTCGTGCGAGGCACCGGCCTTGGTCACGAGCGTGATCGTCCGCGACGGGTCCGCGGCCCGCCGGGTGCGCCGTGCCGCCGCCTCGACGGCGGCGAGCGCCGGCCCCGCCTCGCGGCGCAGCACCGTCCCCGCCTCCGTGAGCGAGACGCCGCGCCGGTCGCGGTCGAAGAGCCGGACCCCGAACCGTCGCTCCAGCTGGTGGATCGCGCGCGACAGCGGGGGCTGGGCGATGCCCAGCCTCTCGGCGGCCCGGCCGAAGTGCAGCTCGTCGGCCACCGCGGTGAAGTAGCGCAGCTCGCGCGTCTCGAGACCGTCCACGGCACGACCCTACGCACTCATACCCGGGCGGTATCACAGGCGACCCGATCGGTCTTGGACGGACCGTGCGCGCGCCGCGCAACATCTCTCCCATGGACGAGAAGAAGATCGCGCTGGTCACCGGCGCCAACAAGGGGATCGGTTACGCCGTCGCGCACGGGCTCGGCGCCGAAGGGTTCCGGGTCGCTGTCGGTGCGCGCGACGACGAGCGCCGGGACGCGGCAGTCCAGAAGCTCCGGGCGGACGGCGTGGACGCGTTCGGTGTCGCGCTCGACGTCACGTCCGACGAGAGCGTCGCCACGGCGGCGCAGGAGATCGAGGCGGAGGCGGGGCGTCTCGACGTCCTCGTCAACAACGCGGGGATCTCGGGCAGGCTCGACGGGGGCGCCCAGGACCCGACGACGCTCGACCTGGCCGTCCTGCGCACCGTGCTGGACACGAACGTCCTCGGCGTCGTGCGCGTCACCAACGCGATGCTCCCCCTGCTCGAGAGGGCGGGTGCGCCCAGGATCGTCAACATGTCCAGCGACATGGGGTCGTTGGAGCTGCACACGGGGCCGCTCCTGGCCGCCTACGCCTCGTCGAAGACGATGCTCAACGCGCTGACGGTCCAGTACGCGCGCCGGCTGGCGGACACCGCGGTCATCGTCAACTCCGCGTGCCCCGGCCATGTGGCCACCGACTTCACCGGCCACCAGGCCCCGCGCACCCCCGCACAGGGCGCCACGATCGCGGTCCGGCTGGCCCGCCTGCCCGACGACGGCCCTCGGGGCGGGTTCTTCAACGAGGCAGGCCCCGTCCCCTGGTGAGGACGGACCGGCCCGCCGCCGGACGCCGCCGGACGGCGCCGGACGGCACCGGGGGCGCCGGGCGGCGCCGCACCGCGTTGAGGGCGGGGCCCGGCCGGGCAAGACTCGACCCATGGGCCCGCGCGCGTTCCGCTGGGTGTTGCACGTCGACCTCGACCAGTTCCTGGCCGCGGTCGAGGTCCTGCGGCGCCCGGAGCTGGCCGGCAGGCCCGTGATCGTGGGCGGCCGCGGCGACCCGTCCGAACGCACCGTGGTCTCGACGGCGTCGTACGAGGCGCGGGCCTTCGGCGTGCGGTCCGGCATGCCGCTGCGGGTCGCGGTCCGCAAGGTCCCGGACGCGGTGCTCCTGCCCGTCGACCACGAGACCTACGACGCGGCGTCCGCGCACGTGATGGACACGCTGCGCGGGCTCGGCTCGGTGGTGGAGGTGCTGGGCTGGGACGAGGCGTTCCTCGGCTGCGACGCCGACGACCCGGAGGCGGAAGCGCGCCGCGTGCAGCGGGCGGTGCTGGAGGCGACCGCGTTGCACTGCTCGGTCGGCATCGGCGACACCAGGGTCCGGGCGAAGATCGCCACCGGGTTCGGCAAGCCCGCTGGCGTGTTCCGCCTCACCGCCGACACCTGGTTCGAGGTGATGGGTGAGCGGCCCACCGACGCGCTGTGGGGCGTGGGGTCCAAGGTGTCCAGGCGGCTGGCGGCCCACGGCATCGGCACGGTGGCGCAGCTCGCCGCGGCCGACCTCGACACCCTGGTCGCGGAGTTCGGCCCCCGCATGGGCGCCTGGTACCGCGACCTGGGCCGCGGCGACGGCTCCGCCGTCGTCGACGACACGCCGTGGGTGGCGCGCGGGCACAGCCGCGAGACCACGTACCAGCGCAACCTCACGACGCCGGAGCAGGTGACCGCGGCGCTGAGGGAGCTCGCCGCGCAGGTGCACGCGGACACCGAGGGCGAGGGGCGGGCGGTGTTCCGGGTGGGGCTCAAGGTGCGCTATGCGCCCTTCTTCACCCGGACCCTCGCGCGGAAGCTGTCCGCGCCGACGCGGTCCCTCGACGAGCTGACGGCCGCCGTGCTCGACCTGGCCGAGCGCCTCGAGCCGGGCCGGGAGGTGCGCCTGCTGGGGGTCCGCGCCGAGATGGTCGTGCCGCCGGGGGAGGACGTGTCGCAATGACGACATGACGATCTGCGACACCGGCGGACCGTGACACCGCCGGGCGGGTGACACATCCTCGGAGGGCGGGCTCGCCGGAGCCCCTCGGCGGAGAGGGAGCACCAAGGATGCGTCGGACACTGCTCGCAGGGATCACGACGACGGCCGTGGTCGTCGCCTCGTTCGGGGGCGCGGCCACCGCGGACCCCGGCGGGGGCGGCGCGACGCCGGCCACCGAGCGCCCGGGCGCGGCGGCGACGTCGGTCACGCTGCTGACGGGCGACACGGTGCGGCTCCACGAGGCCGACGGGCGGCGCGCGGTGACGATCGAGCCGGGCGAGGGGCGCGAGACGATCGACGTCCACCAGCTCGAGATCGACGGCGAGCTGTACGTCCTGCCGCTCGACGTCCTGCCGTACGTCGCCGAGGACCTGCTCGACCGGGAGCTGTTCAGCGTCGACGCGCTGGTCTCCCAGGGGTACGACGACGCGTCCACCGACACGCTGCCGGTGATCGCGACCCTGGCGGACGGTGCCCGGCCCGGCGTGCGGTCCCTCGCGGCGGCCGAGCCGCAGGAGCGGCTGGAGAGCATCGACGCGCAGGCGCTCGCCGTCGACAAGGAGGACGCCGGCCGGTTCTGGGAGTCGGTCGCGGCGGGCGACGTCGGCGCCCGGGCGCTGCGGCCGGGAGCCGAGGACGCGGCCCTCGCAGGCGGCGTGGAGAAGCTGTGGCTCGACGGCCAGGTGCAGGTCGACCTGGACGAGAGCACCGCCCAGATCGGTGCACCCACCGCGTGGGACGCCGGGGTGGACGGCACCGGGACGACGGTGGCGGTGCTGGACACCGGCGTCGACGTGGCCCACCCCGACCTGGCAGGAAAGGTCGTGGCCGAAGAGAACTTCTCCACCAGCGCGACGCCGGCCGACGGACACGGGCACGGCACGCACGTGGCGTCCACCGTCGCCGGGACCGGCGCGGGCTCCGACGGCCGGCGGTCCGGCGTCGCGCCCGGCGCAGACCTGCTCTCGGGCAAGGTGCTGTCGGACGCGGGCACGGGCTACGACTCGGACATCATCGCCGGCATGGAGTGGGCCGCGGGCGCCGGGGCGGACGTCGTCAACCTGAGCCTGGGCGGCGGCCCGACCGACGGCTCGGACCCCCTGAGCAGCGCGGTCGACGCGCTGTCCGCCGACCACGACGTGCTGTTCGTCGTGTCCGCGGGCAACGACGGGCCGCGCGGCTGGACGGTCGGCACCCCCGGTGCGGCGGCCTCGGCGCTCACGGTCGGGGCCGTCGACCGTGCCGACGTGCTCGCGGACTTCTCCAGCCGCGGCCCCAGGCTGGGCGACCTGGCCGTGAAGCCGGACCTCACCGCCCCGGGCGTGGGGATCGTCGCCGCCCGGGCCGCCGGCACCGGGCTGGGGGACCCGGTCGACGACCTGTACACCGCCGCGAACGGCACGTCCATGGCCGCGCCCCACGTCGCGGGTGCCGCCGCGCTGCTGGCCGCGCAGCACCCCGGCTGGTCCCGCGCGCAGCTGAAGGACGCCCTGGTCAGCACGGCGGCCACCGGCGCGGGGACGCCGTACGAGCAGGGCGGTGGCAGGGTCGACGTCGCACGGGCGGCCACCCAGCAGGTCACCGGCACCGGCACCGTGCACCTCGGGAGCTTCACCGACGGGGACGACGGCCGTGCCTCGTCGGAGGTGACCTGGACCAACGAGGGCGACGCCGACGTCGAGCTGTCCCTGTCCCTCACGCTCGCGGACGCGCAGGGCGACCCGACCGGCGACGCCGTGGACGTCGGCGGGGACACCGTGACGGTCCCGGCGGGCGGCAGCGCCGGCGTCCCCGTCACGGCCGACGTCGGCGCGCTGCCGGTGGGACAGCACACCGGCTGGCTGACGGCCACCGCCGGGGACGTCGTCGTGCACACCACGGTCGGCGTGGTCAAGGAGCCGCCGATCCACACGGTGACGGTCCGTGGCCTCGACCGGTCGGGCGAGGAGGCCATGGCGTCGCCCGTGGTGCTGCTGGGCGAGGACCCGCGGTTCGACGTCGTGACGTTCGACAAGCCCGGCGAGACGCGCCGGGTCCGCGTGGGCGAGGGCGCGTACTTCCTGCACGCGATGGTGAACGACGGGCAGGGGGAGTCGTCGGTGATCGTGGACCCCGACCTGGAGATCACCGGGGACACGGAGCTGGTCGTCGACGCCCGGGACGCGAACCCGGTGCGGGTCGTGACCCCGAAGCCGGCGGAGCCGCGCGGGAACCTCGGGTTCACCACGTACCGCGACATCGGCTCGCGCCGGCTGTCGAACTCGACGATGAAGTTCGACGGCACCTCGCGGATCAACGTCACGCCCACCGAGCCCGCGGACGGCGGCTACTTCGAGTTCACCTCCCGCTGGCAGCTGGCGGCGCCCATGCTGCGCGCGCGGGAGCCCGGCCGGCACGGCCTCGTGCTGTGGCCGCGGTACGAGCGGTACTCGCCCGAGGCGGACCTGCGGGGAGCCCGTCCGGTCGTGGACGTCGGGCGCGGGCTCGCCGAGGACTACGCGGGCCGGGACGTCGCGGGGGCGGTCGTCGTCGTGCACCTGGACAGCAAGGGGCAGGAGCGCGCCGCCGCGGCGGCCGCGGCCGAGGCGGGCGCCGCGGCGGTGCTGGTCGCGCCGGCCGAGGGGACGTCGTGGTGGGTGAAGTTCACCGGGCGGGGCGCCCGGCTGCCGCTGCCCGTGGCCGTGCTCGCCCCCGACGAGGTGGACCGGCTCGCTCGGCGGCTGGCGCAGGGGCCGACGGAGCTGAGGCTCAGCGGCGACCAGCAGTACCCGTACCGGTACGACGTCGTCCAGGTCTCGCCCGACCGGGTGCCGCGGGACGTGGTGCACCGGGTGTCGCCCGCGAACACCGCGACGGTCGAGGCGGGCTACCACGAGATGGGCGGCGAGGAGTGGTCGAAGGAGCAGCGGTTCGCGTGGCGGCCGTGGCAGCGCTCGACGATCGTCGAGTCCCAGCACGAGCTGCGCACCCCGCAGTCGCGCGTCGAGTACGTGTCGGCCGGCGACACGCTGTGGCGCCAGCACGTCCTGCACTACTTCTCGTGGGACTCGCTCAACCCGATCAGCGGCGGCGCGACGCACGACCTGCGCACCTACGCCCCCGGCGAGCGGGTCGCCTACGACTGGTACGGCGGCGTGCAGCGCCCGGCGGTCCGCGAGGCGTCCCGCAGCGGTGACGAGCTGACGATCCAGGTCCCGGAGTTCGTGCAGGGCGCGGCCGAGACGTCCGCCCGCGCGTCGGCGTCGGAGGCCAGCGGGCGGGTGCTCGAGGACGGTGTCGTCATCGGCGAGGGACCGGGCGTCTGGGGCACGTTCCGGGCGAGGAAGCCGGCCGCGACGTACCAGGTCGAGCTCGCGACCCGGCGCGACGGGGCCGACTGGGAGCTCGGCACCGCCACCCGGTCGGTGTGGACCTTCGGCTCGCGGAGGCCCGCGGGGAGCCGGGCCGCGGGGCTGCCGATGATGCGGGTCGACCACGACGTGCCGGTCGGGCTGGACAACCGGGTGCACACCCGCCGGCCGTTCCACGACCTGCGGCTCCGCGTCGCGCACCCCGGGCTGCTCGGCGCCCGGGCGCCGCGGGTGGCGAAGGTCGAGGCCCGGGTGTCGTTCGACGACGGCGCGACGTGGGAGCGGCTGGACGTGACACGGGCCGGCGGCCGGGCGTTCGACGCGCGGGTCGTGCACGGCCGGCGCACCGGGCCGGTGTCCCTGGACGTGCGGGTGACCGACGCGGACGGTGGCACCCTGAGGCAGACGGTCGAGCGTGCCTACGGGATCGGCTGACCGTCCGCGGTCAGCCACCCGCGCTGCGCCGCGTGCCAGGCGAACTGCATCCGGGTCTGCGCGCCCGTGAGGGCCATCAGGTCGCTGACCCGGCGCTGCACGGTGCGGGTGCTGAGCCCCAGGCGGGTCGCGATGGCCTTGTCGCTCACGCCGGCGACGAGCAGCGACAGCAGGCGCCGCTCGTCCGCGCCTAGGGGCGCGGTGGGGGAGCGGACGGCCAGGGGGTGGTCCTCCTCGTCGCCGGCGTGGCCGACCAGGAGCGGCGACGCGTCCGCCCAGTAGCTCTCGAACAGGGCGATGAGCGCCGTGAGCAGGTTGCTGTCGCGCACCAGGGCGGCCGTCGGCTCGGTGACCCCGTCGCGGGCGGGGACCAGCGGGAGCAGGGCGACCGCCCCGTCGGCGACGGCCAGCCGGACCGGGAGCGAGGGAGCGGCCCGCGCCTCCTCGCCCGCCTGGACGCCGAGGACGAGGCTGTCGATCATGCCCGGCTCCTCGAGCAGGGCCTGCTCGTACACGACCCGGTACCGCACGCCCCGGGCCAGCATGGCGAACTCCTCGTCGTTGTCGGCCGAGGGCATCGCCACGTGACCGGCCCGGCAGAACCACAGGATCTCGGAACGGGTGGAGAGCTGGAGGCTGCGCAGCGCCTGGCGGAGCGCGGCCTGGCCGGTGACGACCTCCACGAGCTGGTCGGCGTGGCGCCGCCGGGTGCTGGCCCGGTGCTCCTCGGCGAGCTCGGCGATCGCCGAGGTGGCGTGGTGCAGCGCCGTCTGGGTGCTCAGGACGCGGGGTGCGAGCGCGACGTCGGGCGCGGTCGCGGAGTAGCGCGGCGGGTCGCCGTGGGCTGCCGCGAGGCCGTGCTCGACGAGCCGGGCGAGGACGTCGGCCACGTCGTCGGCCGGCTCGGCGAGGACGTCGGCCAGGTGCGGCACGTCCGAGGTGCCGACGGTCACGAGCAGCCGGTAGAGGCGCTCCTCGTCGGGCGCGACGCCGGCGGCCGCGAGCGCCGACGTGCCGGGGGCACCCGTCGGGTCCGGGCCCGTCGTGCCCGAGCCGGTCGTGGTGGTCCGTCCCTGGGTCATGGTCCTCCGTCTCGGGGGTCCGGTCGGGCGTCGGGCCCCGGCCGGCGTGCTGCGTCTTTCGGCCGGTCGTCACGATTGTGCAGTACGCTCGGTCGTCATGGCTCACCCCACGCCGACCGCGCCACCGACGCCACCGACGGGCCCCGCGCCCGCGACCAACGAGCGCGAGCTCGAGGCCGAGATCGTCACCGACCTGCGCGACCAGATGACGTACGGCTCGTACCTGCGGCTGGACCGGCTGCTGACGGCCCAGGCGCCCGTGAGCTCGCCCGCCCACCACGACGAGATGCTCTTCATCGTGCAGCACCAGACGACGGAGCTGTGGCTCAAGCTCGTGCTGCACGAGCTGTTGTCGGCGCGCGAGCTGCTCGCGGCCGACGACCTGCCGGCGGCGCTCAAGCGGATCGCCCGGGTCAAGCACATCCAGAAGACGCTGACCGAGCAGTGGTCGGTGCTGGCCACGCTGACGCCCAGCGAGTACGGCGAGTTCCGCGGCGCCCTGGCCAACGCGTCGGGCTTCCAGTCGTACCAGTACCGGGCGGTGGAGTTCCTGCTCGGCAACAAGAACTCCCGGATGCTGCGCGTCTTCGACGCCGAGCCGCCCGCGCAGGACGTGCTGCGCCGGCTGCTGGAGGAGCCGAGCGTCTACGACGAGTTCCTGCGCTACCTCGCGCGCGCCGGGCACGCCGTCCCGCAGCACCTGCTGGAGCGGGACGTCACGCACGCCCACACCCACGACGACGCCCTCGTCGAGGTCTTCCGGGCGATCTACGCCGACCCGCAGGCGCACTGGTCGGCCTACGAGGCCTGCGAGGAGCTCGTCGACCTCGAGGACAACTTCCAGCTCTGGCGGTTCCGCCACCTGCGCACCGTGCAGCGCATCATCGGGTTCAAGCGCGGCACCGGCGGGTCCTCGGGCGCGGCCTTCCTGAAGAAGGCCCTCGACCTCACGTTCTTCCCCGAGCTGTTCGCCGTGCGCACGGAGCTCGGCGTCTGATGGCGCAGGGCCTGCCGCGCCGCGTCCCGCAGGCGCGCGCCGTCGACGGAGGCACGCTGCTGCCCGGCTTCGTCGACGCCCACGTGCACCTGGGCCTGGCCGACCCGCTCGCGCTGCGCGCGGGCGGGGTCGCCGGCGTGGACGACCTCGGCTGGGACCGGGCCGTCGCGGCCGCCTGGCCCGGCACGTCCGGGTTCCCGCACGTGCGCGTGGCCGGCGCGTTCCTCGCGGCGCCGGGCGGCTACCCGGCAGACCGGGCGTGGGCGCCGGCAGGCGCCGTCGACCCCGTGGCCACGCCGGCCGACGCCGCGCCGGCCGTCGCGCGCCAGGTCGCGGCCGGCGCGTCGTACGTCAAGGTCACGCTGCACACCGGGGGACCGGTGCTCGACGACGCCACCCTGGCGGCCGTCGTCGGCGCGGCGCGCGCGCACCGTCTGCCCGTCGTGGCGCACGTCGAGGGGCCCGGCCAGGCCGAGCGGGCGCTCGAGGCCGGCGTCGGGCGGCTCGCGCACACCCCGTGGACCGAGCGCCTGCCGGACGCGGTCGTGGAGGCCGCCGCCGAGCGGCAGGTCTGGGTCAGCACGCTGGACATCCACGGCTGGGGCGCCCCCGACGTCGGGCAGGAGCGAGACCGGGAGGTCGCGCTCGACAACCTGCGCCGCTTCCACACCGCGGGCGGCACGATCGCCTACGGCACCGACCTCGGCAACGGGCCGCTGCCCGTCGGGCTGAACGTGCGCGAGCTGCGGGCGCTGGCCGAGGCGGGGCTGCAGGCGCCCGCCCTGCTGCGCGCCCTGACGTCGCGCCCCGTGCCGGGGCTGGCGACGTTCCTGCCGGGCGCGCCGCCCGACGCGGGCACGGGCTCCGTCGACCTGGTCGAGCTCCTGTCCCGCGCCACCGTCGTCGCCGACCCCGCCACCGACCCCGCCACCGCTTCCGCCACCCGACCGTCCCACCCCGAGGAGGGCACGCCGTGACCACCCCCGCCGCAGCACCGACCGCCGAGCTGGACCCCGCCGCCCGCGCGGCCGCGCTCGACGCCGCCGACCCGCTGGCCGCCTACCGGGACCGGTTCGTGCCGTCCGACGACGTCGTGGCCTACCTCGACGGCAACTCCCTCGGCCGCCCGACGAAGGCCGCGGCCGAGCGCCTCGCGCAGTTCGCGACCACCGGGTGGGGGGCGCGCCTGATCCGCGGCTGGGACGAGTCCTGGTACGAGCTGCCGCTGACGCTCGGCGACCGGATCGGCGACGTCGTCCTGGGGGCCGCACCGGGCCAGACGTTCGTCGGCGACTCGACGACCGTCGTCCTGTACAAGCTGGTGCGGGCGGCGCTGGACCTGCCCGCCGTGGCGGGTCGCGACGAGATCGTGGTCGACTCGGGGAACTTCCCCACGGACCGCTACCTGCTCGAGGGCATCGCGGCCGAGCGCGGCAAGCGTCTCGTGTGGCTCCACCCCGACCCCGCGGCCGGCGTGACCCCGGCCGACGTCGCGGCCGTGCTGGGCGAGCGCACCGCGCTCGTGCTGCTCAGCCACGTCGCGTACCGCTCCGGCCACCTCGCCGACGCCCCCGAGATCACGCGGCTCGCGCACGACGCCGGCGCCCTGGTGCTGTGGGACCTGTGCCACTCGGCGGGTGCGGTGCCGGTCGCGCTCGACGCCTGGGGCGTCGACCTCGCCGCCGGGTGCACCTACAAGTACCTGAACGGAGGCCCGGGCTCGCCCGCGTTCGGCTACGTGCGCGCGGGCCTGGTGGAGCAGCTGCGCCAGCCCATCCAGGGCTGGATGGGCGCGGACGCCCCGTTCGAGATGGGCCCGGCGTACGCCCCGCACCCCGGGGTCCGCCGGTTCGTCTCCGGCACGCCGCCGATCACCTCGATGCTGGCGATGCAGGACATGCTCGACCTGATCGCCGGCGCCGGCATGGACGCGATCCGCGCCAAGTCGGTGCGGCTCACCGAGCTCGCGCTGGACCTGACCGACGAGCTCCTGGTCCCGCTGGGGGTCGAGGTCGCGTCGCCGCGGGAGGCCGGCCGCCGCGGCTCGCACGTGACGATCGACCACCCGGCGTTCGCCGACGTCGTCGGCGAGCTGTGGCAGCAGGGGGTCGTGCCCGACTTCCGGCGCCCGCACGGCATCCGGCTCGGCCTGTCGCCGCTGTCGACGTCGTTCGACGAGGTGCGCGTCGGCGTCGAGGCGATCCGGGCCGCCCTCCTGCGCCGCGAGGACTGACGGGGCGACCGTGACGGCCGCCCGCACCGCTACCCGCCCTGACGCCCGGCCCGCGGTCCTCGACGACGTCGACGCCCGGCCCGGCAGCACGACCTCGTTGGTGCGGACGGTCGTGGGCGCGTACCTGCGGCAGGTCGGGGGGTCGATCGCCGCGGCCGACCTCGTCGCGCTGCTCGGCGAGGTCGGCGTCGGCGGCTCGAGCGCCCGCAGCGCCGTCTCGCGGGTCAAGTCCCGCGGCCTGCTCGACGCCGGGGTGGTAGGCGGGCGGCCCGGCTACCGGCTGGCGGCGGGCGCCGCCCGGATGCTCGAGCGCGGTGACCGGCGCATCTTCACCTACCGGCCCCAGGGGGAGGACGACCCCTGGTGCCTCGTGTCGTACACCGTCCCCGAGGCGCGTCGCGACGCACGTCACCAGCTGCGCCGGCACCTGGCGGGGCTCGGGTGCGGGCACGTGGCCACGGGCCTGTGGATCTGCCCGGCGCACCTGGCCGGGGAGGTGGAGGAGGTCTTGGACGGGCTCGGCCTGCGCGACGCCGCCACCCTCTTCGTCACGTCGACGCCGCGCCCGGCGGGCACGTTCGCCGACGCCGCCGCGCGGTGGTGGGACCTCGACCGGCTCGCGGCGCTGCACCGCGGCTTCCTGGCCCGGCACGGCGACGGTGGCGGCGACGCCGCGCCGCGCGGGCCCGGGAGCGGGGCGTTCGCGCGCTGGACCCGGGCCCTCGACGACTGGCGCGTCATCCCGGCCGTGGACCCCGGCCTCCCGGCGAGCGCTCTGCCCCACGACTGGCCGGGCCCGGTGAGCGTCGCGACGTTCGACCGGCTGCGCGCCGCGCTCGAGGAGCCGGCCACCGCCTACGTGCGCTCCGTCGTCGGCCGCTGACCCGTCGTCGGCCGCTGACCCGTCGGCGCCCGGGCGCGTGGGTGACCGGCGCCCGCTCCCGGTTGCGGCCTTGCGCCGTCGACCGGATCATCGTGGCGATGACCTGCTGTTTCGCCGGGCCGTGACCTGACGGCACGGACCTGGCGCCACGGCGGGCGCGCGCGACCGTCGAGTGGGAAGGTGACCGCATGACCGGCACGACCAGCACGCGACGTACCCACCCGTCGGCGTGGGCCGTGGGCGGGACCGCGCTCGGGGCGTCCCTCCTCATCATGGTCGGTCTCTTCCAGGGGTTCGAAGGGCTGGCGGCCCTCGTCAACGACGACTTCTTCGTGCGGACCTCGTCGTACGCGTTCGCGCTCGACCTCACCGCCTGGGGCTGGATCCACCTGGCCCTGGGCGTGTTCCTCCTGCTCACCGGCTTCTTCCTCCTCGGCGGGAGCCCGGTGGCGGCCGGGATCGCGGTGGGGCTGGCCGGGCTGAGCGCGCTGTCGAACTTCCTCTTCCTGCCGTACTACCCGGTGTGGGCGGTGCTGGTGATCGCGCTCGACGTGTTCGTGATCTGGGCGATCCTGCGCACCTCCGCCGACGACCCCACAGCCTGACCATCGTCCGAGAGAGAGGCAGCACATGGAATCCAGCACTCCGCCCGGACCGACGTCCGGCGCACCCGTGGAGCTCGTGCTCATCGAGTTCCCGAGGGCCGAGTTCAAGGGGGAGATCGTCGCCGAGCTGGCCCGGCTCGTCGACGCGGGCACGGTCGACGTGCTCGACGCGCTCCTCATCCGCAAGTCCGACGACGGCACCGTCCAATGGCTCGAGGCGACCGAGGGGGGTGACGACGAGCTGGCCCGCATCGTGGGCGAGCCCGCCGGCCTGCTCGCCGCGGACGACGTCGACGCCGTCGCGGAGGAGCTGGCCCCGGGGTCGGCCGTCGGGATGATCGTCTTCGAGCACACCTGGGCGCGAGGACTCAGCAGGGCCGTGCGCGGGGCCGGCGGGCAGGTGCTCGACTGGACCCGGGTACCGGCCGAGGCGATCGACGCGCTCGCCGAAGAGATCCAGAAGGAGGACTGAGATGCCACCGATGCGACGGATGGGTCGCCCCGGCCTGATCGGGACCATGGCCCGCACTGCCGTGATCACCGGGACGGCGAACGCCACCAGCCGGGCGATGAACCGGCGTGCCATGGCCCGCGACGAGCAGCGCTACGCCGCCGACCAGTACAACGCGCAGCAGGCGCAGCAGGCGCAGCAGGCGCAGCAGGCGCAGCAGTACCAGCCGCCGCCGCCCGCGCCCGCGCCGCCGCCCGCGCCCGCGCAGGTGACCGACGGGCCGGGTCCGGACGACCTCATCGCACAGCTGAAGCAGCTCGGCGACCTGCGGGCCGCGGGCGTGCTGTCCGACGCGGAGTTCGCGGCAGCGAAGGCCAAGCTCCTGGGTTGACACCCTGCTCGGACGGTGTCCGGGGTGGTGACGGAGCCCGGGAAAGGGGCGGGGTGTGGACCTCGAGACCGTGACGATGCTGACGGTGGTCGCCGCGGCCGCCGTCGTCGCCCCGTTCGTGGTGGACCGGCTCGAGCGGGTCGTGCGGATCCCCTCGGTGGTGGTGGAGATCCTCCTCGGCATCCTCGTCGGGCCCGCGATCCTCGGCCTCGTGCACGAGACGCCCGTGATCGAGGCGCTGTCCGACCTCGGGCTGGCGTTCCTCATGTTCCTCGCGGGCTATGAGATCGAGTTCGCGCGGATCCGCGGGGGCCCGCTGCGCACCGCGGCGGCGAGCTGGGTGGTCTCCCTCGTGCTCGGCCTGGCCGTCGGGCTGCTCCTCGCCGGACCGCAGGCCGGGCTCGTCGTCGGGCTCGCGCTCACGACGACGGCGCTGGGCGTCATCCTGCCGATCGTGCGCGACGGCGGCGCCGCCGGCACCCCGTTCGGCGACCGGGTGCTCGCCGTCGGCACCGTGGGCGAGTTCGGCCCGATCCTCGCGATCGCGTTCGTCCTGTCCGGCCAGCGCCCCGCGCAGACGCTGGTCGTGCTGCTCGTCTTCGCCGGCCTCGCCGTCACGGGGGCGGTGCTGGCGCGCAAGCCGCGCCACCCCCGGCTCGGGCGCGTCGTGACCGCCACGCTCGGCACCAGCTCGCAGGTGGCGGTGCGGCTGTGCGTGCTGGTGGTGGTGGGGATGTTCGCGCTCGCGCTGGCGCTCGGCCTCGATCCCGTGCTCGGGGCGTTCACCGCAGGCATCCTCGTGCACCTGTTCCTGTCCTCCAGCGACCCGCTGGAGTCCCGCGTGGTGGAGTCGCGGCTGGAGGGCATCGGGTTCGGCTTCCTCATCCCGGTCTTCTTCGTCATGAGCGGCGTGACGCTCGACGTCCGGTCCCTGATGGCGGACCCGGCCGTCCTGGTCTCGGTGCCGATCATCGTCGCGCTCTTCCTCGCGGTGAGGTGCCTGCCGACCTACCTGTTCCACCGCCGGGCCCTGGGCCGGACCGACGCGCTGGCCCTGGGCATGATGTCGGCGACGGCGCTGCCGCTGGTCGTGGTCATCACGACCGTCGGGACGACGGCGGGCCTGCTGCCCGAGGCCAACGCCGCGGCCGTCGTGCTGGCGGCGATCGCGTCCGTGCTGGTCTTCCCGGTGGTGGCCGAACAGCTGCGGGCCCGGCCGGGGCCGCAGCACGACGAGACGAGCGAGGAGGCCCGGCGATGACCCAGGTCGAGGCGGCGGCACCGCCGCGCGGGTTCACGCGGCTCCTGGCGCTGTCCGCGGCGCTGGGGGTCCCGGTGTCGGTCGCGGCCTTCCTGTTCCTGGTGGTGCTGCACGAGCTGACGCACCTCGTGTGGGAGGTGCTGCCCGGCGCCTGGGGCCTGCCCGGCGTGCCGTGGTGGTGGCCGCTGCCGTGGCTGCTGCTCGCGGGCGTCGGGGTCGGGGTCGCGGTCCGGTTCCTGCCGGGCCACGGCGGGCACGTCCCGGTGGACGGCCTGAGCATGGGTGTCGTGCCCGCGTCGTTCGTCCCGGGCATCCTGCTGGCCGCGGTCGCGGGGCTGCCCCTCGGCGTCGTCCTCGGCCCCGAGGCGCCCCTGCTCGCCGTCGGCGCGGCGCTCGCCGTGGTCCTGGTGCGGCCGTGGGACGCGAGCCTCGGCGACCCGGGCCGCCAGGTCCTCGCCGTGGCGGGGTCGGCGGCCGCGCTGTCGGCCATCTTCGGCAACCCGCTGGTGGGCGCCGTCTTCGTCATCGAGGCGGCGGGCCTCTCGGGCCTGTCCGGCGCGAAGCTGACCCGGGTGGTGCTGCCGTGCCTGCTTGCCTCCGGCATCGGCGCGCTCGTCTTCACCGGGATGGGGAGCTGGACCGGTCTTGAGATCGCGTCGCTCGCCCTGCCGGACGTCGACGGGCCCGTGCGGCCCGACCTGGCCGACGTGCTGTGGACGGTGCCGGTGGCGGTGGTGGTCGCCGTCGGCGTCCGGCTCGTGCACCGGCTGGGCGCCGCCGTCGCGCGGCGCGCGGCCGCACGGCCGTTCGCGGCCGCCGTCACCGGGGCGCTCGTGGTGGGCGTCTGCGCGTCCGCCTACGCGCTGGTGACGGGGCGTTCGCCGATGGAGGTGGCGCTGTCCGGGCAGGACCTGCTCGCCCCGCTGGCGGCCGACCCCGCGGCGTGGGGGGCCGGTGCGCTGGTCGCGCTGCTGGTGCTCAAGGGGGTCGCGTACGGGGTGTCGCTCGGCACGCTGCGCGGCGGCCCGATCTTCCCGGCGGTGCTCCTCGGGGCGGCGGCGGGCGTGCTGGTCGCGGGACTGCCGGGGTTCGGCGTGGTCCCCGCGCTCGCCGCCGGCATGGCGGCGGCGACCGCGGCGACGCTGCCGTTCCCGGTGTCGTCGGCCGTGCTGGTGGTGATGCTGCTCGGGGCGTCGGCGCCCGCGATGGCGCCGGTCGTGCTGCTCGCCGTGGTGGTGGGGTACGTCACCGAGCACCACGTGCTGCGTCCGCGCCGGGAGGCGGCCGAGGTCACTCCCCGGTGACGCCGTCCACCGCCTCGCGCAGCAGGTCGGCGTGGCCGTTGTGGCGGGCGTACTCCTCGATCATGTGCACGAGGATCCACCGCAGGCTGAAGGCCCCCTCGCCGTGGCGGCTCGACTCGCGCCGGCTGAGGCTTTCCAGCCCGTCGTCGGAGGCCAGCGCGGCGTCGATGCGGCGGTCGGCGTCGGCGACGGCGGCCTCGAACAACGCCCTGAGGTCCTCGGGGGAGTCGTCGGCGGCCGTGGTGAACTCCCAGTCGCGGTCCGCGTCCCAGTCGGCGGTGTCGAAGGGGGCCATCACCGTCCCGCCGTCGAGCACCGCCGCGAACCAGTCGGACTCGACGAGCGCGAGGTGCTTGAGCAGGCCGCCGAGCGTGAGCGTGCTCGGGGGGTGGGGCGTGCGCAGCTGCTCGGCGGACAGGCCTGCGGTCTTCCAGCGCAGGGTGTCGCGGTGGTAGTCGAGGTAGGCCCGCAGCGTGGTGGCCTCGTCCACCCGCAGCGGTGGGTCGACCCGGGTGGAGGCCGGCGGTTCCACGGTTGTGGCGCCCTCCTCCTCGACGGTCGCCCGCACGGGCACTCGCAGCTCGCCGCGGTCGAGCGCGGCGCGGACGGCCGCCGCGGTGGCCGCCGGCTCCTCGTCGCCCGTGTCTCGCGCGTGCGCCTCCAGCTCGCCCAGGTCGGCGAACGACGCGTGGACGCTGCGGACGGCGGCCGGGTCGCGCAGCTCGGCGTCGGAGCGGTCGGTGGCCCGGGCGAGGGCGACCTCGAGGCCGGGTCGCAGGACGACGTACGCGAGGTCCCAGCCCTCCCGCGCGGCGGCGGCGCGGAACGGCGGGAGGAACCACGGGCCGACGACGCCGTCCAGGACGACGTCGTAGCCGCCGCGGACGTAAGCGCCGACGGCGCCGACGAGCGCCGCGGCGACCGTGTCGTTCTGCTGCTGCGAGCCGGACAGGTACGGCGGCACGAAGCCGGTGGCGATCGACCGGTAGAACGTGTCGCTCGTGAGGTTCACGGTCGGTCGGGCGGCGTCCGCCGTGAGCAGGGCGGCCACGGTGGTCTTTCCGGCGCCCGACGGGCCGGTGAGGATGGTCACGGTCACCCGGGTGACCCTAGCGGGTGGGCGGGACGGCGCGGGCCTGATTTCTCGGCGCCGCCCCCGGAGCGACGTCGTCAGCCGTGCGCCAGCTCGCGCGCCCGCTCCAGGACGTCGTCGAGCATCCGCGGGGTGAGTCGGCCGGTGAAGGTGTTCTGCTGCGAGACGTGGAAGCAGCCGAGCACGGTCAGGGTGCCGGGGCCGGGGTCCTCGGACCGTGCCCGGCGCAGGGTCACCTCGGTGCCATGCGCGAAGCGCGGCCGGGGTCGCGGCACCTCCCACCCCTGCTCGTCGAGCGTCGTCAGCAGCGCCTGCCAGCCGATGGCGCCGAGGGCGACGGCCACGCGCACCCCGTCGCCCACGAGCTCGAGCTCCCGGGCCAGGTAGGGGGCACAGCGCCGGCGTTCGGCGGGCGTGGGCTTGTTGGCGGGCGGGGCGCACCGCACGGGTGCCGTGACGCGGATGCCGCGCAGCTCCAGGCCGTCGTCGGCCGCGGTGGACGTGGCCTGGTTGGCGAACCCGGTGCGGTGCATCGCGGCGAACAGGAAGTCCCCGCTGCGGTCGCCGGTGAACATCCGCCCGGTGCGGTTGGCGCCGTGCGCCGCCGGCGCGAGCCCGACGACGACCACCGCCGCCTGCGGGTCGCCGAAGCCGGGCACCGGCCGGCCCCAGTAGGTCTGGTCGCGGAACGCGGCGCGGCGGGTCGCGGCGACCTCCTCCCGCCACGCGACGAGGCGCGGGCAGGCGCGGCAGTCGACGAGGTGGTCGTCGAGCGCGGCCAGGCTCCCGGCCGTGCGCGCGGCCTCGGGGTACCGGGGCGACGCAGGGTCGGCGGGGTCGGCGGGGACGGAGCGGCCGGCGCCGCCGGACGGCACGGACGGGGTGGGAGGCACGGACCCATCCTCGCCGGGACGTGCGTCGGCCCGCTCCCTGAAGGGGCGGGCCGAGGGGGTCGCGGGGACGCCTGCTGCTGCGGGCGGTCAGGCGGCGGTCGTCAGGTGCGTGCGCGTGGTCGCCGGCCGGGGCGTGGCGACGGCGGGGGTCGCGGCACCGAGGCTGCGGAGCGAGGCGCCCATGAGACCGACGAGGACGCCGAGGCCCATCACCAGGGCGCTGACGCCGTAGGCCACGACGGACGTGAAGAGCGAGGCCCGCAGGAACGAGGCGTTCATCGCCGTGTCGCGCAGCGGGTCGTCCTGCTCCAGCTGGGCGTAGGTCTGCCCGCCGGTCGCCTCGAGCGCGTGCTTGTCGATGACCTGCGCCTGCGCGTACGCCGAGAAGGGGCCGTCGACGGTGTCGCCGGCGAGGAACGCGGCGTCCTCGGAGACCGTGATCTCCTGGGCGGACAGCTGGGAGCTGACGGTGGCCCAGGTGGCGGCACCGGCGCCGATCATGACGAGGCCGGCGACGATGGCGAGGATGCCGACGGTGCGGGCCAGGCGAGAGGTGCCGCCTGCGGTGCGGGTGGTGGTCATGGTCCCCTCCGGGGGTGCGGGGCCGCGGGTCCCGCGGCGGGTGGTGCGCCGGTCCGGCGCTCGCCTCTATGGTAAGACCACACCTCGCCCGGGCGCAGGGTGGATGCATGTGAAGTCCTTCACATGCATCCGAGCGGGCCGTGGGGGCGGAGGTCGCGGGGCAGGGTCCGCCTGGCTACCGTGGCGAGGAGGGCGACGGCTGTCCGGCCGCCGCACGTCGAAGGGGGAGGACCATGAGCGAGCGCTCCGGACTGGGCGGGCTGTTCGACAAGGCCAAGGACAAGGCCAAGGACCTGGCGACCGACGAGAACATCGAGAAGGCCGCGGAGCAGGTGAAGAAGGTCGCGCCGGACAAGGTCGACGGCTACGTCGACAAGGCCGCCGACGAGGCCAAGAAGCGCAACGACTGACGCGTGCTCCGTGCGCGGGCCGCACGGGTGAGTACGATCGTGGGGCGTCACCGGTGGTGACGCCCCACGGCCGTCCCCGGCTCTGCCTCGGCGGCCGCCCGCTCGACCGCCTGCGAGCACGTTCGCAGCGGTCACACCGACTCACAAGGAGCTGCACGTGTCCGACGTCGCCTCGCCGATGCCACCGAACCCCGACCACCAGCAGGACGCGGTGACGGTGCAGACGCCGACGACGGGCACCGAGCTCTTCGCCGACCGCCGCGACGTCGTCGTCGTGCGCGTCGACGGCGAGCTCAAGGACCTGTCCACCCCGCTGGCGGCCGGCACCGTCGTCGAGCCGGTCACGATCGGCTCGCCCGACGGCCTCGCCGTGCTGCGGCACAGCGCCGCGCACGTGCTCGCCCAGGCGGTGCAGCAGGTGAACCCGAAGGCGAGGCTCGGCATCGGCCCGCCGGTCACGGACGGCTTCTACTACGACTTCGACGTGGAGACCCCGTTCACGCCCGAGGACCTGAAGGCTCTCGACAAGGCGATGGCACGCATCATCAAGGAGGGTCAGACCTTCCGCCGCCGCGTCGTGACCGAGGACGAGGCGCGGGCCGAGCTGGCCGACGAGCCGTACAAGCTCGAGCTCATCGGCCTCAAGGGCGGCGCGGCGCCGGCCGAGGGCGACGACGCGGGCGTCTCCGTCGAGGTGGGCGCCGGCGAGCTGACGATCTACGACAACGTGCGCGGCGCCGGTCGCGAGAGCGAGACCGTGGTGTGGAAGGACCTGTGCCGCGGCCCCCACCTGCCCAGCACGAAGCTGATCGGCAACGGCGTGCAGCTGATGCGCACCGCCGCGGCCTACTGGCGCGGCAGCGAGAAGAACCCGCAGCTGCAGCGCGTCTACGGCACCGCCTGGCCCAGCAAGGACGAGCTCAAGGCCTACCTCGAGCGTCTCGCCGAGGCGGAGCGGCGCGACCACCGCCGCCTCGGCAGCGAGCTCGACCTCTTCTCGTTCCCGGACGAGATCGGCTCGGGCCTGCCGGTCTTCCACCCCAAGGGCGCCATGGTGCGCATGGAGATGGAGGACTACTCGCGACGCCGGCACATCGAGTCCGGGTACTCGTTCGTGTCCACCCCGCACATCACCAAGGCGAAGCTCTTCGAGACCTCGCGGCACCTCGACTGGTACGCGGACGGGATGTACCCGCCCATGCATCTCGACGCCGAGCTCGACGACGAGGGCAACGTGCGCAAGCCCGGCCAGGACTACTACCTGAAGCCGATGAACTGCCCGATGCACAACCTCGTCTTCTCCTCGCGGGGCCGGTCGTACCGGGAGCTGCCGCTGCGGCTGTTCGAGTTCGGCACCGTCTACCGCTACGAGAAGTCCGGCGTGGTGCACGGCCTGACGCGCGCCCGCGGCTTCACCCAGGACGACGCGCACATCTACTGCACGCGCGAGCAGATGCAGACCGAGCTGACCTCGCTCCTGACGTTCGTGCTCGAGCTGCTGCGCGACTACGGCCTGAACGACTTCTACCTCGAGCTGTCCACGCGCGACCCCGAGAAGTCCGTGGGCGACGACGCGACGTGGGACGAGGCCACGGAGGTGCTGCGCCAGGTCGCGACGGCGTCCGGCCTCGAGCTGGTCGCCGACCCGGGCGGTGCGGCGTTCTACGGCCCGAAGATCTCGGTGCAGGCCAAGGACGCCATCGGGCGCACGTGGCAGCTCTCGACCATCCAGCTCGACTTCTTCGAGCCGGAGCTGTTCGAGCTCGAGTACACGGCGTCCGACGGCTCGCGGCAGCGTCCGGTCATGATTCACCGCGCCCTGTTCGGCTCGATCGAGCGGTTCTTCGGCATCCTCGTGGAGCACTACGCGGGCGCGTTCCCGGCCTGGCTGGCTCCGGTCCAGGTGCTGGCCGTGCCCGTGGCCGACGCGTTCGACGACTACCTCTCCGACGTCGTCGCCCAGCTCAAGGCCCAGGGCATCCGCGCCGAGATCGACCGGTCGGACGACCGGTTCGGCAAGAAGATCCGCAACGCCGCCAAGGAGAAGGTGCCGTTCGTGCTCATCGCGGGCGGGGAGGACGCGGAGGCCGGCGCGGTGTCGTTCCGCTTCCGCGACGGCAGCCAGGAGAACGGGGTGCCGGTCGCCGACGCGATCGAGCGCATCGTCGCCGCCGTCCGCGACCGCGTCCAGGTCTGAGCATGGGCGAGCACGACACCGAGCCCGCGGGCGCCTTCGGGCCGCCCGAGGACTCCATGCAGCGGCTCTGGACGCCGCACCGCATGGTGTACATCGGGGGGCAGGACAAGCCGGCCGACGGCTCCGTCGCCCAGTGCCCGTTCTGCCGCATCCCGACGCGCGACGACGAGACCGGTCTCGTCGTCGCGCGCGGGCGCGAGTGCTACGCCGTGCTCAACCTGTACCCGTACAACTCCGGGCACCTCATGGTGCTGCCGTACCGGCACGTGTCGGACTACGTGGACCTGACGCCCACCGAGACGGCGGAGCTCGCCACCATGACGCAGACGGCGGTGCGCGCCCTGCGGGCCGCCTTCGCCCCGGCAGGGTTCAACCTCGGCATGAACCAGGGCGAGGTGGCGGGGGCCGGCATCGCGGCGCACCTGCACCAGCACGTGGTGCCCCGGTGGCTCGGCGACGCGAACTTCCTGCCGGTCGTGGGCCAGACGAAGGCGCTCCCGGAGCTGCTCGCGGAGACCCGGGCGCGGGTCGCCGCCGCGTGGGACGGCGTGGACGGGGGCGATGCCTGATGTTCTCCCGCCTGCGCGGTGCGATGCAGGGGTTCTGGAAGCCCCTGGCGACGCTGCTTCTGCGGTGGGGCGTGTCCCCGGACGCCGTGACGATCGCGGGCACCGTGATCGTCAGCGCCCTCGCCCTCACCCTTCTTCCCACGGGCCACCTCCTGCTCGGTGGCCTCCTCATCGGCGTCTTCGTGCTGACGGACTCCCTCGACGGGGTCATGGCCCGCATGTCGGGGCGTACGGGTCCGTGGGGGGCGTTCCTCGACTCGACGCTCGACCGCGTCTCCGACGGCGCCGTGTTCGTCGGGATCACCCTGTGGTTCGTGCTGCACCCCGACGAGCCGTACGCGACCTGGGGCGCCGTTGCCGCGCTGGCCTGCCTGGTGCTCGGGTCCGTCGTGCCCTACGCCCGTGCCCGCGCCGAGAGCGTGGGCGCGACGGCCGCGGTCGGGATCGCGGAGCGCGCCGACCGGCTGTTCCTCGCGCTGGCGGGCATCACCTTCGTCCCGCTCGGCGTGCCGGTGCTCGTGGCCGTGGTGGTGCTGACCCTGCTCGCCGCCGCGAGCGCCGTCACCATCGTGCAGCGGGTCGCCACGGTGCGCCGGCAGCTCACGGCCGGCTCTGCGACCGGTGCTGCGACCGACGCCGCGACCGACCGCGCGCCCGACCAGGAGCCGGAGGCCTGATGCACCTCGACGTCGCCAAGCTCTACACCTTCGCGTGGCGGCACGCGCCGAAGGTCCCGGAGCCCGTCCTGCGGGCCGCCTTCACGCTCGTCGCCGACGTCACCTGGTGCTGCCGCACCCAGGGGGTGCGGCGCCTGGAGGCGAACTACGCCCGCGTGCGCCCCGACCTCGACGGCCCGGCGCTGCGCCGCCTCACCCGTGCGGGCATGCGGTCGTACATGCGGTACTTCCGGGAGGCGTTCACGCTCCAGGGCGCGACGCCCGAGCAGGTCACCGCTCGCGTGCGCGTCGAAGGCCTCGAGAACCTGCAGCCGCACGTCGACGCCGGGCGCGGGGTGTCCCTCGCGCTCGCGCACCTCGGCAACTGGGACCTCGCCGGCGCGTACGCGAGCGCGCACATCGCCCCGGTGCTCACCGTCGCGGAGCGGCTGAAGCCGGAAGAGCTGTTCCAGGAGTTCGTCGCCTTCCGCCGCTCGCTCGGGATCGAGGCGCTGCCGCTGGGCGACGCGGACGTCTTCCGCAGCCTGGTGCGGGGCGGGGCGGCGGGAGGCGTCATCATCCCGCTGCTGGCCGACCGGGACCTCACCGCCCGCGGGATCGAGGTCGACCTGTGCGGGCACCGGGCGCGGGTCGCCGCCGGCCCCGCGACCCTGGCGCTCACCGCGAAGGTGCCGCTCGTGCCGGTCGGGATCACGTACGAGCGCCTGACGGGCGAGCGGAGGCGGGTCGCGGGCACGGCGTGGGGCATCGTGCTGCGGTTCTACCCCGAGGTCCCCGTGCCGGACGTGACCACGGCCGCCGGCAAGCCCGACCGCCGGGCGCAGGCGGCGCTCATGACGCAGGGCTGGGTCGACGCCGTCGGGCGCACCCTGGTGGAGAGCACCCAGGACTGGCACATGCTGCAGCGGGTCTTCGTCGACGACCTCGACCAGGAGCGCTACGCCCGCACGCAGGCCGCCGACGCGAGAGAGGCCCGAGCCCGATGACCGGTCCCGTCGAGACGATGCCGTCGCCCGCGGTGGGCGTCCGCCCGCTGCGCGTGGGCATCGTCTGCCCCTACTCGTTCGACGCCCCCGGCGGCGTGCAGTTCCACGTGCGCGACCTGGCCCAGGAGCTGCAGCGCCAGGGCCACGAGGTCTCGGTGCTCGCGCCGGCCGACGAAGGCACCCCGGTCCCGGAGGTCGTCACCTCCGCCGGCCGCGCGGTCGCCGTGCGCTACAACGGCTCCGTCGCGCGCCTGTCGTTCGGCCCGCGGGCCGCGTCCCGCGTGCGCCGCTGGATCGAGGCGGGCGACTTCGACGTGCTGCACCTGCACGAGCCGATGGTGCCCAGCCTCGCGATGCTGGCGCTGTGGGTCGCCGAGGTGCCGGTGGTGGCCACGTTCCACACGTCCCAGGAGCGCTCGCGCGCGCTGCAGGTGGCCTACCCGCTGCTGCGCCAGTCGCTGGAGAAGATCGCGGCGCGCATCGCCGTGTCGGAGGACGCGCGCCGCACCCTGGTGGAGCACCTGGGCGGGGACGCCGTGGTCATCCCCAACGGGGTCTACGTCGACGCGTTCACGGCGGCCGCGCCCGCCGAGCGGTGGCGCGGCACGCCCGACGCCCCGACGATCGCCTTCCTCGGCCGGCTGGACGAGCCGCGCAAGGGGCTCGAGGTGCTCGCGGCCGCCGCGCCCCGGGTGCTCGCGCACGCTCCCGGCGCGCGGTTCCTCGTGGCGGGCCGGGGTGACGCCGGCCGCGACGCCGCCGTCGAGGCGCTGGGGCCCCGTGCCGCGTCCTTCGAGTTCCTCGGTGGCGTCAGCGACGAGGAGAAGGCGTCCCTGCTCGCGTCCGCGGACCTGTACGTCGCGCCGCAGACGGGCGGCGAGAGCTTCGGCATCGTCCTGGTCGAGGCGATGAGCGCCGGCGCCGGCGTCGTCGCGAGCGACCTCGGTGCGTTCCGGCGGGTGCTCGACGACGGCGCGGCGGGGCGGCTGTTCCGCACCGGCGAGCCCGACGACCTGGCGCGGGCCCTGATCGAGGCCCTCGACGACCCGGCCGGCACCGCCGTGCGCCGCGATCGTGCGAGCGCGTTCGTGCAGCAGTTCGACTGGACGGCCGTCACCGAGCAGGTGCTCGCCGTGTACGAGATGGCGGTCGCCGCGGGCGACGCGCTGGGCAGCGAGGAGGCGCTCGCCGCCGTGGCACGCGACGAGCGGGCCGGATGGCGGCGGGTGCGCCGCACGGCAGGGGGTGAGGGCGCATGAGCTGGTCGGAGATCGCGCTCGTCGTGATCGTCGTGGCGGCGGTCGTGGTGTGGCTCGCCTGGATCTCGGCGTCCCGCCTGGACCGCCTGCACCGCAAGGTCGTCGCGTCGCGGCTGGCGCTGCAGGCGCAGCTTGCGCGCCGGGCCGGCGCCGCGATCGACCTCGCGTCGTCGGGGCTGCTCGACCCGGCCGGGGCCGTGCTCGTCGCCGACGCGGGCTTCGCCGTCGTGGAGGACCCCGCAGGCCCGCCGCCGCCCGGTGGCGAGCTCGGGCTGGGCGGACTCGGGGCGGCGCGCGAGCGCGCGGAGAGCGGGCTGTCGGCGACGCTGCGTTCCGCGCTGGGCGACGACGACGCGATCCGCGAGCTGCGCGCCGGCACCGACGGCGAGACGCTCGTCGGGGCGCTCGCCGCCGCGTGGTACCGGGCGCAGCTCGCCCGTCGGTTCCACAACGAGGCGGTCGCCCAGGCACAGCGGGCGCGGCGCACGTGGTACGTGCGGCTGCTGCACCTGTCCGGCCGGGCGGCCGTGCCCCAGACCGTCGAGCTGGACGACCAGATGCCGGCCGGTCTCGGCCGGTCGTGACCGCTGCCCCTGAGCGGGCGCGCGCGACCGTAGGATGGCCTGGAGGCGTGACACCGGTCACGCCGCGGACACGAGCGAGGTTGCGTTGAGCGAGAGCACCGGGAACCACGGCGCCACGGGCGCCGGCGAGGTGGGCACCGCCCGCGTCAAGCGGGGCATGGCCGAGATGCTCAAGGGTGGCGTCATCATGGACGTCGTCACCGCGGAGCAGGCGAAGATCGCCGAGGACGCGGGGGCCGTCGCCGTGATGGCGCTCGAGCGCGTGCCGGCCGACATCCGTGCCCAGGGCGGGGTGTCGCGGATGAGCGACCCCGACATGATCGACGGCATCGTCGAGGCCGTCTCCATCCCGGTGATGGCCAAGGCGCGCATTGGCCACTTCGTCGAGGCGCAGGTGCTCCAGTCCCTCGGGGTCGACTACGTCGACGAGTCCGAGGTCCTGACCCCCGCCGACTATGCCAACCACATCGACAAGTGGCAGTTCACCGTGCCGTTCGTGTGCGGCGCCACCAACCTCGGCGAGGCGCTGCGCCGCATCACCGAGGGCGCGGCGATGATCCGTTCCAAGGGCGAGGCCGGCACGGGCGACGTGTCGAACGCGACCACGCACATGCGCCAGATCCGCGCGCAGATCCGCCGGCTGACCTCGATGGAGCCCGACGAGCTGTTCGTCGCCGCCAAGGAGCTGCAGGCGCCGTACGAGCTCGTCGCCGAGATCGCGCGCACCGGCAAGCTCCCCGTGGTGCTGTTCACCGCGGGCGGCATCGCGACGCCCGCCGACGCGGCGATGATGATGCAGCTCGGGGCCGAGGGCGTGTTCGTGGGGTCCGGCATCTTCAAGTCCGGCGACCCTGTCGCGCGCGCCAAGGCGATCGTGCAGGCCACCACCTTCTACGACGACCCCTCCGTGATCGCGAAGGTCTCGCGCGGCCTGGGCGAGGCGATGGTCGGGATCAACGTCGAGGAGGAGCCCGAGCCGGTCCGGCTGGCCGAGCGCGGCTGGTGACGCCCCGCTCCGGGGGCTGACGGGCCGGCCCGCGGGGTCCTGCCCACCCGGTACCGGCCCGGTGCCGGCCCGGTGTCAGCCCGGTTCAGCTCAGCGGCACGATCCCGGTCCGCCCCTCCCAGGTGCCGTGCTCCGCGAGCGGGCGGAAGCGGAACGTCGCGAACTCGTGGTGGAAGTCGCGACGACGACGTTCGACCATGGCGTCCGCGTGCCGTCGGTCCGGGTGGTCGCCGGCGCGGCCGTGCACCATCTGCTCCATCTCGCGCACGGTGCGCCACACGGAGAAGGTGGCGATGGTGCGCGGCGGCCGGACGGCGGCCAGGGCCAGCGTGGTGCCGGGGTGGTCGCGCACCTGGCGTTCGACGGGTCGGCCCCAGCGCAGGAACCGGGGCACCTCGGGCAGGCGCATCCGCGCGACCGTCACCGCGACCACGGGTTCGTCCTGGTCCCAGCCGCCCGTCCGGGCGGGCAGGCCGGGCAGGGCCGCGAGCCGCGACCAGCGGCGCAGGTACTCCAGGCGGACGTGCCACCCGGCCGCCAGGTGACGGCCGAGGGCGTCCTCGGACAGGAAGCGGTCCACGGCGTCCTCGTCGCACCACTGCGCGAACACCGCGATGCGTCTCAGCTGCAGCCGGTCCAGAGAGACGGCCGGCGCCCCCAGGCGCATGAGGGCCAGGCACTCGGCGTGGTCCAGCCCGGGAGCGCCGGTGCTCGACGGCGGTCGCAGCAGCGCGCGTGCCGTCACGGCGGCGGGCAGCTCGGCGAGGTGGAACGTGTGGATCATCGGGCGCGCTCCATCTTGTAGTGCAGCCGCATCATCCAGGTGCGCCAGATCCGCAGCTCGTGGTCGGTACGGAGCACCCCGTCCGGGTCGAGGGACAGCCGGAAGGTCTCGTGGAGCGGGACGCGCGCGGCGTAGTCCCGCCCGCCGTCGTGGACCACGACGTACGCGCCGTCCTGCCCGAACCGCCCCGGGGGGCGACTCCAGGACGAGTCCGCCGCCGTCGCCGACGACCGGGCGCAGGAACACCTGGACGTTGCCGGACTCGAGCGGGAACGCGACGTGCACGCTCGGCCGTGCCGCGCCGGGGAGCCGGCGCGCCGAGTAGCACCCGCTGAACACGTAGCGGCCCGACGGGCGGAGCGTCCGCAGCCACGCGGCGCCCACCTGCTCGCCGTCCCCGTCGCGGATCACGCGGACCTGGCTGTCCATCCCGTGCGCGACGTCGAGCGGGCGCATCGGGAGGGACAGCTGCTCCACCCGGCGGCCGAACAACCGCGCGACCAGCTCGCCGGCCGGCCAGAACAGGGGCGACCAGCCGCTCCACACCTCCATGTGCCAGGCGGCGGTGTGCTCGTAGAAGTCGCGGACCCGCCGGTCCAGCCGGGCGGCGTCGAACCCGGGCCCGTCGAGGACCGTCATCGCCGGGAGCAGGCCGGGTGCGGGGCCTGCCGCAGGGGCCGTGGCCGCGGCGGCGTCGTCGACCGTGCCGCCGTGGTGCGCGGCCTCGGCGGCGAGCCAGCCGTCCCCGACGGTGGAGGAGCGGCTCGTCGGCGCGCGCAACCAGGAGTGGTCGGAGGCGAGATCGACGCGCTTGCCGACCAGGCGCCAGAACTTCCGGGACCCGAGGTCCAGCAGGTGGTTCACGGGAGCGCATCCTTCCAGGTCGCCGGCGCCGCCGTCGGTCGGGTGAGCGGTTGGGCCGTGGTGGTCGGCTACCGTCGGGGCGTGCTGCTGCCTGAGTCGTCGGTGCCCGGGGCAGACCTGCCCGTGCGGGCGGTCCTGCCCGCCACGGTCGACGCCGTCCGGTCGCGCGGGACCGCGGTGCTGGTCGCGCCGCCCGGGTCGGGCAAGACCTCGCTGCTGCCGCTCGCGCTGGCCGACGCGCTCGGAGGCACGATCCTCGTCGCCGAGCCGCGAAGGATGGCGACCCGCGCGGCCGCGAGCCGGCTGGCGTCGCTGGTCGGCGAGCCGCTCGGGCAGCGGATCGGCTACGCGATGCGGGGCGAGCGCAGCGGCGGGAAGGGCCTGCGCATCGAGGTGGTGACGACGGGGCTCCTGGTCCGGCGCCTGCAGCGGGACCCGGAGCTGCCGGGCGTCTCCGCGATCGTGATCGACGAGTGCCACGAGCGGCACCTGGACGCCGACCTGCTGCTCGCGCTCGGCGTCGACATCCGGGCGAACCTGCGGGACGACCTGGCGATCGTCGCCACCTCGGCCACCGCGGACACGGTCCGGCTGAGCCGTGTGCTGGGCGCCGACGACCCCGCACCGGTGATCTCCGCGTCCGCCGCGCAGTTCGACGTGACGACCGAGTGGGCCCCACCACCGTTGCCCACGCCGCTGCTGCCCGGCGGGCGGGTCGACCCGCGCCTGCTGGACCACGTCGCGGCCGTCGTCCGGCGGGGGATCGCCGAGAACGACGGCGACGTCCTCGTGTTCGTCCCGGGGGAGGCCGAGATCCACGGGGTGACCCGCAGGTTGGCCGGTGAGAACGTCCTGCCGTTGTTCGGCCGCCAGTCGAGGGCCGAGCAGGAGCGCGCGCTGGCACCGGCCGCCACACGCCGGATCGTGGTCACGACGTCGGTCGCGGAGAGCTCGCTGACGGTCCCCGGGGTCAGGGTCGTGGTCGACTCCGGTCTGGCCCGGGAGCCACGGACCGACCAGTCCCGTGGCCTCGGGGCGCTGGTCACCTGCCGGGTCTCGAGGTCGTCGGCCGACCAGCGCGCGGGCCGCGCCGGGCGCGAGGCGCCGGGCCGGGTCTACCGATGCTGGTCCGCCACCGACCACGCGCGTCTCGACGACCACCCGGCGCCGGAGATCGCCGTCGCCGACCTGGCGGCCTTCGCGCTCGACCTCGCGGCGTGGGGTGCGCCTGCCGGTGCCGGGCTGACCCTGCTCGACGCGCCGCCGGCGCCGGCCATGACCGCGGCCACCGAGCTGCTGCGCCGCATCGACGCCGTGGACGACGACGGCCGGATCACGGCGCGCGGCCGGCAGATGACGGAGATCGGGGTGCATCCTCGCCTCGCGCGTGCGCTGCTGGACGGCACGCCGCGGGTCGGCGCCGACCGGGCGCGCGAGGTCGTCGCGATGCTCTCGGACGACTCCGGCCGTGGTTCCGGCGACGACCTGCCGGCCCGCTGGCGGGCCCTTCGCCGTGGCGAGGACCGGGGAGCGACGGCCCGCTGGCGAGAAGAGACGAAGCGCCTCGGCCGCGGCGCGTCGGGCGGCGCGTCGGGCGGGCCGCCCGGGCACGGGACGCGCGGGGTGCCGGACGATCTCGCGGCGGGGATCGTGGTGGGGCTGGCCTTCCCCGATCGGATCGCGCGCGCCCGGGGGACCGGCTCGGCGACCTACCAGATGTCCGGCGGCACGGGTGCCGCGCTCGATCCGCAGTCGCCGTTGCGGGGCACGACCTGGCTGGCGGTCGCGGTCGCCGACCGGGCGCCCGGTCGAGCCGACGCCAGGATCCGGTCCGCGGCGCCGATCGACGAGCAGACCGCGCGAGACGTCGCGGGTGAGCTCGTGGAGACCACCGACCAGATCCGCTGGGACGACGGCCGGGTCGTGACGCGGCGCGTCGAGACGCTCGGCGCGGTCGTGCTGGGCGACGTCCCGCTGACGAGTCCCGACCCGCTGCTCGTCCAGGCCGCGGTCCGCGACGGGATCCGCCGCAGCGGCCTGTCCGTCCTGCGCTGGTCGGAGGCCGCGCTCGCCCTGCGGGAGCGGCTCGCGTTCTGCCACGCCCACCTCGGCGCTCCCTGGCCCGCGGTCGACGACGAGGCCCTGCTGGCCGACCTCGACGGGTGGCTGGGTGCCGAGCTCGCCGCGGTGCGCAGCGCGCGCGACCTCGCCCGCATCGACGTGGCCTCGGCGCTGCGCCGGCTGCTGCCGTGGCCCGCGGCGGCCCGGTTCGGCGAGCTCGCGCCGGAGCGGCTCCGGGTCCCGTCGGGCTCCGAGGTCCGGCTCGCGTACGACGGCGTCGAGCCGCCCGTCCTCGCGGTGAAGCTGCAGGAGGTGTTCGGCTGGACCGCCGCTCCGGCCGTCGCGGACGGCCGTGTGCCGGTCGTGCTCCACCTGCTGTCGCCCGCACGGCGCCCGGTCGCGATCACGAGCGACCTCGCCTCCTTCTGGGTGCGGGGATACCCCCAGGTCCGTGCCGACCTGCGTGCCCGCTACCCCCGCCACCCGTGGCCGGAGGATCCGCTCGCCGCCGTCCCGACCGGACGACCGAAGCCCCGCCGGTGAGCCGCGGACGGCTCGCGCACCCGGACGGCTCACGCACCTGGACGGCCCCGCACGTGGCGTCGCCGACGGGTGGCCTCTGCGTGGCTAGCATGGACGGCATGGATGCCCGCCCCCTGCTGCTGCCCGCCGCACCGGTTCGAGACTCGTCACCCGGCGGCGCCACCGTCGAGGAGCAGCCCGAGCGGGCCCGGTCGGCGAGGGGCGGCTGGTGACGTCGGCATCCCTGGGGCCCGACTGGGTGCGCGGGCCCGACGGGCTGCGCCATCGCCGTGCCGCTCGCGTGATCGTGCTCGACGACGACGACCGCGTGCTCCTGGTCCGCGGGCACGACGCCGACCAGCCCGGGCGGTCGTGGTGGTTCACCGTCGGCGGCGGCATCGACCCCGGGGAGAGCGAGGTCGACGCCGCGCTCCGCGAGCTGCGCGAGGAGGCCGGGCTCCGGCTGCGGCCCGGTGACCTCGAGGGCCCGGTGCTGACCCGCGAGGGGGTGTTCCGCTTCCTCGCCGAGACGTGCCGCCAGGACGAGGTGTTCTTCGTCGCGCGCGTCGCGGGGCACGAGCCGTCCCGGGCCGGCTGGACCGACGTCGAGCGCGACGTCCTGGACGAGCTGCGCTGGATCAGCACCGCCGAGCTGCGCGACCAGCCGCACGAGGTCTTCCCGACCGCGCTGCCCGACCTCGTCGACGCGCTCGCCGAGGGGTGGGACGGCGTCGTACGGCACCTGGGGCTGCAGCACGACGACGAGGACGACGCGGACGCGGCGACGAGCGGGTCGAGCGCCGCGGCGGAGGGCAGCGCGTGACCCCGACGATCGGGGTGCTCGCCCTGCAGGGCGACGTGCGCGAGCACCTGGCCGCTCTCGGTGCGGTCGGCGCGCGCGGCGTGCCGGTGCGCCGCCGGTCCGAGCTGGACGCCGTGGACGGGCTGGTCCTGCCCGGCGGCGAGTCGACGACGATCGACAAGCTGCTGCGGATCTTCGAGCTGGCCGGTCCGCTGCGGGACGCGATCCGCGAAGGCCTGCCCGTCTACGGCTCCTGCGCGGGGATGATCCTGCTCGCCGACCGGATCGCCGGCGGCACCGCGGACCAGCGGACGCTCGGCGGGATGGACGTGCTCGTGCGGCGCAACGCCTTCGGCCGCCAGGTCGACTCGTTCGAGGCGGACCTCGAGATGCGAGGCGTCGCGGACGGCACCACGCGCCCGGTGCGGACCGCGTTCATCCGTGCGCCGTGGATCGAGGAGGCGGGGCCGGACGTCGAGGTGCTGGCCCGGATCCCGGACCGGTGGGCGGACGGGACGATGGTGGGCGACGCCGCCGGTAAGATCGTCGCAGCACGGACCGGACGGCTGCTCTCCACGGCGTTCCACCCGGAGATCACGGGGGACACGCGAGTGCACGGGATGTTCGTCAGGATGGTCGAGGAAAGCAATCGCGAAGGGGTCAGGTAGGTCATGTCCGGTCACTCCAAGTGGGCCACGACCAAGCACAAGAAGGCGGCGATCGACGCCAAGCGCGGGAAGCTCTTCGCGAAGCTCATCAAGAACATCGAGGTCGCGGCGCGCACCGGCGGGGGAGACCCGGCCGGCAACCCCACGTTGTTCGACGCCATCCAGAAGGCGAAGAAGTCGTCGGTCCCCAACGACAACATCGAGCGCGCCCTCAAGCGCGGCTCCGGCGAGGGCGCCGACGCCGTCGACTACCAGACGATCATGTACGAGGGCTACGGCAACAACGGGATCGCCGTCCTCGTCGAGTGCCTCACCGACAACAAGAACCGCGCGGCCGCCGAGGTCCGTACCGCGTTCTCGCGCAACGGTGGCAACCTGGCCGACCCGGGCTCGGTGTCGTACCTGTTCTCCCGCAAGGGGCTCGTCGTCGTGCCCAAGGCCGACGGCGTCACCGAGGACGACGTGATGCTCGCGGCCCTGGACGCCGGGGCCGAGGAGGTCACCGACGCCGGCGAGGTGATCGAGGTGCTGTCCGAGGCGACCGACCTGGTCGCGGTCCGCACGGCGATCCAGGACGCGGGGATCGAGTACGACTCCGCCGACTCGGTCTGGCACCCGTCGATGGAGGTCGAGGTCGACGTCGAGGGCGCGCGCAAGATCATGCGCCTCATCGACGCCCTCGAGGACAGCGACGACGTGCAGAACGTCTACGCGAACTTCGACGCCTCCGACGAGGTCATGGCCGCCCTCGACGAGGAGTGATCCCGCTCGCCCCGGCGGGCCACGCCGTCGGCGTCCGCGTCGCGTGAGATGGTGACGGCGTGCGCGTGCTGGGAGTGGATCCGGGCCTGACCCGGTGCGGGGTCGGCGTCGTCGACTCGCGACCGGGCCGGCGGGCCGCGTTCGTCGACGTGGGCGTCGTGGGCAGCGACCCGGGCGCGAGCATCGACCTGCGGCTGCTGGCGGTCGCCGACGGCCTGGAGACGTGGATGGACCGGCACGTGCCGGACGTGGTGGCGGTCGAGCGGGTGTTCGCCCAGCACAACCGGGGCACCGTGATGGGTACCGCGCAGGTCGCGGGGATCGCGATGCTCGTGGCCGCCCGCCGCGGGGTGCCGGTGGCCATGCACACGCCCAGCGAGGTGAAGGCGGCCGTCACCGGCTCCGGCCGGGCCGGCAAGGAGCAGGTGCAGCACATGGTGGCGCGCATCCTGGGTCTCGACGAGCTGCCGAGACCCGCCGACGCCGCCGACGCCCTCGCCCTGGCGGTGACGCACCTGTGGCGCCCGGCCGGCGCGCTGCAGGGCGGGGACCGGCACGAGCTGACCCCGGCGCAGCGGGCCTGGGCCGCGGCCGAGCAGTCCGCACGCCGCGGCTCGCACCGGGGCGCGCCCACGCGCGCCCGTGGCTGACCTCCCGTCTCCGACCGTGCGCGGCTGACCTCCCCGCGGGGCCGCCGGCGCCCCGCGCCGCCGCCCACCGTGTCGTGACCCGGCGCCGTCGGCGGGGGTTGTTACAGTGACGCCTCGTACGGGTGTTCGACCATGTTCCCGGCGGTGTTCGACGGAAGGAAGCCAGCGGTGATCGCCTCCCTGACCGGCACGGTCACGCACGTGTCCCTGGAACGGGTGGTGCTGGACGTCGGCGGCGTGGGGTACCTCGTGCACGCCACCCCCGGCACCCTCGCGGGTCTGCGGGTGGGGGAGCGCGCACAGCTGCACACCACCCTCGTCGTGCGCGAGGACTCGATGACGGTCTACGGGTTCGCGGAGGCGGACGAGCGCGAGGTCTTCGAGACGGCGCAGTCCGTGTCGGGGGTCGGGCCGCGGATCGCGCTGGCGATGCTCGCCGTCATGCCCCCGGACGCCCTGCGTCGTGCGGTGGACTCCGACGACACGGCGGCGCTGCGGCGGGTGCCCGGCGTCGGGCCGAAGAGCGCGCAGCGCATCGTCCTGGAGCTGTCCGGCAAGCTCGGTGCGCCGTCGTCCGGCGGCCCCGGCGCGCAGGAGACGCCGACGCCGGCGTCGGGCGACGCGGGCCGCGACCAGGTGGTCGAGGCGCTCGTCGGCCTCGGCTGGACCGCGAAGGTCGCGCAGGACGCGGTGGACCGGGTTCTGGCCGACTCGGCGACGGACGGCGCGCCGGCCGCACCGGTCGACGTCGCCGCCACGCTGCGCGCGGCCCTGCGGTCGCTGGGCGGCCGCCGTGGCTGACCTCACGGGCGGGTACCCGGACCAGGACGGCTACGCGGGCGAGCGGCTCGTCACCGCGGGCGCCGACGAGATCGAGCGCGCCGCCGAGGCGGCGCTGCGCCCCAAGAAGCTCGACGAGTTCGTCGGGCAGGTCGTGGTCCGCGAACAGCTCTCCCTCGTGCTGCAGGCGGCGCTGGCCCGGGAGGCCACGCCCGACCACGTGCTGCTCTCCGGGCCGCCCGGTCTGGGCAAGACGACGCTGGCCATGATCATCGCGGCCGAGCTCGGTGCCTCGCTGCGCGTCACCAGCGGGCCGGCCATCCAGCACGCGGGCGACCTCGCGGCCGTGCTCTCCTCGCTCGAGGAGGGCGAGGTGCTGTTCATCGACGAGATCCACCGCCTCGCCCGGCCGGCCGAGGAGCTGCTCTACGTGGCGATGGAGGACTTCCGGGTCGACGTCGTGGTCGGCAAGGGCGCCGGCGCCAGCGCGATCCCGCTGGCGCTGCCGCCGTTCACCGTGGTCGGGGCCACCACCCGGTCGGGGCTGCTGCCGGCGCCGCTGCGCGACCGGTTCGGCTTCACCGGCCACCTCGACTTCTACGACGCGCCGGAGCTGGAGCGGGTCATCCTGCGCTCCGCGGGCCTGCTGGGCGTCGAGATCCAGCACGGCGCGGCGCACGAGATCGCGGGCCGCTCCCGCGGCACCCCCCGCATCGCCAACCGGCTGCTGCGCCGTGTGCGCGACTGGGCGCAGGTGCGCGGCGACGGCCGGCTGGACCTGCGGGCCGCGCACGCCGCGCTCGAGGTGTACGAGGTCGACCCGATCGGGCTGGACCGGCTCGACCGGGCGGTGCTCGACGCCCTGTGCCGGCGGTTCGCCGGCGGGCCGGTCGGCCTCGGCACGCTGGCCATGACGGTGGGGGAGGAGCCGGACACGGTCGAGACCGTGGCCGAGCCGTACCTCGTGCGTGAAGGGCTCGTCGCGCGCACCCCGCGAGGTCGGGTCGCGACGGCGGCCGCCTGGCAGCACCTCGGCATCCAGCCGCCCCCGGGGGCCTGGGGGACGACGCCGGGGTCGCTGTTCGACCCCGACGAGGACGGCCGGGCGGGCTCCGTCGCCGGGCGTCTCCAGGGCCCGGGTCCGAGCGGCGGCTCGGGCCCCTAGACTGGGGTGGTCCCGGCCACAGGAGGACGGGACCGGAACTCGGCGGGCGGAGTGCTCGTTGGGGCCCGTACGCGCACAGTCACTGTGCCCGGCGCGCCGACCGGCGCGCCCCGACGCCCGCCTGTCGTCCTCGACGGTCGGGCAGCGACAGACAAGGACGCCCCTCCGTGGAAATGATCATCCTCTTTGTGGTCCTCGCCGGGCTCATGTTCTTCATGAGCGCCCGCTCCCGCAAGCAGCAGCGCGCCCAGCAGGAGTTCCGCTCCCAGCTCGCGCCCGGCCAGGAGGTCATGACCGGCTCGGGCCTGTTCGGGACGGTCGTGGAGGTCGACGAGGCCAGCGACACCGTCACCATCGAGTCCTCGCCCGGGACGCAGACGCGCTGGCTGCGCGCCGCCATCGCCAAGCGCGTCGACACGCCGGTCGAGGAGGGCTCCGAGACGGACGGCGAGACCGACGTCACAGATGAGTCCGGTGAGACCGGTACGATCACCTCCGGCGACGGTCACGTGGACGTCCCTGACGACCTGTCGAGCCTGGACACCGCCCAGCGGGAGTACCGGGAACAGCAGCGTCGTGAGGACGGCGAGACCGACTCCAAGTAACTCCACGCAGCAGCGGTACGCGAGGGCGGGCGTTCGGAGCCCCGCCCGCCTGACACCGCGCCGGCCGGGGCGACCCGGCCGGCGCCCTCACGCGTCGACCCAGGTCGGTGCGCACACGGGAAGAGACTGAAGTTGGCTGACTCACGCACGAAGCGGTCGCGGCCGGTACGCACCCTCGTCGTCCTGACGATCCTCACGATCGTGGTGCCGTTCCTCGCGCTCGGCGCCGGGGTGCTCTTCGACGGAAAGTCGGAGGAGAACCCGGGCGGGGCGAGCTGGGCGCCGGGTCTCGCGCTGGACCTGCAGGGCGGGACGCAGATCGTCCTGACGCCGGTGTCCACCGACGGCTCGGAGGTCACGGACGAGACCGTCTCGGAGTCGATCAACGTCATCCGGCAGCGCATCGACTCCTCGGGCGTGACCGAGGCCGAGATCACCAGCCAGGGGTCGGGCAACATCGTCGTCGGCATCCCCGGCGAGGTGGACCAGGCGACCATCGACCTGGTCTCGCAGCCCGCGCAGATGCGCTTCCGTCCCGTGCTGACCTACGCCCAGGGCACCCCGACCCCCGAGCAGGGGGGCGCCGGTGGCGGCGAGGAGGGCGCGCCCGCCGAGGGTGGCGGCGCGAAGGACGGCGCTGCGAAGGACGGCGCGGCCGACGACGCCGGTACGAGCCCGAGCGGCAAGAGCGCGGGCGGCGCGGTCCCGGACCCCGAGGCCACGGCTACCGCGGCGACCCAGGACCCGACGCCGGAGCCGACCGACGAGCAGTCCGGCGGCAAGGGCGAGGGGCAGGGCGACGCCGCGGCGACCGACCCCAGCGACCTCGCCCAGATCACGCCCGAGGTCCAGGCGGAGTTCGACGCCCTCGACTGCACCGACCCGAAGAACCTCACCGGCGGGGGCGGCGACGACCCCGACAAGGTGCTCGTCACCTGCGGCGAGAGCGACGGGATGAAGTACATCCTGGGGCCGATGGAGGTCGACGGGACGCACATCTCCTCCGCGAGCTCGGGGCTGGTCCCGGGGCCGAACGGCACCACCACCAACGAGTGGGGCGTCTTCCTCAACTTCGACAGCGTGGGCACCACGGAGTTCCGTGAGACCACGCAGCGCCTGCAGGGCCTCGAGCCGCCTCGCAACCAGTTCGCGATCGTCCTCGACAGCCTCGTGGTGTCCGCCCCGTCGCTGGACGCCGGCACCGTGATCACGGACGGCCAGGCACAGATCTCCGGCAGCTTCACGCAGGACTCCGCCGCCACGCTGGCGAACCAGCTGAGCTTCGGCGCGCTGCCGATCAACTTCGACGTGCAGAGCCAGGAGGAGATCTCCGCGACGCTGGGCTCCGAGCAGCTGCGCAACGGTCTGCTCGCGGGGCTCATCGGCCTCGCGCTGGTCGTCGTCTACTCGCTCTTCCAGTACCGCACGCTCGGGCTCCTGACCGTCGGATCGCTGGTCGTCGCCGGGGTGATGACGTACCTGGCGATCGCGATCCTCTCGTGGACGATGGGCTACCGGCTCTCCCTGGCGGGCGTCGCGGGCCTCATCGTCGCCATCGGCTTCACCGCGGACTCGTTCATCGTCTACTTCGAACGCATCCGCGATGAGATTCGCGACGGTCGCACGCTCTCCTATGCGGTCGAGCGCGGGTGGATTCGCGCACGCCGGACCGTGCTGGCCGCGAAGTCCGTCACCCTCATCTCCGCGATCATCCTCTACTTCCTCGCCGTGGGCGGCGTCCAGGGCTTCGCCTTCACCCTGGGCCTGACGACGATCATCGACGTCATGGTCGTCTTCTGGATGACGCACCCGGTGATGGAGGTCCTCTCGCGGATACCGTTCTTCCGCGACGGCCACAGTTGGTCGGGCCTCTCGCCGGAGCGCCTGCGCATCGGCAGCGGCCCGCGCTACGCGGGTGCCGGCCGGGTGCGGATGCCGGAGCCCGCGACGGTCGGCGCGCCGGCCACCGGTGCTGGTGCGAGCCCGGTGTCCGAGCCCGCCGCGCCCGCCCCGTCTGCCGGCCCGTCGGTCGGGGAGCGTGTCGGGGCCGCGGCGAGCACCGGAGCGCCGGCCACGGCCGCGACCGGTCGCCGGCTCACCATCGCCGAGCGTCGTGCGGCGGAGCGCAAGGCGGCCGCGGCCGCCGCGGACGGGTCGGCCCCCGACGGGTCCGCCCCGGACGGCCGCGCCCCTGACGACCCCGCGACCGCCGGGCCCGCCGCGTCAGACGAGAACGAGGAGAACCGGTGATGGCCGGCATGAACTTCGCCCAGTGGGGCAACGACCTGTACACCGGGCGGCGGTCCTACCCGATCGTCCAGCGTCGCAAGACCTGGTTCGCGATCGTCGGGGTCTTCGCGATCGCCTCGATCGTCGTGCTCCTGACCAAGGGGCTGACGCTCGGCATCGACTTCCGCGGCGGCACGGAGTTCACCGTGGCGGGCGCCACCACGACGGACCAGCAGCCCGCGGTGGACGCGGTGCACGACGTGCTGCCGGACGACGAGCCGCGTGTCGCGGTGGTCGGCGGCGACTCCGTGCGCGTGCAGACCGAGACGGTCGACGAGGCGCAGAAGTCGGAGCTGGCCACCGGCCTCGCGGACGCCTACGGCGTCGAGGAGTCGGCGATCACGACCTCGTTCGTCGGCCCGACGTGGGGCGCCGGCGTCTCGATGCGCGCCCTGTGGGGCACCGTGGTGTTCATCGCGGCGGCGGCGCTGTTCATGGCCGTCTACTTCCGCGCGTGGCGGATGTCGGTCGCGGCGATCGTGGCGATGCTGTCCGACCTGCTGATCTCGGCGGGTGTCTACTCGCTGATCGGCTGGGAGGTCACGCCGTCGACGATCATCGGCTTCCTGACGATCCTCGGCTTCTCGCTGTACGACAAGATGGTCGTGTTCGACAAGGTGCGCGAGAACACCGCCGACCTGCAGACCCAGACCCGCAGCACGTACGAGGAGCGGGCCAACCTGGCGGTCAACCAGACTCTCGTCCGGTCGATCAACACCTCCGTCGTCGCCCTGCTGCCGGTGGCGAGCATCCTGTTCGTCGGGGCGTTCCTGCTGGGCGCCGGCACGCTGCGCGACCTGTCGCTGTCGCTCTTCGTCGGCATCGCCGTCGGCGCGGCGTCGTCGATCTTCCTCGCCACGCCGCTCGACGCCGCCCTGCGCAACGGGGAACCGAAGATCGCCGCCCACACCCGGGCCGTGCTGGAGTCGCGTCAGCAGCTCGCGGCCGAGGGCGGCCACGAGGCCGAGCTCGCGGCGGCGAGCACCGGCTCCGCCCAGCTGATCCCCGGCCGGCACCAGGGCCAGGGCGCCCAGCCGCGCCGCCGGCGCGGGAACTGACCGGGCATGGGATGGGACATCGAACCGCAGCACCCGGCGCACGCCGCAGCCGGTGACGTGCCGGCCGCGCCGGGGGCGGACGACATCGTCCCCGACGCGCTCGCGCTCCTCGGCGCGGGGCGGGCCGCGCAGATCCGCGCGCTGATCAGGGACGTGCCGGACTACCCGCACCCGCCGGTCGTCTTCCGGGACATCACCCCCCTGCTCGCCGACGGTCCGGCGCTGACGGACGTCGTGGAGGCGTTCGCCGGCATGCACCTCGCCGACGGCGCGTCGGCGCTCGACGGGGAGATCGACGTCGTGGCGGGGATGGAGGCGCGCGGGTTCCTGCTGGGCGCGCCCCTGGCCACCCGGCTGGGCGTCGGGTTCCTGCCGCTGCGCAAGGCCGGCAAGCTGCCGCCGCCCGTCGAGCGGGTCGACTACGACCTCGAGTACGGCTCGGCGGCGATCGAGCTGCGCACGGGAACACTGCACCCCGGTGCGCGTGTTCTTCTCATCGACGACGTGCTGGCGACCGGCGGGACCGCCCGGGCGGCGGCCGAGCTCGTGGAGCGATCCGGCGGGCAGGTGGTCGCCCTGGCCTTCCTGCTCGAGCTGGTCGGCCTGGGCGGCCGCGACCGACTCACGGGGCGCACGGTCGAGACCCTGCTGCGAGTAGGGTCGTAGACTTGCCGTTCCGGACGTCCAGCACACCACGGTGGCGGAGGGAGGCGCAGATGAGCGACGAGACGAAGGTCGCGCGCGCCGCGACCTCCCCGCCCCCGGCGTCCGGCAACAGGTCAAGCGGCTCCGGCGAATGGGTGCGCAACCGGCTGGTGCGCCTCGGCGTCCGCGGCGCACCCGCGACGACGCCCGCTCTCGAGCCGGTGCTGCAGGCCGTGCGCACCAACCACCCGAAGTCCGACCTCTCCGTCCTGGAGCGGGCCTACGCGACGGCCGAACGATGTCACCGCGGCCAGGAGCGCAAGTCGGGCGACCCGTACATCACGCACCCGGTCGCCGTGGCGACGATCCTGGCGGAGCTGGGCTTCGACGGTGCGACGCTCGCGGCCGCCCTGCTGCACGACACGGTCGAGGACACCGAGTACGGGCTGGAGGAGCTCACCCGGGAGTACGGCGAGGAGATCGCCATGCTCGTGGACGGCGTCACCAAGCTCGACAAGGTGAAGTACGGCGACGCGGCGCAGGCGGAGACCGTCCGCAAGATGGTCGTGGCGATGGCCAAGGACATCCGCGTCCTGGTGATCAAGCTCGCCGACCGGCTGCACAACGCGCGCACGTGGAAGTACGTCTCCGGTAACTCCGCGCAGCGCAAGGCCCGCGAGACGCTCGAGATCTACGCCCCGCTGGCGCACCGGCTCGGCATGAACGCCATCAAGTGGGAGCTGGAGGACCTGTCCTTCCAGACGCTGTACCCCAAGGTGTACGACGAGATCGTGCACCTCGTGGCGGAGCGCGCGCCGGCGCGCGAGGAGTACCTGTCGGTGGTGCGCGAGCAGATCACGGCCGACCTGCGCAGCGCGAAGATCAAGGCGACCGTCACCGGCCGGCCGAAGCACTACTACTCGATCTACCAGAAGATGATCGTCCGCGGTCACGACTTCGCGGAGATCTACGACCTGGTGGGCACGCGCGTCCTCGTGGACACGGTGCGGGACTGCTACGCGGTGCTCGGTGCGCTGCACGCGCGCTGGAACCCCGTCCCGGGCCGGTTCAAGGACTACATCGCGATGCCGAAGTTCAACATGTACCAGTCGCTGCACACGACGGTCGTGGGCCCGGGCGGCAAGCCCGTCGAGATCCAGATCCGCACGCACGACATGCACCGCCGTGCCGAGTACGGCGTCGCGGCGCACTGGAAGTACAAGGAGATGGCGCGCTCCGGCAAGGGGGCGTCGGACGACCCGCGGGCCAACGACATGGCGTGGTTGCGCCAGCTCGTGGACTGGCAGCGGGAGACCGCGGACCCGAGCGAGTTCCTCGACTCGCTGCGCTACGAGATCGGCGGCGCCGAGGTCTACGTCTTCACCCCGAAGGGTGAGGTCATGGCGCTGCCGGCGGACGCGACCCCCGTCGACTTCGCGTACTCGGTGCACACCGAGGTCGGGCACCGCACGATGGGCGCGCGGGTGAACGGGCGGCTCGTGCCGCTGGACTCGTCGCTGCAGAACGGCGACACGGTCGACATCCTCACGTCGAAGGCGGAGTCCGCGGGGCCGTCGCGCGACTGGCTCGCCTTCGTGAAGTCGCCCCGCGCCCGGAACAAGATCCGGCAGTGGTTCACCAAGGAGCGCCGCGAGGAGGCGATCGAGCAGGGCAAGGACGCCATCACCAAGGCGATGCGCAAGCAGAACCTGCCGATCCAGCGGCTGCTGAGCCACGAGGCCCTCGTCGGGATCGCGAGCGACATGCGGTACGCCGACGTGTCCGCGCTGTACGCCGCGGTGGGCGAGGGACACACGTCCGCCCAGCACGTCGTCGAGACCCTGGTGAAGTCGCTCGGCGGGGCCGAGGGCACCGAGGAGGACGCGGCCGAGGTCGCGCAGCCGGGCCGTCCGTCGCGCCGCAGCCGCACCGGTGACCCGGGCGTCATGGTCAAGGGCGTCGAGGACATCTGGGTGAAGCTGGCCAAGTGCTGCACCCCCGTGCCGGGCGACGACATCGTCGGGTTCGTGACCCGCGGCGCCGGGGTCAGCGTGCACCGTTCCGACTGCGCGAACGCCGAGCAGCTCCGTCACGCCCAGCCGGAGCGGATGGTCGACGTGAGCTGGACGACCGGCGCGAACACGATGTTCCTGGTGCAGATCCAGGTCGAGGCCCTCGACCGGTCGCGCCTGCTGTCCGACGTCACCCGGGTGCTGTCCGACTACCACGTGAACATCCTGTCGGCGTCGGTCGCCACCACGTCGGACCGGATCGCGACGTCGAAGTTCGTCTTCGAGATGGCCGAGCCCGCGCACCTCGCGCAGGTGCTGACGGCCGTCCGCAAGGTGGACGGCGTCTTCGACGTCTACCGCATCACCGGGACGAAGGCCTCCGAGGTGCACGAGGTGGCGGGCTCTCCCGGCGCCTGAGCGATTCCGCGAGCCCGCGCCCGGTGGCGGGTGGCAACCGGACCGCGCCGTCCGCCCGGAACCCGCTGAGCAGGATCCCGACGAGCCGGCGCGAGGCGATCTGCGCCTCCTCGGGTGACGCGGCGACCACCCCGCTGTTGGCCATGACGACGAGCGCGAGGTCGTCGATGGTGACGTCGGGGCGCAGCCGGCCGACCGCCTGGGCCCGCGCGACGAGGTCGGCGATGACGCCCAGGACGCGGTCCCGCTCTCGGGCGACGGTGTCCGTCTCGGGGAGCGCCGCCAGGAAGGCTGCGCTGAACCCGCGGTCGACGGCCTGCAGTGCGCACACGTGCTCCACGGCCACACGGAAGCCCCGCCACGGGTCCGGATCGGCGGCTGCCTGGTCGACGGCCGCGGCACAGGTGGCGAACTCCTCGGCGAAGACCGCCTCGACGAGCGACTCACGTGTGGGGAAGCGCCGGTAGAGCGTCGCGACGCCGACGTCGGCCCGGCGGGCCACGGCGGCCAGCGGCACGTCGATACCCCGAGAGGCGAACAGCCAACGGGCAGCCTCGACGATCCGGTCCCGGTTCTGCCGGGCGTCCGACCGCAGCGGTGGGTCTGCCGGCGTGGTTGCGGCTGCCGGCCCGGCGACGCGTGGGTGAGAGGTTTCGGCGCTCATTGCTCTCACTCTAGACCTAAGCGGAATCCTCCCTCCGCTTACGTGGCTGACGTGACGGTGGTCGTCTGACGCACCGCGTCCGGTCGTCCCGCCCGACGCTCGTCCTGACATGAAGGAGACCCATGCCGAACCTCGGTTCGCCCCGCGCCCGGCGCTTCGTCACCTGGTTCAACGGACGCGTGCTCGCGTGGCGCGCCTCGCCGCGCTGGGGCGGCCCGGTGCGCCGGCACCTCACGATCGTCAGGTACACGGGCCGACGCTCGGGGCGGGACTTCGTCATCCCGGTCGGGTTCCGTCGTAGCGGGGACGACGTCGTCATCGGGGTGCGCATGCCGGATGCCAAGAGCTGGTGGCGCAACTTCCTGGGCGAGGGCGCTCCGCTGTCGCTCGAGCTGGACGGCGCGGAGCACAGCGGGCACGGTGTGGCGGACCGCGACGCGGCGGGTCGGGTGACGGTACGGGTGCGGCTCGTGACCGCGGCCTGAGCCGGTCGGGCGTGCGAGAGGTGCTCGGGCGGCGCCCGGAGTAGTTTCGCCTCCATGACGCTGCCGTTGGAGCCGCCGGTCCTGCCCATGCTCGCGCGGTCGGTCGCCGCCGTGCCCGACCAGCCGGCCGACGGGCCGGGGTGGGTCTACGAGCCCAAGTGGGACGGCTTCCGGGCGCTCGTCTTCCGCGACGGCGACGACGTGCGCATCGACTCGCGCAACGGCCGCCCGATGCAGCGCTACTTCCCGGAGGTCGTCGAGGCCGCCCGCGCGGCGCTCCCGCCCCGGTGCGTGGTCGACGGGGAGATCGTGCTGGCACGGCCGGGCGACGGGGCGGGCTCCGCGCACCTGGACTTCGACGCACTCGGCCAGCGCATCCACCCGGCCGAGTCGCGCGTGACGATGCTGGCGGAGCAGACGCCCGCGAGCCTCGTCGTCTTCGACCTGCTCGCGCTCGACGACGACGACCTCACGGCGCGGCCCCTCACGGAGCGGCTGGCGCTCCTGGACGGGCTCGGCCTGGCCGGGCCGCAGGTGCACGCGACGCCGCGCACCACGGACCCACGGGTCGCCCGCGAGTGGTTCGACTCCTTCGAGGGGGCCGGGCTGGACGGCGTCGTCGCCAAGCCGGCCGACGGCCCCTACCAGCCGGACAAGCGCGCGATGCTCAAGATCAAGCACGCCCGCACGGCGGACGTCGTGCTCGCGGGCTACCGGCCGCACAAGACCTCGACGCCCGAGAAGCCGCTGATCGGGTCGCTGCTGCTGGGCCTGTACCGCGACGACGAGGCCGGGGGTGGGTCGCGGCTCCAGTTCGTCGGGGTGGCGGCCTCGTTCCCCGTCGCGCGGCGGGCCGAGCTGTACCAGGAGCTGGCGCCGCTCGTCGTCGAGCCCGGCACCTCGGCGGCGGCGGAGCACCCGTGGGCGGACTGGCAGGACCCGGCCGTGGCCGACGGGAGCGCGGGGGAGCGGCGCCCCGGCGCGCAGTCGCGGTGGAGCGCGGGCAAGGACCTGTCGTTCACGCCGCTGCGCGTCGAGCGCGTGCTCGAGGTGGGCTACGACCACATGGAGGGGGCACGGTTCCGGCACACCGCACAGTTCAAGCGCTGGCGCCCGGACCGCGACCCCGCGTCCTGCACGTACGAGCAGCTGGTCGAGCCGGTCGGCTACGACCTCGCGTCGCTCCTGCCCGGCGCTCCGGGCACGACGGAGCGGTAGCCTCCCGGACCCTCGGCGGGGGACCTGGACCGGCGCCACCGCGTTTACACTGTAAACGTGACCGGACGACGTGCGGCTGACAGGCTGGGGGCCTCCGCGATCGCGGACGCCGCGATCGCTCTCGCCGACGCCGAAGGTGTCGAAGCCGTCTCGATGCGCCGCGTCGGGGCCGCCCTCGGCGTCTCCGGGATGGCGCTGTACCGCCATGTCGGCGACCGCGACGACCTCGTGCGCCGCATGGTCGCCCGGATCGCCGTGGAGCTGCCCCACGTGCCGGCCGGCGAGGTCGGCTGGCGGGAGACGCTGGAGCACCTCGCGACCACCGAGTGGACGGCGTTCGAACGGCACCGCTGGCTGGTCGACGTCGCCGTCTCGCCGAGCCGGCTGGTGGACGCCACCTCCGCCCCCGAGACCGAGACCGTGCTCGCGCGTCTGGTCGCCGCCGGGTGCCCGCCCGACCGCGCGGGCGACGTGTTCCTCGGTACCGCGGCGCTGGTCATCGGCATCGCCCGGGTCACCCTCGGCCCACCCTCCGGCACGGCGCCCGGAACGGGAGCCTCGCGTCCTGTCGAGTACGCCGCCGACCACCCGGGGGGCGGAGCGCCCGTCGAGGAGACGCTGACCGCACGGTTCCGCGGCGAGCCGTTCGACGCCGGGCGCGGCAGGCGCCTGCTCGAGGTGGCGCTGGGCAGCTACCTCGACGGTGTCGCCCACTCCCTCCACCCGCGCGACCGGTGACGGCGCGCACACCACCACGAAAGGCACAGCAATGACAGACACCGGCTCCCTGGCGGGCAAGGTCGCGATCGTCACCGGCGGCGCAGGCGGCATCGGGCAGGGGATCGTGCGGCACTTCCTCGCGCGCGGCGCGAAGGTGCTGGTCGTCGACATCGTGGACCAGGCCGCCGGCGACGAGCTCGTCGCCGGGCTCGTCCCCGCGGAGAACGTCGCCTACCTGCGCTCCGACATCTCGGCGGCGGAGAACGCCCCGGTGATCGTCGCGGCCGCCGTCGAGCGGTTCGGCGCGCTCGACGCGCTCGTCAACAACGCCCACGCGTCGCAGCAGGCACCGATCATGGAGACGACCCAGGAGATGTGGGACCTGTCCCTGGGCAGCGGCATGTACGCGACGTTCCACCTGATGCGGGCCGCGTACCCCGAGCTGACGAAGACGCGGGGCGCCGTGGTGAACTTCGCCTCCGGGGCAGGTCTGAAGGGGCTGCCGAACCAGGTCACGTACGCCGCGGCGAAGGAGGCCATCCGCGCCATCACCCGGGTGGCCGCGCACGAGTGGGCCGCCGACGGCGTCCGCGTCAACCTCGTGTCCCCGGTCGCGCTGACCCCGGGGATCGAGCAGTGGTCGAAGGCCTACCCCGACGCCTACGAGGAGGTCCGTCAGGGCATCCCGCTCGGGCGCCTGGGCGACCCGGAGGACGACATCGCGCCGGTCGTCGCGTTCCTCGCGGGCGACGACTCGAGGTACGTCACCGGCCAGACCCTCATGACCGACGGCGGCTCGATCATGCTGCACTGACCCGCTGCCGGGCGGTCGCCGCCCCGGCACCGGTGAGTTCCGGCGCCGGGGTCGGTCGGCAGGGCATGGGAACACTGAGGTACGGCCTGATGACCTGCTCGCTCGACGGCTACGTCGCCGACGCGGACGGCGGCTTCGACTGGGGAGCGCCGGACGAGGAGGTCCACGCGTTCATCAACGACCGGGTCCGCGACGTGCGGACGTTCGTCGTCGGCCGGCGCATGTTCGACACGATGCGTGTGTGGGACGACTGGCCGCCCGGCCAGGGGGAGGCCGCTGACGAGTTCGCCGAGCTCTGGAAGGGGATCGACAAGATCGTCTGCTCCGACAGCCTCGACGCCGTCGACGCACCGCGCACCACGCTCGAGCCGCGGCTCACCCCGGGCCGCCTCGCCGAGATCGTGGCGGCGACCGACGGCGTCGTGGAGGTCTCCGGGCCGACGACGGCGGCGGGCATGCTGCGCGCCGGGCTGGTCGATGAGCTGACGGTGCGCGTCGCGCCCTACGTGGCGGGAGGCGGGCTGCGCCTGCTGCCCGACGGCTGGCAGACGGAGCTCACGCTCGCGGAGTCCCGGCCGCTCACTGACGGGTCGGTCTTCCTGCGCTACACGGCCCGCTGACCGCGCCGGGGGCGTCAGGAGCGCTTGCGGTCGGTGTCGCGGCTGGGCTGCACGCGCTTGGGCTCGCCCGGCATCTTCGGGTACTCGGGCGGGTAGGGCAGGTCGCCGAGGCCGTGCTCCTCTTCGTCGCGGCGGGCCAGTTCGAGCGCCTGGTCGAGGGAGCAGTCCAGCGCGGGGTCGCGGTCGGCGCGCAGGGCCGCGAACAGGTCGCCACGCTCGGCGAACCGGGCCGGGACGGTGAAGACGTCGAAGTCGTCAGGATGCACCTCGCCGACCTCGTCCCACTCGAGCGGCGTGGAGACCGTCGCGCGCTGGTTGGCGCGCACCGAGTACGCGGACGCGATGGTGCGGTCGCGCGCCATCTGGTTGTAGTCGACGAAGATCTTGGCCCCGCGCTCCTCCTTCCACCACTTCGTGGTGACGCGCTCGGGCAGCCGGCGCTCCAGCTCGCGGCCGACAGCGATGGTGGCGCGCCTGGCCTGCTGAAACGACCACCGGGGCGCGAGCGGCACGAAGACGTGGATCCCGCGGCCGCCGGACGTCTTGGGATAGCCGGTCAGCCCGAGCTCGCCCAGCAGCTCGCGCAGGTGCGGCGCGACCGCGGCCGCGTCGCCGAAGTCGGTGCCGGGCTGCGGGTCGAGGTCGATGCGCAGCTGGTCCACGGCCTCGACGTCGTCGCGCCGCACGGGCCACGGGTGGAACGTGAGGGTGCCCAGGTTCGCGGCCCACCCCACGACGGCCAGCTCCGTCGGCGCGACCTCGTCCGCGGTGCGGCCGCTCGGGAAGGCGATGGTCGCCGTCTCGACGTAGTCGGGCGCCCCCTTCGGGAGGCGCTTCTGGTAGAAGGCGTCGCCGCGGCTGTCGGCCCGCGTGGCCATGACGGCGTCGGCCCACCAGCCCTTGGGCCAGCGCTCGAGCGTGGTGGGCCGGTGCAGCAGCGCCCCCAGGATCCCGTCACCCACGGAGAGGAAGTACTCGACGACCTCCCGCTTGGTGATGCCGGGGCGGCTGCCGAGGGAGGGGAAGACGACCCGGTCCGGGCTGGAGACGCGCACGGCGCGTCCGGCGGCGTCGAGCTCGACGGCGGGGGAGGCGGAGGCCATGGGCCTCAACCTAGGGCAGCGGGCCCGGCGCCGCACCCAGGCTCGCCCCGACCCGGTCGAGGACCGTCCGGGCCCGCGGACGCCCGACGGCGCGCACCCGGCGTTCGAGCTGCCGGCGGACCTCCCGCAGGTCGACGCCGCACGCGCGCACGAGCGCGACGACCCGCCACGCCGCGTCGTCGGGGGCCAGGTGCAGGGCGAGGTCCAGCGCCGTGCGGACCGGGCTCGTGACACGCAGGCCGCCGTACGGGGAGACGTCCTCGCGCAGCAGCGGCGACTGCCAGACGAGGCCGGCGCCCCAGACGGACGGCCGGTGGCCCCCGGCAGGGTAGGTGAGGTCGAGGGCCCCGCCGTCGTCGAGCACGCGCCCGGCGTGCACCCAGGCGGCGGTCCGGCCGGCGACGACGGCACCGGTCGGCACGGCGCCCGCCAGGAGCCCCGCCCGGTGCGCCGCGTCGAGCCGCGTGCCTGCCGCCACGGCGGCGTCGCCGCGCACGACCTCGAGGACGCCGTCGCGCACCAGGACGTCCCACGCGGCGCGCCCGCCGACGTCGGCCGGGCTGCGTAGCGGGCTGCGCGACGGGCCAGGCGCGCGGAGCAGCTCGCCGAGCGGTGTCGGCGCGGGGGCGGGGAGGACGGGAGACGAGGCAGGGCCCACACCCGGGAACGTACCCGGGCGTGGGCCCTGCTCGTGGACCTCCTGTGGACGGCCCTGACTCGGACCGCGCCGGGGCCGGGCTGTGCGCAGGCTCAGCCGCGCGTCTCCTCCGCGGCGCGCACCACCTGCTCCAGCCAGGAGCGGCGCGCGGCGATCGAGGTCTCGATCTCCTCGGCGCGGCGCGCGTCCCCGGCCTCCCGGGCCCGCGCGAGGTCGGCCTCCAGCCCCTCGATCGCGGACTCGAGCTGCGACGCCGCGCCCTCGGCGCGGGCACGCGTCTCCGGGTTCGTGCGGTCCCACCGGGCCTGGTCGGCGTCGCGCACGGCCGACTCGACGGCGCGCAGCCGGCCCTCGACACGCTGCAGGTCGCCGCGCGGGACCTTGCCGGCGTCCTCCCAGCGTTCCTGGATGTCCCGCAGCGCGGCCTTGGCGGCCTGGAGGTCGGTGACCGGCAACAGCGCCTCCGCCTGCGCGAGCAGCTCCTCCTTGACCACGAGGTTCTGCGCGTACTCCGCGTCGATCACCGCGTTCTCGGCGTCCCGGGCGGCGAAGAACGTGTCCTGCGCGCCGCGGAAGCGTGCCCAGAGCGCGTCATCGTCCTTCCGGTTGGCCCGGCCGGCCGCCTTCCAGCGGGTCATGAGGTCGCGGTACGCCGCTGCGGTCGCCCCCCAGTCGGTGCTGTGCGCGAGGGCCTCGGCCTCCTGGACGAGCTTCTCCTTGGCCGCCTTGGCGGCGCTGTTGCGCTGCTCCAGGTCGGCGAAGAAGTGCCGGCGCTCGCGGTCGAAGGCCGTGCGCGCGTGGCTGAAACGCTTCCAGAGCGCCTCCTCGGTGGGCCGGTCGATGCGAGGGCCGTTGCGCTGCGACTCCTTCCAGGTCTCGAGCAGGGACCGCAGCTCCTCCCCGGCGGGCCGCCACTGCATCTTGGCCGGGTCGGTGGCCGCGATCTTCTCCGCCGCCTCGACGATGCCGGTGCGGGCCTCGACGGCCTCGGCCTTCGCGGCCTGACGCTCCTGCTCGAGCGCGGCCCGGCGCTCCGCCGCGACCGAGCGCAGCCCCTCCACGCGCGTCCGCAGGGTGTCGAGGTCGCCCACGGCGGCCGGCTCGGCCGTCTCCTCCGACAGCTTGGCCAGGGTCTGGTCGATCTCGCGGACCGACAGGTCCGCGGACGACAGCCGCGTCTCGAACAGCGCCACCTTGGCCACGAGGTCGAGGTACCGGCGGACGTAGAGGCTCATCGCCTCGTACGTGGAGACCCCGGGGAACTGGCCCACGGCCCGCTCGCCGGCCGCCTCGCGCACGTACACCGTGCCGTCGTCGTCGACGCGGCCGAACGCCTCGGCCGCGGCGGCCTCCGCGGCGTCCAGCGCCGCGGGCGGGACCGCGGGCACCGGGGCGGCGTCGGCTCCCGGCTTGGCTCCTGGCCGGGCCACGGCGGCCGGCGTCGGCCGGCGCAGCGCCGAGGGCTTGGGCGCGAGGGCCGACGGCTTGGGGGGTCGGGGCGTACCCGTCGCCGGCGCGCTCGGTGTCTCTTCGGCGCCCGGTGTGGTCTCAGCCGTCGCGTCGTCGTCGGCGGGTGCGCTCTCGGCGGCGGGTGCGCTCGCGGCAGCACCGCCGTCGTCATCGGCGGGCGCCCCTTCGTCGGTGGGCGCTCCTTCGTCGGTGGGCGCCCCCTCGTCGGTGGCTGGGGAGGAGTTCCCGGGAGCCTCCGCGGCACGGTCGGTGTCGGGGGCAGGAGTCTCGGCCTGCTCGGTCTCGACCGCCTCGGGCTGCTCCGGGCCGGTCGAGCCGGGGGTGCTCTCGCTCACTGGGTCTCCACTCCTTCGATGATGACGGGGCTCGTGGGGGACTCTGTCCCCTCCACGGTGCCCGCGTCAGCGACTGCCTGGACGGCGTCCAGGCCGGACGTCACGGTGCCGAGCACCGTGTACCCGCCGGCGGCGTCGGACGGGATGGTCGAATCCTGGTACACGATGAAGAACTGCGAGCCCATCGACTCGCCGTCGCCGCTGGCGCGGGCCATCGCGACGGTGCCGGCGGGGTACACGTTGTCGGCGGGGGCGTTCTCGACCGGGCCGTACGAGTAGCCGGGGTCGCCGGACCCGGTGCCGGTGGGGTCGCCGCACTGCAGCACGTGGATGCCCGAGGTGGTGAGGCGGTGGCAGGCGGTGTCGTCGTAATAGCCGCCGTCCGCGAGCGACACGAAGCTGGCGACGGCCTGGGGGGCCGCGGCGCCGTCGAGCTCCATGACGACCTGGGACTCGGTGCCTCCGGCGCACATGTCGAGCGTCGCGGTCCACGTGCGGCCCTCGGCGGCCGACGGGTCCGGCAGCTCGCCCCCGCTCCGCGCACCGGTGGACGCGGCGGGGCAGTCGCCGGCGGCCGCGGGGGTGCCGGACGCCGCCGGGCCCGACGCACCGCCCAGACCTGCGACGACGGCCGTGCCTCCGACCAGCGCGAGGATCGCGAGGATCGCCACGATCGCCCACGTCCGGCGCCGGCGCTCCCTCGTCCGAGCCTGTCGCTCGTCCCACTTCGCCTGCCGCTTGCGTGCCTGCTCGCGCTCGCGCTTGGTGGCCGCCACCGTCGGGGGCACCTCCTTGGTCGTCCGGTCACCGCACGTCGGATCCACGTGCGCAGGACAGTCTAGGCGGCGGGACGCCGGTCACGCCCACGAGAATCCGCCGCTAGCGTGTGGGTCGTGCAGGTGCTCCAGGTCGTCGCCCCCGTGTTCGGCACCAACTGCTGCGTCGTGGTCGCCGGCGGCTCGTCGGCGGACGCGCGCCAGGACGCCGGTCCGCGCCGCGACTGCGTCGTCGTCGACCCGGGCGCCGGCGTCGCCGCGGAGGTGTCGCGCCTGGTGGAGAGACACGGGCTGCGGCCGCGTGCGGTGCTCGCCACGCATGGTCACGTCGACCACACCTGGGACGCCGCCGACCTGTGCGCGCGGTACGACGTGCCCCTCCGTCTCCACGCCGCGGACGCCTACCGCCTCGCGGACCCGTTCGGGAGCCTCGGCCTCGCGGCCGGCGGGGGCCCTGGCGTCTCCGACGCCCTCGCGGCGGCGCTCGCAGGTACCGGGCGACGGCCTGGCGACTACCGCGTCCCGCGGCACGTCGAGACGTTCGACGGCACCGGCGGCCCCGTGGAGGTCGTCGCGGGCGCCGTGCGCCTGGCCGGCGTGCCGGCGCCGGGTCACACGCAGGGCTCCACCCTGTTCGTCCTGGACGACGGCCCGGGCACCGCGGACGACGGGGACGCGGCCGCCGGGACCGTCCTCGCGGGCGACGTGCTGTTCGCGGGCGGCGTCGGGCGCACGGACCTGCCCGGCGGCGACGCGGCGACGATGACGCGCACGCTGCGCGACGTCGTCGCGCGGCTCGACCCCCGCCTCGTCGTCGTACCCGGCCACGGACCGAGGACGACCGTCGCCCACGAGCTGGCCACCAACCCGTTCCTGCGCCGAGCGGCCGGCTGAACCCGGCGACCCCGAGCGGCGCCCGAGCGGTGTCCGAGACCGGTCCGGCCGATGGGCGCCGGGACCGGTGCACCTCCGTCGTCTGGGAAGATGGCCGCATGGCACGCCCTCACCCTCTCTCCGGCTTCCCCGAATGGCTCCCCGACGGCCGCGTGGTCGAGCAGCACGTGCTCGAGGTCTTGCGGCGCACGTTCGAGCTGCACGGGTTCGCCGGCATCGAGACGCGGGCGGTCGAGCCGTTGGACCAGCTGCTGCGCAAGGGGGAGACCTCCAAGGAGGTCTACGTGCTGCGGCGGCTGCAGGACGACGCCGACGGTGCCGAGCCGGCGGACCGGCAGCCGGAGAAGCAGCTGGGCCTGCACTTCGACCTCACCGTCCCGTTCGCGCGGTACGTGCTGGAGAACGCCGGCCGCCTGGCGTTCCCGTTCAAGCGCTACCAGATCCAGAAGGTGTGGCGCGGCGAGCGGCCGCAGGACGGTCGCTTCCGCGAGTTCGTGCAGGCGGACATCGACGTCGTGGGCGCGGGCGAGCTGCCCTACCACTACGAGGTCGAGCTCCCGCTGGTCATGGCCGAGGCGCTCGGGGCGCTGCGCGACGTCGGCGTGCCCGAGGTCCGGGTCCTGGTGAACAACCGCAAGGTGGCCGAGGGGTTCTACCGCGGGCTGGGGCTCGAGGACGTCGAGGGCGTGCTGCGTCAGGTCGACAAGCTCGACAAGGTCGGGCCGGACTCCGTCGCCGCGCTGCTCCAGGACGAGCAGGGTGCCACGCCGGAGCAGGCGAAGGCCTGCCTCGAGCTCGCGGAGATCTCGGGCGACGACGCGACGGTCGTCGAGCGGGTCCGTGCGCTCGCCGCGTCCTACGACGCCGGCACCGACCTGCTGGAGACGGGCCTCGACGAGCTCGGGGCGCTGATCGACGCCGCGGCACGCCGCGCCCCGGGCGTCGTGGTGGCCGACCTCAAGATCGCGCGCGGGCTGGACTACTACACGGGCTCCGTCTACGAGACCGTCCTGGTCGGCCACGAGGAGCTCGGGTCGATCTGCTCGGGCGGGCGGTACGACACCCTCGCCTCGGACGGCAAGAACACGTACCCCGGCGTCGGCCTGTCGGTCGGCGTCTCGCGCCTGGTGTCCCGCCTGCTGTCCGCCGGTCTCGTGACCGCGACCCGCGGGGTGCCGACGGTCGTGCTCGTGGCGGTGGCCGACGAGGCCACGCGCCCGCAGTCCGACGCGGTCGCGACCGCGCTGCGGGCCCGCGGGATCGCCGCCGACGTCGCGCCGACGGCCGCCAAGTTCGGCAAGCAGATCAAGTTCGCCGACCGTCGCGGCATCCCGTTCGTGTGGTTCCCCGGGCAGCCGGGCGACACGGGACACGACCGGGCCGACGACCAGGCCGACGACCGGGCCGACGACCGGGCCGGCGACCAGGTGAAGGACATCCGGTCCGGCGACCAGACGGACGCCGACGCCGCGACGTGGGAGCCGCCGGCGGGCGACCTGCGCCCCCGGGCCGTCGCCGTGGCGCGGCACTAGCCACCGCTGGGCGGCCGCGCTCAGGCCTCGATGAGCGCGACGACGTTGCGCGCCGGGTCGCGGAACCACGCGATCGTCGGCCCCTGGCGCGGGTCGTCGCTGCGCACCACCCCGTCGGCGTCCTGGGCGAAGCCCGGGTAGCGGACCAGGTCGACACCCGACCCGTGCAGGTCGGCGGCCGCGCTCGCGACGTCCGGCACGACGAGGTTGAGCACCGTGTGGCTCGCGGGCTCGTGGTCGTCGCCCTTCGGGTAGACGAACACGGGAGCGCCGCCGGTGACGTCGAGCTCGAGCCCCATGGGGGTGCGGGTGACCGTCAGCCCCAGGATGTCCCGGTAGAAGGCCTCCGACGTGTCCAGGTCGTCGACGGAGAAGCTGCTGAAGGCATGCTGCACGGTGAACACGGTGTCTCCTTCGCCCGGGTGTCGGTGGTGGTGCGCCGGGCCTGGAGGGTGGACCGCGCGGGCGGGACGAACTGAGCGGCGCCGGGGGGATATCCCCCCGAACACCCTGAGGGGCCCCTGAGGATGCCCCTGATTCGCCCGCTGATCAGGCCTGACGCGGCCGTTCAGACGCTACGGTGTGGGCCGTGAGCATCTACGTCGTCCTGTCCCGCAGCAGCACCGTCCTGTCCCGGACGATCCGCCTGGCGACGCGGGACGAGTTCACCCACTCGGCGCTCGCGCTGGACGCCGACCTGGACCTGATGTTCAGCTTCGGTCGCCGCCGGGCCAGCAACCCGTTCGTGGGGTGCTTCAAGCGGGAGCGCCTGGACGACGCGTTCTACCGCGACATGGACCGGCTGCCCGGGGTCGTCCTCGAGGTGCCCGTCACGGAGCGGCAGCGCGAGGCGATCTGCGGGCACGTCGCCGAGATCCTGCTGGACGGCCACACCTACACGTACAACGCCCCGGGGCTCGTGTCGGGCCTGCTCGGCCGCGGGGCCGAGGACGACCGGCGCTTCTTCTGCTCCGAGTTCGTCTACGACGTGCTGCACCGGGCGGGCGTGTGCGACCTGGGGGTGCCGCGCTGGAAGGTCCGGCCGCAGACCCTGCTGAACCTGCCGGGCGAGGTCGTCTTCCGCGGAGACCTCAAGCAGTACTCCGCCCAGCGCGTGCGCACGGGCGCCGGCGCCTCGCTCACGTTCCGGCTTCCCGCGAGCGCCTAGCCAGGGCGCACGACGGCGGCGGGCGGGTCGCGACACGCTCGCAGCGGGTGCTCAGGCGCCGCACAGGCAGTCGTGCGAACGTGGCGTCATGCCGAGACGGGTCTTTCTTCATGTCGGGGCACCGAAGTCGGGCACGACCTATCTGCAGTCGCGCCTGCGCGCCAACCGCCGGGGCCTGCGGGCGTACGGCGTGCGCTACCCGCTCGGGTGGTTCGCCGACCCGCGCCTGCACTACTGGGCGGCCCTCGAGGTCACGGACTCCGACCACGGCGTCGACCCGCGGCACGTGGACGGCTCCTGGCGCCGGCTGCTGCGGCGGGTGCGCCGCGCGCGGGGCGACGTCGTCGTCAGCCACGAGATGCTCGCGAAGGCCGCCGGCGACCAGGCCGCGCGGGCGCTCGCGGACCTGGCGGCCACGGGGGCCGAGGTCCACGTCGTCCTGACGGCCCGCGACCTGGCGCGCGAGCTGACCAGCGGCTGGCAGGAGACGCTCAAGTTCGGCTCCAGGACGACGTTCCGGCGCTACCTCGACAACGCGCAGGCGGGCCGGTCCGGGTTCATGCAGGGGTTCGACCCGACCCGGGTCCTCGCCGTGTGGGGTGCGGACCTGCCGGCGGAGCGGATCCACGTCGTGACGGCGCCGCCGCCCGGGCACGACGCGGACCTCCTGTGGTCGAGGTTCCTGGCCGCCCTGGGGGTGGGGGAGGCCGAGCTGCCGCGGGAGGCGTCGCAGGCGAACGCGTCGGTCGGCATCCCGGAGGCGCAGGTGCTGCGACGCCTCAACCGGAGGCTGGGCGAGGACGCCCGGCGGGGCGGCGCGCTGTCGCCGCTGATCGAGGGGATCGTCGTGAGCGGGGCGCTCGCCTCGCGACGGTCGCCGCGCATCACGCTCGGCCCGGCCGACCACCCCTGGGTCGCCGAGCGCAGCGATGCGTGGATCGAATGGTTGCGCGAGCGGGGCGTGCGGGTGCACGGCGACCTCGACGACCTGCGGCCGGGGGAGCCGGACCCCGACTGGGTCGACCCCGACGTCCTCATGCCGCAGAAGGTCGCCGGCGCCGCGCTGGACACCGTGGAGGTGCTGCTGGGCGAGGTGAGCGCCCGCCGCGTCCGGCCGACGGAACGGGTCCGCCGGGCCTGGGCACGCCTCCGCTCCTGACCGAGGCCCGCCCGCCCTGCTGGACGCCGGCTCGAACGTGTGTTCGAATGTGTCGATGAGGTGGGACGGGCAAGCGATCGCGGCGGACGACGGCGCGCTGCCGGGGCTCGAGCGCAGCGGGCTGGCACGGCTCGGGCTGGTGCGCAGCGTGAGGACGCCGGAGTTCGCCGGCGTCACCTTCCACGAGGTGATGTCCAAGAGCGCCCTGTCCAAGGTCCCGGCCGCGTCGCGCATGCCGTTCGGCTGGACGGTCAACCCGTACCGCGGGTGCTCGCATGCATGTCGCTATTGCGCCAGCCCTGAGACTCTCGTCCTCATGGCGGACGGGCGGCAGGTACCGATCCGGGATGTCCTCGTCGGAGACCGTGTGATCGGGACGATGTCCGACGGCAAGTATCGTCGCTACGTCGCTACGCCCGTGCTCGCGAAATGGTGGACGGTCAAGCGTGCGCACCGCGTGACGCTGCGTGACGGCACGGAGATCGTCAGCAGCGGCGACCATCGATTTCTGGTGAGCGGGCGGGGGTGGAAGCATGCGGCCCGTCCCGCGCCGGGCGAACCGCAACGCCCTTACCTCACCGCGAACAATTCCCTCATGGGTTTCGGGCACGGTGTGCGGACAGTGGCGTATACGGCGCCCGGAGAGTCGCGAGAGTATCGGCTGGGATATCTCGCTGGGATGATCCGCGGTGACGGGATGCGCTTCGCCAAGACGTACGTGAAGCCGACGGGGCGCCAGGTCCACGTCACGCAGTTCCGACTGGCGCTCGCTGACCGTGAGGCGCTGGAGCGGTCAGCCGACTATCTCGCGCTCGAGGGCGTCCGCCTCTCGCGTCGGCCGTTCACCCCGGCTACCAGCACCCGGCGAGCCACGGACTCCATATACACGGGCCGGCGGGCGGACTACCAGACGATCGACCGGATCGTGGCGTGGCCCGAGGATGCCTGCGCCGACTGGAAGCGCGGATTCCTCGCGGGCATCTTCGATGCCGAGGGGTCCTGCTCCCATGGGGTTCTCCGGATCGCGAACAGCGACGCAGAGATCCTGTCCCGGACGAGCGCTTACTTGGACGACTTCGGGGTGTCGAACGTACGGGAGCAAGCCAGAGCCAACGGAGTCGCCACGATACGAGTCGTGGGTGGTCTCGCGGCCCGACAGCGGTTCTCTCGCGTCACGGGCCCGGCCATCTCGCGCAAACTCACAATCCTGGGCAGCGCGGTGAAGACTTCGACGGACCTCGGCGTCGTGAGTGTCGAGGATCTCCGCATCGAGCAGAGCATGGTCGACATCACCACGGGCACGGGGGACTTCGTCGCGAACGGGGTGATCTCGCACAACTGCTTCGCTCGCCCCACCCATGAGTACCTCGACCTCGACGCGGGCAAGGACTTCGACTCCCAGGTCGTCGTGAAGATGAACGTCGACACCCTGCTGCGCGCCGAGCTCGCGAAGCCGTCGTGGCGGCGAGAGCCGGTGGCGCTGGGGACCAACACCGACCCGTACCAGCGCGCCGAGGGGCGCTACCGGCTCATGCCCGGCATCATCGGGGCGCTCGCGGACTCCGGCACCCCCTTCTCGATCCTCACCAAGGGGACCCTGCTGCGGCGCGACCTGCCGCTGATCGCGCAGGCGGCCCAGCGGGTGGAGGTCGGCCTCGGCGTCTCGTTGGCGTTCGCCGACGAGGAGCTCCAGCAGGCGGTCGAGCCGGGGACGCCGACCCCGCGTGCCCGGCTCGACCTGATCCGGGCGGTGCGCGCGGCCGGGCTGCCCTGCGGGGTCATGGTGGCCCCCGTCCTGCCGTGGCTGACCGACTCCCGGGACCACCTGCGCCGACTGCTCGACGCGATCGCCGACGCGGGCGCGACCGGGGTCACGGTGGTCCCGCTGCACCTCAAGCCGGGCACCCGCGAGTGGTACCTGCAGTGGCTCGCCAAGGAGCACCCGCACGCCGTCGCGGGCTACGGGCGCGTGTTCTCCCGTGGCACGTACGCGCTGGAGGCGTACCGGCAGTGGCTGTGGGACCGGGTGCAGCCGCTGCTGGACGAGCGGGGCTTCGGGTCGTCCGGGCACCGGGCGCGCTCGGGAGCCACGGGCCGCTACGCCGGCGAGCTCCGGGCGCACGACGAGGGCGACTACCCCGCCGGCTCGATGGTCGAGCCCGCGGCCGGGGGAGCGCTGGCCGGGATGCCCCGGGACGGCGGCGGCCTGCAGGTCGCGGGCGCCGGCGTCGAGGAGGTGCTGTTCTGACGGGCCCGGTCAGCGGACGAAGGAGAACCACAGCACGAAGACGCAGAACAGGAACATGCCGGTGGCGTTGACGAAGAAGTTGCGGCCGAAGTCCCGGGCGCGCACGTGGAAGGTCAGGGCCACGACGAAGTAGGCGACGAGCGCCAGGGACGTCACCGTCCCGAGCACCGGCACCCAGATCCCCGCGACCAGCCCGACCGCCGCCGCGGCCTTCAGCCAGGGCGTCACCCACCACCAGCGCTCGGGGAAGTTCACGTCCCGGAAGCACTGCGCGATGAACGCGACCGGCCGGACGCACATCGCCGCGTCCACGGCGGAGATCAGGGCGAGGACGACGACCGGCCAGACGGGGTCGGGGAGCCAGCGCATGGCGTGACTGTACGACGCGGGCGGTCAGCCGACGGGGCGGACGCGCATGATCTCGGTGCGGGCGACCGCCCGGGCGCGCAGGTCGCTGCGGGCCGCGCGGTCCGGGTCGGCCATGTAGGCCGCAAGCGCGTCCTCGTCGGGCATCTCGATGAGCTGGACCTCGGTGGGCTGCACGGCGCCGTGGTCGGCGTCGTCGGTGTGCGCCACGTTCGACATGCGCTCCAGCACCCTCCCGCCGTGGCGCGGGACGAGCGCCAGGACCTCGGTCTCGTACTCCTCGAGGGTGTCGGCCTCGCCGTCCACCGCCCACAGCAGCACGCACAGGGTGATCGCCATCGTTCGTCTCCCGTCCTCGTCCGGTCCAGTCAGTCCTGCGCGAGCCGCGGAGGGAAGCCGCCGGTGGCGACCGGCCCCCATCGCTCGATCGTGAGGCGCACGACGCTCTTGCCCTGGCGCCGCATCGCCTCCCGGTACTCGTCCCAGTCGGGGTGCTCCTTGCCCGCGGCCGCGCGGTAGTACTCGACCAGCGGCTCCACGGAGTCCGGGGCGTCGATCACCTCGGCGGTGCCGTCCACCTGGACCCAGGCGTCGTCGAAGTCGTCGCCGAGGGCGAGGAACGAGGCCTGCGGACGTCGCCGAAGGTTCACCGCCTTGGCCCGGTCGGGATAGGTCGAGACCACGACCCGACCGGCGGCGTCGACGCCGAACGTCACCGGGCTCAGCTGCGGGCTGCCGTCGCCGCGGGTCGTGACGAGCACCCCCTGGTGCCGGTGCCGCAGGAACTCCAGCAGCTCGTCCCGCTCGATGCGGGTGGTGGTGGCGATCCTGGGGGCCATCGGCAGACGTCCTGTCGGTCGGCGGGGCGGGCCGGTCCAGCCTGGCACGGCCCCCGCCGTCCCGGCACCCCGACTCACCGGTGATCAGCGGGTGGCACGTGCGGGCTCGTCGAGGTCGGGGCTCGCCCCCGGCTCGCTCATGAGCCACTCGGTGGCGAACAGGACCCGGTCGGTCAGGCCGAGGATCGCCTCGCGGATCTCGACGTGCGGCGTGGAGAACGCGAGCCGGGCGACGGACTGCGCCCCGGGCGCCGGCGCCCAGTAGTCGACGAGGAGCAGCGGGACGTCCTGGCCGCCGAGCTCCGGCGAGCCGTGGGCCGCACGGACGTGGCGCAGGAACGGCCCCGACAACGTCTCGGTGGTGGTCAGCGCGTCGTCGGGTCCGAGGCCCCGCTGCAGGCGGTCGTGGATGCGCTGCAGGTGCGAGACCCCGCCGGCCTCGGGGCCGAGGTCGTGCCAGTACAGCGTGAGGTTCAGCGCGAGGGCGGCCTCCTTGCCGGGCAGCACCAGGTACGCCATGACGCGGCCGCCCGCGCCGGCCGCCCGCTCGGCGACCGTGCCCAGCTGCTCCCGCAGGTCACGACGCAGCGGCGCGCCGCGGTCGCCCAGGGCGGCGGACTGCTGCTTGACGATCGCCCGGATCTGCCGGTCGCGCTGCTCCGCGTCGTCGAGGTCGATGAGCGCCCAGTGGTCGGGCAGGTTCAGCTCGATGCCGATGCCGCGGGAACCGCCGGGCTCGTCGAGGGTCGCCATGGCGTGCAGGCCGTCGATGCTGATGCCGGCGCCCGTGTCGTCGGCCATCCCGGTCGGGTCGTCGTCCGACCCGGGCAGGGGGCCCAGCGCCGCCTCGACCTCGTCGACGCCCAGGGTCATCGTGTGCGGGCCCGCCGGGTCGACCACGACCTGGTCGATCGTGGCGCCGTGACGGTGGAGGAAGGGCAGCAGCGAGTCGCGGCGCCGGAGGCTGAAGGCCCGCACCGGGTCGTCGGCGAGGAACGACGCGAGGGCGTCCGTCGTCGAGAACAGGCACAGCGCGTACGGGCGGGTCGCGTCCTCCTGCGCGGGGAAGACGCGCACCTGCGGTGTGCCGTCGTCGCGGTGCACGACCGGGACCACGACCGCGTCCTCACGCAGGGCGCGGCCGACGGCGGCACGGTCAGCCGCGGCAGCCGCGGTCGCGAGGAGGGCCGAGCCGGTGCCGAACCGCGTGTCGGGCCGCGGCGAGGACGGAGTGGCGCGTGGGGTGTCCGTCATGTTCTTTCAGGTCTCCAGCGTGAGGTGGGGGCGCGAGGATGGGTGCGTCGAGGGACGGCGGTCGGCCGACGCGAACCGTCAGTACAGCTCGCCAACGTGCTCCTCGTACCAGGAGCCGAGCTCCTCGACCGTGACGCCGGATTCCAGCGGCTCGTCGAACGAGTACATCGAGTCCGAGACCCTGACCTCGACATCGGCGGGGACGATCGACCGGTACCAGACGGCCAGGGCGACGCCGGCTTCGGAGCTGCCGTCCACCGACAACCCCCAGCCGCCGACGGCGAGCCAGGCCTCGACCGCCCTGCCGTCGTGGACGAACGACCAGCCGAGATCCCGCATCTCGGACTGCGGCGACGGGAGTGGGGTCGCCTCCAGATCCGGGATCTCGTCGAACCTCGCGGCCAGCAGCTCGCGGGGGGCCTCCCAGGATGATCGGTCCTTCAGGAAGGCGAGGATCTCAGCCATCGTCAGCTCCTCGTGGCGTTGGTCGGTATCGAGCGAAGTCGTCGTCGGTGTCGGCCGTGGTCGGTCGTGCTATGGCGAGTGGATCACCGATCCGGGGATCTGCAGGTCGTCGAGCACCCTGGCGAAGTACTCGGCACCCTGCGGGTCGTTGACGATGATGCGCAGGTCGGTGAACGACGTCGCGGGGTCACCGATGACGTCCCCGTACCTCCTCATCTCGTCGATGGTGGAGGCGTTGACGAAGTCAGGCGCCGTGCCGGTGTAGGGGCTGCTGGCGGGATTCTCGATGTACTTGGCGTCGACCAGCGTGGTGCCGTCGATCCCGTCCGCCCAGACGCTCTTCCCCCCGCCCACGACCTCGAACTCGACGAGCCCGGTGTGCGCGCGCTGGTAGTCGTACGCGCGGGACGTGAGGGTCCCCGGCTTGGAGTAGTGCATGGGCGTGGTGCGGGTCCCTCGCACCCCCCGCGCGGCGTGCCCACCGGCGTTGTGGACCAGGACGGGGAGGTCGCCGGCGAGGACGTAGTAGTTGTGGTGGGTCTCGACGTGGAAGTTGTAGACGGTGACCGGGCCGTCGGTGGCGTCGGGGTCGCGCTGCTCGATGCGGATGCTGTCGAGCGTGACGGTGCCCGTGCCGTCGCCGGTGTCGGGGGTGACGAGGATGTCGCCGGGCTGCAGGTCGCGGGCCAGGACCCAGCCCATGTTCGCGACCATGAACGGGTGCTCGTCGGTGGTCGTGACCGTGTGCCCGCCGATGGTCAGGTGGTGCAGCGTGCTGGTGGTGCGCACGAACGTCTCGGCCACGGTCTGCAGCTCGTCGGCCCCGGTGGCGAGGTTGTGGGCCCAGACCTTGTCGCCGGCGCGGATGTCCTCGATCGGTGTGGCGCCGTCGGGGCCGTCGGGGGTGCGGATGAGGGTGCCGGCGGTGAAGCAGGTCCCGAACCCGACCTTGCACCAGGCCTTCTTCGCCCCGGTCTTGACGCCCTGCTTCATCGCGGCCTTCGACAAGCCCGTGGCGGCCTTCGCCGCCCCACCGAGGCCGATCACGCTCAGCGCGGCGCCGGCGATCGCGATCCCGGCCTCGGCCCACGACCGTTCCCCGGTCGCGGCGAGCGTGACGTTCGCCAACGCGGACACGATCGCCGCGACCGCGGCGACCACGATCAGCACCCCGGCCAAAGCGGTGCCGACCACGGGGATGAACGCGACCACCACGGCCAGCAGCCCGGCGACCATCGAGACCATGTCCGCGATGTCGGCGATCGCGGCGACGACCTTGGAGCCCCAGTCGTCCCACCAGCCGTCGTTCAGGTCGTCACCGGAGGTGATGTCCTCGATGCGGGAGATCGCGTCACCGGCGGCCCGGTCCCGATCGGAGGTCGCGGTCTCGATGGTCGACCGGGCGGCCGCGACCTGCCCGTTCGCGTCGTCCGCGTTCCCGCCCGCGGCCTGCGCCTGCTGGGCGTACTCGCGCTTCTCCTCGGGGTCGCTCGCACCGTCGGC
>NZ_BMDG01000019.1 GCF_014635665.1 Isoptericola cucumis
TGGCAGGACGTCGCCGCCCGCCTCGAGCGCGCCCGCACCCAGACCGCGGGCCTGATCGTCCCCGCCTGAGGCCTGCTGGCCGTCCTCCGGCCGTGGAGCGCCTCTGCGGGCGCTCCACGGAGTGGCGAGGGCCGGTCTCGTGCACGGTCACCGTGCACAAAGACGAGGGCCCCGCACGCGAACGTCGCGTGCGGGGCCCTCGTCGTCGGCCCGGTCAGCCGGCGGGTGCGAACTCCGAGTACGGGACCGTGTCCTTCTCGGCCGGGACCGTGATCTCGACCGGCTCGCCCCACTTGCTGAACGTGGTGTCCATGGTCAGCTCCTGGCCGGACACGTCCATGACGATGTCGGTCTCGAGCGGGAGCCCGTCGGGGGTCACCTTGTAGGTGACGGTCATCTCGCCGACCTGCTCCGCCATGGACTTGTCGAGGCCGGCGGCCCCGTCCACCTTCGAGGGGTCCACCGTCATCGTGTAGACGTCCGTCTCGACGCCGTCGACCTCTTCCACCCCGGCATGCTCGAAGGACGTCACGGCGTCCGCCATGGCCTCCGCCTGGGCGGCCGCGTCCATGCCCTCCATCGAATCCAGCGTGCCCGCGAGGTTCGGGTCGTCCGCGAGCTCCTCGAGGGTCGCCGTGAGGAACTTCCCGTCGGTCATCGCCCCCATGCCGATGTACAGGGTGCCGTCGACCATCCGCAGGTCCATGTCCAGGCCCATGGCGTTCATCGTCATCTGCATCTCGACGTCCTCCGGAGAGGCCGAGTCCCCCATGACGATGTCGCCGCTGGTACCCGACTCCGTCAGGCCGGACGCCTTGGCGAGCTCGCCGCCGTAGGCCATCTCGAAGTGCGCGGAGGAGGCCCCGACCTGGGCGTCCTTCATCTGCGCCGCCAGGTCCGTCAGGCTGGCCGGCTGCGCCGCCATCTCGCTGCTCGTGGACCCGCCGTCGGCGCCGGTCGCGGGCGCCTCGCCTTCGCTCCCGCAGGCCGCAAGGCTGCCCACCAGGGCCCCGGCAGCCACCAGGACCGTGAACTTCTTCGTGACGCGCACTCGTGCTCCTCGTCGATACGTTGTCGGACCGCCCATCACATCACGTGCGAGCGAGTCACCCGGGCGGCCCAGCAGGCACCCGAGACCTTCATGACCAGTATGTGTCGCCGCCTGCCCGCGTCGCGAGCGGGGACGCCAAGACGCCTGTGCCTCCGCACCCGGGCGGGAGCGGAGGCACAGGCGATGCGTGGGACCGCGTCAGTGGGCGTGCTGCCCGCGGCTGAACTCGAAGACCCAGCCGACCAGGGCGATGACCCCGAGGGCGAAGCCGATGTACAGCACCCACCAGCCCACGGCCAGACCGAGGAAGCCGACGGCGGCGGCGGCACCGATGGCCAGCGGCCACCAGCTCCACGGGGCGTAGACGCCCTGGTCGCCGGCGCCCTGCTCGATCTCGCCGTCCTCGTCGTCCTCCGGACGGGCGTCGATGCGTCGCGCGGTGAGCGCCAGGTAGGCGCCGACCATCGCCATCAGCGCACCGACCAGCGGCAGCCCGAGGTAGCCCACGGGCTCCTCGAAGTCCGACATGAAGCCGTAGATCACGCCGACCACGACGAAGAAGGGCGCGAGGTACAGGAAGAGCTTGGTCTCGATCTTCACTTGCGGTCCTCTCCCTCGTCCGGGCGCTCGTCGTCGATCACGGTCGTGGTCGTGCTGTCCTGGCCCGGCTCCGGGTGGTGGCTGTCACGCCGCTCCTCCACCAGCGTCTGGTGACCGTGCCGGTTCGGGTCGCCGTACACCTCGTCGAGGCCGCCGTGGCCCGGCGCCTGCTCCATCGCCGCGACCTCGGGGTGGTGCAGGTCGAAGGCCGGCGACTCGGAGCGGATGCGCGGCAGCGAGGTGAAGTTGTGCCGCGGGGGCGGGCAGGAGGTCGCCCACTCGAGCGACCGGCCGTAGCCCCACGGGTCGTCCACGGTCACCTTCGGCGCGTTGCGCCAGGTGCTGTAGACGTTCCACAGGAAGGGCAGCGTCGACGCGGCGAGGATGAACGCGCCGATCGTCGACACCTGGTTCTCCCAGGTGAAGCCCTCCTCGGGCATGTAGTCCGCGTAACGGCGCGGCATGCCCTCGACGCCCAGCCAGTGCTGGATGAGGAACGTCATGTGGAAGCCGATGAAGAGCAGCCAGAAGTGGACCTTGCCGAGGCGCTCGTCGAGCATGCGCCCGGTGAACTTGGGCCACCAGAAGTAGAAGCCGGCGAACATCGCGAAGACCACGGTGCCGAAGACCACGTAGTGGAAGTGCGCCACCACGAAGTACGAGTCGGAGAGGTGGAAGTCGAGGGCCGGGCTCGACAGGATGATGCCGGTCAGACCACCGAAGAGGAACGTCACGAGGAACCCGATCGACCACAGCATCGGCGTCTCGAACGTGAGCTTGCCGCGCCAGAGCGTGCCGATCCAGTTGAAGAACTTCACGCCGGTCGGGACCGCGATGAGCATCGTCATGAAGGCGAAGAACGGCAGCAGCACCGCGCCCGTCACGTACATGTGGTGCGCCCACACGGTGACCGAGAGCGCCGCGATGGCGATCGTCGCGTAGATGAGGCCCTTGTAGCCGAAGATCGGCTTGCGGGCGAAGACCGGGAAGATCTCCGACACGATGCCGAAGAACGGCAGCGCGATGATGTACACCTCGGGGTGCCCGAAGAACCAGAACAGGTGCTGCCACAGGATGGCGCCGCCGTTCTCCGGGTTGAAGACCTGTGCGCCCAGGCGCCGGTCGGCACCCAGCGCGAACAGGGCCGACGCCAGCGGCGGGAACGCCATCAGCACGAGCAGGCTCGTCACGAGGGTGTTCCACGTGAAGATGGGCATCCGGAACATGGTCATGCCGGGCGCACGCATCGTGATGATGGTGGTGATGAAGTTGACTGCACCGAGGATCGTGCCGAAGCCCGCCAGCGCGAGCCCGAACACCCAGAGGTCTCCCCCGAGCCCCGGACTGAATGTCGTGTTCGACAGGGGCGCGTAGGCGAACCATCCGAACGAGGCGGCGCCCTGCGGCGTCACGAAACCGGCCGCGGCGATGATGCCGCCGAAGAAGAACAGCCAGTAGGCGAACATGTTGAGCCGCGGGAACGCGACGTCCGGCGCACCGATCTGCAGCGGCATGATCACGTTCGCGAAGCCCGCGAACAGCGGCGTCGCGAACAGCAGCAGCATGATCGTGCCGTGCATCGTGAAGAGCTGGTTGTACTGCTCCTTGCTCTGCACCAGCTGGATGCCCGGCGAGAAGAGCTCGGCCCGGATGAGCAGGGCGAGGATGCCGCCGATCGCGAACCACGCGAACGACGTGATGAGGTACATGTACCCGATCGTCTTGTGATCCGTGGAGGTGACCCACTTGATCACGGTGCGACCGAGCGTCTGACGCTTGGGAGCGAGGCCGGGGATGACCTCGGTCCCGCCTGCGGTCTCGGCGACGGTGGCCATCAGCCGTCGACCTCCTCGGTGGACTCGGACCCGGCAGAGGACGGGTGCTGCTGACGGTTGAGGTCGAGACCGAGCTCGCCGGTCTGCCCCGCGTCACGGAGGTCGTCCATGTGAGCGTCGTACTCGGCCCGGTCGACGACCTTGACGTTGAAGAGCATGCCGGAGTGGAACTCGCCGCAGAGCTCGGCGCACTTGCCGGCATAGGTGCCCTCACGGGTGGGGGTCACCTGGAATGTGTTGGTACGGCCCGGGATCATGTCGAGCTTGTACAGGAACGCCGGGATCCAGAACGAGTGGATGACGTCGCGCGAGTCGAGCGTGAACTCGACCGACTCGTCGACCGGCAGGTACAGCGTCGGAACCTCCTGGGAGGTGCCGGGCGTGGAGTCCAGCTCGTCCTCGGCGGTCTGGCCGCCGACGTCGAGCAGGTGCTGCCCGGTGTCGTAGACCCCGTCGTCGAGGTAGTTGAAGTCCCAGCTCCACTGCTTGCCGATGACCTGGATGCTGACGTCGGGCTCACCGCTCGTGTCGGTGACCGCGGTCATGTCCCGGTCGGTGTAGAAGAACAGCACGAGGACCATGACGATCGGCACCGCCGTGTACATGATCTCGAGCGGCATGTGGTACCGGGTCTGGACCGGGAGCTGGTGGTCGTCACGGCGCTTGCGATAGGCGGCGACGCACCACAGCATCAGGCCCCACGTGATCACGCCGACGATGAGCGCCGCGATCCAGGAGCCGACCCAGAGGTTGGTCAGCCGCTCGGTCTGGTTGGTCACCTCCCCGTCGCTGTAGCCGGGCAGGTATCCGCGCTTGACGGAGTCGCTGGCACAGCCGGAGGCCAGCACTGCGACCGCGCCGGCGATCGCCGTCGCGCGCAGGATGACCCGCGGGGTGCGGGTGGGGCTCTTCGAGTGCAAGGGAGGCCTTTCACGTCACGTCCTGTACCGAACGCCACAGACCACCTGGTCACCGGGCACGCGGACAGGACCTTCGTCCTCGATGGGAAGCAGCCTAGCGCGCCCGGCGCGACTTCGACGCCGCAAAGCCCCCGTCCCGGCGTGACGATTTCCGCACGTGACGTCCACATCCACCCCCTTACGCACACACCTCGTGACGGTGTCAGATCGTTGCCCGCGAATGTCAGATCGTCCGGGGCCCCGGGCGGCCCGCCCGGGGCCCGCCCGCCGCTCCCTCGAACCGTCTCCCCGTCGGCGGACGACCCGCCCCGACCGCGGAACTCCGCACCAGGACGCCGTCGGGTCGCCAGCAGGTGGCACGATCGGACCTGACGACGGCCGACGCCCGCCCCTCCCCCGGGCCCCGCGCCGGCCACCTGGCACCGCACCCGACCCTCCGGAGACCCGTGTGACGCACAACACCGACCCCGCCGCCGGGCTGCCGGCTCCCGAGGCCGGGCAGGACGCCTCGATCACGTCGGAGGGGTCGACGTCGGAGCGCGCGCACCTCGACAACGGGGGCCGGGCGCCCTGGCACCCGCTCGCGCGCCAGGCGTTCCTCCAGGCGATCGACGACGGCTGGGCCGACCCGCGGCGCCTCCACTCAGAGGGCCGGCGCGCGGCGCGGCTGCTCGACGGGGCGCGGGAGGCCGTGGCCGCCGAGATCGGCGCCCGGACCGAGGAGGTGCGGTTCACCGCCACCCACACCACCGCCCTGCACCACGCGGTCCTCGGCTCCGCCGCCGCGCGGGCGCGCGTGGGCGCCGACGTCGTCGTCGGCGGCACGGAGCGGGCAGCCGTCCTGCACGCGGCCGCCGGCGCCGCGGCGGCACGTGGCGGCACACGCCGGGTCGTCCCCGTGGACCGCGCGGGGCGCGTGGACCTCGACGAGCTCCGCAGCGCGGTGGGCGCCCCGGGCGTCGCCCTGGCGGCGCTCCAGCACGCCAACGGCGAGGTGGGGACCCGCCAGCCGGTCGTCGAGGCGCACGAGGCCGCTCGCGCGGCGGGCGTGCCGCTCCTCGTGGACGCCGGGGCGTCGCTCGGCCACGACGTCGTGCCCGGCGCGTGGGACCTGCTGGCGGCCGACCCGGCGGACTGGGGCTCCCCCGCCGGGGTGGGCGTGCTGGCCGCACGCCAGCGGGTGCGCCTGGCGGCGACCGGGCCCGAGGAGGCCGACCCCTGGGCGCCCGGCGGCGTCAGCGTGCCCGCGGCCTTCGCGGCCGCGGTGGCGCTGCAGGCGGTGGCGGCGGACCGGTCGGCCGAGGACGCCCGCCGGCGTGCGCTCACGGACCGCGTCCGCGCCGAGGTGGCCCGCATCCCCGACGTCGAGGTCGTGGGCGACCCCGACGACCGCCTCCCCCACGTCGTGACGTTCTCGTTCCTCTACGTGGACGGCGAGGCCCTGGTGACCGAGCTCGACCGCGCCGGGGTCGCGGTGGGGTCCGGCTCGGCGTGCACGGCGAGCACGCTCGAGCCGTCGCACGTGCTCGCCGCGATGGGGGTGCTGACGCACGGCAACGTGCGGATCGCGCTCGACCGGTCGACGACCGAGGGCCACGTCGACCGGCTCCTTGCCGTCCTGCCCGGCGCCGTGGCGCGGGTGCGCGACCTGCTCGGGGTGACCGGGCTGTGACCGCCCCGGAGGGCGCCCCCGTCGTCGTCGACGCCCGCGGGCTGCGCTGCCCGCTGCCGGTGATCCGCCTCGCCGCGCGGGCCAAGGAGCTGCCCGCCGGCACCGTCGTCACCCTCCTGGCGACCGACCCCGCGGCACGTCACGACGTCCCCGCGTGGGCCCGCCTGCGCGGGCACACGAGCACGGGCGAGGAGCGCGTAGAGAACCCGGCCGCGCCCACCCGCACGGACGGCACCGACGACACCGACGAGACGGCCGGCCCGGACCCGTACTGGTCGCTGACCGTGCGCCTGGGCGACGGCTGAGCCGACGGGCCGCGGGACCGGGCCGACCGTGCGCACGACCGCGCAGACGACGACGGCCCGGCCGCCGGGAGGGGCGACCGGGCCGTGCCGGAAAGGGGTGCCGGACGGTCCGTCCGACGCGGCGTCAGCCGAAGGAGCCGCCGCAGGCGCAGGAGCTGCCGGCGTTCGGGTTGTCGATGGTGAAGCCCTGCTTCTCGATCGTGTCCGCGAAGTCGATCTTCGCGCCCTCGAGGTACGGCACGCTCATGCGGTCCACGACGACCTCGACGCCGTCGAAGTCGCGCAGCGCGTCGCCGTCGAGGAGCCGCTCGTCGAAGTACAGCTGGTAGATGAGGCCGGAACAGCCGCCGGGCTGCACGGCCACGCGCAGACGGAGGTCGTCGCGGCCCTCCTGCTCGAGGAGGCTGCGGACCTTGCCGGCAGCGACGTCGGAAAGGTCCACGCCGTGGGTGGCGATCTCGGTGGTGTCGGTCATGCTTCCTCCAACAAGCGGGGCCGGGCGGGCTGTTCCCGATCCTACGCGCGAATTCTCCCGACGCGAGGACACGGCCCCCGGGCGGGCCTCGGGGCGGTCGCCGGGAGGCTCATGCCCAGCTCGGGGCCCACGTCCGCGCCACCCGCACGACGGCGGTCGAGTCGTCCCCGAGCTCGTGCACCCCGCTGACCCCCGCCCCGGACCACTCCCGCCGGGTGACGGCCACGCGCCCGGCGAGGACCACGACCGGCACCGCGAGCTCGGCGGCCGCGCCCGCGACGGCGGCCACGACGCCGCCGTGCAGCCCGTCGCCGTCGAGCACCGGGACGGCCGCCACGGCGAGGTCGGCGTCCGCGACCTGCTCGCGCAGCCGGGCCGTCGCCGCCGAGACCTGCTCGGCCACCCGCGTCAGCCCGAGCGCCGTCACCGGCACGAAGACGCCGGGCGCGCTCGCGCCCCGGGACCCACCGGGTCCCCGCGGGCCCTCGTCGCCGGCGCGGGGCGCGGCGGGCAGCACGAGCGAGGTCACCGCGCACCGGGGCGCGCCGTCGCGCCACGCGGCCGCGAGCGCCGCCGCCCTCTCGTGGGCGGAGGGCCGGGAGCGGACGTCGGCGTCGTCCTCGACGCACAGCAGCACGTGCATGCGGCGATCGTGGCACAGGAACGGCGTCCGCCGCCCGGGCCGCCGGTCCCGCCCGTCCGGCTCTGTGGAAACATGTGACGGGTGAGCACGCTGCTGAACGAACCGACGAGCGCCACCGCCACGTCGACGGGTTTGTCGACGGGTTTCGTGGAACCTGCACCGTCCGCGCTCCTGCTGCTCGGGCAGGGCCGCGACCTGGCCTCCGAGCGGGGGGTCGAGTGCACGGGCGCCCTGCCGTCGCCGTCCGACCCCGACCTCGTGGAGCGGGCGCGGGCCGCGCGCGCCGCCCTGGGCGACCGCGCCTTCGTCCTGGGCCACCACTACCAGCGCGACGAGGTCATCGACTTCGCCGACGTCACCGGCGACTCCTTCAAGCTCGCGCGCGAGGCCGCGGCCCGCCCGGACGCGGAGTTCGTGCTCTTCTGCGGCGTGCACTTCATGGCCGAGAGCGCGGACATCCTCACCTCGGACGCGCAGCAGGTCGTGCTGCCCGACCTCGCCGCCGGCTGCTCGATGGCCGACATGGCCGAGATCGGCCAGGTCGAGGAGGCCTGGGCGGTGCTCGAGGACGTCGGCATCGCCCCCGACACCGTCCCCGTGACCTACATGAACTCCTCGGCGGCGATCAAGGCGTTCACGGGACGCCGCGGGGGCACGGTCTGCACCTCCTCGAACGCGCAGGTGGCGCTGCGCTGGGCCTTCGAGCGCGTCGGTGGCGTCGAGGGCACCGGCAAGGTGCTCTTCATGCCGGACCAGCACCTGGGCCGCAACACCGCGGTGCGCCAGCTCGGCCTGAGCCTCGACGACTGCGTCGTCTACGACCCGCGCAAGCCGCAGGGCGGGCTGACCAGCCAGCAGCTGCGCGACGCCCGCATGATCCTGTGGCGCGGGCACTGCTCCGTGCACGGCCGGTTCTCGGAGCGCAACGTCTCCGACGTCCGCGCGAAGGTCCCGGGGGTCGAGGTGCTCGTGCACCCCGAGTGCAAGCACGAGGTCGTGACGGCCGCCGACCACGTGGGCTCCACGGAGTTCATCATCAAGGCGCTGGACGCCGCCGAGCCGGGCAGCTCCTGGGCGATCGGCACGGAGCTCAACCTGGTGCGCCGGCTGGCCAAGGCACACCCCGACAAGCAGGTGCACTACCTCGACTCGACGGTGTGCTTCTGCTCCACGATGAACCGGATCGACCTGCCGCACCTCGTGTGGGCGATGGAGTCGCTGGCCGACGGGCGCGTCGTGAACCGCGTCGTCGTCGACGACGACGACGCCCACTGGGCGCGGGTCGCGCTCGACCAGATGCTCGCCCTGCCGGGGATCTGACCCGGCGCGGCGGGCGCTCGGCCACGCCGAGCAGGAGGGCAGCACGATGAGCACGGACGGCGGCCTGCACGTCGGCATCCTCGTCTTCGACGAGGCGGAGGAGCTCGACGTCGTCGGGCCGTTCGAGGTGCTCGCGGAGTGGGCGGAGCACTCCAGCGCCTCCTCGGGGCTCAAGCCGCACGTGAGCACGTTCTCCGCGGACGGCGACGGCGTGCGGCTGGCGAAGGGGATGCGGCTGCTGCCGGCCCGGTCGGCGGACGACGTCGGCCCGCTGCACGTGCTCGTCTACCCGGGCGGCTGGGGCACCCGGACGATGGTCGCCGACGCCGCGCACCTCGAGTGGTTGCGGCAGGTGCGCGTCCAGACCCCGATCCTCGCCAGCGTGTGCACGGGGGCGCTCGTGCTGGCGGCGGCCGGACTCCTGTCCGGCCGGCCGGCGACCACGCACCGCGCCAGCTACGACGAGCTCGCGGCGATCGACCCGAGCGTCGTCATCGACACCGAGGCGCGGTTCGTCGACGACGGCGACGTGGTCACCGCCGCCGGGGTGTCGGCGGGCATCGACATGGCGCTGCACCTCGTCGCTCGGCTGGAGTCCCCCGAGGTGGCCCGCGCCGTGCGGGCGGCGATCCAGTACGACCCCGCTCCCCCGGTCTGACCCGGTCCCGGCGGGTCAGGTGGGGCCAGCTGGATCCGCGCGTCCCTGCGCGCGGAAGATATCTAGTACCGACGGTCTCCGATATAGCCTGCTCGGGTGACTCGAATGATCCAGCTCACCTGGACGTCCCTGCGGCACCGCAAGCCCGTCCCCGGCATGGGCGTGCTCGACCCGTCCGTGACGCGCATGCGCGTGCACCCCGGCGACCTCGACATGCTCATGCACGTCAACAACGGCGCGTACCTGCAGATGATGGACGTCGCACGGTTCAACTTCGTCGCCGACCTCGACGGCTTCGCCAAGATCGGCGAACGCAAGTGGTACCCGGTCGTGGCGGCGTCGACGATGACGTACAAGCGTTCTCTGAAGCTCGGCGACAGGTTCGAGATCACCACCCGGCTGCTCGGCTGGGACAAGCGGGTCATCTACCTCGAGCAGGTGTTCACCCACCGAGGGCAGGTCTGCGCCACGGGGTACGTGGCGGGCCGGTTCCTCGGGCCGGGGAACGCTCGCGTGCCGGCTCCCGACGTCATCGCCCTCATGGGGCCGGACGCCCCCGCCGAGAGCCCCGCGCTCCCCGACGACGTCGCCGCGTGGGCACGGGCGCTGGACGTCGCGCACCGCGACCGCACCGACGTCTGACGACGCCTCGGCCGGCCGCCTCGGCGGGCCGGGGACGTCAGGCGTCGCGGAGCGTGCCGGCCGCCTCGGCGAGCGACGCCTCGAGCACGGACCGCTCGTCGGCGGTCGTCGTGCCGTCGGCCAGCCCCTCGAGCTCCGAGAACCGCTCCCGCGCGTCGTCCGGGTCGCCCGACCGCACGGCCAGCTCGACCAGGTAGGCGAGCGCCGGCGCGAGCTCCGCGACCGGCGGCGTCGCGCCGGCACGGGCCCGGCGCACGGCGCCCGCGAGGACCTTGCGCGCCTGCGGCACGTCGCCCTTGGAGTCGGCGACGACGACGGCGTTCTCGGTGGCCCGGGCCAGCGGCCCGCCGCCGCCCGACGTCCACGTCATGGTCCCGCCCTCGCCCGCGGTGATCGGCGTGGCCTCGTCCGGCGCGCGGGAGACGCGCACCCAGTTCCCCGCCGGGTCGACCACGCTGAAGCCGCTGAGCCCCGCGTTGTTGGCGCGCGTGCGCGGGCGCGTCACCCGCGGGACGCCCGAGGTCGGCAGGCGGCCGTGCAGGGCGCGCAGGCCCGCGGCGAACGCGGCGTAGAGCGGCTCGGTGTCCGGCACGACGAGCACGCAGGTGGAGTGGCTCGCCTCCGGGTCCCAGGCCGGCATCCCGTAGTACTGCAGCGCGATCCCGCCCCGGGCGAACGAGACGACCGGGTAGGGACGGACCTGGCGGTACGTGAGCTCCAGGCCGAGCGCCGTCCAGAACGAGGCCATCTCGTCGACGTCACCGCACGGCAGCAGCGGGATCATGCGGGTCCGCGCGGCCACGTCGTCGAACGCACCGCCGAACACGTCGCCCGTCGCTTCGCCCGTCGCGGCCGTCGCGGACCCGCCCGTCACGCCGGGGCCCCGGACAGCCCGGCCACCTGGCGCAGCAGCAGCGCCTCGGCGAGCACGACCTTGCGCAGCTCCCCGAGGTGCACCGACTCGTTCGCGCCGTGCGCGCGGGAGTCGGGGTCCTCGACGCCCGTGACGAGGATGGCCGCGGCGGGGAAGACCTCCAGCAGGTCGGCGATGAACGGGATGGAGCCGCCCACGCCGATGTCCACCGGCTCGGTGCCCCACGCCGTCGCGAACGCCGCCCGCGCCGCGCGCATCGCCGCCGAGTCCTCGACCGCGTGGAACGCCTTGCCCTGCTCCCCCGGCTTCCAGGTCACCCGCGCGCCGAAGGGTGCGTGCGCCTCGAGGTGGGCGCGCAGCGCGTCCTCCGCCGCCGCCGGGTCCTGGCCGGGCGGGACCCGCAGCGACAGCTTCGCGGCGGCGCGGGGCGCGATGGTGTTCGAGGCGTGCGCGATGCTCGTGGCGTCGATCCCGATGACGGACAGCGCCGGCTTCGTCCACAGCCGGCCCGCGATCGTGCCCTCGCCGGCGAGGCGGACGCCGTCGAGCAGGCCGGAGTCGGCACGGAAGGCCGCCTCGTCGTAGTCCACCTCGGGCTCGGCGCCGACGACGAGGCCGTCCACGGCGACGTTCCCGGCGTCGTCGTGCAGCGTCGCGACCAGGCGGGCCAGCTGGGTGTTGGCGTCCAGCACCGGGCCGCCGAACATGCCCGAGTGCACCGCGTGGCCGAGCACCTCGACCTCGACCACCCCGTCGACGAGGCCGCGCAGCGACGTCGTCAGCGCCGGCACCCCCACCTTCCAGTTGGTGGAGTCGGCGACGACGATGACGTCCGCCTCGAGGGCGTCGCGGTGGTCGGTGAGGAACTGGAGGAAGCTCGGCGAGCCCGACTCCTCCTCCCCCTCGACGAAGACCGTCACCCCGACGGCCAGGTCCTCGCCCAGCGCCGCGAGGGCGCGCAGCGCCCCCACGTGCGCCATGACGCCCGCCTTGTCGTCGGCGGCCCCGCGCCCGAAGAGACGCTCCCCCACCTGGACGGGCTCGAACGGGTCCGTGGCCCACGTCGCGGCGTCGCCCGGCGGCTGCACGTCGTGGTGGGCGTACAGCAGCACGGTCGGCGCGCCCTGCGGGGCCAGGCGGCGCGCGACGACGGCCGGCGCTCCCGGCGAGCCGTCCGGGCGGGCCGAGCGCAGGATCTGCACGTCCGGGAGGCCGGCGTCGCGCAGCAGCGCGGCGACCACGTCGGCGCTGGCGGCGACGTGCGCCTGGTCGAACGCGGCGGCGGAGACGCTGGGGATCCGGACCAGCGACTCGAGGTCGGACTGGAGGGCCGGGAACAGGGCGTCGACGTGGGCTCGCAGGGCCGACGCGGCTGCCGCGTCGTCGGCCACGCCTGGGGCGGGAGAGGTCGTGTCGGTCACGGTCTCACGCTACCCGCGGGCTCGACTACCCTGGTGCCGTGTTCTCCCGCAACAAGTCCGGCGCGCCGTCGTCCACCCCCGAGACCCCCGACCCGGTCGACGCCGCGGCGGAGGTCGAGAAGGCCGGTGCCCCCGATCGCAAGGGCCGGCCCACGCCGAAGCGCAACGTCGCGCAGGCCGCCAACAAGCGACCGCTCGTGCCGAACGACCGCAAGGCCGCCACGAAGGCCGCGCGGGAGAAGGCGCGCGAGCAGCGCAACCTCGAGTACAAGGCGATGCAGACCGGCGACGAGCGCCACCTGCCGCCCCGCGACAAGGGTCCGCTCAAGCGGTACGTGCGCGACTACGTGGACGCGCGCTGGAACCTCGGCGAGTTCTTCCTGCCGATCGCGTTCGGGTTCATCGTCCTGAACCTGCTGTTCATGTCGAACGCGACCATGTCCGTGATCGTGCTCCTGGCGCTGTACGGGATCGTGCTCCTGACCATCGTCGACGCCGTCCTGCTCTGGCGAGGGCTCAAGAAGCGGCTGCGCGCCAAGTTCGGCGACGTGCCCAAGGGCACGATGATGTACGCCGTGATGCGCGCGTTCCAGATCCGCCGCTCGCGCCTGCCGAAGCCGTCGTCGAAGAAGCACGGCGTCTGGCCCGAGTGAGGCGCCCGGCCGCCCTAGGGTGAGTCGCATGGTCAACTACCGGTACCTCGGCAACAGCGGTCTGAAGATCTCCGAGATCACCTACGGCAACTGGCTCACCCACGGCTCCCAGGTGGAGAACGACGTCGCCACGCAGTGCGTGCGCGCCGCCCTCGACGCCGGCATCAGCACGTTCGACACCGCGGACGTCTACGCGAACACGAAGGCCGAGCAGGTGCTCGGCGACGCGCTGGCGGGCGAACGGCGCGAGTCGCTCGAGATCTTCACCAAGGTCTACTGGCCCACCGGGCCCGGCGGCCCCAACGACACAGGCCTGTCGCGCAAGCACGTCATGGAGTCGATCGACGGCTCCCTGCGGCGGCTCGGCACCGACTACGTCGACCTCTACCAGGCGCACCGGTACGACACCGAGACGCCGCTGACCGAGACGATGCAGGCGTTCGCCGACATCGTCCGCCAGGGCAAGGCGCTGTACATCGGCGTCAGCGAGTGGACCGCCGACCAGATCCGCGCCGGTGCGGCCCTGGCGAAGGACCTCGGCTTCCAGCTCATCTCCTCCCAGCCGCAGTACTCGATGCTGTGGCGCGTGATCGAGGACGAGGTCGTGCCCGCGTCGAAGGAGGCCGGCCTGTCGCAGATCGTGTGGTCGCCGATGGCGCAGGGCGTGCTGTCCGGCAAGTACCTGCCGGGCGAGGCCCCGCCCGCCGGCTCGCGCGCGACCGACACCAAGGGCGGCGCGGAGAGCATCGGGCGGTTCATGGACGACGACGTGCTGACCCGGGTGCAGGGCCTGCGGCCGGTGGCCGACGAGCTCGGGCTGTCGATGGCGCAGCTCGCGGTCGCCTGGGTGCTGCAGAACGACAACGTCGCCGCGGCGCTCGTCGGCGCGTCCCGGCCCGAGCAGGTCGCGGAGAACGTCAAGGCCTCCGGCGTGACGATCCCCGAAGAGCTCATGGCACGGATCGACGACGTCCTGGGCGACGTCGTCGAGCGCGACCCCGCGATGACGGCCCGCAACGCGCCGTCGACGCGCGTGGCCTGACGGTCGTCACCCGCGCGCGGCACCGCGCCCGGCCGCGCCCCGCGGCGAGCCGTTCCGGCGGTCCGCCCGGGGCGCGCGGTCGGCCAGGCCCGCGGGCACGAGCCACCGCCACCGCACGGTCGCCTGCACGACCGGCCCCACCCCGAGCGCGTAGGCGATCGTCGCCCAGCCGAACGTGCCGCCGAGCAGGACGCCCACGAGCACGACGACCACCTCGATCCCGGTCTTGACCAGGCGCACGGACCAGCCCGTGCGGGCGACGAGACCGGTCATCAGCCCGTCGCGCGGTCCGGGGCCGAGGCGCACCCCGATGTAGGCGGCCGTCGACACGCCGTTCAGCACGATGCCGCCGACGGCGAGGGCGACCCGCGCCGCGGTCCCCGGGTCGGGCACCAGCACGGCGACGGCGGTCAGGAACGGCCCGATCGCCACGCTGATGACGACGGCGTTGGCCACGGTGCCGATCCCCGGGCGCTGCCGCAGGGGGACCCACATCGCCAGCACCGCCACCGAGACGATCCCGGTCACCGCGCCGAACGACAGCCCCGTGGTGCGCACGAGGCCCTGGGAGAGCACGTCCCAGGGCATGGCGCCCATCGACGCGTGCAGCAGCATCGCCATCGACCACGCGTAACCCAGCAGGCCCAGGACCAGCTGCACCCCGCGGCGGACGGGGCCGAGAGCGACGGCGTCGCGCGCGACGGGAGGGCCGGGGACGCGGGCGCGCCGGGCGGGGGTCGGAGACGTCATGGTGCCATCGTCGACCCGAATGGCCTTGCTTTCCATGGCCATTCGGCGAACAGTGGCCTCGTGACCGCCGTGCCCACGTCCCCCGCACCCGCCGCGGTGCGCCAGCTCTCCCCCACCGCCACCGCACGCCTCCTGGGCGACTGGCGCGGAGGCGGCGCGGCGTACCGCGCGCTGGCCGACGCGCTGCGCGCCGCCGTCCTGGCGGGCAGCCTGCCGCCGCTCACCCGCGTCCCGAGCGAGCGCGAGCTCGCGGCCGCCCTCGGCGTCTCGCGCACCACGACCTCCGGCGCCTACGCCCACCTGCGCGAGCTCGGGTTCCTGGCCAGCCGGGTCGGCTCGGGCACCGTGACGACCCTCCCGCGCGGCGCGGTCGCCCCCCGCTCCCCGGAGCCGGCCGGCGACGCCCCGGCCGTGCCCGTCGGCGGGACGAGCGCCACCGAGCGCGGCACCGCGTCCGACGGCGGAGCCGTCGCGACGATCGACCTGGCCCAGGCCACCCCCGCCGCGACCCCCGCCCTGCACGACGCGTACACCGCCGCGCTCGACGACCTGCCGGGCTACCTCGGCGCGGGCGGCTACGCCCACCTCGGCATCGACCCGCTGCGCGCCGCGATCGCGGACCGCTACACGGCACGCGGCGTGCCCACCGTCCCGGAGCAGATCCTCGTCACGACGGGCGCCCAGCAGGCGATCTCGCTGCTCGCGCACGCGTTCGTCGGCCGCGGCGAGACCGCCGTCGTCGAGTCGCCCACGTACTTCCACGCGCCGGAGCCGATACGGCGCCTGGGCGCCCGGGTCGTCGGCGTCCCGGTGGGCGACGTCGAGACGCTCGCCTCCGCCGTGCGCCGCACCCGCCCCCGGCTCGTCTACCTGGTGCCCGACTTCCACAACCCCACCGGCGCCACGATGTCGGCCGAGGAGCGGGCCGCCGTGCGCCGGATCGCCGACCGCGCGGGCGTCACCGTCGTGGGCGACGAGACGCTCACCGACCTCGCCCTCGACCCCGGCGCCGAGGTGCCGGCACCCTTCGACGGGGACGGGACGTCGCCGCACGTCGTGACCGTCGGCTCGGCGTCCAAGACGTTCTGGGGCGGCGTCCGGGTGGGCTGGGTGCGCGCCGAGGCGCAGGTCGTGCGGCGCCTGGCGCGGGTGCGCCAGTCCGCCGACGTCGCGACGCCCGTGCTGGAGCAGCTCGCCGTCGTCGAGCTGCTGCGGCGCCGCGAGGAGATCCTCCCGGCCCGGACCGCCGAGCTGCGCGCCCGCCGCGACCTGCTCGTGGACCTCGTGCGCCGGCAGCTGCCTGGATGGCAGGTGCCCGTCCCGGCGGGCGGGCTGTGCCTCTGGGCGGGGCTCGACCGGCCGCTGGCGCAGGCGTTCGCCGCGGCCGCGGTGCCGCACGGCGTCCTGGTCACGCCCGGGCCCGCGTTCACGCCCGACGGTTCGGCCCGCGACCGGGTGCGGCTCACGTTCGCGCGCGACCCCGACCAGCTCACCGAGGCCGTGCCCCGGCTGGCCCGCGCCTGGGCGCAGGTGACGGCCGGCCGTCAGACGGCGGGCAGCGCCACGCTCGGGGCCGCCTGAGTCCCGTCGTGCAGCAGGCGTGCCGACGCGGCGCCCGCGGCGGCGAGCTCGCGCCAATGCTCACCGAGCCACTGCTCGGCGTCGTACTGGGCGGTGAAGACAGGGCTCGGCACGCTCGGGACGGCCGCGCCCGCGGCGTCCTCGAGGGCCCACTCCCAGCGGGGGCGGATCATCCGGCGCTCCCCGCGATGCTGCCCGCGGCCACCGAGCCGCGGGTGCGGGTGAGCGCGCGGTTGACGCGCGACGGCCACATCGGCCCGGAGTAGATGAACGACGTGTAGCCCTGGGTGAGGTCGGCCCCCGCCCGCAGGTAGGCCCGCACGTCGTCGGCGCCGGCGATGCCGCCGACCCCGATGATCACGGGGGCGGGCCCGAGCCGCTCGCGCAGCCGGGACACGACCTGCAGGCCGCGGGACAGCAGCGGCGGGCCGGACAGCCCGCCGGGGCCGCGGTCGTGGCCGATCGTGGTGTTCACGGCGACGACCCCGTCGAGGCCGAGCTCGGTGACGAGGTCCGCGACGGCGTCGACGTCCGCGTCCGCCAGGTCGGGAGCGATCTTCACGAGCAGCGGGACGCGTCGCTCGCCGGCCGCGGTGGTCGCCTCGTCGGCCGCGGCCCGGGCCGCCGTGAGGATCGGCCGCAGCTCGGCGGTCGTCTGCAGGTCGCGCAGCCCCGGGGTGTTCGGCGACGAGACGTTGACGACGAGGTAGTCCGCCCACGGCGCGAGCTCGCGCGCGCACGCCGCGTAGTCCTCGGCGGCCTGCTCGGGCGGGGTGGTCTTGTTCTTGCCGATGTTGGCGCCGACGACGACGGCGCGGCCCGCGGCCGTCGCGCGCAGCTCCCGGAGCCGCCCGGCCGCGGCGGCGGCGCCGTCGTTGTTGAAGCCCATCCGGTTGCGCACGCCCCGCACGTCGAGCTCGCGCCACATGCGCGGCCTGGGGTTGCCGGGCTGCGGGCGCGGCGTCACGGTGCCGATCTCGACGAAGCCGAACCCGAGCATCGTCAGCCCGCGGATCGCGCGGGCGTTCTTGTCGAAGCCGCCCGCGAGCCCGAACGGCGCCGGGACGGTGCGGCCCAGCACCTCGGTGCTGCCCGGCCCGCCGTGCCCGCGGCCGAGGTAGGGCGCGAGCGCTCCCTGCACGACGTCGCGCAGCACGGGCACCCGGCCGGCCCACGAGATCGCGCCGAACGCGAGCTCGTGGGCACGCTCGGGGTCCATCCGGCGGAAGACGCCGTTGAACAGCAGGGAGTACGGGGTCATCAGGCCTCCGGTGGCGAGGTGGTCGAGGAGTCGTGCGCCGAGCCGTCCTCCGGGTCGCGGACGGCACCGGACCGGCCCGGTCGAGTGTGCCAGAGCCACCACAGGCCGACGAAGGGCAGCACGAGGGGGACGTAGCCGTAGCCCTGGCCGAAGCCCGACCACACGGTGGTCTCGCCGAAGACGTCGGGGGCGGCGGCCGAGGCAGCGCCCACCGCGATCACCCCGACCGCCTCGAAGGCGACCGTCGCCCACGCGACCGCCCGCCAGCGCGGGCCGCCCTTCGCGAGGGCGAGCGTGGCGAGCACGTACACGACGGCCGACAGCGTCGACAGGGAGTACGCGACCGGGGCCTCGGAGAACTTCGTCGCCAGCTCGTACGACGACCGGCCGATCGCGGCGAACGCGAGGACCCCGTAGACGGTGACCAGCAGGCGCCCGAACCCGCTGCCCGTGCGCGGGCCGGTCCGCTCGGTGCGGCTCATGCCGCACCCCAGATCTGCCACAGCCGCCAGTCGAGGAACGCCACCGTCACCGCGGCGACGGCCAGCACGACCGACGACCACTTCGTGCGCTCGGCGAACGCCCAGAAGGCGGCGACCGGGAGCAGGACGAGGGCCGTGGCGAGGTAGCCCCAGAACAGCGGGCCGTCGACGGAGCGGTCCTGCGTCACGAGCTGCACCCCCGCGACCACGGCCTGCACGACGAGCAGCGCCTCGATCGCGGCGGCCCCGAACAGCTGCCGCAGGATCACGGCCCGGTCGCGCAGCGCGAACCACAGCGCCCACCCGGCGAGGGCCGCGCACGCCACGACGAGAAGGATCAGCAGGGGGAGGAGCACGCCCGCAGACTACCGGCCCGGGCCCGGTGGGGGCGGGCCCGGCGGCGGCGATACGATCGGCGGGTGGCAGACCTCACCCTCACCGCCAAGAATCCCTCCACCCTCAAGGCCGACGCCCTCGTCGTCGGGACCTGCTCCACCTCGGACGGCGTCGCCGTCGTCGCGGACCAGCTCCCCGCCGACCTGGTCCGCCGGATCGAGACCCTCGCTCCCCGCCTCGGCGTCACCGGTGCCGTCGACGAGGTGCGCACGATCCCGGCCGCCGACGGCGTCAAGGCCGACGTCCTCGTGCTGACCGGCCTCGGCGAGCGCGACGCGGACGGGACCCTGTCCCACGAGACGCTGCGCCGCGCGGCCGGCGCCGCGACCCGCTCGCTCGCCGGGTCCGCCCACGCCGTGGTGGCGCTGCCCGCCGTCGACGAGGACGAGCTCGCCGCCGTCGTCGAGGGCGCGCTGTTCGGGGCGTACTCCTACACGCCGTACCGCGGCGCGGACGTCGCGGCCAAGCGCGCCCCCGTCGCGAGCCTCGAGGTGGTCACCTCCTTCGCCCGGTCCACGCGGGCCAAGGCCGCGGTCGCCCGCGCCGAGGTGCTCGCCGCCGCCGTGCACGGCACCCGCGACCTGGTGAACGCCCCGCCGAACGACCTGTTCCCCGCCGCGTTCGCGGACGCGGCGAAGGCCGCGGTCAAGGAGCTCGGCGTCAAGGGCGTCAAGGTCTCCGTGCTCGACGACAAGCAGCTGGCCGCCGGCGGCTACGGCGGGCTCGTCGGCGTCGGCCAGGGCTCGTCCCGCGGGCCGCGGCTGGTCAAGCTCACGTACGCGCCCGCCAAGGCGACGGCGAAGGTCGGCGTGGTCGGCAAGGGCATCACCTTCGACACGGGCGGCATCTCCCTCAAGCCGCCGGCCAGCATGCCCACGATGAAGTCCGACATGGCGGGGGCGGCCGCCGTGCTGCACACCGTCCTGGCGGCGGCCCGCCTCGGCCTGCCCGTCGCGGTCACCGGCTACCTCTGCCTGGCCGAGAACATGCCGGGCGGCAACGCGCAGCGGCCGGCGGACGTCGTGACCATGCGCGGCGGCAAGACCGTCGAGATCACCAACACCGACGCCGAGGGGCGTCTCGTCATGGCGGACGGTCTCGTCTCCGCCGTCGAGGACGGGCACGACGTCGTCCTGGACATCGCCACGCTGACCGGCGCGCAGATGGTGGCCCTCGGCCACCGCACGTCCGGGCTCCTGGGCACCGACGCCGTGCGCGACGAGGTCAAGGTCGCCGCCGACGCCGTGGGCGAGGCGTTCTGGCCGATGCCGATGCCGGAGGAGCTGAAGGCCGGCCTCAAGTCGACGGTGGCCGACATGGTCAACTCCTCGCCCGAGCGCTGGGGCGGGATGCTCTTCGCGGGCCACTTCCTCGCCGAGTTCGTGGGCGACACCCCGTGGGCCCACCTCGACATCGCCGGCCCGTCGTACAACGAGAAGGCGCCGTACGGGTACACGCCGGCCGGGGGCACCGGCGTCGGCGTGCGCACGCTGCTCGGCTTCCTCGAGGGCCGCGCGCAGGCCTGACCACGCTCGACCACGGCGGCGCTCCCCACCCGGGGCGCCGCCGTCGTCGTGCCGGCCCGGCCGTCGTCCGCCGCGGCGGGGCTCGGTCGGGATGCTCGGTCGGGGACGCTCGGACGGTTTGCTCGGGCGGGATGCTCAGGCGGGGTCCGGCGACCCGCCGGGCGTGCGCGCCACGACCCACCGGAACGCGTTGCGCAGCACGTACCCACCGGCGGCCGTGCGGAACGGGCGGGCGGCGGCCACCACGACCGGGGCCAGCCGCTCGACGGTCGCCGGGTCCTCACCGAGCAGCAGCCCGCGCACCAGCCGGTCGTCGTCGGCCGCGTGCCACGGCGTCGGGGCGATCCCGGACGCGACGGGCCGCAGCCCCGCCTCGGCCAGCACCGCCGCCAGCCCGCCCGGCGCCCGCAGCTCGCCGTCCGGCAGCGGGTCGTCGTCCTGGGCGCGCGCCACGGCGCGCTCGACGACGTCGAGGTCGTTGCGGGCGCCCTCCGCCCAGTTCGCCACGGCCACCGCCCCGCCCGGGACCAGCACCCGCGTCACCTCGTCGAGCGCGCCGAACGTGTCCTCGGCGAACTGCAGGGCGTTGACCGCGACGACGACGTCCATGCTCGAGCCGCCGAACGGGAGGCGGTCCGCGTCCCCGTCGCGGACGTCGGCGCCCGGCACCAGAGCGGCGCGCGCCCGCATGGCCGGCGCCGGGTCGACACCCCACCCGCGCGCCCCGAGCGCGCCGAGGTGGGCCAGGAGCTCGCCCGTGCCGCACCCCACGTCCAGCACCCGGGTGCCGGGACCCACGCCGGCGGCCGTGAGCATCGGCCCCCAGACGGGGGCGGCGACCCGGCCCCAGGACGCGGCCCACTCGTCGGCGACCGCCGACCACCGCTGGGCGCCTCCACCGTCCACGTCTCTCCCCTGTCCGTCTCCCCCTGTCCGCCGGTCCGGCCCGGCGACGCCCGGTCAGCGGCGGCGCTGCTTCGCCCGCTGCGCGCTGTTCCAGTCCCGCATCCGCTGCGGGTAGCCGGTGAACCGGACGTTGTAGACCGGGATGCCGAGGGAGCGTGCGACCTCGAAGCCGGCGCGCTCGTCCGGGACCCGGCGGCGCGTCCACTCCCCCGAGGTCGCGACGAGGAGCACGGTCGTCGGCGTCTGCGCGTTCGGGGGCTCCACGTAGGCCTCGACGCCGACGCGGGTGCGCACGAACTCCTGCAGATGGCCGACCGTGGCCTCCCGCGACCCTCGGGCCGGCGCGGTGGTCGGGTCCGGTGTCGCGGACCGTCCGAGCAGGCGGTCCATCGCGCTCCTGAGCGACATGATCGTGAGACTACCGCCGCGCCCTGGTGCCCACCGTCACGTGACCAGGACGTGATCGTGATGCGTCGCTGTCCCGGAGGTGCTGTGCTTCAGGTGTTCGCAGCATCACACCATCGCGAGGCCCGGATCGATTGGGGACCGCCCCCCGGAGATGACAAGATGGCAGGCAGTGACCAGAACGCGGCAACCGGAAGAGGTTGCGGGCCGGCACGGACCGGTCCGCCTCGGCACGTCGCCTGACCCACTGATCGAAGGAGACTCCACAGGTCATGTCTGAGAACGTGCAGCTTCCTGCACTCGGCGAGTCCGTCACCGAGGGCACCGTCACCCGCTGGCTCAAGGCCGTCGGCGACACCATCGAGGTCGACGAGCCCTTGCTCGAGGTCTCCACCGACAAGGTCGACACCGAGATCCCGTCGCCGGTCGCCGGCACGCTCGAGCAGATCCTCGTCGAGGAGGACGAGACCGTCGAGGTCGGCGCCACCCTCGCGGTGATCGGCGACGGTTCCGGGTCCGGCAGCAGCGACGCCGCCCCGGCCGCCGAGGCACCCGCCGCCGAGGCCGCTCCCGCGGAGCCGGCCGCCGCGCCGGAGCCCGAGGCCGCCCCGGAGCCCGCCGCCGCGCCCGAGCCGGAGCCCGCTCCGGCCGCCGAGGCGCCCGCCGCCGGTGGCGGCGAGGGCACCGACGTGACCCTGCCGGCCCTGGGCGAGTCGGTCACCGAGGGCACCGTCACCCGCTGGCTCAAGGCCGTCGGCGACACCATCGAGGTCGACGAGCCGCTGCTCGAGGTCTCCACCGACAAGGTCGACACCGAGATCCCGTCGCCCGTCGCCGGCACGCTCCAGAAGATCCTGGTGGACGAGGACGAGACCGTCGAGGTCGGCGCCACCCTCGCCGTCGTCGGCTCCGGTGCGGCGTCGTCTGCTCCGGCAGCGCCCGCGCCGGCCGCCGAGCCCGCGAAGGCGCCGGAGCCCGTCGGCGCGCCGGAGAAGCCCGAGGCCTCTGCCCCGGCTCCCGCCGCGCCCGCGCCGGCTCCTGCCGCGCCGGCACCGACCCCGGCACCCGCCGCTCCGGCTCCCGCCGCGCCCGCCCCGGCGCAGCCGGCGGCTCCCGCCCAGGCGGCGTCCGGCAAGGGCTCGTACCTCACCCCGCTGGTCCGCAAGCTCGCGGCCGAGAAGGGCGTGGACGTCACGACCGTCCAGGGCACCGGCGTCGGTGGCCGCATCCGCAAGGAGGACGTGCTCGCGGCGGCGGAGAAGGCTGCCGCCCCCGCGGCGGCGCCCGCCGCACCGGCTCCGGCGGCGGCCTCGAAGCCCGCGGCCGTCCCGCCGGTCTCGCCCCTGCGGGGCACGACGGAGAAGATGTCGCGCCTGCGCAAGATCGTGGCCGAGCGGATGGTCGAGTCCCTGCACACGCAGGCGCAGCTGACCACCGTGGTCGAGGTCGACGTCACCAAGGTCGCGAAGCTCCGGGCCAAGGCCAAGGAGTCGTTCAAGGCCCGCGAGGGTGCGAACCTCACCTACCTGCCCTTCTACACGCTCGCCGCGGTCGAGGCGCTCAAGGCGTACCCGAAGATCAACGCGTCGATCGACCCGGAGAAGGGCGAGATCACCTACCACCCGTCGGAGAACGTCGGCATCGCCGTCGACACCGAGCGCGGCCTGGTGGTCCCGGTCATCAAGAACGCCGGCGACCTCAACCTGGCGGGCGTCGCCCGCCAGATCGGCGACCTGGGTGCCCGCACCCGCGCCAACAAGGTCGGCCCGGACGAGCTGTCCGGCGCGACGTTCACGATCACCAACACGGGCTCCGGCGGCGCGCTCATCGACACGCCGATCGTCCCGGTGGGCCAGGTCGCCATCCTCGGCACCGGCACGATCACCAAGAAGCCGGCCGTCGTGACCGGTCCGGACGGCGAGGAGACCATCGCCATCCGCCAGTTCGCGTACCTCTTCCTCTCCTACGACCACCGCCTGGTCGACGGTGCGGACGCGGCACGCTTCCTCACGACGATCAAGGCCCGCATCGAGGAGGGCGCGTTCGAGTCCGAGGTCGGTCTCTGACCCCCGGCCCCTGAACGCTCGTTCCCCGAGCACCACGAAGGGCGCCCCCGGCACTCGCCGGGGGCGCCCTTCGTGCGCCGGCGGACCTCATGCGACGGCGCTCACCCGCCAGCCGCCCTCGGTCCAGGTGAGGTCCAGCGTGGCGCTGCGCACGCCGGACGCCGCCACCTGCGTGGTCGCGCCGTCGGCCGCCTGCTGGACGTGCGCGCCGATCGTGTAGTCGACCTCCACCCGGGCCGTGCGCTCCGTCCGGTCGCGGGTGCGTGTCGCGTGCACCTCGACGTGCGCGCCCTCCACCTGGGTCCCCGCCGCCTCGACCTGGGACAGCAGCCGGGAGTCGGCGGCGTGGGCGGCGGAACCCGCCAGGTCGATCTCGTCGGCGGAGCCGGGCCCGCCCGCGAGCAGGGCGACCCGCGCCCGGGTGAGGGCTGCCGCAGCAGCCGCGGGCTCCGCCCGGTCCCGCACCGGGTCGGCGTGCACCGCCTCGGCCGCCCCTTCGCGCGCGGCGCCGCCGGAGGCGCCCGCCGGCGTGGTCGCCGTGGCGACCGCCGGGGCGTCGGGCTGGCGCACCTCGAGCGCCACGACCACGATCCCTGCCACGACGACGCCCACCCCGACCGCGGCCGCCACCCCGGAGAGCCGGCGGCGTGTCCCGGACGCGTCCCGCCGTGCCGCCCGGGCGCCACGCGTGCTCCCGCCCGTCCGCCCGTCCCCGGCCGCCGGTCGGCGGTGCGACGCGGCGCGGGCCCGCACAGCCGTCTCGCCCGTCGCCCCCGGCCGGCGCACGGCACGTCGCGCCACCGGCTCCGTGGACCGGTCCCACGACGCGTCGTGGGACCGGTGCGCCGGGTCGCGCACGGAGACGCCGAGGGCGGCCGCCGCCAGGCGGGCACGCTCCGGCAGGAGGACCGGCTCGTGCGCGCAGGCGTCGGCCGCCTGCGCCGCGAGGGTCCCGGCCTCCGGGCGGACGCGCGGGTCGGGGGCCAGCGCGGGAGCCAGCACCGCCTGCAGCGCGACGGTCTCGTCGTCGGCCGATCCCGGCCCGCCCGGCCGGCCGCCCGGCCGGGCGGCCGGCTGGGCGCCCCCGAGCTCGGCGACCAGCGCGGCGAGCGTGTGCACGTCATGCGCCGCGGCGTCGACACCCGCCGGCCCGGGTCCGCTCGGCGCCCCGTCGCGCTCGAGCTGGAGGGCGGGGCGCAGCATGGCCGTGCCGTCGCCGTCCAGGACGACGTCCCCCGCGCCGACCCCGCCCTGCTCCAGACCGGCGCTGTGCAGCGCGGCGAGGCCCTGGGCGACGCAGACGAGCAGCCCGGACGCCTCGGTGGCCGTCAGCCGCCCGCGCACGGCGAGCACCGCGGGCAGGTCGGCGGCGGCGCCCGGCCCTCGGCGCACGACGAGGACGCCGTCGTCACGCGGCTCGGCGCCCACGACGGGCTCGACGCGCGGGTGGTCCAGCGCGGCCAGCTCCCGCACGCGGCGCAGCAGGGCGTCGCGCGCGGCGGCGTCGGCGGGGATCGGGATCAGGTCCTCGTGCGGCACGGCACCATCGAACACCGTCGGGCGGCGACCCCGCGGCCGTCGTCCACAGGCCCCGACCGACGACCCGCCGACGCCCGCCCAGCACCGTCGAGAACGGGTCAGACGTCCACGCGGCGGCCCTCGCGCGCGGACACCCGCGCGGCGTCGAGCACCTCGGCGGTGCGCACGGCGTCCGCAGGGTCCACGGGCGGCGGTGCGTCGCCGCCGAGCCACGGACCCAGCGCACGGTAGAAGTCGGCGTGCCCGCCAGGCGCAGCGGGCACGGCGCTGCGGTCACGCCCGCGGGTGAACCAGCCGAGGGTGCCGGCGGGCGCGTCGTCGTCGAACACCTCGAAGGGCGAGCCGTCCTGCTCGAACGTCGTCACGACGTACGCCCCCGCCGACCCGAGCACACGGGTGCGCGGGCCGGGGGCGCCGACGACCGAACCGGCCCACAGCCGGGACACCACGGGCCGCGGGCTCGCCGCGAGCCCGCCGCCGGCCTCGTGCTGCAGCACCAGGAAGACGTCGTCCTCCGTCGGCGTGGTGAGGGCGCGCAGCTGCGCCCACACGGACTCGACGCGCCCGAACAGCTGGGTGGCGGAGTCCACGAGGTGCGGCCCGAGGTCGAGCAGCAGCCCGCCCCCGGTCGGGTCGTTCTCCTTCCAGCGCTGCCGCGGCACCGGCCGCCAGCGCTCCCACCGGCGCTCGAAGGTGTGCACGTCCCCCAGCTCCCCGCGCTCGAGCAGCCCGGCCAGCGTGAGCTGCTCGGGGTCCCACCGCCGGTTCTGGAACACGGTGAACGGCGTGGCGGTCGCCCGGGCCTCCTCGACCACGGCGCGGGCCTGGTGCCCGTCGAGCCCGATCGGCTTGTCGAGCACGAACGGCACCCCCGCGCGGGCCAGCTGGGCCGCCTGCTGGGCGTGCAGCGCGGTCGGGCTCGCCACGACGACGAGGTCGTAGGTCGACCGCGCCGCCAGCAACGAGTCCAGGTCCGCGTGCAGCCGCGCCCCCGGCCAGTCGCCGGCCGCCTGGTTGCGGCGGCCCGGGTCGCGGGTCACGACGGCCGTCACCGACAGGCCGGCCTCCGCCGCGAGCCGGGCGTGGATCTCCCGGCCCGCTCCCCCGTAGCCGACGATCGCCAGGCGCGGCGGCGCTCCCCTGCTGCCGGCCGCGTCGTCGGTCGAACCGTCCGTCGTCGTCACATCGGACTGATCAGTCATGGCGTCCATGGTGCACGACGCGCGGCGCGGCGCGGCGGGAGCGCGCCGGGACGTGTCCGGCACGCCGCCGGGAACGCCCGCCCGGCGGCCACCGGCCGGGAGACCACCTGACCGTCCGACAGGAAAAAGGTATGGCCAGGCAATAGCGTGGCGCCGTCCTCACCGCAGAGGGCGGCGAGGCATGTGAAAGGAGCAGCACATGCGTGACAGACGCTCCACCGCCGTGACAGCGATGTCGGCGGCCGTGGTCGCCACGGCGCTGGTCGCCACGGCGCCGGGATCCTCCCCCGCCACGGCGGAGGGACCCGCGACCACCCTGCCGGCCGCATCGGCCGACATCCCCACCCCCGAGGAGCACTTCGGGTTCGAGATGGGCGCCGAGGGAAAGCTCGCCGCCTACCCGGACGTGCTCGACTACATGCGCTCGATCGCGGACAGCTCGGACCGCGTCGACTACGAGACCGTCGGCGAGACGACCGAGGGCAACGAGTACGCCACCGTCTTCATCAGTGCCCCGGAGAACCTGGAGCGCCTCGACGAGATCGTGGAGCTCAACAAGCGCCTCTCCGACCCCCGCTCGACGACGCCCGACGAGGCTCGCGCACTGGCGCGCGAGAGCGTGCCGATCTACCACCTGGAGGCCACCGTGCACTCCACGGAGGTCGGCAACGGGCAGGCGATCAACGACATCGTGCACCGCCTCGCGACGGAGACCTCGGACTTCACCGAGAACGTGCTGACGAACTCGGTGATCATGCTGGTCCCGTCGCAGAACCCGGACGGCCAGGTCAAGGTCGTCGACCACTTCGACCGCACCGCGGGGACCGACCTGGCGCGCGTCTACCCCGACCTGTACCAGAAGTACACGGGGCACGACGACAACCGCGACTGGACGATGTTCACGCAGGTCGAGGCGCGGTACCGGCTCGGGCTCACCAACGAGTACCGGCCGGTGATGACGCACATCATGCACCAGCAGGGCAGCACCGGTGAGCGCATCTTCGTGCCGCCGTACGGCGGCGTCACCAGCCCGAACGTGCCGGCGAACTCGAACGCGTCGGCCTCCGCCGTCGGCCAGCACGCCATGCGCGGGCTGACCGCCGAGGGCAAGACCGGGGTCGGCACGGACGACTACCACATCTACTGGACCCTCGAGCAGCCCGTCGGCTTCTTCCCGTTCACGGGGACCGGCGTGTACCTCACCGAGATCGCGTCGGTGGTCGACCTCGCGTACCCGCAGCGTTCCGGCGACGGGAGCCCGCTCGGCCCGCAGACGCCCACGCAGGACCTCATCCAGCCGTACGACAAGGACACGTGGACGCTGCGCGACATCGTCGAGTACGCCGAGACCGCCACGTACGCGGGCATGGAGTACGTGGCCGACAACGGCACGGAGCTGCTGTACGACAACCTGTACGCCGCCCCGCACGAGTTCACCGAGAACGGTGTGGCCTCCGGCGTCGAGGCGTACGTGGTGGACGCCGAGCAGCGCGACCCGTACGCGACGTACGAGATGCTCGAGCGGCTCGAGTGGACCGGCGTCGAGATCGACCGGGCGACGGCGCCCTTCACGGCCGGGGGCGAGCAGTACCCCGCCGGGTCGTGGGTGGTGGCGACCCACCAGCCGCGGGGCAACTGGGTCGACCAGCTGCTCGGCACCGACGAGTACCCGACCGACGACCTGCCGTACGCCGAGGCGACGACGAGCCTGCCGCTGCAGCTCGGCGTGGACGTCGCCGCGGTCGACGAGCCGGTCGCCGCGGAGCTCGAGCGCGTGGAGCAGGTCGAGGTGCCCGACGTCGAGATGCCGGCCGCGCCGGGCTCGTCGGGCGCGTACCTCGTGCGGCCGGAGTCGTACGGCACGATCCCGATGGTCGCCGCCCTGCAGAAGGCCAACATCGCCACGTTCCGGGCGGGCGCGGAGTTCACGGCCGACGGGACCGCGTACCCGGCGGGGACGTACGTCGTGCCCGCCACGCCCCAGGCCCGCCGGGTGCTCGCCACGTCGAGCGCCGACGTCGGCGTGCCCGTGGCGGCGACGCCCGAGGCCCCGGAGGTCGACGGGATCCAGCTCAAGCCGCGCACCCGTGTCGGCCTGCTGCGCGGGGCGAACAACATGCCGGGTGGCTGGGACATGTACGTCATGGACCAGTACAAGGTGAACTACGAGGTGGTCGGGGCGCAGGACTTCACGAGCGGCAGGCTCGGCGACGTCTACGACACGATCGTGCTGCCGAAGGGCATCTCGAAGGAGGACATCGTCGAGGGTCTCGACCCGGCGAAGTACGACGAGGAGTTCGCCTGGGCGTACGGCGTCGGCGCCGACGGCTGGCGCAAGCTGCGCCAGTTCGTGCGCCAGGGCGGCACGCTGCTGGCGATCGGCGACTCCGTCGAGACGGCCCAGGACCTCCTGAAGCTGCCCATCGAGCCGGCCCTGCCGGAGGACGACGAGGAGTTCGCAACGGGCGGCAGCCTGCTCAACCACCAGTTCGACACCTCGGACATGGTGGCCTGGGGCATGCCGGAGGAGTGGCCCGTGTGGCTGTACGACACGCAGGCCTGGACCCCGACCGGGCCGGACGCCGACGTCGTGTCGAGCTACCCGGACGACGACGTGCTCGCCAGCGGCTACCTGCGCGGTGAGGAGCACGTCGCCGGCACCGCCAACGTGGTGTCGTTCGACGTGGGCAAGGGCAAGGTCGTCACGTACGGCAGCGAGGTGACCTTCCGGTCCCTGCCGCGGTCGTCGTTCAACCTGCTCTACAACGCCGTCTACGGCGGGCCGGCGGCCGAGGTGAGCTCCACGCAGCTCGCCGGGCTGCAGCCGCAGTTCACGGCGGACGGTCGCCTGCGTCAGCGGTGAGACCCGCTCAGCGGTGAGACCGGGCCGGCGGTGCGTCCCTCCGGGGGCGCGCCGCCGGCCTTCGCCAGCCGCGACGGCCACCAGGTGCGGTCGCCGACGTCGTGCACGAGCGCCGGGACGAGCAGGCTGCGCACGACGAGCGTGTCGACCAGCACCCCGAACGCCACGATGAACGCGAGCTGGGCCAGGAAGAGCAGCGGGATGACGCCGAGCGCGGCGAACGTGGCGGCGAGCACCACGCCGGCCGACGTGATGACCGAGCCCGTGACGGCCAGGCCCCGCAGGACACCGCGGCGCGTGCCGACCGCCAGGCTCTCCTCACGCACACGTGTCATGAGGAAGATCGAGTAGTCGACGCCCAGCGCGACGAGGAAGCAGAACGCGTACAGCGGTACCGCGGGGTCCGCGCCCGGGAAGTCCAGGACGTGGTTGAACACCAGCGCGGCGACGCCGAGCGCGAAGCCGAACGACAGCACGTTCGCCGCCATGAGCAGCACGGCCGCCAGCACGGAGCGCAGCAGCAGCATGAGGATCGCCAGGATCACGACCAGCACGACGGGCACGATGGTGCGCAGGTCGCGCTCCCCCGCGAGCTGGGTGTCGAGCCGCTCGGCGGCCGCGCCGCCGACCAGGGCGTCGGGGCTCACGTCGTGCACCGCGGTGCGCACGTCGGCGACGGTCTCCACGGCCTCCTGGCTGTCGGACGGGGCCGCGGTCGTCACGTCCACGCGCACCTGCCCGTCGACGACGAGCACCTCGCCGCGGGCGGGCTGTCCGGGGGCGGCGGCGGGCTGGTCGGTGACGACGGTCGCGGCGGTGACGCCGGCGGTCCCCTCGGCGGCCTCGACGACGTCGTCGACGGCCGCCTCCGGCGCGACGACGACCACCGGCTGCGCGGAGACGCCCTCGAAGTGGCTGGTGAGCGCCTCCTCGCCGTCGACCGAGTCGACCTGGGTGAGGAACACGTCCGAGTCGCCGGTGCCCTCCGCGTCCAGGGTCGGGACGAAGGCCGCGCCGCCCGCGAGGACGACCGCCGTGGCGATCCAGACCACGCGGTCGTGACGGCCGACGAAGCCCGCGACCCGGGACCAGACGCCGTGGCCCGCGACGTCCACGTGCGTGTCGTCGGGGGCCGGGGTCGCCGGCGTGCCCTCGCCGGGCACGGGGTCGGCGGGCGCCGGGACCTCGGGCGCGTCGGAGTGCCGGCCCAGCGCGTGCGGCACCTTGGGCCAGAACACCCATCGCGCCCGCCGGCCGCCGACGAGCAGCAGCGCGGGCAGGAGGGTCAGGGCGGACAGGAACGCCGCGACGATGCCGATGGCGGCGACCGGCCCGAGGCTGCGGTTGGACGACAGGTCCGACAGCAGCAGGCAGAGCAGCCCCACGATCACCGTGCCCGCGCTGGCGGCGATCGGCTCGATCGAGGCGCGCACGGCGCGGCGCATCGCGGTGTACGGGGAGACCGTCGCGCGCAGCTCCTCCCGGTAGCGGGCGACGAGCAGGAGGGCGTAGTCCACGGACGCCCCGACCACGAGGATCGACAGGATCCCCTGCGACTGCCCGTTGAGCGTGAGGACGTCACCGGCGGCCAGGTGGTAGACCGCGAGCCCGGCCAGGCAGAGCGCGAGCACCGCCGTGAAGATCACGACGAACGGCAGGACGGGCGAGCGGTAGACCAGCGCGAGGATGACGAAGACGGCGCCGAGCGCGACGAGCAGCAGGACCGTGTCGATCGCCCCGAAGGCGCTCACGAGGTCGGCCACGAAGCCGGCGGGCCCGGTGACCCACGTGTCGAGCCCGGTGCCGGCCAGCCCGCCGTCCGCCGCGTCGGCGGCGGCGAGGGCGCGCAGCGCGCCGATCGCGAGCTCGGAGACGCTGGACTCCTCGGCGCCGACGTCCTCGGACGCCAGCGCGGCGTCGAGCGAGACGACCACGAGCGCCGCCTGCCCGTCCTCGGACGGCACGACGACGGGGTCCGCCACGCTCGCGTCACCGACGGTGCGGGGCTCGTCGCCCGAGGTGCCCTCGAGGGGTGCGTCGGCGATCGCGTCGGCGAAGGCCTGCACGTCGGCGAGCTGCTCGGGCGTCAGGGCGGACCCGTCGGCGGTCTCGCTCACGACCAGCGCGGGCAGGGTCTCGGAGTCGGTGAACTCGCGCCCGAGCTCGGCCGCCTGGGTCGACTCGGCGCTCTCGGGCAGGAACGCGGCGTCGTCGTTGGTCTGGACGCTGCTCAGGTTGCCCTGGGCCTGTCCGCCGACCGCGCCGATCGCCAACCACACCCCGATCGCTGCCAGAATGGCGAGACCTCGGAGAAAGCCGGACCGGCGATTACTAAGCATGCTGAGCATTCTGCCTCGGAGGGAGGAGATGGAGCAAGTGCCAGAGGACCACGTGCCGCGTTCCCCCGCATGGCGGGACGCCGCGGCCGCGAACCCGACCAGCGACGACCCGGCGCAGTGGGCGACCGGCCGGCTGCTGTTCACGGTGGTGCGCCGCATCGAGCACGACTGGAACGCCCACCTCGCCGGCTGGGACCTCAACCACGCCGGCTTCCCGGTGCTCCTGCACCTCATGGCCGGGCCGCGCACGCAGCGCGAGCTCGCCGGGCTGAACGGTGTCACCGAGCAGACGATGGGCCGGGTCGTCGCCCGCCTCGAGCGCGCGGGGCACGTCGTGCGCGCGGACGACCCGCGCGACCGCCGGCGACGCGCGGTGAGCATCACCGAGGCCGGCCGCGCGGCCGCGGCCGAGGCCGGCCGGGTGCAGCCCGCCGAGGACCTCACCACGCACGGGCTGACCGCCGCCCAGGTCGAGGAGCTGCGGGAGATGCTCGTCACACTGGTGCGGGCACAGCGGTCCGACGACGGCACGCACCCGGCACCGGACGCGGCGGAGGGCTAGCCTGCACGACGTGGACGTGATGACGCTGCCCGGACTGACCGACTACCACGAGGCGTGGGAGCTGCAGCGCCGCGTGCACGACCAGGTCGTGGCGGGCGAGAGCCCGGACACCCTCATCGTCGTCGAGCACCCGGACGTCTACACCGCCGGGCGGCGCACCCGCCGCGACGAGCGGCCCGACGACGGCACCCCCGTGGTCGACGTCGACCGGGGCGGGAAGATCACCTGGCACGGTCCCGGCCAGCAGGTCGTCTACCCGATCGTGCGCCTCGCCGAGCCCGTCGACGTCGTGGCGTACGTGCGGGCCCTCGAGGAGGCCGTGATGCAGGTGTGCGCGGGGCTGGGCCTCGGCACCGTGCGCGTCGAGGGCCGCACCGGGGTGTGGCTCGCCGCCACGGACACGCTGCGCGAGCGCAAGGTCTGCGCGATCGGCGTGCGCACGGCGAAGCGCGTGACGATGCACGGCCTCGCCCTGAACTGCTGCCCCGACCTGAGCCGGTTCGAGAGCATCGTGCCGTGCGGCATCACCGACGCCGACGTCACGTCGCTCACGACCGAGACGGGCCGGACGGTCGCGCTCGGCGACGTCGCGGAGCCGCTGGTGGCCGCCCTGGCCACCCACCTCGAGCCGCTGCGCGCCACGGGGGGCGACGGGGTGCGGCACGTCCCCGCCCCGGCCGCCGAGCCTCAGGACGTGCCGCTGCCGGCATAGCGCCCGCACCCCACGGGCCCCGGCTATCCTGGGGGTCCAGGGTTCGTTGCGCGCCGGAGATCGGGTGGGTCGGCGCGCGCCGAGGACGACCCCTGAGGCACCGCATGACCGACACCACCCCCCGCGCGCCTGCTCGCTCGACGCCTGCTCGCGAGACGCCCGCCACGACCGACGACGGTCCCGGCGACCCGACCGGCGGCCGGCTCGGCCCCTACTCCGCGCTCGCCCGGCTCGCCGGCGCCTGGTTCCTCCCGGTCGCATTCGCGGCGCGGCTCCCGTTCACGATGCTCACCATCGGCACCCTGCTGCTGGTCAGCGGCGCCACCGGCTCCGTCGCCGCCGGCAGCCTCGCGGGCGCGGCCGCCGCCCTCGGCACCGCCGTCGGCGGTCCCACGCAGGGCGCGCTCGCCGACCGGTACGGGCAGCGCGCCGTGCTGCTCCTGTGCACCCCGCTCGCGACGGTCGCCCTGGTCGCCCTCGTCGCGGTGAACCTCCCGGGCCCGCCCGCGTCGACCGCGCTCACCCTGACCGCCGCCGCCCTCACCGGCGCGAGCGCCCCGCAGGTCGGGCCGTTGGCGCGCGTGCGGTGGATCGGGCTGACCCGCGGCCGGCCCCGGACGCTGTCGGCCGCCCTGTCGTACGAGAGCACCGCCGACGAGGTGGGCTTCGTGCTCGGCCCGGCGCTCGTCGGCGTCCTGGCGACGACGGCCTCCCCCGCGGCCGCGATGCTGCTGGCCGCGGGCCTGCTCGCGGTGGGCGGCACCGCGTTCGCGCTGCATCCCACGGCCCGCGCCGTGCGTGCCGCGACCGCGCCGCGCGAGGCCGCGGCCCGCGAGTCCCGGGGCGTGCCCGGCATGCTCGCCCTCGCCCGCCGCGAGGCGGTGCCGCTGGCGGGCATGCTGTGCATGGGCGTCCTGTTCGGCGGCACGCAGACCGCCGCGACCGCGTTCACGACCGACGTCGGCCAGGCCGGGCTCGGCGGCGTCCTGTACGCCGTCCTCGGCGTCGGGTCGGCGGCCACGGCGCTGGCGGTCGTCGCCCTGCCGGCACGCTGGGGCCTCGGGTCCCGCTGGACGTGGTTCGCCGCCGGCCTCACGGCGTCGTTCGCGGCGCTCGTCCTCCTGGTGACGACGGGGTCCCTGGGCCTCGTCGTCGCCGGCATCGCCGTGGCCGGGCTGTTCGTGGGTCCGGTCATGGTCACGGTCTTCACCGTCGCGAGCGAGCGTGCGCCGGTGGAGCGGACCGCCGCCGCGATGACGCTCGTCGCCAGCGCGAACGTGGTCGGGGTCGCCCTCGGCGCGGCCCTGGCCGGGCAGGCCGCCGGGCTGGGTGTCGCGCCCGCCTTCGTCGTGCCGGCCGTGGCCGCGGCGGGGCTGCTCGCCGTCGGGGTGTTGCTGAGGTCACGTCCAACGGGTGAGAGTCGCCGTCCGCCAGTCGACGCCGCTCACGTAGTCTGACGAGGTCCGGAGCGGTAGGGCCGCACAGCCCGCCCCGACCCGGACGTCCACCTGTTCGACGACGACCGGGAGACACCCGTGACGATCGCACCCGAGGGCCGCCGCATGCTGCGCGTCGAGGCCCGCAACGCCGCCACCCCCATCGAGAAGAAGCCCGAGTGGATCAAGACGAAGGCTGTGATGGGTCCCGAGTACCGGGAGCTCAAGGGCCTGGTCAAGGGCGAGGGCCTGCACACGGTGTGCGAGGAGGCCGGCTGTCCCAACATCTTCGAGTGCTGGGAGGACCGGGAGGCGACCTTCCTCATCGGCGGTGACCAGTGCACCCGCCGGTGCGACTTCTGCCAGATCGACACGGGCAAGCCCGCCGCGTTCGACGCCGACGAGCCGCGGCGCGTCGCCGAGTCCGTCCGCACCATGGGGCTGAAGTACTCGACCATCACGGGCGTCGCCCGCGACGACCTGCCCGACGGCGGCGCGTGGCTGTACGCCGAGACGGTCCGCCAGATCCACGCGCTCAACCCGGGCACCGGCGTCGAGCTGCTCATCCCGGACTTCAACGCGATCCCCGAGCTGCTGGACCAGGTCAACGAGTCCCGCCCCGAGGTCCTCGCGCACAACGTCGAGACGGTGCCGCGCATCTTCAAGCAGATCCGCCCGGCCTTCCGGTACGAGCGCTCGCTGTCGGTGCTGACCCGCGCCCGCGAGGCGGGCCTCGTCACGAAGTCCAACCTCATCCTCGGCATGGGCGAGACCATCGAGGAGTGCAAGGTCGCGCTGCAGGACCTGCACGACGCAGGCTGCGACCTCATCACGATCACGCAGTACCTGCGCCCGTCCCTGCGCCACCACCCGGTGGACCGCTGGGTGCGGCCGGAGGAGTTCGTCGAGCTCTCCGACGCCGCCGAGGAGATCGGCTTCCTCGGCGTCATGGCCGGCCCGCTGGTGCGCTCGTCGTACCGGGCCGGGCGCCTGTGGGGCCAGGCGATGACGCGCCGCGGGCTGCCCATCCCGGACGCCCTCGGCCACCTCGCGGAGCCGACCACGTCTCGCCAGGAGGCCGCGAGCCTGCTGGCCCGCGCAGACCACTAGACTTGGCGACCATGGCCCGCACGAAGTCCGACGCCGGCGCGCCCGACGCCACCGGCAAGAAGCAGAAGAAGCCCAAGAAGCAGCGCTGGTACCACCAGGTGTGGTCCGCGTACCAGATGACGCGCAAGCAGGACCCGACGGTCACCTGGGTGCTCCTGGGCATCTTCGTCGGCGTGCTGCTCCTCGCGTTCGGCATCGGTCTCGTCTTCGACGCGCCGGTGTACTCGCTGGTCGTCGGGCTGCCGTTCGCGCTGCTCGCCGCGATGTTCACGCTGACGCGCAAGGCCGAGAAGGCCGCGTACACGCAGATCGCCGGGCAGCCCGGGGCCGCGCGCGCGGCCCTCGGCACGGTCCGCGGCGGGTGGACGTTCGACGACGAGCCGGTCGCGATCAACCCCCGTACGCAGGACTTCGTGTTCCGCGGCGTCGGCCGCCCGGGGGTCGTGCTGGTGAGCGAGGGGCCGTCGCACCGCGTGCAGCGGCTCCTGGAGGACGAGCGTCGCAAGACGGCGCGCGTGCTGCCGAACGTGCCGATCACGCTCATCCAGTGCGGGGACGAGGCCGACCAGGTCCCGCTGCCGAAGGTGGCGCGCCGGGTGCAGAAGCTCAAGCGCACGCTGACCAAGCCCGAGGCCGACCAGGTGCGCAAGCGGCTCCGGGCGCTCGGCGGCGCGCGGCTGCCGATCCCCAAGGGCGTCGACCCGATGCGCGCCCGCCCCGACCGCAAGGGCCTGCGCGGCCGCTGACCGCCGCCGCAGCCGCACGAACGAGCCCCCGGAGCCTGCTCGGCTCCGGGGGCTCGTTCGTGGGACCTCACCGGCGCACGATGACGGTGCCCGCGCCGCGGTCGTGCAGCCCGCGCCCGTCGGGGCCCCACACCACGGCCGGGATGACGAGGCACAGCAGCACGACCCGCACCGCACCCCGCACCAGGCCCACGGGGGTGCCCGCCGGCGCGCCGAGCACCCGCACCTGCAGCCGCAGCAGCCGGTGCCCGATGGTGAAGCCGACGGTGCTGACGAGCAGCAGGTTCTCCAGGGCGAAGATGCCGAGGGTCGCGAGCGAGTTCGCGTCGGCCACCAGGTAGCTGATCAGCATGGCGGCCGCCCAGTCGACGAGGAGCGCGACGATCCGGCGGGTCAGCGGCGCCGGCGAGCCCGGCCCCGAGGACGGGAGCCCGAGCCGCTCGACGGGCGACGAGCCCTGACCGGCGGACGTCCCGCCCTCGAGCCACGAGCCGAAGTCCTCACGCGATGCCATGGGCCCAGGGTAGTTCTCCCGCGCGACGGCCCGCCCCGCCCGAGGGTCCGGCGGCCTCAGTCCAGCAGGCCGTTGATCCGTCCGTTCACCTCGGTGAGCGTCGAGACGTCCCGGTCGCCGATGTAGATCTCGTCCATGATCGGCGTCATCACGGCCTCGATCGCGCCGTACTCCTCCGTCACCGGGTGGAAGAGCGTGTGCCCCTTGTCCACCGTGTCGGTGAACACCGAGGTGTCCAGGCCCTTGTCGGCGAACGCCTCGACGGCCGCCTCGGTCCCGGCCGGCCGCGCCGGGAAGACCACGCCGGCCTCCCCCACCAGCCGCTGGCAGTCGTCCGACCCGAGGAACTCCACCCAGCGCGCGGCCTCCTCGGGGTTCGGCGACTGGGCGCTGATCGAGTCGGCGAGGCCGTTGTACATCGACACGGGATGGCCCACCGGGCCGCTCGGCAGGGACGCGATGCCCAGGTCCACGCCCTCCAGGTTGGCGTAGGTGCCGAGCATCCAGGAGCCGTTCGCGGAGATCGCGGCGCGGCCCGAGCCGAGCGCCTGCTGCGGGTTGGGCTCCGTGCCCACCTCCTCGTAGGGCGCCATGTACCCCTTCTCCACCAGGCCGAAGAGCCAGTCCAGCGACTTCTGCACCCGCGGGTCGTCGAAGTGGTACTCGGTGCCCCACACGTCCGCGTCGGTGAACTTCCAGCCGGTCGCCCCCGCCAGCCAGGACCAGGTGGTCTGCCCGACCGTGCCGCCCGAGCCGTTCGAGGCGAGGCCGTAGACGGCGACGTTGTCGGGGTCGAAGCCCTCCTCGTCGCCGCGGACCCCGTTCTCGTCCACGGTGAGGTGGGCGAGGATCTTCTCGAAGCTGCCCCCGTCGTCCGGGTTCCAGTCGAGCCCGTCGAGGTCCTCGGGGCTCAGGCCGGCCTCGGTGATCACGTTCTCGTCGTAGAACAACCCGACCGTGTCGAAGTCCTTGGGCATGCCGTACTGCGCGCCCTCCTGCCCGACCCAGAGGTCCGACAGCCCCTCCTGGAACTCGCCGTAGTCGACGTCGGCGGTGGCGTCCAGCGCGTTCAGGTCCCGCAGCAGGCCGCGCTCCGCGAAGCCGGGGTACTGCGTGAGGTGGTCGGTGAACACGTCCGGGCCGGCGCCGGCCACGAACCCCGCGGTGAGCTTGCGCCAGTAGTCGTCCCAGCCGTACTGGCTGATCCGCACCTGCAGGTCCGGGTTCTGCCGCTCGAACTCGTCCGCGCACCGCTGGTACGCGGGCAGCTGGTTGGCGTCCCAGAGCCAGTAGTCCAGCACGACGAAGTCCTCCGCGGCCCCGGCGGCCGGACCGGGCCCGGCGCAGCCGGCCAGGGCGAGGGTGCCCGCGGCCACCGCGGCGGCCAGGGATGCGGTCGCCCGTCGTGCGTACCGCGTGGTCTGCTGCGTGGCCTGCTGCGAGGTCGTCCTCGTGGTCTGCTGCACGGCCTGCCTCCTCACTTGATCCCGCTGAAGCCGATGGAGCTGACGATCCGTCTCGCGAACGCGAGGAAGAGCAGGATCATCGGCAGCGCGGCCACGAGCGTCGCCGCCATGAGCCCGGCCCAGTCCGGCCCGGTCTGCGGCGTCTGCGCGTTGAAGTTGCCCAGCGCCACGGTCAGCACCCGGGACTCGTCGGTGTACGAGACCATCAGCGGCCAGAAGTAGTCGTTCCACGACCCGATGTAGGTGAGGATCGCGATGGTGGCGATCGGCCCCACGGACATCGGGATGATGATCGCGAAGAACACCCGGACCTTGCTGGCGCCGTCGATCAGCGCGGCCTCCTCCACCTCGGTGGAGACGTTCATGAAGAACTGCCGCAGGAAGAAGATCGCGAACGGGGTCATGAACAGCCCCGGCAGCATGATGCCGAGCAGCGTGTCCACCAGACCCAGGTCGCGGATCAGCACGAAGTTCGGCAGCAGCGTGAAGATCACCGGCACCATCAGCGAGAGCAGGAAGACGCCGAAGACGGCGTTGCGCCCCCGCCAGTGCAGCCGGGAGAACGCGTACGCGGCCATCGCCGAGAAGAACACCTGGCACGCGGTGACGACCGTGGCCACCACGACGGAGTTGCGCAGGTAGAGCCAGAAGTCGATCGAGGCCCCCGACCCGCCCTGGGCGATGGCCTCCTCGGTGGACTGCAGGCCGAACACCCGCTCGAACCCGCCCCAGGAGAAGTCGACGGGCAGCAGGGAGGTCGCTCCGGAGTACAGGGCGCCGTTGCTGGACAGCGCCGTGCGGAGCATCCAGTAGAACGGGAACAGCGTGATGAGCAGCAGCAGGATCATCACCACCCAGGCCAGCACGCGGCCGGGGCTGGGCGGGCGGCGTCGTCGCCGGGTCTCCTGGCGCTGCGGGGCGGGCGCCCCGGTGGTCGCGGGTTCGACGGGTGCCGTCGTGGTCTCGGTCATGGTCGCCGCCTCCCTAGTTCAGGTCCGTCTGGCCGGCCCGCGTCACGCGGTACTGGAAGAAGGTGACCACCACCAGGATCAGCAGCATGGCCACGCTGAGCGCGGACGCGTACCCGAAGTCGAACTGGGCGAACGCCTTGTCGTAGATGTAGAGCTGCAGCACCCGGCTCGCGTCCACGGGCCCGCCGTTGGTGGTGACCGCCACCGTGTCGAAGACCTGGAACGAGCCGATCACGGAGATGATCAGGACCAGTCCGAGGATCGGGCGCAGCAGCGGCAGGGTGATGCCGAAGAACATCCGCGTCTCGGACGCGCCGTCGACCCGGGCCGCCTCGTAGGTGGTGGGCGAGATCGCCTGCAGGCCGGCGAAGATCAGCAGCGCGGTGTAGCCCATGTGCCGCCACACGTTCACCACGGCGATGGTCGGGATCGCCCAGGTCTCCGAGGTGAAGAACCCGATCCGGTCCAGCCCGACCCAGGACAGCAGCTGGTTGCCGATACCCAGCTGGAAGTCGAGGATCCACAGGAACACCAGCGCGGCGACCACGTTGGAGACCAGGTACGGGGCGAGCACGAGCGAGCGCAGCAGGACGGAACGGCTGAGCCGTTGCATCAGCACCGCGATCAGCAGGGCCAGGACCGTCTGCAGCCCGATGTTGATCACCACGTAGAGCAGCGTGACCCGCACGGCGTTCCAGAACACCGGGTCCGCGACCATCGTGCGGTAGTTCTCCAGGCCGACGAACTCGGCCGGGCTGAGCAGGTCCCACGAGGTGAAGCTCAGCCAGATGCCGCGGACCAGCGGCCAGAAGTAGAACGCGACCAGGCCGACGGTGGCCGGCAGGATGAAGAGCAGGGCGAGCCGGGTGTCGTCCCGGCGGCGCCGCACCCGGCGCCCGGGGACGGAGGGTGCCGGCGGTGCTGACGATGCTGTGGGTATTGACGACGGTGCTGACATGAGGGACCTCCTTGCGTCGTTGCAGGCGGTGCTCGCGGACGGCCCGGCGTCGCCGATGACGCCGGGCCGGTGGTGCTCAGTCGCGCGCGGGACGGCTCCCAAAGTCGGGGATGGGCAGCCGCTCGCCGCCGGCGAGGGCCGAGGCGTGCGCCACGATGCCGGGGGCGGTGAACAGGGCGGAGCGCCAGGCGTCCACCGGCGGGTGCTCCCCGCTGACCACGCCGCGCACGAAGTCGTCGGCGAGGAAGTGGTGCGAACCCTCGTGCCCGTTCGGCGCCTCGGCGTAGGTGGCGGGCAGCCGGGTGCGGTCGTGCACCGGCGCGGAGCCGGAGGTGAACGCTTCCCGCAGCGCCGGGTCGACGTCGGCGAGGTCCGCCTCGTCCACCGTGCTGCGGACCGGGACGAAGTCGGCCGAGACGTCCGTCGAGCCCTCCTTGTCGTTCCAGACGCTCTGGTGGGCGAGCTGCTCGAAGCTGGCGTCGGTGCCGAAGAAGCGGAACCGCGACTCGCGGATGTGCGACGGGTAGCCCACCCGGCGCATCTCGTTCGTGCGCATCGCCCCGCCGTCGGACAGCTCGAACAGCGCCGTCGCGTTGGAGAAGCTGTTGCCGAACTGGCTGACCTCCCGGTCGAAGACGCCGTCGCCGCGCCGGTCCTCGACGCCGATGCAGCTGACGCTGACGGCCCGGGACGGCAGCGCGCCGAGCACCCCGCCGATCGCGTGCGTCGGGTAGAGCATGGGCGGGTAGCTGGCGGTGGCCTTCCAGTTCTCCCCGCCGCTGTACTGGTACGCGGCGTAGAAGCCGAGGTCCATGTCGTGGACGTAGTCGCCCTCGGCGTAGAAGACCTGCCCGAGCGCGCCCTCGCGGACCTTCTCGCGGATGTAGACGGTGGCCGGGTTGTAGTAGCTCGTCTCGCCCATCATGTAGGTGAGGCCGGTGCGCTGGACGGCCTCGATGATCGCCTCGATGTCGGTGAGCTCGGTGGCCATCGGCACGGCCGAGTAGACGTGCTTGCCGGCCTCCAGCGCGGCCAGCACCAGCGGCGCGTGCGTCCAGCGCTGCGTGAAGATGGCGACCGCGTCGACGTCCGAGTCGAGCATCTCCTCGAAGCTGTCGACGACGGTGGCACGCTCGTAGCGGTCCGCCAGCGACTTGGCGCGCTCCGGCACCAGGTCGGTGATCGTGAGCCGGTCGACGTTCGGGTGCAGGTCCCAGAGCGTCGCGAAGCTCCGTGAGAACTGTCCGGCGCCGACGATGCCGATGCTGATCGAGCCGGCGTCCGCTCCGAGCGGCGTGGTGGGGTCGAGAGGCAGTGCGGACAACGGTTCCTCCTGGGGGTGGTGGGTCATGCCGGTTCGAGGGCGGGGCTGGGCGGGTCGACGAGCATCCACTGGCAGGCCACGACGGCCGCGCCTCGCGCCCACTCGTCGAAGCCGGAGGTGAAGGGCACGACGGACGGCGTCGTGGCGTTCGGGTCGAGGTGCTCCGCGAGGGCGGCGTCCATGCGCGGCCGGACGTGGGCGAGCATGCCGAGCCCGTCGCCGGCGAGGATGACGGCGGGCAGCCCGAGGATGTTCACGAGCTCCGCGATCAGCACGCCCAGGGCGTGGCCGGCGTCGGCGAACACCCGCAGGGCGACGTCGTCGCCCTCCTCGGCGAGCCGGAACGCCGTCTCCAGGTCCAGGTCGGTCCGCCCGAGCGGCACGCCGATGCCCCGGGTGATGGCGTCCGTCGTGAGGAAGGCCGAGGCGCAGCCCCGGTGCCCGTTCGTGCACAGCGGGCCGGAGTCGGACACCCGGTGGTGGCCGAGCATGCCCACCTTGCCCGTCGGGCCCGCGAGCACCCGGTCCTCGAGGACGATCCCCAGCCCGACACCGACACCGACGGTCAGCACGGCGAAGTCGCTCAGCCCTCGGCCCGGTCCCGACCACTGGACCCCGGCGGTCAGCGCCCGGGCGTCGCCGCTGAGGACGGTGGGGATGCCGGTGGCCTGCTCCAGCAGACGCGCCAGCGGGACCTCGTCCCAGCCGAGGTAGGCGTTGCTGCGCACGGTGCGGTCGAAGCGGGACATCTGCCCGGCGAGGCCGACCCCGAGCGCCTGGACCGGGCCCGGCTCCGCGAGTTCCTTCACCAGGTGAACGATCTGGCCGACGACCGTCCCCTGTTTCACGTCCACCAGAGGCCGGTGCGCGCTCGCCTCCACCCGGCCGGCGGCGTCCGCCCGCACCCCGTACACCTCGCCCGCGGTGACCTTGACGCCGATGAACCGGTGCCGCGAGGCGTCCAGCGTCAGGGGCGCGCCGGGGCGCCCGCGGCTCTCCGAGAGAGGCGCGGTTTCCTCCTGGATCAGGCCGGAATCCAGCAGCGGCCGCGTGATCTTGGTGAGGCTCGCCGGGGAGCGCTCCAGGCGCCGAGCGAGCTCCGCCCGCGAGAGCGGCCCGGCGAGCAGCAGGGCGCGGACCACGGCACGGGCGGAGGACCCGAGCGAGCCGAGGGCGGGTATCTCTGCGCGGCGCTGCACCCGACCATCCTCCCGTCCTTTCCTTCACTATGTCAACTAAAGAGTGATCCGTTCCACCGCACGAGACGCCAGGACACGCGGACCCGGGGCGCGTAACGTGCCGGAAACATCGGGGCCACGCCGGAGAAACGCCTCCCCCCTAACCTCGAGGGCGCCGACCACCGGTCCCTCACCGCGGGTAGATCCGAGCAAGGAGCGCACGCATGTTCACCAACGCCGAAGAGGCCATCGCCTTCACCCGACGTGAGGGGGTGGAGTTCATCGACGTCCGCTTCATCGACCTGCCCGGGGTGATGCAGCACTTCAACATCCCGGTCGAGCAGTTCTCCGAGGACTCCTTCACCGAGGGCCTCATGTTCGACGGCTCGTCGATCCGTGGGTTCCAGGCGATCCACGAGTCCGACATGAAGCTGGTCCCCGACGTCACCACGGCGTACCTGGACCCGTTCCGCAAGCGCAAGACCCTCATCGTGAACTTCTCGATCGTCGACCCGTTCACGGACGAGCCCTACTCGCGCGACCCGCGCACCATCGCGGCCAAGGCCGAGGCCTACCTGAAGTCGACCGGCATCGCCGACACCGCCTTCTTCGCCCCCGAGGCCGAGTTCTACGTCTTCGACGACGTGCGCTTCAAGACGTCGGCGAACGAGGGCTACTACCACCTGGACTCCGTCGAGGCGGCGTGGAACACCGGTCGTGAGGAGGAGGGCGGCAACCTCGGATACAAGACCCGCTACAAGGGCGGCTACTTCCCCGTCTCCCCCAACGACCAGTTCGCCGACCTGCGCGACGAGATGTGCGCCGCGCTCGCCCAGGTGGGCCTGGACGTCGAGCGCGCGCACCACGAGGTGGGCACCGCCGGCCAGCAGGAGATCAACTACCGGTTCAACACCCTGCTCCACTCCGCCGACGACCTGATGAAGTTCAAGTACGTCATCAAGAACGTCGCGTGGGAGCACGGCAAGACCGTCACCTTCATGCCGAAGCCGCTCTTCGGCGACAACGGCTCGGGCATGCACTCCCACCAGTCGCTGTGGCTGAACGGCGAGCCGCTGTTCTACGACGAGAAGGGCTACGGCGGCCTGTCCGACACGGCCCGCTGGTACATCGGCGGCCTGCTCAAGCACGCGCCGTCGCTGCTCGCGTTCACCAACCCGTCGGTGAACTCCTACCGTCGCCTGGTCCCCGGCTACGAGGCCCCGGTCAACCTGGTCTACTCGGCCCGCAACCGCTCCGCGTGCATCCGCATCCCGGTGACGGGCTCGTCCCCGAAGGCGAAGCGCGTCGAGTTCCGCGTGCCCGACCCGACGGCCAACCCCTACCTCGCGTTCGCCGCCCAGCTCCTGGCCGGCATCGACGGCATCAAGAACCGCATCGAGCCGCCGGCGCCGATCGACAAGGACCTGTACGAGCTGCCGCCCGAGGAGCACGCGCAGATCGCCCAGGTGCCCGCCAGCCTCGAGGAGGCGCTGGACAACCTCGAGCGCGACCACGACTTCCTCACCGAGGGCGACGTCTTCTCCGAGGACCTCATCGCCACGTGGATCGACTACAAGCGCACGCACGAGATCGACCCGATCCGCCTGCGCCCGCACCCCCACGAGTTCGAGCTCTACTACGACATCTGAGTCGCGTGCGGAGAGCCCGCACGGGTCACCGGCACCTCGACGGTGACGGCCCCGTGCGGGCTTTCTCGTGCCCGGTCACCGATGAGTTGCGACGGTGCAGGCCGTCGAGAGGGGATGAACTCCTTCGACCTCACCGTCGCGCTGCCCACCGAGGACCGTCGGCGTGCGTACGCCTTTGCGCAGGCCATGGGCTTCGAGACCCCGGGCGGGCTCGCCGAGGACGGCGTTCCCGAGCCGCTCCAGGTCGTCGTCAACGACGGTGCCCGGGTCATGTACATCCCGACCGGCGGTTTCGGCTGGGTCACCGCGGACCACGACACGGCCGCCGCGGGCACCTCGGAGTGCCTGCTGAGCATCGCCGTCGGCTCGGCCCGTGCGGTGGACGACCTGGTGCGTACCGCGGAGGAGGCGGGCGCGAGGATCGCCATGGCACCGGTGCAACGCGAATGGGGCTACATCGGTACCTTCGCCGACCCCGACGGTCACCTCTGGGAGGTCGTCCACCCCGCTGGATGACGCGCGGAGCGGTCCGTCAGCGGCCGGGCGTCGCGCGACTGCGGGGCGTCAGCAACGTCGCGACGACGAGCCCGACGGCGATGGCGCCGGCGAGGGCGACGAACGCGCCCGCGTAACCGAGCCCGGCCACCACCCCGCCGAGCGCGACGGCGCCCAGCCCGAGCCCGCCGTCGTAGGCGATGTTCCAGATCGTGCTGGCGGTGCCGCTGCGGGCAGGCCCGAGCCGGCGGACGACGGTCACGAACGAGTCGTTCTGCGCGGTGCCGAAACCCAGCCCGAGCAGTGCGGCGCCGACCTGCAGGGCGGCCCCGCCGTCCAACGACCCGGCCAGGACCGCGAGTCCGGCGGCGCAGAGCAGGACGCCTGCGGGCAGCAGCCTGCCCGGCCCGAGCCGGTCTCCGACTGCCCCGGACCCGAGGCGTCCGACGACGAGCGCCACGGACGCCACGAGCAGCGCGAGCGCGGCGTCGCCGGTGCCCGGGACGGCCACGGGAAGAAACGTCGTGACGGCGCCGAACGACGCCGCGGACAGCACGAAGACCACGAGCGGCGCCGCGATGGCCCGCACGTCGACCATGGCGACGCGGTCGGAGCTCCCCCGCAGCCCGGGCAGCGCGAGCGCCAGGGCGGCCCCCGCGAGCGCCGCCGCCCCGGCGGCCCAGAAGACGGCGGTGAAGCCGACGGTCCGCGCGAGCCACACGCCCCCGGCGAGAGCGCCGAGGTTGGGCAGCGCCGCGGCCGCGCCGTAGAGGGACGCCGCGGCCGCGAGTCTTCCCGGCCGGGCGACGGCCGTGACCAGGGTCGCCCCCGCGACGACCATGAGGCCGAAGCCCACCCCCCGCACGACGGTCAGCCCCATGACCGGGACGATCGACGACGAGAGGACGTAGAACGGCGTCGGCACGCCCAGCAGCACGGCACCGAGCAGCAGCATCGCGCGCAGGCTCAACACCCTGAACAGCCACGGCATCGCCAGCTGGGTGGCGACGGTGGCCGCCATCATCACGCCGGTCGTGGCCCCCACGGCCCCGCTCGCGGCACCCCCGTGCGCCGCCCACAGCGGCACCACGGCGAGCATCGCCGCGTAGTTGCAGAAGGCCAGGAACGTCACGACCAGGAGCACGGGCATCCCCCGAGGTTGCCATCAGGGCTCGCGTGCCGTGACACGTCTCGTCCGGGGTTCACCCTGAGATCCCCCTGAACTGTGCCCGTACGGGTTCCCGGCACCCTGACAGGGGCATACGGTCGGTGCCGTGCCAGTCATCGCGACGCAGCAGCTCACGAAGCGCTACCCCCGGGTCACCGCTCTCGACGGCCTCTCGCTGGAGGTCGGCGACGGCGTCACGGGGCTGGTCGGCGCGAACGGCGCCGGCAAGTCCACGCTGATCAAGATCCTGCTCGGCCTCTCGGACCCGACGTCGGGCAGCGCCCAGGTGCTGGGTCACGACGTCCGCGACGACGGCGCCGCGCTGCGCAGCCGCGTCGGGTACATGCCCGAGCACGACTGCCTGCCCGCCGACGTCTCCGCCACCGAGCTGGTGGTGCACCTGGCCCGGATGTCGGGGCTGCCGACGGACGCCGCCCGCGAGCGGGCGGCCGACACCCTGCGCCACGTCGGGCTCTACGAGGAGCGGTACCGGCCGATCGGCGGCTACTCCACGGGCATGAAGCAGCGCGTGAAGCTCGCGCAGGCGCTCGTGCACGACCCGGACGTCGTCTTCCTCGACGAGCCCACCAACGGTCTCGACCCGACGGGGCGCGACGAGATGCTCGGCCTGGTGCGGCGGATCTACGACGACTTCGGGATCTCGGTCCTCGTCACGTCGCACCTGCTCGGCGAGCTGGAGCGCATCTGCGACCAGGTCGTGATCGTCGACGGCGGCGTGCTCCTGCGGTCCTCCACGGTCGCCGACTTCACCCGGGCGAGCGCCCAGCTCGCCGTCGAGGTCGCGCACGACACGGCCGGCGCCGCCGCGGCGCTGACGGCGGCCGGGCTGCGCGTCTCCCGGGAAGGCGAGACCCTGCTCGTCGAGATCGGCGCCGGCGTCGACGGCGACGACACCGACGACACCGACGCAGGTGCCGTCCACGACACCGTCCGCGACGTGGTCGCGGACGGGTACGGCCTGGTCCGGCTGGAGTCCCGTCGCCACCACATCGCCGAGGTCTTCGACCCCACCACGACCGGCCCGTCCGGCCCGACCTCCGACCAGGGAGCCACCGATGACGCAGCCTGAGGCGTCCCCCGCGGGCGTCATCCACAACATCGGGTACCGCGCGTACGACGGCGAGCGGCTCCCCCGGCGCGGGGTGGCCCTCGCGCTCTACTCGCACACGCTGCGGGGCGTGTTCGGGCTGGGGCGCGCGGCCCGGTCCAAGGTCGTGCCGTTCGGGATGGTCGCGGTGATGCTGGTGCCGGCGATCGTTCTGTCCGTCGTCTCCGTCGTCATGGCCGGGCAGGGGATGATCGCCGAACCGGTGCTGCCGTACACGCGGTACGCGATGGTGACGCAGGCGGCGGTGGCCATCTTCGTCGCCGTCGCCGCACCACAGGCGGTCTCCCTCGACCTGCGGTTCCACACGCTGCCGCTGTACCTCTCGCGACCGCTGGAGCGCGTCGACTACGTCCGGGCCAAGCTGGCGGCCCTGGCGACCGCGGTGTTCCTCCTGCTCGCGGCGCCGCTGCTCGTCATGTACCTGGGTGCGCTGGCGGCCGGGTTCGACGCGGGCACCCAGACGGTCGAGCTCCTGCAGGCGCTGGCCGGGGCGGTCCTGTTCGCGGCGGTGCTGTCCGGCATCGGCCTGGTGATCGCGTCGCTGACGGCCCGCCGCGGGTTCGGCGTCGCCGCCATCATGACGGTCCTGGCCCTCAGCTACGCGGTCGTCACCAGCATGCAGGCGCTGGTCGGCTTCGAGGCCGGCGACATGACCACCGCCGGCTGGATCGGCCTCTTCTCGCCGATGACCCTGGTCGACGGCGTGCAGGTCTGGGCGTTCGGCGTGGAGACGTCGTCGCCCGCCGGCCCGCCGGAGGGCGTCGCCGGCGCCGCGTTCCCCGTCGTCACGCTGGGGGTCGTCGCGCTGACCTACCTGGCCCTGTCCGCGCGCTACCGGAAGGTGAGGCTCTGATGGCCACGCTCAGGCTCGACGCCTGCTCGCGCTGGTTCGGCAACGTCGTGGCCGTCAACGACGTGACGATGACGATCGGCCCCGGCATCACCGGGCTGCTCGGGCCGAACGGTGCCGGCAAGTCCACCCTGATCCACCTGCTCGCGGGCTTCCTCCCGCCGTCCACCGGCACCGTGACCCTGGACGAGGCGCCGATCTGGAAGAACCCGGAGGTCTACCGCGCCCTCGGCATCGTGCCCGAGCGCGAGGCCACCTACGACCACCTCACCGGCCGCCAGCTCACCGTGGCCAGCGCCGAGCTGCACCGCCTGCCCGACCCGGGCGCGGCCGCGCGCCGCGCCCTCGCCGCCGTCGAGATGACGGACGCGCAGGACCGCAAGGTCGGCGAGTACTCCAAGGGGATGAAGCAGCGGATCAAGATGGCGTCCGCGCTCGTGCACGACCCGGCCGTCCTCCTGCTCGACGAGCCGTTCAACGGTATGGACCCGCGCCAGCGCCTGCACCTGATCCAGCTGCTGCGCGCGATGGGCGACGAGGGCCGGACGGTCCTCTTCAGCTCCCACATCCTGGAGGAGGTCGAGCAGCTCGCCCACCAGATCGAGGTCGTCGTCGCGGGCCGCTACGCCGCGTCCGGCGACTACCGGGAGATCCGGCGGCTGATGACCGACCGCCCGCACCAGTACACGATCGTCTCCAGCGACAACCGGGCGCTGGCCTCGGCGCTCGTCGCGGACGGCTCGACGGCAGGCGTCAGCCTGGACGGCGACGTCCTGCGGGTGCAGGCCGCGGAGTTCCTGCGCTTCGCCGCGCTGCTGCCGCGCGTGGCGCGCGACGCCGGCGTGCGGCTGCTGCAGGTGACCCCCGCGGACGAGTCCCTGGAGAGCGTGTTCTCCTACCTGGTCGAGAACTGAGCTGAGGAGCGCCGACGTGAACCGCACGATCGTCCGTCTGACCGCCCGCGGGATGCTCGGCGGGAGGCGCGTGTGGCTGCTCGCCGCCCTGGCGCTGCTGCTCGTGGGCATCGCCGTCCTCGCCCGCGTGCTCGTCCCCGTGAGCGACGCCGACGCCGCCGCCCTGCTGCAGGGCGTGTCGTTCGCGACGTTCCTGCCGCTGTTCGGGCTGATCGTCGGCACGGGGGCGATCGCGCCCGAGATCGACGACGGGTCCATCGTCCACCTGCTGTCGAAGCCGGTCTCGCGGCACACGATCGTGCAGAGCAAGCTCGCGGTGGCCGTCGGGGCGACGGTCGTCTTCGCGGTGCTGCCGACGATGCTGGCCGCGGTCGTCCTCGGCGCCGGCCCCAGCACGGTGCTGGCGTTCGGGGCGGGGGCCCTCGCCGCGGGGGCCGTCTACAGCGTGGCCTTCCTGCTCCTGTCGATCCTCACCCGGCACGCCGTGATCATCGGGCTCCTGTACGCCCTGATGTGGGAGAGCCTGGTGGGCAGCTTCGTGCCGGGTGCGCGCAACCTCAGCGTGCAGCAGTGGGCCCTGTCCGTGACCGGCTCGATCGCCCCACCGGGCCTCGTCACCGCGAACGTCGCGCTCGGGCTCGCGTGCGCCCTCATCGTCGGCGTGCTCGTCGCCGCGACCTGGTACGCCGGCAGCCGCCTGCGGGTGCTCACCCTCGCCGCGGAGGAGTGACCGGCGGCCCTTCGTCCGCGCTGCTCAGTGGGCGGCGGCGGCCTCGTCGTGCTCCTTGCCGTGCTTCTTGCCGAACGGCAGGACGTGCACCACCGCGAGGACGACGGCTCCGACGACGACGCCCACGAGCGCGGAGCACAGCGTGTTGACCAGCCAGGCCAGGAACCCGCCGACGCCGGGCACGTGCGCGACGCCCTCCTCCAGGTGGTGGACGACGTCGTAGAGGCCGTGCCAGCCGAGCTCGTCCACGCCGACGAGCAGGATGTGCCCGCCCACCCAGAGCATCGCCACGGTGCCCACCACGGAGATGACCGCCAGCACCTTCGGCATGCCGGACACGAGCCCGCGGCCGACCCGCTGGCGGAACGCCGTCCCGCCCCGCGCGAGGGCGAGCCCGACGTCGTCCATCTTCACGATGAGGGCCACGACGCCGTACACGATCACCGTGATCGCGAGCGCCACGACGAGCAGGATCGCGAGCCGCGACCAGAACCCCTCGTCGGCGACCTCGTTGAGCGCGATGACCATGATCTCGGCCGACAGGATGAGGTCGGTGCGCACGGCGCCGGCGACGAGCGTCTTCTCGGCCTCCGGCCCGACGGTGGCGGCGGGGGCGTCGTGGTTGCTGTGCCCCCGCAGCCGGCCCCAGATCTTCTCGGCCCCCTCGAAGGCGAGGTAGGTGCCACCGAGCATGAGGATCGGCGTGAGCAGCCACGGCGCCCACTGGCTGAGGATCAGCGCCACCGGGAGGATGATCAGGACCTTGTTCCGGATCGACCCGACCGCGATCTTCTTCACGATCGGCAGCTCGCGGTCCGCGGCGACCCCGTGCACGTACTGGGGGGTCACGGCGGTGTCGTCGACGACGACGCCCGCGGCCTTCGCCGTCGCGCGCCCCGCCGCGGCCCCGACGTCGTCGAGCGACGCCGCGGCGAGCTTCGCGATGGCGGCGACGTCGTCGAGCAGCCCGAGGAGGCCCGCGCTCATGCGGTCACCGCCCGGAAGGTCTGACGGGCGGTGCGGCCGCTCGAGGTCACGAGCGTCGAAGATGGCGTGCGCATGCGCTCATCCTGCCGCACGACGGCTGCCGCGGCGGGCACCGTCCGCTCATTCTTCACCGTAGAAGACCCGCTCCACCACGGCCCGGGCCCGCCGGGCGGTGCGCAGGTACAGGTCCTCGACCTCGCCGCCGTTGCCGACGTCGCCCAGCAGGCCCGCGACCCCGGTGAGCGAGCGGGCGTCGTGCGGGAGCACGTCGACCTGAGGGCCGGTCGTGCGGCCCGACCACAGCACGACCGCCGAGCGCAGCCGGGACGCCAGCACCCACGCGTCCCGCAGCTGCGCGGCGTCGTCCGCGTCCAGCAGGCCCGCGTCCTGCGCGGCCTCGAGCGCCGCGACGGTCCCGGTGGTCCGCAGGGCCGGCACCCGGCCCGCGTGCTGCAGCTGCAGCAGCTGCACGGTCCACTCGACGTCGGTCACTCCCCCGCGTCCGAGCTTGAGGTGGCGCGCCGGGTCGGTGCCGCGCGGGAGCCGCTCCGCCTCGACCCGCGCCTTGATGCGCCGCACCTCGCGCAGCTGCGTGTAGTCGAGACCGTCCGCGCGGTAGCGCAGCGGGTCGACCAGCGTCGTGAAGCGCTCCCCCAGGCCTGCCGTCCCCACGTCACCGGCGACCGGGCGGGCGCGCAGCAGCGCCTGCGACTCCCACACGCTCGACCAGCGCTCGTAGTACTCGGCGTAGGACGCGAGCGTGCGCACGAGCGGGCCCTGTCGTCCCTCGGGCCGCAGGTCGGCGTCGAGCGGCAGCGCGGGCTCAGGCCCGACGGCGGACAGCAGCTTCTGCAGGCGGCGCGCGGTGCGCAGGGCGAAGTCCTGCGCCACCTGGGGGTCGGCGCCCGGGGCCGGGTCGTGCACGAACAGCACGTCCGCGTCCGAGCCGTACCCCATCTCCCGGCCACCGAAGCGGCCCATCGCCACGACGAGCAGGCGGGTCGGGTCCGCGTCCTGCGACGTCCCGAGGCCCAGGTCGGTGCGCGCCGCGTACGCCGCCGCGCGCAGGCCGCCCGCCACGACGACGTCGGCCGCGTCCGAGATCGCCGCGGCGGCGTCGACCGGCTCCAGGTACCCCAGGACCTCCGCCGCGCCGGTGCGCGCGAGCTCGCGGCGCCGCAGCGCCCGCAGCCGGGACACCGCGGGCTCGACCTCCTCCGCTCGCGTGAGCACGGCGTCCGCCTCCGCGGCGAGACGCTGCGCCCCGCGCGGCTCCAGGCCCGCGGCGTCGGCGAGCCACTGCACGGACTCCGGGGACCGCGCGAGGGCGTCCGCCAGGTAGGTCGAGGAGGACAGGAGCTGCGCCAGCCGGTACGCGGCGTTCTCCGAGTCGCGCAGCAGCCGCAGGTACCAGGGCGTCGCCCCGAGCTCGTCCGACAGCTTGCGGAAGGCGAGCAGCCCGCCGTCCGGGTCGGCGCCCTCGGCGAACCACCCGAGCAGCACGGGCAGGAGCTGGCGCTGCAGGGCCGCACGACGCGACGTGCCGGCCGTCAGGGCGGTCACGTGCCGCATGGCGCCGTCGGGGTCGCGGTACCCGATGCCCGCGAAGCGCTCGCGCGCCATGTCCGGCGCGAGCGCGAGCTCGTCCTCCGACAGCTGCGCCGACGCCGGCAGCAGGGGACGGTAGAAGACCTCCTCGTGCAGCGAGCGCACCTCCCGCCGGGTGGCGCGCCAGCGGCGCAGCAGCCCGTCGGCGCCCTCGGCGCGCATCCCGAGCGACCGGGCCAACCGGCGCAGGTCGTCCTCGGCCGTGGGCAGCAGGTGGGTGCGCCGGAGCCGGAAGAGCTGGACGCGGTGCTCCAGCGCGCGCAGGAACCGGTAGCAGACACCCATCCGGGCGGCGTGCTCGCGCCCCACGAAGCCGCCGGCCGCGAGCTCGGAGAGGGCCGTCAGGGTGTGCGGCGAGCGGATCCGCGGGTCGGTGCGCCCGTGCACGAGCTGCAGCAGCTGGACGGTGAACTCCACGTCGCGCAGCCCGCCCTTGCCGAGCTTGATCTGCCGGTCCACCTCCGCGGGCGGCACATGCTCCTCCACGCGGCGGCGCATCGCGCGGGCGTCCTCGACGAAGTTCTCCCGGTGTGCCGCCGTCCAGACGAACGGGTGGACGGCGTCGCAGTACGCGCGCCCGAGCGCCGCGTCGCCCGCCACCGGTCGGGACTTGAGCAGGGCCTGGAACTCCCACGTCGAGGCCCACCGCTCGTAGTAGGCGACGTGGCTGGCCAGCGTGCGCACGAGCGGACCCTGCTTGCCCTCCGGCCGCAGCGCCGCGTCGACGGGCCACAGCGCCGGCTCGGCGGACGACGAGGAGCACACGCGCTGCAGCGCCGTCGCCAGGCGCGTCCCGGCCGCGAGGGCCTCGTCCTCGTCCGGGACGGTGCCGTCGGCACGCTCGCCGGGCTCGCCCACGTACACCACGTCGACGTCGGAGACGTAGTTGAGCTCCCGCCCACCCGTCTTGCCCATGCCGATGACGGCGAGGCGCACGCCGTCGGCCTCCTCGCCCACCTCGGCCCGCGCGACGGCGAGGGCCGCCTCCAGGGCCGCGGCCGCCAGGTCCGCGAGCGCCGCGGCGACCGCGGGCAGCCGCGCCAGCGGGTCGTCGGCGGTGAGGTCGCTCGCCGCGACGCGCAGCAGCCGGGACCGGTAGGCGCGTCGCAATGCGTCGGTCGTGGTGGCCGCCTCCGGGTCGGGCCAGGCGGGGGACGGTCCGGAGTGCGGGCCGATGTCCTGCGCGGCGGCGGCCACCGGGACGTCGGCGTCCGGGTCGGCCCCGACGGCACGCAGCAGCTCGGCCCGCACCGCCTCGGAGGATGCCTCGACCGGGTCGTCGTCCGTGGCAGCGAGCGCGTCCAGCAGCGCGGGGCGGCGCACCACCTCGTCCCCGAGCGCCGACGACGCCCCCAGCACGGCCAGCAGCCGTGTCCGGGCGAGACCGTCCGACGTGCCCGGGCGCGCCGCCAGCACCGTGGCGACCCGGTCCTCGGCGTCCGGCTGCTCCGCGAGCCGGACCAGCTGCAGCAGCGCCAGGTCCGGGTCGGCGCTCGCGCCCAGCGCCGGGAGCACGGTCTCGTCGGCGTCGGGGGGCAGCACCCGCTGCAGCGCGCCGTCGGCCCACAGCGACGCCGACCGCGTGAGGTCGGCGAACCCCGCCTGCAGGAACCGTCGCGTGGCGCTGGCGGGACGGCCGGCCCCCGTGCTCACGACCCGACCCTCAGAGGAACTGCAGGAAGCGGCGCAGCTCGTACGGCGTGACCTGGGCGCGGTAGGCGTCCCATTCCTGGCGCTTGTTGCGCAGCACGTAGTCGAAGACGTGCTCGCCGAGGGTCTCCGCGACCAGCTCCGAGCTCTCCATGAGGTCGACGGCGTCGTCCAGCGACTGCGGCAGCGGCGCGATGCCCAGCGAGCGCCGCTCGCGGTCCGTCAGCTCCCAGACGTCGTCCCCGGTGGCCTCGGGCAGGTCGTAACCGTGCTCGATGCCCTTGAGGCCGGCGGCGAGCAGCACCGCGAACGCCAGGTACGGGTTCGCGGCCGAGTCCAGGGCGCGGTACTCCACCCGCGCGGAGTTGCCCTTGCCCGGCTTGTACATCGGCACCCGCACGAGGGCGGACCGGTTGTTGTGGCCCCAGCAGATGTAGCTCGGCGCCTCGGCGCCGCCCCACACGCGCTTGTAGGAGTTCACGTACTGGTTGGTGATCGCGGTGATCTCCGCGGCGTGCACCAGCAGGCCGGCGATGAACTGCCGCGCCGTCTTGGACAGCTCGAACTGCGCGCCCGGCTCGTGGAAGGCGTTGCGGTCCCCCTCGAACAGTGACAGGTGCGTGTGCATCCCCGAGCCTGGCTGGTCGGCCATCGGCTTGGGCATGAACGACGCGAACACGCCCTGCTCGAGGGCCACCTCCTTCACCACGGTGCGGAACGTCATGAGGTTGTCCGCGGTGGTGAGGGCGTCGGCGTAGCGCAGGTCGATCTCGTTCTGGCCCGGGCCGGCCTCGTGGTGGGAGAACTCCACCGAGATGCCCATCGACTCCAGCATCGTGATGGCGGCGCGCCGGAAGTCGTGCGTGCTGCCGCGGGCCAGGTGGTCGAAGTAGCCGCCGTTGTCGACGGGGACCAGCGGGTCCTCCGGGGAGGCGACCTGGTTGAACAGGTAGAACTCCACCTCGGGGTGCGTGTAGAAGGTGAATCCGCGGTCGCTCGCCTTCGCGAGCGTGCGCTTGAGCACGTTGCGCGAGTCCGCGAGCGACGGCTCGCCGTCCGGCGTGAGGATGTCGCAGAACATGCGCCCGGTACCGTGCCGCTCGCCGCGCCAGGGAAGCACCTGGAACGTGGTGGGGTCGGGCTTGGCGATCATGTCGGCCTCGTACACGCGCGTGAGGCCCTCGATCGAGCTGCCGTCGAAGCCGATGCCCTCGGCGAACGCCTGCTCGAGCTCGGCCGGGGCGACCGCCACCGACTTGAGGATGCCGAGCACGTCGGTGAACCAGAGCCGGATGAAGCGGATGTCGCGCTCCTCGACCGTGCGGAGCACGAACTCCTGCTGCCTGTCCATGCCCCCATCCTGCACGACAAGTGTTAAGAGCGGATGACATGCGACCGATACGCTGTCCGCCATGGCGACAGGCGACAACGCAGTTCAGGCTGCCGATGCTCCCCGGCGGCGGCGCTACCGGGTCCACCACCTCGCGCAGGCGAAGGAGCAAGGCTCCAAGATCACCATGCTGACGGCGTACGACGCGGTCACCGCCGCCGTCTTCGACGCCGCCGGCATCGACGTCCTCCTCGTCGGCGACTCCATCGGCAACACCATGCACGGGCACACGACGACGCTGCCCGTCACGGTCGACGACATGATCCCGGCGGCACGTGCCGTGGCTGGCGCCGCCCGGTACGCGCTCGTCGTGGTGGACCTGCCGTTCGGGTCGTACGAGGCGGGCCCGGAGCAGGCGCTGGCCACCGCCGTGCGGTTCATGAAGGAGACCGGCGCCGCCGCGGTCAAGCTGGAGGGCGGCCGCAGCGTCGCCCCGCAGATCCGCGCGATCACCGACGCCGGCATCCCCGTCGTCGGGCACCTCGGCTTCACCCCGCAGTCGGAGCACGCGCTCGGCGGGCACCGGGTGCAGGGTCGGGGCGAGGACGCCGCGGAGGCCCTGTGCGCCGACGCGCTCGCGGTCCAGGAGGCCGGCGCGGTCGCCGTCGTCCTCGAGATGACGACGGTCGAGGTCGCCGCCCGGGCGACCGAGATCCTGCAGATCCCGACCATCGGCATCGGCGCGGGCCCGGCGACCGACGGCCAGGTGCTCGTCTGGACGGACATGGCGGGCATGACCGAGTGGACGCCGCGGTTCGCCCGACGGTTCGCCGAGCTCGGCACCGCGCTGCGCGAGGCCGCCGAGGACTACGCGGCCGACGTGCGCGGGGGCACGTTCCCCGACGCCGCCCACTCGTTCGAGCGCTGACGCCCCGCCCGCACGGTCACTCCTTGGCGCGCCAGTCGGCGTCCTCCTCGTCCCACGACTCGTTGCGCTGCTGGGCCGTGTCCAGGGCCTTCTCGGCCGCCTCGCGCGTCGGGTAGGGGCCCATGCGGTGCGTCCAGCTCGAGCGGGCCGCGCTCTCCTCGACCTCGCCGGTCGCGGTGTTGTACCAGTACTGGACCGGGTTGTTGTCGCTCATAGGTCGATCCTGCACCAGGATGAGCCCATGACGCAGGTATCCGTGGCACTGGGGATCGACATCGGCGGCTCGGGGATCAAGGGGGCTCCGGTCGACCTGGCCACCGGGGAGTTCGCGGCGGAGCGGGAGCGCATCGCCACCCCGCAGCCGTCGACGCCGGAGGCGGTCTCCGAGGTTCTCGCCCGGCTCGTCGAGGGGTTCGACCTGCCCGACGACGCCCCGGTGGGAGTCGCGTTCCCGGCGCCGATGGATCACGGCGTGGTGCGGTTCATCGCCAACCTGCACAAGTCGTGGAAGGGCGTGGACGTCCCCGGCCTCGTGCGGGACGCCACGGGGCGCGAGGTGCGCGCCGTCAACGACGCCGACGCCGCAGGGGTCGGCGAGGACCGCTACGGCGCGGCACAGGGTCGCGACGGGGTGGTGCTCGTCGTCACGCTCGGGACGGGGATCGGCTCAGCCCTGCTCGTGGACGGGGTGCTCGTGCCCAACACCGAGCTCGGGCACCTCGAGATCGACGGGCACGACGCCGAGCGCCGCGCGGCCGAGTCGGCGCGGGAGCGCGACGACCTGTCGTGGGAGAAGTGGGCGCACCGGCTCCAGCGCTACTTCGAGACGGTGGAGATGCTGCTCTCCCCCGACCTGATCGTCGTGGGCGGAGGCGTGAGCAAGCAGCACGACAAGTTCCTCCCCCTGCTGGACCTGCGCGCGCCGATCATCCCCGCGACGCTGCGCAACCGCGCGGGCATCGTCGGCGCCGCGGCGCTGGCCGCCGACCCGGTGCACGGCCACTGACGCACGGCCACCGGCCGTCCCTCTCGGCGAGTGCCGTCAGCGACGGTCGGGGCCGTCAGCTCGCGGAGCCCTGGAGCTCGCTGTCCTTGCGCGGGTCGTCCCGCACCAGCGCGTCGTCGACGGTGTCGAGGTCCAGCATGTGGAGCACGTCCCGGACGGCCTCGGGCGGATCGTGCACCGTCACCCGCAGGCCCTCGTCGCGCCCGATCCTGCACAGCTGCACGAGGAAGGCCACCCCCGCGGAGTCGATGAACGTCACCCGTGCGGTGTCGACCACCACCGGCAGGTCACGTTCGAACGCACGCGCGAGCGCCGCGCCTGCCTCGTTGCGCAGGGCGATGTCGATCTCGCCCCACATGTCCACCACGCTGACGTCGGGCCGCTCCACGAGCGCGATGCCCCCGGTCTGTGCCCCGCTGGTGAGAGTCACTGCCACACCTTCGTCCCACGTCTCGGCGTCCTGCGCGCCGCTGTCTCGAGCGCTGCGGATCTCTCGCGACCTCGTTGTCGCGACGCCCGCCACCGTACACCGCCCGAGACCCGGAGCGGAACGGAGGCAGAGGATTTCTTTACGGACTGTTCACACGCCGATGCCCTCCATGACGTGGGCGTGGCGGGCCGTCTCGTCAGTCCGTCGAGGTCCCGACCACGAGCACCGGACAGTGGGCGCTGCGCAGCACGGCCTGGCTGGTCGAGCCGAGCAGCAGGCCCCGGAAGCCCCCGCGGCCCCGCGACCCGACGACGACGAGGTCGGCCGACTCGGACAGCTCCGCCAGGGCGCGCGGGGCGCCTCCGTCCATGGCCCGGGCGGTGATGCTCAGCTCCGGAGCGCTCGCACGGACCGGGGCGACGCGGGAGGCCAGCTCGTCGCCGGCCGCCGCCAGCAGTGCCTCGCGGTCCGGTGGCACCGGGGTCCAGGGCAGGTGGGTCCAGCGGTCCGCCGCCAGCGCGTGGACCACGAGCAGCTCCGCGGCGAGGGCGCGCGCCTGGGCCGCGCCCTCGGCCATGGCGGCGTCCGATCCCGGCGAGCCGTCCACGCCCACCACGACGCGCCCGAACCGGCGCACCGTGTCGGCGGTCGGCCCGTCGCCGGGACGAGCGTCAGACGCCGCCTCCGGGGCGCCCCCGTGGCCTTCCCGGAACGGCACCACCACGGTCGGGCACCGGGCGTAGGCCGGCAGGGTGGCCGAGACGGTGCCCAGCAGCCGCTCGGCGAACCCGCCGTGACCGCGCGCGCCGACGACCGCCAGCGCATGGTCACCCGACCGCTCGACGAGCACCCCCGTGGGGTCGCCGGTCGCGACCTCGGTGGTCGCCTCCACCCCGGCCCGCGCCGCGCGCTCCGCGGCCTGGGCGACGGTGCGCTCGACGTGGGTGCGCACCCGCACGTCGTCGGGGACGATGCGCCGGCCCTCCTCGTCGAGGGGCAGGAAGAAGCCGGGCAGGGTGTAGCTGCTCACGACGTGCAGGGCGGCGGCGGTCCGCTTCGCGTACGCGGCGGCCCAGTCCAGGGCGTGGTCGCTCTCGGCGGACCCGTCGACGCCGACCAGGATCGTTGACGCGCTCATCGAGCACCTTTCGCATCTGCTGCAGGCCTGTCCTGCCAGGTCGCGACCACTACATCACGGCCCCGACCCGTGCACATCTCGTCCGCCGTCGCGCCTGCGTCGCGGCCCTTTGAGGCCCCGAACCGGCAGTCCTCGGGCGACCATCCGGCCGCTTGGTGACGATGGAAGGGCGAACACCTGCGAACCGCACCCGCGCGAAGGAGGACCGATGTTCATCCAGCCGCTGCCGTCGCAGCCGTCCCAGTCCGAGATCTCCGGGGAGGAGTGCTGGCAGCTGCTCGCCGGGCAGAAGGTCGGCCGGCTGGCCACGTCCGTCGCCGGTGAGCCGGAGATCTTCCCCGTGAGCTTCGCCGTCGCCGACCACCGCGTCTACCTGCGGACCAAGCCCGGGACCAAGCTCGCCGAGATCACCATCAGCCCCCGCGTGGCGTTCGAGGTCGACGAGGTCGGCGAGGACTCCGCGTGGAGCGTCGTCCTCAAGGGGCGTGCCCGGGCCCTCCGGAGCGAGAGCGAGATCGACGAGGCGCGCGGCACCGGCCTGGTCAGCTATCTCGAGGACGGCAAGAGCGAGTGGATCTGCATCGCGGCCAGCGAGATCTCCGGCCGCCGCCTGGTCCCGGGCGAGGCCTGAACCGCTCAGCCGTGCCGCGACGCGGCGCCGGCCACGAGCTGCCACATCTCGTCGTTCCCGCACTCTGCGGTGATCTCGGCCGTCGCCCGGGCGGCGGCGAAGAAGTCGTCGACGATCGGTGAGGTGCGCGACGCCGCCATCGCGACGAACACCTGGTCGGGCGCGAGGTCCGGGACGGGCACGTAGCTGATGTCCGGGCGCGAGTAGAAGACGGTCTCCGACCGTGCCACGAAGGAGATGCCGCGCCCCGCCGCGACGTGCTCGAGCTTCTCCTCCACCCCGCGAGCACGCAGCCCGGAGTCGGGGTGCGGGCGCCTGGTGGGCTGTGTGCTCGCGCCGGCGTGCCAGACCAGCGGCTCACCGGCCAGGTCGGCCTCGCCGATCTCCTCCTTGCCCGCCAACCGGTGGTCGGTGGGCAGCACCACCATGAGCGGCTCGGTGTAGAGCGGGCTCAGCCGCAGGCCGGTCTCGTCGACGGGCAGGCGCACGAAGCCGACGTCCACGCGCCCGTCGAGCAGCATCGGGGCCTGGTCGTCCCACTCCATGCGCTGCACGTCCACGACCACATCCGGATGCTGGGTCCCGAACTCCCGGGCCGCCGGGATGACCGGGATGCCGGCGCGGAAGCCGACCACCAGCCGCCGGCCGCCGCGCGCCGCCGCGGACACCCGGTGCCGGACGGCGTGCGCGGAGGCGAGCAGCGGACCGGCGTCGTCCAGCAGCTGCCGGCCCGCGTCGGTGAGCGTCACGCCGTGGCTGTCCCGGACGAACAGCGGGGCGCTGAGCTCCTTCTCGAGTGCGCGGATCTGGCGGCTGAGCACCGGCTGCGCGATGTGCAGCCCGTCCGCCGCGCGGCCGAAGTGCAGCGTGTCGGCGACGGCGACGAAGTAGCGCAGCTTGCGCAGGTCCAGATCCATGGGGCCTCCCGGCGGGGCAATGTCCTCAAGGTATCACCGGCGCTGAAAAGGGTCTTGGACACCCGCTCGGGCCAATGGCACCGTTCATGGGGCGGAATGAATTCGGCGGAAGAATTTCCGGATCGATATCCGAGAAGAACATTCCTGAACCACACGTCGCGAGCACAGGAAGAGAGCAGCTCTCATGAGCAACATCACCCTCATCGGTACGGGGAACATGGCCCGCGCCCTCGGCACACGCGCGGTCGCGGGAGGCGACACCGTCGAGATCATGGGACGCGACCAGTCCCGGGCCGAAGACCTCGCCCAGGCACTGGGCGGCGGTGCGACGGCCGGCAAGTGGGGTGCCGTCCCGGCCGGGGACATCGTCGTCACGGCCCTCCTCGCCGACGCGGTCGTCCCGGTCGTCGCCGAGTACGGCGACGCCCTCGCGGGCAAGGTCGTCGTCGACATCAGCAACCCTTTCAACGCCGCGTTCGACGGCCTCGTCCACGGCGAGGAGACGTCGGTCGCGCAGGAGGCCGCCACGGTGGCACCGGCCGGCACCAGCGTGGTGAAGGCCTTCAACACCATCTTCCGGAATGTCCTGGAGAACGGCACTCCCACCGTCTTCATGGCCGGTGACGATGCGCAGGCAAAGGGGCTCTTCGCAGATGAGGGGGGTCAGGGTCTGTCTGATTAACGGTGGGTGGGTCTCGGCCTGACACGCCGAGCAAGGCTTGGCGGGAAGCAGGCAGAGTGACCGAGATCATCGAGCCCGTGACGCTCG
>NZ_BMDG01000020.1 GCF_014635665.1 Isoptericola cucumis
CCCTACCCCGACGTCATCACCACGCCCGGCGTGTCACCGGGGACCCCCCTCATCCGCGAAGAGCCGGCAAAGGCGAGAGTGGCGGCATTCATCACAGGCCTCGGACTTCGTCCCCTGGACGTCGGCGGGCTGAGAATGGCGCACTGGCTCGAGGGAATGGGCCTGGTCATGGTGGGGCTCGCCGGGAACGGGGTCGGCCACGGGGAATTCGCCCTCGGCGTCGACGAATTCACCGACTGAAAGCGAGGCCCGGTTCCACCGGGTCCGAAACTGCCCGCCGGCGCTCCCGCCGCGGCATCACAGAAGGAGTCATCATGCGTCTGGTATGGCAGCTCTTGGCGGTCGCGGCGGTCTGGGTCCTCGGCAATCTGGCCATGGCGGCGGTGACGGACGACCCCTGGCTGGCGCTCGCCGCGGGCCTGGTGACGGCCCTCGTCGCGGTCCTCGTCTACGGCTGGGTGGTGCGGCGCACCGAGCACCGGGAACCCGTCGAGGTGTCGGTGCAGGGCGCCGGAGCCGGAGTCGGCGGTGGCACGTTGCTCGGAGTCGCGCTGTTCGGGGCCGTCATCGCGAGCATCGCCGTCTTCGGTGACTACACGATCCACGGGCTGGGGACGCCGGCGAGCGCCGTCGGCCTGCTCGGCATCATGGCCGGGGCCGCGGTGACCGAGGAGCTCGTGTTCCGCGGTGTCCTGTTCCGGAACGTCGAGCGCTGGACCGGGACCTGGATCGCACTGGTGCTGACCGGCGCGCTGTTCGGCCTGATCCACCTGCTCAACCCGAACGCCACCCTGTGGGGCGCCGTCGCCATCGCCGTCTCTGCGGGCGGGATGCTCACCGCCGCGTTCGTGGCCACCCGCACGCTCTGGCTGCCGATCGGCCTGCACTTCGGCTGGAACGTCGCCGCCAGCGCCATCTTCAGCACCGAGGTGTCCGGCAGCAACACGCCGCAAGGCCTGCTGGACGCGACGATGTCGGGTCCGGCGCTGGTCACCGGCGGTGACTTCGGACCGGAGGGCAGCGTGGTCGCCATCGTGCTCGGGGTGGTGGCCACCGGCGTGTTCATGTGGCTGGCGCACCGGCGCGGGCACGTCGTGCCCGTCCGCCGCTCGGACCGGGTGGACGTGGGCGCCGCGCTCGTCGGCTGATCGCCCCTGCCGGGGTCGCGGTACGCAGCCTTGCTGCCCTGAGCAGATCCGGACGCCGCCCCGCCGGCGGAGCGGTACGTTCAGGGCTCGCGAGAGGAGCACACGATGGAGCTGATCTTCGTCCACGGCGCCCTGGTACGGGACGGGCAGTGGTGGTGGCAGCGCACAGCGGACCTGCTGCGGGAACGCACCGGTATCCGGAGCCGGGCCGTCGCACTGCCCTCGTGCGGCGAGAGCACCCCGGACCAGGTCGCCGGCGGCCTGGTCGCCGACGCGGCGGCACTGCGCGACGCGCTCGACGAGGTGGACTCCGCGATCGTCGTCGGGCACTCCTACGGCGGCACCGTCATCGCGGAGGCCGGCCGCCATCCCGCCGTCGCGCACCTGCTCTACGTGTCGTCGTACCTCCCCGACGTCGGGCAGTCGCAGGGGGCGATCATGAGCGGCGAGAGCGACCCGGTCTCGATCGGCGACAACGGGGACGGCACGCTGAGCGTGTCCGGCTACGACGCGGCGTCGTTCGGGGAGCGGTTCCTCCAGGACGCCGACGAGACGACCCGGCACCAGGCGTGGGAGCGGGTGACGTCCCAGTCGGCCGCAGCGTTCATGACGCCGACCAGCGCGGCGGGCTGGCAGGGGGTCGACTCGACGTACCTCGTGTGCGCGCAGGACCGCAGCACGTCGGTCGAGCTGCAGCGCCTTCACGCGCGCCGCGCGACGCGTTCCGTCGAGCTGCCGACCGGGCACCACCCGTTCGTCACCCGTCCCGACCTGGTCGTCGACCAGGTCCAGGCGCTGGTCCGCCGCACGTGAGCACGCCGGGGAGAGGCACATGACCGCCCGCCCTCCGGTCGTCGCGGTGTCCGACGCCGAGCTCGACGACCTGCGCGCGCGGCTGCGCGGCACCCGGTGGCCCACCCGCTGGCCCGTCGACGGCTGGGAGGCGGGCGCCGACACCACCCAGGTGCGCCGCCTGGCCGAGCACTGGGCCAACGGCTACGACTGGCGCACCCACGAGGCACGGATCAACGCCCTGCCGCACCGCACGGCCACCGTCGGCGGCACGCCCGTCCACTACCTCCGGTTCGACGGCGAGCGGCCCGGCGCCCTGCCGATCGTCCTGACCCACGGGTGGCCCAGCACCTTCCTGGAACTCACCGACCTCGCCCGGCGTCTCGCGGAGCCGTCGAAGCACGGCGGCGACGCGTCCGACGCGTTCACGGTCGTCGTCCCCTCGCTGCCCGGCTACCCGTTCTCGCCGCAACGCCCGACCCTCCCGCCGACGCTCCAGACCCACGAGATCTGGCACCGGCTCCTGCGGGACGAGCTCGGCTTCGACCGGTACGCCGCGCACGGCGGCGACCTGGGCGCGGGGATCACCTCGCGGCTGGCCGAGGCCTACCCGGAGTCGCTGGTGGGCATCCACCTGCTCGCCGTCGCCGCCCCCCAGGAGTACGACGCCGCGAGCCTCACCCTGGACGAACAGACCTACCTCGATCAGGTCGCCGGCTGGAGCGCTCAGGAGGGCGGCTACCAGCACCAGCAGAGCACCCGCCCGCTCACCCTGGCCCACGCGCTGTCCGACTCACCGGCCGGCCTGCTGGCCTGGATCGTCGAGAAGTACCGCGCCTGGAGCGACTCGGGCGGCGACCTGTCGTCCCGGTTCACCGACGACTTCGTCCTCACCCAGGCGTCCCTGTACTGGTTCACGGGCACGATCTCGACGTCGTTCCGGCCGTACTACGAGTACGCCCGCGGCCTGACCCGCCGCGTCGAGAAGGTCAGCGTGCCCACCGCCGTCGCCGTCTTCCCCGCCGACCTCACCCGGCCCCCGCGATCCTGGGCGGAACGCACCTACGACGTCACCCGGTACACGTCCATGCCGCGCGGCGGGCACTTCGCCGCCCACGAGGAGCCCGGGCTGCTCGCCGACGACATCACCGAGTTCTTCCGCCCGCTGCGCTGAGCAGGCGTCTCGGCGGGAGGCCTTCGTGGGGCTCCTGCGGTCGACCTGCGGCCCCGGTGTCCCGGTCCCTCGCATTCCGGTGCGTCGTATTCCGGTGCGTCGACGAACTGCGGGCACTAGGTTGCGTGCCGTGGATCTTGCGCATCTCGGGACGCCGACCGGGCCGGTGCGCCGCGTCCACGGCGGGTTCGCCAACCGGATGTACCGGCTCGACACCGACCAGGGGTCGTTCGCGGTCAAGGAGCTCAACCTCGTCGACCGTCGTTCGACATACCGCGCCGAGGACGTCCTCATGTTCGAGCGGGCAGCCTTCGCCGCAGGCATCCCGATGCCGGAGCCGGTCTCGGCCAGCAGTCACACGCTCGTCCACCGGTGGGTCGAGGGTCAGAAGGTGCCCGAAGCGCCGGTGCCGGCGCCGTTCGCGTTCGAGATCGGCGAGATCCTGGCGCGCCTCCACGCGCTCGACGTCGAGTGGCCCCACGCGTCGATCGAGGACCCCACGCCACGGGACTGGCCCGAGCTCGCCGAACGAGCGGCAGCGACCGGGCAGCCGTGGGCCGAGGAGCTCGCCTCCCACGTCCAGACGTTCCTCGCGATCGCCCGATTCGTCGACACCTGCGAGCGGCCGGGACCCGTCGTGCTGACCCACCGGGACGTCCAACCGTGGAACCTCCTCGCACGAGACGGCCGGCCGGTCCTGCTCGACTGGGAGCTCTCGGGGATGCTCGACCTGTCCGGCGAGCTCGGCTCCACCGCGCTGAGCCTTGCGAAAGGACCGGGTTTCGACAGCATCGAGCCCACCATCTTCCGCCGGGTCCTCGACGGGTACGTCGCAGAGGGCGGGACGCTGCCGCCGGCGGGGCCGAGCTGGTTCGTCTACATGATCGGCGGCTGGCTCGGGCACACGAGGTGGAACATCCTCCGCTGCCTCGCCGGCGCCGAGGCGAGCACCGGTCCTGACCTCGCGCTGTCGCACGAGTCCGCGCGCGCCGGCATCCGCGGCCTCCCCGACATGTTCGGCCGACTTCCCGAGCTGGAGGCGCTGCTCGGGTGACGAAGAGCGGACGAGCCGGTCTGTACGCCGGGTTCGCCTCCCTGGGCGAACGCACCGTCACGGACTGACCTGGCGTCGGCCGGGAACGTTGGGGACAGACAAAAGCTTGCGGACTGTGCGCGGACGGCCAGCCCGTTGCATCCTCGCGACCATGCGAGGGCAGAGCGGGACCTGGGTGCCCCAGGCGCGGCCTCGAATCGCAGTCCTTCTCACGGAGATTCGCCCAACGTCCTGTCGACCAAAGCACGCAATCTCACTTGTTGGTTCGAGACCCCCGCAGCCGGCGGGAACAGAGATTGAACCTTTACTCGACAACGCCGCCTCATGCTCTACATCACGCACCGCGACCGTCTTGCGCCGAGGCGTGTTCCCTGCCGCGTCATACGTGAACGACGACGACCCCAAAGTCGCGGAGGGCGTCTTCGCGGTCACCGACGACACCGCATGCGGCCGCGTCGACGACTCCCCCGACACCGGACGCACATGCGTACTCGTCACATCCCCGCCCGCAGCCGCAGAACGGTGCAGCACCGCGCTGGTGCGGTTCCCAAGCACGTCGAAGTACAGCACTGGAGCACCTCGGTTCGCCCGGTGTTCAATCTCAACCACAAGTAGACCTACGACACACGAACGAGATCGGACCAGTGGCTGGAGTTCGGAACCTGGTCGACACACCGCCGCCTCATGCCCTACATCCAGGACCGCAAGGTGGTCGCGACCTTCTGCGCCTTCCTCTTGCCTCCCAGGAATTCGTAATGCGAGTACTCAATCAATTCCGCCACATTCCCATTGCCGTCATCGATGGTCGGGACCCAAGTCCTGAACGGGACGACCTCGCCAACCGAATCAGTCACCCCAACTTCCGAGTTTGGGCCAAAGACCCGGCGATACCTCGCGCCGTAGACCACCACGCCGCCTCCCGGCGCGGGGCGGAGCCGCAGGCGGATGCTGAGGTAGATCAGCCAAGTTCCCGCAATTATTGCCACCGCGCCGACTGCCCACCCGGACACGCGACTAGGGTCGTCATATATTGCGGCTAGGCCAGGCATGAAACATCCCAGTCCGCACAATGCCAACACCACCGATGCGGTCGGAGGGATGCTCTTGGATCGCCTTAGCACATTGCGCTCCCGACCGCTGCCGTTCGACGACTTACAAAGTTTCCCGAAGCCATTGTGCCGCCGAGGGCGGCCGTCGCCGCCTTGGTCGCTCCGAAGAGCCAACTGGGAGCATGCCGGAGGGATCGGAAGCGTCGTGGGCAGGTTGTTCGCATACGCGTACGCATTCCACTTCTGTGGATCCGCAAGGTCCATGACCGGATCCACGCTGATGAACGACCCCGGCAGCGGGTCGTAGTAGCGGGCCCGACCTGGGGCCCGTGCCGTCGGCAGTTTTGTCGAGGAACCCGTGGTCCCCGATCTGGCCGGTCACGCCAGTGGCTCATCGGTAAGTGCGCGGTTAAGCCGCCGTACGTATCGCGATATCTTGGAATTGAATCCAACAGTAAATTGAAAGTCAACGCTTGCACCATTCCGCATCTCAAGACGAATCATATAGAAGAAGTGGCTGTCCAATCCGCGGGTCCAGAAGCTGGAATACGGCACAACAAGAAAGCTGCCGGAACCAGGTATGCAAGACACTGTCCTTGTTCGCCACCAGCCGCGGAGCTTAATGGAATCTCTCCCCATGGACACCCCCGGCCGCGGACTGAGAGCAATGCTCACGACTCCCATGAGACACAGCCCAAAAGCAATCGCGCTCCGCGAGTTTTCGATTACTAGGAGGCCGAGGCCAAGTAGCATAGCAATCAGCGCGACGATCGTAACGGTTAGTCTGCCGCCAAGCCCGGGCCCCCGGAGTCGACTCATGCCGTTCGCCCTGGAACTACCAACTTCCATTTGTTTCACCAGCCACCAGTCGATCGGACAGGTAAGCTCCGACGTTTACCGTCTTGTCGTACTTTCGCCTTTCCGACCGATAGATCGTTCGTCCTTGTGCCGCGGCTCGCTCAATGAGCCGTGGCTTTGCGAGTGCGCCCGCGACCTTGACGGCTTTACCTGCAGCGCCACCGGTAGCGGCTGAGGCGAGCTCTAGTCCAAATTCGCCCCACTTTTCTTGGCGCGCGTAAGCACCGGCCATTACGAGCGAGCAACCTGAAGCAATAGCGCCCCACGCAAACGCACAGGCAGTTCGAATCCAACTTGCACCGGAGCTTTCTGTCAACCATTCTGACGCGTCTGCCGTCCAGTCCCAGACGCGTGCGACAAGCGACTTCTGTTGGTCTTCCTTGGCCTGTGCTTCGCGTGCGCGCTTCTGTTCGCCTGCGGCGGCCGCGGCGGCGTGTCCAGCGGCGGCGCCGTTGTACTCGTTCACGACGGGGACGGTCTTACCGGTAGCGGACTCATACGCGTCGTCGTGGGTGGCGTAATAGTTGCAGGCGTGCTCGGTGTAGCACTCGCGGGTCTGGCTGGAACGCCCGTTCGCGTCAGTCTTCGTCTTGATGCACGAGGTCGACCCGATACACGGATCATTACGCCGCGAGTCGTTCTCATCACGAGGGTTGTACCCCACGTTCCCCGAAGAACCAGGAGGAAGCATGCCAGTGGGATCAGACAGGGTCGTGGGCCGGTTGTTCGCATACGCGTACGCGTTCCACTGCTGCGGGTCCGCCAGGTCCATGACCGGATCCACACTGATGAACGACCCCAGCACCGGGTCGTAATACCGAGCCCCGACCTGGGACAGGCCAGTGTCGTCGGCAGGTTTGTCGAGGAACCCGTGATCCCCCACCCACCCGGCGGTACCCGTCGATCCGTCGGGAGCGCCGGCCGCGCTGGTCCGTTCGGCACCGAACGGGTCCAGGTGTCGCCGGGTCACCGTGTTGGACACGTTCTTGACCTGCAACACCCCGGTGTTGTGCGGGTCGGACACGATCGCAGACACGTCGTCGAACCACGACCCCGTACGCACCGCGACCGTCTTACCCGCGAACGAGTAGTACCGAGTAGCCGACACATTCCCCGCCGAACCGATCGTCAGCTCCTGCCCCGGCAGATACACCGTCGTCGTACCACCCGCACGGCGCACCAACCGCTCCCCGGAGGCCGAGTACACGTACTCGTCCGACTCCAAGGCCTCGACCGCCCCGTCACCGTCCTGGTCAGCCGACACGCCCGCGAGCTCACCCTCGGCATCCCACGACAGGGTCTGCACCGCCTCACCCGCCACCGCACGCCGAGACGTGTTCCCCGCCGCGTCATACGCGAACGACGACGTCCCCAGGGTCGCGGTGGGCGTCTTCGCGGTCACCGACGACACCGCATGCGGCCGCATCGACGACTCCCCCGACACCGGGCGCGCATACGTACTCGTCACATCCCCGCCCACAGCCGCGGAACGGTGCAGCACCGCGCTGGTGCGGTTACCAAGCACATCGTAACTGTACGACTTCCAGTACGGCGCACCCCCACCCAGACCCGCCACCGACGGCGCCACCGCACAGTCCCCGCTCGCGGGAGTCCACGCCTGAGTCAGGCGCTGGGCCCAGTCATAATCGAAACACTGCTGATCCTTGGGCTGCCCGCCAAGCTCGGGCGCATCCTTCGCCGACAACAGGTTCCCCGCGTCGTCGTAGGAGTACGACAGGTGCTGCAGCTCGTGCAGCTGATCGTCCTGGTTCCCCGTCTCTTGCGTGGTCGTCGCCCCTGTCAGCCGGCGGGTCCCGGTCTGGTAGTACATCGCCTGCTGGTAGGCGTACGTGGTGCCCAGGTCGAGATAGGACACCTCGCCGGTGGGCAGGTAGTCCGCCTCGGTCACATAGTTGCCCCAGTCCGCGCCGCCCGTGAGTCCCGTGGCGGCGTTGGTGCCGGCCACTGGGGAGTAGTAGACGCTCATCCGCTCCTCGCCCAGCCCGCCGGCCGCGGGGATCGATTGGCCCCACACACGCCCATCCTTGGTGTACACGTACTCGTAGGTGTAGGACCCGGCCGCGTTGCCGAGCGATTCCGGCAGGGTCACGGTCTGCGACGTCGGCAGGTACTGATCGGTATACCCACCGAACGTGGTCGTGTACTGATCGGCGCCGTCGATCCGCGTGCTCGAGGTCAGGTGCCCCTTGGCCTCGGTGTCAAACGCCCAACGGGCCCGCACCGTGCCGGTGACGGTGTCGTCACGCAGCGTGGTCTGACGCCCGAGGGCGTCGTAGGTGTAGGCCAGAGTCTCCCCGCGCGCGTCGGTCGCCGTGACGACGTTGCCGACCGCGTCGTAGGTGCTGGTGGCGTCGCCCTTGTCCGGGTCGGAGGTCGCGATCTGCCGCCCACGTAGGTCATAGTCGTACGTCCACGTGTTGCCCTTCGGGTCGCTGACCCCGACCAGCCGCTCGGCGTCGTCGTACCGGTAGCTCGTGACGTGGTGCGTGCCGGCCGGGCCGGCACCCGTGTACTGCCACAGCTCGGTCGTGTTCCCGCGCGCGTCGCTGACGGTCGTGGTGGGCACCCCGCCGCTCGGCGGGTCAACGTGGACCCGGTCCCCCTCGTACGTGGTGGTGGTAGACCACTTCGGCAGGTAGCTGGTGTCGTCGTCGGGCTTCTCGCCCGCCCCGACCTGGAATGTCTCCTTGCCCGCCCGCCCGGCACCGTCGTACTGGGTGAGGATGCGTGAGTCCACCGCCCCGGATGACACGACCAGGCTCGCACCGGCTGACCCCGTGGTGGCCCAACCGTCCCGCACGACCGTGGCCAGTCCACGCGCGTCATACATGGTGTCGGTGATCACCCTGCCCGCGGCGCTGGCGGACGCGGACGGGCTCTGGGTCTGGCGCGGGCGCAGCAGCCCGTCGTAGATCACGCTCGAGGCGACGTACGCCGACGCGTCCCAGTTCAGGGTCTTGGTCACGGGAGCCGGTAGTGCCAGAACAGGCGATCCTTGGAGTCACCACCGCACTCCGGCGCACGCGATACGTCACAGAAGCCAACTGCCTGTGCGTCGCTGGGCTTCCAGTAGGTGTTCGACGGCCACCTCGAGCGCACCGTCGCCCACCGTCCCGGGGTGCCGGACCCGATGCTTGGGTCCAGATGCAGCGGAAACTCCAGGGCCGGGTCGGCCAACACCTGCGGGTCCGGGGACACCACGACCACGTCGCCGTTCACCGCCACGTCCATCGGGTGCACGCCGTCACCCGTGGCCGGTGCCGCCAGCCGATCCCCCTCGGCCGCAGCCCCCGAAGGGTCGCCGCCGCCCGACTCGTCGGTCGACACCGTCTTGCGTGCAGTGGAAGGCGCGCCGTCTGCGGTTCCGACGTCGTCCCAGTCCAACGCACCCGCCGAGTCCCACATCAGCACCGGGCCGGACTCGAACGCGACCTCGCCGGCGCTGTCGCGCACCGCGAACCCGACCGCCGTCTGGGCGACCTGGAGGCCGGCGGACACTTCCAGCGGGAACGACAAACTCAACGCCGCAGGAGCTCCGCCCTCACCTACCAGTAGCTCCTCGTGTAGGTGCGCCAGGGCAGCCTCGTCGCCCACGCGCACCACTGGGGTGACCATCGACCCTTCGGCGTTCACCGTGACCACCATGGTGACCCCGCCGCCCAGGTCGTACGAGACTCGCTCGTCCTCGACCGTCACGGGGCCGGTGATCGGCAGCGACTGCGAGTACATCGCTACCCGCTCGTCACTGTCGCCCATGATCGCCAATGGCAGATCCGCACCCCCTGCCCCGCCCGGGTTCAGCCAGATCGGCTCGACGCCACCCGAGACTTCAAGCATCCCGGCAGGGACACCGTCCACTGCCTCCGTGGTGGGCGCGTCCGAGACCGTCACGTCCACCGGCGCCCACTGTCCGTCGCCGTCAGAATCCTGACGCACCGCGGTCGCGGTGTAGTCGACCTGGAGATCTCCCGACGCGGTCGCGTACGACGTCGACCACTCCGTCGACTCGTCGGCCGCCAATATGTCTTCACCACACGCCACCGCGACCTGCACGGCCTCGTCGATCGTTTCGACCTCCGGCATGCACTCCACCGCTCCCGCCGGCGGATCGTCCGCATCCTGCACGACGTCTGCCGACGCCGGAACCGCGACCAACGTCACGACCAACGAGAACGCCAGCCCGCCACCGATCGCCCTCGACCACACCCCACGCGCCACGCGGTCCCCGATTCGTTTGCCAGAACAACTGGCAGAAATCTGCACGGAACCTGATGGTTCGGCAAGCGCTCTCATGCTTCGTTACCGAAACGACACCAAAGCGAAATTCAGGGCATAGAGCACCTAACTTTCACAAGGATGGAAGCGGGTGAAATCCTGCCAATATGCGATCGGTGCGGAACGGTCGCACACCAGTACCCCGACGGGTTGCAGCTTTGCCGGCTCATCCGATCTGAGGGTGTAGCCGCGGTCTGAAGCCGCCGGCTTCCAGGAGCGATCGGGCGA
>NZ_BMDG01000021.1 GCF_014635665.1 Isoptericola cucumis
GTCTCCATCAACGCGTCCACCGCCGCCGAGACCGTGCCCGCGACGTCCAGGCGGGACATCGCCCCGGCGGCATCGTCGATCGAGCCGGCGACCTCGAGGTAGTCCTGCCCCCCGGACAGCACCAGCACCGGGTCACCTGGCGTCGGGTCCGCGTCCAGCCCGACAGGCGACCAGTCCGCAGGCCTCACACCGGCCCCCCGGGCCTGGCCGGGGCCGGAGCACCCTCACCACTGATCCCGTCGGCGAGGTCGGAGTCGATGTCGGTGAACGCCTGCGCGACCTGCACCGACGCGTCGGCGAGCAGCCGCAGGTTCTCCGTCATCTTCTCGCGGGTGTCGTCCCACGAGCTGGCGAAGTCGCGCACCACGCCCGCGAGCCCCTCGTGCCCGACCGCGTCCGCGATCCGGTCGCTCTTGGTGGTCGCGTTCTCGAACTCGTCGGCCACCGTCGTCAGGCTCGACCCCAGCTCGGTCACCGCGTCCAGGTCAACTCGAAGATCCGCCATCGGCCCTCACCCCCTCTTGCCCGGTGAGAGAGTACCCAGGTCCTCCGGTGATGCACCACGGGGAGAACTCCCCATCAGGCCTGGTCACCGGCCCGTGCCACGAGGATCCAGGTCTCGTGCTCCTCGGTGGTGACGGCGATGGTGACCCGCCGTCGGAGGTCGGCCGCGACGAGCTCCGGCTCGCCGGCGTGCGGCCCGAGATCGCGGATCGGCAGGGGCCCGTGGGTGCGGACGCGGAGCCAGGGAAGGTCCGACGAGCCGTGCCCGGAGAGACTGAGCAGCAGCTCGCCGGACGGCGAGACGAGCCCCTCGGCGGCCGCGACGCGCGCCCACGCGGCGTCGACGGAGTCGTCGCCGGCGTCCGCGATCCGGACGGTCGGGACGGCCGCGGACAACGCCGCGGCGCGCCAGGCGTCCCGGACCTCGTCGACGGTGCCCTCGACGCCGAGCACGGTGAGTCCGGCCAGCGCGGCGCGCGGGATCGCCTCCGCCTGCTCCCAGTCGAGGTCCGCCATCGAGCCGCGCGGATCGAGCACGAGGCCCAAGTCGCGAGCGCCGTCCGCGCTGTCGGCGGCCGCTCGCTCGACGATGTCCTGCCCGGCCCGGCAGACCCGCTCGACGTCGCCAGGCGCCAGCCCGTCGAGGGAGCAGGTGGCCGCGACGAGGCCTCTTGCGGGGCCGGCCTCGATGGCCCGTCGGACCGTGATCACCAAGTCCTCCGAGCGGGAGAACCATGCCTGGAACGTGAGGTCATCGCCGGCGTCGAGGCGGCGAGCGAGCTCGTCATTGCTGATCAGGTGCCGGTCGCCCTCGCGGTCCAGCACCGCGAGCCGTCCGTCGGCCCCCGGCGCCGTCACGTCGGCGCCCACGGCGGTCAGCCAGTTCGGGAGCCAGGTGCTCGGTGACCTGCGGGAGTACAGCGTGAGGAAGCCGTCGGACATGGGTGCTCCGTGATCGCGGTGGTCGAGGGAGGTGTCGGGGCGCGTCATTCGAGCACGAGCTCCAACCGTTCGTCCCACCCGTGGCTCGCGCCGTCCGCCAGGTCGGCGAGCATCGGGCCGACGGCGGCGCGGTCGGGAGCCGTCATGGTCAGAGCCGTCCCTTCGTGCGGGTGCGCCGGACGCCCACGGCTCCGACGGCGCCGGTCTCGTCCACGCCGAAGAACACCCTGCCACGCCCGCGCCACGCGTCCACCGGGCCTGTGGAGAACTCCATGAGCAGGCAGTCGGTATACGAGGTGACGTCGAGGCGCGGGAACTCGCCGCCGCCCGGGCCGCCGGTCCAGCAGCCGGTGCCGGTGGAGCGCGCGGACGGAGGTCGGGACGGAGGAGAGGTGGCTGTACGCCGGCCAGGTCGCGGTGACGGGCACGTGCTCGTCGAGCTCCACCACCGGTGCGGCGGCGTCGTCCGACTCCGCGAGCAGGATCACCGATCCTCCCTTGCGGCGAAGGTCCACAGGGTCCGGTCGTGGGGCGTGATGGTGGGGGCGTCGCGCCGCTCGACCCGGCTGCCGACGCGCACGTGCTCGCCGAGCAGCATGGAGAGCTCCTGCACGATCTCGTCGAGGCCCTCGACCACGCCCGGTGACTCGTTCCGCGCCTGGCAGACCACGGTCACGTCGACGTCGTCCACCTCGACACCGAGAGCCGCGGCGTCCCGCGGCACCAGGCTGAGCGACGCCTGGGTGAGCTGGGCGACCACGTAGTTCTCCCACACGGGGGTGCCTGCCGGGTCGCTGGGCGACGGCATGCTGGCGTGCTCCCTCCGGGCCCGTGCGCGCCGGTCCCACCCCGTCGCGGTGCGGAACGCCGCGAACCCGGCGTCGGTGGTCGCGAACCGCACGACGTGCGCCCCGATGTCGTCGCCAGGATCGGGGCCCTGCCAGCAGCGCGGATCACGCAGCAGCGCGCGGGCCTCGGGGCCGAGGCGCGGGGCGGTGTCGAAGTCGCTCGACGACGGACCCGCGGCCAGCTCGATCAGCCCGGACCGCAGCACGGAGACGATGACGTCGACGCGCCGTGGGCCGCCGGGCCCGTCGTCCTCCGGGCCCCAGGAGATCTCCCAGAGGCCGGACACGTCCTCGTGCCCGAGCCACAGGAGGTCGGCGACCTCCGGGCTCATGGCGCGACCGCCAGGTCGTGGGGTGGGTGGAGAGTCACCGCCGCAGGATCCCCCGGCCCGGGGCATCGCACCACATCAGCAGCACCGGGAGCCGGGGTTGCGGTCCTGCTCGGCGTAGTGCTCGCGCCAGAACTCCCGCTCGCCCATCGGTTCGTGGTCGGGGTGCGCGGACCGCTCGTGCGCGACGTACGTGCGGTAGGCGTCGTCACCCATCACCTGCCGTACGTACCAGCCCGGCGTCCGCCCACTGCTTCTCGAGGCGCCGCTCGGCCTGCGTCGCGAACAGGCTCGCGGGCGCGAACCGTCGCGACGCGACGGGCGGGTCCTCGTGGTTCTCGCCGCCGCCCGAGCGGAGAGCCTTGACGGTCACGACCAGCGACGCGAGGATCACGACGATCGACAGCACCACGAAGACGATCGACAGGGTGCCCTGCACGAACGTGTTGCGGACCACGGCCTCCATCGCGGCGACGTCGGGCGCGGTGCCGAACGAGGTCTCGCCGGCGGCCAGCGCGTCCTTGAAGGCGTGGTGCTGGGCCCAGTACCCGACGGCCGGCTCGGGCGAGAAGATCTTCTCGAACGACGCCCAGATCGTGATGAGCGCCGTGAACGCGAGCGGCAGCGCCACGATCCACAGCCACGCCCAGTACCCGCGGCCGCGCTTCGCCACGATGGCGAGCACGACGGCGAGGGCGATCGCGGCCAGCAGCTGGTTGGCGATGCCGAACAGCGGGAAGAACGTGTTGATGCCGCCGAGCGGGTCGGTGACGCCGAGGTAGAGGATCGTGCCCCAGCCCGCGACCATGATCGCGGTGCACACCCAGACGCCGGGGCGCCAGCTCACGTCCCTGAACCTGGGGGCGACGTTGCCGATGGTGTCCTGCAGCATGAAGCGGGCCACGCGGGTGCCGGCGTCCACCGCGGTGAGGATGAACAGCGCCTCGAACATGATCGCGAAGTGGTACCAGAAGCCCATCATCGCGGTGCCGCCGACGAGCTGGTGCATGATCGTCGCGAGCCCCAGCGCCAGGGTGGGCGCCCCACCCGTGCGGGAGACGATGGACGGTTCGCCCACCTGGTTCGCGAGCGTCGTGAGGGTGTCCGGCGTGAGGTTGACGCCCGTGAGGCCGAGCGAGTTGACGAACGCCACCGCACCTTCGACGGTGCCCATCGTGGCCGCGGCCGAGGAGTTCATCGCGAAGTACACCCCGCGGTCGATCGAGATCGCGGCGACCAGCGCCATGATCGCGACGAACGACTCCATGAGCATGCCGCCGTACCCGATGAAGCGCGTCTGGCGCTCCTTCTCGACGAGCTTCGGCGTCGTGCCGGAGGCGATGAGCGCGTGGAAGCCGGACAGCGCACCGCACGCGATCGTCACGAAGAGGAACGGGAACAGGGCGCCGGAGACGACCGGCCCGGTCTCGCCACCCGCGAACTCGCTGATCGCGGGCACGTCGATCTCGGGGCGCACGATGACGACGGCGCCCGCGAGCACGACGATCACGCCCACCTTCATAAAGGTGGACAGGTAGTCGCGCGGGGCGAGCAGCAGCCACACGGGCAGGACGGCGGCGACGAAGCCGTAGACGATGACGCCGACGGCGATGGTGGTGCGGTCGAGGTGGAAGAGCTCGGCGCCCCACGCGGTGTCGGCCACCCAGCCGCCGCCCACGATCGCGGCGAGCAGCAGCACGAAGCCGATCAGCGAGACCTCGGTGATCTTGCCGGGCCGCAGGTACCGCAGGTAGATGCCCATGAACAGCGCGATCGGGATCGTCATCGAGACGCTGAACACGCCCCACGGGCTCTCGCCCAGGGCGTTGACCACCACGAGGGCGAGGATCGCCACGATGATGATCATGATGAGCAGGGACGCGACGATGGCGGCGACGCCTCCGATGCGGCCGAGCTCCTCGCGTGCCATCTGGCCGATGGTGCGGCCGCCGCGGCGCATGGAGAAGAACAGGACCAGGTAGTCCTGCACGGCGCCCGCGAGCACCACGCCCACGATGATCCAGATGGTCCCCGGCATGTACCCCATCTGCGCGGCGAGCACCGGCCCGACGAGCGGTCCCGCGCCGGCGATCGCGGCGAAGTGGTGGCCGAACAGGACGCGTCGGTCGGTGGGGACGTAGTCCTTGCCGTCCTCGCGGGCCTCGGCGGGGGTTGCGCGCCGGTCGCGGGGCGGGTGATGTACCGCTCGATGACCTTCGAGTAGAAGCGGTAGCCGATGAGGTACGTGCACACGGCGGCGAACACGAACCAGATCGCGTTCACTGTCTCCCCGCGGACCAGTGCGAGCATCACCCATGCCAGGCCCCCGAGCAGCGAGATCGCCGCCCACAGCACGACCTTCTGCCACGTCCACCGGGGCTCGAGGTCCTCGGGCGGGACGGCCGTCGGGGGGAGGGTGGGGTCGGGGACGACCTCGGCCGCGGCCGCGGTCCCTCCCGCGGCCCGGGGATCTGTTGACACGGTGAGCCTCCAAGGCGTCGCGACGTTGCGTGGCCCTGCAGGTTGTCCGGGCCCGGCACGGGATAGAGGCCCGGGGCAACGCGTGGCACGTTCGCGCGTGCGCCCGCCGGGCGCGCGGACACCGCGGCACGCCGTAGCCTGGCCGGATGGATACTGAAGAGCGCCTCGCCGTCTTCCTCGACTACGAGAACCTTGCGCTCGGCGCCCGGGAGCACCTGGGCGGGATGCAGTTCGACTTCAAGCCCATCGCCGACGCGCTCGCCGTGCGCGGCCGGGTCGTGGTGCGCCGCGCGTACGCGGACTGGTCGTACTTCGACGAGGACCGCCGCCACCTGACCCGCCACCAGGTCGAGCTCATCGAGATGCCGCAGCGCATGGGCGCGTCCCGCAAGAACGCCGCCGACATCAAGATGGTCGTGGACGCCATCGAGATGGCGTTCGAGCGCGACTACATCACCACGTTCGTCATGTGCACGGGCGACTCCGACTTCTCCCCGCTCGTGCACAAGCTGCGCGAGCTCGACAAGCGCGTGATCGGCGTCGGCGTCGAGAACTCCACGTCCCGCCTGCTGCCGCCCGCGTGCGACGAGTTCCTGTTCTACGACCGGCTCGAGGGCGTGGACGTGCCCGACGAGTCCGAGCAGGCGGCCCCGAAGCGTTCCGGCCGCGGTGGTGCGAAGGGCGGTGCCCGGGCGACGGGCGGCCGCGGCCGCGCCAAGGCGCCGGCCCCGGTCGAGGAGCCCGTCCCCGCCGAGGAGGCCGCGACCGCAGCCCCGGCCAAGGGCGGCCGCCGCCGCAAGACGTCCGAGCCGGCCCCGGCTGCACACGAGGAGACGGTCGAGGAGGCCGTCGTCCCGACGACGGTCCCGGCCGGCGCGGCGCCCGCCGACGAGGCGACCGACGACGAGGCCCCCGCGGGCGAGGACGTGACGATGGAGGTCCGTGTCGCGCAGACGCTGGCCGACCTCGCGTCGTCGACGGGCGGCGCGGTCACGGCCTCGCTGCTCAAGCGCACGCTGCTGCGCAAGGACCCGACGTTCAGCGAGGCCGACTACGGCTTCCGCACGTTCGGGGAGTTCCTGCGCTTCCTGGCCGACCGCGACTTCGTCGTGCTCGCCGCCGGGCCGGCGACCGGCGACCCGGAGGTGTCGCTGCCCGAGCAGGGCGACACGGACGACGCGTTCGCGCTGCTGCGCGCGGTGGTGCAGGAGGAGGGCGGTTCGACGGCGCTGTCCGGGCTGAAGAACGCGGTCCGCAAGAAGCGACCGGACTTCAGCGAGAAGGCGCTCGGATACCGCGGCTTCCTGCAGTTCTGCAAGGCGGCGCAGACCGCCGGCGCCGTCGCCCTCGCGTGGGACGACGACGCCGACGACTACCTGGTCACGGCCGCCTGACCGACCGGGCCGGCCGCCGATCGGCCGCTGGTCATCGCCCGACGAAGGCGAGCAGCGCGGCATTGACCTCGGCGGCGTGCGTCCACAGGAGCCCGTGCGGGGCGCCCTCGACCTCGACGTACTCCGCCTCCGGCACGGCGGCGGCGAACCGGCGCCCGGTGGCGTCGATCGGGAGGATGTTGTCCTTCGTGCCGTGCAGGACGAGCGTCGGCTTGCCGGCCGCCCGGACCGCCTCGACGTCGGCGCGGAAGTCCTCGATCCAGGTGGGCACGACGGCGTAGGCGGCAACCGGGGCCGACCCGACGGCCGTGTTCCAGTTCGCGCGCACGACCTCCTCGCTGATGCGCGTGCCGAGGTTCTCGTCCAGGTTGTAGAAGTCCCGGTAGAACTGGGTGAACCAGGCGTACCGGTCGCTGCGGGCCGCGTCCGCGATCCCGTCGAAGACCGACTGGGGGACGCCCTCCGGGTTGTCGTCGCGCTGGACGAGGAACGGCTCGAGCGAGGCGAGGAACGCGAGCTTCGCGACGCGCTCGTGGCCGTGGTTCTTCACGTACCGCGCGAGCTCGCCGGTGCCCATCGAGAAGCCGACGAGGACGACGTCGCGCAGGTCGAGCGTCTCCAGGACGGTGTCGAGGTCGCGGGCGAACGTGTCGTAGTCGTACCCGGAGCCGACCTTGCTGGAGGCGCCGAATCCGCGGCGGTCGTAGGTGATGACGCGGTACCCGGCGGCGAGGAGCTCGCGGGCCTGCAGCTCCCAGCTGTGCCCGTCGAGCGGGTACCCGTGGACGAGCACGACCGGCTGCCCGGAGCCCTGGTCCTCGTAGTACAGCTCGATGTCGGTGCTGTTCTCCTGCCCGACGGTGATGTACCCCATGGTCGTGCTCCCCTCGGTGACGGTGAGAGAACGGTCGTTCTCTCGTGGGTCGCTACACTAGAGAACGATGGTTCTCTCCGCAAGGGGGAGAGGCGGGTGAGAGGGGACGAGCCGTGCTCGACGACGCGACCGCACGCGAGACCGTGGTGGCAGCCGCCGATCGCCTCTTCTACGCGCGAGGCGTCCAGTCCGTCGGGATGGACGCCGTGCGGAGCGAGGCCGGCGTGCCGCTCAAGCGCATCTACGCGCTCTTCCGGTCCAAGGAGGACCTCGTCGTCGCCGTCCTCGCGCTGCGGACGAAGCAGTGGGCCGACGGCGTGGAGCGCGCCGCCGCCGGCGCCGGCTCGCCCCGCGAGCGGATCCTCGCCGTCTTCGACTTCCTCGACGCCTGGTTCCGCGAGGACGGCTTCCGTGGGTGCGCCTTCATCAACTCGTTCGGCGAGCTGGGCGCGACGTCGCCCCGGATCGCCGACGCCGTGCGCGAGCACAAGGAGTCGTTCCGTGACCACCTGCTCGCGCTCGTGCGCGAGGCAGGGCTGCCCGACGCCGTCGCGGTGCAGGTCGTGCTGCTCGTCGAGGGCGCCCAGACCACCGCCGCGATCACGCACGACGCCGACGTCGCGCGGCAGGCGCGGCAGGCCGCCGCCGCCCTGCTCGACGCCGCCTGACCCCGCGGGTGCCGCGAGCGGCCACCGGCAGGGGGCACAATGGTGCGATGACCTACCGGCTCCTGCGGCTCGTGCTGTCGCTCCTGGTGTACGTGCTGCTGCGTCCCCAGGTGACCGGGTTGCACAACGTCCCCCGGCGCGGACCGGTGATCCTGGCGAGCAACCACCTGTCGTTCATCGACTCGATCATCATCCCGCTCGTCGTGCCCCGGCACGTGACGTTCATCGCCAAGGCGGAGTACTGGACGGGCCGCGGGCTCAAGGGCCGCGTCTCGCGCTGGTTCTTCACGACGATGGGGCACGTCCCGGTGGACCGCGAGGACCCGCGCGCCGGCCAGCGGTCGCTCGACGACGCCCTGGAGGTCCTGCAGCGCGGCGGGGCGTTCGGCATCTACCCCGAGGGCACGCGCTCGCGCGACGGCAAGCTGCACCAGGGGCACACCGGCGTGGCGTGGCTCGCGCTCGCCGGGTCGGCGCCGGTCGTGCCGGTCGCGCTGCGCGGCACCGACAAGGTGCAGCCGGTGGGCAAGCGGCTCCCGCGCCCCTCGCGCGGCATCCAGGTGCACTTCGGAGCCCCCATCGACCCGTCGCGTCAGCTCACCGCCGGCGCCCGCCCCGCGCAGGTCCGCCGCGAGCTGACCGACCACGTCATGAGCTCCATCCACAAGATGAGCGGCCAGGAGCTCGCCGCGTGACCGTCCCCTCGCCCTCGTCGTCCTCGAAGGGCGAGGAGGTCCAGCGCCTCTTCGACACGGTGCCGGGCTACTACGACCGGATGAACCGGCTCATGACGCTCGGCCGGCACCAGGCGTGGTGCCGCGACGTCGCGCGGCGGGCGCAGGTGCCCGCCGGAGGCGCGCTGCTCGACATCGCCACCGGCACCGGCGTCATCGCCCTCGAGGCGGCGCGACGCTACCCGGACGCCGCCGTCCACGGCGTGGACTTCTCCGAGGGCATGCTCGCCGGAGCCCGGACCAAGCCCGGGGCCGACGCCGTGACCTGGCAGTTCGCCGACGCCAACGCCCTGCCGTTCGACGACGGCACCTTCGACGCGGTCACCCACGGTTACCTGCTGCGCAACGTCGAGGACGCCGAGCGCGTGCTCGCCGAGCAGCTGCGGGTGCTGCGGCCCGGCGGGCGGCTCGTCATCCTCGAGACCTGCCCGCCGCGCGGGCTGCTGCGCCGGCCGGTCACGCTCGGGGTGAAGGTCGTGGTGCCGCTGCTCGGCCAGCTCGTCGCCCGCGACCGCACGTCGTACACGTACCTCGAGGAGTCCACGCTCGGGTTCATGTCCCCCGAGCAGGTCGGCGAGATCCTGCGCCGGCTCGGTTTCGTCTCGGTCGCCTGGGACCGCCGGTTCCTCGGCACGCACATGATCGTCACCGCCCAGAAGCCGTAGACGCGTTCCGCGGACTCCACAGGTCGAGGGACGCCCAACCCTGCGGCACTCCAAGGGCCGCGATCGACAGGTCCGGCGCCGAAGGGAACGTGTCGAGCAGGGCGACGAGACGTCGGCACCAGTCGGTGTCGCCGTCGATGGACCGCACGAGGTAGGCGATCACGGCCAAGGCGTTGTAGACACCGAAAACGGCTCATCCGATCTGAGGGTGTAGCAGCGGTGCCGTGACCGGGTCGGGAGATGGGTCGAGGTCCC
>NZ_BMDG01000022.1 GCF_014635665.1 Isoptericola cucumis
GGCACGTCGAGGGCGTCGGCGAAGATCAGGCCGTGCATGGAGGAGGAGAGGACGACGTGGCAGGCGGCGATCTCGCGGGCGACTTCTTCGGGGGTCCAGGCGACGTCGATGCGGCGGGTGCCGGGCAGGGTGGTGAGGGCGCGGATGGCGGGGTCGGTGGCGTCCTTGTAGTGGGGGATGACGCCGAGGGTGTATCTCTTCGTGACGGGTCCGTCGACGAGGCGGTCGGCCAGGATGCCGGGATCGCCCAGCGCGACGCGGCCCTGGACGGACGGGTCGAGGTGCTCCAGCGTCAGCCGCCCGCGGACCGCGAGCGGCGCGAACCCGTCCGGGACGCCGCCGGCGTACGGGGAGATGACCCCCGGCCCCCAGACCTGGGGCATCGACGTGGGCCGGGCCCGCAGGATCTTCTGCAGCACCGAGCCGGCACCGACGACGTCGGCGGACTCGAGCGGGGTCCACGTGACGGGGCGGCCCGTGAGCCTCTCGAGCAGGGGCGCCGTCACCTCGTCGCCGAAGTTGAGCTCGGCGGGGAAGCGCCAGCGCCACCACCAGAGCTTGACCGGGGTCATGCGGGAACCTCCGAGGACGTCGTCGCCGTGCGGGTGATCCGCCACGTGCCGTCGACGAGCGTGAGCGCGACCTCGTCCGACACGAGCGGAGGGACGGGGGAGTGCTTGGGCACCGAGAGGGTGCCGTCGTGCGCGACGGTGAGCTCGATCCGCTCCTCGTCGCCGACGGACCGCGGCACCGGGAGCCTGGCCGCCAGGGTGGTCGCGTCGACCCGGGTGCTCGGCAGCAGCTGCCGGGCGCCGCGGCTCCCGGCCGGCTCCACCTGCGCGTAGACGCGCGCGGAGGGGTCGTCGCCGGGCAGGGCCACGAGCACCTCGGGCCGCCCGTCGGCGTCCCACCGTGTGCCGACGACGTGCACCAGCGGGGCCCGGGTCGTCGTCCCCCCGTGGTCGAGCGAGAGGTTGCCGTGGCCGAGGGTGCCGTAGAGCACGTCGGTCGGGCCGAGCGCGAGGTCGTCCGCACCGACCCCGCCGGTGCGGTTCCCGCCGAACCGGGCGAACGGCCCGACGACGTCACCCCAGGTGGGCGCGACGCTCAGGTCCCACACCCCCTCGGCGGGGAGGGCCGCGGTCTCGACGACGAGCTCCAGCCCCGCGGCCGGGCCGTGCCCGGTCGTGCGGGCACCGAGCGCGCGTGCGGGGACGTCGACGGTGCGGCCGTCGTCGCGCAGCGTCCACCGGGCCAGGGCGCCGTCCGGGACCGGGAAGCCGCCGACCGCGCGGACCCAGCCGCGCAGCACCGCCGAGCCGTCCCGCAGCCGTGTCGACGTCAGCTGGGTCTCGGCGGCCGTCGGCGGCACGCCCAGGAGGGCGGGGTCGACGGCGGCCGCGACCGACGGCGGGACGTCCAGGACGAACCCGTCGGCGGTCATCACGTGCTCGAGGTCGCGGGGGTTCCCGCCGGCGTGCTCGACGAGCTCGCCGACCAGGTCGGCCCGGCGCCGGAAGACCAGCTCGAGGAGCGGCTGCGCCGCCGCGGGGAGCTGCGCGCGCAGACCGGGGGTCCACAGGTGGCCGAACCGGTCCGCGACCCGGTCGACGAGCTTCGCGCGGTGCTCGGCGTCGAGCTCCAGGAAGCGGCGCCGGAACAGCCCCTCGACCGCGGCCCCGCCGAAGGGGCGCACCAGCAGCGCGTCCCGGTCGGGCCCCGGCTCCGTGTGCCGTTCGACCACCTCGGCCAGGCTCCACGCCTTGGCGAACTTCTCGTCGAGCGTCTCGCCGATGCGCGACATGTGCACGCCGTCGTGCCCCCGCACGATGTAGTAGTCGCCGTCCGCCCGGACCACGATGCGGCGCGCGGTGAGCTCGGCCTCGGCCACGAACGCGAGGTCCTCGCCGTTGCGCAGCCCGGGGCGGAACCACGCGTCGAGGCCCAGCACGTGCTCGCGCCGGAACATCTTGGTCGGCCCGAGCGCGCGGATCAGGTTCGTCCGCACCATGTGGGCGTCCAGCGTCGACCGGGCGAACATCGACTTCGCGACCCCGCGGCCGCCGATCCCCTTCATCCGGCCGAGGGCGACGTCGGCGCCGACCACGTCGGCCGCCTCGACGAGCTTCTCGAGAGCACGCGGCGTGAGGAGGTCGTCGGCGTCGAGGAAGAACAGGTAGGTGCCGGTCGCCGCCTCGATCGCCGTGTTGCGGGGCGCCGCCGCGGAGCCGGAGTTGGGCTGCGTCAGCACGCGCATCCGCGGGTGCTCGCGGGCGAGCCGGTGCAGGATGCTCAGCGAGTCGTCGGTGGAGCCGTCGTCGACGGCCACGATCTCGATCTGCTCGGCCGGCATCGACTGCGCGAAGACCGAGCGGATCGCCTCCTCGACGAAGCGCTCCGCGTTGTACACGGGCACGACGACCGAGACCTTCGGCGGCGCGTCGGGCGCGACGTGCGGCCGACCGCCGGCAGCCGGCGTCGCCGTCAGGGTGGCGCTGCCGTCGCGCGCGATACGCACCAGGAACGGTGCCGGGTGTCGGTCACCGCCCAGCGAGACCACGAGCTGCCACAGACCGGGCGTGGCCGCCGCGGTCGCCGTGAGGGTGACGTCCTCGTCGTGGACGGTGACGGCGGCCCGGCCGGGAACCGACGAGGCTCCCAGGCGGCGGCGCACCTTGAGCAGGGCGCGGCGGGGGAACGAGCCGACCGGAGCCACGAGCTCGGCGGTGCCCTGCAGAGGGCCGCGGCGGCCCTCGACGACCGGCCAGACCCGGACGCCGTCCAGGGGGACCGAGACGGTGACGCTCGTGCGGCGGCCGCCGTCCGCGCGGGTGCGCGTCGTGGCGGCGTCGGTGCGCGGTCGCGACCCGTCGACCACGGTCCGCAGGTTGCCCCCCGCGTCGACGCTCAGGGTCCCGCGCCGGTTGCGGTAGGCGACGAGCTGCCGGCGGCCGACGATCGCGGGCCGCGTCGAGGTGTCGGTCGCGGCGGGGAGGTGGTGGGTGACGCCCAGGGCCTCGGTCTTCACGCGCACGTCCCAGACGCCGCGGCCGAGGCGGGTGCCCTTCTTCCCCCCGCTCGGGTCGAGCCTGCCCTCGACGTGCAGCCGCACGGACACGAGGTCGTCGCTGCCGGGGACCGGGACGAGCTCCGTCGTGCTGGAGCCGGGCAGCTTCCGGACCTTGCGCGACCGTCGCTCGCGGACCGTCAGGGTCGACGTCGCGCTCCGGAGACCGGAGGCGTCGCCGTCCCGGGCGTCCTGCAGCGTGCCGTCCTCGGCCCGGCGGAACGTGCGCTCTGCCCCGTGCTCGTCGACCCAGCGGGTCGTGGCCCGGACGTGCAGCACGCCGTCCATCCAGACCAGCCCGTCGACGTGGGACCGGCCGTCCTCGGGCACGACGACGCGCGGCGCGATGCCGTGCGTGCGCGTCTGGTCGGTCATCGGGGTGCTTCCTCCTCGTGGCTCCCGCCGCGGCGGGCAGGTCGAAACCCGGGAAACTTTACGTCAGGCGTGCGGCTCCGCGGCGCGAGGGCGCCGCGTCACGGCCGCGTCATGCGGGCAGGGCGTCGACGAGGTGTTGCTTGAGGTCGTCGATGCCGGTGGGGGGCCGGA
>NZ_BMDG01000023.1 GCF_014635665.1 Isoptericola cucumis
TGGGGGTTGCTGGTAGGCGGGTGCCGGTCGTGGTGGGTCGTCCGTAGCTTGAGAACTGCACAGTGGACGCGAGCATCCCAGATGTTCAAATGCGCCTCCTTTTTGTTTGTCTGGTCTTCGGGTCGGGCAGCTGAGGGGGGTGTTCTTTGGATCTCTGTAGCAAATATTTGTAGTGTGTCGAAGTTTTTAAGGGCACAGGGTGGATGCCTTGGCACTAGGAGCCGAAGAAGGACGTTGTAGCCTGCGATAAGCCTCGGGGAGTTGGCAAACGAGCTGTGATCCGAGGATTTCCGAATGGGGGAACCCAGCCGCAGTCATGTGCGGTTACCTGTATCTGAATTCATAGGGTGCAGGGGGGAACGCCGGGAAGTGAAACATCTCAGTACCGGCAGGAAGAGATATTCCGTGAGTAGTGGCGAGCGAAAGCGGATGAGGCCAAACCGTGTGCGTGTCAAGCTGTCAGGCGTTGCGCATGCGGGGTTGTGGGACCTTTCGACCAGATCTGACAGTCTGGTGACCAGTCATAAAGCCGTGTCATAGTCGAACCGCATTGAAAGGCGGACCATAGTGGGTGTGAGTCCCGTAGACGAAATGGTGCGGCCTGGTGAAGGGGATCCCAAGTAGCACGGGGCCCGAGAAATCCCGTGTGAATCTGGCAAGACCACTTGCTAAGCCTAAATACTACCTAGTGACCGATAGCGGACAAGTACCGTGAGGGAAAGGTGAAAAGTACCCCGGGAGGGGAGTGAAATAGTACCTGAAACCGTGTGCCTACAATCCGTCGGAGCCTCCCTAGCAGGGGTGACGGCGTGCCTTTTGAAGAATGAGCCTGCGAGTTAGTGCTCGGTGGCGAGGTTAACCCGTGTGGGGAAGCCGTAGCGAAAGCGAGTCCGAATAGGGCGTCTCAGTCGCCGGGTCTAGACCCGAAGCGAAGTGATCTAGCCATGGGCAGGTTGAAGCGCCGGTAAGACGGCGTGGAGGACCGAACCCACCAGGGTTGAAAACCTGGGGGATGACCTGTGGTTAGGGGTGAAAGGCCAATCAAACTTCGTGATAGCTGGTTCTCCCCGAAATGCATTTAGGTGCAGCGTCACGTGTTTCTTGCCGGAGGTAGAGCTACTGGATGGCTAATGGGCCCTACCAGGTTACTGACGTCAGCCAAACTCCGAATGCCGGTAAGACATAGCGTGGCAGTGAGACTGCGGGGGATAAGCTTCGTAGTCGAGAGGGAAACAGCCCAGACCACCGGCTAAGGCCCCTAAGCGTGTGCTCAGTGGGAAAGGATGTGGAGTTGCACAGACAACCAGGAGGTTGGCTTAGAAGCAGCCATCCTTGAAAGAGTGCGTAATAGCTCACTGGTCAAGTGATTCCGCGCCGACAATGTAGCGGGGCTCAAGTACACCGCCGAAGCCGTGGCACTCACACTCAAGCCCAGCATCCGCCTTCGGGTGGTTGTTCAGGTGTGTGGGTGGGTAGGGGAGCGTCGTGTGGGCAGTGAAGCCGCAGGGTGACCTAGTGGTGGAGCCTACACGAGTGAGAATGCAGGCATGAGTAGCGAATGACGGGTGAGAAACCCGTCCGCCGAATGACCAAGGGTTCCAGGGCCAGGTTAATCCGCCCTGGGTAAGTCGGGACCTAAGGCGAGGCCGACAGGCGTAGTCGATGGACAAGGAGTTGATATTCTCCTACCGGCGAAGAACCGCCCATACCGAGCCCGGTGATGCTAACCACCCCAAACCACCACCGATGTCCTTCGGGACGTCACCGGTGGGGCGGCGTGGGACCCGAACCGGTAGTAGGTAAGCGTGTTAACAGGGGTGACGCAGGAAGGTAGCCCGGCGTGGCGATGGTTGACCACGTCCAAGGCCGTAGCCCGCTCTGTAGGCAAATCCGCAGGGCACGAGGGTGAGAGCTGATAGTGACCGCGTATGCGGGAAACGGGTGATCCTCTGCTGCCAAGAAAAGCCTCGACGCGAGGTTCTAGCCGCCCGTACCCCAAACCGACTCAGGTGGTCAGGTAGAGAATACCAAGGCGATCGAGTGAATCGTGGTTAAGGAACTCGGCAAAATGCCCCCGTAACTTCGGGAGAAGGGGGGCCCGAACCGTGAACCGGACTTGCTCCGGGGAGGCGGGGAGGGCCGCAGAGACCAGGGAGAAGCGACTGTTTACTAAAAACACAGGTCCGTGCGAAGTCGCAAGACGATGTATACGGACTGACGCCTGCCCGGTGCTGGAAGGTTAAGAGGACGGGTCAGACCCTCGGGTCGAAGCCCAGAATTTAAGCCCCAGTAAACGGCGGTGGTAACTATAACCATCCTAAGGTAGCGAAATTCCTTGTCGGGTAAGTTCCGACCTGCACGAATGGCGTAACGACTTCTCCGCTGTCTCAACCGCGAACTCGGCGAAATTGCACTACGAGTAAAGATGCTCGTTACGCGCAGCAGGACGGAAAGACCCCGGGACCTTTACTATAGCTTGGTATTGGTGTTCGATGCGGCTTGTGTAGGATAGGTGGGAGACTATGAAGCGCACGCGCCAGCGTGTGTGGAGTCATCGTTGAAATACCACTCTGGCCGCATCGACCATCTAACCTCGGTCCGTGATCCGGATCAGGGACAGTGCCTGGTGGGTAGTTTAACTGGGGCGGTTGCCTCCCAAAATGTAACGGAGGCGCTCAAAGGTTCCCTCAGCCTGGTTGGCAATCAGGTGTCGAGTGCAAGTGCACAAGGGAGCTTGACTGTGAGACCGACAGGTCGAGCAGGGACGAAAGTCGGAACTAGTGATCCGGCGGTGGCTTGTGGAAGCGCCGTCGCTCAACGGATAAAAGGTACCCCGGGGATAACAGGCTGATCTTGCCCAAGAGTCCATATCGACGGCATGGTTTGGCACCTCGATGTCGGCTCGTCGCATCCTGGGGCTGGAGTAGGTCCCAAGGGTTGGGCTGTTCGCCCATTAAAGCGGTACGCGAGCTGGGTTTAGAACGTCGTGAGACAGTTCGGTCCCTATCCGCTGCGCGCGCAGGAAACTTGAGAAGGGCTGTCCCTAGTACGAGAGGACCGGGACGGACGAACCTCTGGTGTGCCAGTTGTCCTGCCAAGGGCACGGCTGGTTAGCTACGTTCGGAAGGGATAACCGCTGAAAGCATCTAAGCGGGAAGCCTGCTTCAAGATGAGGTTTCCATCCCCGCAAGGGGTGAAGGCACCCAGCTAGACCACTGGGTAGATAGGCCGGATGTGGAAGAC
>NZ_BMDG01000024.1 GCF_014635665.1 Isoptericola cucumis
TGTAGTGGGTCAGGTTGCGGAAGCCGAGGGCGGAGCCGCGTAGGTGCTCGAGTCGCCCGTTGATCGCCTCGGTCGGGCCGTTGCTGCTGCCGGGCAGGTCGAAGAACGCGAGCACGTCGTCGGCCCGCTTCTTCAGGGTCCGCCCGAGGGTGACGAGCTCGGTGAGGGCGGCTGGGACGCCGCGGGCGAGGGAGTCGATGACTGCGGTCATCAGGGTGCGGCCGTGGGCGCGGTCGGGGTCGCGGTAGGCGGTGATCATGCGCTGGTAGATGCCCCAGGTCGCCTCGACCTCGACGTGCTCGTCGGCGGCGAACAGGACCTCGATCCTGGCGGCCTGCTTGTCGGTGAGCAGGCCGGCGCCGGTGTGCAGGGTCCGCCGAGTGGAGTAGAGCGGATCGCCCGCGCGTCCGCGGTGGCCGTGCAGATCCTGCTGGACACGGCGACGACAGCGGTCCATGGCGTCACCGGCCAGGCGCACGACATGGAAGGGGTCCATCACCGCGACCGCATCGGGCAGCTCCTCGGCGGTGGCGGTCTTGAACCCGGTGAAGCCGTCCATCGCGACCACGTGCACGCCGTCGCGCCAGGCCTTCGGGCGGGCGGCGAGCCAGGTCTTGAACGCCTGCTTGGAACGTCCCTCGACCATGTCGAGCAGGCGGGCCGGCCCGGCGTGGTCGCGGATCGGGGTGAGGTCGATGATCACGGTGACGTACTTGTCCCCGCGGCGGGTGTGGCGCCACACGTGCTCGTCGACGCCAATGACGGCCACGCCGTCGAACCGGGCCTCGTCGTCGATCAGCAGTCGGCTTCCTTCGGCCAGGACGGCATCGTTCGCCGTATCCCAGGCCACGTCCAGCGACTCGGCCACCCTGGCGACCGTCAGATGCTGGACCACCAACCCGACCAGCGCCCAGCGCACCGCCACCCGCGAGAGCTTCGCCCGCGGCTCGGCAGCCGCCGTGGTGTCCTGCCGCCACACCCGACGGCATCCCGCGCACCGGTAGCGGCGCACCCTGATCAGCAGCGTCGTGGGCCGCCACCCGAACGGCTCGTGCGCCAGCCGCCGGATCACCGTCCCCCGCGCGGTGCCCTCCGCGCCGCACCCGCGGCAGAATGCATCGTCCTCGCGGGCGACGACCCTGCACTCCAGCACCGCCCGGTCGGGTTCCAGGCGTTGGCCGACAACGACGAGGCCGAGCTCGTCCAGGCGGCAGAACGTGGTCAGGTCAGGGCTGTGGAAGGTAGCGTCGCTCACGTCGAGGTCTTCTGGATGGGTTGGTGTAGGAACCCCCATCATCAG
>NZ_BMDG01000025.1 GCF_014635665.1 Isoptericola cucumis
TGACCGTCTTCTCACACGATGTCGAGTGTGTGCAGGTGTCGTACTTACGCTTGTCGTTCTTCTGCCTCGGGTTGTACCCCACATGACCGGCACCGATCGGGATCATCCCCGACGGGTCCGACCACGTCAGCGGGTTGTTGTTCGCATACGAGTACGCGTTCCACTGCTGCGGATCCGTCAGATCCATCACCGGGTCCACGCTGATGAACCGGCCGATGCCCGGGTCGTAGTACCGCGCACCCACAGCCACCAGACCGGACGCATCCATCGACTTGTCCAGGAACCCGCGATCCCCGGTCCAGGACGCCGCCGTACCGCGCTCCTGCCCGAACGGGCCCGTGTACCGCCGCGAGAGCGTGTTCGACGCCTGGTCCACCTGCACCACCCCGGTGCCGTGATGATCCGCCACGACCGTCGTCAGCCCCGACGCCCTCGCACCCGTACGCACCGCAACCGTCTGCCCACCGAACTGGACGTACCGCCGCGCCGACACCGTCACACCAGAGCCCGAACCCGAAGCGGTCACCTCCGTCCCACCCGGCAAGAACAACGTCGTCTCCCCGCCCTCGGCACGCACCAAACGCTCACCATCGGCCGTATACACATACCGGCCCGTGACCCTCGACCCCTCAGCGACCTCGGCCAGCTCACCCTCCGCGTCCCACACGAGCGCCTGCGCCGCCTGACCCGCCACCTGACGCGACATCATGTTCCCCGACGCGTCATACCCGAACGACGACGACCCCGCCGAACCACCCGCCGAACCACCAGACGCACCACCCGACGCCGTCACCGACGACACCGCATGAGGCTGCACCGACCCCGCGTCCGGATACCCGTACGACAACGTCGTATCAACGCCATCCGAATCCGCGGCGTGCTCGACCACACTCGTACGATTACCCACCTCGTCGAACCGGTAGCTCGTCCAGTACCCCGCCACACCCCCGACACCCGCGACCGAGGGCTCCGCCGCACACCCCGTAGACGCCTGCGACCACGCCTGCGTCATACGACGCAACCCGTCATACTCGAAACACTGCACATCCGCAGGCTTGCCCTCGGGAGCATCAGCCACGCTCAGCACGTTCCCCGCCGCGTCATACGTGTAGTGCGCGTCGTAGTCCCACGTGCTGGCGCCGGCTCGCACCACCCACGAGTCCGTCAACCGCCGCGAGCCCTGCTCGTACGCCCAGTTCGCCTGCACCGGATAGTTCGACCCCAGGTCAG
>NZ_BMDG01000026.1 GCF_014635665.1 Isoptericola cucumis
ACCCTTGGTCTGACTGACTTCGTGTCTTTGAGCGGACTTGTCCGATCCACGATCGTCGGCCCCGGCCCGGTCGGAGTGACTGGCCTGATCAGGAGCTTGACCGTCGGGCGTTAGCGGCGCCTGACGTGTCCCGTCACAGTCCTGCCGATTCTCCGTCCCGGACCGGACCCACGTCCCGTCCGGCGAAGGAGAGAACGCATGACCAGTCTGACCGATCTACGCGAGGTGGTCGATGTCGTCGTCGGCGTCGATACCCACGTCCTGACCCACAGCGCTGCTGCCGTCGCTGCCCACACGGGTGGTGTCCTAGGCGAGGTGACGGTCGAGGCCACCGCCGAGGGCTATGCCCAACTCATCGAGTTCGCGGACTCTCACGGCATGCTGCGGGCCTGGGCCATCGAGGGCACCGGCGGGCACGGCGCCGGCCTGGCACGCCACCTGGAACAGCATGAAGAGGTCGTCGTCGAGCTCGACCGTCCCGAGCGAGCACGGCGCCGCAACGGTGCCAAGTCCGACCCGCTGGACGCGATCCGCGCGGCCCGTGAGGCGGTAGCACGCTCCCGCCTGGGCACGCCGCGGGCCGCGGGCGACCGGCAGGCGTTGTCGGTACTGCTGGCCGCCCGCCGTTCCGCCGTCGAGGCCGGCACCGACGCGCAGCGGCAGGTGTTCAGCCTCGTGATCGCTGCCCCCGAACCACTGCGCGCCAGGTTCCGCAGCCAGAAACTTCCCGAGATGCTCACGACCGCGGCCGCCCTGAGAGTCCATACGTCCTGGGACGGAGAGACAGTTGCCACGGTGACCGTGCTGCGGTCCCTGGCACGCCGAGCCCACGCCTTGGCCGACGAGGCCGCCGCCCACGAGAAGGCGATCCTCGCGATCGTGCGGTCCTGGCGACCCGACCTTCTCGACCAACCCGGGATCGGCCCGATCGTGGCCGCGACCGTGCTGTGCGCCTGGTCCCACCCCGGACGCATCCACTCCGAGGCCGCGTTCGCGATGCTCGCCGGTGTCGCCCCGATCCCGGCCAACAGCGGGCAAGTGACCACACGTCATCGCCTCAACCGTCACGGCGACCGGCAGCTCAACCGCGCGCTCCACACGATCGTGCTATCGCGAATCCGCTACGACGACCGCACCCGCGACTACGTCGCCCGCCGCACCAGCGAGGGCAAGACACGCCGCGAGATCAAACGCTGCCTCAAGCGATACATC
>NZ_BMDG01000027.1 GCF_014635665.1 Isoptericola cucumis
CCATGATCAGCTCACCGTACGGCGAGTGGTTCGACCCGGCGACGACGGCACCCCACGGGACGCCCGGTCCGGCTCAATTGATTCAATGACTACCCGACCACCTCGATGCCACCGGCTTCTCGTCACTTTCGCCGCTCGCGCCTTCTGTGTATCCGGTCGATCAGGACACCGCGATCTCCCCTCATGTGAGGTGGAACGACGAATCGCGGACGGTTCACCAGAACGACAAGCACCTCCAGCACAAGAGGGACAAGGATTGCACCAATCGTCAGGACTCCTACCAGTGTCGAATTCAGGAAAGACAAACCGGGAAAGTAGTCCGAAATCAAGATTCCAACGAGTGCCGATCCTATGGCCCATAGCGTCGTACATGTGAGCGGGGCCGCCCGCACTTCGCCCCTCCTACCCGCTTCCCCTAGCGGCAACGGTGATAGTGATGCGACAAAGAACTCGATCTTCATAGGGTTTCGCCATAGGGCAACAACCTGCCACGTATAAAAACACGTCATCGCAAGCCATAGCAATGTCAATGCGACGAGAAACATTCATCCTCCATAGCCAGATCCGAGGTGCTAGTCAAAGCGTGGCGCGACGAATCGGTTGTTGATCTGGCCAGCGGCAAAATAGCCGCCTATGCCACCTATGAGTCCCCCAATCCCCGCGCCGATTGCGGTGCCGGCTCCCGGGAAGAGTGAACCAATTGCAGCGCCGGCAATGGCGCCACCCTTAGCGCCAGCCCATATCGCGGCGGTATCGACAGTTGTCTTGGTTGCTGCTTCTCCCCAACTGTCACCCGATTCGTGATAGGCCCACACGCCTACTCCCACGCCAGCCACACCAAGAGCCCGCCCGCCCCATTTGAGAGCAGAGCTTTGCGTGAGATCGTTGACCGTCCGTGTGGCACGGCTAGACTGAAAAGATTGCGTCTGCCGGCCCCACGCGCTTCGCATCTTCGTCTGAAGCCAGTACGGCTGCGCTTGCACCTTGTTCCAGCGCTTGACGCGCTCCATCTGCGCGGCCGACTCCTGAGGACCTGCGAGCGCCACCGACGCGGCCGTGGTCGCAGCAGCGGCACCCACATGGGCCCGCGATCGCACCGACTTGATGTGGGTGCGCGTCGTCGCGTTCTTCTGGCTCGAGAAATAGTTGTACGCGCGCTTGGTGTAGCTCACGCGGACTCTGACGGGATGCCCGCCCCTAC
>NZ_BMDG01000028.1 GCF_014635665.1 Isoptericola cucumis
TGTCGGTAGTGGTTGTCCTCGAGCTCGGCGGGTGGGACGAGCCCGATTTCGCCGTGCAGGCGTCGGTGGTTGAACCAGTCGATGTACTCGGCTGTCGCGAGTTCGAGATCGTCGATGTTCTTCCAGGGGCCTTTGTTGCGCACGAGCTCGGCCTTGAACAGCGAGTTGAACGCCTCCGCGAGGGCGTTGTCGTAGCTGTCACCCGTCGAGCCGACCGAGGCGACCGCGCCGGCCTCGGCGAGGCGCTGGGTGTAGCGGATCGCGAGGTACTGCACTCCCTTGTCGCTGTGGTGCGTCAGGCCGGTCAGATCGGCGCCGTCGCGGGTGCGGGTCCAGATGCCCATCTCCAGGGCGTCCAGGGCGAGGTCGGTGCGCAGGGACTTGGACAGCTGCCAGCCGACGACGCGGCGGGAGTAGACGTCGATGACGAACGCGGCATAGGCCCAGCCGGCGAACGTGCGGCAGTAGGTGATGTCGCAGACCCACAACCGGTTCGGTTCACTGGCCGTGAAGTCTCTTTGGACGAGGTCCGGGCGGGTATCCGGGCCCGTGCCCGGGACCGTGGTGCGTGGCCCCTTCGCCCGGGTGATGCCCCGCAACCCGGCGGCGCGCATCAGTCGTTCGACCGTGCACCGTGCGACCCGGTGTCCCTGGCGGTGTAGCTCGGCGTGGACCTTCCGGGCGCCGTAGACGCCGAAGTTTGCCGCGTGCACGTCCCGGATGAGCGTGGTCGTGGCAGCGTCGCTGACAGATCTGGCCGAGGGCGGGCGGGATTTGGCCGCGTAGTACGTGCTCGGAGCGACCTGCAGCACCTCGCAGATCGGCTCGACCCCGAGCTCGCGCCCCTCGACGACTTCGTGACGGTGGGCATCGATATAGGCGACTACTTGCTGGACGGGCGGTCGAGCTCCGCCGCGAAGAAAGCCGACGCGGTCCGCAGGATGTGGTTCGCCCGCCGCAGCTCACGGTTCTCCCGCTCCAGCTCCGCCAGACGCTGCGCATCACTCGTCGTCGTCCCCGGCAGGTACCCCTCGTCGACCTCCGCCTGACGAACCCAATTGCGCAGCGTCTCGGGGTGGATCCCGAGCTGCTCACCCACCCGGCGCAACGCCCCGGTCTTCGTCTCCGGATCCCTGCGCAGGTCCACAGCCATCCGGATCGCACGCTCACGCAGCTCGTCCGGGTACTTCC
>NZ_BMDG01000029.1 GCF_014635665.1 Isoptericola cucumis
GGTGGAATGCGCAGATATCAGGAGGAACACCGATGGCGAAGGCAGGTCTCTGGGCCGCAACTGACGCTGAGGAGCGAAAGCATGGGGAGCGAACAGGATTAGATACCCTGGTAGTCCATGCCGTAAACGTTGGGCACTAGGTGTGGGGCTCATTCCACGAGTTCCGTGCCGCAGCTAACGCATTAAGTGCCCCGCCTGGGGAGTACGGCCGCAAGGCTAAAACTCAAAGGAATTGACGGGGGCCCGCACAAGCGGCGGAGCATGCGGATTAATTCGATGCAACGCGAAGAACCTTACCAAGGCTTGACATGCACCGGAAACACTCAGAGATGGGTGCCCCGCAAGGTCGGTGCACAGGTGGTGCATGGTTGTCGTCAGCTCGTGTCGTGAGATGTTGGGTTAAGTCCCGCAACGAGCGCAACCCTCGTCCCATGTTGCCAGCGGGTTATGCCGGGGACTCATGGGAGACTGCCGGGGTCAACTCGGAGGAAGGTGGGGATGACGTCAAATCATCATGCCCCTTATGTCTTGGGCTTCACGCATGCTACAATGGCCGGTACAGAGGGCTGCGATACCGTAAGGTGGAGCGAATCCCAAAAAGCCGGTCTCAGTTCGGATTGGGGTCTGCAACTCGACCCCATGAAGTCGGAGTCGCTAGTAATCGCAGATCAGCAACGCTGCGGTGAATACGTTCCCGGGCCTTGTACACACCGCCCGTCAAGTCACGAAAGTTGGTAACACCCGAAGCTCACGGCCCAACCCCTTGTGGGAGGGAGTGGTCGAAGGTGGGACTGGCGATTGGGACTAAGTCGTAACAAGGTAGCCGTACCGGAAGGTGCGGCTGGATCACCTCCTTTCTAAGGAGCATCTGATACCCCCTGTTCTTGCCTCTTTGTGGGGTGGGTGCCTGCTCGTTTTCGGGTGGGTGGGGGTCAGGCAGACCGTTTGAGGCGCCGTTCGTGCGTCTGGCGGTTGCTCATGGGTGGAACATTGACTGTTGGGGTCTCGGGTCTTGTCGGCCTGGTCAGTACGCTCGCGTCCGCTCCTGTTGGGGTGGGTGGGGGTGGGAACGCCGGGTGGTGGGGTCGGGGGTCTCGTGAGCACACTGTTGGGTCCTGAGGCAATCGGCCGCAGGGAAGGGGTTCGCCGCTGCCG